>CAWFCA010000004.1:0-224577 GCA_963814235.1 Bryobacterales bacterium | reverse complement strand
ACATTCATTCGCATCCTGAAGGAGCAGTCCGAGCTGCGTCCTTGCCGTGGGCCTCTGCGCAGCGGTGCTCGCTCGCGCGCAAGCTCAAGAACCTACCTGTCCGCACCAATTGACGCCGATAGTTAGCTCGGTCTCAGTAACCGGGGTCCCGTCCTGCACGACAAGCGAGGCCCCAAACACGAAGTTCAATGCCATGGCTACCGAGGACTTTCAGGGGCTCGTGTTTGCGTATTCGGGCTCAAGCCAGAATTGCCCTGGCAACCCGCTGCCCCCACCATCTTCACCCTCCCCGGCGAGTGCGGGGGCACGAGTAATACCGGCCACCCGGTGGTTTGCGGGCCCACACTTTATTCGGACCCGGCATCGCCGCAGGATCCTTCCGTGACTGCGACGCTGACGTTCCAGTACTACATGGAAACCGAGCCCAACCCGAGCCAGCCCAACGTCGGGCCTTTCTCTTTTATGCGATGAAAACGGAGCAAGGGGACACAGGGGAACTCTCGGCCGCGAATTGCCCCTGCCCGTGTCCCCCTCCCGATCTAAGCGCCACTCTTGCGCCGGACCAAGTGTTCCTGGTAACCGGCTTGGACGACTCGCGGGTCGACCCGGTTTTGGTCCAAAAGAGGTTGGAGGCCCCCCGTCACGACGACTTGAGGCGGGGAGATCCACCGTCGGCGGGGCCGCCGAACGCCCGCGCTGTCGTCGTCGTATTTTCCGATTTTGAGTGCCCCTATTGCAAAGGCGCGGTTCCGGTGCTCAAAGACGCGCT
The DNA here is from genome assembly GCA_963814235.1 of Bryobacterales bacterium. Lineage (GTDB taxonomy): Bacteria > Acidobacteriota > Terriglobia > Bryobacterales > Bryobacteraceae > Bog-113. The sequence continues at coordinate 223,808 of CAWFCA010000004.1, read as the reverse complement.
CAATTTGGAAACCCACGATGTTCGTGTCGTCTTTCGGAACTATCCCCTTCCTTTCCATCCGTGGGCTCTTCGCGCAGCTCTTTCCGGGCGATGTGCCGCCGAGCAGCGCCCGGCTGACTTCTGGAAAATCCACGATTTCTTTTTTGACAAGCAAGGCGAGATCACGGTGGGAAATGTTGACGAAAAGGCCAGGGGTTTTCTTGGCGGCATTCCAGATTTCGATCTGGCTCGATACAACGTCTGCCTTTCGGATGACGGTGCCAGAAGGGCAATTCAGGCGGATATCGACCTGGGCAACGCCAACGGCGTAGCGGGCACGCCTTCCGTTTACGTCAACGGACGGAAGTTTGGAGGGGAACTGACCGTGGAGCGGCTGCGCCATGTTATTGCGGGGACACGCCAGGAGGCTGCGGGCACATTCAACCAACACGCTGAAACCCGCTGAATTGCCTGCCGGCAGAATACTGACGGAACTTATTCGGCCTACAGTGCGGCTACTAAACTGCGGACGTATTACTTCGGAATTTATTCGGTAATTTCGATATCGCCGGACAGCCCCGAGCTCGAGTCGGGCGCAATCCAAACCGTTAACGCAGCGGGCTCGACCACGTCCTGCATATCGATATTCCAAAACTTCAATTCATTCCGGGTGAGATGGAACTCAACGCGGCGGCTCTGGCCGGGCGCCAGTTCCACACGCTGGAAGCCTTTCAGTTCGCGAATGGGGCGCGCCACGCTGGTACCGCGAAGGCGGATGTAGAGCTGCGCGGTTTCGGTGCCGGGCCGCGATCCCGTGTTGGAGATTTCGGCGCTAACCGCGATAGTGGCGTTGTCCCGATTGAGGGCGGAAGCCGGCACACGGGCAGCGCTCACCTGCAAATCGGAGTAGCGGAACGTGGTGTAGGAGAGGCCGTGACCGAAGGGGAAAAGGGGTGAGTTTTTCTGGTCGATGTAGCGGCTGAAGTAGCGATTGCCGAATTGCGGATCGAGCGGCTCATCAGGCGTGGCGAGGGGACGTCCGGTATTCAGCGCATTGTAGTAGAGCGGTTCCTGACCAACGGTACGCGGGAAGCTGACGGTCAGGCGTCCGGAAGGATTTTCATCGCCCAGCAAGGTGCGGACCAGCGCCGGGCCCGCTTCGATTCCGGGGAACCAGGCTTCGAGGATGGCGGGGACATGCTCAGCCGCCCAACCGATGGTAAGCGGGCGTCCGTTGAACAGGACCAGGACGAGGGGCTTACCGAGGGCCGTCACCTGCTCCAGAAGCTGCTGCTGGCCGCCGGGGAGATTGAGGTCGGTACGCGCGGAGCCTTCGCCGGTGGCGACGGCGCGTTCGCCTAAAGCCATGACGACCACGTCGGCGGATCGCGCGGCAGCGAGAGCTTCGGGAATGCCGTTCGCATCATCGCCGATCGGACCGGCACCCTGCGCGTATTGAACGTGGAAGCGGTCCCGATCGGCACGCTGCTGAAGCGCGGCGCGCAAGGAGACCGCCTCCTCCGGCTTGCCGACGGCGCTCCAGGAGCCAAGCATATCGGTGGCGCTATCAGCAAGGGGCCCGATCAGGGCAACGCGGCCACCCGAAGGAATGCGCAGCGGCAGGACGGGGGAGCCATTCCGGGGAGCGTTCCTGAGCAGGACAAACGACTGTTCGGCAGCGCGGCGGGCGAGGGCGCGGTTTTCCGGCGTGGGGGCCGACTGCGTCTCCGAGCTCGGCTCCACATAGGGATGGTCAAAGAGGCCGAGCGCGAACTTCAACTGCAGAATCCGGCGCACCGCGTCATCGACGCGCGCCTCAGGCACTGCTCTCGAGTCCACCAGCGAAGCCAGATAGGGAAGGTAGACGTGCCCTTCCATGTCCATGTCGACGCCGGCCAGAAAGCCTTTGCGGGCCGCGGTCTTGTCGTCATTGGCGATGCCGTGGGCGGTGATTTCGCGGATCGAATTGTAATCGCTCACAACGAAGCCCCGGAAGCCCCATTCCTTCCGCAGGACCTGCGTTAAGGTAAACGCGTTCGCGCTCGTGGGCACCCCGTTGAGCGAGTTGAAAGCGCTCATCACCGTAGCCGCGCCCTGGTCGACGGCGGCGTGAAACGGCGGCAGGTAGACCTGGCGCAGCAGACGCTCCGAGATCTCGGTGGCATTGTATTCGCGTCCGGCTTCGGCCGCGCCGTAACCGACGAAGTGTTTGACGCAAGCGAGGATGGAGGCCGAATCGGCGAGGGTGGTGCCTTGATAGCCGCGGACATAGGCACGCGCGATCTGCGCGCCGAGGTAGGGATCTTCCCCGGCGCCTTCGATGATGCGGCCCCAACGCGCGTCGCGGGTAATGTCGACCATGGGAGAGAACGTCCACCGGACGCCCTGGCGTGCAGATTCCGCGGCGGCGGAACGCGCCGTCTTCTCAATTAGATCAAGATCCCACGTGGCGGCTAACGCGAGGGGCACGGGAAAGGTGGTGCGGAACCCATGGATGACGTCCAATCCAAAGAGAACGGGAATATGAAGACGGCTCTTCTCGACGGCGATTTTCTGGTACGTATTCGTCTGCAGGGCCGTCGTGGCGTTGAACATACTGCCGATCTTGCCGGCGGCGAGGAGCTCGTCATGATTCTTGGTGATTCCGCCGGGGCCAGTCGCATAGCCGGTGGTGAGCTGATTCAACTGGCCGATCTTTTCGTTGAGAGTCATCTGACGCAGCAGTGCGTCCACACGGGCATCGATGGCGGGAGTGCTGAATGCCGTGGTTTGCGCGAAAACATTGATGGACATAAGCCCGAGCGTTTGAACGGCCAGGACAGCTCCCATTTGAAAGATACGGCAGCGCGTGCGTAGTTTCATTCAGCTATATAGTAATCACCGGCCAAAGGGACAATGGGGGATGGTGCTCCTGCGACTCGCCGGCGTGGAAGATCTGGATGCGGTGATAGCCCTGGTGAGGCGCGTGGTGCCGGTAATGCGCGCGAGCGGCAATTTGCAGTGGGATAGCGAGTATCCGAACAGCGCGGTTTTCGAGCGAGACGTCCGGTTAGGTCAATTGTGGGTAGCGGAGATCGACGGGAAGGTTGCAGGCGTGGCCGCATTCACGTCCGATCAGGAACCTGAGTACGAAGGGGCCGAATGGGACGTTTCCGAAGCCGCTTTGGTCATTCACCGTCTGGCCGTTGATCCCGCCTGGCAGCGCATGGGGATCGCAGCGGGGCTTTTGGTCCACGCCGAGGCAGTGGCGAGGACGCGAGGCGTGCCCGTGATCCGGTTGGATACCAACACGCAAAACGAGGCGAGTGGGAGGCTGTTCACCAAGCTAGGCTACGCGGCGGCGGGAGAGATCGGGCTCAGCTTCCGGCCCGGATTGCGATTTCGCTGCTTCGAGAAACGGCTTCGGTAAGGGTTTGGACAATAGGGGCCGGGGGCATAATGGAATTGAGCCCCTCGGACAAGAACAAGCCGAATCGCAAAGCCATGGGCGTCGATCCGGAGATCAAGACTGCCAACGTCCGGAGATTGCGGCGTATCGAAGGTCAGATCCGCGGCTTGCAGGCGATGATTGAAGAGGATCGCTACTGCGCGGACATTCTGGTGCAGATTTCTTCCGTGCAGGAGGCGCTTGGCGGCGTAGGGCGGGCTTTGCTTCGAAATCATTTGAGGCATTGCGTGACGGCCACGATTCAGCGAGGAAAACCGGCTGAATCCGAAGTGATGTTGAGCGAGTTGGTAGATCTGTTTTCCCGGTACTCGCGGTAGACATTTGCTTTGGGAGTACCGCGAACTGCATCAGGGGGTTTCATGAATCATCGACGGGAATTTTTCGCAAAGGCTTCGGCGCTTCCGCGTTGTTTTCGAGCGCTCGGGACTTGCGGCCGCGGCGAGAGAAGCGAAACCGGTGGCATTTCCGTTGCAGGTATGAAGCAAAGTATATTCGACGGAAGGGGTTAACCGAAATAGCGTACCTTTGGCAGGCGAGTTAAATACTTGCTTTGGCATCTTAGAGAAGTTCCGGTCTCTCTTGAACCAATGGAGTTATATGTTTGAGGGGAGGTTAAGGTCTATAGAGTGGTCAAAACTACCGATGGAAGTCATTCGAAACAAGTCGGAACACTCACTTGGCCGTTGTAATTGTTGTTAACCCCGTTGCGGCCTTCGGCCTTGCGCCGCGGAACCCCGCTACCTCCTAAGAATTCTCCCCCGCCTCAGGACCGTACGAATCATCCGGAGACGCCTGCCCCGCCGCTGAAACGAGAATAGGGAGACCATTTGCAAGTTGTCGGGAAAATCGGCTAGATTAGAAATACGGTGAGGTGCGAGAGCGGTTGAATCGGGCGGTCTCGAAAACCGTTGAACCTTCACGGGTTCCGTGGGTTCGAATCCCACCCTCACCGCCAATAGTCCATTGTTCGGCCCGCGACACGCCGACAGCAGATTGTTTCTAAGACATGGGTGACTTTTTCAGTCTGAAAAGGCGCTCTGCGTCTGTATTCCCTGGTTTGGGACACAATATCGTTAAGCTCAAATCCAGTCTTTCAGCGACGCGCGGTCCGGGCTCAACGGCGTTCGGCCAACGTTCTGCAAGACCGGAACTACCTCCGCGTCGAGAACTTCTCGCGAGGCCGCAGCAATCGATTCCCGCGTGATTCCACTCCAATGCACAACCGATGGGCCGCGTCTCACGCAACGATGCCGGCCATATCGGGCAAGCTTGCACATTGATTCGGTAGTTGTAAGACAAAATCGCTCTCGATCTCGGCTTTCGGCGGTTGGTTGAGAAAGCAAATTCGTCTTCCATAGATCCGGGTCTTAACCCTGGAGATCGGCAATGTTTCCTATGTGGCGGCCAAAGAGAGGCTCAAATATTCGCGAGGAAGCGGGAAGCCCGTGCAATAAGAGACGCGTTGGGAGAGCCCATCGATCTGTTTCGTGCGACAGAAACTCGGGTATTTCATAGTAGTAAAGCGCGCCGCGCCTGCTCGGCGTTTTTCTCCCGTGGAGGTTCCAATTGGTTTTTCTTCCTACCTGCCTACATGGTCAGAACGACACCCGAGGACACCCCCGTGTCGCAACCAGAATTTCTGCAAGGATTGTACAGTTGGATCGGCCCGCTTGTCCTTCTGGCCGTTGTCGTCGCTTATGGAATCAGAAACCCACCTGTTTTGAATGGTTTAAATGGGTTGGATTCGCGCCGACCACATGTCGACTCTCGCGCGGTCCACAATACCGCGTAAACCGTCAATATCGGAATTGCCTTGTCTATCCGAGGCTTTTGTTGTAGTCTTCATTGATAAAGTTTGTTGGATCAAGGAGCTACGAATGAGCCAGAAACATTTGGATGATTCCGTGTCAATTCCCGCCTGCTGGGCCGGGCTTTCTAGAAGCAAGCTTCTGGGAAATGCTTTATTGCTGGCTGCAAGCGCCGCGATGACGGCCGGGAGCCTTTTCGGCGTATCGCTGCACGAAGTTTTTACTTTTTACTCCGGCCCTGGGGGCGCGTGTCCCAACGGCAAAGTCTTGCTGGTGGCGGCCACGAACCAACACCCTCCTCTGATTTACGGGACAACGTATTACGGCGGAACAAACAATAACGGAATCGTTTACCAGCTCACGCAGCAGCCGAACGGTTCCTACACGGAAACAGTCATTTACAACTTCACGGGCGGCTCGGACGGTGGAAATCCAACTGCCAACGTCATTATGGACGCCATGGGGAACCTGTATACGACTGCCTCAACGGGCGGTGTGGGAAACAATGGAACGGTCATCGAGTTGGTTCCGGGGGCGAATAACACATTCACTCCACAAGTGATCCTTCAATTCAATGGGACGAACGGGTCGGATCCGAATAGCGACCTCGTTCTAGGTCCCAAAGGGGCCCTTGCCGGAACCACCGTTTATGGAGGTACCAGCAACCAAGGAACGGTATTCCTGCTGACCCCGCCCGCAACGCCCGGGGGAACCTGGACTCCCCGAGTTCTGCATAGCTTTACGGACGGCGCGGATGGCGGTCAACCCTATGGAGGTTTGACGTCCGATCTCTCCGATCCCCAACATACCCTGTATGGCACGACTTACGTGGGCGGGACTAATAATGCCGGTACTGTTTTCAAGCTGGTTCCTACGTTGACCCCTGTTTTCACAACGATTTATACATTGAAAGGTGGAACGACCGACGGGTTGAATCCGCTGGCGGGTGTCACCCTCGACCCACTCACTAAGACACTCCTGGGGACCACCTATCTCGGCGGAAAGTTCGGCGATGGAATCGTTTTCCAGCTAACCCCGCCCGCTTCAGGAACCACGTATACCGAAACCGTTTTGGTCAATTTTGACGGTCAGGGTAGAGGCGCTAATCCAAGTGACAAGTTGATCACCGATGGCCAGGGAAAGTTTTACGGAACGACGGGCGGCGCTCAGGCAGGGATTGGCGGAAGTGCCTTTGCTATGACTCTGAAGGCATTTTCTACGTTGTACTCTTTTAGCGGAACCACGGACGGTCAGGCCCCGCTCCCCAGCGTATCTGAGAGTTCGCAGGGAGCGATCTACGGCACAACGTTCTACGGCGGCCTCGGCGGCGCAGGAAGCGTCTTCGTATTGAAGTAGCGCGTTACCAGTTCCTGAGAGATGTCCCGCGCGATTGGGACGTCTCTCGGCGTCCTTGCAGGTGGCCTGTCGCAGAGTAACCATTACTCGTAGCGGTCGTTTCATAGAGTAGAGCTGATTGCTCTTTCGCTAACTGAACAACAGTGAACAGAACCCCCACAGCAGCCTTATAAGCTCACGCCGTCGCCACGCGGGTGTGAAATCCCACCGCGTCATCGTGCCCGGCGACTCAGGATGCCCCCGGGATGGCGCGCTCGACTGGAATCCTTCGTATCCATCGTCCAGCCAGCCGAAGATGCCCTGGATCATTTTCAGCTGAGCAGGAGGATAGGTTTGTAACTTGGTGCGAAGCGGCGAGTTCCTCAGTCAGCTAGAAATTGGGCCTGCGCCCCCGAACCGAGAATCAGGTCAATCACTATTTCGGCTTTCGAAGACTTGCCAGATCCCGGCGCTCGCCCAAGATCCAGGTAGCAGGCAACTTCATCCCGACTCACCCGGTGGAAAACAGATACCGAATGCCCTATCTGAGCGAGAGTGCGCACGAGGTGAGGACCGATAAAGCCCGCGCAGTCGATCACGAGAATCCGCATTAGGCGGAGGATATAGCGGGTCGCTTCCACTGTCAACGGAGTTGTGACGAGAGCGCCCCGCGCGGTTTGCTTCGGTGTACCGGTCTAGCGTTCGACCGCCGAGACCCAACGGACGCCGAGGATCACGCTCGGCTTGTAGTACTCGCGTTGATTTGGGTAAATCGGACTGCCGGTGTAGAAGCCGAATACTTCGTTACTCAGGTTGAGGCCCGACGCAATGAACTCCAGGCCGCGATAGAGACGGTAGCTACCCTGAATGTCATATTGCGTGTGGGCATAGAGGTACTGGTCGGCAAGAGGACCCTTGAGTCCCAGGATCGGGTCTTTATCGACATTGGTTATATCAGGATTGTGTACATAGCCATACGCATAGATATTCGCGTCGTTGTGACTTGCACCAAAGCGCATAGAGAAGCGCGACTTATCGTAAGTGAATCCCAGGTTCCAGGTGTTGGGAGCCTGTCGCTGAAGACCGGGGTGGTCAATGCGGCCTATGCCTCCGGGATTTGAGGACGAGAAGCCGACCGGGAAGGCGACCTGCGAGGCGGTGTAGCTATAATTGGCGGACACGCCGAAGCCGCTCAGCAGACCGGGAAGGAACGATAGGCGCTGCTGCCAGGCCGTTTCGAAGCCGGCGATGTGAGCGCTGGGGCCGTTGATCGACTGCTGCCGCAAGTAGCCGGCGAAGTTGGGATCCGAGGCGGGGACGAAAGAGACGGTGGGATAGATGGGGTCTGACAGGTCCTTATAGAAGAAGCCGGCCTGCAGAAGCCATCCGAAGCATTCTTCGATGCGCTTGCGCTTCCGTTGGCTCACCGCAAACCCGGCATGCCGGGTCGTGCGTCCGTCAACTGCGCTGCCGCCATTGCGCCTCGTGTTCTGCGCAACATGCGGCGTCACGTTCATTCGCCGGCACTCAGTGATGAAATCCTTTGTGTCGTAGCCCTTGTCGGCGCCCACGGTGATACGGCGTGGCGTCGGAACCCGCTCCAGCATCACCAGCGCCGCATCGCGCTCTGCGGTGCCATTGGCCTGGAACAACTCTGTACTCACGATCAGCCCATTACGGTTCTCTGTTAGTAGATTGCCGGTGTAGCTGAGCTTGGCTTCCTTGCCGTTACCCTTGCGGGCAAGCCGTGCGTCGGCATCGGTGGTGGATTGATGCGTGTCGTTGCGGCGCGTCTCGCCGTGGAAGTTCACAGTCGGATTGCCGGGGTCATCTGGCGGATTCTTTTTCCGATCCTTAGGCTGGAAGCTCTTCATGCTTGCCCAGGCTTCGATCAGCGTGCCGTCCACGGTGAAGTGCTCGTCGCTGGTGAGCCCCTTGGCTTGTGCCTGCGAGACAACCTCGCACAAGAATTCGCATGCTACATCGCCTTCGAGCAGCCGGTTGCGGTTTTTGGTGAACACCGTCGCGTCCCACACAGGTTCGTCCAGGTTCATGCCGACAAACCAGCGGTAAAGCATGCTGTAGTCGATCTCCTCCATCAACAAGCGCTCGCTTCGGATCGAGTATCCCTAGTGGCTGGAAGTAATGTTCCACGAGCACGTCGTAGTTATTGGCGCGGGTTGGTTTAAGGGCGGAGTTTCCGACCTGCAGGCTCTTGGGGCTGGTATTGGGATCGACCTGAACGGCGGGAACGATGTCGGAGAAATTCGGCCGGGAGATCCCGCGGCCGTAGGCGAGACGGAGGTTGGTATCAGGAGAGAGCAGGTATTGCACTTGAACACTGGGTAGAACGTTCACATAACCGGAGTTACCCGTCACTGAATCGGTGTGGTCATAAGCGCCGCCGTTCAGAGTGACTTTGTTGGCGTTGAAGTTCTCGGTTGTACCCTCGAACCGGACACCGCCCAGGATGCGCACCTTGCCGAACGAAACGGAGTCCATGAGGTAGCCGCCGAAGACGCGTTCATGAGTGTCCCAGGTGGCAGGGTCGGAGACGATCCGGTTCTTGTCCGTGTTCGGGGTGAAGCCCGACAGGTTATTGGAGATAAAGTTCTGGATTTTGGAGTAGCTGGTCAGCGGACCGTAGGCGAACGACTTGTCGTAGTAATTCGGATTACCACCCCCGCTGAGGAACATGGTCAGGGGAAAGGTCCCGGTCGCATCGTAGTTCCGGTCGTTCTCAATCTGATTCTTATCGGCATCGCGAATAGCGAAACCCGTCTCAAAGGTACTACTGTGGGAGCCGATCGAGTAGACCCTGGCCAGCGAGATATTACCCTGATAGTCCTGTTCGCGGCTACTGTACTTAGGGAATACAGTCCTGGAGATGGTGTAGGCGGAGGGGTCGTAGATGTTGGTGCCATCCAGGGCAGACAACTTAGGGCGGCGGGGATTGGTGTTATCCAGGCCGAATGTAACGTTCGAAGGACCGCTGAAGTTAGTCGTCGGGAAGTCCTGGCCGCCGTCATTATGTCCCCGCGAAAGAGCAAATTGATAGTTGATCACGGTAGTCCGGATGGCATGGGTAGCGCCCATGGCGACGCTGTAGACGCCCTGGTCCGGACGGCGGATGTATTCGCGAAACACCATGTTGCCGGTATTGTCGAAGGTGGTCTGTGAGCCGTTGTGGGAAACGATGGCGCCGGCGTTGGGCGTGTAGACGTAAGTACTGCCGTAGTCTCGGAAATCGGCATAAAGCGCGCGGACGAATACGGTGATGCCGGAAGAGACGGTGTAATCGGCACTCCCACCGAAACCGTAGCGCGTGCGGTCGTATTTGTAAGTACGGAAATCCTCGCTGTTGATGTAGGCGAAGTTGCTGCCGTTGAGATTACCGATGGCCTGGGTCGGCTCGAGGTCGTCGATGCCCCGATTGTTGTGATCCCAGGTGCCCCCGATAAGCGCGCCCAGCTGCCTATTTCTTCCGAAGCGCCGGCCGATGGTGCCATCGTAACCGTAGAGCGAGCGGCCGTCCTGGATGGAGTATATCCACCCTGGACGCCGAAGCTATAGATGGGCTGCTCGGTCGCGTACTTGGTAACGAGGTTGATTGACCCGCCGATCGCGTCGCCTTCCTGGTTGGGCGAGAGGGTCTTGTTCACTTCGATCCGCTCGACGATGCCCGAGGGGACGGCATCCAGCTTAATATTGCGGACGGTAGCTTCCGGCGAGGGGACATGTACGCCGTTGATCGTGACATTACTCAGGCGGGGTTCCGTCCCGCGAATTTGCACGTATTTGCCTTCGCCTTCGTCGCGCTCCAAGGTGACGCTAGGCAGGCGGCCGACGGCGTCCGCGATATTTGTGTTTGGCAGACTGGTGATCACTTTAGACGGAAGGACCTGGACGATGTTCTCAGCGGTGCGCTCAATGTTGATGGCCTCGGCTTCGCCCTGCACCCGCTCAGCGGTAACCAGAACCTCGTCGGTTTGGGATGCGACCTGCAGGACGGCGTCGACGGGAGCCGAATCGCCCACGCCTACTTTGATGTTGCTCTCGAACGAGGCAAAGCCGACATAGGAGACGGTGAGCTTGTAATCGCCGGGCGTGATCTCGCCGATGCGGAAGAATCCCAGGTTATCGGTGACGGTCTGTCTGCCGCTTGGCTCAAGCCGAACGCGCGCGCCCTGCAGAGTAGCGCCCCCCACGTCTTTCGCTGTTCCAACCACGGCGCCGCGATCGGACTGGGCGTTCACTGCGGAGGTAGAGAATAAGGCGCTCATGACTACAGCACACATAAGCGGTTGAGAATAAGTACGCACTGATAGGATCCTCGGTTAGACGACGGGAGTAGGATCACTCCTGACCGGCACGGGAGGCGAGCCAACCCGGGCAGACCTCAGAGTAGGATCCAAGTCTTGATGAGTATGGCAAACTGCGGGATTTTAGTCTGTATCAATTCAGTTACAGTTTCCTTAAGATAGAGGGATTGCGGATTGGAAATCACGGTGAAAGCTTCCACGAATTTTCAGATTTGGAGAGTACGCTGCTGTAGATTTTGCAGTCTCACAGCACCCCGCGAGAGAAGACCAGAGTTCTTTTACCGATCTTGCCCTTGAGCGGTCTCGACGCGGGAATGGAGGAGTTGGAAGGATAGCTTCTGCCGTCGAACCGGAGCTGTGATTCGTAGGGCTTCGTTATACCTCCACCCCGAACTGTGACAGTCAGGTCATGCCAGCCGTGAGACGTGGATGCAAGAACGCTAAAGGCTAATCGCGTGATCGTGATTTTAGAGATCATTTTGAGAGATGGGAACCGGCTAAGTACCAGGGCAGTACAGCCCCCGCTGCCGCACCACGGGTCTTCGTCGAAGTACACGATCACTTCGTCCCTGCCATCATCGTTGAGATCGGCGGTCGCATACAGAAAGCCAGTCACCGGAGTGTCTGAGCGTTCCTGTTTTGAATAGCTCCCGATGAATGCCGCCAGCTCCTTATTAGAGAGACCAGCGCGCTCAGCGGGGTTATCGACAACTTGACTAAAACACCTTTGCTGCACGGCAACATCGATCAGGATTAAGAACGCCAGCTGATGCATCGTGGATGCGCTGTCATAATTATTCCCATGACACCGCTACCCAGTTTCGATGCGGGCGAGGTTGAGCTTTTGAAGAGTGCCGTGCAGGCCGTGCTCACGGATCTGAAGGCGGCCAATGAGCGGCTGGGCGGGAACGATGCCGCGATGATCGAGACGGGGCGGCGGTATGCGGTGCTGCTCCAGAAGCTGCAGAACGTCAACGTTTCTCCACCCGGTGCGAATCCGCGGGCATCAACAGCGGAAGGAGTGTGACGTTTCAAGATGGCCGATAAAGACTACTCGTTAGAAGAGGCGGTGAAGGCGCAAACGGCGCTGCGAACGATGGCGGGGCTGGGACCGGAGCGGTTTCCGATCCAGGCATTCGTGGGCATGATCAGCGATGAGGTGGAGCAGTTGCGGAGTCTGGGGCATAGCGACGAGGACATCGCGCGGGCGATCCAGGCGCATTCGCAAATCGAGATCACGGGGGCGGAGATCGCGGAGAATTATGCGCCGCCGGAGGAGCGGTATCCGGGCGGCGAGTGAGCCTTGGCGATGCGCGATCGCCGTTTTGTGCCTGGCAGGCGCGGTCTGGTGCCAGGGGCAGGCGGCGGACCACCCCTTTTACCGCCAAAGCTGCCGGTGATCGCGCGGGATGTCTGGCCGGGCGAGGGTTCCGGGGCAGGCTTATATCGGGCCATCCATGCGATCGCGGTTTTTGACAGATGGCAGCCGGCGCGGCGGCTGATGTCGACGGTTCCGCGCGGAGCTTCGGTCACAGCATTGTCGGGGCTCAGCGAGGTTCTCCAGCCGGACCGGGTGGTGGTGACGGCCGCGCTGCCGGAGTTGGATCTGGCGGCGGGCGATGAGGTGCTGCGTTACACGGAACGCGGCGAGGGGCACGCCGATTTCTGGGCGAAGGGGCGCTGGCATGCCGATGCGGATCTGGGATGGGTCCGGAACGCGGACGGGAGCGGATGCCAATCGCAGTGCAAGGGCCGCGAGCGCGCGCGGGGAAGCAGGCGCTGGTGGCTGCAGATCCGTTTAGCCGACGGCCGCGTGGGCTGGACTCAGTGGACGGGCGTGGAGCGCGAACGCTCGAAGTAGGCTTCGATCTCTTCGAGCGTCTTGCCTTTGGTTTCCGGCAGGAAGAAGGCGGCGGTGGCGAAGTAGATGACGGTGAATCCGGCGAACATAAAGAACATGGTGCTGTAGCCGTACTTGCTGACGACGGGCAGGAAGATGGCGGCGAGGGTCGTGGAGACGATCTGATTGATGACTAAGGCGATGCTCATGCCGTTGGAGCGGATGCGGGTGGGCATGAGTTCGGAAAGCGCGAGCCAGACGCAGACGCCGGGGCCGAGCGCGAAAAAGGCGATAAAGGCGTAGAGGGACAGGGCGACGAGCCAGCCATGGCGGCGATCGGGCACGGGCGCGAGCAGTGCGCGGTTGATGAGCAGAGGCGCGGTTTGGGAAGCCGCCAGGTCGGCGAACGGGTTCTTGAAAAAAGCTTCGATGCGGTTGGAGGGGACGGCGCCGTCGCGGGTGATGCGGATGGGCTGACGCTCGGCGGAGCGGACGAAGGTGGTGGCGCCGGTGAAGTCGCCGTAGGAGTAGATGACGACGAGGGAGGCGCGGGCGCTATCGATCGCGCTCGGGGCATTCGGTGCGGCGGCCGAGAGCGCGGCGGCTTCCTTCTCATCGAAGAGCAGTGTGAGGGTCTGGTCCGGGGCGACGCGGGATTGGATGGCGGCGCGGCAATCGACCTTTTCCTTCTCGGTTTGCAGGAACAGGAGACCGGCGCAGAGCAGGGAGAGCATGATGCCGGAGGTGCCGAGGATAAGCAGGAACTTGCGGCCTTTGCGATCGACGAGGGTCATGCCGACGATGGTCATCAGGAAGTTGACGGCGGTGAAGATGACGTAACCCCAATGGGCGCCGACGTCGGAGAGTCCGCTCTGCAGGAGGATGCCGGTGTTGTAGCCAATGATGGAGTTGACGCCGGTGGCGGTATTGCAGAAGAGGATGACGCAGGCGAGGACGAAGGGGATAACGTATTTGCGGCGGAGGAGCGAGCCGCTTGGCGACCGGGGCATTGGCGGCGGGCGGCTTCGGGAAGCGGCGGTGGTTTCCATCTCCTCCATTTCGAGCGCGGCCTGTTCCGCGGAGCGGGAGCGGAGCAGGGCTGCGCGAGCGGCGTCTTTGCGTCCGCGGCGGAAGAGCCAGCGCGGAGATTCGGCGACGAGGAGGCTGCCGAGGACGAAGAGGATGCCGGGCGGCAGCGACACCCAGAAGATGCGGCGCCAGGCCTGGTCCTTGAACGCGAAGAGCGCCGCGGGGCCGGCCGGCGTGCGACGTCCTCCACGTGGTAGCTGTAATAGATGCCGATGAGGGCAGCGGCGACGATGCCGAGCGTGAGCAGCCACTGAAAGATACCGGTGCCCTTGCCGCGGTCAGAAGCGCAGAGGCATTCGGCGAGGTAGAGCGGGACGACGACGCCGATCAGGCCGCCGCTGATGCCCTGCAGCAGGCGTCCGAAGAAGAGCGGGCCGTAGCCGTGCGCGAGGGCGATCACGGGGATGCTGGCGACGAAGGTGAGACCGCTGAGCGCCATGAGCGGTTTGCGGCCGAGGCCGTCGGCGAGGAGGCCGGCGAAGAGGGTGGAGAAGACGCTGCCGAGCAGGACGGCGGCGACGATGATGGAGAGCTGGCCGGCGTTGAGGCCGGAGGTGGCTTCGAGGTAGGGAAGCGCACCGCCGATGATGCCGACGTCGACGCCGTAGAGCAAGCCGCCGAGTCCCGCAACGAGGAGGAGAAAGCGGTTGTAGCCCTGTTTGCGATCGGGATCGCGGGGGGCGGACGTTCTCTCGGGGACAGTGTGGGTCATGTGTTCCCGCTATGATATTCGACTTGGCGAGGGCGATGAATTCGGAAGTGGAGGGTGGGCGCGTGGAGATGGCGCGACGGCTGATGAAGCCGCTGGAAGGCGCGCTGATCGAACTGGTGCAGCGGCTGGTCCGGACGGATACGGTGGCGGTGCCGCCGCGTGGAAACGAGATGCCGGGGCAGCGCGTGCTGCGGGAATTCCTGGAAGCGCACGGGCTGCGTCCGGAGCTGTACGCGGTGGACTTTCTGGAGCGTAGCGGGCATGCCTACGCGCGGAAGGATCGCGATTATGCGGGGCGGCAGAATCTGCAACTGACGCTGGCGGGGTCGGGACGCGGGAAGAGCCTGTTATTGAACGGCCACATGGATACGGTGCCGCCGGGGTCGGCGGAGTGGACGGACGGGCCATGGTCGGGGCGCATGGTGGATGGGCGGCTGTACGGGCTGGGGAGCTTCGACATGAAGGCGGGCCTGGCGGCGCAGTTCGCGGTGACGTGCGCGCTACACCGGGCGGGGATCCGGTTGGGCGGCGATCTGGTTTGCGAGTCGGTGGTGGATGAAGAGTGGGGCGGCGGGGGCGGCACGCTGGCCGGGCGCTTGCGGGGCGCGCCGATGGACGCGTGTGTGATTGGGGAAGGAACGCAGCTGGCGATTTACCGGGCGACACGCGGGGGCGCCGTGGTGGATCTGACGGTGGAAGCGGGGGATCCCGAGCATTACTTCTCGTCGGGCGAGTTGATCAGCCCGGCCTTACACCTGGGGCGGCTGTTGCAGTGGGTGGAGGGATGGGTGAAGCGGCGGGCGCGCGTGCGCGGAGAAGGGGCGTACGCGGACTTTGTCGAGGCGGCGCCGCTACAGGTGTTGGCGGTGGAATCGAACCGGCTTACGGCGGAGGTTCCTCTCAGTATTCCGTATCGAGGGGCGGTGCGGCTGTATTTCCAGTTTTTGCCGGGTGAGGATCCGGGGGCGGTGCTGGGGGAAGTGCGGGAATCCCTGGAGGCGTTCGCACGCGAGGATTTCTTCTTCCGGCAACATGCGATTCGATGGCAGCCGTTTTACGATCCGCCGCTGCAAGGGCATGAGTTGTCGGGCGAGCATCCGTGGACGGCTTGTCTGGCGCGGCAAGTGACGGCGTGTTTGGAGGTTCCGGCGACGGTGACGGCTGCGCCGTATCCTTGTGACGCGTTCCTGATGCAGCGCGAGTTCGGAATTCCGACGCTGCTGTTCGGGCCCTGCGGCGCGGGGGCGCACAACTGCAACGAGTATGTGGAAGTGGAGTCGGTGCGGCAGACGGCAGTGGCTTTGCTGGCGGCGGCGCTCGATTGGGCGAACGGCTGACGGGAACCACAAAAAAGACGGGTAAGTCCGATATAATGGGCGCTCGCCGGGCATGCAAACCCGAATTCTGTACTTCGTTGCGTCCGACCGTTCGATTGTGCGGGCCGAGGCGCACGTGTCGGAGGAGAGCGCCGCTCTGGATCCGGTGTTCGCTTTCCCGTTCTCAGTGCAAGCGATCCTGGGGCGTGATCTGTTCGGCTTCATCGCTGGCATTGAAGTGAAGCATATTTATTCGCTGCTTCAGAAATGCGTGTTGGACACGGGACGAGCGATCGGCTTCGACTATCGCTGTGATGGCCCGGCGGTGCGGCGGGAGATGCGTATGTCGATGACTCGGGAGGGCGGCCTGGTGCGATACGAATCGGTGACGCTGCGGGAGATCGTTAGAGCGGTTTCGCTGCCGGCGCCATCCGAGCGTCATCGGTACTGTTGCCGATTTGCAGCAATTGCAATCGTTACCGGTTTCCGGCGGACCGCGCGACGTGGCAGGAGATCGATGGGCTGCTGGCCGAGCCCGAGTTACCAGCCGACTTCGGTTTGACGCACACCTTTTGCGAGGCGTGCTACGAGAAGTTTATGAACGAAATCTCGGCTTAGAGCAGGGGCGGAGATTTAGTCAGTCTGCCGATTGCTTGGCGGACCAGAAGTCATCAACGTAATCTTGTCTCCGGAGTGATAACGGAGTTCTATTGGGGAAACGCTCATTTAAGGTTTAGCCATCCTCTCGGAGCGCCTCGACATGGCGTATGAGTGATCCAGCAAATCATACGTCGACTTGCGTCCCGATCTCGATCACCTGGCGGGGCGGCAGGCAGAAGGTGCTTTCGACGTCGACGGCGTTGCGCTGCAGGTAAGCAAAGATCGTTTCGGCGGCGCGGCCGATTTTCGTCGAGCGGGTGGCGGTCAGGGTTTCGTGGCCGACATAGTAGGTGAGTTCTTTCCCGATCGACGGGAAGTTGGCCCTGCCCGATGACGTGGTTAAGCGCGTCGGCCACGCGGGGGTGCTCCATAAATCCGAAGCAGAGCCCGACTTGCCAGAAGCCGTCGCCCAGGTCCTGGACGGTGCAGCGCTCGGCGAGGGGGACGTTGGCGCGTTCGTCGTGTGGTCACGGTGAGGAGTACGACGAACTCGTGGAGCGAGCGGCAGCGTTCGACAAAGTGGACGAGGATGGGCGGAACGTGGTCGGGGCTGGAGGCGATGAAGACGGCGGTACCGGGGACGCGCGTGGAGAGGCAATGTTTGATCTGCTCGTGGACCGTTCGAACTGGGGAATTGGGTGGCGTATTTCTGCTCGAGGTTGGTGCGGCCGCGGTTCCAGATGAGCATGGCGGCGATGAGAGATGCGCCGATCATCACCGGAACGTAGCCGCCCTGGAAGAACTTGAACAGGTTGGCGGTGAGGAATGGGATGTCGAAGGACAGGAAGAAGGCAGAACCGCGACGGCTTTCCAAGCGGCCCATTCCAGCGTAGCGGGCAACGATGAAGAAGAGGACGGAGGTAATAGCCATGGTTCCGGTCACCGCGATGCCATAGGCGGCGGCCAGTTTGACGGACTCGCGGAAAGTGAGCACGAGCGCGAGACAGCCGATGGCGAGCAGGATGTTGATCTCCGGGATGTAGATCTGACCTTCGGTCTGTTCCGAGGTGTGGTGGATGGTGACGTTGGGAAAGAAGCCGAGGACCATCGCCTGGCGGGTGAGAGAGAACGCGCCGGAGATGAGGGCCTGGGAGGCGATGATGGTGGCGGCGCTCGAGAGGAGGACCAGCGCAATGGTGGAGGCGCCGGTGGGAACCTGCGCGAAGAAGGGGTTGTCCACGGCCTTGGGATGAGTGAGGACCAGCGCGCCCTGGCCCATGTAGCCGATCAGTAAAGCGGGGAGGACGAGCCAGAGCCAGGCGCGGCGGATGGGGGCGATTCCGAAATGGCCCAGATCGGCGTAGAGGGCTTCGCCGCCGGTGACGACGAGCACCACGGACCCGAGAATGAGGAAGCCGTGGGTCCCGTGGCGGACGAAGAAGTGGAAGGCCCAGTAAGGGGACAACGCCTGCAGGATGGACGGGAGTTCCGCGATATGCCAGATCCCCAGGGCGGCGAGGGTGAAGAACCAGACGAGCATGATGGGCCCGAAGAGGCGGCCGACGCTGCCGGTGCCGCGGCTTTGGATCGCGAAAGAGCCCGATGAGGATGGCGCAGGTGAGCGGCACGACCCAGGGTTTGAAGCCGGCGTTAGCGATAGTGAGGCCTTCTACGGCGCTCAGGACGGAGATGGCGGGGGTGATGACGCCGTCGCCATAGAGCAGGGCGGCGCCGATGACGCCCAGGAGCGCGATGCCGGTGACGCGCCCATGATGGCGGGCGTTCATGCGGAAGCGGGCCGGCACCAGGGCCAGGAGAGCAAAAATCCCGCCCTCGCCATTGTGGTCCGCGCGCATCACGAAGAACAGGTACTTGACGGTAACGACCAGGATTAAGGCCCAGACCATCAGGGAGAGGATGCCGAGGACGTCGGCAGGCTGGACATTTTTGCCGCCGACGCCGAGCAGACATTCATGCAGCGTATAGAGGGGACTGGTGCCGATGTCACCGAACACGATCCCGAGCGCGGCGAGGGAAAGCGCCATCCCTCCGGCATGCGGGGCGGCGTTCTCGATGGGGCGCTGGGAATGGGACGCGGTGGAGGCAATCGGAGGAACGATTTCAGCTTCCATGGGGACTGCTCAGACTTTCAGGCGATGCAGGTAGGGAACGCTGGCCTGCATGAGCGGAAGGTCCATCTCGACGAAGTAGTTTTTGACACCGGCGGTGCGGGCGGCAGTGAAGATCCGTTTCCAATCGAGACTGTCCTGGCCCACCGCAACGATTTTGCGGGTCTTTCGACGACCACCCCTGGACGTGCATGGAAATGAACCGGCCGGGGTAGCGGGTGAAGTAATCGGCGGCATCGAAGCCGTCGGCGATGGTGGAGACCTGGAACTGAAATTTGACGAGCTTGGGTCGAGCAGGCGAAGGAGTTCGTCGTAGGTACGTTTGCCGTTGACGAGGTGGTCTCGAAATCCTCGTTGTGGAGGCCGGCTGCACGCCGGCCTGCGCGGTCTGCTCGCCGATTTTATTGAATCCGTCGGCGGCGCGCTTCACGTCGTCCATGGTAGGGTTCTTGGGCCCGTCCAGGCTGGGGACGAACATCTGGGTCATGCCGGTGTCTTTGGCCCAGGCTAGGCGGGCGGGCAGGGATTCACGCAGTTCCTTGATATCGAAGTGGGAGCTGAAGCATTGGACGCCGATGCCGTTCAGGAGCTTGCGCAATTCGGCGCCTCTGTACTTGCCGACAGGCGCAAAGCCGGAATCGGCATAGCCCCATGGGGAGCAGAGCTCGATGGAGCGAAACCCCGACTGGGCGAGCAGCCGGATGGTGCCGGGGAAATCTTTGGCGATCATGTCCCGGACCGGATAGGTCTGGCAGCCGATCGGAAGGCCGAGCGGATCCGCGCAGAGCGGCATTGACACGGAAGCCAGCGAAAGGCCGGCGAAGCTTTGCAACAGGTCCCGACGAGTAGGCATGAAAAATCTCCCGCGTTAGTAGAGCATAAAGGACCAGAGCGTATCGCCGGTGGCGGCGATGACGTACTGGTGGCCGTCAAGCATGTAGGTCTGGGGTGGATTGGTGATGCGTCCGATGCGGGTATTCCAGAGGGGTTTTCCGGTGGAGGCATCGTGGGCGACGAGGCTTCCCGCCCCATCGCCGGAGAAGACGAGGCCGCCGGCGGTGGCCAGCAGACCGCCGCCGGGCAGACCTTCGCAGTAGTACTCGTGTCGCCAGGCGACTTTGCCGGTCTTGTAGTCGATGGCGGTCAGGTAACTACCGACGGAGCCGACTTCGGCTTCTTCTTTGCCGCCGAGGCCCATGGAGCCGCGGGGATCGAGGTCGGTGAGATAGAAGAGGGAGTAATCGTCGCTCTCCTCGACGTAAAGGAGGCCGGTGTCGGGGGAGAAGGCAGGCGGCTGCCAGTTGACGGTGCCGTCGGAGGTGGGCGAGACGAGCGATCCGGGAACGGTGGCGTCTTTGTTCGGGATCGTGTTTGGGACCGCCGAACTTATTCAAGCCGTTCGACCAGTTGGTGTACTTGCCGTATTTGGACGTGACGAGGTGCTCGCCGGTGACGCGGTCGAGGGTGAAGTAGTAGCCGTTGCGGGCGGCGGAGAGGACCAGCTTGCGCATTTTGCCGTTGAAGAGGGCATCGACGAAGACGGGGGTCTGGGCGGAATCATAGTCGTGCATGTCGTGCGGGGAGGTCTGGTAATACCAGGCCATCTTGCCGGTATCGACGTTGAGGGCGATGAGGGCGCAGGTAAAGAGGTTGTCGCCGGGGCCGCGGGTGCCGGTGGTGTAAGCGGGGGTGGGGTTGCCGGTGCCGAAGATGTAGAGGTGGGTTTCGGGATCGTAGGCGCCGGGGATCCAGGTCTGGGCGCCGCCGTGGCGGGCGGCATCGAGGCTGGCCCAGGTATCGAGGCCGGGGTCGCCCTTCTTCATGGGGACGGTGTAGAACTTCCACTGGAGTTCGCCGGTTTCAGGGTCGAAGGACTGGAGAAAGCCGGGCGCGTCGATATCGTCACCGGTGCCGACGAGTACATGGTTGCCGACGACGATGGGAGCGGGAGTGGAGAAGTAACCCTGGGCGAGGTCGGCGATGGGCTTATGCCAGCGCTCTTTGCCGGTCTTGGCGTCGAGGGAGACGAGGTAATCGTCGGGCGTTTCCATGAACAGGTAGTGGTTCCACATGCCGAGGCCGCGGTTGCCGATGTGGGTGCCGCCTTTGGTCTTCCAGAAGTAATGCCAGAGCTCGCGGCCGTCATGGGCATCCATGGCCCAGGCGTTGTCGGGCATGGTGAAGTAGAGGGTTCCGTCGACCTGGAGGACGGAGGCTTTGATAGGGGCGCCGCCGACGCCGAGGTTGCCGGGACCTTCACCGCCGACGACGACGGGCGGAGCTTCGGTACGGAATCCGCGGCCGGGGCGCGCGAATCCGGAGCGCCCCTCGCCCGGCGTGACCTGGGCCGTCCAGGCGAGCGTGAGGTGCTGAACGGTAGATCGATTGACGAGCTTCAACGCGCTATAGCGGCGGCCGGTGTAGTCGCCGTTGTAGGTGGGCCAGGAGTCCTTCAGGGGTTTGAGCAACTCTTCCGGCGTGACTCCACTTCCCTGGGCGTGGACGATCTGCAGAGACAACAGGAGAGGCGCGGCGAGCAGCAGTTTCGAAAGGAGCGATTTGGAGGGGGTCATTGGAGAGTTTCGAGGTATGCGGTGACGTCGTGGATGTCGCGGTCGGTGTACTGGGAGAGGAGGTCGCGATGGCCTTTCATGGGGTCGTGGACTTCGACGGCGGGGCGGTCGCCGTTGCGCGGGAACGAGCGATTGGAGCCGTCGGCCAATTGGACGGTGACGAGGAAATCGTCAACATGCAGCAGGCGTCCTTCGACGTGTTCGCCGGACGGGAGAACGACGGTGACGGTGACGGCGCGCGGGTCAGGAGCTCCGGGGCGCGCATTGCGACGGGAACTGCGGGAGCCGCCGCGGACCCAGGAAGTCTGCAAATCGCGTGCGTCGCCTACGCGGGTGGCGATCCCTTTCATATCGCCGGTGGCGGAGTGGCAGCTGGCGCACTTGGCGTTGAAGTAGGCCTGACCTTCTTTGGCGTTGCCGACGAGTACGTTGGGGTCGGGGCCGCCGGTGGGAGGCGGAGTTCCCTGCACGCCGATGGTTTCCATCACGCTGCGGACGTAGGCTGCGACGGCGAGGCCATCCTGCTCACTGATATTGACGGCGGGCATCCCTTCGGACTGGAGGCTGCCGTGGATAACGGGATTAATCAGTTCGCCGTGCTGATCGCTCAGGGCGATCTGGGAACGGAGCAGGCTGGGGCCGCCCATATCGCCGCCGCGCAAGATCGCTGCCGTGGCAAATGGAGCAGTTGATTCCGTAGAGAGTTTTGCCGCGCGCGATAGCTGCGGGGTCGCCGGGTTCTCGATGTTGACCGGGAACGAACCCGCCGGAACGCACGGGCTGCGCGGCGCGTGGAGGCGCAACCGGCGCCTGAGCCACGGGAGCGGGCGGCGTGGACTGGGTCTGCGCAAAGATCGATTCGGGGTGGAATCCCGAGAGCAGTGTGAAAAGAGCAGCGCCGGCGAAGCGTCTACCGGCAATACCGTGGATTGGCAAAGGTTCCCTCACCCATAGAATTTAGCAAGGCGGGAAAAGGGCAACCGTAAATCCCATGCGGTGAGCGTCAGGAGACGATTCCACGGCGCTCACGATGGGAAAACGAGTGGGGCAGTTAAACGGCTCCGCGGCCACGCACAAAATGCATGATCACAGAGATGACTGCCAGGATCAGGAGGATATGGATCAAGCCTCCGGCGACGTGGAAGGCCGTGAGCCCTAACAACCATGCAACTAACAGAATCACACCGATGATGACAAACATTGTGGGTTCCTTTCGGGTTGCGATGATCGCAGCCGAGACTGCTTAAGCACTTTGTCTGCCACAGATTTACCGGATGGAGTCAACGCGGGAAGAGCGGAAGTGAGCGAGACCGCGCCAGCCGTACTGAAGCCCGCTGAGAGCGGTGAGGAGCGCGGTGGGCCAGACCAGCCCATCTCCGATGGAACGCGCGGCGTGGTTGCCGGTGGCGTTGGCCAGGACCAGGATACCGGCGGCGAAGATCTGGAAGAGCGTGCTGGCTTTGCCGGTGAGATTGGGCTTGAGATCGCGGTAGGCCGTGAACGAGAGGACGATGGCGGAGGCGATCAGGAGTAACAGATCGCGCCCGAAGACCAGAGTGACGAACCAGATTGGGACGGTGCCGATCCAGGCGAGGCCGAGGAAGACGCCGCTGAGGAGGCATTTATCAGCAACGGGGTCGAGGAGCTGCCCGAATTCGGAATGGGTGTGGGTGGCGCGGGCGACGATGCCGTCGAAGAGGTCGGTCCAGCCGGCGATGAAGATGATGGCGAAGGCGCTTTGAGGGTGGTGCAGCAGTATTTCGCGAACCCCGAACGGCGCGAGGATCAGACGGCTGAGCGTAAGCAGGTTTGCCGCATTCCACCAGCGGGTCCGAGGCGCGGCGGGCATGAGTTAACATCCGATTATGGCAAAGGCGATCTGGGAAAATACCGTTCTGGCGGAGAGCGACGCGACGGTGAGCGTGGAGGGAAATTACTATTTCCCCCCGGAGTCCGTAAAGCGGGAATACTTCAAGTCAAGCAGCACGACGACGACCTGCCCGTGGAAAGGCAAAGCAAGTTATTACACGGTGGAAGTGAACGGCAAATCGAATGCCGACGCGGCCTGGTTTTATCCGAACCCGAGCAAAGAGGCGGCGCAGATCAAGGATCATGTGGCGTTCTGGCGCGGGGTGAAGGTGGAGGGGTGAGCGAGTTAAATCGGGACCGTGATCCGGCGGTCGCATACGATGAGATCCCGACTTTTCTTTGTGCTTCTACTGGCAGTCGCAACTGCAGGAGCGCAACGGGAGCCGAAGGTAACCGGCTTTTTCACTGATATGCATTCCCTTTCGGAATCCGGTGATGTGGTTGGGACGGAGGTCTGGCTCGTTTACGCCCGCGGACACTACTATGCTGCCGTTCAAGACGCCGAAGGCGAACCCGATCCGCCAGTCATCGTGCCAGTCAATGTTTCAGGTTCGCGAATCGAATTTACGACTCAACAACACCTGATTAGCGCATCTGGGGCTCCCTTACCAGAGGTGCCCATTTACTACTCGGGGACGGTGAGCAAAGCTGGCCTGATGCTCTCGGTTGATGGGAATCCGGGTACTCTACTGAAGAGACAGAGATCGTATTGGAATAGTTTTTAGATCGACGGATTAGCTCTCTTTGGCCGCGGCCAGTGACGCCCAAGTGAAATGCGCACGGTGTTCGCATGAGCAGCACGAGGTTTTCAGCTTCGGTTATGCTCAGGAGCAAACGGTCAAACGGATCACGCCACCTGAGTATCGAGGAGCAGTTTCACGTCAGCCCTCAAGGCTCGTGGCGATTTGTTCCTCGAACTCCGGGTGAAGGCCGGGTCGATCAAGGCTCTGAATTTCTTTAACTTGCCCAAATTACCCAGACGAACTCGCCTTGCGACTGGCACAAGCCTGACCCTGGATTCACCGTTGCTGGCGATCACGATATCCTCGTCGGCGAGGCGTCCTCGACCAGCCGCGAGAGCTGAGTCTTGGCCTCAAGCATGTTGCCCTTCATGAGTCCTTCACGCCGTATTATAAACAGCTTGGCCAACTTAGCTAAGCATCATGGAAACGATTCGACGGTCGTGGCGGCTCCGATCACATTCATACGTGCGGGAGACGGGTTAAACGGCGAAAGTGATTCCCCTATCGTCCGCACCATTCACTTCTTCTTCAAAACCCGATCGGCCTTGAGGTCGATCTTCTTCTTGTCAGAACCGGTCAGTTTGCCCTGGCGCTCCATTTGCGACGCACGCGCTTTTGCGTTTCGGGCGTGAGCCGCATCCGGCATCGGATACTTGCGCTCTTCTGGTAACCCAAAATCGCTTTTAGGCTCCGCCTTCTTCGTCGCTTCTGTTAGTTTTGCCATACGTCGGTCTCCTTGCCTGTTCCACGAGCATGTAAGGTGCCTCTCTGGCGAGCGCGGAGGTGGCGTCCCCTGAATCCGTTCCAGCCCCAGCAGCCGATCTCCTTTCTTCACAGCCTGACCGGGGTGAACGGCTACGGTTGTCACGAAACCTGGGGGCGGCGCGCCCGCTTCACCGGCTTTTGCCGGATCGGCGTTGGCTTTGGCTTCTTCCGTCTCAGCGGCGGCGAAGTCTCGCTTAACCCGCGGTTATTCTGGCAGCTTTTCGGATAGCCCGGAGTTCCCGGACAGCGAACGCTGCGCTGTTGGGCGCGGCTTTTGGAACCGCTGCCTGATGTAACGACTGTCTGGGCTCTCCATTCGGCGCAGATGTAAAGTAAGGAATGTTCACATCGAAAGCTTATGCGGCTGGCAGCGCCACAACGCCGCTCCAATCTGCAATCGTAGAGCGCCGTGATCCGGGCGAACGTGACGTTCAGATCGAGATCCTTTTCTGCGGGGTCTGCCATTCCGACGTTCATTATGCCCGCAATGAATGGAGCGCGATGCCTGCCGTGTTCCCTGCAGTGCCTGGTCATGAGATCATTGGGCGCGTCAGCAAGGTTGGCCCGGCCGTAACCAAGGTGAAGGTCGGCGATTCTGTCGGCGTGGGCTGCATGGTCGGCGCGGACCTCTCCTGCCCCACTGTGCAAGAAGAACCTGGAGCAGTTCTGCTCAAGACATGGTCCTGACCTACGGCTCGCCCGAGCAGGCCCAGTCCGGCAAGGTCACCTATGGCGGCTACACAGACTGCATTGTCGTCGAAGAGCACTTCGTCCTGAAGGTGCCGTCCGGGTCTGGACCCGGCTGGCGCTGCGCCCACTGCTTTGTGCCGGAATCACCACTTACTCACCGCTGCGACACTGGGGCGTCACCAAGGGCAAGAAGGTCGGCATCGTCGGCTTGGGCGGGTTGGGCCATATGGGCGTCAAGTTCGCCCACGCTTTTGGCGCGCACACGACGGTCCTGACCACCTCGCCCAAAAAGAAGGAGGACGCGCTGCGGCTCGGAGCCGACGAGGTCATCCTGACGACGGAAACATCCGAGATGGCGAAGCACGCCGGCACCTTTGACTTTATCCTCGACTGCGTGGCGGCCGAACATGACCTAAACGCCTACATCCAACTGCTCGCCGTTGACGGCAATTTGACGATGGTCGGCGCGCCAGACACCCCGTTACCAATTGGAGTCTTCGGCCTTATCTTCGGACGCAAGAGCTTCTCCGGCTCGCTTATCGGGGGCGTTGCCGAGACTCAGGAGATGCTTGACTTCTGTGGCGAACACAACATCACCGCCGACGTCGAGATTATTCCGATCCAGAAAATCAATGAAGCCTGGGACCGCGTGGTTAAGTCCGACGTCAAGTACCGATTCTCAATCGACATGAGCTCGCTCAAGGCAGAGTAAGCCGTGACGCTTGGCTAACCTGGTCTACGCGCCCCCCCTCGCGCAGGTCTCCGGGAACTTTGCTACGAACGACCGCTGGCTCTTTGCTCCGGTTCCAGCTGAGTGCCGGCTACCTCGACCTACTAGTAAGATGTCCCGGCGATTTTGTTAGGGACGATTCTACGGCTGGGATCCGTGTAGGTCCAGCGGAACGGCTTGGCTGATTTGGAATAGGCTCGGATGTATTTGCGGAGTTTGTTGCCGAGATCGGCAACCGAGGTGAACACACCGCGAGCGATGACATCGCGTTGGATTTTGGCGAACCACAGTTCCACTTGGTTTAGCCACGACGAATACGTTGGTGTGAAGTGAAAGCGCACCTGAGGATGCTCGGCGAGGAACTCCTCGACATCCTTGGTCTTATGCGCGGAGAGATTATCCAACACCACGTGAATCTCTCGGGCGTGTTCGGCACGCTGGACGAGTCCTTTTAAGAACGTGATGAACTCACGGCTGGTGTGTCTCGCGGCGGTCATGCCGTGCACCGCGCCGGTCTTCACGTCCAAGGCTGCGTATAACGACAGCGTGCCATGGCGATAGTATTCAAAGCCGTGCCGCTCGGCGCGGCCGGGCGACAAAGGCAGCACCGGATCGAGGCGGTCCAACGCTTGGATCGCCGTCTTCTCGTCGACGCAGAACACAGCGGCATGCTGTGGCGGATTCATGTACAGACCGATAATATCGGCGGCCTTCTCTTCAAACCGAGGATCATTCGAGGCCATGTAACGATCCAGCCGGTGCGGCTTCAAGCGCGCTTGCGCCCACACCCGCTGCACCGTCGATTTGCTCAGCCTCAATGCCTTCGCCATCTTCCGGCAGGACCAATGCGTGGAGCCGTCCGATGGCTTCTGTTGTGTCTTTCGAGCGATGCGCGCCTGCACGGCCGCATTGGCCACGCGCGGTTGGCTGCCTTTGTGGCGCGGGTCCAGGCCCGCCATCCCTTGCTCTTCGAAGCGCCGCTTCCAGCGCGCAATCGTCGGCGCCGTCGTTTGCAAGGTCTGCATGATTGTTCTGTAGCTGGCTCCATCGGCCAACGCGAGAATCAAGCGCGCTCGGAAAACGTCACCAGCAGGCAGCGTCCGCGACTGCGCCCACTTGCTCAACTCAATCCGCTGTTCGTCCGTGATCACCAACACTGTCTGATTCCGTCTCATAATTATCAGACGGACCAGAATCAATAACGTTATGACCGGGACATCTTACTAGAAACCTCCGCAGGAACACTTTCGTATCCGTCTAACCGATCCCTGCGAGTCAGACAATACGGGGCACGGGAGGCTTGTGCCTCTGAGGTCCGCTATTAGTCCGGCGGCGTTTAGGATGGACCGGAGTTCGCTCACAACAAATAATGCGCCGATCTGATCCAACGCGGTCACTCGATCACCAGCAGCAAATCCTTCGCTTCCACCTGCAGGCCGGCATGGGCCGTCAGCTTTGCCACCTTACCGTCAACCGGACTGTACACCGTACTTTGCATCTTCATCGCTTCCAGAACCAGCAGGCGGTCGCCTTTGTTCACGGCCTGGCCGAGGTGAACGGCGACGATGGTTACGAGACCGGGCAGCGGCGCGCCTACTTCACCGGCTTTTGCGGGGTCGGCTTTGGCTTTGGCTTCTTCCGTTTGGCGCGTGCTGCGGTCCTTGATATCGACCTCCCGCGGGCGGCCGTTCAGCTCGAAAAACACGGTCCGGAGCGCATCGGGGCGCGGTTCGCCCACGGTGAGGAACTTGATCACCAGGGTCTTGCCGGGCTCGAGCTCGATGGTGATCTCTTCGCCTTTCTCCATGCGGTAGAAGAACTGCGGCGGAGGGAAGGACTTCGACATCGCCATAGGCTTTGCGGGCCGTGGTCGAACTTCAAAAACACCTCGGGGTACATGAGGTAGCTCATGACTTCGTCTCGCATCGGGCTCGCGGTCGAGCTTTCTGGCGAGGTCGGCTTGCGCGGCGGCCAGATCGACGGGTTCGAGCAAAGCGCCGGGGCGGCCGGCGAGCGGCTCTTCCCGCGCAGGACGATCTGCTTGGATGTTCGGCGGCCATCCGCCATCGGGAACGCCCAGCGAGCCCTCGAACATATCGATGACGGAGTTGGGGATGGCGAGCTGGTGGTCGGGGGCGAGCTTCTCGAACTCGGCGACGGTCATTTCGTGGGTGACGAGGAAGATGGCGAGGTCGCCCACGACTTTGCTGGAGGGAGTGACCTTGACGATGTCGCCGAAGGCCAGGTTGACCTCGGCGTAAGTGCGGGCGATTTCGGGCCAGCGGTCGCCGAGGCCCATGGACTGCGGCCTGCTCCTTGAGGTTGGTGAACTGGCCGCCGGGCATCTCGTGCAGTAGACTTCGGCGGTGCCGCCCTTGGGGCGGTGTCGAAGGGCGCGTAGTAGGCGCGGACGGCTTCCCAATAGTCGGAGAACTCGTTGAGGGCGTCGAGGTCGAGGCCGGTGTCGCGCGGGGTGTGATCGAGGGCGGCGACGATGGAGTTGAGGTTGGGCTGGCTGGTCTGGCCGCTCATGGAAGCGATGGCGCCATCAGCCACGTGCACGCCGGCGTCGGCGGCTTTCAGGATGGTGGAGGCGTTGATGCCGCTGGTGTCATGGGTGTGGAGGTGAATGGGGATGCCGACTTCCTCGCGCAGAGCGCTTGCACGAGCGTTTCAGCGGCGTAGGGGCGCAGCAGGCCGGCCATATCTTTGATGGCAAGAATGTGCGCGCCCATGCGCTCCAGTTCGCTGGGCCATGCGGACGTAGTATTGCGAGCGAATACTTCTGGCGCGCGGGGTCCAGAATATCGCCGGTGTAGCAGATGGCGGCTTCGCAGATGCGCGCCGGTCTTGAGAACGGCGTCCATGGCCACCTCCATATTGGGCAGGTAATTGAGGGAATCGAAGATGCGGAAGATGTCGATGCCCTGGCGCGGCGGCTTCGGCGATGAAGGCGCGGACGACGTTGTCGGGATAAGTGGTGTAGCCGACGGCGTTGGAGGCGCGGAGCAGCATCTGGAAGCAGATGTTGGGGATGGCCTCGCGCAGGCGGCGCAGGCGCTGCCAGGGATCTTCGAGGAGGAAGCGCATGGCGACGTCGAAGGTGGCGCCGCCCCACATTTCGAGGCTGTAGAGGCCGGGGAGTCGGCGGGCGACGAAGTTCGGCGACGGCCAGCGAGATCGTAGGTGCGCATGCGCGTGGCGAGCAGGGACTGGTGGGCATCGCGGAAGGTGGTGTCGGTGAGCAGCAGGCGCTTTTGCGTTCAGCGTCCATTGCGGCGAATTCTCGGGGGCCGAGCTCGTCGAGCAGTCTGGCGGGTTCCGGGGGCGGTGTCGCTCGGATAGCGCGCGGGATGCGGCGGGCGCGGCAGCGGATGCGGGCAGCGGCTTGCCGGCGACTTCGGGATTGCCGTTGACGATGATCTCGCCGAGGTAAGTGAGCAGCTTGGTGGCGCGGTCTTTGCGCGGCGTGAACTCGAACAGCTCCGGGGTGGTGTCGAGAAAGGTCGTGGTGACGCTGCCGGCGCGGAAGTCCGGGTGATTGACGACGTTTTCGAGGAACGGGATGTTGGTCTTCACGCCGCGGATGCGGAACTCGCGGAGCGCGCGGTCCATGCGGTGGCAGGCCTGCGGGAAATCGCGAGCCCAGGCGGTGACCTTGACCAGCAGCGAATCGTAGAAGGGCGTGATGATGGCGCCGCCATAGGCCGAAGCCGCCGTCCAGGCGCATGCCGAAGCCGCCGGGCGAGCGGTAGGTGTGGATTCTTGCCGTAGTCGGGCGTGAAATTGTTGGCGGGATCCTCGGTGGTGATGCGGCACTGGAGGGCGTAGCCGTAGAGCGGCAATGTCCTCCTGCGCGGAAGCGAGAGCGGGGCCTCGTGCAGCTGCGCGCCCTGCGCGATGCGGATCTGGCGCGCACGATGTCGATGCCGGTGATCATTTCGGTGACGGTGTGCTCGACCTGGATGCGCGGGTTGACTTCGATGAAGAAGAACTCGCCGGTATCGGATCGACCAGGAACTCGACGGTGCCGGCGTTGTAGTAACCGGCTTGGCGCGCGATGCGCAAGGCGGCGTCGGCAGATGCGCGTTGCGGCCGCGGCTCGGCAGGTGAGGGCGGGCGCGATTTCCACCACCTTCTGGTGGCGGCGCTGGACGGAGCAATCGCGCTCGAACAGATGCACCATGTTGCCGTGCTGGTCGCCGAGGATCTGCATTTCGATGTGGCGGGCGCGGCGGATGTAGCGTTTCAAGGAAGACGGCGCCGTTGCCGAACGCCGCGTCGGCCTCTTGCGGGCTCCGCGAGTTTGCCGGCGAAGTCTTCGGGGCGCTCGACGACGCGCATGCCGCGGCCGCCGCCGCCGAAAGCGGCTTTGATGATCAGCGGAAAGCCGATTTCTTGCGGCGAGCCGGCGCGCTTCGGCGGGATCGGTGACGGGCTTCGGGCGTGCCGGGCACGATGGGGACGCCGGCCTTCTGCGCGAGTTTGCGCGCGGCGGTCTTGTCGCCCAGCGTTTCGAGCAGCTCCGCGCTGGGGCCGATGAAGGTGATGCCGGCGGCTTGGCACAGGCGCGCGGGAAAGCGGGATTTTCGGAGAGGAAGCCGTAGCCGGGATGGATGGCGTCGACGCCCTTGTCTGCGGGCGAGGGCGACGATGCCGTCGATGTCGAGGTAGGCCCGCACGGGGCCTGTCCTTCGCCGATCTGGTAGGCTTCATCGGCTTTGAAGCGGTGGAGGCTGAGGCGGTCCTCCTGGGAGTAGATGGCGACGGTGCGGAGGCCCAGCTCGGTGGCGGCGCGCAAGATGCGGATGGCGATCTCACCGCGGTTGAGGGCGAGCAGTTTCTGCATGGGCTGTTTCAGTTTAATGGGAGCGGGGAATGGGGGTGAAATCGATGCCGGGTGTGTGCGATCCTGAACCGCCAGTACGTACTGACAAGAGGAGAACGCGATGTCTAAATTGAAGGAGAAAGTGGCACTTGTTACAGGCGGTTCGCGGGGGATCGGCGCGGCGATTGCGAAACGACTGGCGGTGGACGGAGCGGCCGTTGCGATCACCTATGCGAGGGACGCACAAGCGGCCGCCGCGGTCGTGGAGGCCATTGAGAGCGCGGGCGGCAAAGCGGTCGCGATCCAGGCGGAGGCCACCAACGCCGAAGCGGTGAAGAACGCGGTCGAGAAGACCATCGCGCACTTTGGCCGGCTCGACGTGCTGGTCAACAACGCAGGAACGGCCATTCCGAAACCGTTCGAGGAGTCCACGCTGGAGGAGATGGACCGCATGATCGACATCAATATCCGGGGCACGCTTTTCGCCACGCATGCGGCCCTACCGCACATGACGAGCGGCGGACGGATTATCACCGTCGGGTCCTGCGTAGGCGAGCGCAGCATGACGCCCGGACTGACGGCCTACGCGGCGACGAAGGGCGCGGTTAAGATGTTCGCGCAGGGGTTGGCGCGAGAGGTCGGGACCCGCGGTATCACGGTCAATAACGTCCAGCCGGGGCCGATCGATACGGAGTTGAATCCGGCGTCGGGCGAGTGGGCTACGCCGCAGATCGCCAATACGGCGCTAGGGCGGTACGGGCACGTGGAGGAGGTTGCGTCACTGGTGGCATTCATCGCGAGTCCGGAGGCTTCGTATATTACCGGGGCGAATCTGACGGTGGATGGGGGGACGAATGCGTGAAGTTCGTTCCTTGTTGGTTTATTGCCAGCTAAGAGCATTTCTCGTGAAAACGCTTTCCGTGCTTCTTTTTTCGGTGTCAATTTGTGCCGCGACCCCGATCATTCCGCCGACTCCCTACTACTTTGCTCCGGTAGCGATCACCGGATCAGCCGCTTACACCGAGTTTCCTCCAGCTGGCCCTTATGTAGCGCCGTGGCAGGGAGACCTAAACTTTTCCAGCGTCATACCGAATGGGGTCTTTATGAGTGCCCAAGAGGGCAGCCATTATTTTTATCCTGGTCCGGGTGCCGTTACGAGCTGGCAGAGCCTCGGACAACCAAACACGCAATTCACTACAGTCGTGAATCTACCAGGCGCACCAGGGCTTGAATCTTGCCAAGGTTGCTTCACTTCTTACAACGGCTTTTCGTTCTTCTTCAATCCGGCAAACGATGGTACCTTCACGGGCGAACTCGACATCCTTGAACAAGCAAATCAACCCGGCGATCCCTCTGGGACCATCGCGATTGTCCCGGTCTACGGGGATTACAGGCTTACTTACGTTGCAAAAGGGGGGTCAGCGAGGTATGACTTCTTTGCCACGCCCGAACCAAGCACGCGTTGGCTGACATTGACCGTTTTGCCAGTTTTGTATTTCCGGCGGCGGGCAGGTCGCTTTTCTACTCGGATCAGTACCGAATGAATTGAGAGACTAGTTGTAATTACAGTGGTGACGGTAGCCTGAAACTGTACTCGTGGACTCAGACTCGTAACTCTACGTCAACTAAAGAATGGCTTCGCCACGCTCGTCGTTTCGGATGCGGATGGCTTCGGTCACATCGAAGACGAAAATCTTTCCGTCCCCAATCTTGCCGGTACGAGCGGCCGCAGATATAGCGTTGATGACTTCCGCCGCGCGCGAGGACGGAACCACCAGTTCGATTTTCACTTTAGGTATGAGCTCTACTTCGTACTCGTGGCCCCTATAGGTCTCGGTATGCCCTTTTTGCCGCCCATGCCCCCGCACTTCGCTAATTGTCAGCCCGTCAACACCAAGCGCCTTTAGCGCATCTCGAACCTGCTCCAATTTGAACGGCTGTACTATTGCTTCGATTTTCTTCATCTCGCTCTTGCTCTCCTGGTGACGCGGCAAATCGCCGTCGAATGGAATCCTGCCATCATCCGCCGACAACGCGGAAAGTCCTAACAAAATCTTTCTATTCCGACTATTATGATGGCGGCCGCGGCTTTCATTGATTCGTTTTGTTTATTAACCGAATCGAAAAAGTCTATTTGTGATTAGGGCCGGCTTCCCGTAGGATTGAGAGTCTTCCCCCGGGGCGCCCTTCGTAGCGCGCCATCACTCTAATAAAGGTATTGATTGTGCGTCTGCCGTCTTTGTCGACGGGCAAACGTAGATGTAGGGTGTGTCGATCCTTTCTACTTTCCAGCTGGTCAAGTCTGGCGCGAAGAATCTAAGGGTTCTTGGCTTACAACCGGATTCAGGACTGGCTCAAGCCGATGGGATCCTCCTTACTTCGATGGGTCCAACACCGGAACACTTCGCACTCAAGTCTGGGTTAACCAGGAGGATTTCTACAACACATGAAGCTGTCTTTTTCTGAAAAAGTCTCGCGATTGGGCGTACGGCTGGCGGATCCTGAGTGGCGCCGCTTCGGGATGCTGATTTTTCTTGGGAAAGCTGCTGCGATCGCTTTGCTTGCGCTGGCGGCTTTCCTCTTGAACCCTGACCTTTTGGGGTCCCGCGCATTTGCCGCGGATCCCGTGCTCAAGGGCAATGACATTGTTAATCCAATCAACACGGTCTGGACGCTGCTCGCGGCGTTTCTTGTGTTCGGAATGCAGGTCGGCTTCACGATGCTGGAAGCGGGCTTTTGCCGCTCCCGCGAAACCGTCAACGTGTTGATGGAATGCATCGTCGATACCTGCCTGTGCGGGGTCCTCTTCTTCGCCTTTGGCTTCGCGTTTATGTTCAGCCACGGCAACGGTTTCATCGGGATGAACTGGTTCTTCCTGCAGGGCGCCCCGGCCACGTATGAGTCAACCGGCGTCGCTTTCCTGGCATTCTGGCTTTTCCAGTTCGCGTTTGCCGATACCTGCTCCACCATCACCTCCGGCGCGATGATCGGGCGAACCGGATTTGTTGGCGATCTGCTCTACAGCGTCGCCGTTTCCGGATTCATCTACCCGATCATCGGTCACTGGGCCTGGGGTCCGGACGGCTTTCTGGCCACCATGGGCAGCGCGGGAAACTTTCTGCCCTGGGTGGGAACCAGCTTCCATGACTTCGCGGGGTCCACGGTTGTCCACACGATCGGCGGCTTCATTGCGCTGGCCGGAGCGATCGTGCTCGGTCCGCGGCTTGGCCGAAAGTTCAAGCGCGATGGCGGCGGACCGATGCTGCCGCACGATTTGACGATCGCCGCTTCCGGCGGCCTGCTGCTTTGGTTCGGCTGGTACGGGTTCAACCCGGGCAGCACGCTCTCCGCCATGGACTTCGAGGGAATCGGGCGCGTCGCCGCCAATACAACGCTGGCGGCCTGCGGCGCCGGTCTGACCGCGATGGTCTACGGCGTACATTATGAGCAAGAAGTGGGATGTGAGTTTTACGGTCAATGGCTTTCTGGCCGGCCTGGTCGCGATCACCTGCCCCTGCTATTGGGTCAGTCCCGCGGGCGCGCTCTTGCTTGGCGGAGTAGCGGGTGTGATCGTGGTCCTCGGTGTCGAGCTTCTGGAATGGCTGCGGATTGATGATCCGATTGGCGCGGTTCCGGTCCATGGCATTTGCGGGATCTGGGGAACGCTCTCGCTGGGTCTGTTCGCGTGCGGTAAGTATGGCGCAACGGGGCCGATTCGCTGCCGACAACTCCGCTCCCCTGAAGGGCCTCTTCTACGGCGGCGGCATGCAGGTACTGATCGCGCAGCTGATCGGCAGCGCTATCATCACCTGCGTCGACCTTTGCGTTCGCGATGCTTGTGATGTACGCTGGTAAATAAGTTGGCCTCTTGCGCGTGTCCGCGGAGGGCGAGAATTATGGTCTCGATCTTCACGAGCACGGGATCTCCGCTTATCCCGAATACGTGATTACTTCTCTGGGCAGACCTTCGGGAATGCCACTTGAGGAATCCAGCTTCGAAGCTTCAAAGATCGGCTCGACAGGCATTCAGACGACACAGCTCAAGCGTGAGCTTCTGTAGTAGCAACCGGGACATCCGCGATCTACCATAGCGCGGCACTACACAAAGGAGAAAAGACATGCGCATTCTTGTGTGTATTCTGGGGCTCGCAGTATCAGCGTGGGCGGCCAACATCGACGAGCCTCAGACGGTCAATAGCTCTCAACAGACAACCCAGGCGCCGCCGGTAACGCCGCCCACCGCGGAACCGGCTAAGCCCGTTGACGCCCCAACTCCCGCGGCTCCGGCAAAGCTGGATGGATGGGTATTCAGCGGCCTCGCCGATGGGTATTTCTCCCTGAACTTCAATCATCCGGCGTCGAACGCGAACCAGCTTCAGAACTTCGATCTGAATTGGGGCCAGCCCGAGATGAGCGAAGTGCTGTTTACCGTTGACAAGTCCGATAAAGTATTCGGGGTCCATTTGGATGCGGGCTTTGGCGAGGCCATGCGCCTGATCCATGCGGCTGATCCGGCGGCACGCGACCACCAGGCCTTCCGCTACATCAAGCAAATGTATGTCATCGCGAAACCGAACCACACGCATGGCTCTGAGTTTGACTTCGGCGAGTTCGTCACGTCGGCGGGAGCGGAAGTCATTGAGAGTTCCTCGAATTGGAACTATACGCGATCGATCCTCTTTTCGTGGGCGATTCCCTATTACCATTTCGGCTTTCGTTCGAATGTCCCGGTTACTAAGGAACTCTCCGTCGGATTCCAGCTGGTGAATGCGTGGAACACACTATGGGGCAATAACAACCTGGACAATATCGGGCTTACGCTTGCCTATACCAAGCCGAAATATACGTACAGCCTGAACTACTATGAGGGTCCGAATCACATCGGCACGACTGAAGGTAAAAGGAATCTGATAGACACTACGCTACTGCTTACTCCCAACAGCAAGCTGGCTATCTATATTAATGGCGATTACGGCCGCGACAACCGCATCGGAGGCGGTTACGACCACTGGTACGGTCTGGCCGGGGCGGCGCGCTTTCAGCTTAGCAAGAGGTTCGCCGTCGCGGGGCGAACGGAATTCTTTGATGACGTGACCGGCTTTGCGACAGGCACGAAACAAATCCTCAAAGAAGGGACGCTTACCGGTGAGTATAAGTATAACGATCACCTGTTGGGTCGCCTGGAATTCCGGCGCGATGCCTCCAACGTTCCGTTCTTCGATCGGGGGGCACAAGCAGCTCGCTCCCGGGATATGGACACAGCTACTATCGGCATCGTGGCACTTCTTGGTCCTATGAAGTAACCGAACGGGCAATCCCGCGGAGCTGTCTGGTTTCCGTCAGGCGCGCGCTGTTCAGGCATGATTCCGTTTCACCGGCCGTCTTCCGGGGAGCTCAATTTCTCCCCGGATAACTGAGAAGCGATCCATGCTTCATATTCCAACTGGCGTTGCACATCTTCGAGGATTTCCCGGGACGAACGCTCAGAATCCACTCCCAACCTTTTTAAGGCGATGTTGAGAACGACCCGAAGATCGACGGAAGTTCCGCGCATCCTGCCGATGTCCGCACAGAGCTGCACGAGCAGATTGAAGTGATAGGCGTCGAGAAGATCCGCGCTCTCGCCGGGCGAACGCCGAACCGGTTGAAAGCGAGGAACGGCGAGAGCGACGGCGTGCCGGACGGAAGCGGTTTGATAGAGCGCGACGAACATTCCCAACAGACTGTAAAAGCCGAGGGCGGTCAAATCGCCGATCTGCGAAATGCGGAACGAATGAACCGGTTCCATAAGAAAGTAATTCACGGCGGCGCCACTCGCTGCCATGGCTCCGAACCCCAGATACCGGTGAACGGAGACGCTCGTCCGGACTGAAATGACGGCAGCGACCGCGAGCGATAGATAGCTTAGAGTCATTGCCAGCTACGTCCGACACCCGCCACTTTACTACAGCGAGGGCGATCCGCAGCGTGCGTTTTCGCCGTGTATTCCAGAGGGCTCATCAGCGGACCACCGCCGGTGGCGCAGGTGCTAAGCTTTCCGTAATCTTTACCGGTGTGCAGCGACGGATGAGAGCGGTTTTGAGTCGTTGCGGGCGATCCAGGGCACTTTCGTTCCTTTCTCAGCTAGATTGAAGTCGTTGTTCTTGCAGCCCATAGGGTTTTAGAAAGGAACATTGCTATTGACTGACAAGATTACCTCCAACGGCTCGCCGATGGCGAAGGTGGTGGTCGCTACCACCGTGATGCTGTCGTTCATTTCGTTTTGGAGGGCAGCCGCCATTGTCCTGAGCGATCTAGCGTCGTCCGCATACTACGCGGGCGGCATCGCGGAAACTCAGATCGGCAAGTCCGCACCCTGGTTCATTCTTGGGATCATGTTGTTCTCGTATGCGGTGAAGGCCATCTACATCGAGAGTTGCAGCATGTTCGTGCGGGGAGGCGTTTACAAAGTTGTACACGAGGCAATGGGTGGAACGCTCGCAAAGCTCTCCGTCTCCGCGCTCATGTTTGATTACGTCCTCACAGGGCCAATCAGCGGCGTAAGCGCCGGGCTCTACCTGGCGGGGCTTGTGAATGAGGTCGGCGAGCGGTTGAACATTCCCAGCCTGAACTTTTATCCCCCATGGTTCGCGGCCTTCTTTGCGGTGCTCGTGACCCTTTACTTCTGGCGTCAGAACCTGAAAGGGTTGCACGAATCCAGTGAAAAAGCGCTCCGGATCATGCAGATTACCACGGTGATGGTGGTGATCCTGGTGATCTGGTGTGTGCTGACGATGCTTTTCAAGGGCTTCCAACCAGTTCCCTTCCCTTCAACCAGCAATATTCGATTCGGCCCGGGATCCCTGGGATGGCTGAAGGGGACCGTTGCACCAACGATTACCGCGGTGGCGATCCTGGTCGGCTTGGGGCATTCCCTATTAGCGATGAGCGGATTCGAGACGCTCGCGCAGGTGTACCGCGAGATTGCGTCCCCCAAGCTGAAAAACCTGCAACGGGCGGGAACCGTGATCTTCCTTTACAGCATGCTGTTCACTTCGCTGGTCTCTTTTTTCGCGGTCATGCTGATCCCTGACGCGGAGCGCGGCAAGTACCTGAATAACCTGATCGGTGGGCTGGCAATGTTCCTGGTGGGACCGGTCGCGTTGAAGGTAGCCTTTCACGCCTTCGTAGTGGTGGTGGGCACCCTTATCCTGGCGGGCGCGGCCAATACTGCGATTATCGGATCCAATGGTGTGATTAACCGGGTGGCGGAGGATGGCGTGCTTCCCGCGTGGTTCCGCAAACCGCATTCCCGATACGGGACGACCAGCCGGGTGATCAATACGATTGTTCTCCTGCAGGTTCTAACGATTGTGGTGAGCCGGGGTGATGTGAACATGCTGGGCGAAGCATACGCGTTCGGAGTTGTATGGAGCTTTTCGATGAACGCGCTTTCCGTACTCCTGCTTCGCTTTAAGATGCCCGGGCATCGCGAATGGAAGGTACCGCTGAATATCTATATCCGTGGAGTAGAAATTCCGATTGGGCTTGGATTGATCACTCTATTCCTGTTTACGCTCGCTTGTATCAACTTACTGACCAAGGAAGTAGCCACCATCGCCGGCATTTTATTTACGGCTGCATTCTTTGCAACGTTTGCCATCTCCGAGAGGCTGAATCGCCGCCGGCATGCAGCGGCGACGCACAGCCGCGGGGAACATTTTCAGCTCGAACAGAGCGAAGATGTGTCTAAAGGAACCGTCAAGGTTAGGCTCGGCAACCTGCTTGTGGCTTGCCGCAATCCGCATCACCTGGAGCACCTCCAGAAAGTGCTTGAGAAGACCGATACGCGCAAGGTGGACATTGTTGTGCTTTCCGTGCATCGGGTCACGGCCGCAGCATCTGGAGAATTCGACTTAGAACCCGAGCAGATTTTCGCAAGCGCTGAGCAAGAACTATTTACCCGAGTTGTTGCGATGGCGGAGACGTCCGGCAAGAAGGTGAATCTGCTAGCCGTGGCTGCGGCTAACCCGTGGACAGGGATTGTCCAGACTGCCGCTAAGCTGGGGTCCTCGCGAGTCATTACGGGCTTGTCCCCACATTTTGCCGACAACCCTTACGAGCAGGGAAAAGTAGTCGGCGAAGCCTGGGAAGTATTGCCGGCCCCCAGGCCCTCCCTTACCTTAGAAGTGGTTCTTCCGGATCCTACTAAATCGTTATTCTTCAACCTTGGTCCGCATCCGCCGCGTCTGTGGCCGGAAGATGTGGAACTGGTACACGAACTGTGGCTGGAGTTGATCGGGAAAGGACTGGGATCGAAACTTCATCATCGGGATGTGGTCGGGGTTGCGCTGCGGCGGCTTCGCGAGCAACTGCATTCCGCGGAGGAGCGCCGGATTATCGAAGATCTGGACGCGGAGATGCTCCACCATCCTTCACCAGAGTCGATGCCGAGTTTGAAAGAAGCAGATGCCGAGGAGGAGAACGAGTAGTCTAGTGTGGGTTCCAGCTTAGGGCCAGAAGGCGGCGGCCGCCGCCGATCGCGCAGAACCTTGGCTGAATGAATCCATAGAAGGACAAACATCAGTTAGGAGTAACGAAATGTCACCTGGTCTAACAGCGATACCGCCGGACAACCCCCAACGCACTCTTTCACACGGGCAACCCGAGAACCTCCCTCACATCGGCCTGGTTGGCGATACCTACACCGTCACCTTGACGGGCGAGCAGACCGATGGACGCTTCTGCATCATCGACATGCATGTACCTCCAGGTGGCGGCCCGCCACCGCACCGGCACGATTTCGAGGAGACCTTCATCTTGCTCGAGGGTGAGTTAGAAGCAACGTTCCGCGGCAAGAAGTCGATTGTACGCGCGGGCGAAACGCTGAACATTCCGGCGAACGCGCCGCATCGGTTTCACAACGCATCCGCTAGCGCGGTGCGTATGCTCTGTATCTGTTCTCCTGCCGGACAGGAGAAATTCTTCATGGAGGTTGGGGTTCCGGTCGCCACGCGGACGACGCCTTCGCCGAAGCTCAACGAAGAAGAGCAAGCCGCACTTGTCGAGAAACTGACGTCGCTCGCACCCAAGTACCGCACCGAATTTCTTAAAGAGGCGTAGGCGGCGAAGCATTCGTCGTGGACAGGGCGGGGGCCGTTCGAGGTCGCGGTTCAATACTGGATCTCAACCACTTCCTCACCCGCGATGGCGCAGACGCGATCTCCCGGGTTCGGCGTGATCTTAGCCATTCCGGTTAGCCCGCCGAACGCGGGGAGGACGCCGACGTGGCTGCCGAACCAGAAGCAGGGGAGGGTGGCGCGCTGGGCTCCCGCTCCGCGCAGGCGGATGGCGGGATGCAAGTGTCCGGCGAGGGTGTAGCCCTCCGGCGTGGGATGCGGGAAATGGCGGTAAACGAACGGCGGGTCGAGTTGCGGGGCGTCCACGCACTTGACGGCAAGAGCGGCGGGAGGGTCGCCGGCGTGACGGTCGTGATTGCCGCGGACCAGTTCCATTTCGACAGCGCCGAAGCGTGCGCGCCAGAGTGCGATTTCGGAGAGAGTGCTCTCGGCGCGGCCGTTGCGGGCGTGGATGCAATCGCCGAGAAGGACCAGGCGGGCGGCGGCCGTGCGTTCGAGAACGCGGGCCAGGCGATCGAGACTCTCGCGCGTGGTGCCGCCCGGAATCGGGATGGCGGCGGCGCGCATGGTCGCGGCCTTGCCCCAGTGTGTATCTGCAATGAGCAGAGTCTGGCGCGCGGGCCAGTAGATGGCGCGTTCCGGGAGCAGGAGCAGGCGCTCTCCGGCGAGTTCCATTTCCAGATCGACGTTCAAGCCGTGGCGCGCTCCAGTTGCTGGGTCATGCGGCGGATGCGGTCGGCCAGTTTTTCTGAGCTGACGCGGTTGCGGGTGCGATCGACCAGAAGCGGAAACGACAGCGGCGACGGGCGATCGATATCGAGAATGCGCAGTGCGGCGCGAGGCGAGCCGCTCGAGTGTGCGGCCCATGCGGCTGCGCTCCAGCTGGCGTTCGAGCACTTCGCGATGGGCCTGATCGAGCAGCAAGTTGCCGCTATCGTACTTCATGAAAACATCGAACAGCAGCCCGCTGGAGGCCTGCATCTGCCGCACGGATTTGTTTTGGCCGGGGTAACCGGTTGAAGGTGAGCCCGGCGACGCGGGCAATCTCGCGGAACTGGCGGCGCGCCATCTCGGCGGCATTCAGGCTGGCCGGAATATCTTCCGCGAGGTTGTGGGGAGCAAGCAGACCGGCGGAAGCGCGTGCTTCGAGCGGCGCCGCATCGGGGCGCGAGCAGTTCAATCCCGTAGTCGTTGAAGGACATGGAGAAGGTGATCGGCGCAGCCGGGCCATGCGCCAGGCGATCAGCGCGGCGATGCCTTCGTGCACCAGACGCCCTTCAAAGGGTAGAAAAACAGATGGTGGCCTTCGCTGGTTTCCGACCCGCTCGATGAGAAGTTCCTCGCAGCGCGGGAATGGCGGAGATGGCTTGCCTGGGTATCCATGCACGGGACGCACGGCCGCATCTCGGCGCCTTCGAAGACGCCGCGGCGGGCCTGTTCGAGACGCTGCGCGCACCGCTTCGGCAAGTTCGCTCGAAAGCGGCATGCGGCTGCCGTCCCAGCGGGGAATCTCACCGCCGGTGCCCGTGCGCTTTCCGCACCCGGCCGCCATGTTGCGGACGCGGACGAATTCCAGAGACTTGCCCGCGAAGACGAAGTGATCGCCGGCCGCAGGCGGGAGATGAAACGTCTCTTCCACGCTGCCCAGGCGGCCTCCGGTGATATAGCGGATCTCGATGGAGGCGTCCGCGACGATGGTGCCGATGGAGAGAAGATGGCGGCGGGCAATCTGGCGATTAGTCACCTGATACACGCCATCCTTCCACGATCAACGCGCGGAATTCGGGATATGCGCGCAGGGCTTCCCCGCCGCGGGTAACGAAATCCAGCACCCAGTCCATTCGACTTCGTGAGTTCGCGGTAGGCATATGTGGAGCGCACTTCTTCCAGCATTCTTCTCGCCGAAGCCGCCGCCGAGCGCCATGGTGACCGCGTGCTGCGCGAGCAGGTCGAGTGGCCGTTCCACGGGGTAGCGGCTTTCGATGGCACCGGCGCGGTAGGCATCACGGGCGGCCGCGACTTCCACGAGTTCGAAAGCGTGGGTGGGCGCGCAGGTGATGCGGCTGGGGACGCCCGGGGCGGTGACCGCTGCGTCCGGCACGCTGCAAGCAGACGGGCGACACCTTTCGGGCTGCCGATCTGGATGACGCGATCGACGGGGTAGAAGTCGACGCCGAGGTCCAGACTGGAGGTGCAGACGACGCAGCGAAGAGTTCCGGCGC
This sequence comes from Bryobacterales bacterium, assembly GCA_963814235.1. GTDB lineage: Bacteria > Acidobacteriota > Terriglobia > Bryobacterales > Bryobacteraceae > Bog-113. Next base: position 181,691 of record CAWFCA010000004.1, on the reverse strand, counting down.
GCAGACCATCTTCCACCCAGTCGCGAATTTTGCGTTCGAGAGAGCCGTGGTGGATCGCGATGGCGCCGGCCCAATCGGGGCGGGCGTCCAGAATGGCCTGGTACCAGATTTCGCGTTTGCGAGCGGGTGTTGGTGAAGACGAGAGTGGTCTCGCCCTTCCTCGATTGCTGCGAGCACCTGCGGGAGCATGTTGACGCCCAGGTGTCCGGCCCACGGGAAGCGATCCATGTGGGCGGGGAGCAGGGAATCGATGCACGACCGACTTTGGCACCACTCCGCGGACGATTCGGGCATCGGCCGCGTAGTGCCCAGAAGCGTCGCCATGGCGGTTTCGAGATTGCCGAGAGTGGCGGAGAGGCCCCAGGTGCGGACGCGCGGGATTCCAGCGCCGTAATCGGGCCAGTTCAGCAGTTCCGTCAGCACGCCGCGCTTGGAGCCCATGAGTTCATGCCACTCGTCCACGATTATCGAGGTGCAGGTCGCGGAACTGCTCCGGCCTCTTGGCGTGCGAGAAGCAGAGCAAGGCTTTCGGGTGTGGTGACGAGGGCGTGGGAAGGCGCTTTGTCCTGCCTGGCACGGACAGAGGGCGGGTATCTCCGGTGCGGGACTCCAGCGCCAGGGGATGTCGAGGTCGACGCAAGGGAGCGCGCAGAGATTGCTCGGTGTCGGCGACGAGAGCACGGAGGGGAGTAATCCAGAGAACGCGCAACGGCGGATGACTTTCTCCGTCCCCATCCATCCATTCGAGGACGGGCCCGAGCCGGCGGCATAGGTTTTCCCGGTACCGGTGGCGGCGTGAATGAGTCCGCTTTCGCCGTTCCGGTACGCCTCCCAAACTTCGCGCTGGAAATCGAAAGGTTTCCATCCGCGGGAGGCAAACCAGGCTTCAATGCGGGCCAGAGGTGAGGCCGCGGGAACCGGAATTTTGTTGCGAATAGCCACGGATGCCGTAACTGCCATTGTCTCGCGGACCGCTTCCGGGACATGTCACGGCGGATCACCGGGCGGAGAGGCAGGCATCGTAAATTGCCGGTAAATGCGCGCAAGCTATACACTAAAGCTGTTAAACTGCCGACCATCTATCCGGAAACGCTGTAAATCCTGACGAGAACCAAAACACGTGAACCTTCGTTCCTCATTCCAACTTCTAAGCGGCGTGCTCGTAGCAGCCCTTCTGATCGCGAGCGGCGGGTGCAACCGGGACCCGAATTATGCCAAGCAGCAGTACCTGGCGAGCGGCAATAAATATTTCGATCGGGGCCGCTACAAGGAAGCGCAGATCATGTACCGGAAGGCCCTGGCGAAAGATCCGAAATTCGGGCTGGCTTATTACCGGCTGGGCCTGACGGACGAAAAACTGGGCCAGAACGCATCGCTGGTGGGCGTGCTGCGGCGGGCTACGGAACTGCTGCCGAAGGGCACGCCGGAGTGGAACGAATCGGCGTTGAAGCTGGGCGAGATGCTGGTGCAGGGGGCCATGGCGCTGGACATTCCCGGCAAGAACAAGCCGTTAATCGACGAGGTGGACCAGTTGCAGGCCGTGCTGGACGCCAAGGCGCCGAACTCCTTCGAGGACTACCGGCTGCGGGCGGACATTTTGCGCGAAGAGGGCGCGGCCGCGATGAACCGGCAGGACCTGCCGCTGACGCGGGCGAAACTCGAGGAATCGATCGTGTATCTCCGCAAGAGCTTGCAGGTGCGGCCCAACAATTTGGACGCATCGATCGAACTGGGGCGCTCACTTTCGTTCGATGGCAAGACGGACGAGGCCGAACAGCTTTACCGCCGTCTCATCGATCACGATAAGACGGTTGAGATTGCCTATACGGAACTCTTCCGGATCTACATGGCGCAGAAGCGGTTCGGGGAAGCGCAAGAGATTCTGAAGCGCGGCATTGCGAACCGTCCCGATGATTTCACGTTCCGGACAATGCTGGCGGGATTTTACTTTTCCCAGAACAATCGTCCGGAAATGGTGCGGGTTTTGGATGAGATGAAAGCCGACCTGAAGCGATTTCCTCAGGCATATCTGACGGCCGGGGACTTTTACGTCCGGATTAACGATTTAAGCACCGGAATCAAGCAGTACGAGGAAGGCGAGGCGAAGGACCCGGGGCGGAAGAAGGAGTACGAGAAGCGGCAAATCGAGGTCATGCTGCGGCAGGGCAAGAAGAATGAAGCGTATGCCAAGACGCTGGAAATGCTGAAGGCCGATCCGGGCGATCTGGATGCCAGGGCGATCAAAGCGAATTTCATGCTGGACCGCGGCGAGGTGACGCAGGCCATCGGCGAGCTGCAGGCGGTGATCACGGCCAAGCCGGATAACTTCGTGGCCCGCTTCAATCTCGGGCGGGCTTATTCGTCCCGAGGCGAGTATCCGCAGGCGATGCAGCAGTACCGGGAGGCGTTCCGGTTGCGGCCGGATTATGTGGCGGCACGCAACGCGTTGGCCGAGGCGCATATTCACGTGGGCGAATTCGACAGCGCGCTTCAGGTGGCTCGGGAAACGCAGAAGTACGCGCCGAATAATCCGAATTCGCGGCTCCTGGAGGCGATGGCGCTGATGCACCTTGCGAAGAACGACGAGGCGCGGAAGATTTTCGATCAACTGCTTGCCAAGTACCCGCAATACGCGGAGGCGGAGATCGAATTCGGGGCGCTGAACGCCCGCGAGAAGAAGTACGAAGCCGCGCGCGAGCAGTTCGCGAAAGCCTACGCCGCGAATCCAGCCGACCTGCGGCCGTTGCTGGGCGAATCGGAAACCTATATCGAGGAGAAACAGCCGGCTAAGGCGCTCGCGCTTTTGAAAGGGGAAGCGGCGGCGCATCCGGAGCGCACCGATATCGCCCGGGAGTATACCCGGCTGGAAGCCCGCACGGGTCAGTTGGATGCAGCGCTGACGGGTTATCAAAGTCTGCTGGAAAAGTCGAAGCAGAATCCGCGCGATCTGGCCCAAATACACGCTTCGATGGGTGAGTTGTACGTACAAAAGGGAGATTTGCCGGCCGCCATCTCGTCGCTCGATAGCGCCCGGAAGCTGCAGCCAAGGAGCATTCCGCTGCTGAACTTCCTGGCCGAAGTCGACGCGCGGGCGGGAAGGACCAAAGAAGCCCAGGATGCCTATCGCGCGGTACTGGCAGTCGATCCGAATAACCCACAGGCGCTCAACAATCTCGCGTTCGCGATCGCTGAAACGGGCACGAATCTGGACGAGGCGCTCACGATGGCCAACAAGGCGAAGCAGCAGCTGCCGAACGTGAATCAGGTGAGCGACACGCTCGGCTGGATCTATATCAAGAAGCACATGGCGGACTCAGCCACCGACGTGTTCAGCGCGCTGGTGGCGAAAGCTCCCGAAAATCCAACGTATCGCTATCACTACTGCCTGGCGTTGTACGAGAAAGGGGATAAGGCCGGAGCCCAGCGGGAATGCAGCTCCGCGTTGTCCCGGAATCCGGGCACGAAGGAGGCGGACCAGGTTCGCCAGTTGATGGCCAAACTGCAGTAAGCCAAGCGGTTATGAAGCGCGCGGACGGTAGCCGGGGCGCGCGCGCACACGCATCTTCTTACCGGGATCGTTGGACATCTCGACGGTGATCTTGCGGAAACCTTCGTTGGGGTTGGGCGCGGGGTAGTACGTGACGGTGTAGGAATTGCCCAGGTCTTCGCGGATGTTCTCGAACGCTTCCACCTGTTTCTGCCACGTCTTGGCCCAGTAGGCCTTGCCGCCGGTGCGCGAGGTGATGCGCTTGAAGACGCCGCTCGAGATCGAGTCTTTGTTCACCTCATTCGTCGAGATGACGTAGATCGGAATGCCTTCGTCCTCGGCGACGGCGCGCACGTCGTCGGGGGCGACCATGCTGCGCGTTGTCGGGTCCGTTCGAGAAGACGATGACCACCTTGCGTCCCGGAACTTTCGCAGCATCGCGCAGGGTCAACAGCAGCCCGTTGTAGAGCGCGGTGTCATCTCCGGCGACGGCCTTGCGCAGACCGACAATCGCATCATTCCGATCGTTGGTGAGCACGGCGGCGCGGGAAAGATTGCGGCTGAAGGTGTAAACGGCGACCGAATCCGCCCTATCCAGGCCGCGCACGAAATCGGCGATGGCATCCTCGGCATAGACGAACCCGCGATACATGAAATTGCTGGTATCGAACAGAACGAAGACGTTGGTGCCGGAAAACGCGTCGGAATGTTCGAGGCCGACTTTGACGGGTTCGCCGGATCCAGCGGCCGCCGGCGCCTCGTTCGCGATCATGGGCCGCAGGGAGCCGTCGTCCATCACCTGCATAGCGGGCTTGTTGCCTTCCTCGAAGGTCGTGATCTTTTCCTGAATGCCGTCTTCGTAGATGCGGAAATCGCCCGGCTTCAGATCGTTGATGTAGCGCCCGTGTCCGTCGGTAACAGTAAAGCTGAGAACCACCAGGTCGACTTTCGATTTAAAGACGGGCGTTTTGTCCTGCGCAAGCAGCAGGAGAGCGCCGAACGCCCGCAACGCAGAAGACGGCACATGCCAGGATTCCCGGCTTCTTCACGAAGCAATCCCCCTAAACATAAACGTCAAAGCCCCGCGGGCTGTCCCGGCTGAGCGGGCGAAACCAGCGCGCCGGAACGCACATCGGCCCCCACGGTCCGTAGCGAACGAAGCAGGGCTGGCCAATCTTCCAGATGCGAAGCGAAAATCCGTTCGACCACTTTCTGCGTCCACTCCGGGATCAGCACGTTCAGCTGGGCCGGGGTGACATGCATCTGATCGCCCAGGGCGGCCCAGTAGAGGGTGTTCGATTCCCAGCTTTCGGCCATGATGCGGCTGGAGTAGCCCATTAATGTGGGGAAGGTTCGCAGCTTCAGCAACTCCGGACGGTAGGAGTTCGAAAGGGTCGGCTTGGGCGTGCCGAAGGCCCTGGAAATGGCGTCTTCGGAAACTTCTGAGGCGTGTTGCGAGCCCAGGCGGCGGATCTCGGCTACGGCAGGTTCGAGCTTGATGGCGGGCGCTGCGTCCAGGGTACACGCCATGACATACATTTCCACCGGAGTGAGGGTGGCGATGGCTTCATTGACCTGGCCGGTTTCGAGCGCGCGGCTCACCTGATACATGCGGTTGGGTGGGACCTGCGGGCGCAGCGCCTCAATTACGGGCGTGCGCAGGTCCGGCGAAAGGGCGGCTTCGGCCAGCAGCGTCTCCGCCAGGATCATGTGTAAGTTGACCCAGTGCATCTGCGCGGGCGTGACCTTCCACCAGCGGGGCAGCTTGGCGCTGAGGAGCATCTGGGGCACCAGGTCCCCCCAGATCAGGGCTTGCGTCTGCGAAGGGACCAGGAAGTTCTGTTCGGCCTCGGCCAGGGCGTAGGGCAGGTTCACGAGCGACCCGACAAGGCGGCCGCCGCCGTTCGAGGGCCAGCCGGTTCCTAGCAGCTCCGTCGATTTCCAGGTGTTGCCCGAGGACGACAGGCCCATGAAGTCGTGACCCCGCACGAACAGCGGGTTGGTGTACAGGATCTGCGCGCCGGGCGGGGCGTAGTGGATGTAGTTATAGGCGACGAGGGTGTCGCGCAGCAGCGGCTCCAGAGAGCCCTCGATCGCGAGAAGCTTTTCCTGATCGCGGCCGGCTTTTTCGATGGAGGCGCGCAGGTTCAGCTTGCGCTGGCTGTCGATATGTTTCTCCGTCCAGAAGCCCATGGCGAGGGCGTTCTTCTCGGCGCCGGAGAGGGCCGTGCGGGGGAGCTGAATTTCGACCGATGCGCGCCGAGATTTTCTGGACCTGAGCCATATCTGCGGGCTGACCGGCCGCGGCTTTCTCCAGGGTGTCGGCGACCTGCAGAATGTTCGAGAGGCTGACGATGCGCTGGGCCTCGAGAGCGTGCAGCATTTCGGCTACGAGCTGCGCTTTTGCTTCCGAGTCTTCGGCATCGCTCGCGCCGGCCAGCAGTTCGAGCATGCGATCCTGCGGAGACACGCCGGGGGCGGTGGAACCGGTGCTTGCGAGAAGCAGCTTGACGCCCGTGCGCGAGGCGAGGAAGCCGTCCCGCTCACTGCGAATGCTACCGAAGGGCGTGAGAATCCCTTCCAATGCGCGATCCGAATCATTGAGCGGCAGCGCGCCGGTGCGGCAGAAGATCTGCCAGAGGCCGACGAGCGCCTGCATGCTGCCCGCCGTATTCAACCGCAAACCGACATCGTGGATCTTGTCGATAGCCTCCATGGTGTCGATGAACTTACCGACTGTGGCGTCGCTGACGGCGGCGGAGTCCGTCAGGATGCGATATTGCGGTCCATAGGTGCCGAAGCTGCGAGCCAGCCGCTCCACCGTGGCGCCCTGCAGCGGCTTGGTGCGGTAACGGTCGATATCGCTCAACGCCATGAAGATCTTAAGCGGTTCGTTTTCGACGGACTTCCGCGACAGGGCGAAGAGCGCCTCGAGAACATCGTCCGGTTCCCGCCAGGCGACTGCGAGGCGGGTCAGTTTGGCATCGTATTTCCCGTGGGGATGATCCACGAACAGCTCCCGCCAGACGTTGATGCCGCCCGGGATATGGGGACGGCCGTCGGGGTCCAGGCGCAAGCGGGTGGTCAGCAGCATCATGTCGGCATTGGCGCGAAACACGGGGCGTGCCGGGCCGGGGCTGGTTACGTTGCCGCGCACAGCGCCATAGAACCGCTTCATGCGGGAAGGATCGGTCAGGTAGGCCTGCACGGGGCCATGCATGCGCGCGAGCGAGTCGAAGAGGCTCGCGAGCCAGCCGTCGTCTTTCGCGAGCAGCTTCTCGAAGAACTGAGGTCCGCGCTCGGGGGAGGCGCCGGCAAGTTCGCCCCAGGTGACGGCGGATCGCTGACTGCCCGGTACGATGGCGCGGCCATTGCGGATTTCAAACATGCCGCCGAAGAAGTCGAGGACGTGCGCGTAGGCGCGGAGCCGCGGCATCGGCACATTCGCGCGGAGCTGATCGGCGGTGGTGCGGTCGAGCTTCGCCATGCCGAGGTAGAAGCGGCAGAGGGACGGGTCGCCGAGCATCGCATCGAGGAAGTCACCGGTTCCGCGTTCCTTAGCGGTCACCCAGTAATCGGGCCCGTAGAGGACCGGGATGCGGCTCGAGTGGTAGTCGTAGGAGAAGGGGCGGCTGGTCCGCAGAGCCTGCTCGAGATCGGCCATGGGGAAGCCGGAATCGGTGGTGAGGAACGCGCGCGCGGCGTTCACCGTTTCCAGAACCACCTCGCTGCCGCAGCCTCCGCGCATGCGGAAGCCGACGACGCGCAGCAGTTCACCCGTTTGGGCCGATTCGCAGGTATCGATCTTGATGACCTTGTCGGCACCGGCCAGTTTTTCGAGCTCGCGGGCCTGGGATACGTAGCGCACCAGCAGCTTCAAATACTCGGTAGGCTCCAGAACGTCGTTGCTGCGGGAGGCCTGATAGCCATTGGTGACGACGTTGCGGGCGACGGCGGGCAGCACATCTTCCGGGACGGGGTCGGCAACGATAGCGGCCATACGGGCGAAGGAACGCAACGGCCCCGGGATTTCGACGAAGGATTTGGCGTCGCCCGACTGAGCGGCCTCTCCCGCGGGCAGATTGAACTCATGGCCGCCCGCTTGCCGGTAAGCTGCCAGGTCCGCGGCCTCGGCCGCGCGGTCGCCATCGACCAGGTCCAGCACGAGTAAACGGCGCTGGACGAAGCGGGCCTGATCCGAGTTGGCCGGAAGAGCGGCAAACCACTTGCGGTAGGCCGCGCGCGCATCGGTATCGTGATAGCGGTCCAGGAATTCGGCATAGGCGCCGAGAGCGCCGGCATCGGTAGGATTCTTTTCCAATTCGCCCAGAAGAGCTGCCCGGGCCGCGACGGCGTCGCCCGACTGCTCCAATTGATCGGCCTTATTCAGTGCGTCGCTCGCGCCCGGAGCACGCATCGGTACAACGATGGAACAGGCAAGGGCAGCAGCCGCTGTCCAGCAAAACTTCATGGGGTCCCCGCTTTAGAAACACACTCTATCATGCCCATTTTTGTCAGGAAACCACCCCTTCGTATACTGGGTTACGGCGGTTCACGGGTTTCGGTTGAATGCTGAAGGTCACCGGCAACGGGCTCTGGTGCGAAGCCGGGCAGTTCTACATCGATCCGTGGCGCCCGGTAGACCGCGCGGTGATCACACACGCGCACTCCGATCACGCGCACTGGGGATGCCAGGCGTATCTGTGTGCGGAAGAAGGCAAAGAGGTTCTGCGCGCGCGCATGGGACCGCTCCCGGCAATCGAAAGCGCGGCCTGGGAGACGCCGGTGTTCTTCGGCGATGTGCGCGTCTCGTTCCATCCCGCGGGACACATTTTAGGTTCGGCGCAGATCCGCGTGGAGCGGGCCGGTGAGGTATGGGTCGTTTCGGGCGACTACAAGTTAGAGCCCGACCGCACCTGCCGGGCCTTTGAACCGGTTCGCTGCCACACCTTTATTACGGAATCGACCTTCGGGCTACCGATTTACCGTTGGCGTCCACAGCCGGAGATTTTTGCGGAGCTTAACGCGTGGTGGCGGCGGAATCAGGATTCCGGCAAAGGCAGCGTGCTGTTCGCGTACGCGTTGGGAAAGGCGCAGCGCCTGCTGGCCGGACTCGACCCCGGGACCGGGCCGATTTTCTGCCACGGGGCCGTTGAGAAACTCAACAAAGTGTATCGGGAGGTAGGGATTGCGCTTCCAGAAACGCAGTACGCGGGTGACGCTCTTCCGAAGGGTTTCGACTGGTCGCGCGCTTTGATCGTAGCGCCGCCGTCGGCCAACGGATCGCCCTATCTGCGGAAGTTCGGCGCGGTTTCGACGGCGTTCGCATCGGGCTGGATGCGTATCCGCGGCACGCGCCGGCGGAGGTCGATCGATCATGGCTTCGTGCTTTCCGATCATGCCGACTGGCCGGGCCTGCTTTCGGCGATCGATGCGACCGGCGCGGGATGCGTGATGGTCACGCATGGCTATCGGCTGCCTCTGGTGCACTGGCTCTGCGACAAGGGCCTGGACGCCAAGGCGCTCGAGACGCGCTATGAAGGGGAGCGCGTGGAGACCGGGGACATCGATGCCACGAAAGCGATGCACCGGAAAGCGCGACGGAAGCTGCTGATGACGAGGTCCAGCCGGTTTCATGAAGCGCTTCGCGGCACTCTACGCGGCCATCGACGGGACCACGAGGACGAATGAGAAAGTGGAGGCGATGGCGCAGTACCTGGGCGCGGCGGCTCCGGAAGACGCGGCCTGGGCGATCCATTTTCTGATCGGGCGTCGGCCCAAGCGCCTGATCGAAACGCGGAAGCTGGTGGGGTGGGCAATCGAAGAGAGCGGGCTTCCGGCGTGGATCTTCGACGAGTGCTACCAGGCAGTGGGCGATCTGGCGGAGACCATTTCCCTGCTGCTGCCGGCTCCTTCGGCCTCGACCGACCTGCCGCTGCACTTCTGGGTGGAAGAACGGCTGCTGCCGCTGTCTCAATGGGACGACGACGCGCCGGCGCGAGTCGCTGACGGGCGCATGGCGCGAGATGGACGAGGGTCAGCGGTTCGTCTGGAACAAGCTGATCACGGGCGCATTCCGGGTGGGTGTTTCGCAGAGCCTGGTAGTGCGCGCAATGGCCAAGTTCAGCGGCATTGACGCTAACGTGCTGGCGCACCGGCTGATGGGCGATTGGCAGCCCGGCGTGGACTTCTACGCGCGTCTGCTGGGCAGCGATGGCCGCGATGCCGACGTGAGCCGCCCGTATCCCTTCTTCCTCGCGTTCCCGATCGAAGGCGATATCCGCCAGCTTGGCGACATCGTGGACTTTCAGATTGAATGGAAGTGGGATGGGATTCGCGCGCAGTTGATCCGCCGCAACTGGCACACGTTTCTATGGTCGCGGGGTGAAGACCTGATGACCGAGCGCTTCCCCGAGATGCAGGCGTTGGGTGCGCTGCTGCCGGAAGGGACCGTGCTCGATGGTGAAGTGCTGGCCTGGAAGGGGGATGGGCCGCTGCCGTTCGCGCAGATGCAGCGGCGGATCGGCCGCAAGGTGCTGAACGACAAGATGCTGCGGGAGGTGCCGGCGGCCATGATCGCCTACGATCTTCTGGAGGACGGCGGCGTCGACGTTCGCGAGCAGCCGATCGAGCGCCGCCGCGCGCGCCTGCGGGAGCTCGTGGACCAGTTGCGCGTGTCGGGGCACATCCACCTTTCGCCGGCAGTGGAGGCGCCCTCGTGGGAAGCGCTCGAACAATTGCGAACCGGTTCGCGCGAGCGCGGCGTGGAAGGCTTCATGCTGAAGCGCCACGGGTCGCCTTACCGGGTAGGGCGCAAGCGTGGGGATTGGTGGAAGTGGAAGATCGAGCCGTATGCAATCGACGCGGTTCTGGTTTATGCGCAGCCGGGAAACGGGAAGCGCGCTTCCCTATTCACTGACTACACGTTTGCGGTGTGGGATGGCGGGGAACTGGTTCCCTTCGCGAAAGCCTACTCCGGGCTGACCGATGAGGAGATCCGGAAGGTGGATGCGTTTGTCCGCCGCAACACCTTGGAGAAGTTCGGGCCAGTCCGCTCAGTGAAGCCGGAACTGGTTTTCGAACTGGCTTTCGAAGGCATTCAGGTGAGTCCGCGGCATCGTTCCGGGATCGCCGTGCGCTTCCCACGCATCGCGCGTTGGCGTACCGATAAGAAGCCGGGAGATGCCGATACGATCGAGACCATTAAGGCTTTGGTCGGCTGAATAGATGTAGCGTGCCGAGGGTAGACACAGACGTACCGCATGACATCACACGATTCCGCTTTGATTGCGGAACGCTTTCCCGAAAAATGGGTGAATTCGGGTTTTCCCCTATAGAATCCCGCACTAGAATTTGTTAGATTCATACCAAAGTCCAGTTTTGCCGGGGTTTGAAGACACGCTTTTGTTTTTGCTTGTAACAAACTGAATCCCACCTAGTTATGAACGGGAACGGAGACGCAATCCTCGACGCTATTAGCGACCCGTTTCTACTGGTGGATCGCGGTTTCCGGTGTACTTTTGTAAATCTCGCGGCGGCAGAGATGACTTCGCTTCCCCGTGAGTCCCTGTTGGGACAACCGGTCGGGGACGCGATACCGAACCGGAGCGCACGATGGCAGCGCGCACTATGCCGGGCGATGGGCGGCTCCAAGCCGGTTCAGGTGCGAGAATTTGAAGCCGCCTCAAGGAGGTGGCTCGAGAGCACGATGTACCCAGCCCCGGATGGTGTCTGCGTCTACGTTCGCGACGTTACGAAGGCTCATCTGGCGGCGCGCGATTGGAAGAAGCGCTACCACCGTCTGTTTGACTCCATCGGTGATGGTTTCTGTATTGTGGAAATCCTGTTGGACGAGATAGGCCGGCCCACGGATTACCTGTTATTAGAAACCAATCCCGCATTCCACAAACATACGGGATTGGAAGGCGGTGCGGGACGACGGGCCCGTGAACTCGTCCCGAATCTGGAAGAGCTCTGGGTGCGAACTCTGAGCGCGGTCGCGATTAAATCGAAGCCCACGTATTTCGAGGCGGAGTCGAAAGGCCTCAACCGGTGGTTTGCGGTTTATGCGTTTCCTTTCGGCTCCAAGGGCAGCCGCAAAGTCGCGGTTCTGTTCAATAACATCACCGAACGGAAACGTTCGGAAGAATATCTTCTTCGGCACCACGACGAGTTGGAACGGCGTGTACTTGAACGCACCAGGGAGCTATCCGAGCTGAATGAGAAACTGAGCGCCGAAGTAGCTCAGCGCAAATGCACGGAAAATGAGCTGCGGCGCGCCGAAGCTTATCTGGCCGAAGGTGAGAGGCTGAGCAGAACGGGGAGCTGGGCATGGCATGCGGCTTCCGGGGACCTCTACATGTCGGCCGAACACTACCGGATCCTAGGTTTGACAGCGGATAGTAAGAACTTTTATCCGGGAGACCTGGAATGGATCCATCCCGAAGACCGGGCACAGGTTCGGCAGATATTCGAACGGGCGATCCGCGAAAAAGGCGAGTTTGAGTTGGACGCCCGGGTTGTGCGTCCCGATGGAGAAACCGCGAATATACGTAGCTGGGGACATCCGGTTCTGGGCCAAGCGGGGGACCTGCTGGAATTCGTCGGTACGATCATGGACGTTACCGAACGAAGGCGATCCGAGAAAGCCATGCTGGACCGGATGGAACAGCTGAAGCTGGTCGAGCGGCAGCGGAAACAGTTGCTGCGTAAGATAATGACCGCCCAGGAAGAGGAGCGCCGCCGGATTGCGCGGGAACTGCACGACCAATTGGGTCAGCAGTTGAGCACTCTCACGGTGAAGCTGGCGGGTTTAGGCGCACGGTTGAGCGCTCAGGAGGAACTCCTGCAAGAAGCCCGCAGCATGGAGAAACTCGTCAAGCAGATCGATGCGGACGTGGAATCTCTGGTGTGGGAATTGAGACTGACCGCACTCGACGATCTCGGGGTGGCCGCGGCCCTGGCCAACTACGTTCGTGAATGGTCTGAGAACTTTGGGATCCAGGCGGATTTGCATGTAAGCGGCATGGATAACAACAGCCTTCCAAGTGAAGTAGAGACCATGCTTTATCGTGTTGCCCAGGAAGCTCTGAACAATGTCGCTAAACATTCCAAGGCCCGAAATGTAGCAATCCTGCTGCAGCGGGATTCGACGCGGGTGTCGCTGATCATCGAAGACGACGGCGTGGGTTTTGATCTCAAGCAGGCCTTCAGCGCCGGCGGCAGCGGAGCAGGACTGATCGGGATGCGTGAGCGCACCGAACTGGTGGCCGGAACTTTGGGCATCGAGTCCAATCCCGGCGGCGGAGTCACGATCATCGTCCGTGTCCCGGTGTGTGACCCATGAACAGTGCAGCGGATTTGCGGGAACCGCCGGTGAGCAAAGTACGACTGATCGTGGTTGACGATTTAGCCGTGGTCCGGGCGGGGCTCTGCATGCTCATCCAGGCGCAGCCCGACATGGAAGTGATCGGCGACACCGAAAACGGGCACCGGGCAATCGCGATGGCCGAGGCACTGAACCCCGACATCGTCATCATGGACATCTCCATGCCCGAACTCAACGGGCTGAAGGCGACGGAGAAATTGCACCTGCTGAAGCCGCAGTTGAAGATATTGACGCTGACCCGCCACATGGACAATTCCTATTTGCAGGAGATGCTGAAGGCGGGGGCGAGCGGCTACGTGTTGAAACAGAGCGCGGCGGAGGAACTCGTGCGGGCCATCCGCGCGGTTTTCGCGGGGCAGCGCTATCTTGACTCGGCTCTCTCGGATCAACTGGTCGAGCGGGTGATCGGCAAACAGTCCTGGCGCGGCTCGGCGGCGGAAACTGCGTTGAGTCCGCGCGAAGAGGAAGTCGTGCGCTATATCGCGCGGGGTTTCCTGAGCAAGGAGATCGCGGGGCAACTCGATATCAGCATCAAGACCGTGGAAGCGCATAAGGCCAACGCCATGCAAAAGCTAGGCATGAAGAGCCGGATCGACATCGTTCGCTACGCGCTATTACGAGGGTGGATGGAAGACGCGTGACACGGGGCTTGGCCGGCGCGTCAGCCAGCTAGCCGCATCTGGCACAATGTTAACGGGTTGCCGCCGCGGCTGCCCACAAGCACATCATGCCTAAACAAGAATTTCAAACTGAGGTCAACCAGTTACTCCAGTTGATCGTTCACTCTCTTTATTCGCATCCGGAAATTTTTCTGCGCGAGTTGGTTTCGAATGCCTCGGATGCACTCGACAAACTTAAGTATTTGACTTTGACCGAGGAGCCCTTCAAGTCGCTGGCTTTCGATCCGCGGATTGATCTCGATCTGGATGAGGAACAGCACACGCTGACGGTTTCCGACACGGGAATCGGCATGAGCGATGAAGATTTGGCGGCGAACCTCGGCACGATTGCGCGCTCCGGCACCAAAAACTTTTTGTCGAACCTTTCCGGCGACGCGAAGCGCGATTCCAATCTGATCGGGCAGTTCGGTGTGGGTTTTTACAGCGCTTTCATGGTGGCGGACCGGGTAGTTGTGGTCTCGCGAAAAGCGGGCGAGGAGAATGCCTGGCGCTGGACGAGCGATGGCAAGTCGGGTTTCGAGATCGAGCCGGCGGAACGCGCGACGCAGGGTACAACCGTCACTCTTTACCTGAATGAGGAAGGCCAGGAGTACGCCAATAGCTGGAAGCTGCGCGAAATCATCAAGAAATATTCCAATCACATCGCGTTTCCCATATATCTGACCGCGGATAAGAGCGAGTGGGATGAGACGGAGAAGAAATCTGTCAAGAAGCGGACGACGGAGCAGATTAACTCCGCGAGCGCTCTATGGAAGCGGCCCAAGAACGAACTCAAAGACGAAGACTACAAGGAGCTTTATAAGACGATCACCGGCGATTGGGAAGATCCGCTGTTCTGGTTCCACACCAAGGCGGAAGGGACGATGGAGTACACGACTCTGTTCTATGTTCCGGCGAAGGCGCCAATCGACCTATACCAGGCCGATTACAAGCCCGGAGTGAAGCTCTATGTGAAGCGAGTCTTCATCACCGACGACTCGAAGGAACTGCTGCCCGCGTACCTGCGTTTCTTGCGCGGCATTATCGACAGCGAAGATCTGCCGCTGAATGTGAGCCGCGAGCTTCTGCAGAAGAATAAGATATTGAGCGCGATCCGCACGGCAAGCGTGAAGAAGGTTCTTTCCGAGTTCAAGTCGATCGCGGCCAATAACCCGGAACAGTATGTGACCTTCATCGAGCAATATAACCGGCCTTTGAAGGAGGGGTTATACAGCGATTTCGCGAATCGGGAAACGCTGCTGGAACTGGTACGCATCAAGTCGACCAAGGTGGATGGTTGGACCAGCCTGGCGGACGCCAAGGGGCGGATGAAAGAGGGCCAGAAAGGGATCTATTTCATCACGGGCGGGACGGCTGAGATTCTGCGGACGTCGCCGCTGCTTGAGATCTATAAGAAGAAAGATATTGAGGTTCTGATCTTCGACGATGAGGTGGATGAGATTGTCTTCGGGAGCGTCGATAAGTATCAGGACGTGGAACTCAAGGCGGTGAACAAGAGTTCGGCCGGGGAAGACCTGAAGGACGCCGCGGACCAGGACAAGAGCGAAGACTTGAAGCCGCTGCTCGAAAAGATGAAGAGCGTTCTGGGCGATACGGTAAAGGACGTGAAGGCGTCCGTGCGGCTCGCGGACAGCCCTTCATGCATTGTCTCCGACGAGGATGAGCCGTCGATGAAAATGCAGCAAATGCTGCGCGCGATGGGGCAGGATCAGATGCCGGTGCAGAAGCCCACTCTGGAGATCAACCCCGACCATGAAATCGTCAAGAAGCTGATCGGGTCCGCGGACGAGGCGCTGATTGGGGATGCCGCATGGCTGTTGTTAGAGCAGGCGCTTCTGATCGAAGGCCTGCCCGTAGACAACCCGGGCCTGTTCGTCCAGAGGCTGAATCGGGTTTTGAGCCGCGCGGTCTGACTGGGGCGCAGGCTAGCTGGTCACGACGGTCAAGGGAACTTTTTCGATCCCGCCAAGTAGCCCGAGATCGAAAATCCCTTGCCGGTCGGGAATCTTTCTGAGTAACGCTTCGAGCATGTCCGGCGGCAGAGGCTGAGAGAAGTAATAACCCTGGAAGGAATCGCATTCCAAAGCGGAAAGAGCTTCTTTCTGCGAGCCGGTTTCGACACCTTCGGCGACCACGGTGAGACCGAAAGCGTGGGCGGCGGAGACGATGGCGCCGATCAGGGGAAGCGTGCTTGCAGAGGCGTGCATCTCGCGCACAAACGACTGATCGATCTTAATGTTATCGACGGGCAGCTTGTGGAGGTAACTCAGGGACGAGTAACCGGTGCCGAAATCGTCGATGGAGATCCGGACTCCCAGCGAGCGCAGGGCGATCATCTGGCGGCGCGTTTCGTTGAGGTGCGAAATCACCGTAGTTTCGGTAAGTTCCAGTTCCAACAGTTCCGGGGTTAGACCGGAGTCGCGAAGTAAGGCGGTCACCGTTCCCAGGAAATCGGAATGCGCAAATTGCAGCGCGGAAACATTGACGGCGAGCCGGATGGGCGCCAGGCCGGCGGACTGCCAAACAATACTTTGCCGCACCACCTCGCGAAGCACCCACTCGCCTAGCGGTACGATCAGTCCGCTCTCCTCGGCAATCGGGATGAAGCGGCTGGGGGGAATGACGCCAAACTCCGGGTTGCGGAAACGCAGGAGAGCTTCGGCGCCTACCAGCCTGCCGGCCGGGTCATATTGGGGCTGGTAGAGGATGCGAAACTCCCCGTTCCGGAGGCCATCGGCGAGCGCTTTTTGAATGGCGATGTGCTCTTCTTCCGCCTTGTTGAGATTCCAATCGAACGCAATCCATTGATTGCGGCCGGACTGCTTGGCCCGGTACATGGCGCGATCCGCATTCTTGAGGAGGGTCTTGGGGTCGGCGCCGTCGTCCGGGAAGATGGCTATGCCGATACTGCCTCCAGCCTGAAGCGCGCAGTTCTCAATCCACACCGGAGTTGTAAGCGCCTCGAGAAGCCGGTCGGCAAGGACCTGCACCCCTTCCGCGGTTTGCGCATGGGTAAGAAGAACCGCGAACTCGTCGCCCCCGACGCGGGCGACCACGCCTACTCCGTGAATAGCGCGCTGCATGAGGCGAGAGATTTCCATCAGGTAGAGATCTCCGGCACGATGTCCCATTTTGTCGTTGATCTCCTTGAACCGGTCGAGGTCCACGCAGAGGACGGCTAATCGTGTTGAGGCGCGGGCCGCGTAACCAAACTCTTTGGCGATGAGTTCGTCAAAGTGCAGCCGGTTGGGGAGCTGGGTGAGGGGGTCATGGAAAGCTTGGCGCCGGAGGGTTTCCTCCAGATCGAGCTGACTTCGTTCCGCGGCCAGGACCTTTCTGAGGACACGGCGGCCAAACGAGGAACCGAATAAGAGAGCGGCGACGGTGAGCATCCCGACCGACAGAAGAGTGGTCGCCGAAAGTTCGCCGATGCGGATTTCGGCGGCCTCCTGCTCGCGGTCCGAATCGAGGGCTCGCACGGAACCCGCCGCGGTCACCTGACGAATGGAGCGAAGCGCCGCGTCGAACAGAACAGCGGCGTTTCGTTGCTTATCGAGGTCCGACGTTACATCCGCGGCAACGCCGCCGGGGCCGATGAGGAGCGCCCGCACGCGCGAAAACGTCTCGGGAACGCCCTTGGTCGTGGCAGAGTCACCCGCTTGTGTGAAATATTGCAGGCGCTTACGGATTTCGGCCAGCGCCGTTAACGCCTGGTCGCTCTGAACCCCCAGCTCTCCTCGTATCCGGGCCACGGCCGCCGGATCGGTAGCGCCGAGAAGTTGCCACGCCAGCGCCTGGACCGTGCGCGCGCGGAGGCCTACGTCCGCCACTTCCGATGCCGCTGCCGTAACGCGCGCGATCCGCTCGGTCGCCTCTTTCATCCCGACGCGCGCATTCATCACGGCAAGTTCCAGCTCGTCGACCTGTTCGGCAAAGTGGCTGGACAACTCGAGAGCCTCCGCCGCAGCCCTGTTCTGGCCCTCTGTGAACGCCGCAACGATCTTGGGGTTTTCGGGGTTCTCGAGGATGGCGGCCCTGGCGGATACGATTCCGGCGTCACCATCGAACGCTTTGCGGAGTTCGGCCACGAATACATCCCGTTGGTGCGAAAGCGCCGGGTCTTCCAATTCGTGCGTGATCATTCCATCCAAGATCCCGTCCGCCCGGTCCCGTAGCGGATTGAGCCGAAATCTCTTTTCGACCAGACCGGTCTGCTGGATGCAGAAGCGGAGCTGTTCGGTCTGCAAGCGCTCCGCCAGGAGCTCTTTGATACTGGCGTTGGCTTTGAGGCTGACTCGGGTGGAGGTCGAGAGGATTTGCTGGCTGGAGTCCTGTAACCGCGACATCTCGGCGGATAAGGCGTGCACGGCGGAGTTGACGGCTTCGAGCTCGAGTGTGACGTGGCGATTTGACTCGGCAACTTTCTGGCGCGCCGCGATCCGCTCCCGCGCGATGGTTTGCAGCTGTTTTCCGGTGGTCCTCATTTTGTCGATCACCGCAGCGTCGTCACCGGCGCCATCCTTCCCCGCCGGACTGCCGAGCTCGCTTGAAATATGCTCGACCGACCCGATGTTTGTGGCGAGTTCCGCTTCGATCGCCGACAGTTCCGGGATGGACGACGCCGCCGAAATGCGGGCGAAATCTCCACTGATGCGTTCGAAGCCGTGCTCCAGTTTCGCTAACCGGATCTGAGTCGGAGAGGTGTCTTGCGCGAGGTGAACAACTTCCCTGCGAACCAGGACAACCCCCAACGCCGCAGCCACCGACACAACGCCGGTCCCGCCGATTAATACGGAAAGGAGCAGCGAAAGCTGCTTGCGCGTCGAGGACTGTTTGGAAAAAAGCATAGCAGCCAGCTAGTGAACCGGCTGCGCTCTGCCGTCCTTGATGGCGGTCAGAAAAACTCCACTGGAGCCCTGGTGGTTCAATTCGGAGAAGAGGAAGCGCATGTCGCCGATCGCGAGCGGCGATAGCGCGTTGAACGCGTCCATCAATTTCTCACGCGTAAGATCGATGCCTGCAGCGTTCAGGCCGGCGAGAACCACGCGGCCTGCGATGTAGCCCTCAAACCCCGCATAGTTAGGCGGTATCGCCGGGTCGAGGTTGGTCAGCGCGTTTCGATAGTCCTTGGCGATCCCCAGATTCGGGTCCCACGGGGACGGTACAACTTGGGAGATAATCACGCCTTCCGCCTCGGCTCCCAATTGTGCAACCAGGGACTCCGTTCCTATAAAGGAGGAGGCAGCGAAGGTCGCATTTAAGCCAGCCTGGCGCGCCGCGCGCAAAAAGGCGATGGCGGCGCTGCTTGGCGCAACGATAATGACGGCCTCCGGGGCGCCCCCGATTACTTGCGCCAGGCCGGACCGGACTGCTACCGTATTGCGCTCAAACCAACCTGTGGAAACGACGGTGAGATTGCGCCGGGCCAACGCCGCTTCGACACCCGTGCGCACGGAGAGCCCGAAAGAGTCATTCTGATAGAAGATGCTGATCTTCGAGATGCCGAGGCCTGCGAGGTAGCCGACCAGGGCTTCCGACTCCTCATCGTAGGAGCTGCGGATGTTTACGACATATTTCCGAGCGGGAGAACGTAGCAGGCGCGCCCCGGTTAGCGGCCCAATGATTGGAATCTTGAGTTCCTCGGCCATCGTAGCGGCGACTTTGGACGTTGCGGTCCCGACATACCCGACTAAGCTGAACACGCCGGCCTTTTCGACCATCTTGGCAGTGCAATCAACGGTTTGATCCGGCTCGTAGTTGTCGTTCTCGGTGATGAGGCGAACGGCCCGGCCGTAAACACCACCCTTCCGGTTCGCTTCGGAAAACGCCGCCTGCAATCCCAGATACATGCCCGTGCCAACGTCGTTGGGGTTTGCGGTTAAGTCAGCGCACTGTCCCAGGAGAATCTCGGTGGGGGAAACGCCTGTCTCCGCGGCACGCAGCAAAGACAGTCCGGACGCAAGCACCAGAATGGAGGCGATCGGATAGGTGCAATTTATCACTCTTTGTCTGCTATCGGCTGGATTCCTCGAACGCAGTAGGGGGGAAAAATTGGCGGGGAAATCAGGCCGCAAGCGCGCGACCTGCATCTGCTTTGCATCCTTTTTCGGTGTTCGCTAGTCTCAGAGGAGTAAAGGGTTTACATGTCTAACTCTCGAGTCCGGTTCGAGGCCAATCACGACCAGACGGTTCGCACGGAAATCGAACTGTTCCGGGGGCGCGCTAATGAGCTGTTAAATGGATCGATCACGGACGACGATTTCCGCTCGTTCCGCCTGCGCTACGGCATTTACGGCCAGCGGCAACCGGGCGTGCAGATGGTTCGGACCAAGTTTCCGGGTGGAGTGCTGACGGCCCGGCAGATGCGTTGTCTCGGCCAGGTCGCCGATCTGTACTGCGGCGGGCGGGGCCATGTCACGACGCGTCAGAACATGCAGTTTCACTTTGTTCCGCTGGCGCAAGTCGCGGACTTGATGCATCTCCTGGCGGACGAAGCGATGACCACGCGCGAGGCGTGTTTTAACACGGTGCGCAATGTGACGGCGTCTCCGGATGCCGGCCTGCGGCGGGACGAAGTGTTCGATGTGCTGCCGTACGCGCGCCTTGTTTCGTTCGCGTTCCTGCGTCAGGCGCTTACCGACAGCATGCCGCGCAAGTTCAAGATTTCGTTTGACGGCGGGAGCACTCGCGATGCCCATTCGGACCGCATGCTGGGCGGCATTCACGATCTGGGATTGCTGGCGCGTATTCAGGACGGCAAGCGCGGATTTCGCGTAGTCATGGGTGGGGGCTTGGGTCCGCTGCCGACCGAGGCCGCAGTGCTCGATGAGTTCCTTCCCGAAGAGCGGCTGGTGAATCGCGTAGAGTCCGTGTTGCGCGTGTTCAACGCCCATGGGAATCGCAAGAACCGGAACAAGGCGCGATTGAAGTTTGTGTTGCGCGAACGCGGCGTGGAGTGGCTGAAGGAAACCATCGAAACCGAGTACGCGGATATTCTCGCGAACGGCGGTATCCCGACACCCGAACAGGTTCCCGAGGGTTTTGGCGCTTTTCAGTCTGAGCCGCGCCCCCTGGGTTCCGGCGATCTGCTTCCGGTACTGGGTGGCCGGCCGGCCTCCGAGCCGCGTCTGGACCGCTGGCTGGAAACCAACGTCGAGGAGCAGAGGCAACCCGGCTATGCCATGGTGCGCGTGCGCGTGGATCAGGGAAATCTTAGCGCGGATCAGATGCGGGGGCTGGCGGACATTGCCGAGAACGCGGGCGATGGGCTGCTGCGCATCACGATCGATCAGAATCTTCTGCTTGGCTACATCCCGCTGGCGAACTTGCCGCGGGTGCATGCCGCTCTGGAAGCCATTGAGCTTGGCGAAGCGAGCGCGGGCGAGTTCGAAGACATCACTACCTGCCCGGGCGCGTACTCCTGCAATCTGGCGCTAACCAAATCCATGAATCTGGGCAAAGCGATTCATGACGTCGTGCGTGACTACGACCAACCGGCGGCCCGCAAGCTGAGCGTCAAGATCAGCGGTTGCCCGAATTCCTGCGGGCAGCACTGGATCTCCGACTTCGGCTTCTACGGCAACGCGCGTAAGATCGACGGGCGCGAGGTTCCTTACTATCAGATGCTGCTGGGCGGCGGACATGACGAAAAGGGCGACCTGCGCTTCGGGCTGGCCATCCAGAGCATTCCCGCGCGTCTGGCGCCGACGGCAGTGCAGCGCGTCGTGGACCACTACCTGGCTCATCGCAACGGGGACGAGCCGTTCCGGGCGTATGTACTGCGCCATAAGATCGAGTTTTTCCGCGCCATGACCGCCGATTTGGCCAAGCCTCCCGAGCTCTTTCCCGAGATTTACAACGACTGGGGAGACGAGACGGCGTTTTCGCTTAAACTCGGCCGCGGGGAATGCGCCGGTTAACCCTGGCATTAGGTCGCCTCGGCTAACATCGGGGAATGCCGCATATCCGACGAGCGCTGTTGAGCGTTACCGATAAAACGGGCATCGCCGGGTTTGCCGCAGGCCTGCATGCGCTTGAGATAGAACTGATCTCCACCGGAGGAACCGCGAAAGCATTGCGCGAGGCGGGCCTTCCGGTGCTCGAGGTTTCGGAAATCACCGGCTTTCCGGAGATGCTCGACGGGCGCGTCAAGACGATGCATCCGAAGATCACGGGCGGCATTCTTGCCATCCGTAACAACCCCGCGCATCGGCTCGCTCTGGAAACTCACCATATTCCGCCTATCGACATGGTGGTGGTGAATCTTTACGAATTCGAGAAGATAGCAGGCCAACCGGGCGCGAGGCTGCAGGATCTGATCGAGAATATCGACATCGGCGGCCCGACGATGATCCGCTCCGCCGCAAAAAATTACCAGGACGTCGCGGTCGTAACGGCGCCGGGCGACTACCCGAGGGTTCTCGAAGAACTGCGCGCGCGCGCTGGCGAACTCAGCCTGGCCACGACCTGGGAACTCGCAAAGAAGGCTTTCGCGCGCACCGCCGCTTACGACCGGGCGATCGCGCTGACGCTCACGGCGTTTGAGTCGGATACCCACGAGCCGCCCGCGGTTCTCGACATCCAGGCGCCCCGCCGGGCAGCGCTGCGTTACGGAGAAAATCCCCACCAGGCCGGGGCCGTTTACGGGGAAGGCGACCGGGGCATTGTGGGAGCGCGCCAGTTGCAGGGCAAAGAGCTTTCCTACAACAACCTGGTGGATTTGGACGCGGCATGGGCGCTGGTGCGCGAGTTTCACGGTCCGGCGGCGGCCATCATCAAGCACACGAATCCTGCGGGATGCGCGGAGCAGTTGACGTTGGCCGAAGCGTACCGGCGCGCGCTCGCGTGCGACCCGGTATCAGCGTTCGGTGGGGTGATCGGATTGAATCGCGAGGTCGATGAGGCTACGGCTGGTGAGATGGCCAAGCTCTTTCTGGAAGCGGTCGCCGCCCCGTCCTATACGTCCGAAGCACTCGAGATTCTACGGGCCAAGAAGAACCTGCGGCTGTTGCAGGTACAGTCGCTTTCCGCTCCCGCACTGGTTGTGAAAAGCATCTCGGGAGGCTTTTTGGCGCAGACGGCGGACCTTCACACGCTGCGAAGGTCGGACATGCGCGTGGTGACCCAACGGGCGCCTACGGAACAGGAATGGCTCGGTCTGGAATTTGCCTGGAAAGTGACCAAGCATGTGAAATCGAATGCAATCGTCTACGCGCGCGCCGGGCAGACCATGGGAATTGGAGCGGGGCAGATGAGCCGCGTGGATTCCGTTCGGATCGGCGCTTCGAAGGCCGTACTTCCCCTGATAGGCACCGTGGTGGCGAGCGATGCTTTTTTCCCCTTCCCGGACGGCCTGGAAGAGGCGGTGAAGAACGGCGCCACGGCATTCGTGCAGCCGGGAGGATCGGTCAAAGACCCGGAGGTGATTGCGGCTGCGGACCGGCTCGGGGTGGCTATGGTTTTCACGGGCGTCCGGCATTTCCGGCACTAAATGATCGTTCTTCGCGAGCCCCGTGCAGTGCGCACGCAACGCTTTCTCGAGACGCAGAAGGCGCTTTCGTATACCTATGAGTGCGTGGGCGGGACGGAATCCGAGACGTTTCCACGCGGCTACACGCTGGACCATAACCGGATCCTGTTGGGGCGCGGGGGGGCCGTGTGGGAGCGCGCGGTTGCGGCTCTTCACAACTGGACGATGTTCCATCTCGATTGGTGCCGTCTGACCCCGGCTCGCCCGGCGGTGGTGGCGGGAACCGTCGTTGCCGTCGCTTTCCGGCATTACGGCTTCTGGTCGCTCCACTCGGCGCGGGTGGTTTATGTGATCGATGAACCGCGCAGGCAGGCTTTCGCCTACGGGACCCTTCCGGGCCACAGCGAATCGGGCGAAGAACGTTTTCAAATTGAACGGTCTGCGAACGATGAGGTCTACTATGACCTTCTTGCGTTCTCGAAGCCGCGCGATCTGCTGCCGCGGTTGATGAAGCCGCTGGCGCGGACGCTGCAAAAGCAGTTTGTAGCGGATTCCAAGGCGGCCATGGTGCGGGCGGCGCACGGTTGATTCCGCAGAAGTGGGCGAGGCGGCTAAACGCCGCGAAACTTGATGCCGTTGCCGCGAGCCAGGTCGGGCATAGTCAGCGGCAGGTCCATCTGCACCTCGAACCCGCCGCCTTCCCGATTGGTGGCCCGGACGCTGCCGCCATGCGCCGCAATGACGTGGCGTGTGATCGCGAGGCCCAGGCCCGCTCCGCCGCTATCCCGATCGCGGGCGTCGTTCACTCGGTAGAACGGTTCGAACAGGTGCGGGAGCGCGGCTTCGGGAACACCCGGACCCTGGTCGCGCACGGTGACCTGCGCGTGGGTACCGTTCACGAGCTGCAAATCCACCTGTACGTCGGTCCGGCCCGGCGTATACCGAATGGCGTTCCGCAGCACATTTTCGATCGCGCTTCGCAGCATCTCCCGGTCGCCGTTGACAAGACTTAAATCGTTGTTCGCGACGAGGACGCGGCGGTCGTTTCCGGTGGCTTCGAAATCCGCATCATCGGCAACTTCCTTAACCAGGCGCGACAGATCGAAGAGCTTCTTGGCACCGGGCCGCCACTGCTCCGCTTTGGCGGATCGCAGAATCTGACCGATCAAAAGGTTGAGCTTATCGGCCTCCTGCTCGATCCGGTTGAGCGAACTCTCGGCTTCGGGACCCGCCTTGCGCCGGGCAATCTCGAGCGCCAGGACCAACCGCGCGAGCGGGGAACGCAACTCATGCGAGATGTCTCCGAGTAGCCGTTGTTGGGCCAGCACCAGGTTCTCAGTCTGCACGGCCATGTGGTCGAAATCCCGGGCCAGATCCGTGAACTCGTCGCCGCGATTGAAGGGCTTGCCGGTCCCGATGCGCACCTGCAAATTGCCGCTCGCGAACTCGCGGGTGACCGCGCGCAATCGCGTCAAGGGCGAAGTCACGTAGTGGGCAAAAAGAAAGCAGATCAGCGATGCGGTGAACACGCCGAGAGCCAGGCGCGCCCACAGCGGCAGAGGGAGGGGCAGGAAGCGAAAGCCGCGGTCGGTAGCCAGCGCGCGCGCGTACACGTAAGTGTTGCCCGCGTCGATCACCTTCACGCCGGCGTAGGTTTCCGGAGGCAGGACTTCGAGTTCGATTACGCTGCTCGACAGCGTACGCTGGACGAGCCTTTGGATGTTGGCCGGCTGGCGACTTCCGGAGAGCTCCATCCCCGAACTGTCGAAGAGAAAACGCGGGCGCGCGCTTTTCTGAAAGGCTGCCGCGAGTGCCTTTTTCCCGCCCTGTTTCCAGGCGGCGACGGCGGCTTGGGCCTGGCTGTGGAGAGCTTCCTGGGAGAGCGACACGGCGCGCCGGAATCGGAATTCCGGATCGCTCCACATGGTGAGCCCGATTCCGATGGCAAGCACCAGCGCGGTAGTTGCCAGATACCACACAAAGACCCGCCAGAACAGCCCCTTCATGGGAGAGGTCTACCCGTCTGAATCCTGAAGGCCGCGCTCCAGGCCTGCATAGATATATCCGGTTCCGCGCACGCTCTTGATGCGCTCGATTCCATTGACGCGGGAGCCGAGTTTCTTACGCAGGCTGCTGACATGATTGTCGATGCTGCGATCGAAGACGGAGAATTCGCGCCCGAGTACGGCCCGGAAGAGTTCCTCCCGGGTGACGACGCGCCCGGCGGCGACCAGGAGCACGCGGAGCAGATCGAACTCGGCCGAGGTTAAGTCGACCAGTTCGGTCCCGATACGAACCGTCCGGGTGCGCGGGTCGAGCATGACGTCGCCCGCCTGGATGCTATTCTCGGCGCTGATGGCTGCCGCAGCCTGGGTGCGCCGGAGGATGGCACGGATGCGCGCCAGCAGTTCGCGCGGATGGAAGGGCTTAGGCAGGTAATCGTCCGCACCGCTTTCCAAACCCAGAATGCGATCGGTATCCTGGCCGCGCGCCGTGAGCATCAGCACGGGCGTGGCAGTCTCTTTACGCATGGCGCGGAGGACTTCGATGCCGCTCCGGCCTGGAAGCATGACGTCCAGGAGCACGATCGAATAGTTTCCGGTCAGGGCCCGGGCCAGGCCGGCATCCCCGTTGTGAACGGCTTCAAGCGAGAAACCTTCGGCGGAGAGGAGTTCTTTCAGCAACTCCGTGAAGCCAATATCATCGTCGATGATTAGAATAGGCGCAGTGGCGAGTTCCAAGCGAATATATAATTGTATCCCGCTTGCATGGCTCGCGCCGGCTTGCCTGATGGCTGCCGCCACGGCTGCACACTTCGACCTTCCGGGGACCGATGGACGGCGGCATACCAGCGGCGAATTCCGGTCCGCCCGCGCGGTGGTGCTGGTTTTTCTGGCTGCCGATTGCCCGATTTCCAACCGCTACTCGCCCCTGCTGCATGCGATGGAAACCCGCTATCGTCCGCAGGGAGTCCCCTTCCTCGCGGTGTTCTCCGACCCGAACGCCGCGGCGGAGGCGGTCAGGAAACACCTGGTCGAATTCTCGCTGGAGATGCCGGGGCTGATCGATACGGGTGCTTCCCTGGCCCGGCAGATGGGCGCGCGCGTGACTCCCGAAGCGGTGGTACTGGCGGCCTCGGGGGCCGTCCTTTATCGCGGGCGGATTGACAACCGTTATGTGGACTGGGGCAAGACGCGCGCGGAAGCCACCGAGCACGATCTGCGGGATGCAATCGATGCCGTGCTCGCCAACAAGCCGGTCCCTCACCCGTTGACGAAGGCGCTCGGCTGCGCGATTACCGGCATCCACTGACGCCTACTGCTGCTGTTGCTGCTGTGCGTAGGCCAATTCCGCTTCCTTGTCTTTCTCGAGGAACTTCGACCATTCTTCATCCGAGGCGAACTCTTCATCGGGAGGGAGGACGGCTTCGGAAGGCGTGACGCGAACGCGGACCTGCAACTCCGTCGCAGCCCGGCCGTGCATGGTTCCCATTGCCGGCGGAACATCGGCGTAGTCGCGGCCGATAGCGGTCCGGATATGCCGCCCCGAGACCAGCAGATTGTTGGTGGGATCGAAACCGGTCCAGCCCAGGCCGGGCAGTAGCGCCTCCACCCACGCATGGGTCGCGCCTTCGGAAGAACGGTCGGCGTGCTCCTCGTCGTGATGCAGGTAGCCGCTGACGTAGCGGCACGGGATGCGGAGGTTGCGAACGAGCGCGATCATGATGTGGGCGAAGTCCTGGCAAACGCCCTGGCGCGCGCGGAGCGCCTCCGAAATGGGCGAGTCCACGCTGGTCGCCTGCTTGCGGTAATCGAAGCCTCGATACAGGCTGTTGTTCAGGTAAAGGAGCAGCTCCAGGGGGTCTTTGCCGTTCCGCTCGGCCACGCCTAATTCACGCGCCAGTTTGTCGAGTTCCTCGGAGGGCTGGGCAAACTCGCTCGGCATCAGCATGTCCCAGTAGTCATCGGCGTCGATGAGGGCGTCCAGCTCTTTCCAGGCTTCGGAGCCGAGCGAGTCGGGCAGGGGTTCGGTGGGTTCGACATCCACCAGCGAATCGGCAATGATCGTGAGCTGTTTGTGATTGCCGGGAATATCGAAATGGTGGACGATGTTGCCTACATGGTCGCGGAAGGTAAAGATGCGGGCGCGCGGGCTGACGGAAAGCTGGAAGGTGAAACAGCGCTGCTGGTTCTCGCTGCGCGGGTGCATGCGCAGTTCCATGACACTCTGAGAAACCGGGCGGCTGTAGCGGTATCGCGTAAAGTGTCGAACAGCGTAAAACATCAGGCCTCCAGCGCGGTTTCCACGGGGTAATCGATATAGACCTGGTGCATCGCCGCGTGGAAGTTCAGGCACTGCTCGATGATGCCGTTCAGGTATTTGCGGAAGCCGCCCGACATCACTTCCTCAATGTGCACGAAGGCGAGCGAGGCCCGCAGCCTGCCGATAATCCGTTCGAGCTCACGGGTATGGCGGCCGGGAGAAACCTCGGCGATGGCGTGCAGGGCGTGGTCCATCTTCTCCACCGAGTAGCGGACCGAATACGGGAACTCCGGATTGAGCATCAGAAACTCGGCAACGCGTTCCGGCCGCAGATCGGCGGTGTAAACACTGCAGTACGCCTCAAAGGCGCCGCAGCTGGAGAGCAGGCCCGCCCACTCCAGATCGTCCGCGGCATCGGACTGCGAGAAGTGCGCATCGAGCAACACGGACAGGGCGCAGGCGCGCTCGATGTAC
Source organism: Bryobacterales bacterium (assembly GCA_963814235.1). Taxonomy (GTDB): domain Bacteria; phylum Acidobacteriota; class Terriglobia; order Bryobacterales; family Bryobacteraceae; genus Bog-113. Next base: position 153,930 of record CAWFCA010000004.1, on the reverse strand, counting down.
TTGCCCATCTGGATAAAATACCAACCCTCGCCGTGGTTCATGGTAGCGTCGGTCACGCCATTGAAGGCGTAGGAGCCGGTGCGGACTGAGGTGACCATGCGTAGGGGCTGGAAGTCGGTTAGCGATCGCGAACTGGCTTCGAGGACCTCATGGTAGAGGCGATTCAGGCGCTCCCACATCTCCGAGCTGATCTGCTCGCGAACCTGGCTGGCATTCTCGCGGGCGCCGCTGATACAGGAAACGATGGAGGACGCCGTCTTGAGATCGGACGTGAGACGGATCATGGCGTCCTGGGGCTCCACTTCGGGGTCGTCGCGCAGGCCGATGCTGGCCGTGACGCGATGCCAGCGCTGTTCGGTGGAGACTTTGGAGGGATTCAGCAGGAGGTTGTAGTTGGCCTCGATCACGCGCGCGCAGTGGTCGGCGCGTTCGAAGTAACGGCTCATCCAATAGAGACTGTCAGCGACCCGGGATAGCATGTTTCAGTTCTGGAGAACCCAGGTATCTTTGCTTCCGCCGCCCTGGGAGGAGTTGACGACCAGCGATCCTTTGCGCAGCGCGACGCGCGTCAGTCCGCCGGGGACGATGGTGACTTTCTCGCCCATTAAGACGTAGGGACGCAGATCGACGTGGCGGGGCTCGACCGGACGTCGTCCATGAAGCAGGGGGCAGTAGACAGTGCTAGCGTCGGCTGTGCGATGTAGTTGCGCGGATCGGCGAGAATTCTGTGCGCGGAATTCGTCCTGCTGCGCGTGACGAGCTATGCGGGCCGATCAACATGCCGTAGCCGCCCGATTCGCCGACCGCCTTGACGACATACTTTCCGAGGTTCGCGCAGACGTGCTCGCGCTGCTTGTCGTTGGTCATCAAATAGGTTTCGACGTTGTTGAGGATTGGAGTCTTCGCCCAGGTAGTATTCGAATGATCTTGGGAACGTAGGCGTAGATCGCTTTATCATCGGCGACGCCGGTTCCGATGGCGTTGGCGAGCGACCACATTTCCGGCGCGATAGGCGTTGAACATTCCGGCGAGCCCAGGACGAATCGCGGCGAAAGGCCAGCGGATCGAGAAAATCGTCGTCCACGCGGCGGTAGATCACATCCACGCGCTGGAGGCCCGAGGTTGTGCGCATGTAAACGATGTTGTCGTGGACGACGAGGTCGCGGCCCTCGACCAGTTCGATGCCCATTTGGCGCGCCAGATATGTGTGTTCGAAATATGCCGAATTGGAGACGCCGGGAGTGAGCAGAACGATTGTCGGGTTGCGACGCGGCCCTCGGGAGCGAGCGAGCGCAGCGTGGAGAGCAGCGCCTGGCTGTATTGCTCAATCGGCCGCACGCCGTACTTGCGAAACAGAGTGGGGAAGACCTGCTTCATGACCTTGCGGCTGGTCAGCATGTAAGACACGCCGCTCGGAACGCGCAGATTGTCTTCGAGCACGACAAAGCTTGCCGTCCGGCAGTGCGAATGAGGTCGGTTCCGCACGACGCTGACGTAGACGTCGCGCGGCACTTTACGCCGCGCATCTGGCGGCGGAAATGCTTGCAGGTGTAGATGATTTCACCCGGGACGACGCCGTCGTGAAGGATTTTGCGGTCGTGATACATGTCCTTCAGAAACAGATTGAGGGCGGTGATGCGTTGGGTCAGGCCGCGCTCGATTGTCTCCCACTCGGCGCCTGTGATGATGCGCGGCAGCAGGTCATGCGGGAAGATTCGCTCGGTTCCTTCTTCCCGGCCGTAGACCGTGAATGTGATGCCCTGATTGAAGAAAGAGAGGTCGGCTTCCTGCTTAGCGCGGCGAAGTTCTTCGGCCGGGAAGACTCATGAGAAGCGGCGTAAAGCGACTTGTAGTGCGCACGGGGCCGGCCCGGCGCGCGAAACATCTCGTCGAAGGCGTCGCCAATCTCGTAATCGGAAAACGGCGCGGGCACCCTGCGGTCGGAAGACTGGATAGACGTTGCCATAGAACGCGCGATCACCAGAGACTCTTCGACGGGGAACAGACCAAGTGTTACGAACGAGTATAACGCCGGGAAAAAGGGGCCTTGGGGTAAGGGGGTTGTGCAAGGTTGTGCAGGATTTCGGAGCGGCGAGGGCGGCGACGGGGAAAATGGCGGAACAAAGCCACTTCGAGTTTTGCGCTTCCAATCCCGTACCGAACGTCATACTTTCCGTGACGCCGGTTCGCATCCCTATTTTCGTTCTCCTGCTGGCAATACCCGTTTGGGCTCAAAGCGCGCGGGACATCGTTGCACGTTCACTGAAAGCGGATCAGGAAACGGTTGCCGTGGCCGCGCAATACACCTATCGGGAGCAGGCGGTCGTTAAAGAACTCGACTCCTCCGATCGCGCGACGAAGACGACCACGGAGACGCACGATGTCCTGTTCCTCGGCGGGAAGCGGTATGAACATCTGATCGAGAAAGATGGCAAGCCGCTGCCGCCTCGAGAAGCTCGCAAGGAGCAGGAGAAATTCGACAAAGCGACAGCGGAAGCAAGCCGGGTCAGCCCGGAAGAGCGCCAGCGCCGTTTCGCGGAGTACACGCGCCAGCGGGAACGGCAGCGCGATTCCGTGCAGGGGATTCCGGACGCTTACAACTTTACGATGCTTGGTCGGCCGGTGATCGACGGCCGGCCTTGCTATCTGATTCAAGCGGAGCCGCGGCCCGGGTATCGGGGGAAGAACAGTAACCTGCTGCGCCGGATGCGCGGTAAGCTTTGGATCGACCAGCAAGATTACGAATGGGTACGCGTGGAGGCCGCAGTTCTCGACGACATCAACTTCGGCCTCTTCCTCGCCAAGCTGTCGAAGGGCGCCGAGTTCCGTCTGGAGCGCATTCGCGTGAACAACGAAGTCTGGCTGCCCAAAAAACTCACGGTGAAACTATCGGCGCGGGCGCTGGTGAAGAACTTCCACTTCGAGCAAGTCACGACCTATAGCGACTATCGGAAGTACTCCGCCGATGCGCGCATTGTGGATAGCGTGGAGTCGAAACCGTAGCCCCGGGATCCACGCTAGTTCGAAAACGCGATACCTTGCGGGCGCGACGGCAACTGCACCGGCACGGTGAACTGATTGGTGTTGGTATCTATGATGAGCAGGGAAGAACCAAGTCCCACGTAGGCCTGCGTTCCGTCAGGAGTAAAGGCGATAAGTCCCGTTGGAGAACCGGTGAGAGGTACCGACGCGGTTTGAGCAAGCGACTTCAGGTCGATGACATCCAGGAGTTTTGTTGTAGGTATCGATCACATACGCCTTGGATCCATCCGGGGAGATGGCGATACCGGCGAGGAATCCGTTCGCGGGTTTGATCGGTATAGCTTGAGTCACTTGGTTCGTCGCCGTACTGATCACCTGGACCTTACCGGCGTTTCCCGTTACCAGAAGCCGCGAGCCATCCGGGGTCAGCGCGGGTGCTCCGGCGCCGTGCGGAGAGTGATGGAGGCGGTTGCCTGGAATTTCTGCAGTGGATACTACCGAAAGGTATCCGGAAGACCAGACTTGATTCGAAGCCGGAGGCGTTGTTCCGGAGATAAACGACACTTCGACATACACGCTGGATCCATCTTTGGAGGGGATCGCGCTTCCCGGGCTTTGCAGTCCGGGATAAAGTACCGTGGCAACCTGATCGAGTGTTTGCGGGTCGATAACCACCAGCGACTGGGCGGGAAGGAAGTAGGCGTACGCGCCATCCGGACTGAAAGCCTGATGTTCTGGAGACCGGGGACCTTCCCGGCAATCTCGCCAGTGGCATTACCGAGGATCGAGAGAACCCCCGGGGAGGTGACGGGCTATTGGTTGCCCACGTAGTGTCGCCGCGCGGGCTCTCTACGATGGGGCCGAGTCCGTTCCCGACCGCAATGACACGCTTGACCTGGTTGGTGGCGGTATCCAGGGTTGCGATGCCGCTATTTGCTTCCTGCACGATGTAGGCATTCTGTCCATCGGGCGAGATAGCGAGATCGGGGACGCCGGAACGAAGCCCGATCGCGAAGGGCTGATCAGGCTCACGGGGATGATGTCCTTCTCTAATGCAACATAGGCCACTTTGCCATCGGGGGACACGACCACAGCTCCCGGTTGGTTCAACGTACTCCCTTTCCCGGGTAAAGCAATCCGCTGAAGGATCGTTGCAGCCTGTGGATCGATCACGTTCAATTCATCGCTCGCGTCCGGAGCTAAGAACCAGTCCGGTAGAGGTAACGGCTAAGCCTGTCGCGTACTGTCCGATCGTGATGGTGTTGACCACTCTGTAAGTGAAGGTATCGATGACTTGTAAGTTGAGCTGATTGATCACGTACAGATACTTACCGTCGGGAGAGACAACCGCGCCGATGTTATCCGTCGTTCCCTGTCCCCAGATTGATCGTGGCGGTGACTGTATCCGTAGCCGTGTCGATCACGAAAATGCTCGAGGGATTGGCGAAGTTTGCGGTTATATAGACATGTTTCCCGTCCGGACTGGCGGCCGCCTGTAAAGCGGATGTGCCTGGCGGCAAAGGCAGGGCGATCAAAGCTTCATGTTTGGTTGTACGCGTGTCGATCACGTTTACGGTTTCGAGAGCGGCGTTGGCAATGTAGGCGCTAGATCCGCCGGGAAGCAGCGCAATGCTGTCGGCGTCCACACCGGCGGTGAGTGTAGAGACGTAATGCCCGAAAGCGATGCTGACGACCGGAATAGTCGAGGGAATATGACAGCAGAGTGAAACGTACGCGGTTGAACTCGCCGGCAGTTTGGAAAATGTGGAGGATAGCGTGAACAGAGAGATCAGCGCCAGGAATCGGAGAGGGAACATAGAGCCTCCTTGATGGCCAGAATGAGCATACTGGAGGGGGCGGCAGAGACAAGCGGCCAGGTGCCATCTAGTTACAAAATGTTATAGGTTCGTTACAAGCGCCGTGCTTATAATCCGTTTAGGGTAGGGGTTCTCCGATTTGATGATGAAGCGTATGCGGGCGGCGGGGTTCACCTGCGCGGTCGCACTGTTTGCGTGGCTGCTATTGCCGGGCGCGCCCGCCACCGATCAGCAGGTCGATGTCCTCTGGCATCATCGGAACCTGGGCAAGGCATTCTACGAAAACCCGACGACGCAGAAGGAAGCGGTCGACGAGTTTCGCAAAGCGCTCGAAATGCAGCCTAACTCGGTGCGGGAGCGGATCAATTACGGTTTGGCGCTCCTCAAGGCCGGAGACACCGCGGGTGGTATCGCGGAGCTGGAGAAGGCGCAGAAGCAAGACCCGTCCGTCCCGCATACGTGGTTCAACCTCGGGATCATCGCCAAGAAGGATGGCGACAGCGTGCGCGGCATCCAGCAGCTCGAAGGAATGGCAAAGCTGGTGCCTGACGACGCGAAGACGCATTACAACCTGGGGGTCCTCTACAAGCAGACGGGAGAGCGCGACAAGGCCGTAAGAGAACTGGAACTGGCGGAGCGGCTGGATCCGAACTTCGGCTCGCCGCACCTGCAGCTCTTCAATCTGTACCGCCAACTGGGGCGCGCGGATGATTCGAAGCGTGAGATCAATCTGTTCCAGAAGATTAAGGAGCAGCAGGTGGGCGCGCCGATTGCCGAGGATGCAGAGGCCAATAATTACTCGGAGATCTACGATCCGATCGACGTTCCAGCGCCGGCGGGGCAGCTGGTGAAGACGGCGTATACGGGCACCGTCGTTGCCGAAAACGTGAGCGGATTTGCACCGCTCGACCGCGATCACGTCATCACCTGGTCGCCGGCGGGCGTCACTTTGCAACCGGGGGCACAGCCGGGCGCTAAACCGCTTCTGGATCTGAAAGATGTCGTCTCCATCACTCCCGGGGATTTCGATAACGACGGCGTCTTCGATCTTTGCGTGATCCGGCAATCGGGAGTGGAGTTGTATCGGAACACCGCGGGCAAATACATCAAGACCGATCTCAAGGTTCCCGCCGGGCGCTATGAGCGGGCCATCTGGCTCGATTACGATCACGATAACGATATGGACCTGGTGCTCGCTGGAGAACATTCCGCGCTGCTCCGCAATAACGGTTCAGCCGGGTTCAGCGATGAGACGAAGTCGTTTCCATTTCTGAACGCGCATGCGGTTGATGCCACCCGGTTTGCGCTGCGGCCGGAGACGGCGGCCCGCGATCTGGTGGTCAGCTATGCCGATCATGCGGGCATTCTCTATCGCGACAAGCTCAATGGCGTTTTTGAAGCGATTCCGATTCCCGCACTTCCCGCGGGAACACGCGGCCTCGCGTCGCAGGATTTCAATCACGACAGCTTTCTGGACGTGACTGCCGATGGTCTCGCTCGAAGAATGACGGGGCGGCGCTGACCGCGGTAGCCGCGCCGGTGGATCTGGAAAAGCCGCTGTTCTCCCTGGACGCGGAGCGGAAGGTGCATCGCGTGGAAGCCGACCGGAAAACGGAACGCTGGCTTACGGTGGAGATCAAGGGCATCAAGAACGTAAGCTGGGCATCGGCTCCACCATCGAAATCAAAGCTGGGGCGTCGTACCAGAAAAAGATTTATGAAGGCATCCCGCTCTGGTTCGGTCTATGCGGAATTATCCGGAAGCCGACACGGTTCGCATCACCTGGCCCAACGGCCTGATCCAGAACGAGCATCAAACAGGCGGCCAACGAAGCTTCGATTATCAAGGAAGCGCAGCGCCTGTCCGGTTCCTGCCCGATGATCTTCACCTGGAACGGCAAGCAGCTTCCAATTCCTCACCGATGTGCTGGGTGTCGCGCCGCTGGGCGCAAGTTCGGGCGACGGCAATTATTTCCCGGTCGATCACGACGAATACGTGCAGATTCCCGGCGAGCGCGATGGTGCAGAACAGATGGCAAGTACGAAATTCGCATCACCGAGGAATTGCGCGAGGTTTCGTATCTCGACCAGATCCAGCTGATCGCGGTCGATCATCCGGCGAGCATCGCGATCTATACGAACGACAAATTCAAGTCGCCGCCTTTCCCGGAGTTCCGGCTGTTCGGCGTCGAGAAGCCGATCCATCCGATCGCGGCGCGACGATGACGCGGCAACGATGTGCTTGCCGCAGCTGCTGCACAAAGATCGGCAAGTACCCCGACGGCTTTCGAGCGCGACTTCAGCGGGACGTGCGGCACTGCACACTCTCGATCTCGATTTCGGCCACGCCGCGCCGCACGAACCGCGCGGTGCTGATCCTGAACGGCTGGGTGGATTGGGCCGACGGCAGCACGTTCCTGCGGCGTCGCAGGAGACGAAGGAAGGTCTGATCCTGCCCTATCTGCAAGTCAAAGATGCGCAGGGCAAGTGGAAGACCGTGATCGAAGACATGGGCATCCCCGCAGGCAAGCCGAAAACCATCTCGGTCGATCTGACGGGCAAATTCCTGTCAGCATCACGCGAAGTCCGCATCGTCACCAACCTGTGCGTGTACTGGGACGAGATTTTCCTGAGCGAAGACACGATCCGCGCCGCCAGTGCGTGCTGACGCACAGTGGATGCGCGACAGCCGCCGATCTGCACTTCCGCGGCTTTTCAAAGCCGGTGATCGATCCGAACGCGCAAGCAGCCCGAAAACTTCCTGTACGACCACGTCTCGCCGCGTATCGCAGTGGAATCCCACGCCGGGCCTCTACACGCGCTACGGCGATGTGCGCGAACTGCTGAACGGCATCGACGACAAGCTGGTGATCATGGGCTCGGGCGACGAACTGCAGCTGCGTGTTCCGGCGCCCGCGATGCCTGCCCTGCCCTGCAAGCCGGCTGGAAGCGCGACTTCCTGCTGCTGGTGGATGGCTGGGCCAAAGACGCCGACGCCAACACCGCCTTTTCGCAAACGGTCGAGCCGCTGCCGTTCCACGGCATGAGCGCTTATCCGTATCGAGCGGACGAGCACTTTCCCGATGACGCTGAGCACCGCGCCTATCGCCGGCAATACCTGACGCGGCCGGCATTGCGGCTGATTCGGCCACTCACTTAAATCACCATGAAATTCACTCTCTCAGCAGCAGGAATAGGGGTCGCGGGCGTGGCGGCTCTTTATCTCTCGGCCTCGGTCGCGCCCACCGGTGGAGGCGTCCGACTTTACCGACATCACGGAAAAAGCGGGGATCCGCTTCGTGCATCACAACGGCGCGTTCGGGAAGAAGTACCTGCCGGAAACCATGGGTTCCGGGCTGCGCCTTTATCGATTACGACGGCGACGGCTACCCGGACATCCTGCTGATCAACGGTAAGGACTGGACCCCGAAAGGCCAGCACTTCTACAGCGCTCTTTACCACAACAACAAGAACGGCACGTTCACGGACGTGACGCACGGCAGCGGACTGGACGTCGAAATGTATGCGATGGGCGTGGCCGTCGCCGACTACGACAATGACGGCCGGCCCGATATTTACATCACCGCGATGGATGGCGACCACCTCTTCCATAACGAGGGCGGCGGAAAGTTTCGCGACGTGACGGCTGCTTCGGGGATTCGCAACGCCAACTTCGGCACGAGCGCGGCCTGGCTCGATTACGACAAAGACGGCAAGCCCGATCTGTTTGTTGCCAACTATGTCCAATGGACGGTGAAAGGCGATCCGTGGTGCTCGCTCGACGGGGCGAGTGAAATCCTACTGCACGCCGGAGAAGGCCAAGGGCGCGCCTTCGAAGCTCTATCACAACTTAGGAAATGGCCGTTTCGAAGATGTGAGCGTGAAAGCCGGTATCGCCGATAGCACCAGTAAATCCATGGGGGTGCTGGTGGTGGACTACAACAACGACGGTTGGCCCGATCTTTTCATCAGCAACGATACGCAGCCAAACCGCCTGTTTCGCAATAACAAGGACGGGACGTTTAAAGAGGAAGGTGTGCCGGCCGGGGTCGCCTATGGAGAAGACGGAACGGCGCGGGGGGCGATGGGCGTCGATTGGGCGGATTACGATCATTCCGGGCGCGCGCTCTCTTAGTCGGAAACTTCTCCACCCAGATGCTGGGTCTTTATCACAACGAAGGCAACGGGATCTTCATGGATCAGGCGCCGTCTTCGGTGGTAGGGCGCGCCAGTATGCTGAGCCTGACGTTCGGAGCGTTCTTCTTCGATTACGATCTGGATGGATTTGCCGACATCTTCGCCGCCAACGGCCATACCGAGAACGACATCGGGAGAGTGCAGCCGCGGGTGCGCTACCAGGAGCCGCCTCTGCTCTTCCGCAACGCAGGCGGAAAGAAGTTCGAGGATGCGAGCAATGCGGTGGGAGCGGATTTCAGCCGGCCAATTGTCGCGCGCGGCGCCGCTTATGCCGATATCGATCGCGACGGCGATCTGGATATCCTGCTCACCACCAATAACGGTCCGGCGATTCTTCTGCGCAACGACGGCGGCAATCGCAATAAGTGGATTTCGCTTCGCCTGCAAGGGACCCGATCGAGCCGAAGCGCGCTTGGCGCCACCGTCCGCGTGGAAACCGCACAAGGCAGGCAGTGGAACACGGTTCGCAGCGGCGGCAGCTACTGCTCGCAGAGCGACCTGGCGTTAACGTTCGGGCTGGGGCAGGAGGCGATGGTGAGGGCGATCGATATTGAATGGTCCAGCGGCGTGAAGCAGCACTTCGCGAATGTTCCCGCCAACCAGAGCTTGCGGGTCGATGAGACTCGAGGAATCCTGAAGTAGCTTGCCCGATCCCCGTCGCGCGGCCCATCGAAACCGATTCTGGCGCATCGCGTCCAAGAGCCTGCGGGCAAGTGCCCTTTGAGAAGCGGCCTTCAAGACTAAACACACGGAGAATCAAACACGATGGATCGATCAAGACTACTTTCTGCAGTTGCTGTGATGCTCTGTTTGGGCTGGACGGCCGATGCGGCGACAATGATTTCTGAGACAGAGAAAGGGAGAGTGACGGGGCAGTTTACGATCGATACGCTTGGCATATTCGGTCCGGCCGGCGCGGACTTGTCCGGAAAACCGATCACGGTGTACACGCAATACGTGCCTGCGGATTTCGGTCCCGTACAGGACTGCTACCACGCTGCGTACTGCACCTTCGCGACATCGCAGGGGCTTCCACAGACGCCGCGAGCTGTATTGATTCTGATTTCGGTGAATGGCGTGCGACGAACGTTCAACTCCACGGCCTTCGGAGAAGTGCTGTTCGATAAGAGCTCGTTAAACCTCCTTGAGCTTTATACGAATACGCAGATGACCCCGCCGGGAACGTTCGGTTTGCGGCTAGCAACATCGTTCACGTCGCCGGTTACGTTCGGGAGCCCGTTGTCGCCGGAGAATGCGCCGGTGCTGGGGACTTCGGTGGACACGATCGAATTTTTCGTGCCCAATAACCAATTGCCGGGGGAGACGCTCTCGTTTGCATTGACGAGCGCGCACTAGGCTTTCCTGGCTTCCCGCTCGCCATTCCGGCGCATTAGGCACGTTGTCTTGCAGGAGTCGCCTTTGCCGGAGCGAGCACTACGTCCCGGGCCGAATCCAAGGCGAATCCGTGCACCTCATGCAAAGCCTCCCGTGCGCGGCTGGTGCTATTTTCGCTTTACAGGATCTCGCTGAATTCACTCCAATCGTGAGAAGCGTGTGACGGGATGTACAGGGGCTTTGTAACGGTTGATCGTAGCCTCTACTTGGTCGTAATCTATGACCCAGATTCCCTCCATGAAGTACTCTCTTTGGAATGGCTTTTCGCCTTTCCGAGCAGTGGGCTCGGCGCCTGCTTGCGATCGTATTTGTGCTCGCGGTTGTATATCAGGCCGGTTTCTCGGTCGGTTCCATCGACGAGTTGCGGCATAGCACAACGGCCGCCCGCACTCCCTTGCTGTTTGGATACCGGCTGGATGAGGTTTCGGGCGCTCTCCCCGAGGCGAGAGCGGCTGGAGTCTTCAACGGGGACGTGCTGGAATCCGTGGAGGGACGGCCCTTCACGGGCGCCCTCGTCCTTAACGATCAGTCCGTAGGAAAACTGCGCGCCGGCGATACCCTGCACGTCGTCGTACGCAGGCCCAATGGGACGCGCCTGGCCGCATCGATCCGGCTTGCGCCCGTCCGCACGGCCCCAGCGTCGCTCGCGATCTGGATCGTGACCATGACGATTGAGATCGTGCTGCCGGTGTTCAGCCTGGCACTCGGCTTCTGGGTCGCGGCGGGGCGTCCCACCGATCTGCGGGCGTGGCTGCTGCTCGGCCTGATGATCGGCTTCTCGCAGTTCGTCGAGGGCTTCTCCTGGAATTGGCCGTGGATGCCGTTAGCCCTTGTTTGGAACGCTCTGCTCGGCCAGGCTTTCGGTCCGTGGCTGATCTGGCTCGATCTGTTCGCTCTGCGGTTCCCGAAGCGCCCCGACTTCGATCGCAGGCATCCCTGGCTCAAGTGGATCCTGCTGGCGCCGCTCCTCTTTCAATGGCTGTTTTTCTCGACCTTCTTCCTGGGAAGCCTGTATAGCTTTGAGTCCATCCGCTTTCTGCGGCCGCTGCTCCGGCTACTGATTCAGATTCCCCTTTTCACCTATCTCACTACCATGGCGATTAGCGCTTTTTTCCTGCTGGTCGGTTATAAGGCGCGAAGGGCGGCGCCGGATGACAAGCGCCGCCTGCGAATACTCTCGACGGGTATCGGGATCAGTTTCTTTCCCCTGTTCATCGTCGTGATCATCAGCGTGGTCAGAAACGAAGATGTCTTCCGCGGCATTCCGGACTGGGCGGAACTCACCAGCCTGATCATGCTGCTTCTCTTCCCGATCACCATGGCATACGTTTTGGTAATCCAGCGCGCGATGGGCGTCAGTGTGGTTTTGCGCCAGGGCCTGCAGTATGCGCTGGCCCGGCGCGGTTTCATCATCTTGCGAGGGGCTCTTCTGGCGCTCGCCATTTCGAGCGTGATCGCCGCCTTTGCGAATTCACACGGAAGCGAGGCGGGACGCGTCCGGTCAATCGTTTTCCTCGGGGGCGCGCTCCTGTTTCGCCGCAAGTTCTCGGATCGCTTTTTGCAATGGCTCGACCGGCGCTTCTTCCGCGAGGCGTACAGCACGGAGATCGTGATGAGTGAACTCAGTGAGGCAACGCGCGGTTTCACGGAAGCCGGACCGCTGCTCGGAACCGTCGCGCGCCGGGTTTCGGACACGCTGCACATCTCGCAGATGGCCATATTCGTTCGCGACGGCGACCGGTTCTGCGTCACCCAAACCATCGGGCCGGAATCGATATCCGCGACGTGCCTATCCCCGCAGGGCCGTTCGGTAACGCTGCTTAGCGAAGCGAAGAAGCCGGAGTTGATTTACTTCGACGACCCCCGCAACTGGGTGCATGCAGCGCAACCGGATGAACAGCAGAAGCTGCGCAGCTTGCACGCGGAAGTGCTGCTCGCGCTGCCGGGGCGTTTGGAACTGCTCGGTTTGATGGCGCTAGGGCCGAAGCTTTCGGAAGAGCCCTATTCACCGGCCGATCTGCGGCTGCTGCAGTCGGTCGCGATACAAACCGGTCTGGCTTTGGAAAATACGCAACTGATGGCCACCGTTGCCCGCGAGGCAGGCCAACGGGAGCGGATCAACCGGGAGCTCGAGATTGCCCGCGAAGTGCAGGAGCGGCTTTTTCCGCAATCGTGCCCGCCAGTGCCGGGCATCGATTACTTTGGGTGCTGCCGTCCCGCGCTGGCCGTTGGCGGCGACTATTACGACTTCATCCCGCGTTCCAATGGCCGCATCGGCTTCGCGCTGGGTGATATCTCCGGGAAGGGGATCTCGGCGGCGTTGATGATGGCCAGTCTGCAATCGCTGTTGCGCGGGCAGATCGCCGCCGGCCTGGAAGATATTTCCCTGCTACTGACCAACACCAATAGTTTGATTTACGACGTCTCGACGTCCAACCGCTACTGCACGTTCTTCTATGGCGAGTACGATCCGGAAACGCGGCGCTTCGCGTACGTGAACGCCGGGCATAACCCGCCGATCATTCTACGAGGCGATGAGGTCATCCGGCTGGAAGCGTGCGGGCCGGTGGTCGGGCTTCTGCGCGGCATTGAGTTCACGAGCGCGGAGTTTCAGTTTGAGCCGGGTGACACCTTCATTGCGTTTACCGACGGTATCAGCGAAGCCATGACGGCTGACGATGAGGAGTGGGGCGACGACCGCCTGATTGAGTCCGCGCGGCGGCGCCGCCACCTGCAAGCATGGGAAATCACGCAGTCGATCATGGTGGACGCGGATGCGTTCACCGCCGGCGCGGAGCAGCATGACGACATGACGCTGATCGCTCTCAAGATCCGTTCGTAACCCCTGATGAAAGCCGCTTCATGAACGCCGCTTAGGATGGTGTTGCGGGTGCAACAATGTGGGCAGGAGGCTTTACCCAATGAAGAAATTTGCTCTTATGATCCCGGTCACCCTATTCGCGCTGGGTCTGTCTGCGTTCGCGCAGAGCGCGGGAAGTGATATGAAGGCTGCTGGAACGGATGTGAAAGATGCGTCCAAAGATGTCGGCCACGCTACCGTAAAGGGCACCAAGAAGACGGGGCATGCCATCGCCACCGGCACCAGGAAAACGGGCCACGCGATCAAGCACACCACGCATAAAGCCGCAAACGCGGTCTCTGACAAAACCCAGTAAACTGAGGGTAGCCGGCCGCTTCTCAAGTCCGCGTTCGGCTACCGCTCTCACTAATGGGTCTTCTTCTCACCGTCCAAGCCGTTTCCAAGACATTCGGCGCCGAACCTCTTTTCGAATCCATCTCTTTCACCGTCACCGACGGCAGCCGTATCGGTCTCATTGGGCCGAACGGTGCCGGGAAATCGACTCTGCTGGGCCTCATCGCGGGCAAAATCCCGGCCGACGATGGGGAAGTGGTGGTCCGCAAAGGGGTGAAGGTGAGCTATGTCGCGCAGGATTCCACTTTCGATGCGGGGCTTACGGTGCGCGAAGTACTGGAGCGCTCGCTAACTGCCACGGACGAGCTGGAGCGTCTGGGGCGCATTTCGGAGACGTCCGGCCGTGCCGGGTTTGAAGATCTGGAAGTGCAGGCCGCTGCGCTCTCGGGGGGCTGGCGGAAACGCCTCGCGATCGCGGAGGCCCTCATCAATCAACCGGACGTTCTACTGCTCGATGAGCCCACCAACCACCTCGACCTCGAGGGCATACTCTGGCTGGAGCGGCTGCTGCGGGATTCCAAGTCGGCGAGCATCGTGGTCAGTCATGACCGCTATTTTCTGGAAAACGTTGCCACCGAGATGATCGAACTGAACCGCGCGTATGCCGCCGGGCTGTTTCGCGCCGAGGGCAACTACTCGCAGTTTCTGGAATATAAAGACGCGTTTCTGCATGCGCAGAGCAAACATCGGGAAGCGCTCGAGAACCGCGTGCGGACGGAACTCGACTGGTTGCGCCGGGGCCCCAAGGCACGCACCACGAAATCCAAAGCGCGTATCGACCGCGCGCACGATCTGATCGGCGAACTTTCCGATCTGACGTCGCGCAGCCGCACGGGAACGGTGGGGGTAGACTTCGCCGCCTCCGATCGGCGCACCAAACGCCTGATCGACATTCGCAAGATCACGTACAGCATTCCGGGGCGCACGCTCTTTCGCGATCTCAGCTTCACCGTCGTTCCGCAGCAGCGCATCGGCCTCGTCGGCCCAAACGGGAGCGGCAAGACCACATTGCTGCGGCTGCTGCTTGGTGAGTCGCTCCCTGAAGCGGGCGAGATTGAACGCGCGCTTAATCTGCGCACGGTGTACTTCGATCAGCAGCGGGCGCACCTCAATCTGGACGTGACGCTTCGGCGCGCGCTCGCCGCCGGACGGCGACTCGGTGATTTACCGCGACCGCATCACGCACGTAGCGTCCTGGGCCGAGCGGTTTCTGTTCCGCAAGGAACAACTGGAGCAGCCCATGAGCCGGCTTTCGGGCGGCGAGCGGGCGCGCGTGCTGATCGCCAACCTGATGCTGCAGCCCGCGGACGTGCTGCTGCTCGATGAGCCGACCAATGATCTCGATATCGAGACTCTGGAGATTCTGGAGGAGAACCTGCTGGAGTTCACCGGCGCGCTGGTCTTGGTGACGCATGATCGTTTCCTGCTCGACCGCGTCTCTACCGTTGTGATCGGGCTGGATGGACAGGGGGGCGCGGAGCAGTTCGCGGACTACTCGCAGTGGGAGACGTGGCAGCAGAATTCGCGGCGCGCCGCCAGCCGATCGAACGCCAAACCGGCGATCCGGATCCCCGGGCTCGAACAGCAGGAAGAAGGCGCTGACCTACAACGAGACGCGGGAACTCGAATCCATTGAGCAGCGCATCGAGGCAGCCGAGCAGATGGTTTCGACAAAGCACGATCTGTTGGAAGATCCCGCCATTACGAGCGATCCTCATCGCCTGCGCGAGGTTTACGCCGAACAACAGGCGGCGCAGGAAGAAGTGGATACGCTGTATGCGCGCTGGGGCGAGTTGGAAGCCAAACTCGCCGGCAAAACGGCTTGAGCGCGGGTCAGCCTCTCGGTTTGAGAAGCTTTGTTTGCATGCCCGGAACGACTGGCGGGATCACCGGCAGTACCAGATAGGAGCGGTGCAGGCGGTCATGATAGATCGTCTGGAACGCTTTGGTGAGCTGCGTTTCGTCGGCGATGGGTTTGCCGGTGTTCGGGTTGCGATCGAAGCGCGGGAAGTTGCTGCTGGACACCTCGAGCCGGATCCGGTGCCCTTTGCGGAAGACGTTCGACGTCACTCCCACGTCGATGGTGTACTTGTTGGGTCCGGTGTTGGTGAGCAGTTTGGGTTTTTCCAGACTACCGCGGTAGCGCGCGCGGATCATGCCGTCGGTTAGATTGATGGCGCGGCTATCGGGATAGACGTCGACCAGCTTGGCCGTGAAGTCGGTGTCGGGCGCTGATGAGGCCGCCACCAGGGTCATGACGATCGGGCCGGTTACCTCAACATCTTCTTTGAGCACGTCGGTGGAGTAGACCAGCACATCCGGACGCTGCTCGACCGGCCGCTGGTCCATCGGCCCCCAGGGGAAGATTTTGTTGTTACAACAAATCGCGCCGCCCAGCGTTTGGACTGGCGTCTTGGGGTCATAGGTAAATGAGTCCGTAGAGCCGTTCCGTTCCCGGGTTTCCACCAGCGCGCCATCCCCCTTCAAGCTGTTGGCATGGCCGCCGCTCGAGAGGTAAAACCGGGTAGGGATGGCGCGCGCGAGCGGCCATTCGTTCTCGTCCCGCCACTGGTTGGCGCCCATGACGAAGATACGGAGCGGCGGCGCGGACTCGGCAGGCACTTCTTTGCCCTTCAGCCACTGATCGAACCATTCCAATCGAAACTTCCACACCGGGACGCTACTCGCCGGGCCGTAGTTCACGGTGGTGATCGGCGTCCCCATGTTGTGCGGCCAGGGACCGATCAGAATGCCGATTGAGTCCGGTCTGTTTTCGCAGCGTCGCAAATGCATCCAGGTCGCTTTCGACGTAGTTGTCGTACCAGCCGCCCACGGAGAAGACCGGAACTTTGCAGTTCTTCAGGTGCTTCCCGCATGCTGATGGCTCTTCCAGAACGCATCATAGGAGGGATGGTCGAGACCGCGCTGCAGGAGGTCGGTGGACTGGCCGGTGACCACTCGATCGGCGCGGCGCAGAGGGCAGCGGTCCAGATGTATTTCGCGAAAGTCGCGGCGGCCGTAGCCGGGTAGCCGTCAGGTTTTCCGCCACCCAGTGCAGGCGATGGCCCGAGTTTCATGGCGCCGCCGGGGGAGTAAAAGCGGTCGCGGTAGTCGTCATCTCCGGAGACATCAGGGGAAAATCGCTTTCAGATGGGGATTGTTGCAGAACGGCCACTTTCCACTGCGCGATGCCGAGGTAAGACCCGCCGGTCATGCCCACTTTGCCGTCCGACCAGGGCTGGCGCGGCGATCCAGTTCAGGGTGTCGTCGCCATCCGGAGCTTCCTGGGTGAGAGGGGTATACGTGCCCTCGGATTCCTTCCGGCCGCGGACATCCTGGAACACGACGGTGTAACCGTGGTCGACGAAGGTCTGCAGTTGCGGGGTGATTTCGTCTCCCTTTCCGTAGGGGGTGCGCAGCAGGATCGTCGGCTGCCGTCCAACGTTTGAAGGCCGGAAAAGGTTGGCCGCCAGTTTCACTCCGTCGCGCATCGGAATCCAGACGTGAATGAGGGGGGCTGGGACGTGCCCGCCCGACCCGCTACGGAGAAGGGAAAACGAAGATAGGGCGGCTAGAGCTAAGAGGGGCGCATAGCGCATAACGTTTCCCAGAATCGATCGGCCACGCGGTCCAGGGAATGATGATAGCGAATGTGCCGGGCCGCGCTGTTCCCGATGCCGCGAACGACCTCAGGAAGCGTGATCATGACCTTCATGAATTCCAAAAGTTCGGGGGCTTCCTCGACGCCCGAGGAGATCCGGACGCAGGCGTGCGGCGGAATGGCCGCGATCTCGGGGCCATCGGTAAAGAATACGGTTCGCCCGAGGCCCATCAGGCGCACGCCGATTCCAGAGGTCTCGCCCGCGCCGGGGTAGCGCAGATTCAGGCAGCAATCGACCGCGCTGGTGACGCTCCAGAAAGCGCGATCGTCCAGGTGGGAGAGGCGGCGCACGCCGGGATGCGCCAGCCAGGGCTGGACAGCTTTTTCGAGATCGGGCGAGGCGAAGGCGCCGGCCAGGAGCAACCGCGCGCGGTCGTTTTGGGCGTACAGACGTTCGAAGGATTGCAGGATGGGGATGACGCGCTTCGACTCGCGGAGATATCCGAAAACGCCGAAGACGAAGTTGTCTTCCCGCAAATCGAGCTGCGCGCGAACGCTGGCGCGGTCGTCCAGGGAATCCGACGGAGGTTCGAAGAAGTGCGGAATTTCGACCACGTTTGCGGCGGGGGCGTGGGCCCGGACGGCGGCGGCGGCGGCCGGATTATGCACGATCACGGCAAGCGAGCGCTCGCCGACGCGCTTCAGCATGGGTCTGCGGAAATAGCGCGCGTCCATTCCGGAGCCGGCTCGCTCCGTCCAAAGCTGGTGAGCGAGGTCCGCTTCCCAAAGCCCGTAGTTATACGTGAATTCTTCGACATAGCTCGACTCATTGAAAGCTCCAAGATAGAAATGCTGGAGGACGGCATCATGGAGCACGACTACGCCGGGCTCGGCTATCGCGCGGTGGTAGATGTCCCGATGCAGCTGGTTGTTGCCTAGGTGGTAGAGGTGGACGTCGGCCGCTGTAGCGTTTTCCTGAACGGTCCCCCGGCGGCGTAGGGCGGCAAGCAGGGTAGCGGCGTAGTCGGCAACCCCGGAGCGGGCGCCTGGCGGTGGCGCATGGTAGCCGACGGTCACGCCGCCTTGCGGCTGCCGAAAAGCGCCGTTCCCACCCGCACCAGCGTCGATCCTTCCTCGATAGCCACTTCCAGATCGTTCGACATGCCCATGGACAATTTCGGGAGACTGTAGATGGCCGCGAGTTCGCGAAGACGGGCGAACGCGGGACGTGAGTGCTCGGGGTCTTTCGACCACTCCGGGACCGTCATGAGACCCGTTAGGGTGAGATTCGGACATGCCCGGGCGGCCTCGACAACTTGTGCCAGACCGGCTTCCGCCACGCCCCATTTAGAGTCCTCGCTGGACAACTTGACCTCGATCATTACTTCAAGTTTGGTCTCGATCTCATTGAGGCGTTGCGCTAGTTTGGTCGAGTCAACAGTCTGGATGATCTGGAAAAGTTCGGCGGCTTTACGGCTCTTGTTGGATTGGAGGTGGCCGATCAGATGGAAGCGGGCGTCCCCAAGATCGGCGACTTCCGGCCGCTTGGCCTCAAACTCCTGCACATAGTTTTCCCCGAATTCGCGCAGCCCATGAGCGTACGCCAAGCGGATGGCGGAGGCGGGGAAAACCTTGGTGACGGGTAAAAGCGAGATGCTGTTCGCGGAGCGATGGCTGCGGGCGGCGGCGGCTTCCATGCGTTCGCGCACGCGGGCCAGCGCGTCCCCAAAGTTCGCCTCGATCACTGACCTTGACCGGCGATCTTCGCTAAAATCGGGTAAGGATCGAGCGCTGTGCCTTTCCAATACTTCTTGTCGGCATCCAGCAATGAGATAGCAAAATGCAGGTGGGGAGCCGCTGCGTTCGCGTCGCCGGTGCTACCGACGTAGCCGATCAGATCCCCCGTTCGCACCAGCATCCCCTCTTTGATGTTCGGCGCGTAGCGCGAGAGGTGGGCGTAGTAGTAGCAATATTTCCGGGCGTTATCGAACTGGTAGACGGTGAGCCCGCCCTTCTTACTATTGAACAACTTAACGATGTTTCCCTCATCAATCGCGTGAATGGGGGTTCCGGCTGCGCGCCATGATGTCGATCGCCTCGTGCTTTGATCCGGTGCGGGCTTCGTTAAAGGTGTCGGACAACTGCCTCGCCTGAATGTTGTCGAGGGGCATTTGCAGGCGATGGCTTGTAATCTCGCCGACATAGTCGCCAGCCACCGGGTTAGGGGCGGAAGCGAAGGATGACGGGGAAGCGGGTGTTGACAGATCGGCACCGGGTACCGCGACTTCCGGGAAGTTCAACCCTCCGATGTCCGGAGGAGTATCCAGGGGTGCCGGGGTGGCGGGGTTTGGCGTGGCAGCCTGATTCGGGGTCACGGCCGGGGTGGAAGGCGCCGAGGGAAGCGGCGCCATCGAGCTGTTCGGCGCCGGAGCGGCGGTGGTTCGTCCGAATCCTCCGGGCAGCCTGCCGGTCATATAAAGAAAAGACGCAAAGCAAATCAAAACGATCAAAACAACGCCAAAGGTAAACCGCCCGAACGATCCCACGATTAGTCTTCCTGTAGAGTGACCGGCGTTCCTTTACTAACCATTCCCGCTAGCTCCAGGGCGTCCCAATTGGTGAGACGGATGCATCCGTGCGATTGCGTATGGCCGATGGTGCTGGGGTTCTCGGTCCCGTGGATGCCGTAGTGCTCCTTCGAGAGTCCCATCCAGACTACCCCGACCGGGTTATTCGGCCCCGCTTTGATTTCCGCTTTGTCGTTTTTGTTCTTCGCATCCCAGAATAGCTGGGCGTTGTAATGAAAGACGGGGAATTTACTCACTTCCACGATCTGCCAATCGCCCAACGGCAGGGGATCATGCTCGCTGCCCATGGTCGCCGGATAGGTACCCAGGACCTTGCCGGATTCATCGAGCGCCTGAACGACCCCTTTGGTTTTGCTCACCGTGACTTTCGCAACTTTTCCAGCGGGCGCCCCGACGATCACGTTGGGGGCGAAGATTTGGGTACCCGCCTGGCTCATGTCTTTGCCGGGATTGAGCGCGTTAAGCAGGGCCGGGGAGCAGTGAAACTTTTCTCCCAGCGCCTCCTGCGGATTCCGGTAATTGAGCGCCGGAAGCTTGGCTTGGTCCATCATCGAAGTAGGAATATCAGGAGTGAAGGGACCGGAGACGTCGCCCGTCTGCAGCGTGTACTCCTGGATGGCAGGCGCGGTGTCCTGGTTGAGCTTCGCCCACATGTCGGCGTCGACATTGGGACTCGCGGGCAGTTCGTTCTGCAGGCGGTAGGCTTCGATCGCCCGGCCGAGGTTCACGCCGTACTTCGCATCGATCTGGCCCGGCGAGAAGTGCGCGCGATCGAGCAGGATCTGCGCGCGCAGGGTTGCCGATCCGGAGGATTGCGGCGTGACCTCGGTATTAAGAGCCCCGTTGTTCACCGCATCGGCCGAGAGGGATTTCGGCCGGGGGAGTCAGCGGCAAGGCCAAAAGCGGCACCCAGGAACGTGGCACACAGAAGAACGGTACGTTTCACGCCCGAATGGATGCAATCCGGGGGCCACGCGAGAGAAATGAGCCGCGCCGCTTACTACCGTGAGATGCGCCGTACCGTGACGCCCGCTCCGCAGTGCCCGGCGGACGTGCGGGCGCAGGTGGAGGGATTTCTGAGCCGGGCGCGGCGCCCGGCGCTGATCGAGCCCGGGGAGCCGCTACTTGCCCTGGATTCCGGTCATTACATTCTGGAGGAACATTCGACGCATGTGACTCTGCAGGCGTGGGACGACACCCGCAACCTGGTGCGGAAAATCAGCGGAGTCGAGCGGGTGGAACGGGGCAAGCTGTCCCTTTTGGTGCGCCATTTCGCGGGCCGCGAAGGCGCAATGCACCTGGTGGATCTGGCCCACCCGCGTACCCACGAGTGGGAAAGGCGGGGGGCGCGGATGGTGTTCCGGGAACGCTTCCGCGGGATGCTGGAGCGAGAGTTTCCGGCGTGGCGGATGGCCGAACTGAGCTGCGAGCCCGATCTGCAACATACGCTCTCCGCCACCTTTCCCAGGGCTCTGCTGCGGCGCGGCAGCGCGGGGATTGCCGCGATCGGCGCGCCGCCGGAGTGTACCGACTTCCCTACCCTGCTGAGTTTTGGTCTCATCTGGCTGGACTATGTGCGCATGCGCGACCCGAGGCTGGTGGTGGAAACGCTGACGTTTTGGGCGCCGTCCCCGGTCGCCCCGCTGCTGAGCTTCTATCTCCCGCTCTTCCACGCGGCGGCAACGCGCTTCGGGATGTATCTCTACTCGGAGGAGGACTTCGCCGTCCTTCTCGATCCGAGCAACTACGGCAATGTGGCGACGCAACTGGAGATGCGGCGGACCCCGAGCGAACTACCGGCCGGTATCCAGCACGCCGAGACCGTCGCGTTAACCGATGGAACTCTCAGTTTGCGCGTCAACGGCCTGGAATTTGCGCGCTACAAAGACGGCAAGTTGGGCAACGGAAGGGAGCCGATGAGTTTTTCGGAAGCGCGCGCGATTGCGGCCAATCTCTATGCCCTGCGGAATGCGCAAGCTCCTCGTGGGACTCTCGTGTACCAGCAGAATCCCGAGGCGTGGCTCGAAGCGGCGGTCCGGTCGCATCTTTCGGTGATTGACGCGTCGCTGGTGGCCGAACCGGTTTATGGGCAGGTGCCGGCTATTGCCGGTCAGGACCGGACCATTCTCGATCTGCTGGCGGTCGACGGGCATGGACGGCTAGCCGTTCTGGAGTTGAAAGCCTCGCAGGATTTGCACCTGCCTCTGCAGGCGCTTGATTACTGGCTGCGGGTGAAGTGGCATCTGGACCGCGGGGAGTTTTCCCGCTTTGGCTATTTTCCCGGAACGGAATTGCGCCGCGACCCGCCACGTCTGTTCCTGATTGCGCCATCCCTGGAGTTTCATCCCGCGACGGAGACGATTCTCAAGTATTTGACGCCGGAGGTGGACGTGACGCGCATCGGGTTGAGCGCGGACTGGCGCGAGAAGCCCAGGGTGATGTTTCGGTTGGTGGGGGCGGAGCGGCCGCATGAATAGGGGACTTAGAACCCAATCAGGCACGTCGCCGATCCGTGGTAAGAGGCTAGGATGAAGAAAGGTAGCAACATGGCAACAACTCTTGATTGGTCCCAATGCCCCGGTGTAGAGTTTCCCCGGCAAGGTCAGCGGCGAATGGGTATTCAAAGATACCCGGATGCCGGTGGCAACGGCGTTCGAGAATCTGGAAGCTGGCTTGAGCGTGGATGAGGTGATGGAGGAGTTTGCGGTAACGCGGGAACAGATCAACGCCGTATTGCATTTGCGCCAAAGCGCAGTTTTAGGGAACCGACGAGCGGCCGTTTGACCACGGGAGGCTGGCGCCCACCGGGCCGCAGTTCGCGGGATCTTTCGCCACGACGTGGGACAGCAAGATCGCTTTTGCACCATTCCGTTCAACCGCGTCGAGTACCCCGATCAGCTGTCGAAATTCCACGTCGGGATTAGCCATTACGAAAACCGAGCGGTCGTGCCTGATAAGAAAGAGCCGTTCGAGCCGAACCGCAAAGTGCTCGTTGTCAGAATAAACATCGTCATTCAATTGAATGTGGCCGTCGCCCTTGAGGAACACAACTAACTGCCGATCGTTGTCGCCACACAAGCCTCCTGCAGTCAAGAGAGCAATAGTCACCCGGAATCCTTTTGCTGTGGATGCCGCTTGCGCCCACTCGCGAGTCGCTTGGCCCGGCGACCTGCAGCCAAAGGTACAAACAATCAGCACGAAAGCGGCAATCACGACAGAGCGTCTCATCGATGTATCTTCTTTGGGTAGACACCAAATGGCGATGGGGTGTTCCTGCCTCTTGGCCATTACCCATAACTAGCGGAAGGCTTTGCAGCCGAGGTTCCCTCTCCTGATAATCAGGAAGACCGCTTTACATCAGAACAGCTCTTGGCGCTCCCATTTACGCACGAGTCAGCTTGCCGCTTTTGACGAGTACCGCCTTGACCTTTGCCAGCGGGATGCGTTTTTCAAAGCGGCGCGACCGGCAGACAAGTACGTCCTCGATATCGTCGCAGAGCCTGCGGTGTGTTTTCAGAATGACAACGGCCCCCGTTAGCTTTTTCATTTCAGTCGCGGATCAAAGTGAAATGGCACGGGTGGCGAAAACTCTATATTCCGAATTCTGGATGAAGCGGGTTGATCAAGATATTTCGCTCATGAGGAACAATGCTGGAGGGAACCGAGAGTACAGGGCTCCGCATCTCTCGTAGCCACTTGCTCCCAATATCCCTAGTGAGCGGGATGATGACAACTGAATCCCAATCAATCCGGCAGTTCACGCTCGTCAATCTCTTCAATCTCAACGATTGAGGGAATTAGAATCTCTGTGAGCACGTAATCGCGGGGCAGGTCAGAGAAGTGAACCAACAGTTCTACCAAGGCGAGTGACCGGCTTGTAGCCGGGTAGATGATTTCATCGCCACTGCGATTCCAACGTCCGGGGTAGATCGCGGCTCCCCGTCCGCTGGTTGCCTGGTATTTTCCCCGAACAGAGACGAAAGGCGATCAGAGGACGCCGTGCTCAAGCCTGCCAAGAACGCTTAGAACGGCTTGGGTTCCCGCCTCTTCGCCGATCAACGATATGGGCGTCGCATAATTGAGCGCTCTCACCGGAGTTCCAAGCCATCGTAAAGCTCGTGCCTGGTCGCCAATGACCTCCGTCGCCCGCCTGAGGATATGTTCCGCAGATTCGGACAGAGCCACGGATCGAGGACTGGGCGAGTCCTTCGAAACCCTCTCCACCGCGCGCGCAAGTCCCTTGTCAGCTTTCGTTTCCTGCAAGCGTCCCGCGACTTTCGCTGGCTTTATCGCGTTGCGCTTCGCCAACTTCGAGGCCTTCGCCAGTCGCTTAACAGCTTCGGAACGCTCAGTTTTTTCCTGATCCGAATTGCCGTTCTGAAGATCGTCTTTCATATCGGTCTTTGGTATGCGGCGCTCAGACTTCCGAAGTCCCGAGCCCGTCAGGGTCGCCGCAGTTCAGATATGCCTGAGTTGCAGGACTCTGTCGCCAGTATCTCACCCTGGATAATTTCGTTACCGCTTCGGTACGGCGGAATCAAGTAGCGAGACGGAAGCCTAAAGCAGGATCAGCCCCTGACGCACCCCGAGCGTGACCGCTTCCGTGCGGCTGGACGCGTGCAGCTTATGGAACAGCGACGCGACGTGGAATTTTACGGTGTGTTCGCTGATCCCGAGCCGGTACGCGATCTCTTTGTTAGCCAGGCCTTCGGAAAGCATGCGGAGCACCTCCACTTCTCGATTGCTGAGAGGTCCCTGGGTGGGCGAGGCCAGGCCTTGTTCACCCGTGTTATCGATTCCGTCGGGATGCATGACGACCAGACCGGCGGCTACGGCTTCGATCGCAATCCCGATCTCGCGCGCGGAGACGCCCTGCGGCAGCACGGCGCGGACCCCGCCGCGGATCAGCGGGAGCGCGCTTTCATTCGACAGTAGAATGATCTGCGAGCGCGGCAGAGCCTGACTGATTTCAGCGCCCTGCCCATCCACTTCCGCCAGAATCACATCGGGCGCCAACTCGGCCGCTTTTCGCCGCAGGTCTTCGCCTAGACCTGCTGTGCCGACCACGTCCACCGAGGCGTTGCTGTGGGCAAGCGCCTCCAGACCGGCGCGCACGACCGAAGAGGAAGCCGCGACAAGGACGGAGATCAAGCGGCTATTGCTCCGCTTGTCCGTTCCGCGGCGCGTACGAAGGAGATCACCGCTTCGCTGGGGATCGCGAGCGCCAGGCCGGATTGAATCATGGTGGTGATGCCGATCAGGCGGCCTTCGGCATCGGCCAGCATCCCTCCGCTGTTGCCCGGCGCCAGACGCACGCTCGCCTCAATCCAGTCGCGCCCGGAAGTGGAATGAATGATTCCGCTGGTGACGGCGCCGCGGATTCCGAGCGGGTTGCCGATGGCCAGCACGAGTTGGCCCGGCCGCAGATTGCGGGAATCCCCGACCGAGGCCGCGGGCAAGCCGGCGGCGGGGATACGAAGAAGCGCCAGGTCGCGGCGCCGATCGTGCCCAATGACCACGGCGGCAAACTTGCGGCCATCGGGCAAGATCACCAGCGGGTCGCGGGCGCGCAACACGTGCGCGTTGGTCACGATCGCTCCTTGGGAAGACCAGATTACTCCGGAGCCGCCGCCCGAGCCGCGGCCGCCGCTAGTCTGGATGGCGACTACGGAAGCGCGCAGCTGACGGGCCAAATCCGGGGTTGTCACCGCGCGCCCCGCGGACGGCTTCCGACCAGAACCGGGGTCTCGTGAACCGCTCCGGCGCGATACACCGAAGCCGCGATGCTCTTGCCCACCTGTTCCGGACCCAGGTGCCTCTGGACATCGTCGGTGTCCTCGATCGGCTGGCCTTCGAGAGTCAGGACGACGTCGCCGATCAGAATGCCCGACTTCGCCGCGGTGCCTTCGGGGTCGACACTCAGCACGATCAGACCGCTGCGTCCATCCGGCAGACGGACCGGATGCAAACCGACGCCTAGGAAGCCGCGCGCCACGTGCCCATGCGCGAGCAGCGACTCGATCACCGTGTCCACGGTTTCCTTCGGCACCGTCACGCTCCAGTTTCGTGTCAGGCCGGCGGTGTTGATTCCGATGACCTGGCCTTCTGTATTCACGAGCGCGCCGCCGGAGCTGCCGGGGTAGAGATTCAAGTCCGCGCGCACGAACTGGCCGATCTGCCCGTTGCGCCAGGTACGCCACGCTCCGCCGAGAGCGCTGACGATGCCGAGGCTGGCACAGGGGCCGTTCTCACCGCGTCTTCCGACCGCTAAGACCATATTGCCTACCTGCACGGATGCGGGCGCGGCAAATTCGGCTGCACCGATCCCGAGGGCTGCGGTCTGGAGTACGGCAAGGTCGGTCCCCGGGTCCCGTCCGGCGAGCGTTGCGGGAACGGTCTGATTGCCGGGCAGAACCACCGTGATTTCTTCATCGCGCCGCAGCGTATGGTCGGCGGTCACGATCAAACCGTCGCGCCACACGACGCCGCTGGCGGGCAGCCGCGCAGCCCCGTTGACGGCCACCACAAAGCGGGCCGCATGGGCGACGGTGCCTGCGAGCGAGTCCGAGAACACCCCTAGATTTTCTGTTGTTGTCTGCATGTGTTGATCACCTTCTCCGGTTTCAGGATCTCGCGGATGGAGGGTCGGCGGTATCGGGCATTCGGGTGGCTGAGAGCTAGACGAAGGGGTAGGAGCCGCAGGTTCGCGAAGTGGGAATAGCGATCGGCTTACTACAGAAAGGCGATGGAGAGCACGTGGCCATTGACATCTGGAATTCATCATCACTTCGCCGACTTCCATTACAAGTTCGCTGAAATCGACGTGAAGTTCGCGGAAGCGCGGGCTGATCTCGAGCGCACGGGGACCAAGCTGCTTACGGAGTTCTCTCGGCAATCGAGGAGCGCGTGTTCGCACTGGAGCGTAAAGCGCAAGGCAGCAAAGATTAGAGCGCTTCCCGCGGATTTCCCGTCCGCTCACGAAGTCCACATAACACCAGACAACTCACCAGCGGCAGCAGCGTTACTCCCCAGACCACCTGCGTGTACAAGTGCCGATCCGCGAGCCAGCCGATCAACGGCGAGATGACGGTCTGCAACAGTCCGTAGGCGAACGTCAGCGCGGACAGGGCGAGCCCGGAATTCTCCGGCCCGTAGAGATCGATCGGAATGGCGTAGATGTTGACGCTTCCCGAGAGCGCGAATAGAAAACTGATAGCGATGATGGCCGTGGCCCAGCGGGCATCGGGCATCCAGGGAAGCATCAGCGTGAGCAGCAGGCCCGCCGCGCTGACGAACACCCCGCGCCGCCTGGCGGCCACGGCATCAACGCCGCGCTCCATCCATTGGAGCGACATCCATCCGCCCAGGAATCCTCCGGCGTTCGAGACCAGCGGCGGAATCCAGACCAGGCTTTCGGTCTGGCGCAGGGTGAGGCCATGCACGTTGATGAGATACAACGTGGTCCAATACGACCAAAGCGAGTAAGCGCCCATCCACAAGACGCTGGCGATCACGGTGATGAGCAGGTCCCGGTCGAAGAGCAGAGCGAGGCGGGGCTTGCCAGCAACGGGTGCGGGCGATTCCGCAGGCGGGATCTTCCGGCTGACCCAGTGCCACAGCGGGATCCATAACAGGCTGACCAGGCCGACCAAAACAAAAGGAGTACGCCAGGAATAGCGATAGGCAACCGCGATCCACAAGGGCGCGAGGCCCATCCCTAAACTGATGCCGACCTGATTCAGCGCCGCGCCCAGAGCGCGTTCTTTCGGCTTGAGATAAATCCCGTTCAGCTTGCCGACCGCCGGAACGCCCGCCGATTCCCCCATCCCGAGCGCCGCGCGGCTCGCCGCTAAGGCGCCGAAGCTTCCGGCAAATCCGGTGGATGCCGCAGCGGCCGACCACCACGCCACGGCACCCGAGATGGTCCGCGTTACACCGAACCGGTCCAGAAGCCAGCCCACTCCGATAGAACTGGCCGCATACGCGATCGAGAATGCCGAAATCAGCAGGCCATAGCGGGTGTGGTTTAGATGGAACTCGGCCATGATCAGCGGCGCCAGCGTCGCCAGAAGCTGCCGGTCCATGAAGTTCAGCGTGGAAGAAACGATGAACACGCTGACGGCGAGCCAACGCAGGGGGGAAACCGGGCGCATCCGTCCAGTGTCGCTTGGGAGCCTCCGCATCAGCGCTACGATCAACAGTTGGAACAGTTCGGTTTCAACTTCGCTCCCGCGCGGCGCGTTTACACGGTCGCCGAACTCAACGGGGCAATCCAAGACCTGCTCACCACGGAGTTTGACGACATCTGGGTCTCGGGGGAGATCTCAGGCGCGAAAGTTCTGGGGAGCGGCCACTGTTACTTCACCTTGAAAGACCGGGATTCGCAGATTCGCTGCGCGCTCTTCAAGGGGACCATGCGCTTCCTCAAATTCAAGCCGCAGGACGGAGTGGCGGTGATCGCGCGCGGGCGAGTGGACGTGTTTGCGCCGCGCGGCGAGTACCAGATCATCATTGAGCAACTGGAGCCGCAAGGCCACGGGGCGCTGCAACTGGCTTTCGAGCAGCTCAAAAAGAAGCTGGGCGAGGAAGGGCTTTTCGCGAATGAAAGGAAGCGCGCGCTGCCGGTGTTTCCCGCGCGCATCGGAATCGTGACATCGCCGCGAGGGGCTGTGCTTTCGGACATGCTGCAGATTCTGGAGCGGCGATTTCCCGGGCTGCAGATTCGCGTGTTCCCAGCAAAGGTCCAGGGCGAGGAAGCCGTGGATGAAGTGGTGCGCGCGATTCAGTACTTCTCCAGGTCGCAGTGGGCGGAGGTGCTGATCTTGGCGCGCGGAGGCGGATCGCTCGAGGATCTCTGGACGTTCAATGATGAGCGCGTCGCACGGGCGATCGCGTCGGCAAGCATGCCGCTCGTTTCCGCGATCGGGCACGAGACCGATTTCACGATTGCCGATTTCGTTGCCGATCTGCGGGCGCCAACGCCTTCGGCCGCCGCCGAACTGATCATTTGCACACGGCAGGAACTACTAGAGCGATTCGCGAGCAATGAGCGCCGCATTCTGCAGAGTTTGCGTTTGAAGCTGGCAGTGCTGCACCGGCGTGTGGAACAGGGGGGCGCGGACCGGTCGGTGACCATCCTGCAACGGGCGTTGAACCGCCGCTTTCAGATGGTGGACGACAAGGAGAGCCGTTTGCGCGAAGCGTTTCGCCGGTTCCTGGTAATGCGGCAATTACGCCGGTCGGCACTGGAGGCACGGCTTCGCTATATGGACGTGCGGCCGCGCCTGGAGCGGGATCGCAGCCGCATGGCTGGTTCGGATGGGCGGATGAAGCAGCTTATGCAACTGACGTTAGCGAAGAGACGGCGGCAGTTGGAACAGAGTGTGGCGCGGCTGGAGCAGCTTAGCCCTCTGCGGGTGCTCGAACGGGGGTACGCGATCGTGAAAAAGAAAAACGGCGGGATCTTGAAAGATCCCGCCGCGGTTGCGGTTGGAACAGCCTTGGAAATACGGCTTGCGGGCGGAACGCTCGAGGCCGAGTCTAAGTAGACGCCGTCAGTGTTGGTTCGGAGGCGTCCCCGGAGGCGGAGGCTGGCGCTGCGGCGCTGGACGGGGCG
Source organism: Bryobacterales bacterium (assembly GCA_963814235.1). Lineage (GTDB taxonomy): Bacteria > Acidobacteriota > Terriglobia > Bryobacterales > Bryobacteraceae > Bog-113. The sequence continues at coordinate 124,521 of CAWFCA010000004.1, read as the reverse complement.
CCGGCGCGGCTTGTGGCTTGCGGACGAGGCGCGGGCGCGGCTTGCGGCTGCGGGCGCGGAGCCGGTGCGGCTTGCGGCCGAGGCATCGGTGCGGCTTGCGGCTGCGGCCGAGGTGCCGCCGGAGGAGGCGCGGGAGGTCTCACCTGTTGAAATTGCGGTTGCGGCCGTGGAGTTGGCTGCGGCGACGGAGCAGCTACGCGTTGAGCTTGTACCGGAACCGGTCGGAACGGCGCGGGTGGCTGCTGCGCAACCCGGGTTGCCGCCGGGGGAGGCGGCTGCATGCGGGCTTGCGGGGCGGCCTGGTTTGCGGGAGGCCGCTGCTGCTGCGGAGGCGGCGGTTGCACGCGGGGTGCCTGCGGAGGCGGCTGTTGCGGGCGCGGCGCCTGCTGCGGAGCCTGCGGCGGCGGGACACGTTGCGCCTGCGGCGGCGGAGGCTGAACCCGCGGCGCTTGCGGGGATTGCTGCGGAGCCTGCGGCGGCGGGACGCGTTGTGCCTGCGGCGGCGGGGGCTGGACCCGCGGAGCTTGCGGGACCTGCTGCGGTGCGACACGCTGCGCCTGCGGCGGCGGAGGCTGAACCCGCGGTGCCTGCGGGGCTTGCTGCGGGACCTGCTGTGGTGCGACGCGCTGGGCCTGAGGCGGCGGAGGTTGAACGCGCGGTGCCTGCGGGGCTTGCTGCGGAGCCTGCGGCACCGGCCGGAAAGGAACCGGAGGCTGTTGGGCCGTTCGCGCCGATGGCGGTACCGCCTGCGGGGCACCGGGCTGCGGCGGTCTCACGCCGGGTTGCACCGGGGTCGCTGCCGGCGGACGCGCGGCCGAAGGAGCCACGGGTGCTACTTGCGGAGCGCGCGGCTGGTTGGGCGCCGCCGGCTGTCCGAAACGCGTGCCGGGCTGGGGCGCGGCAGCCGGTGTCTGTGGAACGCCTGGGCGGGCTGGAAGAGGCTGAGCTGCCCGTTGGCCGTTAAATCCACCGGAAACTGCGCCGGGAGTCACTGTTGGGGTAATCGGGCGGACCTGCGCGGCGTTCACCGGGCGGACCGCCATCCGCTGCGGAACCACGGCTGCCGGCGTCTGTTGCCGAATCGTCTGGAGCTGTTGCGGCGCAATCGGCCGGCCGGGGTTCTGCTGGAAGAGTTGCTGCTTGGCCTGGAAGGAGACCGGAGCCGGCGGGGGCGCCAGCCGTGCGACTACCGCGCGGCTCGCGATGGCAGCCGGAGGCGCCACGGCGCGAACAGCGCCCGGGGAGGCCAACACCGCCGCACGTTGCGGAACCACCTGAGGCGCCATTCCCACGACGCGCGCCTGCTGCAACTGCGCCGGCGCGATCTGCACGCGGGCACGCTGCACCATCTGCGCGGAAGCGAAAGCCTGCTGCGGGACAGCCACCACCGCGCCCGGAACGTTCCGGTTCATATAATTTATGTTCTGCACGTTGACGTTGGTGATGTTGATGTTCGTGATCCGCGTGTTGGAAATGTTCACGTTGCGAAGATAGGCATCCGACACCCCGTAGGACGGGATATACGGGTCACGAGGTCCGAGCGGGAACCATCCCACTCCACCGCCGCCGCCGAACCCGACGGAGAGCCCGAAGCCGCCGCCACCGATGAAGGCAACCAGTGCCGGCGCATAAACCGGCCGAATGCTGACAGGGCCCGGGCACCATCCCCACGCTCCGCCAAAGTTCGCCCAGCGGCCATAGTGGAACGGAGCAAAGCCCCACGGTTCAGAATCCACCCAGCTCCATCCCCACGGCTCAACCCAAGCCCAATGTCCGGACTGATAGGGCGCCCACCCGGCAGCCACGCGCGGCATCCAGACCGAACCGTACTCGGAGTCCGTTCTCCAGGAGCCGTTGTAATTCAAATCTTCGTAGCCATCGAGATCCTGAGACACGTACTGGGGCGGCGGCACATCCTCCAGCCGGTCGCGGGAGTACGCGAAGTTGTCGAAGTCGTCACTGGGATTCTGATCGCGGATGTCGGGGTTGCCATCCGGACCGAAATACGCAGTCTGCCGATTGTCGACGTAGAAGCTCTGATTATTGGCGGTGACCTCGGCCCGGCCGCTGCGGCAGGTGACCATGGTCGCGTTCTGGTTTGAATCGGCATCCACCCGAAACTCGCCCGGATGATCTAGAGTGACCGCGCCGCTCGGCGTATCCACTTCCCAAATTTCCCCAGGCAGCAGACGGCGGAGCCGCACACTGATGGATCCGGAATTGATGCTCATCTGCACGACTTGATCATTCAGGTTGACGATCTGAAAATTGGTGCCGGCATTCAGCCGGATGGCGTTGCGCCCCACTCGCAGCACCGCCCGCGATCCGTTGTCGGTATATAAGTTATCTCCGGTGGTCATCGGGTAGTTGAGAGTCGCCTGTGTCCACTGATCGACGCTGGCAGGCTCAAACGAGACTTGGCCCGTCATAAGCGACAGGCGCGCGACGCGGGACGGCGGATCTTGCGCTGCCGCCGTTCCGGCCAAGCCGAGAACGGTCAGGCAGGACAGACTTAACAAACTGAGTCGTTTCATTTCCACTCCTCCGTACGCTTCAATCGACTCGTTTTCGAGCTAAACCGTTGCGTATCTTACGATTAAAAGCCGTCAATGTGCCCTGCCGCGCAAGGCACACAAACTATAAGCACAACAGATGCCATCCGTACGACAAGGCCGTTGTTATCATGCGGGGCATGCGCAATGTCCTGGGCCTGGGCGCGATCACGGCCCTTTTCCTGGTAGGCGGCCCCGGTACGTCTCCAGCGCCGTTTCCCGGTGCGCGCGCGGCGGATGCTCTCATTTCCGAAGCGATTGCGGCCGGTAAGATTCCCGGCGCCGTCCTTCTGGTGGGGCACCAGGGGCGGCGCGTTTATGAAAAGGCTTACGGGAACCGCGTCTTGGTTCCGTCCCCGGAGCCGATGACGCTCGATACCCTCTTCGACTGCGCTTCTCTCACCAAAGTGGTGGCAACCACCACCAGCGTCATGCGGCTTTTCGAAGACGGCAAGATCCGGCTGGACGACAAAGTGAACGAATACCTGCCGGAATTCCAGACCGGCAAGAGCGATATCACGGTCCGGGACTTGATGACGCATTATTCCGGGTTGCGCCCCGATCTGGATCTGGAACCGGCATGGTCAGGATACGAAACGGGGATCCGGAAAGCGTTGGACGATCCGCCGGCGGGCCCGCGCGAAACCAAGTTTGTCTATAGCGATATCAACTTCATTCTGATGGGGGAGATCGTGCATCGGGTGAGCGGGCAACCGCTGGATGTATTTGCCCGAACCCACGTCTTCGAGCCGCTGGGCATGACACATACGATGTTCCGGCCGGGTGCGGCCTGGCTTCCGCTCACGGCGCCGACCGAACGCCTCAAGACCGGTGAGATTCTGCGCGGGACGGTGCACGACCCCACTTCGCGGTTCATGGGCGGAGTCGCCGGCCATGCCGGGATGTTTTCAACCGCAGCCGACCTCGCCCTGCTCTGCCAGATGCTGCTGAATAAGGGCGTCAACCCGTCGGCAGACGGGATGCATCCCGCGCGGTTTCTCAGCCCTCTGACGGTGGACCTATTTACTTCGCCCCAGAGTCCACCGGGGCTCGGCGCCGTACGCGGGCTCGGCTGGGACATTAATTCTCCTTTTTCGGGAGCACGCGGGGAGCTTTTTCCGGTCGGAACCTCTTACGGGCACACGGGCTTTACCGGCACGTCCATTTGGATCGACCCGGCGTCACAAACCTACGTCATTCTGCTGACCAACGCGGTCCATCCAGTGGTTCAGAAGCCGATCACCCCGCTCCGCAAGAGTATTGCGACAGTGGTAGCGGCGGCTGTGGGTTACCCGCGCAACGCTAATAAAAGTGTAAGGACCGGCATCGATGTTCTGGAGAACGACCGGTTCCGGATCCTGGCGGGGAAGCGCGTCGGACTAATCACCAACCAAACCGGCATCGATCGCGAAGGGCGCCGCACGATCGATGTCATGCGCAGCGGCGGCGTGCACCTCACCGCCGTGTTTTCTCCAGAGCACGGGCTGCTCGGAGTGGAAGATAAAGCGAATGTTTCCGATACTGTCGATAAACCGACGGGTATTCGGGTCTTTAGCCTGTTTCTCGAGAAAAACCAGCGCCCTACGCCGGAAATGCTGCGCGATGTGGACGTATTGGTTTTCGATATCGCCGATATCGGAACGCGCTTCTACACCTATATGACCACCATGGCGTATGGGATGGAAGCATGCGCCCATCAGGGCAAGACGTTCATGGTTCTGGACCGCCCGAATCCGATCACGGGGCTGCATGTCGAAGGACCGACTCTCGACGTAGAAAACGAATCCTTTATCGGCTTTTTCCCGATGCCGCTTCGCCATGGCATGACCACGGGTGAACTCGCGCGCATGTTCAATGTCGAGAAAAAGATTGGCGCGAACCTTGCGGTAATTCCCATGGTGGGGTGGAATCGGGCCGACTGGTTCGATGCCACCGGGCTCCCGTGGGTCGATCCTTCCCCCAACATGCGTAGCTTAAACGCGGCGCTCCTCTACCCGGCGCTCGGAATGCTGGAGTTTTCGGAGGGTTATTCGGTGGGCCGCGGTACGCCCGCGCCATTCGAATTGATCGGGGCTCCGTGGATGGAAGGCACCGCCCTGTCCGCTTATCTCAACGCGCGAAATGTACCGGGAATCCGGACTTATCCGATTCGATTCCGGCCGGAGTCGGGTAAAGATGCGGGAATGACTTTAGGAGGGGTGCGCTTCACCATTTTGAATCGGGACACTCTGGATACGGCGCGGCTGGGTTTGGAAATTGCGGGAGCGATACACACGCTGTATCCGGGGAAGATGCAGCTTCGTTTGAACCGGCGGCTCATCGGGAGCGACGGGACGATCAGGGAGTTGGAAAGCGGTACGGATCCCCAACAGATCCGCGCGGAGGAAGAATCCCAACTGGAACTCTTCCGCGAACGCCGACAGAAGTACTTGCTCTACGACTAACCCGCGGTCATGGTGCGCGTGGCGGCAACCTTATTCTTGCTGCCCGGCGGCCGGCCGCGCTTCTTTTCCACGGCTAACCAGGCCGGCGGCCGTCCCCGGCGTTTACCGCGGCCGCGCGCCAGACGCTCCAGGCTCTGAATCGCCTCTTCCAGATGTTCCCGCTCCTGCTTCAATTCCGTAAGAATTTTCGTGACGTCCATAGGTCCTCTGGGGCTATCCGCCTGATCGCGCGCGTTCCGTATTCAGAACGGAGGCTGCAATTTGCGAAAAACCTCTCTAAATTGTTTTAGCAGCGGAGGAAAGGGAGTTGCAAGGGATTTGTTCTGATTTCGGAACAGAACATTTCGAATTAGTACTATTCCGGAAAATTCATCCGCATTCGCCGCGCATGTACCGGCGTAAATAAAATGTACAATCCGCGGGCCTAAAATGCAGAGCCTTTGTCTATAATAACACTCGTTTTTTGCGCTTCCAATAAAAATAGAAAGGCAATCCCGCCACAATCAGAACAATACCCGCAACCGCTTCCCGCGGCGAGTTTTTCAGCGTGAACAGTTCGAGCAGCACCGAGGCAGCCACGAACAAGATAGGAACTACCGGATACCCAAGCGTCCGGTAAGGGCGATTCAAGTCCGGGCGCCGGATGCGCAGAACAATGACAGCGGCGGTGGTCATTCCATAGAGCAGCCAGCTGGCGAAGATCACGTAGTTATAGAGCTGGTCATAACGGCCCGAGAAAACCAGCACGGAACTCCATAACGTGAGCCCCAGAATCGATACGGAGGGCGTGGCGAAGCGGGGATGCACGCGGGCGAAAGAACGAAAGAAAAGCCCGTCCCGCGCCATGGCGTAAGGAACGCGCGCTCCCGACAGAATGGAACCGTTCAGCGCGGCAAAAATGGAGATCATTACTGCTAAAGAAACCGCGCTCGCGCCCCAGGGTCCCACCACGCGCGCCATCATCTCGGCTGCGACCCGCTTGTTTCCGGCGACCTCGGCGTTACTGAGGACGTGAAAATAGGCGCCATTAGCGAGCAGATATAGAGGCCATAACGAGCAATGTGCCGCCGATGAGCGCGAGGGGAAGATTGCGTTGCGGGTTCTTGACTTCGCTCGCGACCATGCTGACGTTGTTCCAGCCGTCGTAAGCCCACAGAGCGCGCCACCAGCGCGGCGAAAAACCCAGCCGCGGTCAGCGGGAGCAGCAGGGCGTGCGCAACGCCTCCGTTCCCGTTCGATAAAACAAACCCGCCGCGATTACGAAGGCGATCAGCGCCCACCTTCACCACCGTCATCACTACCTGAACGTTTCCCCCGAACTTCACGCCGAAATAGTTGATGAGCCCCAGAAACAGGATCAACGCCATCGCGAGCAACTGCCCATATTTCACGGCAGGAACCGCCAGCTCCGATGGGTAAAGGAATAGAATAGACACATGCTCCGATTTCCGGACGGAAATTCGCCAGTGTATTCGAAAAACGCGGTGGCGAGAGTCGCGATGGAGCCGCTCTTCGCGACCCACATTTGCGTCCAGCCATAGAGAAATCCCCAGACCGGCCCGTAGGCCTCGGTGAGGTACACGTATTCCCCGCCGGCTCCCGGCATCGCGGCCGCCAGTTCCGCGTAGGTCAGAGCTCCGGCCAGCGAAAGCAGGCCGCCGACAACCCACACAATAATGACCAGCCGGCGCTGCCCACGCTCTGGACCATCGTCTGCGGCACGCGGAAGATGCCGCTCCCGATCACCGTCCCGATCACGATCGCGACCGCCGCCCATAACCCCAGGTCTCGCTTCAGTTCTGTCACGCTGGCTCCGTCTCCTGTTCAAAACGTCGATCTTCGCGAAGAACGGCGAAGCGAGCAGCCCGCCCGCGAAGGTGGCGGCGCTGCCGATCAACACCCACCAGGTAAACGCGATGTGGGTCCCGAAGCTTGACATAAAGAATGGCTGCAAGCCCGGCCAGATACGCCCACGATCGCGCCGCTTTTCGCCCGACGCGCTTGGTCAGCACTCCCAGCAGAAATACTCCGAGAAGCATGCCCGAGCGTTACCGACGCGATCGACAGGCCCGATTCGAGAACCGAGCCCCACGGCTGCGCGACCAGCCCGATCGCCACCAGCACGGCCGCCCAGACACGTTGTCGCCAGGCGCGCGAGCCGCATCAGGTAGTGCGCTCGCGCATGCCTCGCCGGCTCAGCGCGCGGTAGAAATCCACTACCGTGGTGGACGCGAGCGAATTGAGTGCGGCGCTGAAGATTCGCCATCGCCGCCGCCAGGATCGCCGCCATAGTCAAGCCGGGATTCCGATCGGAAGGTGACTGCCAGATGAACGAGCGGGTACAGACGGTCGGCGGTCTCGGCGGCGTCGGCCGTCTTTATAGTAGACCCAAAGCAAGACGCCGATCAGGAGGAAAAGCGTGAACTGAACAGAAACGACGAACCAACTGGAGAGCAGCGCCCGCCGGCTGTCCGTCTGGTTCCGCGCGCTCAGCAGCCGCTGCACCACCAACTGGTCGGTGCCGTGGCTGGCGGTGGTGAGAAAACAGCCGCCGATCACACCCGCCCAGAACGTGTAAGGGATGCGTCCAGGAGCCAGACGGAAGTCGAACACCTGAAACTTACCGGCGGCGCCGGCACAGCGGCGAGCGACATGCGCCCAGCCGCCCGGAATCTGTGCCAGGATCACGAAGAAACTGGCTACCGCGCCCAGCGACGTACATGAACATCTGCACGACATCGGTCCAGATCACGGCCGTCATGCCGCCCTCGAAGGTGTAGAAAAGCGTCAGCGCGATGATCAACAGAATAGACGCCGAATTCGCCGGTGCCCAGAATGATGGAAATCACAATGGAGATCGCAAAGACGCGCACGCCCTCCGCCAGCGCGCGCGTGACCAGGAAAATGCCGGCGGTCAGCTTGCCGCACGCGCGGCCCGAAGCGCCGCTGCATCAGTTCATAAGCGGTAAACATTTGCCCGCGGAAGTACTGCGGCAGGAAAAGAACGGAGATCACGACGCGCGCCAGCAGGTATCCGAACACCACCTGCAGGAAAACGCAAGTTGCCGTCAAAGCCAGCGGCGGCGTACCGATGATGGTGAGCGTGCTCGTCTCCGCCGAGACGATGGAAAGCGCGATGGCCCACCACGGCGCCGTTTGCCCGCCCAGGAAGTATTGCTTCAAATTCGTTTGACGCTTCCGAAAACGCGCGCCGAACCAGGTCACGCCCAGCAGGTACACCAGGATGACTCCCCAATCCACGAATCGCATGAAGATGGCGAAGTCTAACATAGGGTTGCGCGGGAACCCGGCTCCGCGCGGTTGCGTCAATCGTGTTGCAGCACCCCAAGCCGTTCGGTATACTCCGCAAGTATCCTCGTGGGCGCGTTTATCATTGAGGGACACGGAATTGCTCGGGTTTTCGGGACCCTGCACCACACGTATTCGTTCACGGATCAGAGAGAAGAGGGGGAAGCATCAAGTGTTCGATCGATTGATAAAAGCGGTAGCCGGAGCATCGCTGGCCGTGGCTCTGGCCGCACCGGCGGGATTTGCGCAGGACGCACCGCCGGCCCCGGCAGCCGGAACTCCACCAGCAGCGGGTGCTCCAGCACCTGCCGCAGCCGGGCCCAAAGTAAAAGACCAGGGTGAGTACGATGCGCTGACCGCCGCCCAGAAGGAAACGGACCCGGTCAAGAAAGTCGCTCTGCTGCAGGTCTGGCAGGACAAGTATCCGGATTCCGACTTCAAAGCCCAACGCTTGCTGGCATTCGTAAACGCCTGGAGCCAGGTGGCCGCAAAGACCATGCAGGGCACGCCCACGCCGGATTCGCTGAACCAGGGGAAAGCTGCTGCGCAGAGCATGCTCGATAACCTGGATAAAGCGTTCTCAACGGAAGGCAAGCCCCCGACGGTTTCCGATGCGGATTGGAAGAACGCGCGCGGACAGGTGGAGCAGCAAGCGCACATGACGCTCGGATGGGTGGCGCTACAGAATAAAGATTTCCCGGGCGCCGAGGCCGAGTTTAAGAAGTACGTCGAGTTGAATGACCAGAACGCGCAGGTAGCGTATTGGCTGGGAACCGCGATCGCGTCGCAACACTCGATTGCCCGAACCCCGGAAGCGCTTTACCAGTTTGCGCGCGCGGTTTCCATTACGGGACCGGCTGCCCTTTCCGCGGATGGCAAGAAAACGGCTTCCGATTACCTCGCCCGCGCCTATGCCGGCTACCACGGTGACGATGCCAAAGGCCTGCAGGATCTAAAGGATGCCGCGGCCGCGAGCGCGATGCCGAAATCCGATTTCGCCATCAAGAGCGTCGTCGAGATTGAAAAGGAAAAGGCGGGCGGCGAGGAGCAATACCTGGCGGCGCACCCCGATATCAAGCTTTGGCGCGACTTGAAAGCCACGCTCACCGCGCCGGACGGCGACGCTTATTTTACGAAGAGTATGAAGGGCGCGCTGATCCCGAAGAAGTTCAACGCCAAGATCGTCTCCTGGACTCCCGAGGCGTCGCCGACCGAAATCAAGATCGCCATTGACGACCAGCAAGGCGACGCGATCATCAAGTATGATCACCCGGTTCACGCGAAGCTGGAAGCGGGCCAGGCCCTCACCATCGAAGGCTATGCGGAATCGTTCACGAAAGATCCGTTTACCATCACGTTCAACGCGGCCGAATCGCACATTACAGGCATTGCTGCCGAGAAAGCCGCTCCCGCCCATCGTGCGCCGGTGCGCCGCAAACACTAACTATTCCTCGTTCTATCCGAACCGGAACACCGGGGCAGGCTTATTCAGGCCTGCCCTTTTTGTTTGCGGTTGGTAAACTTGAATCAGTATGCCGATGTACGAGTACCACTGTGCACATTGTGGAAAGCGCTTCGAAGTTCTTCAGAAGTTTTCGGACGCGACGCTCACCGTGCATGAAGAATGCGGCTCCGGACCGGTAGAACGCCTGGTCTCGGCCCCGGCTTTCAGCTTCAAGGGCACTGGCTGGTACGTGACCGATTACGCCAAGAAAAACGGGACGAAAGGCGACGGATCCTCCACTCCGGCGTCCTCGGAAACCAAGACGGAATCCAAAGCCGAATCGAAATCCGAATCGAAATCCGATACATCCTCGACAACCCCGGCAACGCCTGCCCCGGCCGCCTCTTCCGATTCCGGCGCGAGCACCAGCACCACCAAGTCCGACAAATAGTTCCCGCCAACGTAATAGACTTTTACGGATGCCCGTAAACTCGCGTTGTACCCGGCCGGTGCTCACCGGTGCGCTAACCCTCGTCCTCCTTTCCTCTGGATGGAGCGCTTCCGGCGCCGGGGGGAAGGGACTCTTCTCCAAGTACGACCCCCAGGCCAAAGCCTTGCTGGGACAGATGACCGTCGACGAAAAAATCGGTCAGATGCTGCAGCCGGATCAGCAGTTCATCAAGAACATCGACGACGTGGAGACTTACCATCTCGGCTCCGTGCTCAGCGGCGGCGATTCCGACCCGAAGAGCGGGAACGATCTGCAATCGTGGACGACGATGTTCAACCGCTTCGAAGCTCGTTCGCTCAAATCCCGCTTGTATATTCCTACTCCTTTACGGGGTTGACGCGGTGCATGGCCACAATAATGTGGAAGGCGCGACGGTTTTCCCGCAAAACATCGGTCTGGGTGCGACGCGCGATGCGGCGCTGGTCGAAAGAATCAGCCAGATTACCGCTGCGGAAGTGCGCGCGACGGGCATCCAGTGGGGATTCGCGCCGTGCATCACTGTACCGCAGGATATCCGCTGGGGCCGGTCTTACGAAGGGTACGGTGAGACTCCTGAAATCGTCCGGCCGCTGGGCGAGGCAGCCGTTCGCGGGCTGCAAAGCGCCAACCTGGCGGACCCGACGCGCATCGTTGGCCTGCGCGAAACACTTGGCCGGCGATGGCGGCACAGTTTTCGGAACCGGACTCAAAAGCCTCATGGACCACGGCGATACACAAGTGGATGAGGCGACTTTCCGCCGCATCCATCTGCCCGCCTACATCGATGCCATCAACGCCGGCGTTGGAACCATCATGCCGAGCTACAGCAGTTGGAATGGCGTCAAATGCTCTGCGAACAAACATCTGATGACGGACATCATCAAGAACGAATACGGCTTCGAGGGCTTTCTCATCTCCGACTACAACGCGATCGATGAGATCCCGGGCGACTTCAAGGAACAGATCCGCGTGTCCGTGCTGGCCGGCATGGATATGTTCATGGAGCCCGAGAAGTACGCCCTGTTCTTCAACGACCTGAAGCAACTGGTGACGGACGGCGCGGTCCCCATGTCCCGGATCGACGATGCGGTGCTTCGCATTCTGCGGGTCAAGGTGGCGATGGGTCTGCTGGACCCGAAGCGTAATCAGTTGGCAGATCCGAGAGATGCAGAAGACATTCGGGTCGCCCGAGCATCGCGCCGTTGCGCGCCAGGCCGTCCGCGAATCGCTCGTCATTCTGAAGAACGACAAACATGTGCTGCCGCTATCGAAGACCGCCAGGCGCATCCACCTGGCCGGGAAGAATGCCGATGACATCGGGAATCAGTGTGGCGGCTGGACCATCACGTGGCAGGGTAAAAGCGGCGACGTGATCAAAGGGACCACGATCCGGCAAGGCTTCGGGGAGGTCGCGCCCGGCGTGAACCTGACCTACTCCAAGGACGGCAGCGGCGCGGAGGGCGCCGACGTGGGCGTGCTCGTCATTGGCGAGACGCCGTACGCGGAGATGTTCGGCGATCGTGCGCTCTCGCAGCTATCGTTTGACGCGGAGGATAGGGCTGCACTCCAGAAGATGAAGAGCGCCGGGATTCCGGTGGCGGTCGTTGTGCTTTCGGGCCGCCCTCTCTTTATTGATGACGTGATCGACCAGGCGGACGCGTGGGTGGCGGCCTGGCTGCCGGGCACGGAAGGAGCGGGCGTGGCTGACGTGCTGTTTGGGTCTTTCAAGCCGCAGGGAAAGCTTTCCTTTACGTGGCCGAAGTCGACGTCGACATCGCTCCATCGCGGTGATCCCGGGTATGTCACGCAGTTCCCGCTGGGATATGGGTTGAGCTATTAGAGGACGGTCAGAAAACCTGGCTCTTGCCAAACAACCGAAATGTTATTACAATAGTTATAACTTAAAAGGAGGTGAAACCATGTCGGCACTCAAAGTTCGCAAGTTTGGAAATTCGCTGGGGGTGGTTCTCCCGAAAGAGGTCGTGAACCGCCTGCACGTTGAGGAGGGGAAATCGCTTTTCCTGATCGATGCTCCCGACGGCGGTTATCATCTCACGCCTTTCGATCCCGCCTTCGCGGAAAAGATGTCCAAGGCTGACGAAATCATCAGCCGCTATCGCAACACTTTGCATGCTCTAGCCCAGTGAAAGTCCGGGCGTGGATCGATGAGCGCGACGCGCTTGCGCTCCACGGCCGGCTTCTGGCGCTCTACGGCGGCGCGGAGGGATTGCTCGATCGGGGCTTACTCCAGTCCGCGCTGGCCCGCCCCCAACAACATCTCGCCTACGGGGAGTCTCCGGACATCATCGCCCTGGCCGCCATTTACACCGCCGGAATCGTTCAGAACCATCCCTTCGTAGATGGCAACAAGCGCATCGGGTTCCTCCTGGGAATCCTATTTCTCGAGATGAACGGATACCGATTTACGGCTACCGAGGAAGACGCCGCGCTGGCGGTGCTGGCCGTTGCGGCGGGAAATCTTGACGAAAATGGATACGGTGCGTTTCTTCGCGCGAATGCCGTCCGCTCCGGCAAATAATCCCGGCTATCGCTCGCCTTTGCGCTGCTCCCACCCTTGCTGAAACAGAGGCAGGTGATTGCCTTGCTGGTAGGGGTGCTTGGCGATTTCATCGAGATTCAAATCGATTCCTAAGCCCGGCCGGTCGGAAATCTCGATATAGCCATCCACCACCTCCACGGGATTGGTGACGATCTCTTTCTCCCAGGGCTCGTTGAACTCGTCGAAGATTTCGTGGATGAAAAAGTTCGGCAGCGAGGCGTTCAGCTGCGCGCAGGCGGCCGAGCAAATCGGACCCTGCGCGCTGTGCGGCGCGATGGACCCGTAGTGGGCATCCACCATGTCGGCAATCTTGCGGGTGGCGAAGATCCGCCCAGGTTCAGCGGCTCGGGCTGCAGAATGCTGACGACGTCGTGCTTCAGCAGGTCGGCGAACTGGTATTTGCGACGACAGGCTTTCGCCGGTGGCGATGGGTACCGGACTGCGCCGCGCCACTTCCACCATGGCGCCGACGTTGGAATGCGTGCACGGGCTCCTCGAACCACGTGGGGCGGAATTCGGCCATGGCTTCCGCGAACTGGACCGCGGTCGGCCACGTCGAAGCGGCAATGGCCTTCGATCAGCAGATCGACCGATGGGCCGACGGCGGCGCGAACCGCCGCGAATGATATCGATAGCCAGATCGAAATCGTAGCGCGACATCTGCCGCCAGGCGTTGCCGAAGGGATCGAACTTCATGGCGGTATAGCCCTTCGCGACGACCTTCTTCGCCTTCTCCGAAAGTTCTCCGGCGTGCGCGGGCCGCGGTACCAGCCGTTGGCGTAAGCGCGCAGTTTCTCGTGGCAGCGGCCGCCCATCAGGTTGTAGATGGGCTGGTTGCAGGCCTTGCCGATGATGTCCCAGAGGGCGATCTCGATGGCCGAGACGGCGCACATGTGCACCTGTGCCGCCTTCGGTATAGACGTCGCGGATGAGGCGCTGGGAGATGGTTTCGACCTGGAACGGATCCATGCCGAGGACAACGGCGTCAGTTCGTGGATGGCGGCTTCCACGGTTTTGGCGAAGTAGTTGAGCGTGCCTTCGCCGATGCCGTGAATGCCTTCGTCGGTGGAGACTTTGGCGAAGAGCCAGTTCTTCCAGGGGTTGCCGACGATGTAAGTTTCGATAGCGGTGATGCGCATAAATTGTTAGTTTACTTTCATCAGAATAAACGTCAGGTCGTCGTACTGCGCCGCGTCGGAAATCCACGTCTTCAGGTCCTGCAGAATGCGCGCGGCCATGTCGTTCACGGGCAGGTGGGCGACCGAGCGCAGCATGTCCTTCAGGCGGTCCTCGCCGTATTCCTCGTCCGACGGATTCAACGCTTCAGGAACGCCATCGGTGAACGCGATCAGCGTGTCGCCGGGCTCCAGCTGCAGCCGGCCTTCTTCGTAACTGGTCTGCGCGAACATACCGATAATGGTGCCGCCGGTGGCGAGTTCTTCGATGGGAGCGGCGGAAGCCACGAAGGGAACGGGCGAGAACGTTTCTCCCCCGCGCAGCAGGTAAGGCGGGTTATGCCCGGCATTCACGTAGCGCAGTGCGCGCGCGGCTTCGTCCACCTCCGCGTAGAAGAAGGTGGCATAGCTGTTCGATCCCGTAGAGCGGTGCAGCAGCCTATTCATGCGCGTCGCGAGCTCGGCAAGAGACGTTCCCGCCACTCCGGCGAGACTGCGCAGGGACGCCTGCACCACGGACATGATCAAGGCCGCGGCGATTCCCTTCCCGGCCACATCGGCCAGCGCGATGCCGAGATGCCGTCCCCCGAGATCGAGGAAGTCGTAATAATCGCCACCCACGCCGCGCGCCGGGATGCAGATGCCGGCCAGTTGCAGGTTGGCGGTCTGCGGGGCAGACTGCGGGAGCAGACGCTTTTGCACTTCGGTGCCTAACAGAAGATCGCGGCGAAGTTTTTCCTGCTCGACGATCCGATCGGTCAGCCGCGAATTCCGAGCATCATCGCCAGTTGCGCGGCCGCTCCGCGCAGAAGGCGCCGCTCCAAAGCGCTATAGCCGGCTCGCCCGGCGTGCTGCCCGGCGAAGAGCACCGCGCTCACCTCTTTCTTTACCGCGATGCGTACCGCAATGGCCGCGCCGAGTTCGCGCAGTAAACCGATCTCCGGCCGATGCTGGGGAGCGCTTTCCGTGGCCCAGCGGTGCATCGCATCCAGTTCGCCGGCCTCGATCGGCAGCGCCCCCGGATAGTTGCGCAAGCGGCTGACGATCAGCGCATCCGGCGGCAGCATCCAGGCATCCGGGCAGGCGCCCGGGATCACGCCCTGACAGCGATACGGCTCGCCGGTCTGGCGCTGCACGAACAAAGCGAGCGAGGTCGCCCCGAGTGACTTCCCCAGACACTCGAGCGCCGCCCGGATTGCCTCGCTGAAGGAGGTAGCGCGGCGGCTCACGTCCGCAATCTCCGCCAGCAGGTCCGCTTCTTTCGAAGCCGCCTGTTCATCCGTCCGGGTCACCAGGCCGGAGAGATGTTCGGCCACCCGCAGGATGCCCCACCGCGTCTTCTGCCACATCACGCCGGGTTCATTGCGGATGGCCACCATGGGCGAGACCAGCGTGGCGCGCCATGCCGGGAAGAAGCACGCCAGCGCCGTTAAGCCAATCAGCAGAACGATCGGGGTTAGAAACGGGGTGACGCTCTCCACCTGGATGTTCACGTCGCTGGCTTTCAACGCGCTCGTGAGTCCCAGCGCAACCACACCACCCAGGGCAATTCCGATGGCGGCCATCTTGAAGCCGTCGCCCATGACCAACCGCAGCAGATCGCGCGAGGTGGCGCCCACCGCCATGCGCGTTCCGATTTCAGCCGTTCGCTGCCGGACGGTGTACGAGACCACGCCATAGACTCCGAGCATCGCCAGCAGCAGCGCCGCCAGGGCGAAAAACGAAGTCATGAAGGACTGCAGGCGCTCGCGGGAGATGGAGCCCTCCCGAATCGCTTCCATGGTGAGGAATTTGTACGGCGCCTGGTCCCGATCCACGCGCATCACGGCATCGGTGATGGCGCGCGTGAGCGCCGCTTCGTCGGAATGGGAGCGCACCACCCACGTCATCTCTTCCGGAGGCTGCTCCAGATAATTCAGGTACAACTCCGGCCGCGGCGGCATTAGCAAACCGGCATTGCGAACGTCTTCCACCACGCCGATGATCTGGTAGCGGTTCTCCTCAAACCGGCCAACGCGGACGAAAGCCCCGATCGGGTTTCCGCCGGGCCAGAAAAGGCGGGCCACCGTCCTGTTGATGATCAGACCCATCGTCGCGGGCGGTTCCCGATGCACGTCGCGCGCAGTGAAGAACCGGCCCTTAATCAGAGGGATGCGCATGGTGCGGAAATACTCGGGGCTGGTGTAGCGAACTTCAATGGACTCCGCCTTGAAATCGGGGATAACGGGACGGCCCTCCACATCCAGGGTGGTGTTGTCGCCCCATGACACCAACGGCAGCAACTGCGTGAATCCAACGTTCTCGACTCCCGGAAGAGCACGGACCGCGTCGATGAGCTTGGTTTCGTACGCAGATCGCAATTCCTGCGTCTTGAATTTGGCCTCGGGGGCGAAGACCCGAAACGTGAGGAGGTGCTCGGCGTCGAAGCCGGCCTGGACTCGGTGAAGCCCGCCCAGTTGATCGAGCAATAAGCTGCTGGCAGTGAGGAGCCCGAACGCCAACGCAATTTCCGCAACCACAAAGACACGGAGGAGTTGGCGCGAGCGGCTGCTGGCCGATGCGCGCGTACCGTCGCTCAGGACTTCGTTGGGCGGCGTGTGCTGCGCCTGCCAGAGAGGGGCCAGGCTGAACAGGACGCCGCAGCCGATGGCGAGCGCAAGAGCGAAGAGCAGCACGTGCCAGTCGACGGTGACCTCCTCGGCGCGCGGGATCGCGCCACCCGCCAGCGCGATTACGATCCGCACCAGAGAGTAGCTGAGCACCGCGCCCAGAGCCGCGCCCGCTAACGAGACCAGCAGGCCTTCGGTGAAGTATTGCAAACCGAGCTGCCAACGCGCGGCTCCTAGCGCAACCCGCACCGCGGTTTCCCGGGCGCGCGCCACCGAACGCGCAAGCAGAAGTCCGGCAACGTTCGCGCACGTGATCAGCAGCAGCACCCCGGCCGCCCCGAGCAGCAGAAGCAGCGTCGGGCGGATACGTTCGACGGCCTCATCGAGAATGTTGCGGGTTGTGATCTTATCCGAGATATATTCGTCGGGATACTCATGGCGGAGCTCCAGCGTGACGCGGGTCAGGTCGCTATGGGCTTGCGTTTGAGTCACGCCGGGCTTCATCTGCGCAATGCAGAAGAGGTAGTTGTATTGGCGTTTGGTAAGCTGTTCCCCCAGCGGGTGCAGCGGCACCCAGAGATCCACGTGCGTGCCTTGCGGTGGAAAGTGAAACCAGGGGGGCATCACGCCCAGAACCCTATAGGGCGTCCCGTTCATCTGCAGCGGACCGCCCACCATCGCGGGGTTCGCGCCCAGTTGTCTCCATAACGCGTCCGACAGCACCACGACATTCGGGTTCGCACCACTCTCAAACCAGCGGCCCAGGGCGGGCTTAACGCCCAACGCGTTGACCAGGACCGGCGCGGCTCCCAGCCCGAAAACACGGCTGGATTGTCCATCGTGAGTGACGTTGAAGTTGGAGGCCGTGAAGCAGCCGAACATGTCGAGCGTGCGGGCGCGCGCCGAAAAATCCGCCGCATCCATCACCGAGAAGCTGCTCTGCCATCCGGGGCGGGTGCTAAACGCCTTCCACACGACCAAAAAACGGTCCTGATGCCGGTAGCCCAGGGGATTCAAAAGAACGGCCTGGATCACGCTGTAAATTGCGGTTGTAGAACCGATTCCCAACGCCAGTGCCAGGATGGACAGTAACGCCACGCCCCTCGCGTTCTTCCAGGAACGCAAGCCGTGCAGAATGAAAGAGAACATCCGTGCCCTGCAGTGTAACGCGCAAGCGTCTAAGCTAGAGGAGAGGAGCAGCGCATGACACTTCTGGACTCTCTGAAGCAATACACCACCGTGGTGGCCGACACCGGCGACATCGAAGCGATCGCCCGCCTGAAGCCGCAAGACGCAACCACCAACCCGTCCTTACTTCTGAGTGCTTCCCAGCTTCCTGGATATAAGCACCTGGTGGACAAAGCGATGGAGGAATCGCAAAGTCAGGGCGGCTCGCATGAAGCGCAGACGGAAGCCTTCATGGACGGATTGGCCGTATCGTTCGGCCGCGAGATCCTCAAAGTGATTCCGGGCCGTGTCTCGACCGAAGTGGACGCCGGCCTCAGCTTCGACACGGAACGGACGCTCGCCAAGGCGCGCAAGCTGATCGCGATGTACGACAAGGAGGGCGTCGGCCGCGACCGCATCCTGATCAAAATCGCGAGCACGTGGGAAGGGATTCGTGCGGCGGAGACGCTCGAACGCGAAGGCATCCATTGCAACCTCACGCTGCTGTTCAGCTTCGCGCAGGCGGCGGCTTGCGCTTCGGCAAAGGTCACTCTGATTTCTCCCTTTGTCGGCCGCATCTACGATTACTACAAGAAGGAAGGCGGCGGAAAAGAGATTCCGCCCGATGAAGATCCGGGCGTCGCCTCGGTGCGCCGGATCTACATGTACTTCAAGAAGTATGGATACAAGACCCAGGTGATGGGCGCCAGCTTCCGCAACGTAGAGCAGATCAAGCGTCTCGCCGGATCGGATCTTCTGACCATCAGTCCGGATCTTCTCGATAAGCTGCAGGGCGAGCAGGGCGTGCTCGATCGCGTTCTCGATCCGGCCAGAGCCCAGGAAAGCAAAGATCCGAAGCTGGACGTCGACGAGAAGACCTTCCGCTGGATGCACAACGAGGATGCGATGGCGACGGACAAGCTGGCCGAAGGCATCCGGAAGTTCTACGCCGACGCCCGCAAACTGGAGAAGTTTGCGTCGTCCGAAGTTGCCGCGAAAGTCGCGTAGCTGGAGATTTGCCTGGAACTGGCTACCCCGCGGTGGCCGGTTTCAGGCGTCAGAAGAGATCTGCCTCCGAGAACACCTCTTCGTGAGTCAGTTTCAACCGGTCTCCGATCACCAGATCGCCGGTGAGTTCGAACAATCCCCGACCTTTTTCCACGCCGTACGCGATTTTGGCGTGAGGATCGAGAACCCAGACGTGGGGAACCTGAAGGGAAAGGTAATCCTCGGCTACGTTTCGTACCCGCGTCAGAGTGTCTTTTGGAGACAAGATCTCGATACACAGCAGTGGAGCGTGCGTGAAAATCGACTCGTCCGGTTCTCGCTCGAACGCGCAAACATCAGGAACCCGGTACCGGACTGGAGAAATACGCAGTCGGGTTTCGATGAAGGCTGCTAGTTTTCGTTTCTTCAGCAGAGCCCAAAGTCTGGCCTGTAGCTTCCCGTGCTCCTTTTCGCCCGCGTTCCGGTCCTCCAGCATCCCTTCCAGATAATCCTTGTCGGGATGGTAGGTCCGCTCCAGATATTCGTTTGTGGTTAGTCCCGGTGAAACGGTTCGCACTTTGTCCTTGGACCGGGGATCGAGTGGATTTGCCGATCAGTATACCATTCGCTACTTCGCGGCACCCGGTTTCAGACACCCCGCGGCGAAGCTCGCCAGTAGTGAATCGAAGCGCTGATTCTGCTCCAGAAGCCCATAGTGCGCCGCAGGGCTGATTTCTTCCAGCGCCGCTCGCGGCATAGCGCTGCGCATATATTCGCTCGCGCTCGGAAGCGTGGTGGTGTCCTCGCGGCCCACCACGATGAGCACCGGAACAGTCACCTGGGGAAGCACCGGTTTGGCATCCCAGTGAAACATGGCGAGTGTGCCGCGCGCGACTACCGCCGGCGAGGAACGATATCCATAGCTCGAGACCAGATCCAGCTGGCCCCACGTCTCCGCACCGGCAAACGCGCTCTGCGCATTCATCATATGAGCAGCGCCATTCTGGTAGCTGAGCCAGTTCATGACGCGCACGAGCGGCGAAAACCAGATCATCACGTGGAGCAGGGGCTCGCCGATCGGCTTCTGAATCGCCCTTGCGAGCGGTGCATCTTTGGTGGTGGTTACCGGGTTCGTGTACGAGGTATCGAACTGCGCGATGCCCGCCACCTGTTTGCCCAATTGATCGGGAAAACGGCGGCAGAACGTCAGGTTGATCATCCCGCCGATGCTGTGGCCCACCAACACCACGGGTTTGCCGTCAGCCAGCGACAGAACCGATTCCAGATCGCTCGCCATCTTGTCCAGCGAGTAGTCCCGGTTATCGGGCTGGCTCGATTGTCCGAGGCCCGGCAGATCCCACACGATCAGCCGGAACTGACCGGCCAACTGGCGTTTCGCGTAATACCACTCCGTGTTGCTTGTACCCCAGCCATGGGTCAGAACCAGAGTGGGCGCGTCGGAGGCACCGAATATCTCCGCGCGGATTTTGGTGCCGTCCGGACGAGGCAAGTAGCGCACGGTCGAGGAGTGCAGCTCGTGGGGTTCATCGGCTCCCGAGGGGTACCCGAGCGCCACCAGATGACGTCCCCCGAAGGTTAAGAGCAGCAGAGCCAGCCCGCTTGCAAGAGGAACCCAGACGGACGGATCGGCCAAGGGGTCGCGCAATCGCGCGGGTTCCACGTCTATAGCTACGGGAACCTGTCCCGCCCGGCGTACCGCGACCGGGACCATCCGCGTGGCGCGGTACTTTCGCCATCCGCGATAGACCAGGGCCAGCCCGGATAGCAGGACCGCGACAGACAGCAGGCCGACCAAAAAATTGATCAGCAGAGGGATAGGAAGCGTCAGCATGGGACTGCGCGTGGTAGAGCAATCAGACACCCGTGATCCGGCGCGCAGCCGATTCCATGTGAGGCACAACCCACGCCGGGCTAGGTCAGGACGCCGATGGTGTGCAGCCAGGTCAGAGCGAGTTGCGGCCAGTTGGTCACCGACATCGCGGTAGACCGCAAGCCGTAGCCATGCCCGCCTTGTGCATAGATGTGCATCTCCGCCGGGACTTTCGCCTGCTTCAGAGCGGCGTAGTAGCTGGTTGTGTTTTCGACGCGCACGGGGTCATCTTCCGCCTGTACAAGGAAGGTCGGCGGGGTCTCCGGGCCCGGTTGCACTTCGGCGCCCAGCTGCGCTCCTTCCTTCGCATGCACCAGCCCTCCGGGATAGATCAGAACGGTGAAGTTGGGAGCCGCGCTCAGAGCGTCCGCCGCATCGCCGGACGGATACACCGCTTCTTTCGCATGGCTGCCCAGCACCGCGGCCAGGTGTCCACCCGCCGAGAATCCCAGAACCCCGACGCGATCTACCTGAATGGCCCATTCCGCGCCATGCTGCCGGACCATCCGCACCGCGCGCTGCGCGTCTGCGAGATCTTCAGTATGGGCGGGAAACGGCCCGGCGCCCGGAACGCGATATTTCAAAAGCACGCAGGTGATGCCCGCCGCATTCAGCCATTGGCACACCTCCGTGCCCTCCAGATCGTACGCCAGGATGCGATAGCCGCCTCCCGGAAAAACGAGCACCGCCGCCCCGCTGTTGTGACCGGCGGGCGCGCGGTACACGGCAATCGTGGGCGACGAAACGTTGGTGATCCGCTGCACGCGCGCCCCGGCGATTAGATTGTCCTTCGCCGTGGTGGTGTCCCTTTCCGGTGCTGCAGCCGCATCCGCATGCGGTTCCGGCCAGAGCTGCAGAACCGATGGCTCTGTAGCTGGCTCTCCCGCAAGAAGGACGCCCAGGGCCAGTGGAAACGCCAGCAAAAGGGATCGCATGAACATATGTTAAGCCCCCCGGGGGCCGCCCCCTGTAACCTCCCTTCCCGCGCCGCGTCCAAAATGAGATGAAGGCCGCTTCCTTTGTTATCGCCGCGCTCTGTATGGGATCGGGTATCGCCGCGGCAGCCGATTCCGATGCCGTAGCGATCTCGGCCAACATCACGGCCAAACACATGCCGTTCGGCACCATCCTCGACCCCATTTATTCGTCCGCATCCAGCAATCAGATTGTCGGCTACACGCGCTGCGGCGACTCCGCTCTGTGGACCGGCGCCGATCTTGCGGCCGAGGCCTTCCGCTATAAAGTCACACAGTCGGCGGATGCCTGGAATAACCTCAACGCTGCCCTCGCGGGACTGAAATCATTGGTCGACGTCACCGGTGACGATCGCGTCGCGCGGTGTATCGTGCACGCCAATTCCCCGTACGCCGCCGGCATCGCCAGCGAGGAAGCGAATAACACGATTCACCAGAACCCCCCGTGGATCTGGGTCGACAACACCTCGCGCGATGAGGTGGTCGGTGTCTTTTTCGGTCTGGGCGCGGCTTATGACCTGGTTGAAGATCCCGGAGTGCGCAGCGCCATCAGTTCCCTCGCCACGCGCATGATCGCCTTCATCGCCAATCACAATTGGACGCCGAACGATGATCTTTCCAACACGTTTCTTTTGCGCCCGGAAGAGCTGCAAATGCTGCTGCAGGTCGCCCGTCACGTGAACCCCGCGAACACGGTGAGCGGTCCCGCGTTTGTCCCTCCCGTCGATACGGGCGTGCTGGTCGATGTCTTAAGTAACAGCTCGTACTTCAAGTTCAACCTGGACTTCATGAGCTTTTACAATCTGGTGCGCCTCCAGAACAACAGCGACAATCTGCATGCCTACCAGATCGTAAGGACACGCACGGCTTATCATCAGAACGCGTTTTTCGATGTCATCGACCGCGCGTTGCAAGGCGCGGACCCGGCCCGGGATCAGGAAACCGTCACTCTACTCAATCAATGGCTGCTGCGTCCGCGGCGCGACACCTACGTGGATGTGTCGGGATCCGTCTCGGTCTGCGGATCGGAAGCGTGTCAGCCCGTTCCCGTGCCGCTGCGCCCGCCCGCCGACTTCCTCTGGCAGACCGACCCGTTCAGTCTTTCGGGAGGCGGATCGGGACTCATCGAAAGCGCCGGAATCGATTACATTCTGCCCTATTGGATGGCGCGCTACTACGGAGTGATTGCGGGGAGCGCCGTTCAGCCCGCCGCCGCGCCGGGCAGTGGCGTTGCGCCCGGGTCCATTGCTTCGCTCTATGGAACCAATCTGGCCACGGGTACCGCGTCCGCCACCACGCAGCCTTTGCCTCAGATCCTGACGGGCACCAGCATGACGATCACGGACGCGGCGGGAAACAAGCAAATGGCACCGCTTCTGTATGTCTCGCCCACGCAGATCAATTTTGTGATTCCGGACGGCGCCGCTTCCGGCACCGCCACTTTTCAGGTGTTGAGCAGCTTAGCGCCGCAGACCTTTACGGCGCGGATCGAGCCGACGTCGCCCACTCTGTTCACGATGAACGGTACGGGAACCGGAGTTGCCGCTGCCACGGCACTGGCTATCGCGGCTTCCAATCCGCAAACAGTGTCGCCGGTCTCGGTGTTTCAATGCGCCGGTTCGGTTTGCAACGCAATGCCCCTTGTTCTCAGCTCCGGCGCCTCCGTCTACGTCAGCTTCTACGGGACCGGAATTCGCAATCGCAGCGCGCTCGCCAACGTGACGGCGGTTCTGAACGGCATCCCGCTTCCCGTGCTCTACGCGGGTCCGGCCCCGGGCTTCACGGGACTCGATCAGGTGAACGTCGCCTTAACGCCCAACCTCGCCGGAAGCGGCCTGTCCCACGTCTATGTCACCGTCGACGGGCAGACGTCGAATGTCGTCACCATCGACATTCAGTAGCCTACTTCCCGACTACGATGATCGAGAAGGAGTCCGGGACCATCGCGCCGCGATTCGGCCGTCCGCCCGGAGCCGCGGGTGTTGCGGGCGGCGCAAACTCGGCGTACATCAAAAGAATGTTGCCGGTCTTGCTGTCGAGCGTCAAGGTTTTCGCCCGCTGCGGCGTTTTCACCGTCTGCTCCACGGAGAAGCTGGTGGGGCTGTTCTCTTTCACCACCGTCACCGTGCCATCGCCCTGCGAACTGAATGCCTCCATCGTGTTGGGGTTGAACACCGCTCCGTCGGAGCCCGCGCCGATGGGAAGCGCGTCGATGATCTTGCCGTCCGTGGCGTGGAGGATGACCATGGCCTGCGGCTTGCGGCAGGCGGCGAAGAGGATCTGGTTCTTCACGTCCATCGCGAGGCCGGCGCACGTGCCGCCCTTGCTCGAGACATCGTAATGCGCGGTCACCATCAGCGTCTTCGCATCCACCACCGCGATGTTGTCCTTGTCTTCGATATCGACGTAGAGATGTCCATGGCCATCGCTGACGGCCTGCTCCGGCGCGCCGCCCAGATCCACCGTCCCCACGATGGACCCGTCTTTCGCGTCGATCACGGTCATGTTCGGGGCCGCATGGCTGAGAACATAAATGCGCCCGCCGTCGGCCAGGATGCCGTCGGGATTGCCCTGAACATCGATCGTCTTCACCGTTGCGAGAGTCTTCGTGTCCCACATGACGACCGGTTTACTGCTCGCAAAACCATGGCCCGATGCCACATCCACCGCCGCACCACGGGCATTGGTGTTGGCGATCTCTCCCGCAGGCTGCAGGGTATCGAGATCGAAGACCATCACACGCGCAGGGTCCCCGGTGCGCGGAATATACAACTTCCGCCCGGCGGCATCGGCGTAAATGTAATCGAAGCCACCCGCGCCGCCCGCCTTGACCGTCTTCAAAACCTTGTAAGGCCCGGAACCGGTATCCTGGGCCATCGCGTTCACGGAGCACATCGCTACAGCTGTTAACAACACGGAGCCTATATGTCGCATCTATTTTCCTTTTCTATTGATTGTAAGATCCCGAGAGTGGAATCACTCCAGACGCATGGGGCACCCCTCTTTGTTACTCGGTCGCGCACTTCTTTTTACGATGCTCGCAACCGCGTCATCGTCATGGCGAGCCGTCCGATGGCAACCGCCTCCAGGAAAAGGGCTGTCGGCCGGGGGTGAACTCAACAATCATTTGGCGCGGCTTGGGGCCGGGCAGAACACGCGGGGATGAGCCGGTACCGCCTCTCGTCTGTGGCGGAACCCAGCTTGACGATATGTGGTTGCACAATGGCTGCACGGGCAGCGCGATTTGCTAGCGGCTCAATCTGCGGAAATATTCCGCCACCGCGTTCGCGTAACCCGGAGGAACATTCTGCGGGGACGGCGTCCGCACGCTGCCATGCGCGTCGTCGAGCTTTCGCCGCAGGATCAGTTCAGCCTGCTCGGCATCGGCGAGGATCTGCTGCTCCAGAGCCGCAAGCTTCTGCGGATCGGACGGGAAGCGGCGCGGATCGAGATGCTGGAGATCGCGCAGCAGCGTTTGCATGTCCTTGGCCGTCGCCGGATCGGAGCGTACGGACTGCTCCAGACGGCTGAGTTCGCGCACGGCTTCCTCATACTCGCGCTGCGCGGTTGCCGCATCCGGAGGACGGCGCCCGCCCATGTTCATCGCATCCCAGCTTCCGCTACCCGCCGGGCCGACCGGGCCAAAGCCGCCTTGGGCTGAGGCCCCGCTGCGCTCGCCGGATTGCCCGCTAGCGGAGGCCGATGTACCGGGCGAAGTTCCGGGCGCTGTACCGGGCGACGTCCCGGGCTGGGAGCCTTGACCCGCCTGCTGCCCCTCGCCCTTACCCGCCTGCGGCCCCTTGCCCTTACCAGCTTGCTGACCCTGCCCCTTTCCATCAGCCTTGCCCTGCTCGCCGGAATCGCCCGGCTTGCCCGCGTCGTCCGGCTTCTGACCGGCCATCGCGTGCAGATCGCGGCTCAGCTTCTGCGCGCGCGATAGCGCCTGCTGCATCGCTTCATCGCTCGATCCCGTCTTGCCCGCGTTGTTCATCGCCGACGCCGCATCCCGCAGTTTGTCTTTCAGGTCGTCGAGCTCGCGCGTCACCGGGGCCTCCCGCATCACCGCATAGCTGCCCAGGCCCTTGTTGAGCGCCTCCACCGTCCAACGCATGCGCGATTCGAGTTCGTTCTGCTGCATCTCTCCGATCGCGTCCCGCAGTTTCCTGGCGGCGTCCGGCTGCGTATTCTGCATCCCGCGCGCGGCCTGTTGCAAGGTGTGCTCCAACTGATGCAGGTCTTCGATCTCCCGCCGCTTCTCGTCGCTCATCGCCCCGCTCAGTTGCTGGTTCTGCTTGTCGGACCGCGTCCCTGAAGCGCCTCCCGCAAAGTTATGACGCAGCCGCTCGTCGAAGCTCTTCTGCTTTTCGGCCAGCTTGCGCGCCTGGTCCTGCACGTCGCCCATCTCGGAGCCGTTCTGCTGCCGGCGCATCTGCGACATCGAAGACTCCGCGCGATTCAGCTCCTCCGCCGCGCGCTGCGCCTGCGTTGGATCGCCGTGCGAAGCCGCCTCTCCCATCTTGCGCTCGGCTTCGGTCAAGTTCTGCAAAGCCTGCTGCAGCGCCTGCTGGGTGCCCGGCGAGAACTTCCCGCCCGAACTTCCCCCTGTCTGCGGCTGTTTGGAAGCCTGCTGCTTCGAACCGCTCTTCCCCGGCTGGCGTCCCGAGGCCTGCTGCCCCGAAGCCTGCTGCCCGGAGCCCTCTTGCCCCGATTCGCCCTGCGACGATTCCTGGCCCTGTTCACCCTGCGCACCCTGTTGCTGAGAGCCTTGCTGGGAATCCTGCGGCTGCTTGTTACGCGCTAAATCCTCCAGCTTCTGGCGAAGCTTCTCCGCCTCGCGCCGCAACATCTCCTGCTCCCAACGCTGCTGGAAGTTCTGCTTCGATTGTTGCTGCTGCTGCGCCAGCTCCTGCTGCCGTTTAGCCAGCTCTTCCAGCTTCTTCAGCGCTTCGTCGGCTTCTTTCTGCTTCTGGTCGGCGGCCGACTGCGAGCCGCTCTCGTACTGATTCTTCTGTGTGTCGAGCTCCAGGCTGGTCAGCCCTTCCAGATCCCGGCTCGCCGCTCCCCCGTCCCCGCCACCACCGCCGCCCTTCGAAATCTGGACCTGAATATCACGGAAAATCGATTCCGCCCGCAACAGATACTGCAAAGCCTTCTGCTCCGGCGAAAGCGCGTCGTGCCACTTCTGCCCTTTCAGTTCGTCCGACGCGGGACCCATCACGGCGACCGCGCTCTCCATGTTGGAAACGAACTGCTGGAACTCCGCGCTGTTGCCCGTCATCTGGCGCGCCTTCACCCGGTTGGCTAGCGATTGCGCCTCGTCCTTCAGCTTGGTCTGCACGCCCGCCAGGTATTTCGCGTTCTCCGCATCGGTCGCCGGCACGCGCTTTTCTTCTTTGATCTGGTTGAACGTCGCGGCGATGATCTCCTTCTGCCGCTCCGCGATCTTCGGGTCATCCTGGCCGCCCGCCCCGTTCCCGGCGGACTGGTCCTGGTGATAGCTCAAATCGAAAGGCCGGGCTTCGATGAAGTAAATGTCCGATCGCGCCGTGGTCCTGGCGTCGCGCGCCGTGCCGTAGACGGTGACAATGTCGCCCGGAACCAGCTTGAAGTCTTCGAGCGTGAGCAGCGTGCTCCCGCGCGTTTCCCTGGCGCCGCGCGTGTTGAGCACAGAGCGCGTCTGCTCCGGTCCGCCATTCACTGAGTAGTGCAGATCAAGCGCCATCACGCCGTTGTCGTCGCGGGCCTGCAGCTCCACCGGCACCTCTTCGATCGGCGTCGCGCGGGCATCCCGGTTGGGACGCAGAATGGAAATCACCGGCGGCGAATCCTTACGCGCTTCAATGAAGTAGTCGTCGCTCAGGCGAACGCTCTGGCCGCCATCCACGGTCGCGATGTGATAAACGCCGTCCTTCTCGATCGGTACGCTCGCATGATGCGCCGTGCCATCGCCCGTCAGCTCGATAGGTTTGCCGCTGTCGAGAACAATGGATCCCGTGCTCAGCGGCTTATCGGTTTCAATGTCGAGCGAAGCAACCGTGCCCTGAAGCGCACGAAGGTCGCCGCCCGGATCTTCGGTCTCGTCCTTGCGCCCGTAAACGCTGGGGAAGTGATACGTCACGCGAAGGTGCGTGACCTGCGGCAGATCGACGGCCGTCAACTTCGCCGTCGCCGAGCGGATGCCGTTGGAGACCGCGTAATATTCCACGTCTTCCGGAATACCGACCAGCACGAATTGAAAACCCGCGGCATCGGGCTGCGGACGCATGGGGGTTTCCTCCCATTTGGTGGCGCTCGCATAACGAACGAACAGCGAAGCCTGATGCGAGAAGAATCCGTTCAGATGGGCTCCGATGATCTGGTCGGCATGGCGCCGCACGCGCTGATTGCCCGGCGCCACGGAGACCGAGTAGAACGGCTTACTCTCGTCCTTCGATACGCCCCAAAGCAGCGACGTGCCATAACCGAAGTAGCCGGGTCCGCGCATGCCGAGCCAGAGCAGCACCAGCGCGGCAGCCAACGCGAGCGAGCCGAAAGCCAGGGATCGGGATGGCGCGGCGATGGTTTCGGCGCCGGCCGCGGAGGTGAGCGAAAGGGAGTCGGCGGCCAGCAGAGGCAGGAACGGATCGTTGGCGTTCCGGCGCTCCACGAACGTGAGCAGGCGCTCGCCCAGTTGCGGGTTGCGCCGCTCCGCTTCGCGTGCCACCCGCTTGGTATTCAGCCGGAGCAGAGGCGTGATCAGCGCCGCGCTGAGCGCCGCGGCCACAATCAGGAAGAGAATCACTCGGGAGTAAAAAACGCTGGGGTCGGAAAAGGACAACTGGTTCATCACCAGCACCAGCGCGAGCGTCACTGCCAGCGCCGCGCCGCACAGGATGGCCGAGCCGCGCGCCAGGGTGAGCAGCCGCAGATTGCGCTCGATGCGGCGCAGATAATCGCTCAATTGCTGAAGAGGATTCACGAAGCACCTTCCTTCATTTCCAAATGCCGGTTGCCTAACAGCGATTCCGCCACCGCCATTGCAAGCGCCGCCAGCAGCACATACCACCAGAGTTCGTTCTTGCGGTTCGAAGCCTCGGTTCCATTCTCGCCTGTGCGGGCGCCTTCCCCGGTTTTCACCCAGAGGGCCACCGTCTCGCCGGAGAGCATGGTGAAATCCGATTCACGCCGGTCGGGGTTCACCGCCGCCAGTTCGTGCCGACCATTCTGACGGCGGATTTCATAAAATCCCTGGTGCTCCAGAGGCAGGCTGCGGACGCGAATGGATTCAGCGAGCGAGAGCACGCGATCCCCCTGCGGACCCGTGACCTCAATCGGCGTCTCGTCTTTCACCGCTTCCGGGCGCAGATCGTAGAACTGCCCGGCCGTGTAGTTGCCGGTAGCGGTTTCCGCGCGGCCCAGATATTCCGTAAGCTGCTGCGCGAACGGGACAAAAAGCGCATTCACGGGAAGATCGTTATCGACGTTGTCGAGCGCCGAAGCGAACGTGAGAAGCCTTCCCTGACCTAGCGCGCGCTCCGTCAAGAGCGGCGAGCCGTCATCGAGCTTGATTAGCACCCGTCCGCCACCGGCCGGCGTGGCCGTGCGAAAGAAACGAATTCCGTCCCAACGCCCGGCGTTCCGTAGCGCCGGGTGGGTGGTATCCACGGCGGTCACGCTCGCGTAAGCATTCCGCGTCACGCCGCCGGCGCGGTGGCCCAGGATCAGGAGAACGTCGCCGCCGCGTTCCACATACTTTCTGATTGCCGGATCGAGGACATTCGCGTCCGCGGGATCGCTCAGGATCACGAACGCAAACCGGTCGAGCGCTGTATTTGCCGCCTGAAAATACGTGGAAGATGTCAGCGTGAAAGCCGGTTGATTGGCGGCGGCCAAAGCGGTCTGCAGATAGTTGGCGGTGCGCGTGTCGGCCGCATCGTGGAGCAGCAGCGCGGGCGCGGGGTCGGACCGTTCCACCGCGAAATAAAAATGATCGTCCGGGGGAAAGGGTCGCTGCCGTTGATGCGCACTTCGCCGCGATTCAGCCCGAACGGCGCGTCCATACCCGTGAAATCCACGTTCGCCCGGCCTCCCGCGGAAACCGCAACGCTCTTGGTCTCGAGCGGCCTGTTATTTAGCAGCAGCGTTGCAGCCACGTTTGCATCCTTATCGGAGTAGCTGACGACAGTGGCCTGCACCCGCCCGCTCTTGGGATTGAAAAGGCGGCGCGGCGCCAGCACGTTTTCCAACGCGAGATTCCGGATTGGACCGTCCGCCGCCTTATGAAGGATCAGTTCCGTCCCTTCCGGAAGCTGCAAATCCGCCAAGCTCGCCGGGACCGAGGATTTCTGCAGATCGGTGAACAGATGCGCGACAACCGGCGATTTGGCGGATTGCGCAAGCGAGCGGATGGCGCGCACCACTTCCGCGTAAGAGCCAGCGCCGTCGCCGGGCTGGATCGATTGCACCGCGGCTGCGAGTGCCGCATGATCGCCGGTGAGGTTGGTCAGCAGCCGCGTCGGACCGCCGAATACAATCACCTGCGCGCGATCGGCGGTCGCCAGCCCGCGGATGACGGCAAGCGCCGCGCTCTTCGCGCGATCCAGCCGGTCGCCTTCCCGCATGCTCAACGAATCGTCTACGAGCAGCGCCAGTATGCGGCCGTTGTGGGCCGAGGTCACGCCGCTATACTCGATCACCGGACGCGCAAACGCCAGCGCCAACAGCGCAAAGAAAAGAGCCCGTAACGCGAACAGCAACCGATATTTCAATTTGCGGTGCTTGATGGAGCTCTGCACGCGGCGCTCGAAGAACATAAGTGAGCTGAATGGGCGCGGCGTCGTTTTGTGCTGCCGTAACAGATGCAGGTAGAGCGGGAGACCGATCGCCGCCGCGCCGGCCAGAAACCAGGGAGCCAGGAAACCCATCTAGAGTCTCCTCTGCCGTAGCGTGAGATACTCGCGCAGGCCGTCGTCGAGAGGCTGCGACGTGTTCATCACCTGAAAATCCAGTCCCGCGCCCTGAGCCGTGCTGCGCAGCGCTTCGATGTGGTCCCGGAAGCGCGCCCGATACTCGTTGTTGGCGTACTCCGGGGAAACCTCGAGCGTGCCGCTCGTCTCCATATCCCGCAGAATCACCGGTTCGCGAAATGCCGGCTCCAGTTCCCGCACGTCCACGATATGGAACAACACCACATCGTTGCCGTGGAAGCGCAGCGGTTCGATGTGGCGCATGATGGTCTGCGGGTCATCGTAAAAATCCGAAATAACGGCCACGATGCCGCGGCGGTGCAGGTACTGCTGGAAGTGTAAAAAGGGCTTGGCGAAATTGGTGTTGGTCCCCGGCTCCGCGGCCTCAATCG
This sequence comes from Bryobacterales bacterium, assembly GCA_963814235.1. GTDB lineage: Bacteria > Acidobacteriota > Terriglobia > Bryobacterales > Bryobacteraceae > Bog-113. The sequence continues at coordinate 93,582 of CAWFCA010000004.1, read as the reverse complement.
CATGCAGCACCCGCATCAGCTGGCCCTGCCGCGCTGAAGGCTGGACGTAGTTGCGGACCTCGTCGTCGAACACAATCACGCCCGTCGCATCGCGCTGCGTGCTTCCCAGATAAGCAAGCGAAGCGGCCAGGAAGCGCGCATACTCGAGCTTGGTCAACGGCCCCGAACCGAACGACATGGAGGCGCTGTTATCGAGCAGCAGCAGAAGCTGCGAATTGGTCTCGCCCAGAAAACGTTTCAGATACATGCGCTCGCTGCGCGCGAAGACGTTCCAGTCGATATGCCGCAGATCATCGCCCGGCGTGTAAGCGCGATACTCGGCAAACTCCTGGCTGAATCCAAATTGCGGCGAACGGTGCAGACCCGCCACGAAGCCGTCCACAACCGTGCGCGCGACCAGTTCGATGGATGCGATGGTCGAGAGCACGGCGGGATCGAGATAACGCTGCATCGGAAGGAGGACCCTGGCGTTTTTAGTGCGTCAACGAATCAATCGCGCGGTGCGGGCTTCACTTCCAGAACCCGCTTCAGCAGATCATCGGTGGTCAGACGGTCGCTCTCGGCATGGAAATTCAGCAAAATGCGGTGCCGCAGCACGGGTGTCGCCAGCGCCCGAATGTCCTCGTAGGCGACATGGTAGCGGCCCTTCATCAGCGCGCGCGCCTTGGCTGCGAGCACCAGAAACTGCGCCGCGCGCACGCTGGCTCCGTAGTTGACGTACTTTTTCACGAAGTCCGGCGCAGCGGCATCGCGCGGCCGCGTATCGCGCACCATATCGATGGCATAGCGCGCCACCGAGTCCGCAATCGGCACCATACGCACCAGTTGCTGGAAGCCCAAAATCTCCTCGGAGGTGGTCACCGGCTCGGCCCTGGCAACGCTGATCGTGGTGGTCAGATCGACCACCTTCATCTCTTCGTCGGCGCTCAGGTAATCCAGCATAGTGTTGAACAGAAAACGATCGAGCTGCGCTTCGGGCAGCGGATACGTGCCTTCGAGCTCGATCGGGTTCTGCGTGGCGAGCACGAAAAACGGTGCCGGCAGGTCGTAGTGGTTCCCGCGCACCGTGCAGGCGCGCTCCTGCATCGCTTCGAGCAGCGCCGATTGCGTCTTGGGCGGCGTCCGGTTGATCTCATCCGCCAGCAGCACGTTCGCGAAGATCGGCCCCTGCACGAACGTCCACGTGCGGCGGCCGGTGCCCGGCTCCTCTTCGATGATGTCCGTTCCCGTGATATCGGACGGCATCAGGTCGGGCGTGAACTGGATGCGCTTGAACTTCAGGCCGAGCGTCTGCGGCCATCGTGCGCACCAGCAGCGTTTTAGCCGTCCCGGGCAGGCCGGTGATCAGGCAGTGGCCGCCCACGAACAGCGCGATCATCACCTGCTCCAGTACTTCATCCTGGCCGACGATCACGCGGCGAACCTGGCGCACGATTTCGGACTCTGCCTCCGAAATCGATCGACGCGGCTCTGGAGAACTCCCGGATCGAGCTTTTCCGGGTCCAACTTTTCTGGATCGAGATGAGTAGTCACGGTAGTTGACATGGAGGGGTCCGAGCTTAATCCGAGTGTGGCGTTTCCGTCATTTGCAACAGCATCTTCTGCGCGGGCTTGAAGCCGGGCGCCGCTTCCAGCGATTCGAGGAGTTCATCTTTAGCCTTTTGCGGTTCGTGCGCTTCCACCAGCGCCCGCGCCAGCCCGTAATGCGCAGCCGCCTGATCGGGCGCTTTGCCGAGCACCAGCGCACGGTACTCACGCGTGGCTCCCGGAGCGTTAGTCAGCGCCAGGTATTCGCCGCCCAGCATGGTGTGCAGTTCCTCATCGAGCGGCGCAATATAAATCAGCCGCTCCAGCACCCTGGCCGCTTCCTGCTTCTTGCCCTGCTTCTCCAGCATGGCTGCGAGATCTTTCAACGCGCGCGGATTGCGCCCGCCCAGCTCCGAATACTTGCGCAGCTGCGCTTCTTCAGCCGCTTGGTCGCCCTTGGCGTGATACGCCTGCGCCATCCACTCGTACACATCGCCGCACCTACTCCGGATAGAGGTCCCGCGCGGACTTGCCCTTGGCAATTACCTCGTCGTACTTTTTCGTCGCGCGCCGCCTTCGCCAGACTCTGCATCTCCTTCTGCCACTCCTCCAGACCATCCACCGCGTGTTTGGTTTCCGCGTTCAACCGGGCCAGAAACTTCTTGTCGAATTGCTCCGGCGTCAACCCCAATTGCTTCTGGATGACTTCCACCGTCGAATCGGTGTGGGCAAATGCGTGCGCCATATCGAGAAGTTTGTGTTCTCCCCATTGCTGCGCGATGAAGTCGCAGATTCTGCCCGCCTCGAAATACGAAACGATGACCTGGCCGGGATACTTGGGATGGATGAAGCCGCGGTCCATGTCCGCCACCGGCAGCAGTTTCTTCTCTTTGATGACCTTGAGGACTTCCGGGGTCAGCCGGTCGCCCCAGTCCGGCGACGCCTGGGACTCCTCGTGCACGGCCAGGCCTTCGGTGAACCAGCGCGGCGTGCGCTGCGCGGTGATCGAAAGGATATACACGTGGCTCAACTCGTGCCACAGCGTTCCGGCCCAATGAAACTCTCCCGGAACGCGGCCCGAGGGGCTATCCATCGCCACCACGTCCTGGAACGTCACGCCAAGCGCGCCTAACCCCGGCATTCCCATCGTCCGTACCGCGAAATCCTCGTGGTCCGGATAGACTTCCAACTGCACCGGGCGCGCCAGTTTGAATTCGTACTTCTTCTGGTACGTCGCGATCGCGCGCTGCAGTTCCGGCTCCAAATAAAGGCGCAAAATATCGGCCTCTTTTTTGTTCACGCGCAAAATCGTGGTGCCGGTCTTGAAGGTCTCGAAGTTCTTGTAGCTGTCCATCAGGCGGAGCGTGTTCACCGTCTCCGGATTGCGCCACCCGTTGGCGTAGCAGAGCTCCAGTTCCTTCCGCGCCTCGCTTTCGAGGCCCAGCCGCATCAGGTTCAGACCCAGTTGGGAGTGCGCGCTCCACAGCGCCGGCTCCACCGCGATGGCCTTCCGGAAATAGGCGATCCCGTCTTCATAGCGCCGGTTCAGCTGCAGAAAATATCCGATGGTTTCGTAGCCGCGCCCGTCTTTGGGGTGTTCGGACGCCACGCGATTCAGCCAGGCATCGGCCGGAACGTGCTCCAGCAGATCGGTCGAGGCCAGGATCGCTTCCGCGTTCAAAGAACGGGCGTCCATCTTCAATGCCCGCTCCGACTCTTCGCGCGCCAGCTTCGGATTGTTATCTTCGAGCGCCAGCCGTCCCAGCAGCTCCTGGGCTTCGGTCAGCTTCGGATCAGCCTTCAATGCCTGGTGGGCCAGATCCGCAGCGGTGCCGTCGTAGCTCGCGGCCGCCGCCAGGGCCAACCCCAGAATCGCCCCGCCATTTTTCGGGTCGATAGCCAGCGCTTCTTTGAAAAGCGCGCTCGCATCCGCCACATTGAACCGCTCCAGAAACAGGCGGCCCCAGCGGACCTTATAGGTCGCATTGTTCGGGTTGCGCGCCACCAGATCCCGGAACGCCGTGTTGGCCCCTTTGTAATCGTGCGCCCGCCACAGCGCCTCCGCCTGATCCAGGGTCTGCGCGGCCGCGCTCACAGCGAGCAACACCAGCGCCAGCAGCCGCCTCATTTATCGATCTCCTGCTGCGTGCGCGCCAGATCGAGCAGCAGCGCCGTCAAGTGCTTCTTGTAATCGTCCGCCGCCATGGTGTTCTTCTGTTGCTTCAAGGCATCGATCCTGGCTTCCAAATCGTCGCGCTTGGCCATGATCTGTTTCTTCGCCGGATCCGCGGCGGCCGCGGCGGCGGACCCGAAACGAACTACCGGAAACGCTGCGGCGCGCGTGGCATCGCTCAGCACGGCGTGCTCGGTCGCGATCCGCTTTTGCTCCTCGTAGAAGCCGGCGGTCTTGCGCTGCGCGTACTTGAACGCTTCCAGCGCCGTCACCACGTCGTTCTTATCGGTATCGGCGGCGGAATCGTGCAGGGCTTCCACCCAAAAGCGCCCGAACACCGTCGCGTTGTGCTCCGCCCCATCTCGCGTAGCGGCCACCACCAGGCGGCCCGGATGTTCGAGCGGCTTCAACACCGCTCCGCTGGCGCTGGTCGTGTCCACGATCAACTGCCGCGCGGCGGCGATCCGGTTCAGCATGTCGGCCAATTCTTTCGCGGATAGATCGGGTCCCGGCAGATTGAACTTGTAATCCGCGCCATCGAAACTGCCGTGGCCGATGATCAGCATCACCAGCGTGTCGCGCGCCGTGGCAGCGCCGGCAATCGTCCCCAAGGACGACCGCACGTTGGCTTTAGTAGCCTGTGCGCCTTTCAACGTGGTCACTTCAACATCGCCCCCGGCCGCGCGCAGATACTTGTCGGATTCGGTGGCTAACCCGTCGAAGCGCTGCTCGTAATCCGGCTCGCCGCCTAACCCGGCCACGGTGAAATAGAAGGTTTTTGCGTGCGCCAGTATCGGCAGCGCGGCAAGGCACAACAGGGCCCGGATCACACCACACCCCACCTGCGCCGCAGCAGCCATTCCGTGCCGCGCAGCGCGAGCGCCAGCAGCAGCACGATGGGCAGATCCCAGAGATCGAGCGTCTCGCGCATGGTGATCCCCGCGTCCGAGTACGCGATCTCATCGGCCAGCCGGCGCGCATCCCTAGGTGTGTAATAGCGCCCGCCCGTCTGTTGCGATAACTTCTCCAGCAGATCGCGATTCTGGGTGGTGCGGAAATTTTCCGCCACTCCGTCGTCTCTCCGGAACGTCACGACATCGCGGCCCACTTCGCCCGCGCCGTTACTAGCCGTCACTTCCGCCAGATACGCACCCGGCCGGACCGCCGTCCAATCGCCGGCATACACGCCTTCCTCGGCGGAAACCGGCTGCAACGCGAGCGTTTCGGAAAGATTGTTCGGACCAATAAAATGCGCCTGCACGCGCGCGCTTCCGAGCGGCCGGTAGCCTTTATCGCGGACTTCCACCCGCAAATGCACCTGATCCTCATCCGCCAGAATCTGCCGCGGCGTGGAGGCCGTCACCGTCCCCGGCGCGTCATTCACCAGCCACCGCAGCATCTGCTGCCAGAAGGTCGCGAGCGTCCGGTCGGTATGATCGCTCCGCATCTGCCAGCGCCACATCCCGCCCGTCGCCAGCACCGCCGTGCGGCCCCGCCCGAACGGTTCCGTCACCAGTAGCGGCGACTTACGACGCCCAGGCGGACTCACCTCCGCCAACACCGCCGCCCCCGGTTTCGGATCGCCGATCAGCTGCCAGTTCGCCATCTCCGGCATCTTCTTCCAGCGGTCGATGTTCTTGGCCGGATCGTCCACCAGCCGGCAAAGCGCATTGTCGAACCCTGCGGGCGCGAGCTCCGCCGTCGCGTACACACGCTGGAACGTGGCGCCGGACCCGGTCAGGCGCACCGGCAGAATTTCGGCCATCGGCGTCGCTGCGTAGCCGCCGTCGGCCAGGGCAAACCGCCCGCCCAGAAACAGCACGCCGCCGCCCCGCAACCCGGCGAATTCCTTGATCATGTCCTGCTGCGCCGGCGTAAACCAGTTCGCTTCCACGCTGCCGATGATCAGACCGTCGTAGGCGAACAACTGCTCCGGCGTCGTGGGGAATCCCTGCTCCAGCTCCGCCGCGTCTTTCACACCCTGCCGGTAGACCTTATTGGGCGTGGTGCGCAGCATGCTGACCAGTTCCACCTGCGTATCGTCATCCGCCGCGCGGCGCAGGAATTTGTAGTCCCACCGCGGCTCGCCTTCCACGTACAACACCCGCGGATGCCGCCCCGATACATTCACCACCCGCGCCAGCGCATTGTTCGCGGTGTTCTCCTCGGACGGCATGGGGTCCACACTGGCCGTCAAATTCCGCGCTCCCGCCGCTCCCGCGTTGAACACCAGTGAAACCGGCTCCGATTCCTTGCTCAGTTCGACTTCGCGCGACGCCAGAATGTTACTCCCGTCCCGGATCGAGACCCGCGCCTTTTCGCCGCTCAATCCCTGCTGCTGCAGCGCCACGCGCGCCTCTAAGCGAGAGCCCGCCAACGCCCGCTGCGGCACCGAAAAGTCTTCCACTTCCACGTCGCGCTTCAGCTTCTCTTTCCCGAAGCCCACCGTGTGCACCGGAATGCGGCTCTGGCGCAAGCGCTGGATGGTTTCGAAATCAATGCCCCCGGCGTTCTCCGCGCCATCGGTCAGCATCACCACGGCTCCAAACGGAAGCGCGGCCGATTCCGCCGCGATACCCTTCAGACTCTGCGCGATCCGGGTCACGCCCGCATCCGGAGCCGCGAACAACGCCTCTCCGTCAGCGCGTTTCAGATCCGCTCCGAAACGGTAAGTCCGCACCTGAAACTTGCGTCCCAGCGCATCCAGCAGACCGCCTTTCAGTAGCCGCGAAGCTTCTTCGAACCGGCTTCGTCCGTCGTCCCGGATGGCCATGCTGCGCGATGCATCCACGAGCACCGCCACTATGTTCTGTTGCGGCCGCAGCGTCGCCACGCTGATCGCCGGGTGCCAGAGCAGGAGCAGAAGCAGTGCCACCAGGGCCGTTTGCAATCCCCAGATGCCCAGCGAGCGCGCGCGCGAAAGCAGCCCGCGATGGCGCCGTACCTGCCAGAACAGAAACGCCCCCGCGCACACAATTAACAGCGCTAGAAACCACACCGGCCAGGGCGTAAGCAGGATGTAGTGTCCGCGGGAATAAACAGCCGGAGGGTACTTGAAGAGGAACTCAAACATGCGCGCAACCCTAATGGGTCATGGAATAGATGATGTAGTTGATCCCCAACCGATACGCTTGCGAGGTGTATTTCTCAGGATACTGCGGGTTGTCGGCGTGCTCCCAGGCGTCCCCGTCGTCTTGATTGAAGCACATCGTCACCATCAGGCGGCCACGGTCGTCGTAAATGCCGCGCCAATGCGGCACCACGCCATCTTTTTCGTACACCTTGCCGCTGTAAACGTATTGCAGTCCTGGTACCTGGACGCGCTGACCGAGATCGTAGAGTACATGGAAAATGGGATCGCCATTCTCGATCTCAACGATCGGCCGGTCCGGGAAGATGCGGTTCATACTGGCCGTGAAAACCTGCCATTCGTACGTCCCATGAAAATCGTCCACCATGAGAAAACCGCCCCGCAGGAAATACTCCCGCAGCATCTTCACCTGTTTATCAGTAAGATCCCAATGGCCCACCTCCACTGCGTACACCCACGGCCAGTTGAAAACCTCGTCGGTATCGAGATCGATCACCTGTTCGGTGGAACGCGTGTGGATGCGCGTCAACCGCCGCACGCCCTGCAGAAACTGTCGATCGGCCTTCGGAAAATCGGTCGGCCAGGTGCCCCGCTCGCCGGAATATTCGGCATAGCGTCCGGAGGGATACTTCAGCCGCGCGAACGTCCATTCGGTGCGCTCGTTGGGGTTGGGCGGGACGGCGGTCGGGTTGTCCTCCTGACCGGGATACTCTTTGAATTGGGCCTGGAACGCGTAAAGCGCCGTGATCGAAAGGCTGAGGAGAGTCGCAATCGCCGCCACTGCGATTCGGGATCGCATCCACCAAGCTTCGCTGATGTCCGCAGAATAACATGCGCCTGCCGCGCTGTTCGTCGTACGAAAAGACTATTGACCCATGGTTCCGCAGTTGAAAGAATTGGCTGGACTATGGCTGACCACGACGTCCTATCCAATCAGAAAAGCATCTTAGAGAACCAGAAGACGATTCTGTCCAATCAGGAATCGATTAAGAAGAACCAGGACGAGATCTTGAAGAATCAGGACAAGATCATTTCCCTGCTGCAGAAATAATGAGGAAAGGCCGCCGGGGAGTCTGGTCCATGTGTTTCGCCGGCGCTTCCCTGGCGCTCACCTCGTGCTCCCATCCCCAGGCGTTACCGCCGCCCGATTCCCAGGCTTATCGTGACTTCGTCTCGGCCTTCTATGTAGGACTGGCCGGCCTGCAGACGGGCGAAGACGTGCGCGCTAAAGAGAAGCTTACGCTTGCCTCCCAACTGGTTCCCGGCGAGCCCGCCACCTGGGCCAATCTCGCGCTCTTCGTCGCCCGGCAGCAGGAGTTCGATACGGCCTTTGCCGATGCCGAGAAAGCGCGTCAGCTCGCGCCCGAGAACAGCCGTATTGCCGCTCTTCTCGGCGCGATCGAGGACAAGCGCGGCAAGCTCCCCGAAGCCATCGACGATCTGCGTAAGGCCGTCGCGCTCGATGGCGGTAACCTGAAAGCCCGCTACGCACTCGCCGAGGAAACCGGACGCCTGGGCACGCCCGAAGCGGATGCCGATAGCCAAAGAGAATTCGAAGGAATCCTCAACAGCCAGCCGGGTAACGTCGCCGTTTTGCTCGAGGTTTCGCGGCTTGCCGCCAAGCGCGGCGACGCTCCCGCTCTCCGGAACGGCGTCGCCCGTCTGGCTGCCACCAGTGCCGAGTGGCCGGACGAAGCGCGCCAGCGCATCGCCGAGTTGCAGCAAACCGCCGCCGGCGGCAACCCGCGCGCGGCCGCCATACAGGTGACCTTTCTGCGTAACGTCCTGGCCCGCGTGCCGGCCTACCGGCGTAGCCTCAACGCCGTGAAAACCCCGTCCGTCTTCATCGGCGAACCTTTTTCGCATTTCATCAAAATGCTGACGCCGTCGTCGACGCCGGCCCCCGCCGACAAGGGTCTGGGATTCACCGCGCAGCCTCTGCCCGGTGCTCCGCAGACTGCCGTTGAGTGGGCGGGCGCGATGCCGCTCGATGACTCCGGCCGCTACGCCACAATCACCGCGCATTCCGGAATCGTAGAAATCGCGCACGGCGCCCGTCTCGCTACCCCGGGCGGCAAGCCCGTTACCCGCCATAGCGTGCTGGGAGCGGATCTCAATTACGATTTCAAAGTCGACCTTGTGATCGCCAACGCCGCCGGGGTGCGCCTGTACGAGCAGCAGACTCCCAGCCGCTTTACCGACCTGACGCCCGCCTCCAAACTGCCCGCCGCCGTCACCAACGGCTCCTATTCCGGCGCGTGGGCGTTCGATTTCGATCTCGACGGCGACCTCGATATCCTGCTCGGCAACACCGCGGGCGACCCGCTCGTGCTCCGGAACAACGGTGACCGGACCTACGCCGTCGTGAGGCCTTTTAAGAACGTCCCGGGTATGACCGCGTTTGCCGCCGCGGATATCGACGGCGACGGAGATCCCGACGTGGCCATGATCGATGGCAGAGGCTCGCTCCATGTCTTCACCAACGAGCGCCTGGGTGAATTTCACCCGCGCGAGCTCCCCCGCAACCTCAAGGGCCGCTTCGTCGCTATCGCCGCCGCCGACGTGAATGGCGACGGCATGCCCGATTTCGTGGCCCTTCGCGATGACGGCTCGGTCGTCCGTCTGTCCGATCAGGACTCCGGGAACGCCTGGGAACTGGCCGAACTCGTGAAGCCCGGCGGCGCCCCGCTCACCGCCGCCACCGCCAACCTCCTCCTTGCCGATTTTGATAACAACGGCAGCCTGGACATCCTGGCCGGTGACGGCCGCCTCTTCCTGGGCGATGGGCGCGGGTTCACCCCGGTCGCGATCCCCGCCGGCCTCACGCTCACCGCCGCCGCGGACCTTGAGTCCAATGGCCGCCTCGATCTCATTGGATTCGGCGCCCAGCCCGTGACTCTGCAGAATCACGGGACACAGAACTACCACTGGCAAACCATACGGGTCCGCGCGGCCCAGGCCACCGGCGACCAGCGCATTAATTCGTTCGGCATCGGCGGCGAGATGGAGATCCGCTCCGGCCTGCTCGCGCAGAAGCAGATCATCGCCTCGCCGGTCCTGCACTTCGGGCTCGGCACGCAGCCGGAAACGGAAGTCGCCCGCATCGTCTGGCCCAACGGTTCGGTCCAGGCCGAGTTTGCGTTGAAGTCCGGCCAGTCCATCCTCGCCACGCAGCGCCTCAAAGGTTCCTGTCCTTTTCTGTTTGCCTGGGACGGCAGCCGCATGAGTTTCGTCAAAGACGGCGAGCCCTGGTCCCCCGCGCTCGGGTTGCGCATCAACGCCCAGGCCGTTGCCGGCATCGGCCGCACCGAGGAGTGGTTCAAAGTCCCCGGCGAAGCGCTTCGGCCCCATAACGGCTACTACGATCTGCGCGTCACCGCCGAACTGTGGGAGACCTACTACATCGACCGCTACGCGCTGCTGGCTGTCGACCATCCCGCCGGCACCGAGATCTTCACCGACGAGCGTTTCTCCGTTCCCGCCGCCCGCTCTGAAAATTTACACCGTCTCTTCGCCGCAGCCCTTCGCTTCCGCCCGCGACGACCACGGAACTGATGTGAGCGCGATCGTGCGCGCCGTTGACCGCAATTACCTCGACACCTTCGGTCGCGGCCGGTACCAGGGTGTCACTCGCGACCACTGGGTGGAGGTCGAGCTGCCCGATGCCGCGCCGCGTTCCGGCCCGCTGTACCTGATCGCCTCCGGCTGGATGCATCCGACCGACGGCACGGTCAATGTCGCGCTCGGCCAGAATAGCGATCCGCATCCGGAAGGCCTGCGGCTCGAAGTGCCCGGCCCCAACGGCCAATGGATCGCCGCCCAATCCAATCTTGGCTTCCTCGCCGGCCGCATGAAAAGCGCGGTGCTGGATATCAGCGGGGTATTCCGCCCGGGTGCGCCCGCGTAAACTGCGCCTTCGCACCAACCTCGAAATCTATTGGGACCAGCTCGCATGGGCGGCCGGCCTGCCCGATACCAACACCCGCGTCCAGCGCGCGCCCTTAACCACGGCCGCCTTGGGCTACCGCGGTTTCTCCATCATCGATGTGGCGAACGCCTCCTCGCCGGAGATCCCCGACTACAATCGCCTCGAAGGCTCCGCGCAGAAGTGGCGCGATCTCGAAGGCTACTACACGCGGTACGGCGATATCCGCGAGTTGCTCGAGAAGACCGACGACCGCATGGTGATCGCCAATGCCGGCGACGAGTTGCGGCTGCGCTTCGCCGAACTGCCCGCCGCGCCCGCCGGCTGGAAGCGCGATTTCGTCATGGTGGGCGATGGCTGGATCAAGGACGGCGATTACAACTCCATGTTCTCGAAAACCGTGTTGCCGCTCCCTTATCACGCGCTCAAAACCTACACACGGGCTCCGGGCAGACTCGAGGACGATCCCGCCTTTTGCCTCCATCCCGGCGATTGGCAGCAGTACCACACGCGGTACATCACCCCCGAGTGGTTCTTAAGAGCGCTATGGAATTAGAGATCATCAAGTAGATAACGTCCATGCCGACTCGTAGTTCCCGTGTGTTTGTCACTCTCCTTTTCGCCGTCCTTCTGGCCATTCCCCTGGCCCTGAAGATGAGAGCCCGTTACCTGACACCCCCCGCTTTCGGGCAGTACGGCTTCAGCTTTCAGGAGGCCTCGCGTACCTCCGGCATCGCTTTCAAACATTCCTCGCCGCACCTGGATGCCAAGCTCAACCCCATCATGCCGTCCGTGGCTTCCATGGGCGCGGCCGTCTCCGTGGTCGACTTCGATCGCGACGGCTGGGCGGACATCTACGTCACCAATAGCGGCGAAGGTTCGAAGAACGCGCTCTACCGCAACCTCGGCAACGGACAGTTCCGCGACGTCGCCGCCGAAGTGGGGCTTGCCGATCTGAACGCGCCCGGCACCGGCGTCTCCATGGGCGCCGTCTGGGGCGATTACGACAACGACGGTTTCGAGGACCTGCTCCTCTATAAATGGGGCAAGCCGGAACTGTTCCACAACGACGGCGGGAAGCACTTCACGCGCGTCACCGAACAGGCCGGGCTGCCGCCCTGGATCAATGCCAATACCGCCCTCTGGCTCGATTACGACGGCGACGGCAAGCTCGATCTCTTTATCGGCGGCTACTACCCCGAGAATGTCGACCTGTGGCATCTGAAGAACACCCGGATGATGCCGGAAAGCTTCGAGTACGCCAACAACGGCGGCCGCAAGTATCTCTTCCACAACTTGGGCGGCGGCAAGTTCGAAGAGGTCTCGGCCAAAATGGGAATCGATTCCCGCCGCTGGGCGCTCGCCGCCGTTGCCGCCGATCTCCGCGGTACCGGCTTCCCCGATCTGTTGATCGCCAATGACTACGGCGTCTCCGAGCTCTACTTCAACGATCACGGCCGCGGTTTTCGCGAGGTCGGCAAACAGGCCGGCGTCGGATCGGCCCCGAAGAGCGGCATGACGGCCGCCGTGGGCGACGTCCTCAATCAGGGACAGTTCGGCATCTACGTCTCCAACATCTCCGAAGAAGGCGTGCTCGTGCAGGGCAACAATCTCTGGATGCCCAAAGCCGGTACCGGCGGCGACGGTCTACGATATGAAAATATGGCCAATTCCATGGGAGTGGAACTGGGCGGCTGGAGCTTCGGGGCGCAATTCGGGGATCTCAACAACGACGGCTTTCTCGACCTGTACGTCGTCAACGGGAACGTTTCGCTCGACCAGGGCCGCACCTACTGGTACGACTATTCCAAGGTCGCCGGAGGCAATGACGCCATCATCTCGGATGCCGCCAACTGGCCGCCCCTGAACGGCCGCAGTCTTTCCGGCTACCAGCACAAACACGTCTGGATCAATGACGGCGCCGGCGCCTTCCGTGAGGTCGCGCAGCAGGTGGGCGTCAAAGACGTTTACGACGGCCGCTCCGTCGCGCTCGCCGACTTCGAAAATAGCGGCGCGCTCGATGCCGTCGCCGCCAATCAGAACGGGCCGCTGCTGCTCTACCGCAACACGGTGAGCCCCAGGAACCATTGGATCGAATTCGATCTGGAAGGCCGCGCCAGCAACCGCAGCGCCATCGGCGCGCTACTGACCCTCTATCTGGAACGGCCAGAAGCAGGTCCAGGAAGTCTCGGGCGGCAGCGGCTTCTGCGCCCAGAATCAGCGCCGCATCCACTTCGGGCTCGGTCCCACGGGCGTCGTCGACCGCGTTGAGATTCGCTGGCCCTCCGGAAAACGGCAGCAGCTGGCATCGCCCGCCATCAACCAGATCCACAAAATCGAGGAACCATCATGACTCCCGGCCTTACCGCCGCCCCCAACACCGTCGCGCGCGGCCCGCGCCTCACTGCCCGGCTGACCGCGCCCATCCTGCGCTTCTTCAGCATTGAGAATCGGTATCTTCCCCCCGCGCTGATCACCCTGATCCTGCTTGTGGGCCAGGTCTCCTTCGGACTCCTCGAGAGCTTTCCCCGCACGCTCCTCGCGATCACCTCCGCGATCGTCTTCGAGACTCTTCCTCTCGCGCCTCGTGACCGGCAAGTTCGCCAACCTCGCCAGCGCCTACATCTCGGGCATCAGCGTCGGCATCCTGGTCCGCTCCCCGGAATACTGGCCCTTTGCGCTCTGCGGCGCCATCGCCATCACCTCCAAATACGTCGTTCGTTGGCGCGGACGCCATCTTTGGAATCCCACCAACTTCGCCATCTGCGCCCTGCTGATCCTGGCCCCGCCGGAAGCATTCACCACCCTCAGCGTGCAATGGGGAAACACCTTCTGGCCCATGATGATCGTCTGGATCCTCGGCGCGCTCATCACCTGGCGCGTCAAGCGGCTCCACATCACCGGCGTCTACGTCGGCTCCTTCATCCTGTTTGCGCTGATTCGCAGCGGCATCACCGGCCACTCCTTCCTGGCCGAGGTTGCCCCCATCACCGGCCCCATGTATCAGCTCTTCATCTTTTTCATGATTACCGATCCCAAGACCACCGTCCGGTCGCGCTGGGGTCAGTATCTGGTGGCTTTCCTCATCGCGCTGGTTGAAATGGTGCTGCGTCTGGGGGAAAACATCCATGCGCCCTACTACGCGCTAGCCATCGTCGGTCCGCTTGCCAACATCGTCGAAATATGGTGGACCTCGCGCACCCGCACGCCTTCCCTGACACCCGCGCCGGCCGCTTCGTAATGACCCAACCGTCCCGCACTCTCCAGGCGATCGGCCTTCCGCTCGCCGTCGTTGCGGCGCTCATCGCCCTCTGGACCATCGTCTCCGCCGCCGGTCTCTTCCACCCCAGCGCCTTTCCCGCTCCCGCCGCCGTGCTTGCCGGCTTCGCGGAAGAATTGCGCAGCGGACGCCTCTTTACGGATTTGATTACGTCCCTCTTCCGCGTGACCTGCGGGTTCGGCCTCGCCGTCGCATCCGGCATCCCCATGGGGCTGTGGTTAGGTCAAAAAGCCATTGCCCGAACCGCGTTTCTGCCGCTCGTCAACTTCTTCCGGAACCTCTCGCCTCTCGCCTGGATTCCCTTCGCGATTCTCTGGTTCGGCGTCGGCGACGCATCTTCCATCTTCCTCATCTTCCTCTCGGCCTTCTTCCCCATCGTGCTCGCGACCATGGCCGCCGTGGCCAGTGTGCCCGTGGTTTACTCGCGCGTCGCCCAGGATTTCGGCATGCGCGATTCCGAAAAGCTGCTGCGCGTCACCCTGCCCGCCATCATGCCGCAGGTGATCACCACCTTGCGCGTATCCGCGGGCGTCGCTTGGCTGGTCGTGGTCGCCGCCGAGATGATCGCCGGACGCGATGGCCTGGGCTTCGCCGTCATGGATTCCCGCAACGGCCTCCGCACCGACATCCTCGTCGTCGAGATGATCGTCATCGGCCTAGTCGGCGTCGCCATCGACCGCGTCCTCGTCCAACTCACCCGCATCCCGAGTGTGCGCTGGGGCTATGAACGGTAAGTCCGGACTGTTCCCCCTGCGGTTGGAGAATGTCTCGCGCTCGTTCGGAGCACTCGACGTTTTCCGTGACTTGTCGCTCGCCATTTCTCCGCGGCGAATTCGTCGCCGTCGTGGGCCCGTCCGGCTGCGGCAAAACTACGCTTTTGAACCTGCTTTCAGGCTACGACCGGCCCACCGCCGGACATCATCGAGCGCCACGGCGAAGTGCGCATGGTCTACCAGCAGGATGGCCTCTTTCCCTGGCAGACCGTCGAGCAAAACATCGCCCTTGGATTACGCAGCCTTGCCGATGACCGTGAGCGCCAGAAGCAGATCGCGGAACTGCTGCAGCTCATCCGGCTGGAAGGCTTCGGCGAAAGCTATCCGCACCAACTCTCCGGCGGCATGCGGCAGCGCGTCGAGCTGGCGCGCGCGCTGGCCGGCGCGTCCGACATCCTTCTGATGGACGAACCCTTTTCCGCCCTGGACTACTTGTCGCGCCTGCGCATGCGCCAGGAGCTCTCGCGGATCCTCCACGAACGCCCGCGCACCGTCGTCCTGGTCACGCATGACATCGAAGAGGCGGCGCAGCTTGCCGATCGCGTGATCGTCCTCAGCGAGCGCCCCGCCCAGATTCGCGCCGAACTCCGCATCCAGGCCGCGCGGCCGCGCGATCCCACTCATCCCGAAGTCGTGCGCGCCACGCACGTCATCCTCGGTGAACTGAATTTGGAATACGATGCCGCCATCGCCTGAAGGAACACCTCGCATGTTTCGATCTTCCGCCGTCCGCTGGGGCGCCGCCCTCGTCCTCTTCGTAGCCGTCCTGGCCTTGCTGCGATTCAAACCCTGGGTGCACAACGCAGACCCGTCGCTCGCCTCGGGAACCGCCGGCCACCGCGAAATGTTGAAGGTCGGCTTCCTTCCGGTCACCTGTCACCTCACCTGTCCCGTCACCGACTTCGCCACCCGCACCAGCGCTTCCACGCGCTTCCAGTCGCAGCGCTTCACCGACTTCCCGACCGTCGTCGAGTCCATCAAAGCCGGACGCCTCCAGGCGAGCTTCATGATCGCGCCGCTCGCCATGAAACTGCGCGAGCAGGGCGTCCCCGTGAAGATCCTTTACCTTGGACACCGCGATGGCTCGACGGTCATGGTCCGCAAGGATCTGGCCGCCTCCAGCCTGCGCGATCTGCGCGGCAAAATCTTCGCCATTCCCAGCAAGTACAGCAACCAGAACCTGGTCATTCACAAGCTGATGGACGACCAGGGCGTCGGTCCCGACGAAATCCATTTCGTGGAAATGGCCCCGCCCGATATGCCCGGCGCCCTCGCCGCCAAAGCCATCGATGCCTATTTCGTCGGTGAACCGTTCGCCGCCAAGGCTGAGCTCGATGGCAGCGGGCGCGTTCTCTACTATGCCAAGGACATCTGGCCGCATTTCATCTCGTGCGTGCTTGTCGTCCATGAAAAGCTGATTCACGAACGCCCCGCCGTGGTCCACGACCTGGTCCGCGGCATCGCCCAGAGCGGCGAGTGGGCCGAGACGCACCGTCTGGATGCTGCGAAGGTTGTCACGCCCTTCTTCCGCCAGGATGAGAAGCTGGTCCGTTTCGTGCTCACCGAGCCGCCCGATCGTGTCAGCTACCGCATGCTGAATCCCACTGATGCCGAGATGGAGAAAATCCGCGATATGGGCATCAAGGCCGGCATTCTGAACGCCCGGGTGGATATGAAAGATCTTCTCGACCGTTCCTTCATCCCCGCCGATATCAAAGCCGCCGAGATCGATGTGACCGGCGCCGGTAAGCCGAACTGATCGATCTACTTGGGCCGGCCCCAGTCCACTTTCACCGCCGGGGCGCACTGCGCCGACTTCAACTGAATCTGGATGGTCCCGTGCGCCAAACCTTCTTTAAACGGCAGGATCGCGGTCACATAGTGCCCTGCGGCGTCCGCGTTCGCGCGCTTCGAGTGGATTTCCCCTTCCGAATTTCCCGTCATCCTGACCTCGCTCTTCGGCTCAAATCCCGAGCCCTCCACCAGCAGCAGTTCGCCGCCGGGGGTTAGCAGGGTTGCGTTAACGGTACAGCCTTCATTCACCCCAGTCAAAGGAATGGGAACCAGCTTGGCGAACGCTTTCGTCTTCCCGTCGGCCGCAACCAGAGCCAGCCGCACCGGTTCTCCCGCGATCGGCGTCAACATCAGGTCGATGGGATCGTCGGGCTTCTCGGGCTTGCCGCAAGTGCCGGGCCTTCCCGCGCAGATCGCCATCCCGGACGCGTCCAGCGTGATTCCTTTCAAAACCTCCGTGGGCATCTTCTGCGTCACCGGCCACCCCAAAAGCGCATACGACCCGTCCTTCGGTAAACCTTGCGCGAACAATCGCAGCGTCACCGTACTGCCGGAATGAGCTACTTCCTTGATCGTGAGTGTTGCGTGGGGCGAACTGGCTGCCGGCCCCCAGGCTTCATGCAGCTTCGCCAGTGTCTCCAAAGCGTCTTGCGTCTCCTTGGGTAGAGCCGTACTCTGCCCGTATCCGCCTCGCATAGTCACTACTAACAAAGCTACAGTCGGGAAGCCTGCGCGAAGTAAGCCAATCATGTGGTCTAAGTATAACTTTCCGACCCTGTACTGTTGACTGATCTATCTTCACTCAGCCAAAAGAATCGAGGAGCGATCCTCATCGCTCCTCATGGCACTTCGCCCAGTGAACTGCAAACCTCTAGACCGATTTCGAAGCGGGATTGCGCTTCCTGAACGCGCGCATTCCGAGCATCAACAGACCACCGCCGCACAGAGTGAAGATCGTGCCTGGCTCCGGCGTTGGCGTCGCGATAAACTGCGCCGAGAACGTCGCATCCAGCTTCCCACCCGTTTCGATCGTCTGAATCACCTGCTGCAGACTCTCATTGGCGAACTGCGTGGTGAAGAGTCCCGAAAACGACGTCTGCGTGCCGGGGTGATTGGTATCCACCACGTATCCATTAACCGTGAAACCTGCGCTGGAGCTGTTCGCCGTCAGGTTGTTCAGGTTGTACGGAGTCCCGGTCGGCGTGCAACTCTGACCCGGGGCGGGAGGCGGCCCGGGGCAAGCTCCCTGGGTTCCGCCCAGCAGTTCGGTCAACGTAAAGCTCAAATTGGGTGCCGCCGCAAATGTCATGAAATTCGGAACATTGACCTGCGTGTTGATCGGCTCGGCCGTACTGTTCAAGTCCATGATGGTGCCCGTTGTCACCGCCAGTCCCGCGAACATCCCGGTATCGGGCGGACCCACCACGAATGTGCCCGAAGTCCCCCCGAGTGGATAAAACGCAATGTTTCCGGAGGTGATTTCCACACTTCCGACCGTGTTCAGAACATCCGCGAACGCGGGTATGGCTGCGGTCAACGACGCAGCCACTAATACCGTCTTCAATACTCTCTGTAACATGAATAACTCCTCCGAGTTGGATTCTTGCGCTAGCTTGGAAGTGCGCCGGAACCACTCATCCAACCCTACGGGGTTTGGCCGGAAGGGTCAACGCAGGCGGGCCTATTGAAGACGAGAAGAATACCAGAGTAGTACCTTCCATTGCTTTTAGAAGTAAAGTAAGTTTCGTCCGCCGAGTACAACCGGCAATTAGTCCCGGTTTCTATCAATTAGTCCCAGATACTCTGCATCGCTTCCCGCGGGTCCTAACACCCTCCGTTCCCACACCCCGGCGATTGCCTCCGCCCATCCATTAAAATAGTTCGATGTCCGAAGCCCCTGTCGCGTCCTTTGAGACCTGCCTCGATGAGCTCGAAAAAATCGTCAAAGAGCTGGAAGCGGGCGACCTGCCGCTCGAACGATCGCTCGAACTCTTCGAAAAAGGCATGAGCCTCAGCGAATCCTGCCGGAAACAACTCGAAGAGGCCGAAACCCGCGTCGAGATGCTGATCCGCAAGGAGGGCAAATGGCAGCCGGAACCGTTTCGTCCCGAGAAAGGATGAACCTTCCGAATATCTGGCCGCAGCAGCAGAATCTCATCGACGCCGAGCTCGACCGCCTGTGCCCCGCCGAATCGATTCGCCGCCCGCCACCATCCATCGCGCCATGCGCTACAGCCTGTTCGCCGGCGGCAAACGCATCCGACCCATTCTTTTCCTGGAAGCGGCCCGCACGCTGTCGCGACGACGTCAACGGTGCCGATCGACGGCCGCCTGCCGCTCGAATTCATCCACACCTACTCGCTGATCCATGACGACCTTCCCGCGCTCGACAACGACGACTTTCGCCGCGGCAAGCCCACCTGCCACAAAGTCTTCGGCGAAGCCATGGCCATCCTGGCCGGCGACGCCCTGCTCACCCTCGCCTTCAACACCCTCGCGAACCTTGCGCCTCTCGCGCCAGACAAGTCGCCGCTGATCGCCGAACTCTCCACCGCCTCCGGCACGGTCGACGGCATGATCGGCGGCCAGGTCGCCGACATCGAAGGCGAGCGCCAACCGCCCACCGCCGAGTTGCTCGACTACATCCATCGCGCGAAGACCGGAGCCCTGCTGCGCGCCAGCGTCCGCATGGGCGCGATCTAGGCGGGCGCCGACGCCGAGGCAGCTCGACGCGCTCTCCGCGCTACGGCGAACACATCGGCCTGGCCTTCCAGATCGTCGACGACATCCTCGACGTCGAGGAATCTTCCGCGGCCCTCGGCAAGACCGCCGGCAAAGGACGCCGGCCAGGGCAAAATCACCTTCCCCGCCGTCTATGGAATCGATCGCTCGCGCGCCATGGCCCAGATGGAATGCGAGCGCGCCCACGACTCTCTCGCCCCCTTCGGCGATCGCGCGCTCCCGCCTCCGCGACATCGCCGACCTGATCGTCTACCGCAAATCATGATCGCTGCCCCGCGTCCGCGCAAGGACGCCTCGATCGCCTCCTCGTCGATCGCGACCTGGCGGATTCGCGCGAGAAAGCGCAGGCCCTGATCATGGCCGGCGAAGTCCTGCTCAACGGACAAAAGCCCACAAGCCCGGCCAGCCCGTCTCCGCTCGACGCCCGCATCGAAGTCCTGCGCCGCCCCCGTTTCGTCAGCCGCGGCGGCCTCAAACTCCAGGCCGCGCTCGATCACTTCGCCATCGATGCCGCGGGTAAGCTCTGCCTCGATATCGGCTCATCCACCGGAGGCTTTACCGACTGTCTGCTGCAGGCCGGCGCCGCCCGCGTCCACGCCGTCGATGTCGGCACCGCTCAGTTGGATTGGCGGCTCCGTAACGATCCGCGCGTCGTCGTCCACGAGAACTGTCAACGCCCGCCATCTCACCTTCGCTGTCATCGGTGAATTTGCGGCGATCGTGGTCTGCGATGTAAGCTTCATTTCCGTGACTCTGGTTTTGCCCGGCGTCGTGCCCCTGCTCGAGCCCGAAGGCAATCTCGTCGTTCTCGTCAAGCCGCAGTTCGAGGTCGGCAAAGGCCAGGTGGGCGCGGGCGGCATCGTGCGCGACCCCGCCTTGCACCAGGCCGCCTGCGACCGTGTCGTCACGTGCGTCGCCGATCTGGGCTTCACCGCAGCCCTGATTGATAGCCCCATCCGCGGCGCCGAAGGCAACCGCGAGTTCCTTCTGCACGCCCGCCGCTCCCAATAGCCACCCATGTCACCCATCACGACCGTCGGCATCTTCTCCAAACCCAACACCCATGCCGCCCAGGCGCTGGTCCCGCGATTGCTGCTGTGGCTCGATGAGCGCCAGATTGCCTACCGCATGGATACCGAGACGGCTTTCTACGCGGGTCTGCCGGACGGTCTGCCGCGCGAGCACGTCCCCGAAGGCTGCCAACTCGTGATCGTGCTCGGAGGCGACGGCACTCTGCTCTCCGCCGCCCGTTCCGTCGGCCATCGCCAGATTCCTCTCTTCGCCGTCAACCTCGGTAGCCTCGGGTTCCTCGCCGCCATCACCGTCGATAACCTCTTCCCTGAGCTCGAGCGCTCCCTCGCCGGCGAGCATAAGGTCAGCAAGCGCCGCATGCTCCGCGTCGAGATCAAGCGCAACGAGCAGCTCGTCGCCAATTATGAAGCCCTCAACGATGTCGTCGTGACCAAGTCTTCCATCGCCCGCATGATCGAAGTCGAGGTCTACGTGAACACGCACTACATGTGCTCTTACTTTGCCGACGGCCTGATCCTGGCCACTCCCACCGGCTCCACCGCGTACTCGCTCGCGGCCAACGGGCCCATCGTCTTCCCCACCGTGGACGCCGTCTGCATCACGCCCATTTGTCCCCACACCCTCACCAATCGCCCGGTGCTCGTGCCCTCCGATGTCGTGATCACGGTGGTCAACCGCGCTGTCGACGATTCCGCCTTTCTCACCGTCGACGGCCAGGTCGGCGAACCCCTGCACGAAGGCGATCGCATCGAGTGCCGCAGCGCCCATCACTTCGTCTACCTCGTCCGCTCCCCCAACAAGTCCTTCTTCGACGTGCTGCGCCAAAAACTCAAGTGGGCCGATTAAATCCGCTCATGAGCCTGCGCCGCGTCCCGCTCACCGCCTGGATTCTGATCAGCATGCTGCTGGGCATCGGGCTCGGCGTGGCCGCGCCCGGCGTCGCCCGCAACCTCGCACCGCTCAGTACCGTCTTCCTGCGCCTCATCAAATCCATCCTCGCGCCACTCATCTTCGGCACGCTGGTCTTCGGCATCGCCGGCGCGGGCGATCTGAAGCAGATGGGACGCATCGGCATCAAGGCGCTCCTCTACTTCGAAGCGGTCACCACCGTGGCCCTGTTTGTTGGATTAGCGGGCGTGGATCTGCTGCAGCCCGGCCGCGGCATGACCCTGACGCCCTCCGGCGCCGCCCCCGCTGCCAGTCTCCCCAGGCAAACCCTCGACATCGTGCTCGAACACGTCTTCCCCGCCAGCGTCATCGACGCCATGGCGCGCGGCGATGTCCTGCAGATCGTCGTCTTCTCGTTCCTGTTCGGGGCCGCCTGCCTCGCCATCGGCGCCAAAGCCGGACCTGTCGTGGCTTTCTGCGGATCGCTGTCCGAAGTGATGTTCCGCTACACCCACTACATCATGTGGTTCGCGCCCATCGGTGTAGGCGCGGCGCTCGCCGTAACGGTCGGGACCAACGGGTTACCCGTCCTCTTCGGACTCGGCAAGCTGCTCCTTACGCTCTATCTGACTCTGCTAATCTTCGTGGTCGCGGTGCTCGGAAGCGTGATTGCCGCGTTTCGCATCCCGTTGCGCCGCTTCCTCACCGCCGTGCGCGGGCCGGTGCTGATCGCGTTCTCTACCGCGTCCAGCGAAGCTGCCCTGCCGCTCGCGCTCGAAAACATGGAGACCTTCGGCGTCCCTCCGCACATCGTGGGCTTCGTCCTCCCTACCGGCTACAGCTTCAACCTGGATGGCACCACGCTCTACCTCGCGGTGGCCTCCGTCTTCGTCGCGCAGGCCGCCGGTATTGCGCTCCCGCTCAGCCAGCAGATCCTGATGATGCTCACGCTGATGCTCTCGAGCAAAGGCGTCGCCGGTATCCCGCGGTCGTCCATCGTCGTGCTCTCCGGCGCGCTCGCTACGTTTCACCTGCCCATGGAAGGCATCGCCGTCATCCTCGGCGTCGATGCCTTGATGGATATGGGACGAACCGCCGTGAATGTCCTCGGCAACTGCCTGGCCTCCGCCGTCATCGCTCAAAGCGAACGAGGCCGGACACACGCCGCGGCTACGATTTCAGCTTCCAGCTCTTCGCCGACGTGATCGCGTTGTTAACAGCGTTAATATTCTTAACGCCTTCCGTGCTCATCCAGTCTTCCAAGGCCTTCACGCCCTGCTTGGCATAGATCGGCATGCCTTCCTTCCACGTCGCGCGCCCGCACAGCACGCCCGAATAATCGGTGCCCGATTCCGAAGCCATGTGCAGCGACTCGATGAACTGCGCATTGTCCACGCCCGCGCTCAGATAGATGAACGGCTTCGTCGCTACGTCGGCCGCTTTCCGGAACAGATCCAGCGCTTCCTGCCGGCTATACGCTTTTTGGCCCTTGTAAACGCTGCTGCCCTCGACATACACCGCGTTGATCGGCACTTCCACCTTCAGCATGTCCACCATGTACTCGGGCTTGGAAAATTCCTGCATGCTTTTGGTCACGATCTCCGGCTTCAATTTCGCGAACTCCAGCCCTTTCTCATCGCCTCCCTGCGGATCGTAGCCGATGAATTCCAGAAAGAACGGGATGTCGTACGAATCGCACTCCGCCCCGATGCGCTGGATAAACGCATGCTTGATGTCGTTCACC
Source organism: Bryobacterales bacterium (assembly GCA_963814235.1). GTDB lineage: Bacteria > Acidobacteriota > Terriglobia > Bryobacterales > Bryobacteraceae > Bog-113. The sequence continues at coordinate 70,613 of CAWFCA010000004.1, read as the reverse complement.
TTGGGATCGTCGAACGGCGTGTAATAGATCAGGATCTTCACCGCGTCCGCGCCCCAGTCCACAATGCGCTTCACGCTCACATGCGGCAGAAGATCGGGCAGGCGGCCCGGCTGCGTGTTGTCATAACCGCTCGCTTCATAAGCCAGCAGCAGCCCGGCATTCGGCGCGCGCTCTTTCGCCGCCGGCAGCCCCCACTCCGGGTCCAGCAGGATGGCGCTCGCATGCGGGGTCAACACCCGCGTGACCACCGTCTTGAACTCCTGCATCATCTGGTCGGTAATCTCTTTGGTCGATACGCCCTTGGCCGACGCCAACGATTTCTGAAGGCTGCCGCGCTGGTCCATGGCAGCCGCCGCGATCACGCCCGCCTTGTTCGATAGCGCGTCCATATGCTTCTGCTTGCCCGCGGAAATACTCATTCTCTTTCTTGCTCCTGATGGGGGTTTTTGGGTTGAAGGGAAATTATCTCACGCGCGCTCATATTAAGATGGTCCGCGAAACCACTTTCCATGAATCCCCTTGCCCGCCTCTCCATCGTTGCCTATAAGCCCAAACCGGGCAAAGAAGCCGAACTCCTGTCCCTCACCCGCGAGCACGTCCCCTACCTGCGCAGCCTCGGCTTAGCCACCGATCGCGCCGAGGTTATCGCCACCTCCGCGGACGGTACCGTGGTCGAGGTCTTCGAATGGGCCGAGGGCGGCATCGAACGGGCGCATGCCCACGCGGGCATCATGGAACTCTGGGGCCGCTATGCCGCCGCTTGCGACTTCGTCCCTCTCAGCACTCTCGAGGAGTGCGGCACCGTGTTCGCGGGCTTCGTCCCGGTGAATTAGGCGCCCGGCAATTACGAACCAAACCGCCGCAGCCGCGCATGTACCCGCTGCGCCTGCCGCGCGTCCGCCAGAATCTGGGCTTTCAACAACTCCGCCGAATCGAACTTTCGCTCCCCGCGTACCCGCCGCAGGAACTGCACCGCGATCCGCTCCGGCGTGGGCGGCGTGAACGGACTCAGCAGAAACGTCTCCACCGTCGTCCCTTCCCCGCCAAATGTCGGCCTTACCCCGACGTTCGTGATCGATTCCCACCCACGCCCGTCATCCAGATCCCGCGTGCGCGTTACATATACGCCTGCCAGCGGCATCACCTCGGAGTCCGGCTCCAGGTTCAACGTCGGCACAGTCTGCGTGGAGCCGATTCCGCGCCCCGCCACCACCCGCCCCTGCAGCGTGAATGGCTGCGTGAGCAAACGCGCGGCCCGGTCTACCCGTCCTCGCGCCGCCCATTCCCGCACCAGGCTGCTCGATACGCGCTCCCCGCGCACCGCCACCGGCGCCACCAGCACTTCCTGAAAGCCGTACCTGGCCCCCAGCGCCTCCAGCATCCGCGTGTCGCCTTCCTGCTTGTGCCCAAAGCGGAAATCCTCGCCCACCACCACCGCGCGCACGCCTAATCGCCCCACCAGCAGCTCGCGCACAAACTGTTCCGCGGACCACGCCGCCACCTCGCGCGTGAACGGCAGCACCAGCACCTGCTCGATCCCTTCCTGCCCCATCAACTCCGTGCGCCGCGCGAATGACGTGATCATCCGCGGCGCTCGCTCCGGAGCCACTACCCGCGCCGGATGCGGGTCGAACGTCAGTACCGACGCTTTCCATCCGTTCTGCCTCCCCAGCTCCGCCGCCCGCCGCATCAATACCCGATGCCCCGCGTGTACCCCGTCGAAATTGCCGATCGTCAAAGCGCTCGGCCCGAAATCGGCCGGGACGTCCTTCAGATCCCGCCAGACCCGCATCCCTAGCGACCGGCCCCCAACGCGATCCGGAGCCCGTCGTACGCTAGATGCACGTTCGGCGGCAGCAGCGCTTCCGTCGCCGCATGTGGAAGATCGTGGCAGATGTGCGTCAGATACGTCCGCCTCGGCCTAATCCGCTCCGCGTTCCGCAGCGCCGTCTCCACCGTCGAATGCGTCGGGTGCGGCTTGTACCGCAGCGCGTCCAGAAACAGCACGTCCAGACCCGTCAGCATCTCCATGGACTCTTCTGGTATCTCGCTATGGTCCGTCAGATACGCGAAATCGCCCAGCCGGTACCCGTAAATCAGCAGCTTGCCGTGCATCAGCGGGATCGGCTGCACGTCCAGACCGAAGAGCTGAAAGACCGCCCCTTCGTGGTCGTGCGCCTCCACTTCCGGGATGAACGTCGTCCGGCTCTTGTGATCGAACACATACGGGAAAATGCGCCGCAGCGACTCCATCGTGTTGGCCGCCGCATACACCGGAATCCGCCCGCGCTGGATCACGTTGAATGGACGAATGTCGTCGAATCCCAGAATGTGATCCGCATGATCGTGCGTGAACAGAATCGCGTCTACATGATCCACGCGCTCGCGCAGCACTTGCGTGCGGAAGTCCGGCGTCGTGTCAATCACGATGTTGCGCCCGGCATTTTCCACCAGCACCGAGGGTCGCAGCCGGTTGTCCCGGCGGTCCGCCGAATGGCACACCGCGCAGTGGCATCCGATAGTCGGGACGCCGGAACTGGTCCCCGACCCCAGAACCAAAACGTTCATCTGCGATAAGCCTGTCCAAAACGGAACCGCACCGATGACGGTTCAAACTTGTCGGTTTGGTTCATAAAACCCAGCATAACAACGGATGCTATCTTGAACGGTATCCCCTTCATGGCTTCCGAACCTCCAGTTGGCGCGAAGTTCGAGCGCCTCGTCGAGACCATGCGCCGACTCCGCGCTCCCGGCGGCTGCCCCTGGGACCGCGAACAGACCTTCGATTCCATCAAGCCCTTCCTCCTCGAAGAGACCTACGAAGTCATGGATGCCATCGATCGCCAGGACTGGGATGAGCTGCGCGGCGAGCTCGGCGATCTGCTGCTCCAGTGCGTCTTCTTCGCCCGTATCGCTGAAGATTCCGGCTACTTCTCGATCGGTGATTCGGTCGACGCCATCACCCAGAAACTCATCCGCCGCCACCCTCACGTCTTCGGCGATCAACAGGCCGAGACCGAAGCCGATGTTCGCCGGCTGTGGAGCGAGATCAAAGCCGTCGAGAAAAAGGGCACTCCCCAGAGCGAGTCCGGTCTCCTCGACGGCGTCCCGCGCACCCTTCCCGCCCTCGTTGAAGCCCAGCAGATCAGCTCCCGCGCAGCCCAGTCCGGGTTCGACTGGAGCAGCATCGCCGGCGTTCTCGAAAAGCTGGACGAGGAGCGCGCCGAACTGGCCGCCGCCCAGACCCAGCCCGAACGGGAACACGAGATCGGCGATCTGCTCTTCGTCCTCGTCAACCTGGCCCGCTTCGTCCAGGTCGATCCCGAACAAGCCCTGCGCCGCTCCAACGCGCGCTTTCGCGAACGCTTCCGCTTCGTCGAGCGCGGGCTCGCCCAGCGCGGCAAAACTCCTCGCGATAGCCAGATCGCCGAAATGGAAGAACTGTGGCAGCAGGCCAAAGTAGCGAAATGAAAGCGGCTCCGGCCATCCGTATTGAGCCGCTCACCCGCCAGGAACAGTTCCGCGATGCCGTTCGCCTCCAGAAAGAAATCTGGAAGTTCGAAGACATCGAGTTGCTCCCCGTCCGCCTGTTCACCGTTGCTACCAAGGTCGGCGGCCAGGCCTTCGGCGCCTACGATGGTCCCGCGATGGTCGCCTTCGCCCTCGCCATTCCCGGCATCAAACGCGATTTCGGCGCCTACCTGCACAGCCACATGGTCGGCGTCTCCGAGCGCTATCGCAACTACGGCATCGGCCGTATGTTAAAACTCGCCCAGCGCGAGGAAGCGCTTTCCCGCGGCATCGAGCTGATGGAGTGGACCTTCGATCCCCTCGAGATCAAGAACGCCTACTTCAACATCGAACGCCTGGGCGCCATCGTGCGCCGCCACGTCTTCAATCAATACGGCAAGACCACCAGCGTGCTCCATGGCGGCCTCCCCACCGATCGCATCATTGCCGAGTGGTGGATCGGCGGCGAACGCGCCCGCTCCGCCGTCGCCGGTCAACCCTTCGAACGTGCTCCCATCGAAACGCGCGTCTCCGTGCCCCGCGAAATCGACGATCTCCGCAAGATCGATTTCGCCCGCGCCCGTGAAATCCAGTCCCGCGTCAGCGAAGCCCTCGCCGCGCATCTCGCCGCCGGGCTCGCCGTCATCGGCTTCGAAAAGACACCCTCCGGCGGCGATTACCTCTTAGGAAGATGGCCATGAAAATAGACAGCTTCGTTTTGCGCCAGCTCCGCATGCCGCTGGTCCACTTCTTTGAAACCAGCTTCAGCCGCACGTACGAACGCGACATCCTGATCGTCGAAGCCCGCTCCGAAGGCCTTTCCGGATGGGGCGAGATTACCGCCGGCGAGCATCCTTTTTACAACGAGGAATGGACCGAAAGCGCGTGGCTCATCGCCAAAAACTACGCCGCGCCCCGCATCCTCACCAATCCCATTAAGCGCGCCGAAGACGTCTACCCGATCCTCGCCCCCATCCGCGGACACAACATGGCCAAGGGCGGCCTCGAAGCCGCCATCTGGGATCTCCAGGCCCGCATGCACGACCAGCCCCTCTGGAAGGCGATCGGAGGCGGCGCGCGCAAGCAGATTCCCTGCGGTGTCTCCATCGGTATCCAGGACACCGTCGATCAGCTCTTCGCCAAAATCGATACCGAGCTTGCCGCCGGTTACCAGCGCATCAAAATGAAAATCAAACCGGGTTGGGACATCGATGTCGTCCGCGCCGTCCGCGAGCGTTACCCGGAGATCCGCCTCATGGCCGACGCCAACTCCGCTTACACCCTCGCCGATACCGAGCGCCTGCGCGAACTCGATCACTTCTACCTCATGATGATCGAGCAGCCCCTCGCCCACGACGACATCATCGACCACGCGGCGCTGCAGGCTAAATTGGAAACCGCGCTCTGTCTCGATGAAAGCATCCGCTCCGCCCACCACGCCGCGCAGGCCCTCCATCTCAAAGCCGGCCGCATTATCAATATCAAATTGGGCCGCGTCGCCGGCTTCGCCGAAGCCAAACGCCTTCACGACGTCTGTCAGAAGGCCGGCATCCCCGTGTGGTGCGGCGGCATGCTCGAAGCCGGCATCGGCCGCGCCCACAACATCGCCCTGTCCACCCTCCCCAACTTCACCCTGCCCGGCGATGTCTCCGCCAGCAAGCGCTACTGGAAGCAGGACATCACCCATCCGCCTATCGACATCGATTGCGACGGCCTGATCGCCGTCAGCGACCGGCCCGGCTTCGGCTACGATCTCGATCTTGACTACATCCGCGCCATCACCGTTCGCGAGGAAACCGTTCGCGTGGCATGACCGTCGTCCAGTTACTGCGTTCCAACCGCAATTACAGGCGGTTGTGGACCGGCCAGATCGTCAGCGAGATCGGCGATCATTTCAATAACATCGCGGTCCTCGGGCTAGCCCTCGCCCACACCCATTCGGGAACGTCCGCCGCGCTCGTCATGCTTGCCCGCGCAGTCCCCGCCGTCCTCGCCGGCCCCATCGCCGGCGTGCTGCTCGACCGCCAGGATCGCCGCCAGGTGATGATCGCGAGCGACCTCGTTCGCGCCGTCATCGCCCTCGGCTTTATCCTCGCCATCCCGCACTCCGACAACGTCTTCATCTACCTCTTCAGTGCGCTGCTCATGTTCGCGTCGCCGTTCTTCACCAGCGGCCGCTCCGCCATCCTGCCCACCATCGCGACCAGCGAAGAACTGCATGCCGCCAATTCCGTCACCCAGATCACCGGCTGGATGACCCTGACCATCGGCGCCGCCCTCGGCGGACTCACCGTCAGCAGCCTCGGCTACCGCTGGGCCTTCATTCTGAATTCCATCTCGTTCATCGTCTCCGCCGCATGCGTCTCCGGCCTCCGCCTCACCCAGGGCTCCTTCCGCGTGGAGCGCGCCGTCCTCAGTGAAAACGACGTCGTGCGGCCCTGGCGCGAATATGCCGAAGGTCTGCGTTATATGGCTGGAACGCCGCTCATACTCGGCATTGCCCTCGTCGGCGTCGGCTGGGCCACCGGGGGCGGCGCCGCGCAAGTCCTGTTTAGCCTCTTCGGTGAGCTCGTCTTCCATCGCGGCCCGTCGGGCATCGGCATCATCTGGAGCTTCGCCGGAGTCGGCCTGCTCGCCGGCGGCTCCCTCGCCTTCTACCTCGGCAAACGCCTCAGCTTCCGCGCCTATAAGATCGCCGTCGTCCTCTGCTACATCGTCCACGGCGGCGGCTACATCGTCTTCAGCCAGATGCGCAATTTCCGCCTCGCGCTGCTCTTCATCGCCATCTCACGCGCCGGCGTCGCCGTCAGTTCCGTTCTCAACCAGAGCCAGCTGCTCCATCACGTCGATAATCGCTTCCGCGGCCGCGTGTTCTCCACCATGGAATCCATGCAGTGGTCGATCATGATGCTCTCCATGGGCGCCACCGGCCTCGCCTCGACCCGCATCGACATCCGCACCATCGGGCTCTGGGCCGGCGTCGCCAGCTCTACGACGGCCGTCTTCTGGGGCTGGGCCCACTTCACTGGACGCCTGCCCGAACCCGCCCCGCGCATCCAACCCGAAGTGGAACTGGAAATCCACCCCGACCCCGTCGCGTGATGGAGGTTTCGGACACGCCACCGCCTTCCGCCTGATTTATCTTTCTTTCAGATGCTTCAGACGCGCGTCCATCACACCTTCCACGCGCGCGAGCTTCTCGTCCCAGATCTTTTCAAGGGAGTCGAGATGCCGGTCGATGGAGGTGAACCGCGCGCTCGCAGCGTCGAACCGCGCATTCATGTACAGGAGGAAGAAGGTGATCAGCACGCCGTTGAAGAGCATCGGCAAGCCGATGGCGATGTGAAGCTGTGTGTCAGTCATTGGTCAAAGACCTGCTGCCGCGCGGTCAGAAGCCAATCCGGTTACCAAGGCGCTGCCGCAACCCCTTTTTATTTCCCCGAGACCGCTGCTTCCACTTTCGCTCGCTTCTTGGCCCACATCGCTTTAGCCGCGTCGCTCGCGATCTCGCTGCGCGTTCTTTCGAGAGGCTCTTGGCGCACGAATGACGACCCGTATGCGGATCTCGATATGATCGATCAACTGCACGATCCGGGGATGGCCGCGTCATCGAAAAGCTCACCCCGCGGGTCAACACTCCGGAAGTCCGCGCTATGAATCTTACCGGCCACATCATCCTCGTCACCGGCGCCGCCCGCCGCATCGGCCGCGTCCTCGCGCTCCGCCTCAGCCGCGAAGGCGCGCGCGTCCTCATCCACTACCACCACTCCGAAGCCGAAGCCCGCGACACCGCCGAAGCCTGCGGCGGCGCCCCGCTTTACCGCGCCAACCTGGAAAGCGTTGCCGAAATCCGCGCCCTGTTCGCCTCCATCGAACGCGATCACGGCCGCCTCGACGCCCTCGTCAACAACGCAGCCCGCTTCACCCGCCTCAACGTTATGGACATCGAAGAAACCGATTGGGACTTCATCCACTCGGTCAATCTCAAAGCCGTCTTCTTCTGCGCTCAGTCCGCCGCCCGCCTCATGCGCGATCGGGGCGGCCGCATCGTCAATATCAGCTCCCTCGGCGGCCTGCGCCCCTGGGCCGATCACGCCCACTACTGCGCCTCCAAAGCCGGCGTCATCATGCTCACCCAGGCCCTGGCCAAAGCCCTCGCGCCCAACATCACCGTCAATTCCGTCGCCCCCGGCGTGATCCCCTTCAGCGATGCCGAACAATCCCGGCCCGACGTCCAGCCCATGATCCAGCGCACGCCCCTGCGCCGCGCGGGCGACCCCGAAGCCATCGCCGACGCCGTCGTCTTCTTCTTAAGCGCCTCGGACTTCATCACCGGCCAGACGCTGCCGGTCGATGGCGGCCTCGGTCTCGCCTAGATCCCCCTCACCGGGCTGGGAAAGGTAGCGTACCCACCTCTCTTCCTCCCCATCGGCGTCGAACTGCCGCTTCCACGTCCGCCGGAACGCGCGCGCCTTCCGCTCCGCCCGCCGGTCCAGAAACGCCGCAAAGACCGCCTCGTTCTTCAGGGCCTCCCTCGCCGTCACGCAGTCGTTCACCTGCCCCAGCGCATCCTGCACCGGCTTCAACTTTGCCAGCCAGTCCGCCATCGACGGCCCATACAGCTTCCCGAACAGCTCCACCGTATAGCGGAACCGCTTCGTCTCCAGCCGGAACGGATGCAGCGCCGCCGGTTCCCGATCGTGCGCCACCGCGCGCCGCCCCGCCGCAAAGTACGCCCGCGCCGCCGCCGGCAACACCCGCCGCGCATTGCTCTCCACCTCCGCTTTCCGCTTCCACTCCAGCCCGGATTTGCTCTTACCCAAGCAGCCGCTCCCGCCAGGACTCCGCCGCGCGCCCCTCGTTCCACTGCCGCAGCACAAGCCCCAGACCGGCATACGCCTGCTTCCGCCGCTCCGCCCATGCCGGCTCTGCCGTTACCTTGGCCTTCTTCCGCAGATCCCGCTCGATATCTAAATTGCGCGCCTCTCCCGCCAGCTTCATCGCCGCCCGCAATTCCTTCCGCACGGCCTCCGCCGCCCCCCGCGGAAACAGCTCCCGGAACACCCGCAGACTCTCCGCCAGCTTGCGCAGCGCGACCCGCAAGCCATGGATCGCCGCCGCGGAGCCTTCCGTCCCCGCCCGCTGCGCCGCGTCCTCCACGCGCTCGATCAGTTCCTTCACCTGCCCGCTCACATACTCAGACAAACTCACGCCCCCACCCCCCGGATCACCAGCGGCCTCCCGTAAATCGAACGGAAAAATTCGTTGGTCCGCTCCGCCGCCCAGATCTCCAGATCGATGTCCACGTTCGACGCCAGCTCGATCACCACGTCGTTCTCCCGCACCGTGCACGCCACCCGCTCCACGCGCTGGTCGCGGCTCCGGTCGATCGAATCCGCCAGCCGCAGAATCGGCGCCAGCAGCAGCACCGCCCGCCGCGCCTCCGCATCCAGCGTCTGCCAGTTCGGATGCTCCGGAATCGGCGGCGCCTTCCGGTGATAGCGGCACAGATTCGCCACAATCTCGCGCTCCCGCTCCTCAAACCCCGGCATGTCCGAGTTGTTCACCAGGTAATAGGAATGCTTATGATGCCGCGTGTCGCTCACATAGTGGCCGATGTCGTGGAGATAGCCCGCCGCTTCCACCATCGCCGCGAACGGCGGGGCCAACCGGTGCAGCTGCGCCAGCGCCTGAAACAACGTCACCGCAATCCGCCCCGTCTTCCGCGCATGCCGCAACGGCACACCGTAATGCTCCGCCAGGTCCTCCACCGTCGCCCGCTGGTCCGCCGATAGTTCCAGCGACTCGTGATGCACCCCGCGCTCGGCAAGGTCCGCGATGATCCCGTCCCGCACCCCCGCCGCCGAATAGTGAAGCGCCGGCAGATCCAAGCCCTCGAGAGTTCGCAGCAGCACCGCGCACCCCGCGATGATGATCTCCGCCCGCCGCGGCCCGATCCCCACCACCTTCTGCCGGTCCGCCAGCGCGCTGTGGCTCAGCTCCGTATACAGCCTCCGGATCTGCGCCGTCCCCGCCCGCATCTTATCGGCCTCGTCCCTCTGCGCTCGCGGAATGCGGTTAATCGCGCACACTACCGCCGAAGCCGTCGCCGACGTCCCAATCACCCGGTCAATCGCCTGGTCCCCAATCGTCTTCTGCACCCGCCGCACGGCCGATGCAATCCGCTCCTGAACGTACTCCTCCATCCGGTGCAGATCGCGCTCCCGCGGCGGATCGCTCTTCAGAAACACTTCGTTCAGCCGCAGCGCCCCCAACTGTTTCGACACCGCAAACTCGATTTTCTGGTCGTTGCTCAGGATGATCTCCGCGCTCCCGCCCCCGATATCGATCATCAGCACGCGCCGCCGCGGGTGCGGCCACCGCATCTGCACTCCGAGATGAATCAGCCGCGCCTCTTCCTGCCCCGATATCACCTCGACGCCCGTGCCCAGCGCCGCCGAGGTCCGCGCCAGAAACTCGTTCTGATTACTCGCATCCCGGACCGCGCTCGTCGCCACCGCCCGCACCGCCGCCACATCCAGCCGCCGGTACACCGCCGCCATCCCGCTCAACACCCCGCACAGGAATTCGAGCGCCTCCTGGCTCACGCGGCCGCCCCGGAACACGCTCGCCCCCAGCCGCGTCACCTGGCGCTCGGAAGCCAGGACCCGCGCCCCCTGGCCCGGCTCCATCTCCGCCACTTCCATCCGCACCGAGTTGCTTCCGATATCAATTGCGGCGAATCGCGGCATAGGCAGTTATCATAAGAGCGACTTTCTCACACTCATGACCGTCTATCTGCTCCGCCACGGTATTGCCGAGAATGCCCCGCCCGGCGGCAGCGATGCCGACCGCGAACTCACATCCGGCGGACGCGAGAAACTGTCTGAACTTCTACATCGCGCCGCCAAATCCGGAGTCCGTCCCGATATCATTCTCACCAGCCCCTACAAGCGCGCTCTTCAGACCGCCCGCCTTGCCGCCAAACTCCTCGAAGCTCCCGAGCCCATCGAAACCGAAGCCCTCGTCCCGCACGGCTCTCCCCGTGGCCTGTGGAACGAAATCCGGGCCCACCATGAGTCCGGCGACCTGCTCCTCGCCAGCCACGAACCGCTTCTTAGCCAATCCGTCAGCTACCTCCTCACCTCCCCGTCGCTCCAGGTCGACGTCAAAAAAGGCGCCCTCATCGCCATCGATTTCCCCGGCTTTCGCGGCGAGCCCCGCGGTGTCCTCCGCTGGATGCTGATCCCCAAACTCTGCCTATGAACATCCTCGATGCCACCGCCTCCTACGAGCAATGGCTCGCCAAGCGGATCACCGTGCTGCCCCGCGATCTCGAACTGAAGCACGAAGCGATGGCCCAGTCCCCGTTCTCTTTCCTGCGCGCCACCTTCTACCGCTTCATGCAGCTTTGGAAACAGCACGGCGGCGCCGCCCGCGAGGCCCCGCGCGTGCTCGCCGTCGGTGACCTTCACGTCGCCAACTTCGGCACCTGGCGCGACGTCGAAGGCCGCCTCATCTGGGGCATCAACGACTTCGACGAGGTATATCCCCTCCCCTACACGCTCGACCTCGTGCGCCTCGCCTTAAGCGCCCATCTCGCCACCGATGAAAATCACTTGGCCATCGCTGCCGCGGACGCCTGCGATTCCATCCTCGCCGGCTACCGCGAAGGCATCGCCACCGGCGGCCGCCCCTTCGTGCTCGAACAGGAGCACCAATGGCTCCGCGACACCGTCACCGGTGAACTCCGCAACCCCACCGTGTTCTGGGCGAAATTCGACGGCCTCACCGAAGTCGCTGCGAGCGTGCCCAAATCCGCCCAACGCGGCATGCGGAAGCTGCTTCCGCCCGGTGCCGTCCCCGAACGCGTCATCCATCGTGTAGCCGGACTCGGCAGCCTCGGCCGCCAGCGCTTCGTCCTCCTCGCCAACCTCCACGGATCCGCGATCGCCCGCGAAGCCAAAGCCCTCTGCGCCTCCGCCTGCCTCTGGGCCGGAGTGCGCGGCGGCGGCCAAGCCCCGCTGTACGCCGAAGCCCTCGCAACCCCCTTGCGCGCCCGGGACCCCTTCGTATCCGTGAAGCAGGAGTGGATCATCCGCCGCCTCGCGCCCTACTGCTCCCGCGTCGATCTCGCCTCGCTACCCAAACAGCGCGAAGAAAGCCGCCTGCTGCGCGCCATGGGCTTCGAGCTCGCAAACCTCCATCTTGGCTCCAAAGGCGCCCAAAGGAAAATAACGGCGGATCTCAAACAACGCCCCAAGAAATGGCTACACACTACCGCGGCTGCCTTGAAGAAGGCCACCCTGCGCGATTTCGAAGACTGGAAAGCAGCTCAGCCCCTTTCCGAGAAGACGACTTAGGGAAACAGGGAACCCGAAGCAGCAAATTAGCCTGGTGGCCCTCGCGGTGGCGCCCGGGTAGGTCAAACCGCCGAATTGTTCGGATCGCCGCGTTAGCCGAACTTCCGAAAAGTCTTAGACCGCTTCTTCCGTTACCCTCCGCAGATTAGTAGTGAAGACCTGAAACGTTTCTACTCGGTTCTTCACATTGAGATTGGAAAGTCACGGAGATTACATGAGAACGATTAGAAGGTATGCCCAAAAGCGCGCGGTCACGTGCTCGCTGTTTCTGTCCCTTACCGGCCTATTTTTGCTACGCCCTGCTTACTGCGCAGACGTTCAAGTTCTAACCCAACATAATGACAACCAAAGACGCGGAGCCAACTTGCTCGAGACCGTCCTGAGCCCGGCCTCCGTCGGCTCTTCGGCCTTCGACCGTCTGGGCCATTACCTGGTTGACGGTCAGGTATTTGCCCAGCCCCTGTTTACCACGATCGATGGCCAGCACCGCCTTTATGTCGCCACGGCGCACAACCTGGTCTATGCTTTTGACGCTGACCAGCCCGACTCGGATCCTATCTGGCGTTTCGATGCCGGTTCCTCGATTTCCGCTACCGCATCCCATCTCTACCCCGGACGCGGTCCCGATATTAAGCCGGAGGTGGGAATCATCGGAACCCCCGTGATTGATCTCGCTCACTTCACCATCTACTTTGTGGCCATGACCCAGCCCGACCGCCAATCGGATCTGTTTTTCCACACCCTGCATGCTGTCGACATCCGCAACGGAGTTGAGCGCGGTAGACAAGTCATTACCGGCAATATCGAAGGGGGCGGCATCTTCAACTCGGCCCGCCAAAACCAAAGAGCCGCGCTCACGCTGGTGGGTAATCGCATCTATATCGCTTGGGCGTCGTTCGGTGACATCCAACCGTTTGACGGACTAGTCATGAGCTACGACACGGCCGATTCTCCCACCCCGCTCGCCAAGCATGATCAATTTCAGGTGGCGCGTTTTAATCCTGTCGTCGGTACGCGCCACAAAGGCGGAGGCATCTGGCAAAGCGGCGGCGGTCCGGCCGTCGACGAGGCCGGGCAGTTCATCTACATCGTCACCGGGAACGGCGATAGCAATGACTCCCATGCCGGCTCTGACTTCGATAGCAGCGACGTGAAGCTTGACCTCTCACTTCGCGTGATCGACTACTTCACTCCTTCCTTCCGCCAGTTCCTCAATGACAATGACCTCGATCTCGCCGTCTCAGGACCGATGATTCCGCCAGAGATGCCCGGTGCCAACGGCGCCCCTGTAAGGCGTGTCCTGCATGGCAGCAAGCAGGGAATTCTCTACAACCTGAATAGCGACAACATGGGGCACTTCCACTCCGATAGCAATCCGGTCCAGCAAGTCTCCGTCTTTGATCACGAGCCCAACCCCGGCGGCACGATGCCCAAACGCCACATTCACACAACGCCCGTTTTCTGGCAGACGGGCTTTGATCGCCGCGCTTTTGTCGCGTCTGATTGGGGTCTCGGAATTCGCGCTTTCCGCTTCACCCCGGACGGGAATCTCGATGGAAACCCGGTCGGTATCTCTCCTCGCGACGCCAACCGGTTTGCCATCAGCCAGCTCTCGGTTTCGGCGAACGGCGACCACGATGGCATTGTGTGGGCTATGGGCTGCGTCACCTGCGTCACCGATGACCCTCCCGATACCAAAGCCATGGACAAACCAGGCGTTCTGCTCGCCTATGACGCCACCACGCTAGGCGATCCGATCTACACCTCGCCGCCTCTCGGGATTTATCCGCGCTTCACCGCGCCGACGATCGCCAACGGCCGCGTCTACGCCCCTACCTTTTCTGGCGAAGTTGTCGTTTTTGGCCTGAAGAACACGTCGCCTCACAGTTTCATCTCGTCCTCACACGGCGGCCAGTTCTTCCAAAGCAACTGGGGTACGCAGGGCAATTTTGAGTTCTTCGACCCCGTCGCGAGCGCGTTCAGGGAATACTTCCGCGACAACGACAACTCCGCATTCCCCTGGCACTTCCTGCGCCAGATCGGCTTCCCCACCACCTCCGGAGAAATCGGTCCCACTCCACGCGCCGGCAGTTTCCTGCAAAGCAACACCAAGGGCGATGGAGCGCATGGAAACTTCGCGGCCGTCGTGCGCGTGGCGCCCGCGATCGCCTCGCAGCCGGATTTCCTGGACTTCTGGTCTCTCGATAGCCGCACCAGCAAATGGACCGGCGCGCCCCTGGTTGCCGGCGGAACCGCTGTCACGGGCATTACCGGCAATCCCGTCATGATTCAAAGCAACTGGGGCGCCCAAGGCAACTTTGAACTGCTGGTGCCTCAGGGCAACATGGTAAAGCAATTTGCGCGTGACAACGATAACTCTCCGTTTCCGTGGATTTTCCTGCGCCAGTTTGGCTACCCGGCGTTCCACAGCCAGTTGGGTCCCGCCCCACGCAGCCTCACCTTCATCCAGAGCAACTTCAAAGGCGACGGCACCCACGGGAACTTCGAAGTCATCGTTCGTGTCGCGCCCCCGATCGCGACCGATCCCGACCGCCTGGACTTCTGGTACCTCGATAGCCTGACTCTAAAATGGAACGGACCTTTTCCCGTCCTGCCCGACGGCAAGCCGATCGATGGCATCACCGGCGATCCCGTAATGTTCCAAAGCAACTGGGGCACGCAGGGCAACTTTGAACTCTTCGTCCCCGCCGGAAGCGTTATTAAACAGTACTTCCGTAACAATGACGACCCCACTTTCTCCTGGCATTTCGTTCGTCAGTTCGGCTACCGTGCGCCGCCGAATCAAATTGGCCCCACGCCGCGGAGCATTGAATGCTTCCAAAGTAATTTCAAAGGCGACGGAGTCCACGGCAACTTTGAGGCAATCGTCCGTGTCGCTCCCGCCATCGCCTCCGAGCCCGACCGCCTGGACTTCTGGGTTTTCGACAGCCGGACGGCCACTTGGGACGGACCGTTTCCGCTAAGCGCCGATGCGCAACCGATTCCCTAGCAGCCGCGCCCTTTACTCCATCCCCAACGCGCTCTTCAAAAACGTAAACCGGTCCGCCCACTCATCGATCTGCTTGCTCGTCGGCTTCCCCGCCCCATGCCCCGCCCGCGTCTCGATCCGGATCAGAATCGGCGCCGGACCCTCCTGCGCGTCCTGCAGCGTCGCCGCGTACTTCAAACTGTGTCCCGGCATCACCCGGTCGTCATGGTCCGACGTCGTGATCAGCGTCGGCGGATACTGCGCGCCTTTCCGGATATTGTGGAGCGGCGAATACGCCCGGATCGCCGGGAACTCCTCCGCGTTCTCCGCTGACCCATACTCCCCCGTCCACGCGGCCCGAATCCGAACTTCTGGAACCGCAGCATGTCCATCACCCCGACCGTCCGGCATCGCCGCCCCGAATAGATCCGGACGCTGGTTCAACACCGCCCCGACCAGCAGCCCCCCGTTGCTCGCCCCATGAATCGCCAGCTTAGGCGTCGACGTGTAATGGTTCGCGATCAGCCACTCCGCCGCCCGCAATGAAGTCATCGAACACGTTCTGCTTGCGCGCCTTGATCCCCGCCTGGTGCCACGCTTCCCCATACTCCGATCCGCCGCGCAGGTTCGCCACCGCGAACACTCCTCCCATGTCCATCCATGCCGCGAAGTAAGGATGAAAGCCCGGCGTGATCGCGATATCGAATCCCCCATACCCGTACAGCAGCGTCGGATTCTTCCCGTCCAGCTTCAACCCCTTCCGGTAGCTCAAAAACATCGGAATCCGCGTCCCGTCTTTGCTCGTGTAGAACACCTGCCGGGTCTCGAAGGCCGCCGGATCGAACCGCAATTGCGGCTTCTCCATCAGGCTGCTCTTGCCCGTATTCATGTCCACCCGGTACACGGTCGTCGGGCTCGTGAACGTGCTGAACCCGAAGAACGCCTCGCGATCGCTCTGCCTCGCCCGCGCCCACGATGCCGTCCCGATCCCCGGCAGCTCCAGGCTCTGCAGGACCTTTCCGTCCAGCCCCGCCACCTTCGCCGCCGAATGCGCGTCCTGCATGTACGCCAGCAGCAGCTTCCCGTTTACCAGCTGCGCCGCGTCCAGCGGCTCCGGCTGCTCCGCCACCACTTCCTTCCACTCCGATCGCGCCGGATGCGTCAGGTCCAGCGCCATCACGCGCCCGCGCGCCGCTCGCTCCGTCGTCCGCACATAAACCACCGACCCCACATTGCCCACCGGATCGAACGTCGCCTCGAAGGTCTCCACCAGCCCCGTCATCCGCGGCTCGGGCGCCTGCAGGTCTTCATAAAACAGCAGATTCTTGTCGGTATCCGCGCCTTGCACCCAGACGAACAGGTAGCGCCCATCCTCCGTCGTCCGCGGGTCCAGAAACCACTCCGGATTGTCCGGCCGCTCATACACCAGCTTGTCCGCGCTCGCTAAGTCCCCCAGCCGGTGGAAATACACCTTCGAATGCAGCGCCTGCGCCGTCAGCACCTTATCGGCCGGCGGCTCGGGATAGCGCGAGTAATAAAACCCGCCGTCCCCCTTCGCCCACGCCACCTCGCTCGTCTTCGTCCAACGAATCACATCCGGCAGGTCTTTCCCGGTCGCCACATCGCGCACATGCCATTCGCCCCAATCCGACCCGGCCTGCGCCACCGCATACGCATACAGCTTCCCGTTCCAACTGATCGTGTGCCCGCTTAACGCCGCCGTCCCATCCGCACGGTACGTGTTCGGATCGAGCAGCACCCGCGGCGTCCCCCGCAGCCCGTCCTTCACATACAGCACGCTCTGGTTCTGCAGCCCGCTATTGCGGAAGTAAAAGTAACGGTTTCCCGCCTTCTCGATGGGCGAAAACTTTTCGTAATCCCACAGCTCCGTCAACCGCTTCTTGATCGCATCGCGCCCCGGCAGCTTCGCCAGGTACCCGAAAGTCAGCGCATTCTCTTCCGCCACCCACTTCTGCGTGCTCGCCGCGTCCGCATCTTCAAGGCCCCGGTACGCATCCGCGATCTTCGTCCCGTGATAATCATCCACCTGGTCCCCCTTCGGAGCCGGCGGATACTTCAGACTCGCCATCGTCAACGCCAGTAAAAGAGCCGCTTTCATTCCTGTTCGCCCGCCTCCTTCAGCGGCCCGTCACCTGCGCCACAATGCTCCCATACGCCGGCAGCGTCACCGCTCCTAGATCCACCGTGCTCTTCGCCGCGCCGCCCCCGCTCACTGCGAGCACTTGCGCCGTCCGCGCCGTCCCGCCCAGCGCGCGCGCCAGAGAAACCGTCCTGGCCTTCCCGTCGAAGCTGCACGCCACCACCACTTCCGTATTGCCTGCGCGGCGGCTCCACGCCACCACCTGCGCGTCCCCGGCGTCCAGCATCTTCATCTCGCCGTCATGCAGGGCCGCATTGCTCCGCCGCAGCGCAATCAGCTTCTTGTACCAATTCAACATCGACTCCGGATCCTTTAACTGCGCCGCGACATTCACCTCCCGGTAATTGCTCGCCACCGGCAGCCACGTCTTCGCGTTCGAACTGAACCCCGCCTGACGTCGACCCTCCCACTGCATCGGCGTCCGCTCTCCATCGCGCCCCTTCTCTTCCGGCCAGCCCTTGATCCCGATCGGGTCCCGCACCTGCGCCTTGCTCGTGGGCTCCGTCGTCGGCATCTCGATCTCGTCGCCGTAGTACATCATCGCCGTCGCCCGCGTCGTAAATAAAACGGTCGCGAGCATCTTGTCGATCGCCGCGTTATGCTTCCCATCCCCGTAGCGCGCGGCTGTCCTCGGGTTGTCATGATTGTCGAAAACGAAAAGCGGCTGGTTCCCGCTCAGCTTCGTCTCCGCGTCCTCGATCCGCTTGCGAAACTCGGCCGCGTCCAGCTTGGGCTCAAACCCCACCTGCAAATCCATGGGAAGCTGCAACTCGTTATGCTTCTCGCCCCCATACCATTTGTTCAGTTCCGCCACGTTCGGAAGATACGTTTCGCCGATTAGCACCCGATCTCCCGGATACGTGTCCGTCATCGCCCGCATGCGCTGAATCACGCCGTGGACTTCCGGCAAATTCTCCTGCAGCGTCGTCATCTCGCGCCGGTCCCCGAACTTGTTCGTCCCCGCCAGCAGTTCCTCATCCTGCAGCGTCGGATCCTCGAACAGATGCGGCACCGCGTCCAGCCGGAATCCCGCCACCCCCCGGTCCAGCCAGAACCGCAGCATCCCGAACATCGCCTCTTCCACCTGCGGATTCCGCCAGTTCAAATCCGGCTGCTCCACATAGAAGTAGTGGTAATAATACTGGTTCGTTGCCGCGTTGAACTCCCACGCCGAGTGGCCGAACGTGCTCAGCCAGTTGTTGGGCGGCTTCCCCGGCCCCTTCCCGTCCCGCCAGATATACCAGTCCCGCTTCGCATTCGTCTTCGAGCTGGCCGATTCGATGAACCACGGATGCTTGTCCGAAGTGTGATTCAAGACCGCGTCCATCACGATCCGTATGTCCCTCTTCTTCGCCTCCGCCAGCAGCCGGTCGAAGTCCGCCAGCGTCCCGTACTGCGGGTCTACGTTCTCGTAGTCCGAAATGTCGTACCCGAAATCCACCTGCGGCGAGGGATACAGCGGCGCGATCCAGATCGCATCCACGCCCAGATCTTTCAGGTAACCGAGCCGCGAAGTAATGCCGTTCAGATCCCCCAGCCCGTCGCCGTTCGAGTCCTGGAAACTGCGCGGATAAATTTCATAAATTACGGCATGCTTCCACCACGGATCGTCCGCCGCGGCGGCCGTTCGCACCAGGCAAAAAAGTACAATCGCCCATTGAACAAATCGCAAGAAACACCTCCCTAGACTCCGCGAAGCCATTCTGTCATAACGGGCCTAAACTGGAAGGAGCATGACCGTAAAACTCGAGTTGGAGCCCGAAATTGAGCGGCGTCTCTCAGTGCAGGCGCACGAACACGTCCTCTCGCTCGACGCTGACCTGCAAGACGCGCTGAACACGCTGGCCGGCGTCAGCAAGGCGGCCGAAGTCGAGAGCGGCAAGCTGGTCGATATACCGCTGCTGCATCTCGGCGTCGTCAGCCTTCTACGCCGCGCCGACATTTACGATGATCTTGACGATGCCCGTTGAGTCGGGCGTACTTGATGCGAACATCCTCGCTTACGCGATTGACGCCGACGCGCCTCGAAACGCGGCTTCGCGCGCCCTGCTTGAAACGGCCCGCGATCCTGCGACCAGGCTCTACGTCACCCGGCGAATAATCTGCGAGGTTTACACAGTCATCACGAATCCGAAGCGCGTCGCGAGAGTGACAGCACCGGCTGACCCCGTAGGCTTCATTTCTAACATGCTGGCGCTGGCGGGCCTGCACGTACCATGAACAGGCTATTCGCATTTGATCATAGTTATGACGCTATGAAGCTACCGGAGCTTCCGTGCACACAAGGACAAGAAAACGCTGTTATCCGCTTTCCTGCAAACCCAGGTGGAGGAGGAAAGGATGGTTTGCTCGTGCGTGTTACTCCAGTGAACGGTGCACCTTGGTTGGGCATGTTTGCTTTCGGTGATCCGACTGGACGAGGGCTCAATGAATTGTTCAGCTGTCCGAATCGTGATCACTTAGGTGTCATATCTGCCGGTCGAGGCTATATTGTCGATACTGTAAATTCTTGCCTGGTCAGTGAAGTTCCCGCATTCCCAGTCCAGCAAGTTATCCCCTTGCTTAGGAAACAGTTACTCCTTCTCCTGGATTTTGTAACCATAACGGCTTGGTCTCAGAACGGATGTTTGTGGCGTACGAGACGTCTTTCGTATGACGGATTGAAGATTAAGGAAATCGGGCTTGATTTACTTGTGGGGAGCGGCTGGGATCCCACAAACCCCAATCCTCCCGATTTTCAGGTGGAGCTAAGTACAGGAAAGTGCTCGGGAGGTTCGAGCCCGCGTTTCGTGTGACTTGGTTTGGCGCTTTGTTCGCTCATTGAGGAGACCCCTAAGAGTGAGCCGCAACATCAAGCACCAATCGTCCATTCTACAAGCCGCACGCCGCACAATGAAAAAAGGCCGCCCGCAGGCAGCCCCTTCCACACCTTCCACTCGCGCAGCTTCTATTTCTCCGGCAGCCGCAGCGCATACTCCGCTTCTTCTGGCCCATGGATAAACTCCGGACGCTCGTTCTGCGCCAGGAACTTCTCCACCCGCGCCGCATAGTCCGGATCCGCCTTGCGGAAATGCGTCAACTGCAACTGCTGGATCCGCATCGGCGTCTGCCCCAGGCTCTGCGCAATCGCATGCGTCAGCCGGTCCTTCGCCCCTTCGTCCATCAGCCGGTACAGATTCCCGGGCTGCGTATAATCGTCGTTCCCCTCGCGATGGTCATACCGCGCCCCCGGCTCGCCCGATAGCGCCATCGGCCGGTCCTGGAACCGTGCGTCCTGCTTCGGCCCGCCCATGCTGTTCGGCTCATAGTTCGGCGCCGACCCGAAGTTCCCGTCGAACCGCATCGCCCCATCCCGGTTGTACGTATGCATCGGGCACTTCGGCGCATTCACCGGCAGCGTCTGGTAATTCGTCCCGATCCGGTACCGGTGCGCATCCGGATACGAAATCAACCTCCCCTGCAACATCTTGTCCGGCGAATACCCCATCCCCGGCACCACGTTCACCGGATTGAACGCCGCCTGCTCCACGTCCGCAAAATAATTCTTCGGATTGCGGTCCAACTGCAGCTCGCCCACTTCAATCAGGGGATATTCCCCATGCGGCCACACCTTCGTAAGATCGAACGGGTTGTACTTGAATTTCCCCGTCTCCGCTTCCGGCATCACTTGAATGTTCACCGACCACTTCGGAAAATCGCCCTTCTCGATCGCGTGAAACAGATCGCGCTGCGAATAGTCCGGGTCGGATCCCGCCAGCTCTTCCGCCTTCTTTGCCTCGATATTCTTGATCCCCTGCTTGGTCTTATGTGCCACTTCACATAAAACAGTTCGTTGTTCGCATTGATCAGCGAGAAAGTGTGGCTCGAATACCCGTGCATGTGCCGGTACCCGTCCGGAATCCCGCGATCGCTGAATAGAATCGTGACCTGGTGCAGCGACTCCGGCGACAGCGACCAGAAATCCCACATCATCGTGGGCGACTTCAGATTCGTCTCCGGATCGCGCTTCTGCGTGTGAATGAAGTCCCCGAACTTCAGTGGATCGCGAATGAAAAAGACCGGCGTATTGTTGCCCGTCATATCCCAGTTGCCTTCTTCCGTGTAGAACTTCACCGAGAAGCCCCGCGGATCGCGCGCCGTGTCCGCCGAACCCTTTTCGCCGCCCACCGTCGAGAACCGCGCGAACGTCTCGCACGTGTTCCCCACTCGCGAGAACAGCTTTGCGCTCGTGTACTTCGTAATGTCCTGGGTGACCGTGAAATGCCCGAACGCGCCCGAGCCCTTCGCATGCACCACCCGCTCCGGCACGCGCTCCCGGTTGAACTGCGCCATCTTCTCGAAAAGAAGATAGTCTTCGCCCAGCAGCGGCCCGCGCCGCCCCGCCGTCATCGAATTTTGGTTGTCCCCGATCGGCCGCCCCGAGTCGGTCGTCATCGTCGGGTTCGGCTGGGAGGCTCCCGCATCCGTCGCCCCCGGGCCCTTGTTGCCATTGCTACTATCGCTCTTGCCGTTCAAATTTGCCATAAGGTGACCTTCGCACTTCCTGATTCAATTCTACCGGGCGCGCTTTGCCGATGAACTCCGTCCAGATTTTCGGCGTCCGTAATTCCTCCGCCACCCGCGCCGCCGAGCGCTTCTTCAAAGAGCGCCGCATCCCCATCCATTTCGTCGATCTCAAGCAGAAGCCCATGTCCCCCGGCGAGATCCAGCGCTTCATCGCCCGCTTCGGCCTCCCCGCCCTCATTGACACCAACAGCACCCCCTACGCGAGCGCCGGCCTCCAGTACATGAAGCTCTCCCCCGCCGAGTGGCTCACCCGCATCGAACAGGAACCCAAACTCCTGCGGCTCCCTCTCGTCCGCGCCGCCAACCTCCTCAGCATCGGTCCCGACGAGACCGCCTGGCGCCAAATGGCGGAATACCCGACCTAACCGGGGAAAACAGCAAACTGCACCGGTTGTGGTTTGAAATTGCCGAACGTCCGTTGCAGTCTACGGCGTTACGTTGATCAGGACGGAGATTGTGCCGTTCCCATTCAACACCGCTAGATCATCCACAGTGTTAGGACCGTGGAATTTTCCGGCAACGATGCCTACTGGGCCGAGATCCGTCGCCCATCCGACGGAGCTAAGAATCGGCACTCCGCTGCTGGACCCTTCGAGAATATCGACTCCCGAGTCATAGCCAGAAGCCATGGCGATCCGGCCGAAAGCGCTCTTCCCCGTGAATTTGCCGCAAACCAGCGACCTGCCCTCGAAAATCACGCCAAAAAGGGGCCCGATGCCGGCGTAAACGTTCCATCTCCGTCGTCCAAGTTTGCGGAGGAAAACAACCTCATTCCGGGGTTCGGTTAGATCGGCTCGATTGGCGTCAAATTGGGACACTCTTGCAGCAATCTATTGCGGCGTAACGACCGTGGACCAGACCTGCTCCCGCCAGGAACGAGATGTTCGTGCTTTCGCCAGGAAAGCGGGTTATCAAGTCGTCTGGGTTTGGAAAGAAATTGCTTCCGGAGCAAAGGATGGGTGCGCCAAACGTAAAAATGTCCTGGCTTTAGCACAGTCACGACATAACGACGTGATATTAAGAAGATAAGCTCGAACGAGAGAGGATTAAACAATGACCTTGACCCTTGAACTTGCGGAAAGAAAAGAAGCGGCCCTGAAAGCCAAGGCGCAAGCGCATGGCGTCTCCGCCGAGCAGTATGTTCACCAGATCCTTGATCGCGATCTGGAAGAAACTGACCGCGATTTGCGCTCCGTCTGGGACATTTTCGCTGAAAGCAGAAAACGCGTTCCTCGTGAAGAGTTCGCCAGGCTTCCCAAGGATGGCGCCGATGAGCACGACCACTATCTCTACGACCATCCCAAGCGCGGCCAATGACCGCGGTTTTTGCCGATACATCATTCTGGATTGCGCTGACCAACGAAGCTGACGCTGCTTACGAAAAGGCGCAAGGCTTCAGCTCATCTCTGGCACAGCGAAAAACCATTACATCGGAATCGGTTCTCACCGAGTATCTGAATTTTTACGCCGCTTCCGGGATGAAGCATCCGCCAATGTTCAGGCGTTGCTCTCGAATCGGCTGGTCACGCTTGCGCCGCATACAGCAGAAGCCTTCCTGTCGGGCCGGAACTCTACCGGCAGCGACTCGACAAAGGCTACAGTCTCACCGATCGCATCTCCATGCAGATCATGCGCCGGGAACGGATAAGCGAAGCGCTCACCAGCGATCAGCATTTCGAGCAGGAAGGTATCCGGGCGCTATTCCGATCCTAATGCGATGACAGCAGGCCGTTCACGCTCGGTCGCCTTCCTCTCCTGATTGCAAGTCGTCCCGGGAAGCTGCCACCGCACAGAATGGCCGAAAGTCCAATACGCATGGTGCAAGCTCATCGGATCGGCGATCCCGCCAAAATCAGCATTCCCAGGACCATGAAGATCGCTTACACGCGCCTCCCTGAATCCGGTCCAACTCGCGCCTTACTCTCTCACCCGCGTCTCTTGGAGTAAGTAGGCCGGCGCCGCGAACGAACCCGTCATACGGCGCGCCCCCGCACTATTTCACTGGCATTCGCCGGTCGAAGGCATCCGCCAACTGCGACGCGGCCGGAGGGTCCACATTGGCCAGCACCACGACAACGGTATTGGTCTCGGGATAAACGCGGAGTTCGCCGTTCATTCCGGGCGCCCCGCCGCCATGACCGAACTCTTTGCCCTGGGGTTCTCGGACACCATCATGCCGAACCCGTAGACTTTCCGTGGGCGGCATCGCTTGGCCTCCCGCCTGCGGGGAGGTCATCTGATCGAGCAGCGCGGGCTTTCACCAGCTTGCCGCTGGAAAGCGCCTCGGCGAAGCGGAACAGATCGCCTGCGGTGGAGTAGCCGCCCCCGGCGGAACTGGCGCGCCAGGGCAGCGTGTCCGCATTATTTACCCATGCCCCGTTCTTGCGCAGGTAGCCCTGGGAGCGCCCGGCAACGCTTCCGATTCGGGCAGGGAGTCCGTGTCGCGCATGCCCGCCTTGGAAGAAAAATGTTCTTGCGCACGTAGTCGTAGTACGACATGCCCGAGACTTTCTGATCGACCACGCCGAGCAGCACGAAACCGTAATTGGAGTAGTCCCAACTTGGAGCCTGGCTCGAACGCCAGACCGCGCGAACCGAACAGCTTGACGTAATCGGTCAGTTCGCGAATTTGCAGCCGCGCTTTTCGTACTCCGGCGTGAAGATGTCGCCAGTGCCGCCGGTATGGGTAAGAGATGTCGGATGGTGACCTTCCTGGCCACTCCTGGTTTGGATAATCGGGCAGATACTTGCAAGCGGGGCGTCAAGATCGATCTTCCCGTCTCCCACAAGTTGTAAAATCGCCGTTGCGGTGAACATCTTGTTCATGGAGCCGATGCGGAAGCTTGGTATCGAGCGTGTTGGGGATGTGCTTTTCCCGATCCGCCAGGCCATACGCTTTCTGAAACACGATCCTGCCGGCACGAGCAACTAAGGCGGCGCCGGAGAACTTGTCTTTGGCGCTCAAGTCGGTCGCCCTTGTGTCGAGGTCTTTGACTGCCTCCTCCAACGAAAGGCGCTGCACCGTCGGCTGGTCTCCCGGCGGGGGAACCACATGGAGGTTGAAGGCTTTCACCTTAGTCGGTGCCGCGTCGGTCACTTCGAGTTCGAGACGGCCGAAGTTATCGCCTTCCCGCTCCTTGACCGTAGCCTCAAGGTGCAGCGGCTCGCTCTTCTCAATCCGAATCAAAGTGAAGCCGCCGGTCCGGTCGCGAAAACTCATGAGTGAATCGATGGTGCTCGCGCGGTCGGGCTCGTACTGGGCGAGATAGGCCTCGACGCGCGGACGCTCGCCCGAGTTGAAAGCCTCCAACCAGGTAGCGAGGACGCGTCCCGCCGGTGTTGTGGGAGCAACGGCTTCCGGAGCGGCACACACGAGCGAAGCGAACAGGAGACACACGGCAAATCGCATATGTGTAACTATACGCACGAGCACGCGTAAAGGCTCGCCCAACAGTTATGGATAATCGAGACTACCGTTATTCACAGCATGAATATCACCGCGTTCGACCTGAACCTGTTGCCGATTTTCGAAGCCCTGATGGACGAGCGAAGCGTAAGCCGCGCGGCGGCGCGCGTCGGACTCAGTCAGCCGGCGGTGAGCAATGCCATTCGACGCATGCGGGAAGCCACCGGCGAGGTGCTCTTCGTCCGTACCGCGCGGCATCCGGCCGACGCCGCGCGCACAACAACTGACAGCTCCGATTCGCGCCGCGCTCGCGCACGCCCGCTTCGCACTTTCCGGAGAGACGGTCTTCGAGCCGGCAACGGCGCTACGTACTTTCCGGATCGCGATGAACGACTACTTGGAGTGGCGGCTTGAGTCTTGCATCCTGCGCAGCATGCGGAAAACGTCAGCGGCGATCGGCATTCAGGTCAGGCGCGTGGATGCCCTGTTCAGCGGCCCCGAAGCGGATTTGCAGAACGGCACTCTTGATCTTGCCTTGGGGTTCTTTTCCGATTCGCGAACCCTGGAGGAAGGAACCTTATCGGAAACTCTCTTCGAAGAAGACAACGTCGTGATCGGACGCCGCGGGAACCCCGCCTTAAAAAGACGATTGACCGCCGAGCGCTTTGCCGAACTCGATCACGCGGCGATCATTTACCGTTCCGAGCCCTGGGGCCTGATCGATCAGGAGTTGGCTTCGCTCGGACTCAAACGGCGGCTTCGACTTGCCACGCCGCACTTCCTGACGGCGTTGAAAGCAGCATCCGAATCGAATCTGATTGCCTGCGTCCCGGAAGGCTTGGCGCGGGAATTTGAGCAATCTCTGAAATTGACAGTCCGGGCCCTGCCGATCTCTTTACCGCCATTTGTTACGCGCATGTTGTGGGCGAAGCGGTGGCATGAAGATCCGGCGTCGGCCTGGCTTCGCGACCAGATTCGGCAAGCCGTAACGGGCGGAAAACGGCTGAGTACTTGAGTCGGGCATAAATATCGCGCCTGCTGATTTAGCCTCCTGCTACCGCACGAACCATCGTGTAAGCATGACGAAACGTGAGCGCGCTTCCAGTCGGCGCCGTTTCCCGCAACATCTCCAAAATGTTTCTCCCGATGCGCAGAGTCGTCCGGACTTCCACTCGCTTCCCGTCCTCCGTCCCGGCCCCCGTCAGCGTCAGGATTCCCCGCCCGAGACGCAGTTGCTCCAGCCCCGTGACTCTGTACGTATCCTCCAGCTTTCCGCCCGTATCCATCGTGGTGTAAGTGGCCGAACCCGCGTCGATATGAACGAGCGAGCTCTCCTTCACTGTTTTGGAAGGACCGTCATCGTAGACATATTCCAGGCGGAGGTTGTCCCCCGCCTGTGAAATACTGAGCCAGGTCGGCAATTTCACGCGCTTGCTGGAGGTCGCAGGTTCCGAGTAGTCGCGGTACTCCAGCGTCCCGACCCACGACCCCACCAGAGCCGCATCAAGCTCTTTCGCCGCGTGAGGCGAGACCGATGCCTGTGCGAGAAGGTATACGGGAAACAGAACCAACCAAAACCGGCGCATTTGCTTTGTAGTATAAGTTGGGTCGCTGCTTGCAGCCATCCGTGATTAACTCTGGGAAGGACAGCGAATGCCGATCAATCTTCCAACGCCGCACGTGGTGAACACGCCGCCGCCGGTCCTGCAGTGGCTGTTGGATTCCGACCCTTCCATCCGCTGGCAAGTCATGCGGAACTTGACCGCCGCGCCGGACAAGACGTCGCCGCCGAGCGCGCGCGGGTTGCTACCGAGGGCGCTGGCGCGGCCCTGCTTGCCCTCCAGGGACCGACGGCCGGTGGAGCGGTGCAGCCTGGAACCGCGGGTGGAACTCGACCATGCACGTCCTGATGCTGTTGCGGGACATGGGTCTCGATCCCGCAAGCGACCCAGCACGCCGCGCGTTAACCTCGTCCGCGACCGGGTCACTTGGAAGGGATGCGGCCCGCGGGAATGTGACGGCAATGCGTTCTTCGAGGGCGAAGTGGAGCCTTGCATCAACGGACAGGTCGCGGCGGTCGGCGCCTACTTCGGCCAGGACGTCCGAGGCATTATCTACCGGCTACTCGCCGAACAACTGCCCGACGGCGGCTGGAACTGCGAGGCAGCCAATGGCTCGACGCGCGTCGTCGTTCAACACCACCATCTGCGTACTCGAAGCCCTGCTCGGTTACGAACACACCTTGGGGCCGGTCCGCCGCTGATCGAAGCCCGTCTCCGCGGGCAGGAGTATCTTCTAGAGCGGCGCCTCTTTCACCGCCTTCGACTGGCGAGGTGATCGAACGGGATCGCAAGAGCGGATCGATATGGACGCAGTTCGCCTACCCCGACATGGTGGCACTACGATGTTCTGCGGAGCCTTGACTACCTGCGCGACGCCGGCGTTTCCTACGATGAACGGCTGGCTCCCGCGATTGAGCTGGTAACGTCAAAGCGCGACCCGAATGGGTGCTGGCCGCTGGATGTCTGCTATCCGGGCGTAATGCCCATCGATCTTGACGAGCGTGTGGGGCGCCCCAGCCGCTGGAACACCCTGCGCGCCCTCCGCGTGCTGAATTGGTTTGGAGAGACTAAGCCCTAGCGCCATCTCTGCAACCGCCGCATGCTCGCGCTCACCAACCCGGCCATCTCCGCATCCTTCACACGCGCCAGCTTCGGAAATGTCCAGCGGTGGTGCAGAAGATCTCCGATCACCGCCCAGCCCGCGAAGTAAGCCTCGCGCTCCACACCCGCGCCGCCAACGCCCATCGTGTACCGCATCACCGTGTCCGAATCGGTGCTGCCCAGATGCGGTGCCAGGTCCGCCAGAATCGCGTCGCGTTTCGCCGCGCAGCGGGCAAACCAGTGCGGCGACATCTCACCCACATACTGCGCATCGCTCCGCCCCGGGCGTAGCGCTTGAACCGCTCGCATCGCCAACCCCTCCGCAAAAATCGTATGCGCGATCGATCGCGTCCATCCCAGCGACAGTCCCGCCTGCTCCGCCTCCACCACATGCGTGAACTCGTGCGTCAAAAGCATGCCCGCCTCCGGGTCCTCCACCTCTACCGATACCGTTGGCACGCCATCCTCGCCCGGCGCCGTAAACGCGTTGCCTTCGAAGTCGCCCACCGCAATCACCAGCCGCGCCTTTACCGGTACATCGCTCCCCATTAGGCGCGCCACTTCCTTCAGCGTTTCGCCGGGAGCCGGCCTGATTGCATCCACCCCGCGCCGGATCAACGGCAGCGCCGCCCCAAACTTGGCCCACGCGCCGTTCAGCATCGTCCGCGCCATCCGCGCGCCCTCCGAAGTCGGCGGCACCGCGGCGAATCCGTACAGCTTCTTCCAAAGCTCCCAGCGCTTCGCCTCGTCGACTCCCGGCTGCGACGCGGCCTCGTAAAAACGCAGGAACTTCGGCGTAATGTCTCTGATCTCTAATGCCGGCGCGTTCAAAGGCGCATGCGATGCCGCGTAAAGGCCGGCGCTCCCGAGAAGGAGTGCCGTCACGGTCCTGATCATAGAGATTGACCGATAAAGTATCAGAGTTCCGCGCGCCGCGCGCATGTAGGTGACCAAAACCTGTTGACACAAAGTACTTCACGTAATAAAGTAAAGCATGCTTTCCGCCGAGCAGCCCTTCGCCCGCCCGCTCCGTCCCCGCTGGTGTCCCCCGGGCATGCGGTACCCTCCTCGCCTCGGAGCCGCCGACGCGCCTTCGGCTCCTGTCGAGCCCCGCTACGCCCTGCTCATCAATCCCTTTTATCCGAAGGACCCCCATGCCAGCTTTGGCAAACACGTCCTCACGCCCACCTTGGCGCTCACCAGCTTCGCCGCCACCACCCCGTCCCATTGGCGCCTCCGCTACTGGGATGAAAATCTGCTTGGCGGGCATCCGCCCTGCGCCCCCATGCCTGAGGTGGTCGGCATCACCGTACACCTCACCTTCGCCTCCCGCGCCTTCGAGTTAGCCGATTGGTATCGCCTCCGCGGCAGCCAAGTCATCTTAGGTGGCTTGCACGTTTTGTCCTGTCCGGCCGAATGCGCGCCGCATGCCGATTCCCTTGCGCTCGGCGATGGTGTCCAACTCTGGCCCCGCATCCTCGCCGACGTCGAGCTCGGGACCTTGAAGACCTCTTACACCGCCACTTATGAAAATGATTACCGCGATGACCCCGTCCCGCATCGCGCTCTCCTGCCCCGCAAAAGCTTCCTTACGACCACCAGCCTCATTGCCACTCGCGGCTGCCACAACCGGTGCGGCTTCTGTTACCTTGCTACCGAAGGACTCCGCATGCCCTACCGCATGCGGGACCCCGCGCAAGTCGCCGCCGAGTTCGAGGCCG
Source organism: Bryobacterales bacterium (assembly GCA_963814235.1). GTDB lineage: Bacteria > Acidobacteriota > Terriglobia > Bryobacterales > Bryobacteraceae > Bog-113. The sequence goes on along the minus strand of CAWFCA010000004.1, from coordinate 41,234 downwards.
ACGGTCAACCCTATGCGGTCTTCATCGACAACAACCTCGGTTCGCGCCGCGATTACCTGCACGCTCTCTGTCGGGAACTCAAGCCCATCCATAAAATCTGGAGTGCCGCGGTTACCATCGATGTTACTGACGACCCCGGCTTAGTCCGCGCCATGGCCCTTGCCGGCTGCACCGGCGTGTTCGTCGGCTTCGAGTCGCTGAATGACCGGAATCTCTCCGACGCTCGCAAAAAGACCCCCAGGACCGCCGACTACTCGCGCCGCGTCAAGATCCTGCACGACCATGGAATTCAGGTAAACGGCAGCTTCGTCCTCGGCTTCGACCATGACCGCAAAGACGTCTTTGTCCGTACCGCCGAGTGGATCGAAGACAATCGCCTCGAATGCGCGACCTTCCACATCCTCACCCCGTATCCGGCAACGCCCTTATTCCGTCAGCTGGAACTCGAAGCCCGGCTTCTGCATCGCAATTGGACGCTCTACGACACCGCCCACGCCGTCTTCCAGCCCCGTCACATGTCGACCGAAGAACTCGAACAAGGCTACGGCTGGCTGTACGAGCGCCTGTTTTCGCATGCATCTATCTGGCGTAGGCGGCCCGAAGACTGGCACGCTGTAGCGCCCTATCTGGCCATGTCTTATCTCTACAAGCGTTCCAATCGCTTGTGGCACTTCCTCATCCAGCACGGTCTGGTCCATCGCGTCTGGATGCCGCTGGTCGAGATCACCCGGCGCCGCCACCTCCGCTTCCGCCGCGAGTTGGAGAATTGCCAAATCGACCGCCTCGATCCCGCCCCCGCATCGTCGCGATCGATTGTCTCCGCAGGTGTCTAGCCGAGCCCGCACGTTTAAGGAACGATCTTATCTCCGCTCCTAGACGGACTTATGCGAACGAGCGAGCTGCGCCGAAGCCACATCTGACCGGCAAAGCTCGCTAGACGCCGAACTGGCGAAGATGATGGTCCAGGTGCTTGTACATCAACACGCCCCATTCCTGCGGGGTTAGCCGCCCCAGGAAGCTGTGCGGGTGCCGGGTGCAACCCTCCGGTCCCGCCCCCACAACGCGATCGATCATCGCGTATAGCCGGTCGCGCTCTGCTCCTAGGTCCCTGTCATCCTGCACCGAAAGAGTCTTTACCGTTGGCGAATTGCGGCGCATCGGTTCGTCATCCTTGAGGATCACCTTCTTCAGTAAAGGTCCGATGGTCCAACCCACCACCGTCCTTGGCGGGCTCATCTCCCCCGATGCCAACATCAAGCCCCGGGTGCAATGCGCCAGCGCTTGGCCCGCGTTCATCTTGCCCCACTGTCGCTCACTGTCCGGCTGCAGTCGACTGATCCGAGCCTTCATCTCGGCTCCCGCTCCTGCTTCAAACAAACTCTTCATTTCCCTGCTCAACTCCTTACTTAGCCGGACACGGGACAGGCCTTGGGTGGCTCGCTCATCCACTACTTCGAATGTCTGCAACGCCGTCGCCGAAGTGCGGCGTCAGGCTCGGGGCGCCATTACCGTATTCCTTAATGAGAATACCTTCAACTCCCCTGCGGCGGCCGGAAGCTCACATGTTCGTTTTCGGGAAAGTTGATGTCGCAACCGGACAGGCACCAACCGCTCGCCATCGCTCCGACATGAGCGATCTCCTTGAATCGCCAACGGTTTGCCGGATGCGTAGCAGCGGCCAGCAGTTTGCAGGATAGGGGCTGATCTTCCTGAGACAGCGCGCAAGGAGCGGACCTCCATGACTAACGGATCAAAGCCGGCGGCAGCGCTTAGCTACGCGGGCTTGTTGTTCGGCGACCTGAGGGTGGCACTCCGCTCACTGCGACGGGCGCCTTCGTTGTGGGCCACCATCGCCCTCACGCTGGCGCTAGGCATCGGCATGAACACCGCCATTTTCAGCGTTGTGCGCGGCGTGCTGTTGCGTCCGCTCATGAATCGCGATGAAGACCGGCTGATTTACGTCCAGCAAAGCGCGCCCGGCCTGCAGGTAAGCGACGCCAAGTTCTCCATTCCTGAGGTCACCGACATCGGCGCGCACCTGAAAACCGTCAGTAAGCTTGGCACGTTTTCCACCGTCGACTTTTCCGCGGAGGGATTCGGCCCGGCACGCGAAATCCACGCCGGAGTGGTAGACGGCGCCTATTTTGACGTGATGGGGCTGAAGCCCGTCTTGGGCCGCCTGCTCGACTAACGCGACGATGGGCCCAGCGCTGCCGGAGCCGTCGTGCTGACATACAAGTTCTGGGCCACCGTGCTGCATTCCGATCCGAAAGTGATTGGAAAGCTTATACGCCTGGGTAGCCTGATGGAGGTCCGTTCGGCAACCGTCGTCGGAGTGTTGGAGCCGTCCGTGCCCTATCCGGCGGAAACGCAGCTCATCGCCAACATAGTCACCAGCCCGCACCATCTCTCAGCAACCATGGTGCAGGGCCGCGAGCATCGCATGACCGACATCTTCGGCCGCTTGGCGCCTGGTGCGAGCCTGAACTCCGCGCGCGCCGAACTCAATAGCGTGTACGCAACCATGACGGCGGCCCATCCGGAGGTTTACAAGCCCCAGCATCACTATCAGATCGGCGCCCGGCTGTTGCGCGACCAGATCAATTCGGAAGCGACCACCATCCTGTGGCTGTTGTTTGCCTCCTCCGGCCTGCTGTTCGTCATCGCCTGCGCCAACGTCGCCAACCTCATCCTTGCTCGCACGGTCCGCCGCGAATCGGAGTTGGCGATTCGCGCCGCTCTGGGAGCGAGCGTTGCCGTCATTCGCAGGTCGCTGTTGGCCGAGAGCCTGGTTCTGTGTGGCACCGGAGGCCTCGCCGGCGTGCTCGTGGCCATCCCGATGGTGAGCATACTCGCGCGCTACGCATTTCGATTCTCGGTAAGGGCAGCGGATCTCACTGTCGATTTCAGCTTGCTTTGGATGAGTCTGGCCCTGGCCCTGGCGGCCGCGGTGTTTCTGGCCTTCGCTCCCCGCCTGCCTTCCGGCGATGGTTCGCGCGGACCGGCGCTCACCAACAGCAGCGGCCGCATCACGGGCAGCAGCCGCCGCATTCGCATTTTCACGGTTGTCCAGGTCGCCGCTTCCTTCTTGTTGTTGTCCGGCGCGGGCGTGTTGCTGACTACTTTGCGCTCCATGCAAACCGCACAGCCGGGCTTCGAAACCGGTCACGTTCTGATTGCCGATCTGCCTTTGATTTCCGATGGCCGCACGTCGGAACAGATGGCTCAGTTTTACCGGGATGCCCAGCGTCAGGTACGCGCGCTGCCGGGCGTCGACAGCGCCGCAACCGCCATGGTCGCCCCGTGGCTCGAGAGGCGTCTGCTGAGCTTCACTCTCCAATTCGCGGTCGAGGGTCGCAGAGGCGAAGGCAACACGGACGACCTGCGTGCCCGCTTCCGGTTTGTTTCGCCCAGATATTTCGCCACTTTGGGCATTCCGCTGATCGAAGGGCGTGACTTCACCGACGCCGATCGGAAGGAATCCGAAATGGTCGTCGTCGTCAGTAAGAGCGTCGCGCAGCAGTTGTTCCCCGGACAAGGCGCAATCAATCGCCACATTATGTGGACGGATCCTCTGATTAAAGTCGCCGGCATTAGCCCCTAATGCCCGCCGCATCGTCGGTGTTCTGGCCGACGTGGACGACGCCAACATCCTCCCCCAGCACAATTTGACCATCTATCAGCCCTTCGCGCAGGGGCCGGTGTATGGAGCCTGCCTGCTGGTGCGCGCGAGCAAAGATCCCACCAGCCTGGTCCCATCGATCACCAAAACCATCCGCGCCGTGGCCGCCACTCAACCCGTGGAGCACGCCAGCACTCTGGAGGATGTCCGCACCGAAGTCCTGGCGAACAACCGCGTGAATGCCATCGTGTTTGGAGGGTTCGCCGCTCTCGCGTTAGCGATCTCGGCAGTCGGAATCGCGGGCGTGCTCGCATTCTCGGTGAGCTGGCGCACGCGCGAGTTCGCAATCCGGCTCGCAGTGGGCGCCCAGCCGCTCGGGATTCTCTCGAACGTGGTGCGCGACGGAGCCACCACCGCTGCGATTGGCGTGGTCGCCGGCGGTCTCCTCGGCTGGGGATTGTCACGACTGGCCGGCAAATACATTCCGGAACTTCAGCTTCCGGGCCCGATTCCATTGATTGGGGCGGCCACGGTCGTGGTTGTGTCAGCAGTCTTAGCATCGTTAGTACCGGCCGCGCGTGCGGCGCGAGTCGACACCATGCAAGCGCTTCGCGCTGACTGATCGGCTGCCAGACGGCTTCCCTCCAGGTTGGTTGCCACTCTCAATTCACGTCGTGCACTGCGCCGAACACGCAGGTGATCGCATTCGCTGGCCATATGTTCTCGGGCGCGTCGGGCCTGGTGCCCGGATAAGGTGTCCAGAAAAGGCGCTCCAGGCTTGTGGCTCTCGTTCTCGTCCTCCTGTTCCGAAAGCAGCGCCCCTACTTTGCGGAACATCTGGTGTTCGCGTTGCACCCTGGCGGCGTTCCTTCTGTTGTTCACCACCGTGATCTATCTGATGTCCGGGTTCTTCTTAACTGGGTTGTCGAATTCGGGTACCTGATCAACGCCAGCGTCCGCTTCTATTATCCGGAGCAGTACGGGAAGAAGATTGGCTGGAGCAAGAGCGAGTGGAGACCGACGCTCGCGATCTTCCTGGTCGTAATCGCTAACTCGATCTTCTCTACCTTTGTGGATTTAGTCGGCGCCGCTGTCGCGCTGTGGCGTCTATAGCTACGCCCCGTCGTCCACCCTCTCACAAAATCCCGAAATTTATGACCCGGCAATTCCCGAAAATCCGCTATTGTTATTAGGACCATTCTCTAATCCACTTTCTCCCGGCCAGGATAAGGAGCCATCTTGAGCGCAGCTATTCCCCTAACCGGCATTCCCGTCGGTGTCCGTCCTCCCAAGAGTTGGTCGATGGTTCTGTGGGCATTGCTCGCAGCCCTCTCGGTCACGATCAGCTATTTGATCACCTTTCTCCTCGGGGCTGTCGGTTTGCTGTTCGGACTCCTGTTGCTGCTTGTCATGCTCAAAGCGGGCCTGTCGTTTCTCGGCGTGATCCTTGCCGTGTTCACCCTCGTGATGGGAGGAACGGTCTTATGGTCGCTCCTGCCAGGAAAAATCCCCTTCGAGACCAATGGCGTCCGTATAGACCTGTCGCGCGAAACCCGCCTCCGCGCCGAAGTTGAGGCCATGGCGAAGACCCTCAACGAGAAGATTCCCGACGAAGTCTACCTCGTTCCCATCGCCAACGCGGCCGTCCTCGAACGCGGGAAGAAACGCATCATGTTAATCGGTCTCCCGGTCTTGGATTTACTTACCGTCTCCCAATTTCGAGCCATCCTCGCCCACGAATTCGCACACTACTATTCGGGCGACACGCAACTCGGGCCTTGGGTATTCCGTGCGCGCATGAACATGGCCCAGGTGCTCACCCGGCTGGGGCGGAATTCCGCGGTGCTCTCGCTTCTCAGCAATCTAGCCGTGGTGGCCATCTTGCGGTCGGTCATCCTCGGAGGCCTGTCGCTGTGGTGGAAACTCTTCAACCGGATCACCCAGCATGTTTCGCGCCAGCAGGAGTATCGTTGCGACGAATTGGCCTGTTATCTCGCTGGATCCGAGAGTTTGGAAAAGGGTCTCTGTTCGGTGAACCGGGCCGCTGCCACCTTCACTCTGTATTGGAGTCAGACGGTCGTGCCCGTGATCGCCATCGGATACCGGCCGCCTCTCTCCGAAGGATATCGGCTCTTCCTGCAGTCTCCCGAAATCGCGAAAGCTGCGTTGTCAGTGCTGGAACAACAGCTTGCCGCCAACGCCACCGGTCCAATGGATTCACATCCGCCCCTCAACGCTCGTGTGGAGAAAGCTCGAAGCTTGGCTATTGCAAGCGCCTCCGAAGACAACCGGCCCGCGGTTACCCTGCTCGAAGACTTGGCGTCGCTTGAAATCCAGCTGCTCACCCACGTCATGCCGGCCGTCAAGGCTTCCGAATTGAAGCCCATGCAATGGAACACGGCCGGATCCGAAGTGTATGTTCCGCTCTGGCGCGGCGAGGTCGCCAAGATCGCACCGCACCTGAGCTCTATTACGATTTACACCCTGCCCAACGCTATAGCGAAGCTTACCCAAATAGCAGGCAGTATCGCGGATCCTCCGGGCACGCTTCTCACCCGCGAGCAGCGCATCGACCGCGCAGCCGATGTGATCGGGAAGGCCCTGACGCTGGCGCTGATCGATCACGGCTGGACACTCCATTTCCAGCCCGGCCAGTTCTACATGGAGAGCGAAACCGGGAACAAGATAAATCCCGGAGTCACCATCCAGGAGCTTCGCACGGGCGATAGAAAAATGAACTCGTGGCTCCCCTACTGCGAAGAGAACCTAATAGGCGATTGGATCTTAGCATCGCAAGCCGCCACTGGCGCCAGTTAGCAGCGTCCCCTCGGGTCCGGAAGCAAAGTCGTTTAGTGTTCCTCGGTGTTGACTTACGTACCAGACATTCTTTGGTCATCGGGTCCGGCCGGTTTGCCGGAGCGGTTGTAAGTCACAATCCCGGTTTGATCTCCATAGAACGCGGCGAGGGAGCGACCGCTCTGGCGCAAGTCCGGATTTGCGCGAAGAATATATCCATCGCTGGTCAGTTTGATACTGATGTATAGGAGCCCATAGTCCCGGCGGTCACATCCGAAGGTAATCCGTCCTCCAGATCAGTCATCTCCACGAGTTTTCCATATCGTCCATGCAGCGTGTGGAACTTCGCTTCCGCCGATGAAAGTCGTGCGACAGTTAGCCAGACCGAACCATCCGGCGTCATATCACACACGTTTCGCACGATTTGCTGCTGGCAGGCGGCGAAAGGACCCGCGGTAAAAAGCAAGAGACCACCGCAAAAAGCCCGACGCGCTTTAGAAACTATAGTCACGAATCACCGGTCCAATTTTATACTAACCGATTTCATCCCAATGCGCCTTCAGCCTTTACTCCGCAGACTCGGACTTCCGAAAGGAGCGCCGCATCCAGGAACTTCGCAAGGGTTATCGAACAGCCGAAACGTGTCTCCCTTACCGCGAACAGAACTCCATCGGCGATTGACTCTCAGCATCGCAGCTCAGCGCCCGCGTTGCCGGCGCCGCTGTTCTACCTTGCCAAGCCCGAGGACAGGTGATATCGTATGCCTGCAACCCGCTGCACTGGAAGCTATGACTGTCGAAACCAAACCCGCTTGGCCCACGAAGACCAGGGAACTTCATAATCACCACATTGATTCGACGATCTGGAATGACTTTCCATTTCGCGACGACGACATTATTATCGCCACCTACGCCAAATCGGGAACCACCTGGATGCAGCAGATTGTGGCGCAGATGCTGTTTTCAGGAAATACGGAGCTGGAAATCGCGGATATGTCGCCGTGGATGGATTTCCGTATTCCTCCGAAAGAGGTGAAGCTGCCCGCCGTCGAGGCGCAGACCCATCGGCGCTTCCTGAAGACCCATCTCCCGATCGATGCGCTGGTGTACTCGCCTAAGGCAAAGTACATCTATATCGGGCGCGATGGCCGCGATGTTTTGTGGGCGCTCTACCACCACCATTCCACTTCCAATGCGGCGATGTACGACGCCATCAATAACTCGCCCGGCCGGGTGGGTCCCGCCTTCGATCCGCCGAATCCGGACATTCACCAATATTGGAGCGAGTGGCTGGCCCGCGATGGATACCCGTATTGGCCGTTTTGGGAAAACGTGCGCACCTGGTGGGAGGTCCGCAACCTACCCAACATACTGCTGGTGCACTTCGAAACGCTCAAGCAGCACATGCCGGAGCAGATGCGCCGCATTGCCGCGTTTTTGGATATCAAAATAGACGAGTCGCACTGGGACGAGATCGTCGAGCATTGCACTTTCAAATGGATGAAAGAGCATGGCGAGAAGAGCGTACCCCTGCATGGCGCGCTATGGGAAGGCGGGGCCAAATCGTTTATCAATCGCGGAGTCAACGGGCGCTGGCGGGACACGCTGACTGCCGAAGACTCGGCCGCGTACGAGCGCAGGGCTATAGACGAACTCGGTCCCGAATGCGCTCATTGGCTCGCCACCGGCGAAATGTGAACGCCGTCTACTTGGCGGGTGCGGAGTAAAGATCGCGCAGACGGAAACTACGGTACTCGATCAGGCCGTCGACCTGCTGCGCATAAGTAATCTTTCCGTCGGGGGAAGTTTCGACGGCGCGGGCCATCGGCGTCGGACCGGGATCGATGAATCCGGCTTCGAAACTGTAATCGCCGCCTGAGAGTCTTTGCGCGGAGCCAACCGCTATGGAGAACGCACCGAGGTCGGCGTTGTAGACGAGTTCGGCCGTCCTGGCTTTCTCGTCCAATTTCCAAACCTGGCCGCGGCTGTGAGCTCCCGGATGCTTTTTCTGCAGCTCATGGCCATCGTCTAATACGGAGAGTAAGTTCGAGCCAATCGGTTCAAAGCCGGGGTCGTGCTGATAAGAGAACCAGGGTTCCGGGTCGGTGGATTTAACCGTGAAGTCGCCTCCCTCCCCTAAGCGCCAAAGTACTTTTCCGGTACCGGCGCCATTGCCATAATCGACCTTCACAACCCAATTTTGTTCGGGGAATGAGAGAATCACGCTGCCATCCGCGGGAACGTAAACCAGCGAATTGGAATGCAGCCAGCCATTGGCTTCGTCGGCTAGAAACACCGAAGGGCAGCCCCCGCGGCCCGGGCCGATTTGACACTTGGCATCGGATAGAGACTTGCGCTTGAGGTCCATGAAGTCGAAGGCATTCCAAGTCCAGGAAACTTGAAAGTCTTCGTCGAGGTCCACAATGACGTCGCCGAGGATATCTACGGCTTGTTTGGAATCCTGGGTACCGGCGGGAAACATGCGTTCGAGCCCAGCCAGAACGAGCGTGTGTCCGTTCGGAAGCCGCATGGCTTCGTGGTGGAAGCCGGAGAAACACTGCTTGCCCCCCTTCGTGCAATCCGAAGAGATGCCTCGAGATTCGAGCTGCTCGGCCACACGGCTGGCGTTGGTTTCGCGAAGAATGTTGCCGGCGAGGTCGAACTCGCGAACGAGCTGATCACGTGTAATTGGATTGGAGGAATTAGCGCCCGTGGCGAGAGCGAGCAATCGGCCGCCCGGGACGACGCGTGTCAGCAAGTCGGGCTGCGAAAGATACCAGATAATCGCGCCGGAAAGATCGGTAGCAAAGGGACGGTGGTGTTCGGCCAACCCGACAACGCTGTGCATCAGAATGGGTTCCGCCGCGCCGCGCGCATCCGCGGATGAGACGGTGAGACTTCGCGCAGGGAAGTCGCCGTCCAGCGCGCCCGTGTGAAAGGGAAGCCACCCGCCCGGATCCGTGTTCGGATTTGCCGGCTGATCTCCACTGATCACTTCATGGCGCATTTCGTAGTCGGAGTTGGGATACATGCCCGCGACGTAGACGCTGTTACTTAGCCGATCCTGACAGGGCTGAAGAGAAGTATGGCTGACCGCGGAGCTTCCGGCGGCACGAAAGCTCACGCGGAAATGGCTTCCGGCCGGACAAGGCGGCGCACTGTACAGCGCCACCAATGAATTGATCGTTGAGGAGACAGCCGCCCGTCCATTGACAATCCGGGAGGTGATCCGGAACACGAGATCGGCATCGCCCGTCTGCTTGGTCGCATTGTGCCGCGCTGTGACGCGGACGCGGGTTTCGTGCTCAAACAACGGCGGCGTCCAGGCGAAGGACGGAGCCTGGCTGAAGTCCCGAATGACGTGGAAGGGTGCGTCGCCGATACTGGCGCTATAGCGAAACGAATAATTGCCTTTCTGCGCGTTCTCGACGTGAGGAGAAAATCCGATTGCGGTTCCGACCGGCTGTGGGGAGCTCACGGTGGTTCGGAGTGTCACTTTAACGGGCCCGGCCGGGGGTTCGGCGAACACGCGGGCACAGACGATTGCGACAAGTAAGCAGACAACCGAATTTCGCATCGAGCTAGTATGTCAAAGTTTCGAACGTGCCGGTTTCCGCGGCATCCAAAGGATAAGAATGAAAGTTGCGGTGAGTAGGCAGACGTTTACGGTAAATGCGGCGCGGAGAGCATGATTGAATGCCGCGACGCTGGTGCCCCGGCCGAGCACGGAAAAGAAAACCGTGCCGATCACCGCAACCCCCGTTGCGAAGGAAACCTGCTGCACCGTGGAAAGAACTCCGGAGGCGGAACCGGCGTCGCGGCTTTGAATATTCATCAGTATCGTGCTGATCAGAGTGGGCATGATGAAGCCCTGACCGGTTCCGTAAATCAATAGCGCTGGCGCCAACTGCCAACCGGTGAGGGAAGCGCCGTGTGAGCCGGCTTGCTGTAGAAGGATGATTAGGCCCGCGATCATGAGAACGGCTCCAGCATTGATGATCCGGCTTCCGATGAAGGGCTGAATGCGAACGGAAGATAGCGAACTGCAAAGAAACGCAATCGCAAAAGAGCCGAAGGTAAGTCCCGCATCCTTAGCTGAGAACCCTAAGCCATTCTGCAGAAAGACGGTCGAGATTAAAAAAAACGCCGCCGCGCTGCTGAAAAAACAGACTCCGCTGAGTATCCCGACCACGAAGGCGGGATCATCGAAGAGGGTTAGTTCCACCAGGGGCGAGTCGCCGCGGCGCGATACCAACCGCTCATAACGAACAAAGAGGATGAGCAGGATGATAGAAGCGGCCAAAGCGAGAAAGGTCCAGGGGGGCCACCCGGCCTCGCGCCCCTTGATCAGCGGGTAAAGCAGCAGGGACAGAGCGAGCGAGATCAGCGCGACGCCGCCCAGATCGAGACCCCGCGCCTGAGGGGATCGCGATTCGGAGACGATCCAACCGGCGGCCCACAGCGCGGCCAGTCCCACCGGCAGGTTAATCAGGAAGATGGGACGCCAATTTAAGCCGAGGAAGTTGGCATAGACCAGTATTCCGCCGAGCACATTGCCGGAGAACGATGCCGTACCAATAACGGCCCCGAACAAGCCAAAGGCCGTGGCGCGTTCGTGGCCCGGAAACGTAACTTGAATGATGGAGAGCACCTGCGGAAACAGGAGCGCACCGGAAACTCCCTGCAGCACGCGCGACGCGATCAGCAAGGGCGCGCTGGGAGCCAGTCCGCACAAAACCGAGGTGGCGACAAACCCCGCAAGACCGAACATCAGCATGCGCTTGCGGCCGTAAATATCGCCGAGGCGTCCTCCGGAAATGAGCAGCACGCCATAGGTGAGTCCATAACTCGCGATGATCAACTGGATCTGCGCGAACGTGGCATGAAGATCCGCTTGAATGGAAGGAACGGCGACATTCACCACAAAGAAGTCGAGCCCGACCATGAACGCGGCGATAAGAATCACGGCTAGCGACCGCCAACGGTTTGGATCCGGTTCCGGCATGGTCAGCTCGATCTTTGTGTTAGGCTCATCGCCGTGAAGATAACGTTCCGCATTTGCGCACTTTCGTGGGTACTGTCGATTCCCATGACCGCGCAGGGGGCGGAGCACGCGCGCGTGGTGATGCTAGGCTCAGGCACACCGATCCCCGATCCCGAGAGTTCCGGACCGGCGGTAGCCATTGTGGCCGGCGGTCAGGCTTACTTGTTCGATGCCGGGGCCGGCGTCGTGCGGCGCGCGGAAGCCGCGGCCGAAAAGTACGGCATTCCGGAATTGAAGGCGGAAAACTTGAACCGCCTTTTCCTGACTCATCTCCATTCCGACCACACCCTGGGCGTTCCCGATGTGATTCTCACCCCCTGGGTGATTGGGCGCTCGCAGCCTTTGGAAGTCTTCGGTCCGCAGGGCACAGGGGGCATGGTGCGAGCGATCCGGCTCGCCTATGCGGAAGACATCGCCATGCGCACGCAGGGCCTGGAACAGCTCCCCCTGCTCGGGTTGACCGTCAATGTACATGAGATTCAGCCGGGCGTGGTGTACCAGGACCGGAATATTCTCGTGCGCGCGATCCCGGTGTGTCATGGGTCGTGGAAGCAGGCATTCGGTTACACGATCGAAGCGGGCGGAAGGACGATCGTTCTCTCCGGGGACACGGGCCCTTGCGCCGCGCTGGCGCAAGCATGCAGGCGATGCGATGTTCTGGTCCACGAAGTCTATTCAGCCGCGCGGTTTGCAGGTTTAAGCGCGGGAGCTAAACAGTACCATTCTCATTTTCATACGTCAACCCGCGAACTTGCCGACCTTGCCAACGAATCGAAGCCGAAGCTGCTGGTTCTTTACCATCAGCTTTACTTCGGTGCGCGAGACGGCCCCGGCCTCTTAAAGGAAATCGGTCAGACGTATTTCGGGAAAGCGGTAAATGGGACGGATCTGGATATCTACTGACGGCGTCCTCACCTGCCGAGAGTAGCCATCCTAACTTTCTGCTGCCGGCACACACGTCGGGTCATCTCACAACCAGATGTTCACTACGGCTACAAGTCGCCCGTTCCTGCAAGATCTCGAGGCAGAAATAGCTCCGTTGCAAGCGCAACTGGCCTCACACCCGGTTTATTCCTCCATCCAAACGCCACGGGATCTGCGCATCTTCCTGGAGTCCCACGTCTTCGCCGTGTGGGACTTCATGTCGCTGCTGAAATCGCTGCAGCGCTCGTTCACCTGTGTCGAGGTGCCGTGGACGCCGAGCCGGTTTGCGGCCGCGCGGAGGTTTATCAACGAGATCGTGCTTGGAGAAGAAAGCGACGAGTACCAGGGACGTCCCCTGAGCCACTTCGAGATCTACCTCGAAGCGATGGAAAAGGTGCGTGCGAATACGAAGCCGATCCGAAATCTCGTGAACGCCGCTGCGACAGCCGCCGACTGGAAGACCGCGCTCCGTTCGGCTCCCGCGCCGGCTCAGGCATTCGTACAGTCGACCTTTCACATCATTGAACGTGGCAGTCTGGCGGCGCAGGCCGCCGCGTTTACTTTCGGACGGGAGAATGTGATCCCTGACATGTTCCGCAGCGTAGTGAACAACTTGAATCGCGGCTCCGGCGGAGACCTGGACCCCTTCCTCTGGTACCTCGAGCGTCACATCGAGGTCGACGGTTCCGATCACGGCCCTCTCGCGCTGAAAATGGTTGCGAATGTCTGTGGAGACTCCGCGGCCCTTTGGGACGAAGCGGCCGCCGCTGCCCGAAGTGCCCTTCGCGCGCGCATTGCGTTCTGGGACGGCCTGCTCAGCGAAATCGGACGCGAGTGCCCGACTATTTTCTAAACCTCCGCGTTTGTCCCCGGCATCTCAGGGGAACATGCGAACCTCTGCGCTCATCTTCCCTTTCAACCAGCTCCTCAAAGTCACAGCATTTGCCGGACTCCTCGCCCTTGCCGCGGCTCACCCGGCTTGGGCTTCCGTATTCTATGATTCGACCGGCGGCGCCGAAAATGGCGGTGATCCACTCAGCCCTTCAGGTGCCGGCCCGACTTTGGCCGACCGTTTTGTAGCACCTTCCAACGCGACGCTATCATCGGTCTCTCTCAATCTGAGCCTCCCTTCCGGAGTTGCGCCCGGCCAGGGATTTAACGTCGATCTGTTCTCCGATTCCGGTTCCACTGGTCCGGGCCCGGTGTTGCTGCAGATTGCCAGTGTGCAGGACACTTCTTTGACCCCCGGCGGCTTTTCGCTCGTCACCTTCACACCTACCAGCCTTTTTGACCTTACCGGCGGTCAATCCTATTACATCGGAGTGATGGACAATGGCAGCAACGCAGTTCTGGGCAATACGTTGGACCCCACGGTTCTCGCTCGCCCCTGGGTAATCGCGGGCGCCACTTACTTCAACAACGGCGGAGTTCAGGCGAATGCCGGCGGGCCTTACGAGATCATTGTGAACGCCACGGCAACTCCGGAGCCGTCGGTCTGGGTATTGGCGCTGGCCGGCCTTGGATTCCTGATGTTCATCCAGCGCCGGGCTGTGAAACAGAACTAAGACTTCTCAGCCACAGTACGATCTGTGGACTTTAAGCCCGCGGGTGTTTGCAAGCCCTTCCGCAGCGGGTCGAACCGGGATTCTCACCTCGACCCGCGAGACGTGCGTCACCTTACTCTCACGGGTGAACACCCCGCTATCGACCATCTCTGCGCTGTCGGGCCATCCTTCTCTTCGCGAAGGCGCCTCGATGGTTCAGGTTCCGGTGAACTTCTTCAAGAAAAAACCGTTTTACCCCCTAACTTTGGAATCGCCTGCCTAAAGAGCCATGGCCGTCTTCCAAAGCGGCCGGCCCCTTTCTGCTTCCAGTAAGATACTGCTTACAACCCCTCCCATCCAACCATGCTTTCCGGTGAAATCCGCAATCAAATCGACCGCATCTAGGACACCTTCTGGACCGGCGGCATCTCCAATCCGCTCGAAGTCATCGAGCAGATCACCTATCTCCTGTTCCTGCGACGTCTCGATGAGCTTCAGGAACTCGAAGAAGCCCGCGTCACCCCGCGTTCGCAAAGACTTGAGAGCTCTCATCAAGTTGATCGAAAAGGTGGCGCGACGGCCCGTGTTCACCGACTTCTTGGACCAACTCGGCGATGAAGTTGAGATCGATCTGGCGCCGTTCACGCCCGGTTTTGATTACCAGCGTTTCCAGAACAAAGCGCGCCAATTTCTACGCGAGCACGAGAACATACCCGCCATTCGCAAAATTCGATTCCTGGAACCTTTAACGCCGGCAGATTTGAGCGACATCGAGCGGCTTCTGGTTTCTGAAGGCATCGGCACGGAGCGGGATCTGGCCCATGCCCGGCTGATGAACGATGGATTGGGTCTGTTCCTCCGCTCGCTCGTCGGCCTGGATCATCGGCGGCAAAAAGCGCGTTCAACCAGTTCCTTGAGGGGCGCACGCCGACAGCCAACCAGATCGAGTTTCTGAACATGGTGATCGACCACGTCGCCGACCGCGGCTTTCTCGATCCGCACCTCTTATACAGCTCGCCCTTCAACGACCTGAGCGCAAAAGGCGTAGACGGCCTCTTTCCGCCGGATCAGGTGAACGCCTTGTTTGCCATCGTTTGCCATCCTCGCGAATGTGAATTCGACCGCGTCGTTATAAGCCCTTCTCCCGCCGCCCCATCACAACCCATCCCCCAATATTTCCTCCATCCCCTCAACCACTTACCCCGCCCCGGCGCTCGCACCCTACCCCCACCTGCTAGCTAAAGACCAGAGGTGTTCCATGAAAGCCAGTGCACAGTTCGAAAAGGAAATCGAAGACGGCCGCGACTCCGCGGTCGCCATCCTCGGCAACTCCGGTCCCAAAACCAAAGCCGGGAAACAACGTGTCTCCATGAACGGCGTCACCCACGGGCTTACCGGCCAGAACGTCTTCCTCGAGGCCGGGGAGTATCCCGCTTACATGCGGCTTGGCGCGGACTACATTGCCGAACTCCGCCCCGTCGGCGTGCGCGAAACCCAACTCGCCCAGAAGATCATCGATCTCAACTGGCGCCTCAACACCATCGCCGCCGTCGAGAACAATCTCTTCAATACCGCCATCCTCGGCAGCGTCGACGCCTCTGACCACAGTGATGACAAAACCTTCGCCATGCGCGCCAAGGCCGATGCCTGGAAGCACGATTGCGAAGGCCCCAACGCTTTCGAAAAACTCGGCCGCTACGAATCGCGCCTCCAGCGATCTCAATACAAGATGTCCGAGGAGATGAACCGCCTCCAGGCCGCCCGCCTCAGCCGCGGCCCCGATACCTTCGACCAGTCCGAATGCCGCGCCTGGCGCTGGTACACCAACATGCTCTCCCTCCACACAGGACTGGCCGCCGTCCGTCTTGCCGAAACCGAGGCCGCTCGCACCGCCGCCGCGGCCGCCGCTTCCGCCGCCGAATTGCTTTGCAAAAAAGAAGCGGCGGAAGAAAATGCCCGGTTCGCGGCCACCGCTTCCAGCATCATCCGCTACGCCGTCGCCAACGGTTTCGTCGACCCAACGCCGGCTCCACCGGCCACTTCCACATCCGCAAAAGAAAAAGGGCCTCGCCGCGGCGAGACCCTTTCTAAAGCGAACCGCAATCAGACCCGAAACTAACCCCCGTTTTGGCAGACCGAAATCGTCTCGCCCTGGAAGGTGAAAAAGCTTTTCACCGAGGTGGACGGCGGCGCTCCGAAATACGGCAGAAACACCAGGTCCTGCAGGTTATAGGTAAACCCGTTCAGCGTATAGGGATAATCGCCGTAGTTGGCGTTCCCTTCCAGCGGATCGCCATTCTCCAAAATCCCGCAAGCCACCGGGTTCCCGTTCGCGTTCACCACCAGTGGATCGTCCACCCACTCGCCAATCTCGTGCGAAAGAGCCGAGACGTCCTGTGAGAAGGCGCCCGCCACATCCACATACGAGGCGTACGTGTACGATTGCGCGCCCGCTGCGCTGTGGTATCCCCCAATGCAGCAGTTCGCGTTCACCGGCGCGCCATTGGTCAGGTAAACATCTTCCCCCAGGAAAATCGGGAATTGGTCCGCCGTCACTCCCAGCTTCGTGATTAGCGCCAGCAGCTGCTTGTCGACGTAGTTGATGTTGACCAGCCCCGCCTTCACACCGAACTCGTTGCCCACCGAGCCGTAGGTGGCCGGTACCTTGATGGTCTGTTCCGCAACCAGTTTCGGCGCCAGCAGAACGTGGTAGTTGGAGTTTGCCACGCCTGCGCCCCAGAAGTTCCCGCGCTGGTAAGCGTCCAGGTACTGCGTCGTCCCTACGTTCACGCCGCCCTGTACATAGGTCGTCGTCGAATCGAAAATCGGGCTGTCCAGCGTGTTCTGCGTGATGGTCTTCCCGTTCGGAAGCACCTTCGCCGGATCATAGGTATACGTTTTACCCAGATGCGTGATCACGAATTTCAGCGGGATAATCACCGCCGTCGTTGTTACCGTCGCGTGCGTCGATGGCGCTGTTCCCACCATGTTGTAGTTGTACGTCTTTCCCTGGTACGTGAAAGATCCGTTCCAGGTGGTCAGAGCCGCGGTGGACGCGGCAGCCTCGGCGGCGGCCGGTTTAGCCGGCAATACCGTGAACATTGCTTTCGGTTGCGGTTGTTGTGCTTCTTGCGCGAGGGCCGTGTTGCCCAGGCAGCCTGCCAACGCCAGCGCGCCTGTGAGCGCGTACTGCCGTTTCAAACGATTTGTCATTCGGTAGGTAATCCCTTTTCAAAAGTGATACAGCAGGTAAGATTATCCTCCACAACCTTGTTGAAACTCACATTGCGTTTGTAAACTTTACAAATCTCCAGCTTTGTAGTCCTACTGCTTACCCCCGGAACTTCCCGTTGTCCACCTCCGTATCTCCCCACGTGTCCATTCCCGGCCGGCGCATCTGGCCCGGCGTATACGCCCTTGCCCTCGCTTACTTCCTGCTGCACCTGCTCTTTTCCACGCGCTACGGCATCTTCCGCGATGCCCTCTATCTGCTGGATTGCGCCCGCCACCTCGACTGGGGCTACGTCGATCAGCCCCTCTCTTCCCGTTCCTCGCCTGGATCGCCATCCACACCCTCGGCACCTCTCTCCCCGCCCTGATCTTCTGGCCTGCGCTCGCCGGCGCCGCCCGCATCGTCCTCACCGCCGCCTTTGCCCGCAGCCTCGGCGCCGGTCCGTTCGGGATGGCGATCGCCGCCTTCCTTTCCGCCACCACCGCCGGCTGGCTCCTCATCGATCACCAGTTCTCCATGAACGCCTTCGAGCCCCTGTTCTGGACCGGCGCTGCGTTCGCCGTTCTCCGCATCATCCAGACCGGAAACCCGAAGCTCTGGCTCGCCTTCGGACTCGTCGCCGGCCTCGGCCTGCAGAATAAATACTCCATGGCCGCCTTCGCCGCCGCCATGCT
Organism: Bryobacterales bacterium; assembly: GCA_963814235.1. Taxonomy (GTDB): domain Bacteria; phylum Acidobacteriota; class Terriglobia; order Bryobacterales; family Bryobacteraceae; genus Bog-113. The sequence continues at coordinate 23,399 of CAWFCA010000004.1, read as the reverse complement.
CGCCGGACTCCTGCTCACCCCCCAGCGCCGCATCCTCTTCACTCCGTGGTTCCTTGCCGGCGGCGCCGTCGCTTTCCTCGTCTCCCTGCCCAACCTCATCTGGGAAGTCCGCAACCAGTGGCCGTTCCTCCAGTTCCTCCACAACGTCAGCGCCTCGGGGAAGGATATCGTTCTCGCTCCCGGCGCCTTCTTTGCCCAGCAGATCCTGCTCCTCAGCCCCGCCGCCTTCCCCTTCTGGTTCGCCGGGCTTCTCTACCTTCTGCTCGCCCCCGATGCGCCCCTACCGCGCCTTCGGCTGGGCGTTCCTGCTCACCTTGCTGGTCTTCCTCCTCACCCACGGAAAGAATTACTACTCGCTGCCCGTCTACCCCATCGTGATCGCCGCCGCCGGTCTCGCCGTTGAACGATGGCTCACCGTACCCTGGTTCGCCGGCCGCCCCAAATTGCGCCGCGCCGCCGTCGCCTCACTCGCGCTCTGGATTCTCGTTCCCCTCACGCTGCTCCTCCCGGTCGTCCTGCCCATCCTCCCGATCGAACAGTTCCTGGCCTACCAGCAGCGCCTCCCCTTTGAAATCCCGCGCTCCGAAACCGGCCATCTCGGCGCCGCCCTCCCGCAGTACTACGCCGATGAATTCGGCTGGGAAGAAATGGTGCAAGCCGTCGCCCGTGTCTACCACTCTCTGCCGCCGGAGGACCAGAAACAGACCGCCATCGTTACCAGCAACTACGGGCAAGCCTCCGCTATCGATTTCTTCGGTCCGAAGTACGGACTCCCGCCCGCCATCTCCGGCCACAACACCTTCTGGCTCTGGGGTACTCATGGCGCTACCGGCGCCATCGTGATCCGCGTCGGCGGCAATCTCGAAAACGAACGCGCCGCCTTCCAATCCGCCGCGGTCGCCGCTACCCTCTCCAACCCGTATGTGCTCTCCTATGAGCGGAAGCCTATCCTGCTCTGCCGCGGGCTCAAAGCCGACTTGCCGGCCATCTGGCCAAAGGAGAAGCACTGGGAATGAGTATGAAATTCGGAGTCAACACCTTTATCTGGACCGCCGCCTTCACCCGCGAGCACCTTCCCCTGCTCCCGCGCATCAAGGCCGCCGGCTTCGATTCCGTCGAAGTCTCGCTCTTCAACCCCGCTGAATTCGAAGCCGCCGCCATCCGCCGCGGCGCCGCCGAAAACGGTCTCGCCGTCACCATCTGCTCCGTCCTCACCGGCGGCCTCTCCATGGTCTCGGACGACCCCGCCATCCGCGCCCGCACCAAAACCCACATGGAGGATTGCGCCCGCAAAGCCGCCGAAGCCGACGCGCGCCTCATCGCCGGTCCCCTCTACTCCCCCGTCGGCTACCTCCCCGGACGCCGCCGCACCGACGAGGAATGGAAGCGCGCCGTCGATAGCCTACCGGAGCTCGGCCCCACCCTCGCCGACACACGGTGTCACCATCGCCATCGAACCCCTCAATCGCTTCGAGACTTACTTCCTCAACACTGCCGAAGACGCCCTCGCCTCTGCGACGAGATCAACCACCCCAACGTCGGCATCCTCTTCGACACCTTCCACGCCAACATCGAAGAGAAGAACATCGCCGACGGCTACCGCACCGTCGCCCGCCACCTGAAGCACGTCCACACCTGTGAGAACGATCGCGGCACCCCCGGCACCGGCCATGTCGATTGGCCCGAGGTCTTCCAGGCCCTCCGCGACATCGGCTACGACGGCTGGCTCACCATCGAAAGCTTCGGCTTCGCGCTGGGCGAAATTTCCGCCGCCGCGTCCATCTGGCGCGACCTCGCCTCCACCCCCGAAGCCATCGCCTTCGATGGCATCCGCTACCTCCAGTCCCTCGCATGAGATCAACGTTCCCCGCCCGTCCGCCGTCATATCCTAGAGAAGGTGATACCTACCGTGAATAAGCAACGCCGGCTCCGCGGCTTCTCCCTGATCGAACTCCTGATCGTGATCTCGATCATCCTGATCATCCTTGCGATCGCGCTTCCCAAGTTCAATAAAGTGACCATGTCCGGCCGCGAAATGGCCGCCCAGGCCACCGTCCGCACCTTGCATGCGGCGGAAGCCCAGTACTACTCGACTTACGGCAAATACCCCGAATCGCTCACCCAGTTGGGCAAACCCAGCAGTGGAGCCCCCACCGCTGCCGCCGCCGATCTGGTCGGCGCCGATCTCGCCAAAGGAGAGAAACAGGGCTATAAGTACACCGTCCAGTCCACCCCCACCGGCTACTCCATCAATGCCGACCCTATCAGTTTCGGAAGCTCCGGCAGCCGCACCTTCTTCTCCGACCAGTCCGGCGAAATCCACGCCCACACCGGCGCCGAACCCGCCACCGCCAGCGACCCCGAGATCAAATAGATTTAATCTGGTCGCCCGGTCTTCCGCAACTCATGAAAGGGTAGGTTTAGCAGGTATGTTTCCTTCGAGGATTGTGCCCGCGATTCTATTAAGCACTTGGTTGTCAGGATGGCTCTGGGCCGCGTCGATTGAAGAACTGGCGGCGTCCGCTGACGCTATTGTCATTGGAACTGTGGACTCCCGCATTGAGACCGCTGCAACCACAGTCTTCCAGTTAAGAGTTGAGGCAACCCTCACCGGGACGCCTCCAACTGTGATCATGGTTGACCATCCCTGGGTGGGCAGCGCGATCGCCAGCCAGCCCGAGACGATCGTGTATCCCTCGTCTGGAATATGGTTCCTAAAAAAACAGCCGGCAAATGGGCCGTCCTCTTGGGATGTACTCCGCGCGCAAGCCCGGGGAAAAAATCTGTTTGCGAGCTTATACTACCCCCTAACGGCCAGCGCTCCGAGTCGGTGGATGTAGTTGCGGCCTTAATGAGCTCTTTTCGTAGTACAACATCCGTAGGAGTATCATCACTCAGTTGGCTGGCGCAGTCCGCTACAGCACCTGCTCCAGTCCGACAAGCGGCCGTTTGGGCCCTGAAATCGATTCATACCCAATCCACCTTACCCTTCTTGGCCAGCCTTCTTGATTCAAGCGACAATTCTTTGAAGCTGGCTGGCGCGATAGGGATCGCCGCATTTGTTAATGGATGTCCCGTGCAGGGACCTTGGAATATGGCGAGTTTAGCGTTTCTTAACAACTGCACCGGGTCTCCATGGGCGACCGCAGATACAAAGGCGAATTTCATTTTTGCGGCTTCAACTTCTGATGACGAAGCTGCACACGAAGCCTACTGGAAGACCTGGTGGCTTTCTAATCAAGCGTCACTGGCGCAGGGTGAGCGGCAGCCGCTGGCTGTTGCAATTTCACGTCACGGAACGATCCAGTGAACCCGCCAGCGGCCCCGAGATCAAGTAGATTTAATCTGCTCTCATGCACCCGCCCATCCTCCCGGCTCGTCCGATTAGATAGACTATTCCCCAGTCACCGAGGATCATCCATGCGCAAATTCGCCTACGCCGCTTCCCTTCTCTCGCTCCTGTCCGGCCCCGCCCTGTTCGCCCAGGACGCCGCCAAAGGCAAGTCCACCTTCGAAGATTCCTGCTCCGGCTGCCACAACGCCGATAGCACCGAAAAGAAAATGGGCCCCGGCCTCAAAGGCCTGTTCGCGAAGGAGAAGATGAACAACGGCAGCAAGCCGACCGAGGAAACGGTCTTGAAGCAGATCAACGAAGGCGGCAACGGCATGCCCGGCTACAAGGACACCCTTTCCGATGAGGAAAAGGCCGGCCTCGTCGCCTACCTCAAGACTCTATGACGGCTTGCCGTTAATCGCCTGGTAAGTGACGAACACCAGGCGCTTGCTGTCGGGCGACCAGGGATGCGCGCTGACGCTGCCCTGGCCGCCGGGAATCCGCGCGAGCACCTTTAGCGTCCCGTCCGCCACGCTCACCACCCCCAGCACCATCTCCCCGCCTTCGTTGGTAGTCACGGCCAGCAGTTTGCCATCCGGCGAAAGCCGCGTACCCGCCATCTCCACCGGATGGACCGGCTCCGCTGTCCCGCCCGCCGTCGCAACCCGCATGGGAGATGACCCCGCGTGAAACACCAGGAACGCGCCATCCGCGCTATACGCCGCCCCTTCGATCCGCTCCCGCGACACGTAGCTCACCCGCGCATCCGTCGAGGTCACGCTGATCGTCTCGATCGTGCTGTACCCCGGCATCGCGGACAACTCCACGTTGGTGAACGCCGCCTTCTCCACCGCATCCTTATTGTGGGCGCACACCCCGATCCCGATATAGAACGGAGCCTGCAAAGCCACCCGCGTCGAACCGCCCGCGAACTGCAGCTCCTGCCCGCTGCCGCTGATCCACAGATAGAACCGGTCGCCCCGTTTCTCCAGCCGCACCCGCCGCGGCCCCGATGCGCTCGATTCGATCTCATGCGTCGTCGCCCCCTGCGCATCCCGGAACTGCAGCGACGTCAGACCGTCGCCGTGCACCGCCGCGTCCGCATACGCCGCATCCCCGTCCAGGCTCTGCCGCATCATCAGCACCGCCTTGCGATGATGGTCCCCGCCCGCCCCCAGAATCGCGATGTCCGCCGCCAGGCTGATATTCTCCTCGGTCACCTTCCGCCACGCGAAGTGGAAGTCGTCGCGGTGGAACCACATATTCTCGCCGCTGCCCGCCACCGTGTACGCCTTGGCCGCTTCGTCGTACACCATGGACCCGGCATGCAGCACCGTTCCCACATCGCTGTGCCCTTCGAAAAGAGATTGTGAGAAACCCGGCGGGACCGCCGCACTGATCAGTAGCCACACCCACCCTCGCATCAACTCTCGCCTCATAACAGTCCAAGTCTAATCCGCAACAATTCTTTCGCGCGATCATCCTATGTGCGAGGACCAACCATGCCGAAAATTGTTCGCTTCCACCAACTCGGAGGCCCTGAAAATCTACAGCTCGAAGATCTGCCTTCCCGGCAGCCCGGCCCCGGCGAAGTGCGCTTGCGCGTGCAAGCCTTGGGCTTAAATCGCGCGGAAGTGATGTTTATGCGGGGAGCGTATTTGGAGCCGCCAGCCCTGCCTTCCCGTCTCGGCTACGAAGCCGCTGGCACTGTGGACGCGGTAGGCGCGGACGTCGACCCCGCCTGGATCGGCAAACCCGTCGCCACCATCCCCAGCTTCTCCATGTCTCAATACGGGATGCTCGGCGAAGAGGCCATCGTGCCCGTCCACGCGCTCGGCGAATATCCCGCGGCCCTGTCCCCCGTTGAGGCCGCAGCCATCTGGATGCAGTACATGACCGCGTATGGCGCGCTCGTCCACATCGGCAAAGTCACCGCTTCCGATTTCGTCATCATCCCGGCTGCTTCCAGCAGCGTTGGCCTGGCCGCGATCCAGATGGTGAAGGCCGAAGGCGCGCAGTCCATCGCCGCCACGCGCACGGCCGACAAGCGCGACGAGCTGCTGGCCCTCGGCGCCGATCACGTCATCGTCACCGGCACCGAAGACCTGCCTGCGCGCGTCAAGGAAATCACCAGTGGCAAAGGTTCGCGCGTCATCTTCGATCCGGTTGCCGGCCCGTTTGTCGAGAAGCTCGCTGAAGCCGCTGCTCCCGGCGGCATCATCATCGAATACGGGGCCTTGTCCATGGACCCCACGCCCTTCCCGCTCTTCGCCGCTCTAATCAAAGGACTCGTCGTGCGCGGCTACACTCTCGGCGAAGTCTCCACCCACCCGCAGAAGCTCGCCAAAGCCCGCGCGTACATCTTCGATCGCTTGCAGGACCGCCGCTTCGTTCCCAAAATCGCCAAAACTTTTCCGCTGGCGCAAGCCGCGGATGCCTACCGCTATATGGAATCGAATGCCCAGGTCGGCAAGATCGTTCTCACCGTATGAAGTTCACGGCTGAAAGCGCGTCACGTTCCCGGCATTGAGATTGGCCAGCCACACCGAGCCATGCCCGTAGCCGATCGAATCGCCGCCTTCGCCGATCCACTGCTGCACAACCGCGTTGTTCGCCACGCTGATGCGGGTGACGGGAATCCCAAACACCGTCACCCACACCGACCCGCCGCCCACCGCGATATCGCCGCCCGGCCCCGCCACGCCGCACTCAATTGTCGCCACTACCTTGTCCGTGTTCGGATCGATACGGCTCACCGTCCCATCGCCCTGGTTCAGCACCCACACGTCGCGGTCACCCACCGCCAGGAAGCGCGGCCCCTTCCCAATCGGAATCGTGGCCGTCGCCTTCTTCGTCACCGTATCCACGCGCGTGACCACGTTCTTCTCCGGACTGGTCACCCACAGCGACCCGATTCCGTACCGCACCGCCACCGACCCCTCCGCCACGTGCGTCCTATAGACAATCTTCCCCGCCTTCGGATCGATCTGCACCAGCGTGTCCTTGGAACCGTCAACCACCCACACCGTATCGGTCGATGTCGTGATCAGCCCCTCGCTATCGGCGATGGTCGTCGGGATCTTCGCGATCACCGTGTTCGTCGCCTCATCCACGCGCGCGATGGCCTGCTCCTTGCACAGCGGCACCCACACGCTGCCAAAGCCCGTCGCCAAACCCGAGCACGGCTGATCCACCGCCACGGTAGCCGCCACCTTGTTGGTCTTCGGATCAATGCGCGTCAGCGTGTTCTTGCTCTTGCTCGAAAGCCACACCGCGCTATCGATGGTCACCCAGTCGGATTCGGCCTCGGTCTTGATCACCGCCGCCGCCTCGATCGCCGTCACAGGCTTCTTAAGCGAAGCGTCCGCCACCCCCGGCCGCGGCTTCGGAGCGGTCTGCGCAAAACCAACAGCCGCAAGAATCAGAACAGAGAAAACGTTCCGCATCTAATGCGCTCCCTTCGGCCCCGCGCCCGGCACATTCTTCTTCATCAGGAACGCGATGGGAACCATCACCAGGCACACGCCCGCGAACACCCAGATCGTATCGATGTAAGCCAGCGCCGCAGCCTGCTGCTCCATCGCGCGATACATCTGGGCATACGCCTGCCGTGTCGCATCCGCCACGCTGGTTCCCCTGCCTACCAGCGTCCGCGCCAGGCTCTCGGCCGACTGGCGAAACGGCCCGCTATAGTTGCTGAAGTCCCCCGACATCCGGTTCTCATGGAACTGCGAACGCCGCGCCAGCAGCGTCTCCACCAGCGAAATCCCCACGCTGCCCCCGACGTTGCGGAACAGGTTCGTCATGCCCGACACCGCGTTGTTCTTCTCGCGCGGCACGCCCACATACGACATCGTGTTGATCGGCACGAACAGAAACGCAAGACCCACTGACTGGTACATCCGATACTTCACCGCCGCACCGAAACTGATTTCAGGTCGAGAGACGTCATATGATACAGCGCCAGCGCGCTCACTCCGAAACCGAAGGCGATCAGGTAGCGGGCGTCCAGCTTGGACACCAGAATGCCCACCACCGGCATCACAGCAGCACCACCAGTCCGCCCGGTGACAGCGCCATTCCCGCCTGCTGCGCCGTGTAGCCCATCAACGTCTGCAGCAGTTGCGGAATCAGCACTCGTGCTCCCGAACAACGCCAGCCCCAGCATGAACATCATCACGCAGGAGATCGCGAACGTGCGATTCGCGAACAGCCGGATATCGACTATCGGATGCGTCATGGAAGTACTCCCAGAACGATCGTGCCCGACGATTCCCGATCGCCGACAGCATCGCAAACGTCACGATGAAATGCGACCCGAACCAGTCCTCGCGCTCGCCCTTATCCAGCACCACCTGCAGCGACCCGAGCCCCAGCGCAATCAGCCCCAGCCCAATGTAGTCGAATCCACTTCCCGCCTTCACGCGCGCTTCAGCCAGCGGCGGGTCTTCCACCAGCCGATGCGTCAAAACCAACGACACTATGGCCACCGGAATATTGATGAAGAAGATCCACCGCCAGCTGTAGTTATCGGTGATGTACCCGCCCAGCGTGGGCCCGATGGCAGGCGCAGCACCACCGCCATGCCGTAAAGCGCGAACGCCATGCCAGCGTTTTCTCGGCGGAAACGTGTCCGCCAGAATGGCCTGCTCGCTCGGCGCCAGTCCGCCGCCGCCGATCCCCTGCAGCACCCGGAAAAAGACCAGCCAGCCGAGCGATCGGCGCCAGCCCGCACAAGAACGAGCTGATCGCCGAACAGCGCCACGCACGTCATGTAAAAACGCTTGCGTCCGAAGATGGTGCCGAGCCAGCCGCTGATTGGCAAAATCACAGCATTCGAAACCAGGTACGACGTCAGCACCCACGTGCTCTCGTCCTGCCCCGCCGAAAGATTCCCCGCGATGTGCGGCAGCGCCACGTTGGCGATGGAGGTGTCGAGCACCTCCATAAACGTCGCCATGGTCACCGTGATCGCGATCAGCCACTTGTTGTGTTTGGGAGTCCAGCTCTCGTGCGCGTCCTGCGCCTCCGGTGCTTTCTGTTTGGGAGTCTTTCGACCGCCGTCGCCATATGCTACTTCGTGCCCGGAAGGAATTGGTTCAGATTCTGTTCGGCCAGGCCGAACGCCGCGCCAGCTCAATCTTCGCCAGGTTATGCCGGTAGTCTCGCGTCGATGCAGATTCGCGTCCGCCGTCACCACCGATTGCTGCGCCTGCACCACCTCCACGTTGTCCGTGACGCCCGCCGCGAACCGGTCGCGCGATTGCGTCAGCGTCTCGTGCGCCAGGTCCACATTGCGCCGCGCCACCGCCACTTGGTCCGCGGCCGATTGCAGATCGAGCAGCGACGTGCGAACCTCCTGGTCGATCTGGCCTTTCAAGTCGCCCAGCGCGTCCCGCTGCTGCCGCAGGCTCACGTCCGCTTGTTCGATGTCGCTCTTCACGCGCCCCCCGGAAAAGATGTTCCACTGCAGCGCGCCCGTCACTCCGAACACGTCGTGCGAGTGCCCGATGTTCACGCCCGCATCGCCGAAATTTCCGCTGACGCTCGCCGTCGGGTAATACTCGGCCACCGCGCCCTTGCGCGCCAACTCGGCCGCGCGCACCCGTTCGCTTGCGGACTTATAATCGGGACGGTTTGCATACGCCTGCTTCAGCGCCTGGTCCACCGTGAGCGCGCTCAAAGGCGCGAAAGGCAGCGTGTCGGTCAGCCGGAATGACTGCCCCGCCGGAAGCCCGATCACGCGCGCCAGCGCAATCTTATCTTTCTCGAACTGGTTCTGCGCCACCAGCAGCGATTGCTGATCGGTCCGCAACTGCACTTCCGCCCGCAGTTGATCGATGGCCGGAACGGTGCCCGCCGCGCGCTGGTCCACCGCCCGCTGAAACAGAGTCTGCGACGTGTCGATCCGCCCCTTGGCCGCATCCACCCGCGCCGCGTCCGAAATGATCAGAAGGTATGCGTTGCCAACGGCTTGCACCACGAGGTCGCGGCTGTCCTCGATCGACAACTGCGCCGCCCGCACGCTTGCATCCGCGGATCGCAGGTTGCGCAGCCGTGCCAGGTCGAACAACGGCTGCGACACGCTCACGCGCGTATCCACCGAACCGAACGTCACAATTTGCGGAATCTGGAACGGAGAATTCGCCGGCAGACTCACCCGGAAACCCTCCGCCGCCAGGTTCACGCGGCTGTAATTCTGGGTGTAGTCGGCGCTAACATTAGGCAGCAGTTCACTCAGCACACGCAGCCGCTGCGCGCGGACATTGAGCGCCGATTGCGCGCTCGTCAAAAGACCCAGATTGAATCGCAGGCCGCGCTGGACGGCGTCACGCAACGAAAGATCGAGGGGCGTGGCGTTGGCTTCCCCCGGCGCCACGCTTCCTTCGAACGATATGGTCGGCGGTCCCGCGGTGACCACCGGAGGCTGGGCGGGCCGCCCGTTCGCAGGCGCGCCCGAGGCTCCGAATTGGGCCGCCAACGGACTGCCGCAACCCGCCGCCAGCGCGATTAAACCACCACCCAATCTCCGTGTAAGCCTTCTGTGCACTAAGAATCCTTTTCTGCTGTGGTCTTTTGGTAGATGCCGGGCAACTCTTGAAGTTTCAATCACTCACCCCGGCCCTGTCCAGTTATCATGTGGGGGAGTTCGTGCTGGAGGTTGCAATTTGAAGGTCGTTATCGGTTCCGATCACGCGGGCGTCGATCTGAAACAGGTGGTTATGGCCGATCTGGTGCAAAGCGGGATCGACATGACCGATGTGGGAACGTATACCTACGACAGCGTCGACTATCCCGACTTCGCGGCTAAGGTCGGGCATGCGGTTTTAAACGGGGAGGCCGAGCGCGGCATCCTGATTTGCGGCAGCGGGATCGGAGCTTCGGTCGCCGCCAACAAAATGGTAGGCATCCGAGCCGGGCTCGCTCACGATCACTACTCGGCCCATCAGGGTGTGGAGCACGACAACATGAACGTGCTCGTTCTCGGCGCCCGCGTCATCGGCGTCGAGACCGCCAAAGAGCTGGCGCACGCCTTTCTGAAAGCCGTCTTCACGAAGGAGGAACGGCATGTGCGCCGCCTCGCCAAAATTACAGCAATGGAGAAGGCGCGAAGCGTCTAAGGAGAACCGATGCAACTCGGAATGGTGGGACTGGGCCGCATGGGCTCCAACATGGTCAAACGTCTGATGAAGGCAGGACATGAGTGCGCGGTCTTCGATCTGGATCCCAAGCGCATTCAGGAACTGGGCACGGAAGGCGCGGTGCCTGCCCCGTCCACGGATGATTTCAAGAAGCTGCTGCAAGCGCCGCGCGCCATCTGGGTCATGGTGCCGGCGGGCGAACCCACCGAATCCATGGTGAACTCGCTCATCGAAAAGCTGGACCCGGGCGACACCATCATCGATGGCGGCAACTCTTATTACAAAGACGACGTGCGGCGTGCGAAGCTCGCTAAAGAGCGCGGTATCCATTACGTCGATGCCGGCACCAGCGGCGGCGTGTGGGGCTTCGAGCGCGGCTACTGCCTGATGGTCGGCGGCGAAAAGGACGTCTTCGACCAGCTCGAGCCGATCTTCAACACTCTCGCGCCCGGCGATGGCGGCGTTCCCGAACACTCCCGGCCGCGACGGCAAGAGCACCGCCGAGCAAGGCTATCTCCACTGCGGTCCGATCGGGCGCCGGGCACTTCGTCAAGATGATCCACAACGGCATCGAGTACGGCCTGATGCAGGCCTATGCCGAAGGCTTCGACATCCTGAAGAACGCGAACTCCGAAGGAGCTCGCGCCGAGACCTTCGCTACGATCTCAACCTTGCCGAGATCGCCGAACTCTGGCGCCGCGGCAGCGTGGTCGGCTCGTGGCTGCTCGATCTGACCGCCATGGCGCTCTGCGAAAGTCCCGAGCTTTCCGAAGTACACCGGCTTCGTGCAGGATTCGGGCGAAGGCCGCTGGACCATCCATGGCGCGCTATCGAAGAAGCCGTGCCCGCGGACGTGCTGACCGCGTCGCTCTTACGCGCGCTTCCGCTCCCGCCAGGAGCATACCTTCGGCGAGAAGATGCTTTCCGCCATGCGCAAGCAGTTCGGCGGACACGTGGAACAGCACCGCGGGAGAATTAGGCCCACTCTGACAGCAAACCACGCCGACGCAAATCGAGCCGCAGATGAGCAGGGCCGCCCCGCCGACCCCTGCATCATGGTGATCTTCGGCGCGTCCGGCGATCTCACCACGCGCAAGCTGATCCCCGCGCTCTACAACCTGCGCACGCAACAATCTTCTGCCCGACGAATTCGCGCATCGTCGGCTTCGCCGATCGACCAGATGACCGAAGAGGATTTCCGCGATAAGGTCGCGGCACGATATTCGCGAATATGCGGGCGCGCCGGTCGACTGCACGCATGTGCGACTGGCTGGTGGAGCGCATCTACTACATGCAGCGGCGATTTCCGCGACGCCAACGCCTACGCAGAGCCTGAAAGACACGCTTGCCGAGCTCGATGCAGAAGCATCGACACGCACGGCAATTATCTTCTACTACCTCGCGACTGCGCCCGCAGTTCTTCGCCGAAATCGTCAAGCAACTGGGCGCAGCAGGGTCTGCATGCGAAGAACGACGGGCACTGGCGCCGCGTGATCATCGAGAAGCCGTTCGGCAGCGATCTGGAATCGGCGCGCGCTCTGAACCGCGATATCCGACAGGTGCTGCAACGAGAAGCAGATCTATCGCATCGATCATTACCTCGGCAAAGAAACCGTCCAGAACATTCTGGTGTTCCGCTTCGCGAACGGCATTTTCGAGCCGATCTGGAACCGCCGCTACATCGATCACGTGCAGATCACCGTGGCCGAAAGCCTGGGCGTGGAGCGGCGCGGCGGCTATTACGAACACGCCGGCGCCCTGCGCGACATGGTGCCGAACCACTCCTGCAGCTGGTCTCGCTGACCGCCATGGAGCCGCCGATCTCGTTCCAGGCCGATGCCGTGCGCGACGAGCAGGCCAAAGTGCTGCATGCCATTCAGCCGATCGACGCCGGAAGACGTGCTCACGCGCGCCGTGCGCGGCCAGTACGGCGAGGGCATCGATGGACGGAGCACATGTCGCCGGCTACCGCGCACGAGCCGCATCGTCGATCCCGCAGTCGAACACCGAAACGTTCGTCGCGCTGAAGCTCTCGATCGACAACTGGCGCTGGGCGGACGTTCCGTTCTACATCCGCACCGGCAAGCGCCTGCCGAAGCGCGTGACCGAGATCGCCATCCAGTTCCGCCGCGCGCCGTTCGTGCTGTTCCGCGATACGCCGGTCGAGAAGCTCACGCCCAACCTGCTGGTGATGCACATCCAGCCGGACGAAGGCATCTCGCTGCGCTTCGGCGCGAAGATCCCGGGCCCGCATGTGCGCGTCGGCGCCGTCGACTATGGACTTCCACTACGCCGATTACTTCGGCACCGAGCCCAGCACGGGCTATGAGCGGCTGCTCTACGACTGCATGATCGGCGATGCCACGCTGTTCCAGCGCGCCGACATGGTGGAGGCGGGATGGAGCGTCGTCGCGCCCGTCCCGGACGTCTGGAAGGCGCTGCCCGCGCGCAGCTTCCCCAACTACGCCGCCGGCACCTGGGGCCCCAAGGAAGCCGACGATCTGATGAAGCGCGACGGCCGCAGCTGGCGCGAGATCGAATAACCTCTGGAGTAACAGCCCGACATGAAATAAGGGAGGCCCTTAACGGACCTCCCTCGTGATTGGGCTTCGAACAGAGCCGGAGTTAGAAGAAAAACTTCCCGGTGAGCTGGATCGTTCTCGGGTTGGAAGAGAATACGGCCGACGGATTGTTAAAGATCGCGTTGCCGGGCGTCAGGAAATTCCGGACCGGCCCCGAGGTGTAGCCGATCGATCGGACGTCATTCAGCGAACCCGCGATGAACTGCGCATGATTCAGAGCATTCAGCAGCTGCGCCGAAAACTCCAGCTTCAGCCGCTCGGTGATCGAGAATCTCTTGATTGCCGTGAGGTCCAGGTTATCGATCGGCTTCCCTGCGAGAGTGTTCCGGCCGCCATTGGCATAGACGCCCGCGCGCGCGCGAATGTACTTTGCCGTAGGATCGTTAGCGAGGTAACCGACCGTAGCCCCGGCGCTGTTCTTCAGCGTGGTCACATCGGTGCTGGTGTCGCCCACTCCCTTGCTATTGATCAGAGCTCGATCCGTGAAGCTGTCGCCGTTGAGGTTGGCATCAGCCTGGCTCTGAACGGTATAGTATTCCGGAGTCTGATAGGTGTAAATGGGCGCGACCTCCCAATTGCCGATCAGGTTCTTGACAAAGAAATTACCGTTGCGGAAGAAGGGGAGATCGTAAACAACGGCGAGTGTAAACCGCTGTCTGTGATCGAGGGCGGAAGAAGCTTTCTCGATCGCGAGATTTTGGAAGTTTTCGGGCCGGCGAGGAGAAAGCAGGGTGCTGAATACGTCTGCGGTGCTGTTATCGATGTTATGGCTCCAGGTATAGGCGCCGCGGAACGTGAAGCCTTCGCTAAACCGGCGATCCAATTGGAGCGACAATCCATGGTACGTGGACGACCCGATGGGAAGGAACGCCACGACGGGAGAGATGAATCCAACGCTCGTGTACTTCGGGTCGGTGTTAGGGACCGCCTTGAGAGTAGTCAGCGTGATCGGCAGCGCGTCCAATTGAGCCTGCGACGGCGGCGAGAGGTAGACCGGGAGCGAGTTCGTCGGAGTGACGTCGGTAGTCTTGTTGATCCGGTCTTGGACCGACAGATGAATCCCGCGCGTACCCACATAACGGGCCTCAAAGGTGTAATTCCTCGCGAAAACATGCTGGATCCCAAAGTTCCACTGGATGGAGTAAGGCAGCTTCTGATCCGGAATGTATCCGCTGGTGTTGTTGCGCCAGTACGTGGCATCGTGAACCCCGGGCGCCGCGCTCGGCGAAATACCTCCGGTCGAGAGGAAGTTTGGAAGCAGTTGATTGTTGGCATCGGTAGCCGCCGTCACGTCGACGGTCTGCTGGAACTGCGGCGGGGCGGACAGGATGCCGAGGTTGTCATAAAGGACGTCGTAGTTCATGCCGAAGCCAGCGCGAATCGACGTGTTGCCGCTGTTGCCGGGAGTATAAGCTATACCGATGCGCGGCGCGAAGTTCAAGTACTGCGGCTGCGGACGCTGGAAGGTCAACACGCCGGGCACGTTAGCAATCGCGTTGACATCCTGAAGGCGCTCGCCGTAGGGGATGCTGGTGAACTCATACCGCACACCCAGGTTCAACGTGAAGTTCTTGGTGGCCTTGTAGGTGTCGTTCGCGTAAGCGTAGGCCTGGACTTGATCGCCATAGTAGATGTAAGCGCCGGTGGTTCGCTGCGCCAGATCGTCGGGCGTCAAATCCAGAAGGTAGTTGGCAAGGTTGCTGTACTCATAATCGCCGCGCGCGCGCTGCGTGAACGTCTGCGGCGAAATGTACTTGCGTCCATCGAATCCGAACTTGAGCTGGTGCTTGTTATAGGTCCAGGAAATGTTATCGGTGAATTGATACAGGTTCTGAATCGTGAACTGGGGCGCGTTGCCGTCCGGACCCAACTGAATGCCGAGGTCGTCGATCGTCAGGTTGGGGAAAGAATCGAGACCCGGGAACTTGAAGTTACCCGCCGGAATCGTATTGTTGTAACGGTTGTAGCCCAGGCGGAATTCGTTAATCACGTTGGGAGAGAAGTTATGATACTCAGTCAAAGTTCCCAGGTAGTAAGTGGTGGGAATGGTGGTATAAAAGGCCGGGAGCTGCGCGTTCGGGTCAATTGAGCTCGACCCGTTATAAACCATGCGTCCTCGCAGCTGGTCTTTCTCGGACATGTTGTAGTCGACGGACAAAACACCGTAGTAGGAATTAGTGAAGTTAGGGCCTGCGATCGACAAGCCTCCAGTCGGGACGGAGTAGCACTTCAGCGTTGGGTCGGGGCATCCAGTGGCAGCGGTGGTATTTCCGCTCGCGCCGTTTCCAGCCTGAAAATATTCGGTGCCCGTGGCGGCAACATTCGGGAGATATTGCTTCAAAATACCGAGGTTCGTCTGGTTGACGCCGGAGCCGAGTTGCCCGGCGAGAGCATCCAGGCCCGCCGACGTCGGCGCGATCACGCTTCCGGTGGTGCTTGCCTGGCCGAGCGGGTTGTACTCAAAGTTGGCGAAGAAGAAGAGCTTGTTCTTGATGATCGGTCCGCCGAAGGTAGCGCCCAGCCGGTTCTGATCGAAACGCGGATTGCTGGTGAATCCCTGGTTCTGGAAGATCTGGTCAATTGCGTTGAAGTTGCGGTTCTGCATGTACTCGTAAATCGAGCCATGGAAGCCATTCGTTCCAGACTTGACGTTGGTGTTGAATTGGCCTCCGGAAGAGTGGCCGTACTCCGCAGTGTACTGATTCTGCAGGAGCGTAAACTCCTGCACCGCGTCATTCGGGATAAAGAGGTTGGGTCCGGTCACCGACTTGTTGTTGTTATCGATACCCTCGACCGTGAAGTTATTGTTGCGGGGGCGCTGGCCACCGACGGAGGGTCCGCTTCCGGCGCCGACTCCGCCGCTCGTCGCCACACCGCCGGCCAGCAACGAGAGGTTAATCACGCCGCTCCCGATCGATGCGGTAGGAAGATCCTGCGCTAGGCGGGCTTCATAGACGTTCGAGATCTGCGCCGTCGACGTATCGATGGTAGACGCGGCCTCCGTCACCTCGACCGTGCTGGCCGTGGTACCGACCTGCAAAGCGATGTTCGCCGTGCTCTGCTTATTCAAGTCGACCGCTACCCCTTTGAGTTCCGTCGGGGCGAAACCGGTCGCGGTGGCGGTCAGGTTATAAGAGCCGATCGCCAGATTGGCCAGGTGATACTCACCGCTTGCGTTCGATACGGACGTCGTCTTGACTCCGGTCGCGACGTTCACGGCCTCCACATTTGCGTTGGGAACGGCGGCCCCCGAAGCATCGGAAACCACGCCGGTCAGATCACCACTGGTCATCTGCGCGAAGCTGGGCGCGGGCGTGAGTAAAGCCCCCAGCAATAGCGCCAGGAGGGCAAGTTTACGGTAAGCACTTTCAATCATGGACACCTTGGTGTGCATTTGGGCATCCAATTGTTGGCGGTTTATTATCAATAACTTGCGGGAAAAATAGTGCTCCAATGTATGCCAAAAATGGGAGACGCGCCCGCCGCACTACGAATGTCCATAGATTCGGGGACTAATTCGGCAGCCGCACCGACTGGTGCGCCACCAGCCGCCAGTCCCCGTCCTGCTTGACATAGACATGCAGGAAGCGAAGGTGGAGCGTGTCGTCCTTCCCGTCGGTCCGCGAGCTGACCTGCGCAACCCCGTTCAGAACGGCCGTATCGCCGTAGACCCGCACCGTGGTGCCCGGGTCGTATTGGAAAGAGAGGTACTTCTGCGCCCCGGATTGGATGCGGGCGAGGTAGGTGCGCTTGGTGTCGGTCTTGCCGCTGGCATGGCCGTACGTGAGGTCGGCGGCCATCACTCGGTCGAGCGTAGCCACGTCGTTCGCGACAAGAGCTTTGGACCAGACCCGCTCGGCGCTCATGACCGCCTGTTCCGGGCTTTCCGCCCGCAGGAGTCCGGCGGCGCAGACTCCCAGGAGAAGCAGATTTTTGAAGAGCATCGGCAATTAGTCTACTCTTCTTGCCGACCATTCGGCGCCCGCCAGAACCACCATGGCGGAAAGAAAGCTCAGCAGGAGGATCGCGATCGAATTGTGGAACGGGCCGTACTCCCGCTGCAGCTTGGCGATGAGCAAAGGCCCCATCAGGAGAAAGATGTACTTGAGGATTTCGAGCGCGATGGCGACAAAGATACTGACGGAAATCAGCGGAAGCGCGGGAACCCTGCGGTTCGGCAGCGTCCAGTACACCACGAACAGCGCAAAGACCGAGATCGGAATGGCCGCGAGCTTAAAGAGGATCCAGGTCAGCCAGCCCGGCACGTCGGTCAGATGCAGGATGTCGCGGGCGAGTTCCTGATTCTTGGCGGTCAACAGCAGCGACGCCATGGCCAGCACTCCGCAGAAGAGGATGAGGCCCAGACTCAGCGCCTGATTCTTTAAATAGGATCGATTCTCGGCCACGCCCCAGACGCGGTTGAGCGCCACTTCGAGCGGCTCGAATACGCCATTCGCGGTGAAGAGCAGAAGCAACACGGAGATCACCTGGGTAGGGCCGTTACGGGAGACTGAAACCGCCAGATTGCGCGCCACGAACGCTCCGACTTCGCTCGGGAAGTAGTCCATCAGGGCGAGGTTGACAGCGTCCACGGCGGCCGGCCAGTGCAGCGAGTACCGGCAAAGCGAGGTAATCACGATCAGGAATGGGAAGAAGGAGAGCAGCACGCTGGCCGAAATCGAGAGCGCGTAGACGTGGCTTTCGGTTTGAGAAAGAAAGCGGGCCGTGGCGCGCCAGCCGGCAAAGCGGGACTGGGCGAGCACGCTCCCGAAGAGGGTCTTTGCGTCCTCCGGCAATGGTGGCGACGTGTCGGGAGCGCGGGGGACCATGGAAGCCGCAAGGATCGTAGCACAAGCTTTCCGGGGAGTCCGGCCTTTGCTATACTCGGGTCGTTGTGATTGGAATTATCCTTCTTACCACCCTGCATGTCATCGTGTGCCTGTTCCTGATTGTGGTGGTATTGCTGCAGAGTGGGAAGGCGGCGGATCTGGCGGGGGCCTTCGGCGGACAGGGTTCGCAAACGGCTTTCGGACCGCGCGGCTCCACCACCCTGCTCTCCAAGGCGACGACTATATCGGCCGTGCTGTTCATGATCACGTCGATGAGTCTTTCGATTCTGGCGACGCGGACCACCGGGACGAGCAACTCGATTCTCAATCGGAAACCGGTGAAGCAGACCACCGCGCCCGTAGTTCCGGGAGCAAAGCCGGCCCCGGTCCCAACGACAGTCCCCCTCCCGGCGCCGGCGAAGAAGTAGGAGCAGTCCCAAGCGGAAGTGGCGAAATTGGCAGACGCACAGCCTTGAGGTGGCTGCGCTCGCAAGGGCGTGGGGGTTCAAGTCCCCCCTTCCGCACCATTTTAAACCTTTTACTTTCATCAGTTTACGGCTACCGTTTTTTCGTGTGACTGGTTTGTGACTTGGGTAGTGTCCGGCACGGTCTGGAAGTGGGCGATCATTAGCTTATTTATGCCTTCCTGGCGCTCTTTGGACCACTTGCCGTAATGCTTGCGGACAACGTTCGGCGTATTTCCGAGGATGTCGGCGACCTGCTCACACGTTGCGCCGTTTCCTAGAAGCCGCGTAGCCAGCGTGTGGCGGAAGCGATGAGCGTGTGCGTTTGGCACCCCGGACAGTTGGAAAACCCTCGACAGCGTCCGCTCTGCGATACCGATTACCGCCCGCTCGGTACTGACACCATTCCAAAAATAGAACGGGCAATCGCGAGGGGCGTTCCGCGGTAGGGGCAGAACATCGAGCGCCCTCTTCAAGTCCTCGGGAATCGGGAGCCGAACAGCGTCCCCGGTTTTCGTGGTGCGCACTCGGACCTCCCACCGCTCATTGGCCGGGTCCCATGAGATCGCGTCTTTCCGCAGTTTGATGACGTCCGAGATGCGAAGCGCGGTGTGGCGAAGCACCAGGATGATCGCCTTTGCGCGGAGCCTCTCGTAAACCGCATCCGTCCGGATGTAACGGCCGCCGCCAATCTTGTCGCAAGCGGCCAGTATCCGGATTTCATCCTCGATCGTATAAGGAACAACGTCATTGGGCGTGAGATTCCGCGGGCCCTTCATTTCCGTGGCACAGTTCGACGCTATCCACTTCTTCCGAACGCAGTATCCCAAGAACGTGCGGAGCGTTTGCAGTTCCGTCCTCCATGTCCTCTGACCGATTTCGCGGGTGCGCCGGTACCGCTCAAGCTCGGTGGTATTGATTTTGTCTAGCGATTGAATTCCCCTGCTTTTGCAGAACGCGGCCAAATGCCGCAACGAGTTGCGATACTTCCGCCAACTCGAGTACTTTAGATCGCCCTGGAACGTGCCAGTCTTACCGATGTTGCCGTAGCTGCCGAGGAAGAGCTCAATCGCGGCTTCGATTCCTGGAATCTCAGCGACGGCGGTCGGCGTTATCCCGTCCTGACCCTTTGAGAAATACTTCTCGTCCATTCGTCGAATCACTTCGGACAATCTCTTCTCCGCGACTTGTTGATTGCCCGTGCGGAGCGAATCACGAACGCGAGTGCCATAGTGCTTGCCATCGATATGAAAAGGGCATTTGCACTGATTAAGGCGGACGTCGCGCCCTCCGGGTCCGAAATAAGGACATGATCGGAGATGGCGCCTGTAGGCGGTTAGTGTATTATCTGCTTTCACGACAGTAACTTACCTCCGGAAGAAACGGATGGAACCTAAGAAACACCGGTATGCTTTGCGTAAACGCGGGCGGCGGCACTCTCGGAAATCATGGTCGTCACGTAATCCTGCTTGTTTCTCCGGCCGGTGTTCGAGTGACGCAGAATCCCTGGACCGCACTCGGTGCGGAACCATTCGCGCACCGTTTTTTCGCTAAATCCCCACCGAGTAGCCCAATACGAGACCGGGGAATGCTTCTCCTCCCACGGCTTGAGCGCCCGATCCTCCCCTAACTGCACCGGGACGGTCAAAGCCTTGGTGGATGTCATTGCGGGCTTCGGTCTTGACTATGCCCGTCCGATTGTTAATCGGGAGCAGGCTAGAACGACAGCGTTCTTACTTACTGGTGCCACCAACTACTACGCCCGCTCTCACGAGCAACTTCACGCGCCCGCTGCGGCCCTTTATAAATCGGCCCTGTTTTCTATAAAGCATTGACTCGCGCAAGGCCAAACTAGGGCAGGACAGGGGATGTTGGCGAGTTCCCTCGCGCCATCGTCCGGTTGATGTTGTGGCATCCGGATGACGCTCGATTGCTAGCCGCCTGGTTGGGGGAGTCCTGTTCGATGAAGCGCAGAAAACGTTGTCCATCACCGACAAAGCGGCTCGCCCGAAGTTCACATATTGAAGAGCGTGTGCAAACTGGTTATGTGAGTGGAGCCATTTTCGACAGGATTGGCGATCCTAAACTCTGTGTGATTTGGGAAGCTACAACTCGGTTGTTGGCATTGGCATGGAGCGCAGATATCATCTGCGACGAGCGTGAGAAAGATCGCTCCGAGCGGGGAACGGTTTCGAAAGAAGGCCGACATACTACCGATGCATTGCGTCGACTACAAGCTTGAATGGAAAACTTAATTTCACCACTGTTTGCAGCAACAGTATCTGCTTGCGGTACAACGGCCAGTTCTCCGCGCGGCTGGATACGCAACGAACTCGTCATAGAGGCGTAAGTTGATTCCCATGATCTTCTTTTCCGTAAGAGGTGCACACCGGACTCCGCCAACTGCCCATACTCGGCTTCCGCCAAATCGTGATCGTGGGTCATTCACTCCTTACCGGAGACTATCTGTGCAGGCCCTCTTGCTTTACTGTAAGTGGATCACCAATAAAAAAGCCGCTCTAAAAAAGAGCGGCTTTCGTGTTCAAATTTTATTCGGCTCGTTGAACGCTACACTAGAACGTGCTTCTCCCCGTGCGGCAGTCGGGAATTGTTACTTCTGTTCATCTTGCCCGAACAAGTGCAGCTGTTGGTAACTTAAATCGTAAGGTACTCCTGCCCCGTTTGTCAACCGCGAAAATGTCTGCCACTTTGAGGACGCTCGGACAACCGGCCATCCTTATTGACGAGGCTCTCCCCGAAAGTAGGCCGGGGATGGTGATGACCTGCCCGTACAGGTGTTACTGTATGCAACCTCCATCATATTGTCTCCACATAATTTTGTCAAACGAGGGTCCATGCGAATCCACCGATATTGCGGAATAACAGGCAGCGTTGGCGAAGCTTGCGCGCCCGCGTATTGCCGGTGGGCGTTCCTGTTCGCTCGCGTTCGCTCGAAATCATCCGTTTCGCCGCGGCGAACTGTCTCTGCGTTGATCTAGCCCACGATGGCAGCTTGCGGCGCATCGAGCCTTTATTCGCTTCGGCAGACACCAGAAGGAAACTTGCTCATGCGATCCGCAGCGATTCAGGAGAGCATCACTCTCAGCGTGTCGACCGGATGCAGGCGGCCGCCGTGACCTCGCAGGTTCTCACGCCGCGCTATGTCGTCTAGCTTTCTTCCACGGGGGCGCTGACCGTCGCGCCCTCTACCGCCATGCCGCGCATGGCTCCCCTGCGACGAGTTCGCGCGCACGCCGGCAGGGACCGGCCTATGTTTATCGATGAACGGTTTGCAGGAAGACGTTCAGCAGATCAACGATGCACGGCACGTCAAACCCGCACAAGAATCCCCCTGGTAAACCCTGTCTCGGAAGAAGTGGCGTCTATCTCCGGACCAATTAGCGTGCCGCCTAGCCGCGCGCATGTTGTCGTAACCGTCGTCGGCGCACTACTCAAAACGGCTTAGCCGGTCTTCACCCGCACTCCACAATTATTCCCAATACGCGGTTGAGATAGCGTCCGACTTGGTTGGAGTCAATGCTGCTCCGGACCTGTTCTGGGATCTTTCGGAACCATTCGTCTCGCGTCCTGGGTCTCTTCTGGATAACTCTTCCAATATGCCGTCCCTGAGAAGGCTCTTTTCGTCCGGCGTGTCCGGGAAGGCTGGAGTGATTTCCCTATCCCGTAGCTCAATTAACCGGTGCCGGAGGGAGTCCCTCCGCGCGGCCTTTTGGCGCATCTCCTGGTAGGCGGGGTCGCTCTGCAATAGGTTCTCTATGCGGATCCCCAGGCGCTTGTTTTCTCCGTCTCGGCCTTTGAACCAGTCCGTCGACCAGATGCGATGTATTTTCCAGCCAAGCTTCTCCAATATCTCCTGACGCAGCCGGTCGCGATCACGAGCGGAGCGCCCGGAATGATAACTCGCGCCGTCGCACTCAATGCCGAGAGGTAGGTGCCCGGCTTGGCCGGATGCTTTACTGCCAAATCGATAAAGAAACCAGCGACGCCGACTTGAGGGACAACTTCATAACCTTGTTCCTTCAGAACGGTTCCGATGGAGCGTTCGAAATCGTTTGTGACTTGGGAAAGGCCGTCATCCGCTTGTTGCAGGATACCGGTGCGGGCAAAGATCAGGTATTCCTTGAGCGCCCTCACGCCCCAGGGACTGTTGGCAGCCGTGTGGATTTTCTGGGTCGAGGCTACTAAATACCTCCGTTCGCATCTTAGAGCGCGTGAACAGGACGTTCAGCCGGCGGTGGCCGTTCGCGTGAGTGATTGGCCCGAAACGGTTGTACTGATTGCCTTGTGCGTCGGGGCCGTAGGTAGTCGATATAAATATGACGTCCCGCTCGTCGCCCTGCACGTTTTCGAGGTTCTTGACGAACAGTGTTTCCCGGCCTGCTGCTCATGCGCTCCTGGAACGCGATTGCGGCGGGATCATCGCGCAAGCGCCTGTCCAACAGTTCTTCGATCAGTTCCCTCTGTTCGAAATTGAGCGTGACGACGCCCAGCGATTGCGCCGGAATGAAGCTTCATGTGCTCCAGGACTGCTTCTACGACAACCGCGGCTTCGCGCGGATTACGGCTGTTCTCGCAAACACCATCTGGAACGGCACGGTATTTCAGTCCAAGCCCCTCGTTGTTGTGATACGCCGACGGGAAAATGATCAGATTGCCCTGGTAGAACGGCTGGTTGGAAAAGGCGATCAGGCTGTGATGCTGGGAGCGATAGTGCCAGCGCAGCCGCCGCACCGGCTGGAACAGCGTGCTAGCAACGTCGAGAATGCTTTCTCCTTCTTCCACGACGGCCCGGTTCTCGGCATCCGCGTCGTCCTCCGCGTCCAGCGAAACGCGCTGAAAGAAATCTCGTTGGCGGGAGCTGCTTCGGGGTCACCCACGATTACAACCTGGCCCCCGCGCGCCAATGCGCCTATCGCGTCCTCGGGCTTGAGCTGCGAGGCCTCGTCCATAACTACCAAATCGAATTTCATTTTTCCGGGAGCGAGATACTGCGCCACGGACAGCGGCCCCATCATGAAACACGGTTT
>CAWFCA010000003.1:0-189971 GCA_963814235.1 Bryobacterales bacterium | reverse complement strand
CGCGCAGGTGAGGTGCGCCATCGACTCAATGCCCAGGTCCGACTTAATGCGGCCGACGATGTCCAGGGTCTTCTCGCGCGTGGACCCGCCTGCCCCGTATGTGACCGACACGAAGGTCGGCGAGAGCGGCCGCAGATCTCCGATCGTCTGCTCCAATTGAGCGGCCGCTTCCTCATTCTTCGGAGGGAAAAATTCAAAGGAGAAGGACGGGCCGCCGCGGGTAAGCAGATCCCCGATTTTCATAAGTCCCATTGTAAACGGGCTAAGTTCATGACCTTTCGTACCAACCACTTGGGGGAAAGGTCGACAACCCGTTCGACTACGGCATATACTGCCGGGTGAGGTTACTTTCCATGCCGAAAGACGCACACAAGAAAGCTGCTGAGCATCACGACAACGCTGCCAAGGCGCACCGCACCGCCGCCGAGCATCACGAGAAAGGGAATCACGAAGAGGCCGGGAAGCATTCGGCCACCGCGCATGAACACTCCAAGACTGCGCACGATCATTCTACGGAAGCGCACAAGAAGTCGTCCAGCGCCAAGAAGTAAAGTCCCCTGCACGCGCCCGTCATCCCGCTGGCTAGCGCCGGCGGGATGATGGACGTGCTCTCCTTGTTACTCCGTCCTTCTCTGCCTCGCTTCTCAACTTCTCATAACTAAGAAGACGCGCCCCGTCCATCTTTTCGCGGACGGCGCAGCCGGGCTCCCGCGCGTGACGGCAATCCCGAAAGCGGCATTGCAAAGCCAGTTCGGCAACTTCCGGGAACGCGTCGCGAACGGTGTCCTGATCGGCCGTAATCTGGATCTCGCGAATACCGGGCTGATCGATCAGCCAGCCCCCGCCGGGAATCCGGAACATCTGACGATGCGTGGTGGTGTGCTGCCCGCGCCCATCGCCCGCGCGCACTTCGCTCACCGCCTGAGCATCCTGACCGAGCAGCAGATTCACCAGCGTCGATTTCCCGGCACCCGAGGACCCGATTAAGACGGCCGTCAATTCGGGAGTGATCATGCGGCGCATCTCGTCCGCTCCCAAGCCGTCGTGCGCGTTGCTCAGAATGATGGGGAACGCGCCCGCGACGGCGCGGACTTGTTCGCGCTTGACCAGGGCATCGCGGCAGAGGTCGGCCTTAGTCAGCACGAACACCGGGCGCGCGCCGCTTTCCAAAGCCAGGACCATATAGCGCTCCAGCCTGCGCAGATTGAAATCGTTATCAAGCCCGCTGACGACGAAGAGCAAATCCACGTTTGCAGCAAGTACCTGAACCTCGCGGGAACGGCCGGGTGCAATCCGCTGGATCACCGACCTTCGTGGCAGCAGGCTTTCGATGAACCCGTTCCGAATCGAGACGGCGTCGCCCACGACCGGTGGGAATGCCAGCCGCCCCGCGGTCGGAAACACCTGCTCGCCTTCGTCCGTCAGGATGAGGAAGGTGGGTCCGCGAACCGCCATAATGCGGCCAGTGAGGTGGGAATCAAGCGTAGTCCTGATCATACAACCGGTGACCACTACTAGGCCGACCGCCTTGGCGCGGTATCCTCCACTTGTGGAAGGCGCTCTGCCGAAGTCCGAAGGCGAACCCGCCACTTTCCCGCGCGCGGCCGAGTTGCGGCACGAACTCCGCACTCCTCTGAACCAGATTATTGGCTACAGTGAGATGCTCCTCGAGGACGCGGTCTCGACCGACACCGAGCTGCACAGCCGGCTGAACGAAATCCATGCAGCCGCTTACGAACTCGTCAAACTGATCCAGGAGCTGATCCCGGCAAGAACCGAGCGCGCCGACCAGACCCTGATCGACCATGCCCGGGACGGATTGTGTCAGCCCGTTCTGCGGCTCTACGAGGCTGCGCGCGATCTCGCCTCCCGTCCTGAACCGTTTCTACATCCGTTTGCCCGCCATATTGAGGCAGCTTCTCGTGAACTGCGGGATTTCGCCACCAGCGCGGCGCTCCCGCAACCTTCGGGCCGAGGCAGCAACACTCCCGAAGAGCACGCCGGGGCCGCTCGAGCGCGCCTGCTGGTCGCCGACGACAGCGACCGCAACCGGGAAATGCTTTGCCACCAGCTAGAGCGCCAGGGCTACTCCGTGACGGCCGTATCGAATGGACGGGATGCCCTGCGCCTGCTGCGGGAGCGCGCCTACGACCTCGTCCTGCTGGACGTAATGATGCCGGAACTCGACGGCTTCGCGGCCCTCGAGAGCATCAAATCGGATCGGACTTTGCGCGAGATCCCCGTGATCATGATCTCGGCTTCCGACGAATACAGCAGTGTTATCCGTTGTATCGAAAGCGGCGCCGAAGATTACCTTCCCAAGCCGTTCGATCCGGTGCTGCTGCGCGCCCGGCTGAAAGCTTCCCTCGAGAAGAAGGCGCTGCGGGACCAGCAGCAGGTGAAGACGGAAGAACTGGAACGCGCGTATCTCAATTTGCAGAAGATGCAGGATCAGCTCATCACTCAGGAGAAACTCGCGTCGCTCGGGTCGCTGACGGCCGGGATCGCGCATGAAATCAAGAACCCTTTGAATTTCATCACCAATTTCGCCGCGCTCTCGACGGAGTTGGTGGCGGAACTCCGCCAAACGATCGGCCACGGGTCCACGGAGGACGCGATGGCGATCCTGGACGATCTGTCCGGGAACGTTCATAAAATCGAAGAGCACGGCCATCGCGCCGACCGTATCGTACGCGGCATGCTGGGTCATGCGCGCAAGCAGTCCGGCGACCGCGAATTGACTGACCTGAACGCGCTCGTGAACGAATGCCTGAATCTCGCTTACCATGGCCGCCGGTCGCAGGACATGAGCTTCAACTCGCTGATTGAGATGGACCTGGACCCCGCCATCGGGAAAATTCATGTCTTCCCGCAGGACCTCAGCCGGGTGTTCCTGAACCTGGCCACCAATGCTTTTCAGGCCGTGGACGAGCGCCGCCGCGCGGATCAGCCCGGCTTTCATCCCGCGGTCAAAGTCACCACGCGCGCGCTACACGGGGCCGTCGAGGTGCGCATCCGCGACAACGGATCGGGCATCCCGGCCGAGATCCGCAGCAAGATTTTCGAGCCGTTCTTTACGACCAAGCCCACCGGTTCCGGCACGGGCCTGGGTCTTTCCATCAGCCGCGACGTAGTGGTCAGTGAGCATCACGGCTCACTCACGGTCGAGAGCGAACCCGGGTTCTATACCGAGTTTGTGGTCTTCCTGCCGAGAGAGGCCGAATGATTGAAGCCCCGCGCATTCTGGTCGTCGATGACGAGGCTGATCTCGAGCCTCTGATCCTGCAGAAGTTCCGCAAGCGGATTCGTGAGGGCGAGCTCCAATTCACCTTTGCGCGGCACGGCGAAGACGCCCTTGAGAAACTGCGCGAAGATCCCGCCATCAACATCGTCTTCACCGACATCAACATGCCGGTGATGGACGGACTGACGCTGCTCACCCAGGTCGCGCTCCTCAACCGGCAGCTGAAAACAGTGATCGTCTCGGCGTATGACGACATGCAGAATATCCGGACCGCCATGAATCGCGGCGCGTTCGACTTTCTGACCAAGCCGATCGATTTTCACGATTTCGAAGTCACTCTGAAGAAGACGCGGGACGAACTCGAAACCATCCGCCAGTCGCACTCGCAGCGGGAGCAGCTCTTTGCCCTGCAGAACGAGCTGAGCATCGCCAGTCGCATCCAGCAGAGCATTCTTCCGCGCGACATGGCGCCGGACCCGCGCTTCGAAATCGCCGCCCGCATGGTTCCAGCGCGCGTGGTGAGCGGGGACTTTTACGATTTCTTTCTGCTGGACGACAATCGCCTAGGCTTCGCGGTGGGCGATGTATCAGGCAAAGGAATTCCCGCCGCGATCTACATGGCAGTCAGCCGGACTCTGCTGCGTGCCACCACCGCCCAAAGGCTCACGCCCGCCGATTGCCTGCTTTATGTGAATCATGTGTTGGTCAGGCAGACCGAGGGCGAGATGTTCGTCACCTTGTTCTACGGCGTTCTCGATTTGATCAGCGGCGAACTTGAGTTCTGCGTGGCGGGCCAGACGCCCCCATGGTTGATTCTCGAAAGCGGCTCCGAGCCCTTGAAGCACGTCCGGGGAACCATGCTCGGGCTGTTTGACGACCCCGAGATCGGCATGTTTAAGATGCGCCTCGCGCCAGGCTCATCCTTCTTTGTGGCGACCGATGGGGTGATCGATGCCGAGCGCGCCGACGGTTCGGTTTTCGGGGAAGCGGGCGTGCGTGTGAGCCTGAACCAGTCCGCGGCTCGCTCGGCGGATGAGATTGTTCAGACTCTGTTCAAAGAAGTGAGCGCGTTCAGCGCGGGAGCGCCGCAGTCCGATGACATCACTGCACTCTCGATACGTTATCTGGGTCCTTAACCCCGGTTTCGAAGCTCTCGATGGCGGCCTGTTCCGTTTCGTAGAGCGGAAATAGCCGGGTAAGGCGCGTCATCTCCAGAGCGTCTTGCACGCGCGCCTGCGTTTCCGCGAGCTTCAGCATCCCTCCGGCGGCCTTGGATTTGGTGTAACTGAGCGTGAGAGCGCCTAGCCCGGCGCTATCGATAAACGGCACCTCGGCCAGGTTGAAAACAATCTGCGCGCAGTTCTCGCTCAATAGCTCTTCCACTTTGTTGCGCACGCTTTGTGAGGCTTCGCCGAGCGTAATCTTCCCCTTCAGCATCACCACCACGACCGCGCCTAAGCGCCGGACGTTCACCTCCAGTGCCAAGAGACACCTCCCCGCGAACCCTTGTAGCACGGGAGCCGCCAGATTAGAAAATGGTCAGATTTCAGATAGCGCCGGGGTGTCGGACGCGACCGGGGACGAGGTAATCTGCTTCACGGCGTCGGCCATCGTGATCGCCACAACGCTTCCCGTGGATTCCTGCAGACGTTCGAGAGTGCGGGGAGCAGTCGACGAATAGCTCCAGAGCCCGACCACCAGCGCCACATCGGGAAAGGCTTCGTGGATGTTTTGGGCCATCTTACGCGCGTGCGCTAACGCTAGCGGGGGAACTGAAGAAACTACGATGATGTCTCCGCCCTGCGGCGCCAATCCCTCCAGGAGCTCCACGACGGCCTCGGTATGGGGGAACGCCAGGGCGGGGAAGCCTTCCTTGCCAACCAGTTGCGCCAGCATGGCCGCCGTGAGCTCATCGGCCGCATCGTGCGCCGCCAGAGAGAACACGCGGCACTCCTTCCGCATGACCCGCTCCGTTTCCTCCGCGGGAACCACCAGCCGATCGGTGCGCCGGGTGGACTGTCCCGCCGCGGATTCTGACAACTCGGTCACAAACTCATGGATGTTCTGAACCATGAAGTCGAAGCGATCGGCGTCGAGTTGTCCGCCGTGGCGGTCCTGCTCGGCCATGGCCAGCGCCGGCACAATCACACGGTCATACAGTTCGACCAGCGGCTTGTCTTTGAGGTAAAGCTCAACGATGCCCAGGGCCTCTCGCTGATCGAGAGCCAGCAGCCGCTGGTAAAACAGAACGTCGGAGGAGAGCACCGGTTCATCGCCAAGCAGGATGTCCAGAAACTGCAGATGCGGCGAGTAACGCCCTAGGACGCTCAGGCAGACCGTCAGTGGCGTGGATAGGATGAGCCCCACGGGCCCCCAGAGCGCTGTCCAAAACACGGCCGCCACCAGAATGGCCACGGCCGAGAGCCCCGTGTGAGCTCCGTAAACCATCGGCTCTACCAGGTTTCCGGTGATCAGCTCGATCACCAGAAACATTCCCAGCACGAGTAGCGGACTCTGCCAACCCTCCTTGGTGGCGACCGCCAACAGGAACGGAAGAGCAGCCGCGATCACCGGACCCACATACGGGAGGAATCGCAATATCATCGCCATCACGCCCCACAGCAGAACGTTGGGGACGCCGATGAGGAACAGGCCCGCCGCCACTACCGCCCCGAAGGTCGCGTTCACCAGGAACTGCATCATGAGGTAGCGGCTGACACGCTTAGCGGCATCGTCCATTGCTTTGGTGGTGAGGTGGATTTGCTGCTGGCCGATCAGGCCGAGCAGTCGGTTCCGCAGGTCTTCCTGATCCACCAGCATGAAGAGGGTGAAGATCACGACCAGTCCCGCAGTTTCCAAAGGAGCTATCAGCGGCTCGGTGAAGTTGCGGAGAGATTGAAGCGCGTTGGGTGGCGGCTGTACCAGCTCGACCTTCTGGGGCACGGACGGAGTATCCGGAAGAGGCGCGGCACTCT
Organism: Bryobacterales bacterium; assembly: GCA_963814235.1. GTDB lineage: Bacteria > Acidobacteriota > Terriglobia > Bryobacterales > Bryobacteraceae > Bog-113. The sequence goes on along the minus strand of CAWFCA010000003.1, from coordinate 183,752 downwards.
TGGCGCTCCTGGCGCTCTTGGCAAGCTTAGGCGGCGCGGCACGGGGCTGGCTGGGAGGCGCGCTGGTGAGTTCCTTGCCTAAGTCTTCGATGCTGTTCAGCAGCTTCGAAAGGCTGCCGGGAGCCTGGACGGCAACGATCTTGGCGTGAATGTTATCCCGATAGCGGGGCAGCTCGTTCACGATATCGATCAGCTGATCGGAGACCACCCAACCCGTGCCGACGATCAGGGCGAAAGCTACCGTGAGCACCACCAGGACGGCAGGCATGCGCGGAACCCGCAGGTGTTGAATCGCTTTGACCACCGGACTGAGCAGAAAGGCAAACAGCAGAGCGAGCGCCAGCGGGACCAGCATCTGGCGCCCGAAGTACAAAACCACGATCGCCAGGACAAAGGCGAGGATAGGGGGCACCGTGATCGCGGGCGCGGCGGCTACGGGCTGGCGGGGCACTTGTCTCGGAGTGTAACAGTGCGCAGACCGATATACTCGTTCGCGTACGTCACGAGCAGGAGAATCCGATGAGAACCCGATGGCGAGTCACTTTCCAATTAGGCGCACTCCGGCAATGCGCGCAATGGGCGCTCGCTCTCGTCGTCGCTTCCTCATTAATGGCGCAGGGCGCGCCGCGTGGCAGGCACTTGGATCTGGCCGTCGCTGAACCGGCCAGTGGAACCATGAGCGTCGCTGTAGTTCCGACGTCCGCCTGGCCCGCCATCGGTCAGAGCAGGCAGTTCAGCGCCACCGTGCGGAACTTAAGCAATCCGGCTGTCGTCTGGAAAGTAAACGGGGTGACCGGCGGGAGCGCGACGGTCGGGACCATCACGACCGCGGGCCTGTATACAGCCCCGCCTGCGGTACCCAAACCGGCAACCGTCAGCGTGACAGCCGTTTCCGTTCAGAATTCCAGCATCTCGGCCGCGGCGACAGTTACCATAACCGCGCCACAGGTCGCTGTGATGCTCTCGCCGGCTTCCGTTTCGGTGCCGCCCGGCGCGACCCAAGCGTTCACCGCCACGGTCGCCAATACCCCTGACAACAACGTCGTCTGGGAGGTCAATGGTGCCATCGGGGGAACCGCCGCGGCAGGAACCATATCGCCGTCCGGTCTTTATACCGCGCCTGCGGTAAGCCCCAATCCGCCCATCGTTATCGTGACCGCGATATCCGCGCAGACGCCGGCGGCGGCTGCGGTCGCAACCGTTACCATCGGCACGGGAGCGACGTTCTACGTCTCCACCACAGGAAACGATAACAACAATGGCAGTTTCGGATCGCCTTGGCGCACCATCCAGCACGCGGCGAACACGGCTGTCGGCGGTAATCGCGTTTACGTGATGGGCGGCGTCTACAACGAGGTCGTCACGTTCCGCAATTCGGGATCCGCCGCGACGGGCTACATCACCTTCGAAAGCTCTCCCGGGCAAACAGCGATTCTGGACGGCACCGGCCTCACCATCCCGAGTGGCCAGTACGGCTTGCTCACCATATTTAGTCAGAGTTATCTGGCGATCGGGGGCTTTGAAGTCCGGAACTATACGTCCAACACCACGGCGGACGTTCCTATCGGTATCTACGTGACTGGCGCGGATAGTTATATCCAGCTTCTCGGGAACCGTGTGCATGACATTGTCACTACCGCGAAGGGCTGCAACGCCAACGCCCTCGGAATCGCGATCTACGGCAGCAGCGCTCCCGCTTCCATCAACAATCTGGTCATCAGCGGCAATGAGGTTTTCGAAAACACCACGGGTTGCAGCGAAACGGTCACGCTCAACGGGAACGTAGAGAACTGGAGCGTCACCAACAACCTGATTCACGACAACAACAATATTGGCTTCGACGCGATCGGTTTCGAGCACACCTCGCCCGACCCCGCCTACGACCAGGCTCGCTCCGGGGAACTGAGCGGCAATATCATTTACAACATCACGTCGTACGACAACCCGGCCTACGGAAGGCAATACGGCGCCGACGGGATCTATGTGGACGGCGGTACGCAAATCGTCGTCGAGCGCAACGTCGTTCATCACTCCGATCTAAACCTGGAACTGGCGAGCGAGATCGCGGGCAAGCTCACCAGCTACATCACCGCTCGGAGCAACTTGCTCTACTACGCGAGCTCGGTGGGGGTGAGCATCGGCGGCTACGATTCCGCGCGCGGCGGCACCGACCATTGCGACATCGTCAACAATACGCTCTTCCTCAACGACACGAAGAACACGGGCAGCGGAGAGTTCCAGATCCAGTTCTATGCGACCAACAATATTTTCGAAAACAACATCGTGAACGCTACTGGACAGGGAGTGTTTCTGCATAGCCGCACCAACTCGGAACCCGTGCCCGCAACTTTGGACCACAACCTCTATTTCTCTTCGAATGGCGCTAGTGGCGGTGTCTGGCAGTGGAATGCGACCAGATACATGGGCTTTGCGAAATACCAGGCGGCCACCGGACAGGACGCGCACTCCAGTTTCGCGAACCCGCTGTTCCTCTCCACGGCCACGCCGGATCTGCATGTGCAACCGTCTTCACCGGCGGTTAATGCGGGCTATAATGTGGGCCCGCCTATAGTCGGGACGCTCGATTTCGCAGGCAGTCCGCGGGTGCAGGGGTCCAATATCGACATCGGCGCGTATGAGCAGCCGTAGGTGGACGTTTCTCCGGGACTTTAGGTACAAAGTCACCATTCTGAAACGCCGCCGTTACCCCGATTTTATGTGTGTTTGAGACGCTCAGCATTGGGAAGCGCGCGACATTTCCCTTTTCTGGAGATCTCCTTTGCCTCACACGTATACACGACTTTTTCTTGCCGCAGCTTGCTTTTCGATGGCCGTTCACGCGCCGCTTCGCGCCCAGGATTCCTCGGGCGGAATTACAGGCCGCGTGGCCGACGAGCGGGGTGGCGTGTTGCAGGGCGCGCGAGTGTCGGTGGAACCCGGCGGCGCGTCCGCATCCTCAAACAACCAGGGAGAGTTTTCAATCCGGGGCATGGCCCCGGGCAGCTATAAGGTCAGCGTTTCTTTCGTAGGCTTCGCACCATCCGTCCAGGACGTCGCCGTAACGGTGGGTAGTCTTTCCACTGCGAATGTCACGCTTCAAGTCGCCACGCAGAATGAGCAGATCGTCGTGACCGCTGAACGAGTGCACGGAGAAGCCGAGGCGATCAACCGGGAACGCAGCGCGGAGAACATTCTGCAGGTGCTTCCGGCGGAAGTGATCACGAGCCTTCCAAACGCCAATATCGCCGACGCTCTGGGCCGTCTCCCGAGCGTTACGCTGGAGCGCGACGAAGGCGAGGGCAAGTACGTGCAAATTCGCGGTACCGAACCGCGCTACAGCAATGTAACGATCGACGGGGTGAATGTTCCGTCGCCGGAGAGCGGCGTCCGCCAGATCAAGCTCGACACCATTCCTTCCGACCTGGTCGAATCGGTGGAAATCAGCAAGACGCTCACGGCGAATCAGGATGGCGACGCGATCGGCGGCTCCGTCAACTTGAGGACGAAGACAGCGGGCGAGAGCCCCACGCTGTCGCTCTTTGGATTAGGCGGATACACGCCAATTCTCCGAGGACGGGCCGTGGATCAGTTTGGAGGCACGATCGGCAAACGTTTCGGCGCGGACAAGCGCTGGGGCGTCCTCTTCGGCGGGACCTACGACTGGAACGGGCGCGGAATCGACGACGTGGAACCGGCGCCGTCCACCATTCAGTGCGATCCGGGTAATTGCGGACGTAATGTGAGTGCGACAGCGCCCAGCTACGGCACTTATGCGACCGAGGACCTGCGTGAGTACCGCTACTACCGCACGCGATACGGATTCGCGGGCAGCACGGACTACAAGTTCAACAGTAACTCAAGCATCTACGCGCGGGGCTTGTATTCCCACTTTGAGAACTTCGGGGACCGTTGGGTTTATACCCCAACCATCAACAGCTTCACCACGTCGCCGCTGCAGGGCGGCCCCGACGGCAGCGAGACATCCAACAGCCAGATACGCCGGCCTGTAGATGTGGTGGGCAGTCTGGTGATTGGCGGACGTCATGATGTGCGGCGCTCGTCGTTCATTTGGGAAGTCTCGGCGGCGCGCTCCGCCTCGGAAGATCACGGCTACTCGTCCGCTGGTTTTGGCGCGAATGACCCGAATTCGCCCATCAACAACATCGCATTCGGGGTGGACCGGTCGGACCCGAACCGGCCAAAGCTTCTGCCTCAAAACGGCGTTACCATCTACGATTCCAGCCAGTTTCTCTTCCAGAATATCGACACGAATCGATCTTACAGTCCGCAGGTGAACCTGCAGGCATCCGCGTCTTTTTCCACGAGTTACCTGGTCGGCGGCCACGTGGGGACGTTTGAACTCGGCGGAAAATTCCGGAACGCGCACAAATTCGATGAGAACCGAGACTTGTACTACAACGTTGCGGCCGGCGTTTCCCTGCCGATGAGCAACTTTATTGGAGGGTTCTCCAATCCGAATTACTACGACAAAAGCTATACAATGGGTCCGCTGGTCGACTATAGCAAGGTGACCAACTTCTTCAGCGCGAATCCAAGCGACTTCGTATTCGACTCGAATTATACTCACCAACGGAATGACCCGAATAACTTCAACTTGTTGGAACGCGTCAGCGCGGGTTACCTGATGAACGCGATCAACTTCGGCAAGTTCCGGCTGTACACGGGATTGCGCGTCGAGGGTACCGCGGAGAACGTGACCGGCAACATCGTGGGCGTGGATGCCAACAACAACTATCTCTCGACCACACCCCTCCGTAAAAGCGGAGACTATATCAACGTGCTTGGCAGCGCCGAGCTGAAGTATTCTTTAACTACCGATTCCGCGATCCGGGTTGCGTTCGGGCAAGGTGTCGCGCGTCCGAACTTCGGCGATCTGGCTCCCTACCTGTCGTATAACGGGCAGAATCAGAGAGTCGACGTGGGCAATCCGAATTTGAAGCCTACGGCCGCCAACAATTACGACCTGCTGTACGAGCATTATCTGAACCCGCTGGGAGCGATCCAGGTAGGCTTCTTCTACAAAGACATCTCTTCGCCAATCTATTTCGTTCAGACGCAGGTGCAGTCGGGTGAGTTCGCGGGTTATACGCAAACACAGCCGATCAATGGTTCGAGCGCATCGCTATACGGTTTTGAAGTCTCGTTCGAGCAACGCTTGGCTTACCTTCCGGGTCCGCTCGCCGGCCTGGGTATCTCGGCGAATTACAGCTATACGAACTCCACCGCGAACGGAGTACCCGGCCGGTCGGATAGCCCCGCTCTCCAGAGGCAGGCGCCGCACACCTGGAACATTAGCCCTACTTACGATCGTGGAAGGATTTCATTCCGCTTAGGGCTTTCTTATAACGCCGCCAATATCTTCGCGTATAACTACTCGGATGGAGCTCCCCTGGGGAAGACAGGACCGAACGGGGACAATTACCTCTATGCTCACCTGCAGGCCGATGCGCAGATCAGCGTGCGGCTCGCCAAAGGTTTCTCAGCTTACGCGTATGGGCTGAACATGAATAACGAAGTGTTCGGATTCTACAACGGAAGCACGCTATGGCCGGTGCAGCGGGAATATTACCAGCCGACCATAGCCATTGGCGTGCGTTGGGCCCCGACCCCGGAGTAGCGCGATCAGGAGACCCGGCCACCGTATATTTGACTGTGGCCCGGAATGATTCCAGCGCCCTCATTTATCTAAGAACGCTCCTCGCCGTTCCGTACGGGGGAGTATACATATCAGGCATGCGGAAGCTTCGATAACTCGTATCGTTCACCTGCATGTTGAAAACCTGCGTATTTGGAACGGGCGCACTCACCTCCAAAGACTGCATCGTCGTTCCGTTGATATTGCCCGGCTGAAACGTATAGTTCCCGTTGGGAAGCAGTTGAGCACTCCCCAGAGCGGAGCAGTACACGCCGAGGTCAGCGCTGACCACCTTCGTCACGACCATGTTCTGTTCGTCTACCGTGAATGCCATGCCGCGGCTGTGACCTCCGTTTTGAGCGACCCGCACATTCCCATTGTCAAAAATCGTGAGTGATGTGGCATCGGAGAAATCGGGCTGATGCTGTCCGGAGAACCAGGGGTAAGTGTCATCCGAAACAATCGTGAAGTCACCTCCCAGTCCCATGCGCCACAGAATCGGGCCGTCCGCAATCATGCCGTTTTCATATTGGATCTTGATGACCCAACATTGATTGCGGAGAGACAACGTGAGATTTCCATCGGCGAGGAGTTGGACGGAATTGCCGTGCAGCCAATCGATGCCGACCGTAAACCCCGGGAGCAGACCCGGAGGGCAGCCGCCGGGGGTTCTTCCTTGCCCGTTGAGAGCGCAATTCCCCGGAATCTGCGAGGGGCGATTGATATCCAATTGAGTACCCCCGCCCGCGTGATCGAAGGAGTTCCAAAACCACACTACCTGGAAATTCTCATCCAGCTCAATGATTACTTCGCCGATGATATCGAGCGGCGTTTTCGAACCCTGCGTACCGGCCGGAAACGCCCTCTGCGCGTCGGTTAGGGCGATCGTGTGGCCGTTTGGCAGGCGAATGGCGTCGTGGTTAAAACGAGCGACCGGATCCGTTCCCATGGCAACCAACTGCTCGGAAACCCTGTCCGCATTCGTTTGGCGTACGATGTTTCCGGCGAGATCGAATTCCCGCAGAACCTGCTGGCGCGTTTGCACACCATACGAACCCGTGCCGGTTCCTGCGCCATCCGTGTTCATAAGCAGAGTCGGTCCAAGCGTTCTTACCAGCTGGCCGGGAACCGGATAGTACCAGACAACTCCGCCGGTCAGATTCGCCGCGTAAATACCGCTGGAGCTGACGAAACTCGAGAGGGAGATCTGGTATTGCTGGTCGGTTTGGGCCGATGCGGGAACCAGAATTTGCGGAAGCTTGAGGTTCAGGCTGGCCGGGATTGCACCGGTTGTAAAAGGAATCGCGGGGTCCTGCTTCACGACGCCGTTGGTGAGCCGTTGAACAGAGAGCGAGTAAGTCCGGTTTGCCGCCATTCCGGCTACATAGAAGTTCATGCTGCCCGGGTGGCACTGCCGGTAATCGGTGTAGCTGACGATCTTGGCGCCGGAACGTTGAAACGCAACCCGCATCTGCGTTCCTGCCGGGCAGGTTGGGGCGCTTAGCAAAGCCACAAGCGGGTTCGCCGTCGCCGTCACCACGGCCTTGGCACCGGTAACCAGTGAGTTGATCTGGAACGGCTGAGAGACGAACTGCGCGCTTTCGCCCGAGAGATGGTCGAGCGCAGTGATTCGCATCTGGTACGCTCCTTCGACATAACTCGCCACCCAGGTGAACGCCTGGGCGGTGCTATAGTCCTGAAGCATGCTGTAGGCGGTGTACGGCGACGGGGCAATCTCGAAACGATAAGTTACGGGATTGGGATTTGAGTCAAGGGCCTTGGCATTCCAGGTAATCTGCGTCCCCAAAGGCTGAGGAGAAGGCAAGGAGCTATTGACCGAAACGGTTATGTTTGCGTGAAGCGATGAAACACCACTCAGCAACGCGGCAGCAAGGCCCAGAACAACAAACGTTTTATACAAGTGATTCTCCTTCAGTCTCATCTATCTAAGAGTTGCTAGTAGCCGCATCCGGCGCGGGTAGCGTCGATAGCGTCGAAATTGATTGCCGGTTGTGTTGAAGAAGCGGTAAAGACTACGGTATGCGGGCCGCAAGGCAGGTTGCTGTCCTGGAAGACGGGCGCTTGATAGACCGACTGCGGCGCCTCGAACGATGCGGATCCTGCCGGCGCGCCATCCACCGTAACCGTCGCCGTGCCACCCTTTGGGTTCATGAGCGCGAGCCAGCTGAAGCCGGTTCCAAAAAAGTAAGCCGTAACCGTGGACCCCCCGACTGAAGTAGTGTCCAGGCTGCTAACACTGGCACTCGCGTTAGATGCCCTTTTCCACGTACCCGAAAATAGTATGTTTACTTCGCGATCGTTTTCCTGCCGGTTGGGCTCGTTGCTGAACGTCCAGCTTATACCGGCATCGGTGGACTTGAAAACGCCGCGGTAAGTGGCCGCATAAATCGTCTGGTCGGTCGCAAAGCCGCTCGAGATCGCCAGCGCGGTCACAAAATTCTGTGTCAGTCCGGTTGATTGGAACGTGTTGCCGCCGTCGTTCGACTCGAGCAAACCACTCTGGAACGTGCCGACAAACAGTTTCTGATCAGTCTGAAAATTTGGCGAAATCGCGAAGCTGATGCCCGTGAAGGGTAGAGAGTTCGGTAGCGGATTCCAAGTCATACCGCCATCCACGGACTTGTAAATACCCGAATGCGGCGTCGCCGCAAACGCTGTGTGATCGGTCGGGAACGAAGGAGAAAGCAGGATCTGCAGAATGCCTGGATCCGTCGCCAGATCGAATACCTGCGCCCAGTTCGCGCCACCATTCGAACTTAGATAAAGACCGGACACCGTGCTGGCTGCGAATGCGGTTCCGTCGGTCGCGAAAGCCGGAGAAAGAGCTATATTCTGAATAGCCGTTCCACTGAGGCTGGTCGGAATCCAATCCAGACCTCCATCCTGTGACAAGAAGAGACCTTGGTTGGAATAGCTTTGACTCTGGTAAGTTACGTTCTGCGGGTTCCCCGTTCCCCGGTTATCCGTTCCGATCAGAACGGTATTGTCATTGACAAAATTGGGCGAAAAGGCAATCGCGCGGACATAGGTAGAGGCGTTCAGCCCGGGAACCAGATGGAAGGACTGGCCTGCGTTCGTGGAGAGTTCCATCCCGTTCACTACTCCCACCGCTACCGTCTGGTCGTTATCGTAGTTTGGAGAGAACGCATTCGCGTCCGGGTAAGCATTGCTGGCCCCCGTATTGAGAATCGCCCACGTATTCCCCCCTGTCGCCGAGTACAACTGACCGCCGCCATAACTCGTCGCCAGTAGCGTCTGATCGACGGGGAACGTGGGCGACACCCTGAGCTCGCGCAGAAGATAGGTCGGCAGCATATCGATGTAGCTCCAGGTGTTCGCCTCGTCACTGGAAGTCCAAAGCCCTTCGTACATGCCCATAAAAGTTATGACGGTAGTGCCCGATGTCCTGGCGGCTGCAAGAGTCCGATAATGCATCGCATTCTGAGGAGAGAGTGTACGGTAAGCCTTCGCGCCCGGCGTCCATGAGCTCCCGCCCGTGCTGGACACGAACACGCCCTGTAGGGCGGTGGTGATCAACAGAGTCCCGCTCGTTGCGTAGTCCGGGTAGGTGATCAGAGAGGTAACATTCATGTCCGCAATTCCCGTGTTGCTGGCGTTGAAAGTCGTGCCCCCATCCGTCGAAATAAAGACGCCCGCGCCGTACGTTCCCGCGAAGATCGTCAGATCGGTGCTGAATCCGGGGGAGAAGACCAGCGCTTTCACTTGCGCCAGCGCCTGGGATTGGGTTTGGTTGGTGAACGTCTTTCCGCCATCGGTAGACCGGAAAATCCCGTCGGTGGTGCCACCAACGGCTAGCGTGTGATCAACGGGAAAATTTGGCGAGATTGCAATCACGGCCAACCTCCCGGTCAATGGCGCCGGAGCACCCACCCGCGCGAATGAAACCGCCCGGTTTGTCGACTTAAACACCTTGTTCGTGGTGATCGCGTATACCGTGCCATCGCTGGCGTAGTTGGGAGAGAATGCGACGCTTTCGACCACGGCACCATTACCCAGGGACAACTGCGACCATGTGTTAGCGCTGTCCGTGCTGCCGAACAGTCCGGCCGCGCCACCCATGAGAATCGTCCCGTCGTGCGCGTAGTTGGGCGAAAACTGGATCGAATTCATCGGCCGATTGGGTATTCCCCGTAGCGGCGTCAAGGTATTTCCCCCGTCGGTCGAAATCAACGGCAGGTATACACCGATCGAGACCGTCAGATAGTCGGTGGCTACCAGGAGCGTGTGATCCTGTTCGAAATTCGGCGACGTTGCCAGGACCAGGATTGGATCGTGAGGCTGGTGCGCCTGCAAAGGTATGGAAAGAACGGCAAGAAACAATAGAGCCTTGAGGATTCCGGGTGCGCCTTCGGTTAGGCAAAAATGACGTTGCATAGAAGTAGGTCGAGGTTAGTATAGACCGGTATAGTTCTTTTTGAGTCATTTAGCTCTGGCGCATAGTACTAAGCCGAGATCTGAGTTGAACATCGAAACACGAACTTTGAGCCGCGACAAAACTCAACGCCGCGTCTTTGCGGGACACAGGTTCGTTCTACCGAAACACCAAGGCGCAACAATTCCGCCCGGCAATAGCGGCCTTGTGGGCATCGAGCGCTGGACAAAGCATCCGGGCCGTGTGTCAAACTAGGCACAGTGCCTGATGTGGTCATCGCCAGTGGCAACGTAAGCCACATATCCTAAACGTCCAGGGCCCTTAGCACAGCGGTTAGTGCAGCGGACTCATAATCCGTTGGTCGATGGTTCGAATCCATCAGGGCCCACTCCTGTTCACGCTCAACATGAAAACGTGGTTCCTCGCCCTGGTCGTTTTGCTCTCTGCGTCTGTTGGCTTCGCCCAGATCCCGCCGGAGTCTCTGGCCACCGGCGGCGACGGTAGCGAGGACGCGCCCTGGACCAGCACGAGGGATTTCACGGGCGGCATTCAGTCCGCCATTGACCGCCTGGAGCAAAGCCGCGGAGGAGAAGTACGCCTAGCCGCCGGGCGCTACGACTTCACGTCTTCCCACTCCATGGTTACGATTCGCAGGCCGGGCATCCGCCTCGCCTGCGCGGCCCGCGGATACAGCGTCGACCCGAATGGCGTAGCCGAGGGAACCACCGGCTGCAAGATCAAAGTCACTGCCCCGGGAAGCGCGATCACCCTGGGTCAAACGAAGGGCCAGCCGCGCCTCGGCGGTCAGGACGTCGACGCGGTTTACATTTGGGGCGCGGGCACCAACGCCTGCTCCTACCCGTTTACCACTTGCTCCGGCGTGCGTGTCACCGGCGACCTCGACCAGTCGCACTTCAACAATATGGTGTTCGCGAATCTCGGCTGCGGCTTCACGCTCGATCGCAGCGGCAGCCTCGATTCCGTGAAGATTCAGAATTCCAGTTTCGATGGAAACGGCACCGGCATCAGTCTGCAGAGTACCGATCCCTATACGGCGATCCAGGACAACATCATTGCCGATAACGCGCTCCAGGGGATCGCAGCCAATCGCACCCATACGGTGAATCGGCTGACCATCTCCGGGAACATCTTTGTGCGGAACTGTTCTGCCTGCCGGCTGCTCTCCGCGAACGTGCTCTGGATGCAGGATGAATCGCGCATCGTCGACAACAACTTCTCGGAAGCCGGCGGAGCCGCGGGCGGCCGGGTGGTTAAGGCGGATCAGATCCTGCTGTATGGCAGTGACAACGTGATCACCGGCAACTTCTTCGGATACTCGGACGATCATCGGTCGATCCCGCCCGGGAATGCGGCGGTGCACATCGTGCGCGGGGCGAACCGGAACCTGATCGGCCCGAACCATTCGAAGAATCAGCCGGTGGACGTCGTCGTCGATGAGGGCGCCTTGGATACCGTGATCGATTGGCCCGGAGTCCGCATCATCGACAACGGCAGCCGAACGGTGATCAATCACCTGGCTATGAACCCCGGCGATCCTGACACCACGGAGCCGTGGAAAAGCGGCCCGAAATATCCCGGGCTGATGATCCGCGACACGCTGCAAGGACGCACGTGGCTCTACACGGGGAACGCTTCGGGAGCCCGCGTCTCGCTCGGCGGCGAAGCTAGCGGGCCAAAAAGGACGGAGTAGCGGCAGGCCGGCGCGCGGCACGCGGGACCGCATTCCCGGTTACGGTCCCCATTCCGGCAGCGATGGGCAGAACAGCTTCCGACGTGTAGGAGTCCGGCCCGGAAATATTCACGTAGACGTTCCCGGAATGAATCCCCTGCGGGACCACCACATTCAACTGATACAGCCCGGCTAGCGACGGCGCCAGACCGGCATAGGTTACGGTCGCCGGCTTCCCGTCGATCTCCACATTGACCAGGTTCGCGGCATTACTCAAAGAGGTAGCGGATGCCGCAGCTCCGTCCGCCACGGACGGGGAAACGGCGCCCAGTCCGGCGACATACAGCGCCAGCGTCTCACCCGTGTTCGCCGGATTGCCGGACGTGACCAGCGTGTAATCGAGGTGCAGGGCCGCGCTGGATCCGAGGCCGTCCGCCGGGAATGTGAACACGCCCGCGGCAGTCTTGGTCGTGTACATCGTCACCACGTTGGAGGCCGTTCCTCCGTTGAAAACCTGCACCGCCGCCACGTTGTCCGTGATTCCATACGGAACCAGCGCCGAGATCGCTCCGGGACTGACGACCGCGAGCGGCGCGGCGATGCCATTGATCAAGACTTGCACACCTCCCAGGCTCCCGGGAAGAGGCAGGCTCGTTGCCGCCTGTGTACCCGCGGCAAGGCCCGACCCATAGATGGTGATGAATTCACCCGGTGACAATCCCGCTGTGAACGGGGCGAAGCTGGCGGCGTTCACAATGCCTTGCGGATTGATGAAAACGCCGGAACCGGTGAGCGCCGGGGCAGGAATGGCGACGCTGATTCCCAGATAGGTTCCCGTATCCAGACCCACGCGGATACCTCCAGCGCCGGCTATATAGTGCGCGCTCTCTCCTATGTCATCATAAGTGCCGTCTGTCTTGAGAACGTAGGAATCGCCATAGGAATAGTCATAAGGATTCGACTTGACCAAAGTATTCATCCTTTGATGACCTACAAGCATTCCGTCACCTGTATTTACTGAGCCGTAGTAGCTATCGAGAGTAATTGTGCCGGTTGCCAGTTGAGACACATCCTCATCCAGACCGGCCTGGAAATGTAAGCCCGTGAAAGATGGCGGCGTGAGCCCCGTGCCCGTGCGCACCCCGATGAACATGTCCCACCCGGTGGAAGAGCCGCCGAAGATAAGATTCCCGTCCTGCGAGGTAAATAAGGTCTTATCGCCGGAGATCAGAGGAGTTTGCGGACCGGGCGGAGGAACGGCCGGCGAACCGAAGGAGACTATTCCCCCTCCCTCCTGAAACGCGTAAGTAACGGCCGTATGTACCTCCCGTACTGGTGTCGCAACTTGACCGGCTATCACTCCGGCCACGTTTACCCCCGCGCCAAACCCGCCATTGCCGTCCGCTATCAGTTGGAAGGTGGAACTGCGGGACAGCGTTGCATCCGTGCCCGGGTAGTCCATGGTCACCAACTGGTAAGCGCCGTTCAAGACTTTGTTCGTTAGCGGTGCCGTGGGGTTTGCCGAGGCAAGGAACAGGTCGTTCGAGAGACCCTCGGTACTGCTCCCCACAAAAACACCGTTTGCGACCAAGCCGTAAATGAACTCTCCACTGATCAGCGGGCTGCTGATGCTGGCCATACCGCTGGCCGCGACGCCGTAAGTGCCTGTAGTGGTAAGGTCCCGGGGCGAGCCGGACGCCGTCGAGTCCATCAGAGTTCCCGATAGCGAGTACTTTCCCGCACCATCGAACTGGATAGAGCCCGTTAAGGAAACCGAGCGGCTTAGATTGCCCTTAACGTCCGAGACGAAGTAAGACACCTGGCGAAAGTTATAGCTTCCGGTTAGTTGGGCGTTTCCGCTGGAATCGAATGACGGCGCGGTCTGTCCTACCGCCTGCGCCGAGAGTAGGAACGGCCAGACTAAGAGGGCAAGCAGGAACTTGGAGCGGGATAAGGAGTTTTGAGTGTTTCGCACGCTTACTAGTGGAGAGAAAGAGAGAAAGAAAATTATCTCTGAGATTTCTTCAAAAGCTCAGTACTCCCGTTCCGTAAAGCGCCCAAGTACTGGAGACAAGATCGTTTATGAAGATACGTTTTCGCGCACTCCCATGCGCCGTAATCGGAGCGGCCGTGGCGATGCTGAGCAGCAGTCAAGGTCTATATGCCCAGGGCAGTAACCCGGAATCCGGCCGGCTTGCCCTGGTAGACAAGCGGATAAGCATGGAAGTGAGTGTGGCTCCTAATCTGATAGCACTCTCACAAAGCACCCGGGTGCTGCATCACGCTGACGAATAGTAATGCGCTAAGCGCGCAGAATTTGCAAACCGGAGATACCTTTACGTTGAGCCTGGACTTTGCGGACGGGTCTCTGACGCTGGTTCCCGGACCCTTACTGGTAACCACGGCTTCCATGCTAGCGGCGGCTGATTTTACCGTGACGCAGATAGCGGGCGCGACGCCGCAGATTGTGATCACCTACAACGGCGCTCCGGCAGTATTCGCGCCCCAGGATTCGATCTCGGTTGCCGCCACCGTCGCCGGGCCTTCCATGGCACGCGTGAATCGAATTACGCTGCAGACTCCCTCGAACTTCCGTTTCGAGGTCTCCGCCGTGAATGCCGCCACGCTGTGGACGGTCGACTTCCCATTCGGAGCGCCCGGGCCTACTGGCGCGCCTGGCCCTGCGGGCGCCACAGGTCCCGCTGGCGCCACAGGTCCTGCAGGCTCAACTGGCCCCGCAGGCTCAGCCGGACCGGCTGGCCCTCCCGGGGCAATAGGCCCGGCCGGCTTGCCAGGATTGCCGGGAATTCCCGGCGCTGTGGGTCCGATCGGCCCATCCGGGGCGCCCGGGCTCGTCTTCAAGAGTGCTTATGACCCGTCGGCGACGTATGGGGTTGGCGATGCCGTCACGTTTAGCGGATCGACGTACATCAGCTTACTGGCAGCCAACACCGGCAACCAACCGGATTTGACGCCGCTCGATTGGAGTCTCCTCGCGCAAGCGGGAGCGGCCGGAGCCGTCGGCCCCATCGGCCTGACTGGCGCAACCGGAGCTGTCGGACCAGCCGGTCTTCCGGGACTTCCCGGACCGATTGGACCGATCGGTTTGACAGGGTTGCCGGGAATTCCGGGCGATGTGGGTCCGATCGGCCCATCCGGGGCGCCCGGCCTCGTCTTCAGGAGTGCTTATGACCCGTCGGCGACGTATGGGGTTGGCGATGCCGTCACGTTTAGCGGATCGACGTACATCAGCTTACTGGCAGCCAACACCGGCAACCAACCGGATTTGACGCCGCTCGATTGGAGTCTCCTCGCGCAGGCGGGAGCGGCCGGAGCCGCCGGCCCGATCGGCCCAGCCGGACCTGCCGGTCTTCCGGGACTTCCCGGATTTCCCGGACCAATTGGCCCGGTCGGTTTGACCGGTGCCCCGGGTCTTCCCGGCCTTCCCGGGCCTGCTGGTCCAATCGGTGAAACAGGCGCCGCGGGACCCGCCGGAATTAACTTTCTCAGCGCTTACAACCCCGTCTATACGTATGCTCTCAGCGACGCGGTCTCTTTCGGCGGCTCCACCTATATCAGCCTGATCTCCGCGAACACCGGCAACCAACCGGACCTGAGCGCGGCCGCCTGGGCCGTACTCGCCGCGGCCGGCGCAGCGGGTCTGGCCGGAGCGCCGGGCCTTCCTGGACTGCCGGGCGCACCCGGGTTACCCGGGATTCCCGGCATCCAGGGCCCCCAGGGCCCCCAGGGAATCCAAGGACCCATCGGACCCCCTGGCATTGGAGGCGGCGGGATCACTTTCTCAAGTAACCAACTCTTCACGCCAGTGCCGACCCTCTACTTCAGCGTTTCCACTACAGCCTCCCAAAGTTCGGCTCCCGTGGATGCGTCCATCGAGACGTTAATCGGAAGCCCCTGTACCCTTTCCAGCTTCTCGGTATTTATCGATCAGTTCACCGATATATCGGAGCTGGGATTTACCGTTCGCAAAGCGTCGGGGAACGTTGTTAGCAGTGCTGGTACAGCAGCCTCCTGCGTCATTTTCATTGGCCAGACCTGTTCCTGGAACGGATCGGTGCCCTTAGCCGCGGGTGATCTCATCGATATCCAAGTAAATACCGGTATTTTCGAGTTGTTAACCACCAGCCACTTGTTGACGTCGCTGACCTGCTCGGCCACTCCTGTTTAAGCCGACCCTTACGGCGGTCTGATCGCACAGCTCCGTGTGCCGACCAGACCGCCGTTCCTTTTCCCCCCAGCCTCATTCCATTCCAGCGCTGATACACTACGATCCAGAAATCGGAGACTATGGCGCAGGCGAACGGAAAATCAAAAACATACGACGTCGTAATCGTCGGCTCGGGCGCGGGAGGCGGAGTCGCCGCCCACGTGCTCGCGCTCGCCGGCGCCAAGATCTGCATGCTGGAAGCCGGCGAATGGTTCGACTGCACCAAAGCAATCGGACATGTTCGACTGGCCGTACAACGCGCCGCACCGCGCGCGCCGGCGTCCAAGGAGAAGCCGTTCGGCTACTTCGACGCCACGCTGCTCGGCGGCTGGCAGGTGCCCGGGCGAACCCTACACCAACGCTCCCGGCTCCGACTGGATGTGGTGGCGCGCCCGCATGCTGGGAGGCCGCACCAATCACTACGGCCGCATCTCGCTGCGCATGGGGCCTTACGATTTCAAGCCGTACAGCCGCGACGGCAAGGGCTTCGACTGGCCCATCACCTACGACGATCTTGCGCCTTATTACGACAAGGCCGAAGAACTGATCGGCGTCTTCGGCACGCAGGAAGGACTGGAGAATACGCCCGATGGAAAGTTCCAGCCGGCTCCCGCGCCGCGCGGCTACGAGCGCGTCATCAAGATGGCGTGCGACAAGCTCAAGCATTCCCTGTATCCCTCGCGCCTGGCCATCCTGACGCAGTCCATTGAACGGCCGTGCCGCTTGCCACTATTGCGCGCAATGCGGGCGCTCGTGCGGCGTGAATGCCAACTTCAATTCGCCGGGCGTGCACATCTTCCCGGCTATGAAGACCGGCAACCTGGAAGTCCGCACCGGCGCCATGGTGCGGGAGGTGCTGGTTGGGTCCGGACGGCTCAGCACGCGGCGTCTCTTATATCGACAAGAAGACGCGGCAGGAAGTGGACAGTGCGCGCCAAAATCGTAGTGCTGGCCGCCAGCTGCTGCGAGACCGCGCGCATCATGCTGAACTCCAAGAGCAGCGCAGTTTCCGAACGGCATCGCGAATTCGACCGGGCCTGGTCGGCCGCTACATCATGGATACGGTCGGCTCCGTCGGTCAGCGGCTATCTGCCGATCATGGAAGATCTGCCGCCCCAGAACGAGGACGGCGTCGGCGGCATGCACATGTACATGCCGTGGTGGAAGTATAAGGAGCAGAAGGCCAACAAGATGCCGTTCGCGCGCGGCTACCACATCGAATTTGGCGGCGGCCGCGGACTGCCGGGAGCAGGCGAACTGTATGGCGGGTCCGATCGCGAATCTGGGCGGCGGCTACGGCGTCGAGCTGAAGCGAATCTGCGCAAAATCTATGGCGCCGACGTCTACTTCGCCGGCCGCGGCGAGATGATCCCCAACGAAGACAGCTACTGCGAGATCGATCCCAACGTCGTCGATCAGTGGGGCATTCCGGTGCTTCGCTTCCACTTCAAATGGAGCCAGGACGAGATCCTGCAGGCCAAGCACATGCAGGAAACCTTCCAGCAGATTATCGAGACCGTGCGGCGGCAAGGTGACTCGCAAGGCCGGCGCAGAACAGCAACTGGGGCATCTCGCGCGGCGGCGAAATCATTCACGAAGTCGGCGCCACCAAGATGGGCGACGACCCCAAGACCTCGGTGCTCAATCAGTACTGCCAGGCGTGGGACTGCAAGAATCTGTTCATCACCGATGCCGCGCCGTTCGTCAGCAATGCGGATAAGAATCCCACGCTGACCATCACGGCGCTGGGCTGGCGCACCTCCGAATACATTGTCGATCAGGTCAAGAAGCTGAACGTGAGGGTTTAGCAATCGGACCGTTTAGAGGAGACGAAAATGGCAGACGAAAACAATTCGGGCGGTCAGCCGCCGCGGTCTTTTTCACATTCATCGGCTCGGCTCCCGCGATCGCCGCAGTGACCGCGGGGGTCGCTTCCGCGCAGATGGCAGATCACGCCCATATGGCCAGCGCGCAGGCCGTCGCTACAGGAAAGCCGTTCGCCGCCAGGTGTTTCGACGATCACCAGTGGAAGACGGTGCATGTCCTCTGCGATCTGATCATTCCGGCCGACGAACGCAGCGGCAGCGCTACGCAGGCCGGCGTTCCGGAGTTCATCGACGACTGGATCGATTTCCGCAGAGAGCAGGACGGGAACGAGAACTTCTCGGCGCAGATCCTCGGCGGCCTGATTTGGCTCGATCAGGAGTCGATCAAAATGTTCGGCAAGACCTTCGTCGATGCGCCCGTCGACCAGCAGAAGCAGCTTCTTGATCGCATTGCCTGGCCAGAGCAAGGCGCGGCCCGCCGATCATCCGTGGGTGGCGTTCTTCAACGAGTTTCGCGATCTGACGGTGAGCGGCTTCTTCTCGAGCAAGATGGGCGTTGCCGATCTGCCCTATCTGGGAAACCGCGCCGTGGCGCGAATGGAAGGGCTGCGATCCTAAAGTCTGGGCCATCATCGAAGAGCGCATCCGCACGGGGTATAAGGGCCTCGGCGGTGAGACGAAGCCCGGCTTATTCGCATGATTTGTTTGTGAGTAGCGACGCAGTGCGGCTGAAACAAGCCGTAGACCGCGACAATTTAGAGCTGGTGAAGGCGCTGATGACAAGCGATCCCACACTTCATCGCGCTCCTATCGGCTACGCGAAGAACGGTCCGCTCACGTGGGCTGCGGAGTGCCGCACGCTGGCGGGTCCGCCTTCGCCCGAGCGGCTGGCAATCGCGAGATGGATGCTCGAAAACGGATCGGACGTTCACCAGGGCGGCGATGGGCCGTTGATGCGCGCCGCGCTGAATGGGGATCGCGTGCCCATGATGGAACTGCTCGTCAGCTACGGCGCGGATGTGAATGCGGAATGGAACGGCGACTTTCCGATCCTGTTCGCTCCGTGCGAAACCGTGGACCCGATTGCGATCCGGTGGTTACTCGAACATGGCGCCGACCCGAACTGCCCCAAGTCCAAGCAGACCGCTCTCAACTACCTGCTGGGAACCTATGTCCGCTCGGCGGAGCTTGGACCTTGCATCGATCTCTTGCGAAGTTTCGGGGGCGCGTCGCGTTACGATTTGCCGGGTGTGCTCGATACCATTCAGGACCGGCGCGAGGCGCTCGCCGCACGGTTCGATGCGGATCCCGATCTTGTGCATCACCGTTTCCCGGAACTGGATTTCGGAAGTACGGGCGCGAGGCGGTTATTGCTCGAAGGAGCCACGCTGCTTCACGTTGCCGCCGAGTTCGGTAGTTTGGAAGCCGCGAGGCTCCTGCTCGACAAGGGCGCGAACGTCAATGCAGCGGGAATCAACGGACAAACGCCTATCTTCCACGCCGTCACGCAGGCTGCCGACTGGGGACTTGCGATGGCGCGGCTTCTGATCGAGCATGGCGCGGATCTCTCCATCCGCGTTCGGCTGCCAGGACACTATGAGCGCCTGGACGAAGTGGTGGAATGCACGCCGCTCGGGTACGCGCTACTCTTTCCCGGTGACGAATTTCCCGGCTCCAACGAGAGGACGCTGCAACTGCTTCGGGACAGAGGCGCGCCCGAATGACGCCGCCGCGTCGTAAGCCGCGCGGCCGATCTCGGCAATCACCTTCTCTCGTGTAGCCATCTCGGCTTTCGAGTCGCTAACGAAAACGGCGATCGCCAGCAGCCGCCCATCCGGCAAAGTGATCAGCCCGATATCATTGGTCGCCGCGGCTACTCCGTTATCCGTATCCGACGTCCCGCTCTTGTGGGCGACGGCCGTACCTTCGGGCAGATCGCCTTGCAGACGCTTCGTGGGCTTCGCAGGCCGCATCCAGTCGAGGAGCAATGCCGTATGCTCCTCGCGCAGCGGCGAATGGTCGGCAACGGTCCGCAAAAGCTGAACCGCGCCGCGCGGCTCAAACCAGTTCCGGTACTGCAAAGCGTGCTCGCGATGCAGCTCGCGCTCGCTGTCCTCCAGATGGAACCCGGCGACGCCGAGCGATGCGATGTACGCGCCCACCGCGTGCGGGCCGCCCAGCAGCCGCAGGAGTATGTCGGCCGCCGTGTTGTCGCTCAGCGCCACCGTCATCTGAATCAGCTTCCGCAAGGGCACGTCCACGTCCGCCTCCGGATATTCGTCCTGCAAGGGGCTATAAGGCTTAGGCAGAATGCGGTCCTGGGGCAGGAAGCGGATCGGCTGGTCCAGCGAAAACTTCCCCTGCTCGATCGCGTGGAACATCGCTAGGACCAACGGTAATTTGAACACGGACTGCATCGGGGGATGCGCATTCGGATTGAAATCGCAATCGAGCGGGGAGCCGGGCAGCGCGCAAGCCACCGATACCTTTCCGTGCGCCGCCGCCGCGATGTGCGAAATCCGTTCCCGCAATGAGGGTTGCGCGATCGCCGGGCCTACCAAACAAAGCGGAACCAGGAAACGCGACAATCTCAATGCATGGCCATCCGGGACTGCATGTCTTCCAGCTTGATGCCTTTGGTCTCCGGGTAAATCGTCAGCACCACCACGAGCTGCACCACCATCATGGCCGCGAAGAACACGAACGGACCGCCCTTCGAATACGACGCAATTACCGGGAACGCATAAGCGATCGCGGCGTTCGTCACCCAGTGGGAGAGGCTGCCCAGGCTTTGCCCCTTAGCGCGGATCTGCGTCGGGAACACCTCGCTGATGTATACCCAAATCACGGCCCCTTGTGAGAACGAGAAGAAAGCGATGAATCCCACCAGCAGCCAGACCAGCAGGTTCTCATGCGATCCCGAAAAGAAAACCGCCGCCACTCCGGCGAGGCACGCCGCGGTTCCGACCGAGCCCACAAGCAGCAGCGTCTTGCGTCCGATTTTGTCGATCAGCGTCATCGCCAGCATCGTGAAGCACAGGTTCGTGGCGCCGATCGCCACCGATTGCAGATCGCTCGACACTTTGCTGAAACCCGCCTTCGCAAAGATGTCGTTCAGGTAATAGAGGATGGCGTTGATGCCCGAAAGCTGGTTGAACATCCCGATCGAAATGGCCAGGAAAATGGGCAGGCGATGGTTCCACGTAAACAGTGACTGTTCCCCATGCGCGCGCTCCAGTTCACGCGCGGTCACCATGCTCTGCAGCTCCGCTTGGATGTTCTCTTCTCCGATCTGTTGCAGCACGCCGCGGGCTTCCTCGTTCCGGCCTTTCTGCACCAGCCACCGCGGGCTGCGGGGAATTGCAAAGAGCATCACAAAGAAGAGCACCGCGGGCAGCGCCGCGATCCCCAGTTTCCAGCGCCATTCCGTCGCGCCGAAGTGCATCTGGCCGATCACGAAATTGGAGAAGTACGCGAGCAGGATTCCGGCCACCACGTTGAACTGGAAGAAACCGACCAGCCGTCCGCGCCATTTCGCGGGAGCGATTTCCGCAATATACATAGGCCCCAGAACGGACGATCCTCCAATGCCGATGCCGCCCAGAAACCGGAAGAAGACGAGCGAGTTCCAGTCCCAGGCCAACCCGCAGCCCAATGCGGACACGATGTAGAGAACGGCCATCACGCGCAGGCTGTCGCGCCGGCCGTAGCGATCGCCCGGGATGTTTGCCAGCCAGGCGCCGATGATCGTTCCGATCAGAGCGCTCGCCACCGTCAAGCCGAGACCGCGCGGCGTAAGCGCAAACACACGGGTCAGCGCGTCCGTGGTCCCCGCGATGACTGCCGTGTCGAAGCCGAACAAGAGGCCGCCCAGTGCCGCAACCACGGTACTGCGAATCAGAGAGGACGAGAGTGCCATGAGAAAAGTAGAGCTAAGTATATGCTTCTTCCGCCAGGACCAGCGCACCCAGGATTCCCGCGCGCCCGCCCAGTTCCGCCTGGACCACATACCGGTCGATTTCCGCCCCCAGCTCCGGCGCGCAGATATACCCGTTCAGAATGCGTGCGAGTTCCCGCCGGATCAGCGGAAACAGGTGCGCCTGCTGCATCACTCCACCCCCCAGCACGATGCGACGCGGCGACAAGCTGCACACCCAAATGGATAAGCCGAGGGCCAGATAGTGCGCCTCCAGTTCCCATGCCGCATGTTCGACGGGCAACTCGCCAGCCGGTTTTCCCCAGCGCCCGCGCATCGCGGGGCCGGATGCCAAACCCTCCATGCAATCGCCATGATAGGGACAGCAGCCCCCGTATGGATCGCGGACGCGGTCGTGCGGGATCGGAATATGTCCCATCTCGGTGTGTACCATTCCGTGCAGCACGCGTCCATGGACGACGGCGCCTCCGCCGATTCCCGTCCCCACCGTGAGATACACGAAGTCAGAAAGATCGCGGGCTGCTCCCCAGCGTCCCTCGCCCACGGCGGCCGCGTTCACGTCCGTATCGAAGCCCACCGGGACGTTGAGCGCCCGCCGGATCGCGCCCGCGAAGTCGCAATTCTTCCAGCCGGGCTTGGGCGTGGACGTAATGCACCCATACATCGGTGAATCGCGGCGCAGGTCTACGGGACCGAATGAACCGATTCCGACCGCGCGCAACTGCGCTCCCGCTCTCTCGCGCAAGAAATCGATGGTGTCCGCAAGAGTGAGTTCCGGCGAGCGCGTGGGAATGGAAACGCTTTCCAGGTCATCGGGCCCGGTTCCGATGGCGCAGATAAACTTCGTTCCGCCGGCCTCCACTGCACCGAAAATGTTCTTCCCCATATGGTTGCCAGTTTCGCCGATCTCTTCCAGCAGCTGTTTGCGTTCGTAGGGACAGCCCGGCGTCCACGATGAAATAAATTGCAATTACCCTTGTCTACTCAGCTTGGTTCTGAAATCATACTGAATTAGTTATTCAGCTAAATGACATGCATCCTCAACTTCCATTACCCCCGGACTCCGGCGATGTTACCAAGCTCCTGCGGCACTTGGGAGCGGACGGCGTCCAGATCTCTGAAGAACTGATCGACCGCGTCTATCGGGATCTCAAGCAACTTGCGGCCTACCAGCTCAAGGCCGAGCGGCGCGATCACACGCTTCAGCCCACAGCCCTGGTGAATGAAGCCTACCTCCGTATGCAGGGTCACGGACAGTGGTCCAATCGCGAACACTTCTTTCGCGTTGCGTCCAAGGTCATGCGCCAAATCCTGGTCGACTACGCGCGCGCGCGCAACGCCAAGAAGCGCGGCGGTGACAATCTGATCATGCAGTTCAGCGACGACTCCCCGGAGCCGGTCGGTTATCTCGGAAGTTCCGCCGACGAGCTCATCGCTCTCGATCAGGCGCTCTCCGAACTGGCGCGTAAGGATCCCCGGCAGGCGCAAATTGTCGAACTGCGTTTCTTCGGAGGCCTCAGCGAACAGGAAGTCTGCAGCATCCTGGGTATTGGGGCGCGAACTGCCCGGCGCGATTGGGATTGCGCCAAAGCTCTGCTTTACGGTCAACTGAAGCGCCGCAAAGACGCCGCGCGGAAGAAGAAGGTCGATAAAGCCCCGGGCAAAGACAAAGCCGGCGAGTAACCTTTTTCGACGCGTTTCCGCCCTTTAACTCTCCCGTCAAATGAACAAAGGCCCCGAAGACCAGAGTTATACGGACTTCGGTGATCCGCGCTGGTCCCGCGCGAAGCGCATCTTCGAAGCGGCCTCCGCGCTTCCACCCGATGAACGCGACTCTTACCTGAAGCTCGTATGTGGCGAGGACGAAGACCTGCGCGACCAGGTTCGTCAGATGCTGGACGATCTCGAAGAAGCTGGCTCCTTTCTCGAGCCGCCTCCGGAAGCGCCCAAGGACGAGCAAACCTTTCAGCCGGGTACGATCCTGGTCAACCGCTTTCGCATCCAGGCGTTCCTGGGCAGCGGTGGTATGGGCCAGGTCTACCGCGCTGAAGATATGCTCTCCGGTGGCACCGTGGCGCTCAAGTCCATCCGTCCGGAAATCGCCGCCGATACCCGGAGCAGCAACCGGCTCCGGCGCGAGTTGCGCCTTTCCCGGCAGGTCACTCATCCCAACGTCTGCCGTGTTTACGAGCTCTGGTCCACCGGGGAAGGCAGCGGCGAAGTCGTGTTCCTGACTATGGAATTGCTGGAGGGCGAAACGCTGGCCAGCCGCCTTGCCAGGCACGGCAAATTGTCACCGAAGACAGCGCTCGCGATTGCCCGGCAGATGGCTGCGGGAATCGCGGAGGTGCATCGCATCAAGATCGTGCACCGCGATGTTAAGCCATCGAACGTCTACCTGGTTCCGGTAGCCGGGGGAGGCGATCGGGCCGTCGTGATGGATTTCGGCCTGGCACGCCCCGCGCTGCTCACGAGCGGCCCCGAATTGACGCAAGCCGGCGCGGTTTTGGGCACCCCGGCGTATATGGCGCCCGAGCTCTTCCAAGGCAACGAGGCCACCGTGAGCAGCGACATCTATGGCTTCGGCGTTACGCTTTACGAGATGCTGACCGGTCATAACCGGCTGGTCGTCCGTCCCAGGAAGCTGGTTTCCGGTCTCGATGACGCATGGGAACGCGCGATATTGCAGTGTCTCGATCCGGACCCCGCAAAGCGCCCGAAGTCCACCACCAGCGTGATCGAACTGATTGAGCGCGGTCCGCGTGTTACGGGCTTGAAATTCGCGCTCATCGCCGTAGCCGTGATGATTGCCGCCATTGCCGCCGTGCTCCTGTATGCATCGGTTCAGGGGCCCGCTGCCCAGCCCCGCATTGCCCGGATCACGTTTACTAATGGCGTTGTCCAGGATTTCGCCTACTCCGCGGATGGCAAAACTCTTGTCTATGCTTCCGACCAGGGAACTTCGGAAGGGAACTTCAGTATCTGGGTTGCGGACGCGAGCGGGACTGAAAGCGACGCCCGGCAGCTCGTGAAAAGTCGCTGGCACGACTGGGAACCGTCGATCTCGCCCGATGGCAGGACGGTCGCCTTTCGGTCGGAGCGGGAGGGCTCGGCTCTCTATACCGTGCCGGTTGAAGGGGGCGCGCCGAAATTCCTCGTCGCCTATGGACACCATCCGCGCTTCTCGAGGGACGGTAAGTCGATAGCGTATT
This sequence comes from Bryobacterales bacterium, assembly GCA_963814235.1. Taxonomy (GTDB): domain Bacteria; phylum Acidobacteriota; class Terriglobia; order Bryobacterales; family Bryobacteraceae; genus Bog-113. Next base: position 158,789 of record CAWFCA010000003.1, on the reverse strand, counting down.
GGACCGGCCAGCCTGGTGACACCACCGAACCGTCCGCGCGCGCCTACGTCATCCCTGTTTCCGGCGGCGAACCGCGTCCCATCGCGCCGAAATTTGCCGACGTCCGCTACCCGGTGTGGGCGCCCCATACGAATCAGGTTCTCTTCTGGGGCGCGCCCACCGGATTGCCTTCGGTCGCCAGGGACACCGGCTGGTTTGTCGAAAATCTGGATACCGGCCAAATTGTACGCACGCACGCTTCCGCCAAGCTGACTCAATTGGGACTCGATCCCCAGTGGGCGCCGGTGTTTTGGTCCCCGAACTCGATCGTTTTTTCAGCGCGCAGTGTTTACAGCAACAATCTTTGGCAACTGGGTTTTTCCGAAAAGTCCCCGGATCGGGTGGGCGACTTGAAAAGAATAACGACGGGATCCGGGTTCGAAGCGATTCCGTGGGTGCTCCCGAACGGGGACATCACCTATGCGAGTTGGACCGGCAAAGTGCCGCTCTTTCGGGTTCCTCTCGCCCCCGGCCGGCACCGGCCCGAGCTGATTTCGGAGGACGATGCGCGCAACACAAGGCCCACCGTCTCGCGCGACGACCGGTTCCTTCTTTTTGCCCGGCGCGTCTCAGATATGCAATCCATTTACCTCAAAGACCTGACGAAAGGGCTGGAGACTCTTGTCACCCGGGCTATGCGCGGCCACCCCACCATCAGTCCCGATGGCGCCCGGGCCGCCTATACCGAGCAGATCGGGAACGCCACGCGCATCTATCTGCGCCCGCTGCCCACCGGCGCCGAGACCGTCGTGTGCGAGCATTGCGGACCGGTGCTCTCCTGGTTGCCCGATTGCTCGGCGCTGCTTTACCTCGAAAATTCCCTTCCCGCAGAAGATCAGATCCGGATGCTTAACCTCAGCTCCGGCGCGGTCAACACGGTGCTGGTCGGGGACCGTTTTAATACCGCTGCCGTTGCTCCCGGCTTCAAGCGCATCGCCTTCACCGTGCGTGTGGACGGATCTCACAGCACCATCTACACCGCGCCCTTTGCGCGGGGCTCGCAGACCGATTTAGCCTTGCGCGTTCCAGCGACGAGCGGAACCGGTTGGGAAGAGAAGCCCCAATGGTCGGCGGACGGGCGCGAGATTTTCTTCAGTTCCAATCGCGATGGCTTTGTGTGCCTCTGGCGGCAGCGACTCGACCTAAGCGGCAACCCCGTCGGACAACCCGACGCCGTCCTGCACCTGCACAAAGCAATCCTAAGCCCCGTGCACCTTTCTCATACCCCTGCGTACAATCTCGCGGCCGGCTCGGACTACCTCTACTTCAATGCCGGTTCCATGGTAGGAAACCTCTGGCAGTTGCAGAGATAAAGTCACGCTTTTTTGTCCCATTACCATCTTTTCCTACGCTTTCTGCACTGAGGAAAAGAATGCCCCAGGAACAGAAATCGCCGGAAGACGACATGGAAAGCGCCCTGGCTATCGTCCAGGCCGGAGTCGATGGTCATCAGGCCGGAGCCGAACGCACAGTAACTACCGGTAGTGAAGTGATCCGGACTCCGCTACCCTCGGAGCCGCCGCCCCCACCTGCGCCCACGCCGCAGCCGCCCCCGCCGAAGCCCACCGGCGTCTTGCGGCATCCCTGATTCGTCTAATCCCGCTCCCTCATGAGCCATCCGAAGCTGACGCTGGCCGGGCCCCTTTCCTGGCGCGGCGCGGACCACGCGAGCGAGCTGCAACTCGGCCTGCTGAGCCTCGCCGCGGTGCTCCAGCCGCGCGGCCTGGTCCCGCAGATTGTCGATCTGAACCTGCTCGGCGAAGGCGCGTGCGAGCAGGAAGCCATAGCCGCCATCCTCGACACTGCCCCCGATGTGGTCGGCTTCGGCTCCATCTGCTCGTCCTATCCATTGACTCTGCGCATCGCCGCCGAAGTGAAACGCCTGCGTCCGTCGGTTGTCATCGTCCTCGGCGGACCCCAGGCCAGCGTGGTGGACCGCGATACCATGCTGGCTTTTCCCGCCATCGATTTTGTGGTGCGCGGCGAGGCGGAGCATTCGTTCCCGGACTTGCTCGATGCGCTCGGCGGAAGCACCCCCTTGAGCCGCATCGCCGGAATCACCTACCGCCGCGGCCGCCAGATCGCCCGCAATGTCAATGCTTCGGTAATTCACGACCTCGACGAACTGCCGCTGCCTCTCTACGATTACTATCCTGATCTCGACCGGCGCTCCTGGCTTCCGCTCGAAGCCGGACGCGGCTGCCCGTTCGCCTGCCGCTTCTGCTCGACCAACGATTTCTTCCGGCGGAAGTTCCGGCTCAAATCAGCCGCCAAACTGGTTGCCGAGATGGTTCAACTGAGCGGGCGGTACGGCATCTTCGATTTTCAATTGACCCACGATATGTTCACGGTCGACCGCAAGCGCGTCGTCGCCTTCTGCGATGCTTTGCTCGAACAGGAAGTCACGTTCCAATGGCGTTGCAGCGCCCGGACAGATTGCGTCGACCCCGATCTGCTGACCCATATGGCACGCGCCGGGTGCCGCGGTATTTTCTTCGGGATTGAGACCGGTTCGCAGCGCCTGCAGCACGCGATCGACAAGAACCTGGACCTCCACGAAGCGCGCGCCATGCTGCAAGCAGCCGACCGTCTCGGCATCCAGACCACCGCCTCCCTCATCACCGGCTACCCCGGGGAGACGCTCGAAGATCTGGACGGCACGGTCGATTTTTTCGGAAGCGCCATCGGCCTGCGTGACTGCGACCCCCAGTTGCACCTGCTCTCGCCCCTCGCCGAGACCCCGCTCGCCACCGAGTATCGTGACCATTTGGTTTATGATCGGATCGCCTCCGATATCTCCGGCCTGCGCGCGGCGCTCCATCCCCTGGACGAAGTCATGGTACTGGCGCATCCCGATCTCTTCCCCAACTTCTATGCGCTCCCCTGTCCTGTCGACCGCGCCTACCTCCAGCATTTGCGCGCCTTTTTGCTGACGCTTTCCGTCCGTGCGAAAGGATTGGTGTTGGCCCTGCATCGCGAGTGCGGCGGTTTGCGCATGGTTTTCGATGCATGGCGCGCGAGCCTTTCCGGACTGCCGCCCCTCAGCGACTACCATTCGCGCGAGTTCTTCGACGGCATTCTGCAGTTCATCGCATCGCGTTACCTGGGTGCGGGCCGGACAGGGGTGGAAATCCTGCACCGCTTCTATAGCGCTCTCGAAACCGAAGCCTGCCAGACCGGCAATGCCATCGGTACCGTCGCCGGGCCGCACGTGCGCGTTGCGCCCCACATGCTCGTCGTCACCGTCGCGGGGGATGTGATCCAAACGCTGGACGCGCTCCGCCGAGCCGAAGCGCCCGATCCAGCGTGGCTCGACCGCATCTGCGTGCTCGCGGTCGAGACCGCCGCCGGCGGCCGCAATCGCATTCTGGAACTGCCCCCGCTTTCGGCATCCATCCTCGGCTGCTGTAAACAACCCGTAGCGGTGAGCACGCTCGCCGCTCGCGGCTTCACCGACCGGCTTTCCGAAGCCATCCGGGTTCTGGAGCGGCAGGGCTTGCTCGAGGTCATCCATCCGTCCGCTCACTCCCTGGTCGAAAGCCGCCGGTAGTAACCTACCCGTATGAACGACACCAAGACTTTAGCCCTCGCCGCGGGTCTCGGCGCTATCGCCGGAATGCGTAGTATGTCCGCGCCGCTCACTCTGTCGCGAGCCGTGCGCGAAGGCGCGCTCAGTCTGGCCGGTACGCCGCTATCTCTGCTCGGAACCGCCAACGGAGCCCACACCATTGCCGCGCTGGCTTTGGGAGAAGCGATCGCCGATAAGACTCCCTACATCCCGAATCGCACGGACACGCCTTCGCTGGCCGCGCGCTTTGCCTCGGGAGCGCTTGCCGGCGCATCCGTCGCACGGGCGCGCAGGACCAGTTGGATTGGCGCGGCCCTGGTAGGCGGGGCTGTTGCGGTCGGTTCCGCGTTCGCAGCCTTCGAACTGCGCCGCCGGGCCGGCCAGAAGTCCGGTGTTCCCGATACCGTTTGGGCGCTGGTCGAGGATTCCATCGTAATCGGCGCCGGACTGGCCCTCATCGCCACATTCAAACGCGACTAATCCGCGTCCCCCAGCTTGCGCCCGGAGACCAGGTAATTGCGCACGTAGTCCTCGACGGCGCGTTCCAGCCTGGTTACCGGCGCCGCATACCCGGTCCCCCGGAAACGGTCCATTACCGCGCAGGTCGCGTATTGATACTTCGGCCGTAGAGCATCCGGCATGTCGATGAATTCGATCTCGGGCGCGCGCTCCAGCGCCGCGAACAGCGCGGTCCCCAGGTCGAGCCAGGTCCGCGACTCGCCCGCCCCGATATTGAACAGCCCGCCCGCCACGTCCAGTTCGGCCAGATGCACCGTCATCTTCACCGCGTCCTTTACATACAGGAAATCGCGGCGCTGGCACCCGTCGGCGAATTCGGGCCGGTAGCTGCGGAACAGCTGCATTTTGCCCGTTGCCTGGATCTGGTAAAAAGCCTTGTTGACGACGCTCCGCATGTCGCCTTTGTGATCTTCATTCGGGCCGAACACATTGAAGTACTTCAGTCCGATCAGACGGCTAAAATAACCGTGCCGCTCGGCCCACAGGTCGAACATGTGCTTGGAGTAGCCGTACATATTCAACGGACGCAACGAATGCAGGTCCCGCGTTTCCCTCAAGTCCGTTTCGAGCGCCCCATACGTTGCCGCCGACGATGCGTAAATAAAGCGCGCGTTGCGCCGCAGGCACCAGTTCGCCAGCTTCTTCGTGTACTCGTAGTTGTTGCGGACCAGGTACGCCGCATCCGTCTCCGTTGTCGCCGAACACGCGCCCAGATGGAACACCGTATGGATGTCCGAAGGTAAATCGCGATCGTCATCCAGCAGCTTTTCGAAATCGCCCGCTTCCAGATAATCTTCATAGCGCAGCGGGACCAGGTTCTTCCACTTTTCGGTGCGATCCAAAAGGTCGGTAACCAGGATGTTCTCGAAGCCGCGGCGGTTCAGTTCATGGATCAGCGCGCTGCCGATCAGTCCCGCGCCGCCCGTAACCACCATCCGCCCAATCGCCAAATAACGCATGCCCTCTCATCTTGCCAAGTTCCGGACGGGGTTCGCTACCTTTGTAAAGAATGCAAAAAGGTCCAATCAGCTCGTTCCTGGAACATCATTTCCGCCATTTCAATGCGGCTGCCCTGGTGGAGGCGGCCCATGGCTTCAGCAAGCACCTGGATTCCGGCGGCAAAATGTTCTTGACGATGGCGGGCGCCATGAGCACCGCGGAACTCGGTCTATCGCTTGCCGAAATGATTCGCCAGGATAAAGTCCACGCCATCTGCTGCACCGGCGCCAATCTCGAAGAAGATGTCTTCAACCTGGTGGCGCACGACTTCTATGAGCGCGTCCCCAACTGGCGCGATCTGACGCCCGCGCAGCGAGCAGGAGCTGCTCGAACGCCACATGAACCGCGTCACCGATACCTGCATCCCGGAGGCGGAAGCCATGCGCCGCATCGAATCCGTCATTCTGGAAGAATGGGTCGCGGCCGACTCGCAGGGCAAGCGCCTGTTCCCCCATCAGTTTTTTTACAACGTTTTGCGCAATCGCGAGCTCGAAAAGAGCTATCAGATCGATCGCAAAGATAGCTGGCTCTACGCCGCCATGCAAAAGAATCTGCCGATGTTCGTTCCCGGTTGGGAGGATTCGACCCTTGGCAATATGTACGCCGGACATTGCGTCTCTGGCGATATCAAAAACGTGCACACGGTGCGCACCGGCATCGAGGTCATGATGGACCTCGCCGAGTGGTACACGCAGACTTCGAAGAACGCATTCCATCGGCTTCTTCCAGATCGGCGGCGGCATCTCGGGCGACTTCCCCATCTGCGTGGTTCCCATGCTGCGCCAGGACCTGCAGCGCGACGACACGCCGCTCTGGGGCTATTTCTGCCAGATCAGCGATTCCACAACCAGCTACGGCTCCTATTCCGGCGCCATTCCTAATGAGAAAATCACCTGGGAGAAGCTGAGTATCGATACCCCGAAGTACATGATCGAATCCGACGCCTCCATCGTCGCCCCGCTCCTTTTCGCGTCTGTGTTGGGATGGTAGAAGATATGGCAAACATCGCTTTCCTTGGACTCGGAATCATGGGCGCGCCCATGGCCGGACACCTTCTTAAAGCCGGACACGCGGTGGCGCTTTGGACCAATACCGCCGGGAAGGCGCAGAAGGTCGCCACGGAACTGGGCGGCACATTCGCGGCTACCCCCGCCGCAACTCCCGCCGATGCCGCCCGCAATGCCGAATTCGTTTTCATTTGCGTGGGCGATTCCGCCATGTCGGAACGCGTCATCCTGGGGTCCGACGGGGTGATCCAGACCGCTCGACCCGGAACGATCGTCGTGGATACTAGCACCGTCAGTCCCTCTTTCAGCCGTCGCGTGGGCGAGGAGCTGGCTGCGCGGCAGATTGCATTCTTAGGAGCGCCCATCACCGGCTCCAAGCCGGGTGCCGAAAATGCCGCGCTCACCTGGATGGTTGGCGGGGATCATTCTATCTTCGAAAGGACCCGGCCGCTCATGGAAATCATGGGCAAGAAGATTTACTACTGCGGAGGTCCGGGTATGGGCCTACACGCGAAGCTGACCCAAAATCTGATCCTCTCTAACATCCTGCAAGCGTTCAACGAAGGTCTGGTCCTCAGCACTAAAGCAGGCGTCGACCCCGAACTGATGCTTGAGATCCTGGCCAACAGCGCCGCCAAGTCCGGACTGATCGATTTCAAAGCTCCGTATGTCCTGCGCCGCGACTTCGCGCCGAATTTCTCCGTAAAATGGATGCACAAGGACATTGGCCTCATGCTGGAATCCGGAAAAGAGCTCGGCGTGCCCCTTCTACTGACCGGACTGACGCACCAGATCTTCCAGAACGTGATCTCGCAGGGGTTTGGTGAAGAAGATATCTGCTCTAGTATCAAACCGTTAGAAGCTGCCGCTCAGGTGGAGGTGAAGCGGCACTGAAAATATTATTTTCCGAATATAGAATTTGGTTGACGAACGGGGTTCAGTATCCTAATATTGGAAGTAAGCCGGGGAGGACAAAACTCCCACCAAAGCGAGACTAACCTCTAAAGACCCCTGAAGCATCCTCCCCGGCGCCCGCAAGGGTCTTCTTCCTGAGACCCGACGACATAACAAGATCTCGAATCTCCCGACCCGATGTTATGATCGCCAAACGTTACGCATGACATCCGTTTCCGTTCTCGGCTCCACCGGTTCAATCGGCGTCAGCACCCTGGACGTGATCCGCCACAACTCCCGCCGTTTTCAGGTATTTGCATTGGCAGCCGGCCGAAATGTGGAGCTGCTGGCCCGCCAGATCGCCGAGTTCCGCCCCCAAATTGCCGTGATCAGCGACCCCGCGCTGCTCCTGCTCCTGACGGAAACCCTCGCTTCGCTTCGGCTTGAAAAATCATGCTGGCCTGAGCTCATCGCCGGGCCGCGCGGACTGGTCGAGATCTCTATAGCCCCTGAAGTACACATGATTGTGTCTGCGATCGTGGGCGTGGGCGGTCTGGAAGCCACTTTTGAAGCGGCGCGGGCAGGGAAACGCATTGGCCTCGCCAATAAAGAATCGCTCGTTTCCGCGGGACGGCTGGTCATGGATGCCGTTCGCGCGCATGGCGCGGAGCTGCTGCCGATCGACAGCGAACACAACGGCGCTCACCAGTGCTTTCGGGCCGGAGCGCGATCCGAAGTGACACGCCTCATCCTGACTGCTTCTGGTGGACCGTTCCGTACCACTCCCGCGCATTTATTTGCCGATATAACGCCGGAGCAGGCTTTGCGGCATCCCACTTGGAAGATGGGAAATCGCATCACGATCGATTCCGCTACGCTGATGAACAAGGGGTTCGAGGTAATTGAAGCCTGCTGGCTTTTCGATCTTCATCCCTCGGAAGTCGACGTGGTGGTGCATCCGCAATCGAGCGTGCACGCCATGGTCGAATACGCGGATGGAAGCGTGATCGCCCAGGTCGCCGCGACCGACATGCGGATGCCGATCCAGTACGCCATGACCTGGCCCGATCGCCTCCCCGCGCCGGTGCCCCGCTTCGATTGGTCCGAAGCGCGTCACTGGGATTTCGCGCCTCCCGACACCATGCGCTTCCCGCTCCTTGCGCTGGCTTACCAGGCGCAAGCCGCCGGCAACTCCGAAACCTGCACGCTGAACGCAGCCGATGAGGTGGCAGTAGCCGCATTCCTCGACGGTAAAATTGCTTTTCCGGACATCGCCGCTGTCGTTGAGGAAACCATCCAACAGTTCCCCGCGCGGCGCGGCCGGTCGATTGACGATATCCTAAACATAGACTCGGATTCGCGAGCTCTCGCCCACCGCGTGGTGGCGAAACTCTCCTCTGCTCAGGAGAGCAAGCGTTCCCTCAAGGCTTAAGCATGATTCCTGTTCTCCAAAGTGTTTTTTGGCTCCTGGTGCTGCTGGGTGTCATGATCCTCGTCCACGAGTTGGGCCACTTCCTGCTCGCCCGCTTCTACGACGTGCGCGTGGACGTGTTCAGCATCGGTTTCGGCCCGCGCCTTTTCGGCATCAAAAGGGGCGACACCGACTATCGCTTTTCCGCCATCCTATTCGGAGGCTACGTCAAAATGGCCGGCGATCAACCCGGCGATGAGCAGATTACCGATCCGCGGGCGTTCCTGAAGAAGCCCCGCTACCAGCGCCTCATGATCGCGTTCGCCGGCCCGCTCTTCAATATCGTCCTGGCGATTTTCCTGTTGACCGGCCTGTTTATGGTGCACTACGAGCACGTGGTCGATGTAGGCGGCTTCATTGTCGGACACGTGGATAAGAATTCGCCGGCCGAAAAGGCGGGCATTCGCGCGGGCGACAAGATCACCCAGATCGAAGGGCAGAAAGATCCAACCTGGGAAGATGTGGTTCGCCATGAACTGGCCAGCCCGGACCGCAAACTCGACGTCACCATCGAGCGCGCGGGCAAGCAGTTCAACGCCGCCGTTTATCCAGCCATGGATGAAAAGCTGGGAGTTGCCACCGCCGGCTGGGAGCAAAGCGGGCCGATTGTCCTCCGTGAAGTGAGTCCGGGCATGCCCGCCGATAAGGCGGGACTCAAATCGGGCGATCTCCTGATCACGATCAACGGGCAGCCGCTGCGGTCGCCCAATAAACTGCAGGAAATGATTCGTGCCACCGGCGGCGGTCCAGCGGTTATCGAGTACTCGCGCAACAACGCCAACCACACGGTCGCGGTGACCCCCGTGATGAGTGCGCTCGATGGTAAACCCCGCTATATGATCGGCGTAGCGACCGCCATTAAATACGACGTCGTCACCGAAAAGCTGTCCTTCCCCGCGGCCGTGAAGGAGTCACTGGTTCAAAATTCCCGCACCGCCACCCTGATTTTCCAGTTTCTGCGCGGCATGGTCGAGCGTAAGATGTCCGCCAAAGCGATGAGCGGCCCCATCGGCATCGCCCAGGCTTCCAGCCAGGCTGCCGCGCGCGGAGCCGGCGACTTCATCACCCTCATGGCCGCAGTCAGCATCAATCTCGCCATCTTCAATCTCTTCCCGATTCCCATCCTCGATGGCGGCATGATCCTCACCCTGCTCATCGAAATGCTGCTCGGGCGCGACCTCAGCAACCAGTTCAAAGAGGGTCTGATGAAGGTTGGGTTCGTTTTCCTGATGGCGGTGGTGGTCTTCGTTCTTTACAACGACATTTCTAAGGTGTTCACCCAGGGCTAGTTATCGCGAATCGTTAACGCCGAAGACGTCATCTGCTAACCTGACCCCGCATGGAATCTTCGTGTGTCCGACAGACCGCACTGCCGCATACGACGAAAATATTCGCCGATTTCATCTACCATCCCGATCGCGTTTCATCTTTTTACCCGTACCTGCCCCTCGAATCGGGTTCGTTTGGTAAAACGGCTCAACAAATAGCCTTCAGCGACCAGCGCCGGCGGAGTCTGGTCGAGGCTCTGCAAGTTCAGAACGCGGGAAATCCGCTCTTGGATCAACTTGCCAGCCCCGGCACGGTTGCCGTGGTCACCGGCCAGCAGGTTGGTTTATTCTCCGGACCGCTCTACACGATCTACAAAGCCCTTACGGCCATCCAACTGGCGGCGCGGTTAACGCGCGAAGGCATTCCCGCCGTCCCCATCTTTTGGCTCGCCACGGAGGATCACGATTTCGCCGAGGTCAACCAGGCCTGGGCATTCCAGAACGGCTGCGACGCGGTGAAATTCGAAGCCGGGGCGAGCGCCCGTCCCAATCAACCGGTGGGAGGCGTTGTTCTTGAGACGGTGCCGCTCGAAGAACTCCGCAGCGCGCTGGCCGGCTTGCCCTTCGCCGACGAAGCGCTCGACATGGTGCGCCAGAGCTACCGTCCGGGAGCTACCTTCGGGGACGCATTTGGAGGGCTCCTGGAACGCCTGCTCACGGGTTTTCCCATCCTTCGCGTCGATCCGATGCTGCCCCAGTTCCGGTCGCTGGCCGCCCCGCTGCTTCGCGAAGCCGTGCTCCAGGCCCCGGCTCTGACGGACCAGATCCTCAAGCGCAACAAAGAATTGACCGATGCCGGCTACCACGCGCAGGTCCACGTCGAGAGCTCGACCGCGCTGTTCTTCCTGCTCGAAAATGGCCAGCGCACTGGGTTGCGCCGCCAGAATGGGGACTATCTCGCCGGCAAGCAGAAGTACTCCGCCGCCGAACTTGCCGATCGCGCCGATTCGTTATCGCCCAATGCGCTGCTGCGTCCCGTGGTTCAGGATTCGATGATTCCTACCATTGCCTACGTGGGCGGACCCGCTGAACTGGCCTACCTGGCGCAATCCGAAGTCCTCTACCGCAACCTGTTGGGACGCCAGCCGATCGCCGTGCATCGCGCCGGGTTTACCATCCTCGACGCCCGTGCCGAAAAACTCCTGGATCGCTATGGTCTGGAACTTACCGATTTCTTCCATGGCGAGGAAGCCGTGCGTGAGAAAGCCGCACGAACGGTCGTCAACCCGCAGTCGGTGGCGCACGATCGCGCAGGCGCGCGCTACCGCTGTCGATGCGTTGGGGCGCATGGCCGCCGACTTGAAAAACTTCGATCCTTCCATCACCAAGGCGCTGGAAAAAAGCCGGCGCAAGATCGAATATCAGTTCAGCCGCATCGAGCGCAAAGTGAACCGCGAGGCCCTGGCCCGCGACACACGTGCGACCCGCGACGTATCGCTTCTGTCCTGTTCCTTATTCCCCCGCCACAAGCTCCAGGAACGCCTGTTCTCGAGCGTTGCTTTATTTGCGCGTTATGGTCCGGACCTCATGCCCCGCCTGTACGAACACGTCACCCTGGAGTGCCCCGATCATCAGATCCTGACGCTCTGACCTTGCTAGGATCAGGGTTCATGCACGTCAATCAGGTCAAGCAGGCCCTCAAGGGCGGCCGTCTGCAGCTCGGCACCGGCTTCTGGCAGTTGCGTTCTCCGGAAGTTGCCCGTCTCTTAGTTGCCGCGGGATTCAATTGGGCATTTGTCGATACCGAACATGGCGGCTTTGACCTCGAAACCGTGCAGGACCTGTGTCGCGTCTCCCGCCTGGCCGGGCTTTCGCCCATCGTGCGCGTGGGCGATCTCCAGTATCCGCTGGTGGCCCGAGCCCTCGATTGCGGCGCAGACGGCATCATCTTTCCGCGCGTCGAAGATCCGGAACTTCTGGCGCGCGCCGTCTCGTGGACCAAGTTCCCGCCCGCCGGCATCCGCGGTTACGGCCTCTCTCTCCACCAGCTCGACTACGAAACCCACAGCTTTGCCGAAGTCATCGAGCACATGAACCGGAACAGCATGGTGGTGTTCCAGATTGAGACCCGCCGCGCTTTCGACGCACGTGAGGAACTGCTCTCCGTTCCCGGCGTGGATGCCGTCATGATCGGCCCCGCCGACCTTTCCATCTCGCTCGGAGTTCCCGGCGAGTTCGAGCATCCGCTGATGGTGGAGACCATTGACGCCATCATCCAAAGCTGCCGCGCGCACGGCGTCGCTCCGGGTATCCAGACCCGCAACCTGAAGCTGGCTCAATTCTGGCGCGACCGCGGGATGCTCTTCCTGGGCTGTAGCAACGAGCTCGGCATGTTGTGGGAGCGAGCGAGCGAGATCATCCGGGGCCTGCGCCCGGAGTGAGCCGGGTCTGCGCCCTCGCGCTTCTCGCGTTCGCCGTCCACGCTGAATCCCCGGTTAGCGGCATTACCGCGGCCTCGCTGCGGGGCCGTGTTTCTTTCCTGGCGTCCGATGCTCTAGAGGGCCGCGATACCCCGTCGCGCGGTCTGGATATTGCCGCCGAATACATAGCGTCCGAGTTCCGCCGGGCGGGTCTTGAAAGTCCTCCCGGCGGTGATTACTTCCAGGCTGCCGACTTCGTCCAGGTGAGCGACAGCCCGGAGTTGCCGGCCTTCAGCCTCTCGGGGGGGGTTGAAGTCTCTGCCGACCGCATCGGCGTCACCGGCCTCCGCGGCGCGCAACTCACCAGCGCCCCCGTCTTCAAATGGGCCCCGGGGACCAGGATTGACATTCCCCTCAACGGGAAAGTGCTCATGCTGCGCGCTCCCTCCGATCCTGCGGTGGTCGCGAGGCTCGCGTTCTCCCGTCCGGATGCAATCGTGCTGCTGGTGCGTAAAAGCGGCCCGGAAGAACGGCGCAAGAGCCGGTTGATCCACGCCGGAAGCGAGAGCGCCAACGAAGCTGCCATCCTTTCCGTTCCCGAACTGGACCTGCAAGCGGCGTTCGATCGTCTGCCGGTCGGACTGACCGCGGCCCGCGCCACCCTGGTGGTGCCCGCTCCGCTCGTGAGGCCCGCCGGTTTGCGCAACGTAGCCGCGATCCTGCGCGGGTCCGATCCCAAACTCCGCGACCAGTACCTGCTGCTGACCGCGCACTACGATCACCTGGGAAAGGATGGCACGCAAGGAATCTACAATGGCGCGAACGACGACGCAAGCGGCGTTGCCACGGTGATCGAGCTCGCCGCGGCACTCGCCCGAGAAAACCCACGACCGCGCCGCACCCTCGTGTTTGTGTGCTTCTTCGGCGAGGAGAAAGGCCTATACGGTTCCACGTGGTACGTGAAGCATCCGCTCGTGCCGCTCGATCAGACCATCGCCGTAATCAATTTTGAACAGATGGGAGAACCGGCCAGGAATGAAGGACTGCCCGCGAGTTCCCTGGGCGTCACCGGGTATGACTTCTCCGATCTGTCGGCCGCGCTAGAGCCCGATCTGGCGTCTGCGGGAGTCAGCTTGCGCGAAGTTCGCCACAACGCCGAGTTCTTCGAACGCAGCGACAACCTGCCCTTTGCGCAAGCCGGCGTACCCGCTCACACCTTCGTTGCCGCTTTGGAATACCCCGACTATCACCGGACATCGGATAAGTGGCCCAAGCTGAATTACGAAAACATGGCAAAGCTGGACAACGCGCTTGCCATTGCTCTTCTGCATCTCGCCAACCGCGCGGAATCCCCGCAGTGGAATGAGGATAGTAAGAAAGCCAAGGATTTTCTGAAGGCATGGCGCGCTCTGCATCCTGGCCAACATCCTTAAGCGAGGCGCCCTACGTCGTCCCGTTCGCGGTGTTCATCGCGTTTCTGGCGCTGAACCCTTACGTGCCCGTGCCGCAATCGGCTCGCCTGGGCATCGAGATCGCGCTGTTCCTGACGATCTCGCGCGTTCCGCTCTCTTTACGCCCCTCGCGTCCGCTCGTCAGTGTTCTGCTGGGCGCCGCGGTCTTCGTCCTCTGGGTGGCCCCTGATTCCATCCCTGGTTACCGCCAGCTCCCGCTTTTCAACAACGCTCTGATCGGTCACGCGGCCGCTTCCACCACCGAGTCACAGAAACATGATGCGAGCTTCCTGTCGTTTCGCGTGCTGGTCAGCATCGTTGCCGTCCCGGTGCTCGAAGAGTTGTTCTGGCGTGGATTCCTCCTGCGCGTCACGTCTTTCTGGATCGTTGCACTCCTATTCGCATCCGAGCATGGGCCCTATTGGGATGTCGGCCTGATTACCGGAATCATTTACAACTGGTGGATGCTGCGAACGCGCAATTTGTGGGACTGCATCCTCGCGCACGCCGTCACCAATGCGTGCTTAGCGGCTTTTGTGATTGCCGGCAATCACTGGGAGTTCTGGTTGTAAGCCGGCTTTGGCTTCTTCTCCTCGGGCAGGAAGATGAGAGTCACGGCTGCAACGCGCGTCCCTTCGTCGATTTTCACCTCGGAGCGTGTAGGCCCCATGTGATCGAACAGGCCCTCGGCCTTGACCTGCTCCAGAAAATAGTCCGGGTAATCCGGGTTGTACGCGTCGCCCGGCTGCTTGCCCCACTGCTTCCGCACCGCCTCGGTCCCGTTCAAATCAAGCCCCTGAATGGTGACGGCCCCAAAGGTGTATTGCGCCCCGCGATCGATCTTGAACGTGACATCCACTTTCTTTGCCGCGTCGTCGATCTTGCGATCGACACTCGTGGTCACATGCAGATAGCCCGAGCGTCGCACGGACTTCCGGATCCGTTCGGCCGCGTCCTTGACCAGGTCGAAGTTGGCGGTATCGCCGATCTTCAGCTCGGCAAGATGCGCGAAGTGGTCTTTGTTCTCGGCCTCCACGCCCGAGAAGAAGACCTTCCCGAGTTTGTAAACGGGACCCTCCACCACCTTGACGTGAACCAGCAAGCCTTTCACGGGAAGCGGAACGGGCTCCGAAGTGATGTCTTCGAAGCGCACGCGCAGCCGTCCCAACGCTTCGTAGAGCGGCCGCACCTGGTTGTCCAGAAACTCGCGGAAGTTCTGCTCCGAGTACGGCAGCCCAAAGGCGACCGCGCCGATGGTGTTCTGCAGAGTTAACGAGGTAATCGCGTCGTTGCCCGTGAACTCCACGCGCGCCACCGCGGCCAGCGGTTCATCCGGCTGGAACTGCACGATGTAATCGCCCGAAGCTGTCGAAAGCAGCTTCCCCACCACCTTTTTAGGCTGATTCCGGGAGGCTGTGAAAGCGTCCAGATACTGCGACCATCGCTCAAAGATCTGCTGCGTCGGCGGTGCGAACCCATTGAAAAGCGGGTCCCGCGATTTGAGATATGCAGTTAACTCCGCGCTGGTGGCGGTGAAGCCGGCAAACTGCACCGGGTACAGCGGCTTGGCCTCAGCCACCTGAAACTTGGCGGCGAAACCGGGGTGTGTGGAGGCCACCGGGCCGAACCCGTAGTCCACGCGATCGAAAAAGCCCGACTCCAGGATTTTCTTCTGCGCCGCGTCAAACGCTTCTTTGGTTCCGAGGTCGCCCAGCTTTAGGCCGGACATGCCCAGAATCGCGGCGGTCGGGATGCGCTCGTTCCCCTCGACAGTCAGTTTCACGATCGGCAGTGAGAGCGCCGCGTCCTCCGCCGCGGGTGTCGGGGCTTTTTTCTTCCCGGGCCGCGGCTTGGTCTGCGCCGCCAGCACCGGGACAACCACCATCAGCAGCACTGCAACGGCTCTCATACCCTCATTCTAGAAGTGCGCAATGTAAAATGACGGGTAGTGGCATACGATTTGATTGTGATTGGAAGTGGCCCAGGCGGCTACTCCGCGGCCGTTCGCGCCGGCCAGTATGGTTTGAAAACCGCTTTAATCGAAAGACAACCGCGACTGGGTGGGACCTGTCTCCTGGTCGGCTGCATCCCCACCAAGAGCCTGCTCCATACGGCCGAGGTCTGGACCCACGTACAGCATTCCGAAGCGGAAGGCATCAGCGTCGAGAATCCTACGCTTAATTTCCCCAAGGTAATGGAGCGCAAGGACGGCATCGTCACCAAACACTCCAAGGGTATCGACTTCCTGATGAAGAAGAACAAGATCGAAGTCATCAAGGGTGTTGCCACGTTGAAGGGTGGCGGCAAGGTCGAAGTGAAATCGGATAAAGGCGTCGAGACCTACGAGACGAAAAACATCCTGATTGCGACGGGCTCGGAAGCGCGCACGCTTCCCGGTGTTTCCTTCGACGACGCGATCCTGTCCAACATCGAGATCCTGAAATTGCAGACGGTCCCGAAGACCTTGAATGTGATCGGGGCCGGCGCCGTGGGCGTTGAGTTCGCGTCCATGTTCAGTAAATTCGGGTCCAAGGTCCAGGTATTTGAAATGCTGCCGCGGGTGGTTCCCGTCGAGGACGAAGAAATCTCGAAGGAACTGCTGCGGGTCTTCAAGAAGGCCGGCATTCGCATGGAGACCGGAGCCAAGTGCGAGAACATCCGCAAGACGGATACCGGCGTAGCTATGACGGTCACTCTTGCCAACGGGAAGACGGAAGAGACGGAAGCCGAGAAACTGCTGGTGGCCGTGGGCCGCGCGCCCAATACTGCCGGGATCGGGCTGGAGAACACCACGGTCGAAGTGGATCGCGGATTCATCAAAGTGAATGAATTCATGCAGACCGCGGAGCCGGGCGTCTACGCCATCGGCGATGTGGTGGCCGGCACGCCGCAACTGGCTCACGTGGCCACCGCGCAAGGCATGTTGGCCGTTGCCAAGATCGCGGGAAAAGAAGCCATTCCGATTCATCGCTACCGGATTCCGGCGGCGACTTATACCGAGCCCGGAATCGGCAGCGTGGGCTTAACCGAAGCGCAGGCGCGGGCGCAGGGCTATAAGGTCAAAGTGGGAAAATTCCCGTTCGCGGCCAATAGTAAGGCCACCATCCTCGGCATGCACGATGGGTTCGTGAAGGTGATCGAAGACGAAACGTATGGCGAGATTCTGGGCGTGCATATCATTGGCCCGCAGGCTTACGAACTGATCGGGGAAGTGGTGACGGCCATGGAAGCTGAAGCCACCGTCGATACGATGATGCACACCATCCATGCGCATCCGACGATTTATGAAGCGGTCGGCGAGGCCTTCAACGCCGTCGACGGCCTGCAGATCAACGCTTAGATTCCTTCCCATGCGACGCCGCTGCGAACTGCGCGAAATGGGGCTGCTCGAATGGTCCTCCGCGTTTGGTCTCCAGCAGCGCCTGGTTGCGCAGCGCAAGGCCGGGGAGATTCCCGATCAGTTATTGATTGTCGAGCATCCCCACGTGATCACGGTGGGGCGTAATGGGCACGAAGCGAATCTGCTTGCCAGCCGGGATATTTTGGAGCGCACCGGCATCGGCTTTTACGAGACCAACCGTGGGGGAGATGTCACCTATCATGGGCCCGGACAAATCGTAGGCTACCCCATTCTCGATTTGCGCGACTGGAAGCGCGACGTTCACGAATACGTGCGCGCGCTCGAACAGACGCTGATCGATACGCTGGCAGATTTCGGCGTGCCTGCCGGACGCATTGCGGGGCTCACCGGCGTTTGGGCGGGCGATGCGAAAGTGGCCGCGATCGGCGTGCACCTGAGCCGCTGGGTCACCTCGCATGGTTTCGCTTTAAATCTGAATCCCGATCTGAGCTACTTCCAATACATCATTCCGTGCGGGCTGTCGAAGCCCGTGACCTCGATAGAGGCGCTTGGAGCCAGTTGTGCCTGGAAGCAGGTGGTCGACCGCATTGCTATCCATTTCGCTCGTCTTTTTGATGTCGAGTTACACCTGATACCGCAGACTGAAATTGAGAAAGGGCCAGCCCTGGCGCTGGCTTCTTAACCGGAGAGTACCCGCATGGCAGACGTAGTAATGCCCCAAATGGGCGAGAGCATTGTCGAAGGAACGCTGACGCGATGGCTGAAGAAAATCGGCGAAAGCGTGGAGCGGGATGAGCCGCTCTTTGAGATCTCGACCGACAAGGTGGATACGGAGATCCCTTCGCCGGTGGCCGGCGTGTTAACTGAAGTGCTGGTGGAAGAAGGCAAGACGGTCGGGATCAATACGGTCGTTGCGCGCGTTCAGGAAGCCGGGGCCGCGGCTGCCGCTCCGGCCCCCGCGGCTCCGGCCGAAACCAAACCGGCGGCTGCCTACTCCGGCCGCTCCCGCGCCTGTTGCCGCGAAGGCTCCCGAGCCTGCCGCGCCCGCTCCGCAGGAGCCTGCCGGTCCGTTATCGCCCCTGGTTCGAAAAATGGCGCGGGAGAGCAACATCGACATTGCCAAAGTGACCGGCACCGGAGCCGGCGGACGCGTCACCAAGCAGGATCTCGAAAGCTACATGGCGCAAGGAGCCGCGAAGCCCGCGCCGGCGCCGGTTGCCGCCGCTCCCGCTTCTGCTGCACCCGCTCCTGTTGCTCCGGCGGCCGCGCCCGCTGCCAAAGAAACATCCACCCCTTTTGTCGCGCCCCCGCCCTCGTCCGGCGCGAAGACGCGCACCGAGCCGCTCAGCAACATGCGGATCAAGATTGCCGAGCACATGGTCGCTTCCAAGCGCACGTCTCCGCATGTCACTACGGTGCATCGCGTGGATATGACCCGTGTCGCCAAGATGCGCGCGAAACATAAAGACGATTTCGCTGCACGCTACGGCATGTCGCTCACGTTCCTACCCTTCGTGACCCGGGCCACGGTGGAAGCGCTGCGCACCTATCCGCTGCTGAACGCGTCCATCGACGGGACCAACATTCTTTATCACAACGAGATCAACGTGGGTATTGCCGTCGCGCTCGAAAACGGGCTGATCGTTCCCGTGATCCGCAACGCCGACGAAAAGAACGTTTTGGGCCTGCAACGTGCGATCGTCGACCTCGCCGCGCGCGCCCGCTCGCGCCAGCTCAAGCCGGATGAGATCCAGGGCGGTACGTTCTCCATCACGAATTTCGGAAGCTTCGGCAGCGTGTTTGCCACGCCCATCATCAATCAGCCGCAGGTCGCCATCCTCGGCATCGGCGCCGTCGAGAAAGTCCCGGTGGTGATCGACGACGCGATCGCGATCCGGTCGCAGGCTTACCTCGCGCTCACTTTCGATCACCGTCTGGTGGACGGCGCCCTCGCCGATCAGTTCACCGGTAAGGTGAAGCAGGTGCTTGAATCCTGGTCCGAAGACGTTCTGTGATCGCTGAAGATTTCCTCGATTACTCCGGTTCCAAGCTCCGGCAGTTTCTCGATCGCATCGAGAGCTGCCTGGAGAAGCTGACGCCCGATCAGGTATGGGCGCGGGGGCATGAGACCGAAAACAGCATCGGCAATCTTTGTTTGCACCTGACCGGGAATGTGCGGCAGTGGATCCTCGCGGGCGTGTGCGGCGAGGCCGATGAACGCGATCGCGATTCGGAATTTCGCGCCCGGAGCGGCATTGCGAAGGACGAGCTTGGGGCCGCCTTACGCTTAACGGTGCTGGACGCCTGCGGACGGATCGAAACTCTTACTGCGGCCCAACTGGAAGAAGAAATTACGGTGCAGGATTACAACTTGTCCGTGCTCCAGGCCGTCTATCACGTCGTGGAACACTTCGCGCAGCATACGGGCCAGATCGTCTTCGCGACCAAGGCCCTTACTGGTGAGGATTTGCAGTTTTACCGGCATCTTGAAGGCGCCGCGACCGGCGGCCACGGAGAGAAGACGCCGTAGCTGCGACCCAGCCGTTACTTCTTGAACAGGCGCTCGAAGGCGCTCTTGGCGTCGTTCGCGTTGCGCGGGGGCGAAGCCAGGATGCCTTCGGCCGCCGATCGCGATCCCGGTCCGGACCCGTTGGAAGAGCTGGAAGTGTCGCGTGCAACCGTCACGCGCGGCGAAAACAGCGGGCAATCGTTGCGCTGGTCTTTTACCGAGATGCGAATCGGAATCGGCTTCACGCATTGGAAGCGCGTAGCGGGCTCGAAATGCGTGCACTGCTTACAGCAGTGTAACTGGGCTCCGCATTTAGGGCAGGCGCTTGTGAAATCGGTACCGGGAGGCAGGAGAGTCGAGCAGGAAAAACAACGGGAAGCGGTTACGTTTTGTACGAGCCGGGGAAGCCGGGGCCCTGTGATGTCAAGCGACGGCCGGGGACCCTGGGGTTTCGATTGTTCGCTGTGGCCGTTTCCGTTGCGCCGGTCGGTCCGATTGTTATCCTGATATCCGCGTTGAGAATACTTGCGGTCAGCGTCCATGCAAAATGGTTACTCCTTGAGCTATGCGGGTCTTCGTACTTGCCAACTGCCTGCAAACATCCGGCTGGCATTGATATGAAAATCCGGAAAGAATCGGGTAGGGAAGGACCGAAGCGAAAGTGACGGGAACGTTGCCGCCAGTTGATTCAAATCTATTCATACCACGGTTTCCTCGATGTTGCACACGATAAGTGCAGTTAGGGGTAGCTAATTTTTGTTAATTTGGCCGCTCACGATCGTTCTTCTCGCGCTTTCCGCACGGCCGGCGCTCTCCGCGCCGGTGCAAGTGAGCTGGTTCCGGGATATTTCCCCGGTCATCGACAAGCATTGTGTGACTTGTCATCGCGAAGGGCAGCCCGCGCCGTTTTCGCTGCGAACATATGACGAGGCGCGCAGCCATGCGAATCAGATTGCCCGGGTGACGCGAGCGCGGTATATGCCGCCCTGGAAACCGGTTCGTGGGTATGGGTCGTTCACCGGCGAGAATCGTCTCACGGTGCGGGAGATCGCTCTTCTCGAAACGTGGGCCAAAACGGGCACACGGCAGGGAGACCCGCGGACCGGCCACGCTCCACCATTTTTTGCTTCCGGATGGGAACGGGGAAAGCCGGATGCGATCGTCACTCTGCCGGAACCGTACCAAGTCCCAGCCGATGGTCCCGACCAGTATCGCTGCTTCGTCGTGCCTCTGGCTTTGGGCGGGGAACGCTATGTACAAGCTTATGAGTTCTCTCCCGGGCTGTCGCATACGCTCCACCATGCGCTGATTTTTGTGGACGCGCGGCTTCAGACACCCGGTCCCGGCTCGTATGAGTGCTTCGGAACTCCGGGTTTCTTCCCGAGCGGCGCACTAGGAGGCTGGGCCCCGGGCACCCGCGCTTCCACGATGCCGCCCGGAACAGCAACGCATCTCCCGGCCGGTGCGCGGCTGGTGGTGCAACTGCATTTTCATCCCACGGGAAAGCCGGAAATCGTCAATCCCGCGATCGCGCTCTACTACGCAGCCCAGCCGCCGACCCGATTTCTGATGGACGTCGCGCTCGGATCCAATCGGATCGACATTCCCGCGGGCGATGCCCGCTACCAGGTTCACGATCATTTTGAGTTGCCCGTGCCGGTGGCGGTCGTGGGCATCATTCCCCATGCCCACTATCTGTGCAAAGACATGAAAGGATGGGCGATCCTGCCCGACGGCCGCAAGCGTTGGCTGCTCTGGATTGCGGATTGGGATTTCAACTGGCAGGCGCAGTACCGGTATTCCCCTCCGTTCCAGCTACCCGCGGGCACTGAGATCCACATGGAATTCACCTACGACAACTCGGACCGGAATGTCCGTAATACAAACCATCCGCCTCGGCGCGTCGTATGGGGACCGAACAGCAGCGATGAGATGGCCGGCCTGCACCTGCAGGTGATTCCACGAAACGAAGCCAATATGCACGAACTCGGCCAGGCGCTCTGGGGCAAGGTCATGCGCGGAGTCGGCGGCAGCTTCTACAATTCGGCGCAGCAGTAATCAGGTTTCGCCATCCATTCGCCGCCTTGAGCTACTAATAGTGGGCGGGGTTTGTAGCTCACATCCTGTCGTACATTCCTAACTAACTAAAAACAAATACATTTCGGCAAAAATTCACTTGCAACAAAGAACCTCGTCATGCCACAATCTGTTGTGGCCTAAAGTGGATAAGAAGTGGATCTGAAGTGGACGAACTAACGGGTCAGAGCATTCCGCCGCCGGTTGAGCCCCCTCGTGGGATGTTCCCGGCACGTCTGGACGACAAGGGTCGTCTCAAGCTCCCCGCTCCGTTTGCCCAGTATTTCAGCGCTTTGCCGGAGAAGAAGTTATTTGTGACCAGCCTTGATCGCCGCATTGCTCAAATCTACCCGATCGCGGTCTGGCGCGAGAACGAAAAGTTCTTTGAAAACTATCGGGACAATCCGCAAGCCGTTCAGAATGTTCTGTTTAATGCGAACGATCTGGGTGCGGACGCGGAGGCCGATGCGCAGGGGCGTATTACATTCAACCCCGACCTGCGGCGCGATTTGAATCTGGAAGAGACGTCGCTCCGGCTGTACTCCTACCGCGGGCGGGTTCAGGTTTTGACCGAGGCGCTTTATCAGGAGCGCCGGCTGGCGGCCAGCAAGGCCGCGGTGGACAACGTCGATTTGCTGGAGCGGGCCGGACTGAAGTAATGCCGATCGATGAATTTGAAATCGCCCGAACACTTTCCGGTGATGCTGGCCGAATCACTGGCCGGTTTGGCGGTGCGGCCGGACGGCGTGTATCTGGATGCGACCGCGGGGCTGGGCGGACATACGGGTGCGATCGCCCGTCAGTTGGATGCGGGGTTGGTGATTGCGAACGATCGCGACTCGGAGGCGATCGAAATCGCCCGGGAGAATACGCGGGACGCAGCCGATCGCATCGTTTTTCATCACGGTCCATTCTCTTTACTGGCCTCCGCTGTGGCCCAAGGCAACCGCGGGCAGGTGGACGGGCTGCTGGCCGACCTGGGTGTGAGCCGTTTTCAGCTGCTGACGCCCGAACGGGGTTTTTCATTTATGACCGAAGGCCCGCTGGACATGCGCATGGATCAGACGCGCGGGATCACAGCGGAAGAATTGGTCAATCGAAGTGCCGAAAAGGCGCTCGCCGACTGGATCTACCAGCACGGCGAAGAAAGGAGGGCGCGGAAGATAGCCAGAGCAATCGTTCGGGCACGGCCCATTCGGAGCACACTACATCTGGCCGATGTAGTGGAGCGGGCCGTTCCCCGAACGAGTCATATGCATCCCGCGACTCAAACTTTCATGGCTCTACGCATGGTTGTCAATCAGGAGCCGGACGAGTTGGACGCGCTTCTCGATATCGCTCCCGACCTGGTGAAGCCGGGCGGCAGAATCGTCATTATCTCGTTCATGTCGCTCGAAGACCGGAAGGTAAAGGAGCGTTTTCGGGATTTGCAGAAAGCGGCGCAGGGCAGCATTATCACGCGCAAGCCGCTGGTCCCCACGGACGAGGAAATTCGAAAGAATCCGCCTTCGCGAAGTGCCAAGCTGCGGGTGTTTTCTTTGGCTGTTGAGTAGCAAACGGGATGGAGTAACGGAGGGACGAAACAAATGGCAACGCTCGCAACATTCTTCCGGCGTTCGGATTTTATGACCGCCGACACCACGACCGAAATCGAAACCGCAGCGCCGCACCGGCTGCGCAGCCTGCCCGGGGATAACATCTATTTCTATTCGAAGCGAATCGACAACTCGCGCCTGGTGCGGGAGGCCGATCCGAAAACGCGCGGCGAATGCTGGTCCACGATCGCTACGGCTTGCATGCTCGCCGTGTTGATCGGTGCCGCAGTGAGCCCGCGCATCGGCGGTATCCTCTCCGGCTACCGGATCGAAAAGCTGAAAGCCGAGCAGCGTGAGCTCGTCGATCAGCGCCGTATGCTCGAAATTGTGGAAGCGCAGATGGTAAGCCCCGCGCGTCTGGACTTGCTGGCCAGCGGCCAGAAAATGACTGCCCCGGCTCGCGGCCAGGAGACGCGTTTGCAGCCCCGGAATGCGTCGATCGCGATGAACGTCGTCCGCGTCTCTAATTCGGCCCAGGAATAAGAAAGATCGTTCAATAGCAACTGAAACGGAAAGAGGTCCCCGCGTGAATCCCGGCGCAAGGCTGGAAGCAATCCGGCGTCTGACTTGGCTCGGAGCCGGCCTTCTCCTTTGGGGAGTTGCCATCCTCGGCAAGTTAGTCTCACTCCAGATCGTCCATCACAACATCTATTTAGAGCGCGCGCTGCGGCAGCAGGAGCATTCCATTCCGATCACCGCGCCCCGCGGAACCATCTTCGACCGGAACGGGGAAGCGCTCGCAATGAGTGTCCCGGTGGAATCCATTGCCATCAATCCCAAGTTAGTGCCGGATAAATCCGTCGCGGCCGAGCTGCTGGCGCCGGTTTTGGGTTTCGATACGCGCGTGGTCTATAACGCGATTGTCGAAGCCGCCGATCATCACCGCGGGTTCCTTTTCATTAAACGCAAAATCTCCGCGCGCGAATCGGAACGGCTGCACGCCCTGCATGCCGATTGGATTGTTTTCCAGCAGGACAGCAAGCGCGTTTACCCCAATAGCAGCGTAGCCGCGCATGTGGTTGGATCGGTGTATCAGGGAGAAAAAGGCGCGGAAGGAATCGAAAAGGGCGTGGACGCCGAATTGGCCGGTACGCCGGGCACGGCAACCATCATGACCGACGTCAAGCGGCGCGGCATTGAGAGCCGGGTCAACAATCCCGCAATTGCAGGTAAGCCGCTGCGCTTGACCATCGACGACCGTCTGCAGTTTCTGGCGGAGCGTGAACTCGCGGCCCAGGTTATTCTCAAGCACGGACGGACGGGAACGGCGATTCTGATGAACCCCAACACCGGCGAGATCCTGGTGATGGCGAACTACCCGACGTTCGATCCGAATAAACCGCCCATGAACAGTGCCGACCGGCGTTCGCACTTCAACCTGGGGGCGCAGGTTCCGTTCGAACCGGGATCGATTTTCAAAGTGCTGACGCTCGCGACAGCGCTCGAAACCACAAATCTTCGCCCGGAGTCGAAGATCGATTGTCATCATGGGTTTCTGAAGCTGCCGGGCCGCGTAGTGCATGAAGCGCATGGCGGTTTCGGCGTGATCACGATGGCCGAAATTCTGGCGCATTCGAGCAATATCGGGGCGATTGAAATCGGTTCTCATATCGGAAAAGAAAGGTTTTATCAGTACCTCACCAATTTCGGGTTCGGGCAGCGCACGGGTCTTCCGCTTCCGGCGGAATCGAAGGGAATTTTGCGGAAACTGCCGCGCTGGGGGACGACGTCGCTGGCTTCGGTTTCCATGGGCCAGGAGGTCGCCGCAACTTCGCTGCAACTGATTCGCGCATGTGCCGCGGTTGCTAACGGTGGGCTTTTGGTGAAGCCCAAGCTGGTCACCGAGATCGATGGCCATCCGACCCCCACCGAACAGCCCCGGCGCGTGCTGCGCGAGGATACCGCGGCTACCATGCGCACCCTGATGGAGGGTGTGGTGCTTCGCGGGACCGGGCGCACACTGCATCTGAGCGGCTGGAGTAGCGGCGGCAAGACCGGGACCGCGCAGATTTTCGAGAACGGCCACTACACGCATCTCTACAACGCGTCGTTCATGGGCTTTGCGCCGATGAATAACCCGGCCCTGGTGGCTATTGTCACGATCAACGGTACGACGGGAGATTCCGGCATGGGCGCGCATGCCGCGGGGCCGGTTTGGGTGAAGATCATGAACGAGGCGCTCCGGCTCTACGGAGTTCCGAAAGATCTGCCGGACGTGCCGGACCCGAATGTGAAGCCGGTGCCCGTTGACGATCACATGGAAGTGGCGGAGGTGGAGGGCGTCACCGGGCCCAACATACTGGAAGACGACCCTTCCGCCATGCCGCAAATTACGGACTTCCCGCTGGGAGAGCAGGGCGCGGCGATCGCGCCGTTATCGCCAAACGTGCCGCCTACAGTTGGGACCAGGATGGTTAGCACGGCCGTGGAAACTCCAGCAATGGGCCCGCCAGTTCCGCCAGTGGTTGCGTACAACGGTCCATTGGTACCGGATTTCCGCGGTAAGCCGATGCGCTCGGTGGTGCGCGAAGCTTACTCCAAAGGTCTCTCGATCCGCTCTGAAGGGAGTGGTGTCGCGCGCGCGCAGGCGCCCGCTCCCGGAACTCCGCTGCTGGCTGGCGCGACGATCCGGGTGCTGTTCGCGCGATGACCCTGCGACAGGTGCTCGCGGAAGCTGCGCTCACCGGGCAACTGGACGAATCCCTCGCGGATCTGGAAATTGCCGGGCTTGACTACGATTCGCGCCGCATTCAAGCGGGCTGGCTATTCTTCGCGTTTCCGGGATCGAAAACCGATGGGCGCGAGTTCGCGGCCCAGGCGATGGAAAGGGGTGCCGCGGCGGTGGTGAGCGAGCTTCCCGCGCCGGACTCTTTCCAGGGCCTCTGGATCCAGGTAAACAAGGGCCGCCACGCACTCTCCACGGCCGCGCGCAATTTCTACAACCACCCCGATCGCGCCATCGCCATCACGGGCATTACCGGCACTAATGGGAAGACCACCACGAGTTATCTGATCGACTCCGTGCTGCGCGCCACCGGGCACGTCACCGCCCTTATCGGCACCATCGAGTACCACCTGGCGGATCGGGTGTTGCCGGCCGTCAACACCACGCCCGAGTCCCTGGACCTCTGCCGTCTTCTCGATGAACTGCGCCTCCTGGGCGGGACGCAAGCCACGATGGAAGTGTCGTCGCACGCGCTCGATCTCGGACGCGTTTTCGGTTTCCAGTTCGAGACGGCGGTCTTCACCAACCTGACCCAGGATCATCTGGATTATCACGAGACGATGGAGCGGTATTTCGACGCGAAAGCTTTGCTGTTCAACGGCCGCAATGGAGCGCCCGCCCCGCGCTCCGCCGTGATCAACGCCGACGATGAATATGGCCGGAAACTGCCGATGTCCCCCGAAACGCAGGTGATTCCTTTCGGGCTCGGGGCGGACGCCGTTCTGCGCGCCAAGAATGTCTCGAGCACTATTCACGGCCTAAAGTTCGAAGTCCAGTACGGAAAGATGCGCTGCGATGTGGAGAGCCACCTCATCGGGCGCATGAACGTGTATAACCTGCTGGCTGCGATCGGCGTCGGGATCTGCCGTTCAGATCCCGATCGATGACATTCTTCGCGCGGAATTGCCGAGTGCCCGGGCATTCCAGGCCGTTTCGAGCGCATCGATGCCGGACAGCCGTTTGCCGTGGTGGTCGATTATTCCCACACTGACGACGCTTTGCGCAATGCTCTCGCGGTGGCGCGGGCGCTGAATCCCAATCGGGTGATCACCGTTTTCGGATGCGGCGGCGATCGCGATCGTCCAAGCGTCCGCTGATGGGCCAAGCCGCAGGCGAGCGCAGCGATCTGGTGGTGCTCACCAGCGATAACCCGCGTTCCGAAGATCCGCTGCAGATCATGAACGATGTTCTGGTGGGCTTGCGCCGCTACAGACAAACCGCATGATCGTGGAGCCGGACCGCGCGATGGCCATCCGCCAGGCGATTGAAGCCGCAGCGCGCGGGAGACCTGGTCCTGATCGCCGGTAAGGGACACGAAACCTACCAGATCTTCAAAGACCGATACGATCCATTTCGACGATCGCGAAGTAGCGCGCGAAGTGCTGCGCGGCTTCGGTACCGGGCGGTGGCCCCGTGATCATCGACGTGGCTGATCTGTTCCGGTGGATGAACGTGCGCGGTTTCAGCGGAGCGTCCGGCGCCGTTGACGGATGGAGCATTGACACGCGCACCGTCCAGCCCGGCGACGTTTACTTCGCTCTCTCCGGGACGGTGCATGACGGCCATGATTTTGTGGCCCCGGCTTTCGAGCGGGGCGCGGCCTTTGCGGTGGTCGAGCGCGATCTGCCCGTGATTGCGAACAGCATTCTTCTTCGTGTTTCAGATACGCTGTTCGCGCTGCAGGATCTGGCCCGGCACGCTCGCGCCAATTGGGGCGGGGACGTGATCGGCAGTCACCGGCAGCGCCGGCAAAACGACCACGAAAGATGTGATCGCCCACCTGCTGAGCGTGCGCGGACCGGTGGGCAAGACCATCGGAAATCTGAACAACCACATCGGGGTGCCGCTTTCGATTCTGCGAATCCCCGATCACTGCCGCACGGCGGTTCTCGAAATGGGCATGAATCACGCGGGCGAGATTCGCGAGCTGGCGGCCATCGCCGCTCCGCAGGTGGGCGTGGTCACAAATGTCGGCTACGCGCATGTCGAGTTTTTCGATTCCATTGAGGGCGTGGCTGCGGCTAAGGGCGAGTTGATCGAGTCGCTCCCGGCTTCCGGGACAGCGGTGTTAAACGCGGAGGATGCGCGCGTGCTGCGATTTGCCGCTAAGCACGCCGGACGCTCGGTTACGTATGGCTTCGGTGCGGCAGCCGAGGTACGCGGTGAAGACCTGGAGCTGTTGCCCGATGGCGCGCGTTTCCGGTGCTCCGGCGTCCAGTTTCAGACTCCGCTCAGTGGCCGGCACGGCGTGCTGAACCTGCTGGCGGGAATCGCGGTCGCGAAAGTCTTCGGAATCGATCCGGTGGATCTGGTGGAGAGTGCCCGAACCATTCCCGCCGGCAAGATGCGGGGTGAGCGTCTGGAGCACCACGGCATGACGATCCTCAATGACGCTTACAACGCGAACCCGGAAGCTATGCGCGCCATGCTGGATGTGCTCGCCGCCACGCCCGCGCGCCGGCACGTAGCCGTCTTGGGAGAGATGCTCGAACTGGGGTCGCACAGTGAAGCGCTGCATCGTTCGATCGGCCAGGATGCGGCGGAGCGCCATATCGACCTTCTGGTTGGGATTCGCGGCGATGCGCGCTCCATTCTCGAGGGCGCCGTCGCCGCGGGCTTGCCGCAGCGCCAGGACCCTCTACTTCGAGGATTCCGCCGCGGCGGGCGCGGCGCTTCCTTCTATCCTGCAACCGGGTGATGCCATCCTCTTTAAAGGGTCGCGCGGAGTTCGCGTCGAACGCGCGCTCGAAGCGCTCCTGGAGGTTGGCGCCTGATGCTTTACTACCTGCTTTACGAGAAGCTGCATTCCGTGATCAGCCCGTTCCGCGTATTCCGGTTCGTCACGTTTCGCGCGGCTTTCGCCAGCCTTACCGCGCTGTTTCTGTGCGTGACGCTCGGCCCGTGGTTCATCGCCAAGCTCCGTGCCATGTCGATCGGCCAGCACATTCGCGACGAAGGCCCCAAATCGCACCAGACCAAGGCCGGGACGCCGACCATGGGCGGCGTGCTGATCGTGATTTCGATCATTGTGCCGACGCTGCTCTGGGCGGACCTCCGCTTCACCTATGTCTGGATCGCCCTGTTCGCGCTGATCAGTTTCGCGGCGATCGGCTTCATCGACGATTACGCCAAGCTGCTCAAGAAGCGCAACCTGGGCCTGACCAGCTGGCAGAAGTTCGCCTGTCAGTTGGGCGTTGCCCTGCTGCTCACGGCCGTCCTGGTGGCGATGAGCCGATCGGACAACTACACGACGGCGATGAACATCCCGTTCTTCAAACAGTTCCAGCCGGACCTTCTGATTCACCCGCTCCTCAACTATTCCTGGACTTACCCGCTAGCATTCATTCCGTTCTTCATCTTTGTGGTTCTGGTAGTAGTGGGCTTTTCGAATGGCGTCAATCTGACCGACGGTCTGGATGGCCTGGCGATCGGCCTGATGGTTATCGCGGCCGGAGCGCTGACGGTGCTGGCGTACATGGGCGGGCATCGCGAATTCGCCCAGTATCTGCAGATCGCGCGCAATCCGCGTACGGCGGAACTCACCATCTTCTGCGGTTCCATGGCCGGCGCCAGTCTCGGCTTCCTCTGGTACAACGCACATCCGGCCGATATCTTCATGGGCGATGTCGGCTCGCTTTCGCTGGGCGGCGCCATGGGCGTAGTCGCCATTCTGATTAAGCAGGAGATCCTGCTGCTGTTTATCG
Organism: Bryobacterales bacterium; assembly: GCA_963814235.1. Lineage (GTDB taxonomy): Bacteria > Acidobacteriota > Terriglobia > Bryobacterales > Bryobacteraceae > Bog-113. Next base: position 129,183 of record CAWFCA010000003.1, on the reverse strand, counting down.
GGGGCGTTTTTGTGATCGAGACGCTGTCCGTGATTCTGCAGGTCGGCAGCTTCAAGTTGCGCAAGAAGCGCATCTTTAAGATGGCCCCCATCCATCACCATTTCGAAGCGCTGGGCTGGCAGGAATCGAAAATCATCGCGCGCTTCTGGATCGCCGGGCTGGTTCTGGCGTTGTTCGCTCTCACCACGTTGAAGCTCCGGTAAATATGGAACTAGGGGGCCGCAACATCCTCGTCGCCGGCATGGAACGCTCGGGCATTGCCAGTACGGAACTCCTGCTGAAACACGGAGCACGCGTCACCGCCGCCGATCAGAAGCCGCTGGGGGAATGGAGCGAAGCCGCGCAATCGCTGGGCGCCCGCGGCGTTGCGTTTCGGCTTCAGAGCCAGGGCGGATTTGAAGACTTCGACGGTATCGTCATCTCGCCCGGTGTCCCCTTCGATGCGCCGCCCGTGCAGCGCGCTCGCGACCGGGGCGTGCCGGTGATCGGAGAAGTGGAACTCGCCGCGCCGTTCCTCAAGGGCCGCACCATCGGCATCACCGGATCGAATGGCAAGACCACCACCACGGCGCTCACCGGCCATATCTTGCAGGAGTCGAACATTGCGGCGCAGGTGGGCGGCAACATCGGAACGCCGGTGGCCGCGATGGTCGATTCGTCTCGGGACGGCCAGTGGAACGTCCTCGAACTCTCCAGCTTTCAACTCGAGACTACCTTCAGCTTTCGCCCGGATGTGGCCGTGATCCTGAACGTCACGCAAAATCACCTGGATCGCCATCACACGCTGGAGGCTTACGCCGAAGCTAAGGCCCGCATTCTGGATCGCCAGACGTCCTCGGATTTCGCCATTCTGAATGCGGAGGATGCGTTCTGCCGGAGCTTCGCCCATCGCGGCGCCGCCCGGCGTGTCTGGTTTAGCAGCGCTCCTGACGCTGGCGCCGGCTTTCATCTTAGCGGCGATGCCCTGTGTCACGGCTCGGAGAAAATTATGCCGGCGAGCGAAGTTCCGATTCGCGGCCGGCATAACTGGGAAAACACGCTGGCCGCGATGGCCGCCGCGCACCTGGCCGGGGCTTCGTTCTCTCAGATCGCGAATGCCATCCGTTCGTTCCAGGCGGTGGAGCATCGCCTCGAGTTTGTGCGGCGTCTGGACAATATCGACTTCTATAACGATTCGAAGGCCACCAGCGTGGATGCGACGTCGAAAGCGCTGGACGCTTTCGAGCATGGTCTCTGGGTGATTCTCGGCGGCAAGGATAAAGACAGCGACTACGCGCCGCTCCGGGCCCCGCTGGCGGCTAAAGCGAGCGCGGCTCTACTGATCGGCTCGGCCGCCCCCAAGATCGAAGGCCAGTTGCAGGGCGCCGTGCGGACGATTGCCGCCGGCACGCTCGACGCCGCCGTTGATATTGCGTTCCGGAACGCGCAATCCGGCGACACCATCCTGCTTGCGCCCGCGTGCGCGAGCTTCGATCAATTTCAGAGTTACGAACACCGCGGCCGGGCTTTCAAGGAGCGTGTGCGCGCGCTACAACCTATCGAACATGGCACAAAGGCTTAGAACCGACTGGTATCTCTTCATCACCACCATCGTCATGGTGTTCTTCGGCGCGGTGATGATCTTCAGCGCATCTTCCGTGATGGCGAGCCTCAAGATGGGCTCCAGCTATTACTTCGTCGTCCGGCAGATCTTCTGGATCGTGGTGGCGGTCAGCGTCATGATGGCCCTGAAACGCATGGATTATCGCAAGCTGCAGCATCCGACCGTGGCCTTTGTGTTTATGGGCCTGGTAATCATTTTGCTGATCGGCGTGTTCTTTCTCGATCCTCGCCAGCACCGCTGGATCCGCCTGGGGCCGATCGGGGTGCAGCCGTCGGAACTGGCCAAGCCGGCGCTGGTCATCTTTCTGGCGTTTTTCATCGCGCTGCGTTCGCGCGCCATCAACAACCGGTACACGCTGGTTCCGGCGGCCGCCGCGGTGGGGGTGGTGACTCTCGCGGTCGTCGTTGCGGACCTTGGCACGGCCGTCGTTCTGGTGGCCACCGCGGCCACGCTCTTTCTAATCGCGGGTCTGGAATGGCGATTCTTTATACTGGCGCTGCTGGTGGCCCTGGTGGGCAGTCTGTTCGCCGTCGCTTCCAAACCTTACCGGCTTACGCGCATCATCGGCTATATCGATCCCGGCTACAAGATCGTGGAGAAGATCGATACCGTTACACACGTCGGTCTGCAGGCTTACCTGAAGCGCTCGCTGACGACCAAGGACACCAGCTATCAATCCGAGCAGGCCAAGATCGCCGTCGGCTCCGGGGGTGTGTTGGGGCAGGGTCTGATGCAAAGTAAGCAGAAAGAGGGCTACCTTCCCGAGTCGCATACGGACTTCATCTACGCCATCGTCGGCGAAGAATTCGGGTTTCTGGGCTCGGCGGGCGTCCTGATCGCGTTCGGAATTATTCTCTGGCGCGGCGTGCGGGCGACGGTGCTTGTGCCGGATGATTTCGGCCGGTACCTGGCGCTCGGCATCACGACCATGCTCGTAGTGCAGGCGTTTATGAATATGAGCGTGGTCTTGGGCATGATGCCGACCAAGGGCATTCCTCTACCCATGATCAGTTTCGGAGGTAGTTCTCTGCTCAGCACGCTGGCCTGCCTGGGAATCCTGCTGAGCGTTTCGGAGCATGCCGGATAAAAAAGTGTTTTTGATGGCCGGCGGTGGCACGGGTGGACATGTGATTCCGCTTCTCGCGGTGGCGAACGAGCTGCGTACGCGCGGCCACGAGGCGTTCTTCGTCGGCACGGCGCGAGGCGCGGAAGCACGCCTGGTCCCTGCCGCCGGTTTCCCGCTTGAGTTCATTCAAATCGGCGGGATTCAGGGCATGAGCTTCCGCCGCAAACTCTCGGCGCTGGGCAGCCTGTTTACCGCAACGGCACGGCAGTTTACGGCACTCGGAAGACGCCGCCCGGATGCGGTTTTCAGCCTCGGCGGTTATGTGGCTGGCCCGCCCGTTCTGGCCGCCATCGCGCGTGGGATCCCGATTGTCGCGATGGAGCCCAATGCCGTCCCGGGCCTGACGAACCGGTGGGTGGGGCGTTTCGTGAAGCGCGCGCTCCTGAACTTCTCAGAGACCGCCCGATACTTTCCCACAGGCCGAAGCGCGGTCACCGGACTTCCCGTTCGCGAAGCGTTTTTCCACCTGGCTCCCCGGAATGCGGCGGGCCCGTTTACAGTGCTGATCACCGGCGGGAGCCAAGGTTCGCGCACGCTGAATCGGGCGGCACAGGTAGCCTGGCCATTGTTTCGCGCGCTTCCCGAAAGCGCCGGGCAGTTCGCTTTCATTCACCAGGCCGGGGCCGCGCATTATGAGATGCTGCGGCCCGAGTTTGAGCAATCCGGGATGCAAGGAGAAATCTCCGCCTTTATCGATGACATGCCCGCCGCCTACGCGCGCGCGGATCTCATCATCTGCCGTTCGGGCGCGGGCGCCGTTTCCGAACTCGCCGCCGCCGGCAAGCCCAGCATTCTGATTCCGTTTCCTTATGCTTCCGACGAGCATCAGTTGCACAACGCCAGGCAGTTTCGGGATGCCGGCGCCTGTTTGCTTTTCACCGATGGCGAGTGGACCGGTGCGAAGATGTTTGAAGCCGTCACGGCCCTGGCCTCCGACCGCACCCGTCTGAAGTTTATGGCAAGCGCGGCCGCATCCCTCGCTCATCCGGGAGCCGCCAGTGAGGCGGCCACTATTCTTGAGGGGATTGCGCGAAATACTCATTGACACAATTCCATTTCACCGAAACAATAACCTAAGCAAATGTTTTTTTCCCAGCAGCATCTCCACTTCGCCGGAATCGGGGGGATCGGCATGAGTGGTATCGCCGAAGTGCTGCTGAACCTCGGATACACGATTAGCGGTTCGGACCTTCGTCTCTCGCCAACCACGGAACGGCTCGTAGGGCTGGGCGCGACGGTCTACGAAGGCCATCAGGCTTCCAATGTCACCGGAGCCAAAGCGCTGGTGATCAGCTCGGCCGTCGATGAATCCAACCCCGAAGTTCTGGAAGCGCGCCGCCTGCAGATTCCGGTGATCCCGCGTGGCGAACTGCTCGCCGAATTGATGCGCCTGAAGTACGGGATCGCGGTCGCCGGCAGTCACGGAAAAACCACGACCACTTCCATGATTGCAACCATCCTGAACCACGCCGGGAAAGATCCCACAGTGGTGGTTGGCGGAAAGGTTTCCACCATGGGCGGGTCCAATGCGCGCGTCGGGCACAGCGATTTTCTGCTGGTCGAATCCGATGAGAGCGATGGATCGTTCCTCAAACTCGCACCGATCCTCGCGGTCGTCACCAATATCGACCGCGAACACCTGGACCACTACGCGTCGCTCGACGCGGTGCGCGCTGCCTTCACCAAGTTCATCAACAAGGTTCCGTTTTACGGAGCGGCTATTGTCTGCATCGATGACGAAAACGTGCAGAGCGTCCTGCCGGAGGTCCGCCGCCGCACCGTGACTTATGGCCGCAGCGCGCAGGCGGATATGATCGTTCACGATTCCTCTTGCGGCGACTTCCACTCCTGCTTCGAGTTGCGGGCCCGGGATCGCGAACTGGGCGAATTCCGGATCAACGTCCCGGGTGAGCACAATGTATTGAACGCCACCGCGTCGATCGCGATCGCGCTCGAAATGCATGTGGAAGTGGAGTTGATTCGCGAGGGCCTCGCGCTCTTTGCCGGTGTGGATCGCCGCTTCCAGGTCAAAGGCAAAGTAGACGGCGTGACCGTGGTCGACGATTATGGGCACCACCCGACGGAAGTGCGCGCGACTCTCGCGGCGGCGCGATCCTGCGGTTCCCGGCGGGTCCACGTTCTGTTTCAGCCTCACCGCTACACGCGCACGCATCTGCTGATGGATGAATTCGGACGCGCCTTCATGCAGGCCGACCGCGTCTTCGTGCTCGATATCTACGCGGCGAGCGAGGCGCCGATCGAAGGCGTTACGGCGGAGGCGCTGGTGGAGAGGATGCGCCAGTTTGGACACAAATCCGCCGAATACGTTCCGTCGCTCCAGGCCGGCGCCCACGCCGTGGCTCTGGGCTCCGAAGACGGTGACATGATCATCACACTGGGAGCCGGCAGCGTCTCAAACGCCGGGGAATTGATCCTTAAGAACCTGCGGGAAAGAGCGCCCCATGCCTAGACCACCCGAGAAGAAGCCCCGTTTCCGCTACCGCTTATGGCTCACCGTGGCGCTGTGCCTGGTGGGGTTTGTGTCGTCGGCGTGGGGCGCCCGCTCCATCCGCAACTTTCTGGCGAGCGATCCCCGTTTTGCTTTACGGCACCCCAATGCGGGCGAGAGAGACGAAGGCGTTACCGTTCTCGGAAACACCTATGCCTCGCACGCCAGTATCCAGCAGGTTTTCGTTCAGGACTACGGGCGCAGCATTTATGACATCAACATCGCCGAGCGCCGCCGCCGTTTGCTGGCGCTGAACTGGATCGAAGACGCCAGCGTCGCCCGCGTCTGGCCCAACCGCATCTATGTGCGCGTCCGCGAGCGCAAGCCCGTAGCCTTTGTGAGCGTCCCTCACCAATCTTTTCTTCTGGTGGATGCCGAAGGGGTCCTGCTTACGCCACCGGCGCGGGCGAACTTCGAGTTTCCCGTCCTGAGCGGGGTGTGGATCGATCAGAGTGAGGCCGATCGCAAGATTCGCGTGCAGGCGGCGCTGCGGCTGCTGGAGGAACTGGGCTCCGATGCGAAAGATATTTCTGAAGTGAATGCCGGATCCCCGGAAGATCTGCGCGTGACCACCGCGCTCCAGGGCAAAGCCGTCGAGCTCTGGCTCGGAGAGAGCAACTTCGCGCAGCGTTATCGCAACTTCATGGATCACGCCGCGGCCATTCGCGAAGGATCGCCGCGTGCCTCGGTGTTCGATCTCAGGATCGACGATCGGATTACGGCGAAGTAGGAGAGTTTTTCGGGTCAGGGGACAGGTAGCGCAGGAATGAAGACCACCAATCAGAGTAAATCCATCTACACGGCCGGCCTCGATCTCGGCAGTTCCGCAACCCGTTGCGTGATCGCGCGGCTGGACGGGTCGCTCCTGCATTTCGCGGGGGCCGGCGCCGTGCCGTCCAGTGGCTGGACGCGCAGCCGCGTGGTCGAAAGGCAAGCCGTTTCCGCGGCTGCCTTAAAGGCCGTGCAGATGGCGGAAGCCGAGGCCGGTATCCAGTTGGAGAGCATCGTGGTCGGCTGCGGCGGGTTGACCGTGCGTGGCGCTAATACGCGCAGCCGCACCGAGACCGGGCGTCCTCGCGAAATCGAACAGCGGGACGTCAATCGCGCCTTTGAGCGCGCCGCGCGCGTGCAACTGCAGGACGACCGGATGATCCTTCAACTCTGTCCCCAGGAGTTCGCGCTCGATGACCGTCCGGGGTTTCGCGATCCCCGCAAGATGGTCGCCAGCAGCCTCGAAGTCAACGCGCACTTGATCACGATCTCGACCATGGAACACAGCACGATCGTCGATTCGGTCAATCACGCCCATCTCACGGTCGACGAAAGTATCTTTGAGGCGGTGGCCGCGTGCTACGCGTCGGTGCTGCCGGAAGAGCGCCGCGAAGGTCTCGCGCTCGTCGACATCGGCTCCCAATCCACCCAGCTCATCGTCTACTACGGCGACGCCACCCAGTTGGCGGCGGCCATCCCGGTTGCCGGCGATCACTTCACGCGCGACATTGCCCACTTCCTGCGTGTCAGCTACACCGATGCCGAGCTCGTCAAGGAGCAGTTCGGCAGCGCCCTCGCCGGATACACCGCGGAGAACTCGTTCATCGAAATGCCCGCGCCCCACGGCCGTGAGCCTCGCGAGGCTTCCCGCAAGATCATCAACGAAATCCTGGAGGCCCGCGCCGAGGAGTTGTTCCGCATCGTCAAACAGGAGCTCGCGCGCGTCGGTATGGACCGTGTCCTGACGAGCGGCGTCGTACTCACCGGCGGCGGCTCCCTGCTGCAGGGCATGTGCGATGTCGCCGAGCGCGTGCTGAATTGCCCCGTGCGTTTAGGCCTGCCGCTCGGTCTGATGGACTGGCCCGAAGATCTCGATTCGCCGGACTGGACCGTTGCCGCCGGCCTCGCCATGTATTCCGCGCGCCTGCATAGCCTTGTCGATCTCGAAAAGCAGTCGATCGGACTGCTTGGACGTATTCTCCGTTAATCCAACCCTAGAAGAGGAAGTACCATGTCGATCATCCCTACCGACCTCGACTCATTGAAGTACGAGATTCATGAAGAAGTCCGCAAAGGCGCCCGCATCAAAGTGATCGGCGTGGGCGGCGGCGGCTCTAACGCTGTCGCGCGCATGATGCGGGACGGCCTCGAAGGCCCTGAGTTTTACGTTCTCAACACCGACGCGCAGGCGCTCGAGGCGTCGACTGTGCCCCACAAAATTCAGATTGGGGCCAAGGTCACGCAGGGCCTGGGAGCCGGCGCCGACCCGAATATCGGCCGGCAGGCCGCGCTCGAAGACACCGAGCGCATTCTGGAAATATTGCAGGGCGCCGACATGGTGTTCGTAACGGCCGGTTTAGGCGGCGGTACCGGCGCGGGTGCGGCTCCCGTGGTCGCGTCGCTCGCCAAGGAACTCGATGCTCTGACCGTCGCGGTGGTTACCAAGCCTTTTGCCTTCGAGGGCGCCAAACGGATGAAGCAGGCCGAAAAGAGCCTGATCGAACTGGCTGGATCGGTGGATACCCTCATTACCATTCCCAACGACCGCCTTCTGTCCATCGTCCCCAAGGGCACCAGCTTCCTCCAGGCTTTCAAAGTTGCCGACGACGTGTTGCGGCAGGCCGTGCAGGGCATTAGCGACATCATTCTGACTCCCGGCATCATCAATCTCGATTTTTCGGACATTCGCGCCACCATGCTCGGCATGGGGCACGCCATGATGGGTACCGCCACCGCGTCCGGAGAGAACGCCGCGGTGGAAGCCGCGCGCATGGCCATCAACAGCCCGCTTCTCGAAGACACGCGCATTGCCGGATCGCGCCGCGTGCTCATCAACCTGACCGGTTCTTCCAACCTCGGGCTTCACGAAGTCAACGAGGCCTGCTCCATCATCCGCGAAGCCGCGCGCTGCGAGGATGTGCAGATCAATTTCGGAGTGATTGCGAACGATGGCATGGGCGACGCCGTGAAGGTCACCGTCATTGCCACCGGTTTCCGCGCTGAGGAACTGAAGGCGGAAATCGACCGCCCCTTCTTCCAACCGCGCGAGGAATCCATCTTCGAGCCGCGCCGCGAGGAAATCGCGCCGGAGCCGGTGGAAATTTTAACGTCGTCAGAGGAAGAAGCGCCGCTCGATCACTTTGACCCGAACGATCTGGAAGCTCCCGCCTACCTCCGTAACCGCCGTCTTGTCAGTTAGCGGGATCGGCTGGAGGAGCGGCAAGACTCCTCCAGCCACCCTCGTACCGCAATCTCTAATTAGCTGGACTGTTGGTTCGGTACAGCGATTGCATCCGGTATCCGCGATACGCCAGATCGTTCGTTTGCAGAAGGTAAGTTTCGGTGCCGCCTAACGTGAATTCCGAATGTTGGGCGCCTTCTCCCGGATTGAGATTGATGATCCCGGAGGTGAAGAAGTAGTTTCCGTTATCCAGGCGCTGCGCGCTGCCTACCGCGCCCGAATATACTCCCAGGTCCTGCGAAAGTATCGGAGTCACTACCATATTCACTTCATCGACGTTCAGTACCATTCCGCGGCTGTTCTCGATGATGCCGGGATTCTGGACAACTCGCGTATTGCCGTTATCGTAGAGGGACAGAATAGAAGTGCCGCCCAACTCGTACTCGGCGTCGTGCTGGTGCGTGAACCAGGGATACGGGTTAGTGCTGTTGATACTGAACGACCCGCCGATTCCCATGGTCCAAAGCACCGCGCCCGAACCCGTCCCATTCGCGTAATCAATCTTCGCGAGCCAGTCCTGATCGCGCAGCGAGATCACGACGTCTCCCGTGGAAGGACTGAAATTCAGCGAGTTCCCATGCAGCCAGTCCACCGCAAATGGGGCCAACGTCATCGGCGGGCAGCCCGTTGTGTTCGGCGCGCATAGTTCGCCCAGAATAGGGGCCCTGTTGATATCGAGATGATCGAAGGCGCTCCACGACCAGGCCAACTGAAGATTCTGGTCGAGATCCACGATTGCATTGCCGAGTAGGTCAACCGGGCTCGTGTAGCCTTGCGTACCCGCCGGAAAAATCTTCTCCTGCGTGCAGAGAATGAGCGTGTGGCCATTGGGCAGCCGGATGGCATCATGATCGAAGTCGATGATCCCGAGTAGTCCCGCGGCATTCATCTGAGCGGTGACCTGCGTGACGTTCGTCTCGCGCACCACGCTGCCGCCGAGGTCGATTTCGCGCCAGATCTGTCCCCGAACTAGCGGCGACTTTGGGTCGGCGGCAATCAGCATGATGGTGCCCCCATCGACGGGACGAAGGTAGTAGGAGGCGCGCTGCTGGATATTCCCAAGGGCATTGTAGTACCAGATCACATTACCGTTCAGATCGGTGGCAGTAGGAAAGTAATAAGTGCCGGAATTGGAGGAATCGATCGAAAGGTCATCCATCAAAAGGGTACTCTGTGAAGTACTAGTTTGTTGCGCGGGAGGTACTAATAACGTCACCGGTGGAAAGGTCAAACTCGACGGGATGGTTCCTGTCTTGAATTGTACTTGGGGACCATTTGTAGTGTTGGCGCCTGTAACCACCGCGTGGTGCATTTTGTAGACTGTCGACGGCAACATCCCCGCGATATAGAAATTCATGGACTTGTTGCCCGAGCAGGGCCGCATATTGGTATGTTGCACTGTGGTGGCGGACTTAAATGCGATGTACATCATGCTTCCGACAGGGCACGCGGGCGCACTATAGAAGGCCACCAGAGGATGTTTGGTCGCATTCACCGAAGGTTGTCCATTCACGATTCTGGACTGCACACTCTCTTCGATAGCCGCACTCGTCGTTTCTCCGGTTGCCACGTTGCGCACCGCTACCTGCAAGTCGAAGTTTCCCTCCTGAGAAGCCGGTGTCCATTGAAAATTGGAATAGGAACTGTAGTCGACGACGACGTGAAAAGGGCTGGTGCCTTGAGCTACGCTGAACTGGTAAACCAAGTCTCCGGGATCCTGGCTGGTGACCGTCGCAGTCACGGTGACTGGGTCTCCCACGAGAAGCGGAGTATTTGCCGTCGCCGTTACTTTGACTGTTAACACGCCGAAGCTGGGAGTGGCGGCCAGCAAACCCCCAACGGCCACAATCGCCAAACGCATTCTTTTGTAAATCTCCTTTGAAGTTTGTTTATGACAGGTTACCGCGAAACCGTCTCTGCCAAGTAGTGGCAACGGTATCCGTCAATAAGCTAAAACACGAGCGCGCCAGCAGAGTCGCGTGCCGATCCAGAAAAGCGCACCCGCCTTCGCTTACCGGGTGTTGCAGGCTTGCGAGAAGGTGTTCCGGAAGGTGAACCAGCCGTTTACGGAGAACGATGGCTGATATGTGAACCAGGGAGCAAATACCAGGTCCTGCGGATGCCAGGTAACGCCATTCGCCTTGACTTCAAAGATCGTACTGCTGAGAGCATCACCGACTTCAAGAATTCCGCACGGCGTTGAATTGCTGCCGAAGGGATCGTCCATCCATTCGCCCACCTCATGCGCCAAAGTACTAATGTCGGCGTCGATCAATTGCGTGTAAGGCTCCAAGTAGGAAACATAGGTGTAGGTGTTTCCTTTTCCCGGGCTGTTTCTCCACACGTCGTGGAACCCGTAGGCTCCGCCCGGGAACACGTTGTAATCCAGAAAGATCGTGAAGGCCTTTGGTGTGATCTGGGGAAACTTGGTGAACACATCCGGCGTGATGGTTCCATCGAGGAAAGAGTTGGAGATGGTGCCGCGCCTGGTTCCCGCGACCGGTCCGGGCATGGTTCTTCCCGCGTTCGCCGGAACATCGTAAGCCTGTTCCGGAAGTACGATCGGCTGCGCCAGCAACACGTGGTAATCGGGCGATACCGTGGAGACGCTGGACCAGAAGTTGCCTCTCTGGAAGGCGTCGATATACTGAGTGGTCCCGACATTAACGGACCCAGCCATCCAGCTCACGTTTTGAAAGATCGGCGATATTTCCACGGCTTGCGTCGCCGACGCGTGCTGTCCGATCATGGGAGCCGTAGCATCGAAAACAGTGCCGTCGGCAAACGTCAGCTTGAGCGGCACGATATACACGGGAACGGAAGTAGTCACCGAGCCTTTCGCCGGATCCGTCCCCACCATCAGGTAAGAGTAGTTCTTGCCTTTATATTGGTAAGTTCCTTTCCAAAGGGGGATTTCGCTTGAACTCAGCAGATCTTCGGTTACGGCGGGTCGCGGGCGCATGGCATCGCGCGGAATTACCGCGCCGCGGGTGCCGGCCATCTGCGCCATGAGACTGCAAACGGACACGGCGGGAACAACAAGTAATCGGACAATCCAGTTGAGAGCGAGCATTTTAACCCCTCATGTTGGGTCGGAAGTTGGATTCCGCTAGCTTAAACTCTGCCGCCTCATTTTGCAAACGGGTACTTCCGCAATGACGCGTAACAGACGAGCCGTCCGCGGCGTCTTTTTTGGTGTCAACCATTCCTATATACCCGGCATCCAAAGAATAGCGCCAAAATGTCATCCCTCCGTCTTGTCTCGCTTTTCGCAACGGCCTGCGCGCTTCTCTCTCGCGCTGTCGCGCAAACTTCCGCGCCACCTCCAGTCCCAGCAACGGCAGGCGTAGACTCCGCCATCACGGCTCCCGGCGTTCCCACCCGTACCGCCACGGCGCCGGCGCAGGACAACCGCATCTTCGGCGTTCTCCCCAATTACCGCACCGCTGACGGCACCCGTCAGTTCGAGCCCATCACGACCCGGCAAAAGTTCCGCATTGCTCTGAAAGACACCTTCGACTGGCCCGGTTTCCTCGTGGCGGCAGTATTTTCCGGCCTGTATCAGCTGGAAGATCAAAACCCATCGTTCGGACAGGGAATTAAGGGCTATGCCCATCGTTACGGGACCGCGTACGCCGACCAGGCCGTGGGCAATATGATGACCGAAGCCGTTCTACCTTCATTATTCCACGAAGACCCGCGATATTTCCGCAAGGTCACGGGAAGTCCGATGCACCGAACCTTTTATGCGTTATCGCGCGTTCTGGTCACCCGCACCGATTCGGGCGGCTCCGGCTTCAACTTTTCCGAAGTTCTCGGAAACGGCATAAGCGCCTCGCTCGGTAACGCTTATTACCCGGAAGAGCGTACCGCGGCCGACACCCTGAATCGCATGGGAACCGCGATGGGTACCGATGCCATTTCGGACGTTTTGAAAGAATTTTGGCCCGATATCAAGCGCCATTTCTGGCACAAGCACTCTGGCGCGCCCGGTTCCTAAGGTCCGTCTATGGCTTGGCCTTGCGGTGCGCTAAACGGCTGCACGCGTCGTCGGTGCCTTCGATGTCCAGTTTGCCCTGCTCGATATAGGTGATCTTGCCTTCCTTATCGAGGACGAAGGTGACCCGGTTTGCCATCCCCTTTCCCGGAATCAAGACGCCGTACTCGGTGGCTACTTTGCGATCCGCAAAATCGCTCAACAGTGGAAAAGACAGAGCTAACTTCGTCGCGAACTCCTTCTGTGAAGGTGTGTTATCCGTGCTGACCCCAAACACCTGCGTCTCATTGGCATCGAACTTCGGCGTACCAAACTGGTACGCTTGCATTTCCTTCGTTCAACCACCGGTGAAAGCGGCTGGGAAAAATGCCAAAACGACGTTCTTTTTCCCGCGGTATTCGGAAAGCTGAACGGGCTTGCCCTGCGTCGACGGCAGCGTAAAGTCCGGCGCCGTATCTCCCACTTTCAAAGTGGTGGACGGCGGAGCTTGTGCAAGAGCACCTGCAACGAGTAAGAGCGCGAGAGCGGCTGCTTTCATAAAGACTCCTGAGATGAAGTGTACAACGCGCTTCTCTACTGAACGCGCAACACTACCACGGTCATGTCGTCGTGTTGCTTGGCTCCATTGGCGAACGCGTCCGCCGCGCTAAGAATCCGGCGCGCCGTTTCGGCCGCGGGCAGAGACGCGCGCACGCAGGCCAGGATCACTTCCGTCAGGCACTCTTCGCCCCACTCCTCATCGTCCTGGTTCATCGCCTCGCTGATTCCGTCGGTGAATAAGACCAGGTAGTCGCCGCTCTCCAACTGCACGGAAGCCTGCTCATACCGCGAAGACGGGAGCAGGCCCACCACCGTTCCGGTCGCCTCCAGAGTGGTAGGCGCCAGCTCGCCGGCCCCGCCGCGAACGAGTACCGGCGGATTGTGCCCGGCATTTACATAATCCAACCTACGCGTTGCCGGCGCGTACTGACCGTAGAAAAAAGTGGCGTACCGGTTATTGCTGGACGTCTCGAACACACGGCTATTCAGATTCGTAATCATGGCTGCGAGGTCGTCGCTGCCGCGCGAAGCCTCGCCCCGCAAACTCGCCTGCAGGCTGGCCATCAGAAGCGCCGCCGAGATGCCCTTGCCCGCCACGTCGCCCAGCGCAAAACCGAAACGCGATTCCGCCAGAGTCAGAAAGTCGTAATAGTCGCCGCCCACGCCCAGGGCCGTGCGGCACACGCCCCAGTAATCCAGGCCCGCGACCGGCGGGAATTTCTGCGGGAATAAGCGTTCCTGTACCTCGCGCGCGATCTCGACCTCTCGCGCCAACCGCTCGCGCTGCGCCATTTCCGCCGCAACGCGGGTGGTGAGTTGCGCGTTCTCCAGAGCGAGTCCCGTCTGCGAAGCCACCGAAGACAGGATCCGGATGTCGGACTTCGTGTAAGGCTCTTCCGAGCGCTTCTGGCCTACCGCGATGAATCCCAAAAGCTTATCGCGAGTGGACAGCGGCAGGAGCAGTTCCGCGCCCAGATACGCCAACTGCGATCGCTGTTGGTCGTCCAGCCCGGGGGTGCGATACAGCCAGGAGCTTTCGTCCTCGAAATACACCAGCGGTGGCGCCTGCGATTCCCGAAGATGACCGATGACGGCGCTGTCGTTCGCGAAATCCACCTTCGGCTCAATGCTGAATCCGGTTGCATGGCACGTACGGAACTGGCCGCCATTCTCCAGCAGAACCGAAATTCGCGATAGATGGAGCGCATCGGTAATGCGGCCGCAGACCGTCTCCACTAACGGCTGAGTTTCACGGATGGTCCGCACCTGCTCGGAGAGTTCGCTCAGAACGAGCTCGGCATCGTAGGCGTCGCGGAAAAAACGCTTATCGATCCAGCGGCCCACTCGCCGCAAGCCGATGTTAACGACCACCCCGGCGGCCAAAGCCAGCGTGCAAGCGAGCAGGATGGTGGGGACATGCCCGCGCGACCCCTGCGCAATCCCGTAGATGGCCCATAGCGTCAACGCGATCAGAATGACGCGAAAGACGGCCAGTCCGCTGCGCGCGAATGCGTATTGCAGGCCCTGACGGATGGCAACCCGCACGTCCATCGCCCGGTCCACCACAATCACGTAAGCCAGAGTCAGGGGGAATAGCAGCAGAATCAGCAGCGACGGAATCACCACGGCATCCGGAAGATCGTCCATGCTTGTTTTGCTGTCAAGCAGAAGCACTAGCGAAATAATCAGAATGGGCGTCAGGCTCGCGATCAGACCGGCAAAAAGGAGGCGGAGCCGCCGCCGCGCATCGAGGGTCGTCTCGCGGCCGAACGTTTTGATGGCGAGCAGCGTAATTCCCGCGGATATGCAACCGAAGGTCAGAATCGTTGCGGGCACGCGTGCGCCGGCAACCGCCCCCGCAAACGGACCAAAGTCGGAAAGGTCCTCGTAGATTCCCACGAAAGCGATCGTGTTGCTTACCACCATCGCCGCGTAAGCCGCAGTGACTACCCACTTGATCCACGGCAGTTTCCGGTCCCATTCCGGGCGCCTTGGGAAATAAAGGCCGAACAGAAACATAAAGTACGGCCAGACGCTTGCGCACATGGCGTGATAGATCTCTCCGGGAATGCGGTACCACGCGGGCCACAGCGAAGCGTCCAGATTCAGTAACTGGGAAAAAGTGAGCAGGAGGCCGAGAACCACCCAGGCCAGCGGATCGCGTGGACGCACCACCGCTATATAGAAGCCGAGGAGGACGGAGATCCACGGCATCAGAATGGCTAAAACGAGGGTCAAGGCGAATTGGGTAGGCCAGTTGTGCGAGAGCCGCTGCGGGTGCAACCGGATCCGCGCGTCGACTTGATGACCATCACGCAACGAGACCGTTCGGAGTATCTCCCCCGGCTTCGCGTTGTTGATGATGCGCAGGATCGTGTTGGTCCCCCGGATTGGCTCACCGTTCAAGACCGTCACCTGATCGTCCATCCGGATGCCGGCATCGAGCGCTTCCTTCTGAATCTGGTAAACCCGCGGCGGATAGCCTTTCATCAGGAACGGCGCCCGCGGAGAGGGCGAATAATCGATCTGCCCTTTCACCTGGTCGTACGTGAAGTGAATCTGATACGCAATGGCAACGAAACCGATGAGGCCAAGCAGGCTATAGAGGATGGCGGAGCGAGGCCGGCCTTTCCGGATGGCGGCGATCGGGGCAGGCACGCTAGTCGTCATTGGGGAAACCCCATATTATGTCAGTTTGCGCACCCAAATGGGCTCGGGAGGGTCACAGCGCCAGGTCGCGCACTACACGAAATCCGATGTGGCCGGTGGACGTATCCGGCGCGTTGCCGGTGCGCGCCGAATTACGATACCGCTGGCAATAGGAAGCGTGGCACAGATAAGAACCGCCCTTTAGCAACCGCAAAGTCCCTGTAAGCGGGCCTGTCGGGTTCAGGCGCGTAGCCTCGACATGCCAGGTCTGGTGAAAGTATTCGCCGCACCACTCCCATGTATTCCCGGTAATCTCGTATAAGCCGAAGCCGTTGGGGGGAAAGCTTCCAACGGGAGCCACTCCCGTGAAGCCGTCCTCTCCGAGGTCGATCTCCGGAAACCTGCCCTGCCAGATGTTACACATGTGGCGCCCGCCCGGCGTGAGGTCGTCGCCCCAGGGATACTCCTTCTGTTGCAGGCCCCCGCGCGCAGCGTACTCCCATTCCGCCTCGGTCGGCAAACGGTATCCGGCCCACGCGCAATAAGCCATGGCGTCATTCCACGATACGTGAGTGACGGGATGATCCGGCCGCCCGCATACGTCAATCTCGCGCCCTTCCGGAAACTGCCAGAAGGCGCCGGGTATGGCCAGAAACCA
Organism: Bryobacterales bacterium; assembly: GCA_963814235.1. Taxonomy (GTDB): domain Bacteria; phylum Acidobacteriota; class Terriglobia; order Bryobacterales; family Bryobacteraceae; genus Bog-113. The sequence goes on along the minus strand of CAWFCA010000003.1, from coordinate 112,869 downwards.
GGGAGTTTCCGGAGCGGGCGTGCCTGGTCCGTCGGGCAGATGATTCCGGAAGACGAACGACCAGCCGAACCGCTCCGCATCCGTCCGGTATCGGGTGGCATTCACGAAGTCGCCGAACTGTCGGTTGGTCACCGCATACCGGCCCATGTAGAAAGGATCGAGCGTGACCTGGCGAACGGGACCTTCGCCATCCAGCGGGAAAACGGCCGGCGACTCCGATCCCATCCAGAACGGGCCGCCCTCTAACTTCACCATTTCCGCCAGACTCCCGGCCACGGCACGGGCGCGCCGCAGCGAGGTCACCACCGAACTCCGCAGGTTTTCGAGTCGGCTCTTGCTGGGAACGCAACAAGGATGAGGAGGCCTCGCGGGCATCACGCCGGCGCTCCACTTCCTTCGTCTTGGCGCACGATGATTGCGCGCTGGCGTAATACCGCCATGGCTTCCACGTATTCTTCGTGTTCGGACATCGCTCTGAGAACACGTTCGATATCCGAGCGAACCTCGGTGAACGGAGCCGCGCCGCCGGCGGAACGCGCGTGCAATCGCGCGATATGGAAACCGAAAGGAGTCTTGAAGATACCCGTACGCTCCCCCGGCGCGATAGCCGTCAGCGCGTTTTCAAACTCGTCCACCATGTAGCCGGAAGGGAACTGTCCAAGTTCGCCGCCATTCCCTTTGCAGTCGGAAAACCGCTCGGCCACCGCTGCGAACTCGGCTCCCGCGTCTAACTCCGCCATCGCGCGCTCGATGAGTTCGCGCGCCTGCTCCGCCGTGCGCGTCTCATTCACGTGCACCACGACGTGAGCCGCCTGGAACAGTTCCGGGTTCCGAAAGTTTTCCCGATTCGCCTGAAAAAACGCTTCGACCTCGTCCGCCTTGGGACCGGTCGCTTTTGCCTTCATTTCATCAACCAGGCGCTGCTTCTTGAATTGCCGCTCGGTCTGTTGGCGCAGCAGGGTGTCATCGAACCCTTCGCGACAACCCGCGTCGGTCTTCTGCCGCTGTACCTCGACGTCGAGAAGCGCCGCATCCACCGTTCGCGGGTCGGTGGCAGCCGCATAATCGAGCAGCATCCAATCGATGGCGGACTGCTCGGCCGCCTCCCGCAGCGCGCGCGCGCGGTCCCGCGCATCTGTAATCTGTGCCCATCGCGGGTCGCGGCCCAGACGGTCGGCTTCCTGTTGAATCAGCCCCTCCGGAACGGCTTGGCCATTGACGAGAATCGGCATGGAAATCGCCCGGCGGTCACAACGGGCTATCGGATTATAGCCGAAGAGCAGCTGTTTTCGAGCCTTTCTCTTGATTACACGTTGGCCATTGGTGATATCATTCGCTCTCAATACAAGGGATTCTTTGGCCGACGACACACAGTCCGGCAAACCGGTGCTCGATTTTCGCGCACGGCTGGGGCGCTTTACCGTCCCGCCTTTCGTGCACGATCCCCAGTTAAGAAATCAGAAGTTCGGCCTGCCCGAAGACGATTTCACGCCTGGCGACTACATTGTGGAGTTGAACCTGATGTATGAGCGCGGGCTTGATCAAGCTGGCATCGCTTTCCGCGAACTGTACCGGGACGTGCTCGGCAGTGCCGCGGGGGAGCGCCCTCCGGTCTTCATCTCCAAGAGCTATTACAAGTGCACCATGAGCGCGCGGGAGTTGCGGGATTTGGTCGCCGCGGATGAGAAGGACAACGATTCTCAGCCACGCCGTCTGCTCATCTATAAAGTGTGGCCGGACTTCCCGGTTCAGCCCCTCATCGACCGTTCCACCACCACGGTGAAAGCCGACGCGGCCATTCGGGCGTACGACGCCACCGGAGCGAATGTGACCTGGGCCGTGATCGATTCCGGGATTGACGCCACCCACATCCACTTCGGCCAGAGCGACGGACCCAATCCCAATCTCTTCTGTCACACGCTCTGCGATCCGTCGGTGGCCTCGCTTCACCGCGACTTCACCGTGCCCCTGCCCAGCCTGGATGATTCCGGCGATCCGGAGGCTTACCGGCTTGAAATCCGCCGTAATATCGCATCCGCGCTCACCGATCCATACGGCCATGGCACGCACGTCGCCGGGATTATCGCGGGCGGGCTGCCCGATGATTTTCCGGCTTCGGCGCTGAACGTCTGTGAACGCGCCTTCAAGCCCGATCCCAACGGCCAGGCCCACCTGGTGGTCATCCAACGCAGACAAGCCGTTCCGAAAGCCATGCGCGGCGTCGCGCCGCAGTGCAAGCTGGTCAGCCTGCGCGTGCTGGATGCCAACGGGAAGGGCGCGACGAGCGGGATTATGCAGGCTCTGCGCTACATTCGCGAGGATCTCAATGACGATCCCAAGCTTCTGCGGGTCCACGGAGTGAATCTGAGCCTTGGCTACGAGTTCGACGCGGAAATGTTTGCGTGCGGGCAAAGCCCCCTGTGCGTGGAAGTGGACCGGCTGGTGAAGAGCGGTGTGGTCGTTGTCGTCGCGGCGGGAAATACCGGATATTCCCAGATCTCCACGGTGGAGCGTTTTACCAAAATCGGCTTAAGCAACACGATCAATGATCCTGGGAACGCTTCGCTCGCTATTACCGTGGGCTCCACTCATCGCGATTCGCCGCATACGTATGGCGTCTCGTTCTTTTCCTCCAAGGGACCTACCGGTGATGGCCGGCTGAAGCCGGACCTGGTTGCCCCGGGCGAGCGGATCACCTCCGCCGCCACGCCAGGACAGTTGAGGCGCCTGGGTATGGTGAACCCGCCCGACGATCGGCGCACCTACATTGACGACTCCGGCACCAGCATGGCGGCTCCCCACGTGTCGGGCGCCGTGGCCGCGTTTCTTTCCATCCGCCGCGAGTTCATGCAGCGTCCCGAAGAAGTAAAGAAGATCTTCCTCAAGAGCGCGACGCCTCTGGGCCGGGAACGCTACTTCGAGGGACACGGTCTGGTCGATCTGATGCGCACCATTCAATCCGTTTAAGGCAAAGGAGGCAACATATGGCCGGGCAATTGGCGGGATTTCCATTCTGGCAACTGGAGTTCGACGAAAACGGAAAGCCGTCTGGCGGCACCGCAGATTTTCCTGAGGAGCTTTCAGCCGCTGCGCTCACGGACCTCTTCGTTTTCTCGCACGGCTGGAACAACGATCGCCCAACCGCGATGGCCCTTTACTCCGCGTTTTTCGAAGAAGTTCGCGGCGTCATCGATAACCCGGCGGTTGAGAAGAGAGCCGACGCGGTGGTCGGCGTTGCGGGTGTCCTTTGGCCGTCCATTTTGTTCCCGGGGGACGGCACGCCCTCCGCGGTCGCCGGTGGCGCCGCGAGCCTGGCCGGAGACGCCGCGGCGTTTACATTGGACTCGGAGCTGCCCAAGATCTTCCGTGATTCGGAACAGCTTTCCAAATTGCGAGAGCTACTGGAGTTGATCGGAGAGCAGCCCCCGGATCGGGATGCGCTACTGGCCTTTCGCGACAAACTCAGCCAACTTGTCAGTCCGAAGGCCAGCGAGGCGGCGCAGGACGACCTGGAACTGCGGGCCGCTACCATCGGCGACGACGATGCCTGGCTGGCGCTGCTCGATTCCATGTCCGGGCCGGCCTCCCCTGTTGATTCCCAAGGCGGCGCAGCCAGCATGGGGAGCGTTTTCGGCCGCCTCTGGAGTGGCGCGGTTAACGTGCTCCGGACTGCGACTTACTGGGAGATGAAAAATCGCGCGGGCGTCGTGGGGACCCGCGGCTTGGGTCCGCTGATCGGGGCGATGCACGCGGCTTCCCCGAACCTGCGCGTTCATCTGCTCGGTCATTCCTTCGGCGCCCGCCTTGTCTCTTATGCCCTGGCCGGACTGCCTGGGGAACTCTCGGGTCCCGCTTCTCCCGTGAAATCGCTGTTTCTTTTGCAGGGCGCTTTCTCGCACTTCGCTTTCAGCGAGAGCCTGCCGTTCGAACGCGCGCGCAAAGGTGACCTCGCGGGAATGTCGCAAAGGGTCGACGGGCCATTGATGGCCACCCATTCATTGAAAGACTTAGCTGTTGGGAATTCCTATCCCGCCGCGTCGATTGTGGCGCGGCAGGATGCCGCCGACGCTACCGACCTGCAGTACCGCTGGGAGGCAATGGGCCATGACGGCGCTCAGGCCGTAAACGCCGCCAGCGGTACCCTGGGCGGCATCCAGACTGCCTACGCCTTCGAGAAAGGGCAGTGGCTGAACCTGGACGGCAACGAGATTATCGTTCTCGGAGATCCTCCGAGCGGCGCTCACAGCGACATCGTTCACCCCGAGATCGCCTGGGCCGCCCTCACTGCGGCTAAGGTCGCATCACCAAAAAACGCGCAGACCGCTTCGGCCGGTAGCACGTAGCGGCTTACGCGCGAGGGAAGGCGAGGTTCGGAATCGATGACACCAGCTTCCGGGTGTACCCATGCTGCGGGTTGCGGAAAATCTGCTCGGTGGGGCCGGTTTCGACCAGCGAACCCTGGTATAGCACCGCCACCCGATGGCAGAGTTGCGCGACTGAGAGCAGATCGTGAGAGATGTACAACATTGCCATCCCCGTGCTTCGGTTCAGGTCGCGGAACAGGTTCAGAATCTCCGCTTGCGTGATGACATCGAGGGCGCTGGTCGGCTCGTCTCCAATTACGAGAGCGGGGCTATGCAGCATCGCGAGCGCAATTAGCACGCGCTGCGCCAGCCCGACGCTCAGCGCGCCGGGGTAAGAGCGGAGGAACTCCGGCGTGTCGGGTAGACTGACCTGCCGGAGTAGCTGGTGAACTCGCGGCATGGCTTGCGCAAACGGGACTCTCGAATGTGCTCTCCACGCCTCCCGGAACTGACTGATCAATGGCAATGCGGGGTTCAGGGATGCGATCGGGCTCTGCGGGATCAATGCGATTCTGCGACCGCGGATGGAGCGGCGGCGGCCTTCGCCGAACGCCAGAAGATTCTCACCCTGAAAGTTGAGTTCCCCTCGCACCACCGCTCCTTTTGCCTGGAGGATTTGCAGGATTGCCTGCGCAAGCGTGCTCTTTCCGGCGCCGCTCAGACCCACGAGTCCCAAAACCTCGCCCTGGTTGACGTGGAAGACAACGTCGCGCAATATTCCTGGCCTGGTGGGGTAATCCACCGAAAGACGCGCCGATAACAGCGGCTTCGTATTTGGTAGAGAGATCTGAATCTGAGGAGGCTTTGGTGCAGCCGCCGTGTCAGCCAGGGCCACATCGGTCATTTGAGTCCCGCCAATTGCCGCCGCTTGGAAGCCGAACCCGCGACCAGATAGAGTTGATCGGCGTTCCAGAATGCCTGCGGAAACAATACCGCCGGAGACGGGTTCGCGACCGCCGGTCCAAAAACCGTCAGAGCATGTTTTGTAATCAGATAGAGCGCGGGGTTTTCTTCGCGGCTGATTTCCTGCACGCGGTCGAACGCGGCTTTCCGGTGCGCCGGGACGGGGTCGCTTGCCTGCTCCTTCATCAACCGGTCAATTTCCTTCTCCCAGGGAGTTGCGGGCGCCAGCTGGCCCGGGTTCCACGCGTGGTTGGATCCTGAACTCAGCCACACGTTCATCTGCCCGTTCGGATCCAGATCGCTGTTCACAAGTCCCAGCAGGCAGGACTCGTAATCGAAGGTCTTCGTGATGCGTTGCAGCAGCGCTGGAAAGTCGAACGTCGCGATATTCAGTTTGATCCCGATTTGCGCCAGATCCGCCTGCACGAGGGAAGCCAGTCGTTCTCGGACTTTGTTGCCCCCATTGGTAATTACGGAAAATTCGACGGCGTTGCCGTCCCGATCGAACAAACTGGCTCCCAACCGGTGAAAACCATCGTGCTCCAACCGGAGCAGCGCCTCGGACCGGTTGCTTAACGGTGCGCTCAGTTTCGGATTGAACCAGTGTGCATTCGCCGGTGAAGTGGGACCGGCACTAGCGCTCGCCCGCGCAAAGTACCCGATTCGCGCCAAGTCAGCGCGATCGATGGCCAAAGAGATCGCGGTCCGAAAATCCTTGGAGCGAAACCAACGCTTTTTGTAAGCCGGTATCGGAGCGGCCGCTGTTTGGTTGAACCACAACTGTTCCGAGTCGAGCGACGGTCCCAGATCGAACGCGTGAATCCCTTTCAACTGCGACAAGGCCAGGTAACTTTCCGGATCGACATTGCTGATCAGATCCGTGTCGCCATGTTGAAAGCGGAGCACCTCCATCGCGCTGTTCGTCTGAATGTATAAACGGATCGCGTCCAGATAAGGGAGTCGAACGCCCTGGGCATCCGTCTTCCAGTAGTGCCGGTTGCGAGTCAACAGCACGTAAGACCCGGACCGGTATTCCGCGACTTGAAACGGGCCCGCGACCGGCACTTCGGAAGGCTTTCGGCCTGCGATGCGCGATGTCGCGCTCACGATTGCGACGGAATCGAACAAGCGTTCCAGGCCCGCAATTGCTTTCGGAAAGGAGACGCCCACCGCGGCGGGCCCCATCTGACGAACCTCGATTGCCGCTGCATCCACTCCGAAACTGTCGGCGTCCGGTGCATGGGTGCGCGGATCGAAAAACGTCTTGAGGGAGAAGACGACGTCCTCGGTGGCTACCGGGGACCCGTCAGAGAATCGCACTCCCGGTCGCAGCGCAAAAGTGATGCGGCGCCCGGCGTCCAAGATTTTCCAGGACGCGGCCAGCTCCGGGACCACGTCCTGCGTTTTTCGATTTAACCGGAGCAGGGTCGCTCCCGTCAGATAGCGGATGGCCTCGCTCGCGTCATCGTAAACCAGAAACGGGTCAAAACTTTTAGGGTCGGCGCGGATGCAGAAGCGGAGCTCGCCTCCCGATGGGTCAGAACCAGGATGACTGAGAGCAGGTTGACTGGCGCCCGCCGGGATGCCGCTGGCAAGCGCGAGAAGCAACATCAAAACGTGAGATGGAGGCTTCCTCATGCGCGTGAGTACCTCGATGCGAACGCGACCTGCACGCTCATCAAAACCAGGACCATTGCCGCGAGAGGGCAGGCTAGCCAGGGGTGGGCCATAACCCGATCGATGTTCTCTAACTGCTTCAGCAGGTTCCCCCAGGACGGGACAGGCTCTCCGACTCCCAGCCCCAGAAAGCCGAGGTTTGCCTCGCCCAGAATAAATACCGGCATGGCGATCCAAAACTGCGCTACTAAAATCGGCCGCAGATTAGGAATAACGTGCTGCGTCAAACGACGTCCGGCGCCGATGCCTTGCGCCCTGGCCTGCGCAACGTACTCGGATCCGTTGATCGCTCGCACCGACTCCGACACAGCCCGCGCCGAACTCGCCCACCCGAAGGCGCCGAGCACCACCACCGTTGTGAACACCGACGTAATAGGGGAGAGATTTAGAGGCAGCATCGCGCGGACGATCAGAAGCAGAAAGATCCAGGGCACCGACAGAAACAAATCGATCGTACGGTGCAAAAGCAGTTCGAAGACACCGCCAGCCATGCCTGCGGCGCTTCCCACCAGCAGCGCGATCCCGGTTGCCATAAAAGCCGACGCGGGGGCCACAAACAGGGACACGCGGCTTCCATAAAGCGTTCGCGCAAGCACATCCCTGCCGAGATCGTCCGTCCCTAAAACAAACCGGGAGCTCGGTCCGGTTAGAATAGCGTCCCGGTTCTGTGTGCCTGAGCTGTCCGGCATTAGCCACGGCGCTCCCAGGCTCGCGATCACCACGATCGCGAGAAAACCGAGATTAGCTCCGCGCCAAATGGTCACGCGACCCCTTCCCGGAGACTCGGATCCGAGGCCCTTATATCGCCGGCCGAACTCGCCACGATCGCCGTTAACGTGACCAGGAACGTAATCGTGAGCAGCAGCGGCAGGTCGCGCTGCTGCGTCGCGATCCAAGCCAGCTGGCCAATTCCCGGAGAATCGCAGACCACCTCGAGCGGCATGACCCCGCCCAAAGCCACGCCGACAGACGATCCCGCAATTGCCAATAGCGTGCCCCCGGCCGGCCACACTACGTGGGCGAAAAGGATCCGCAGCGACGAAAGCCCTTTACTGCGCGCGTAAATCACATGCGGGGCGCGCGCTCCCATTGACAAGACGCGGTCGGTAATCAGCAGCACCCGCGCAAAGACCACCAGAGCCACCACCGTTCCGATCCAGAGAGGAGCTTTTTCCGGCGCTGCGTCTCTTGTCATCAAACCGAGCGCAATCACCGGCGCCGGGATGCACAGAAGACAGGAACTCAGGATTCCCGTAGCTACCGCTCCTACCGCGCCCCACAACTGGTTTCCCAATGACGTCAGCAGCGCTGCAGTCCATCCAAGGAAGATGCCCGCGAACAGCGGCCGGGCAGTCACCCCTAATCGCTCACGGATCAAAGGAACAATGGGTTGCTGGAGCGCCTGCGATTCCCCCAGGTCTCCCGCCCTGACGCGAGCTCCGAACGCTTTCAGAGAATCGATCAGGGATCCGTGCGCCCGAGCCGCCCGCAATTCCTTTACGCTTGATGCATTCAGCCGTGGGTCAAGCTCGCGGGTATCCACCTCGGACCCGGGCGCCAGGCGCACCAGCAGAAGACAAAACGCCAACGCCGCGAAAATGGTCGCTGCGGTCGCGCCTAAGGTCGCTCCCAGCCGCTCGATCCTTGTGCCCGCAGCGGCGCGTGTCACTGGACGGTGACCAGGAGCGGCGACCCGCTCGTCGCGCGCGACAACACCCGGTAGTGCTGGTTCTTGGCCGCGTACATCCGCCGGTCAGCCACCGCCAGCAGTTGCTCCGCATCATCGCCGTCCTCGGGATAGTGTGCCGCGCCCACGCTCAACGTCACTATCGCTTCCTGGCAGACGGCTTCACCGGTGTCGAGCACCACTCGTTCCAGCGTGGCAATGCGGGCTGCCAGATCTTTTGGGCGCTTGCTGGGAAGTACGATTACGAATTCGTCGCCGCCCATCCTCGCTATGTAGTCGTCCTCGCGCAAGACTAGTCTCACGCGCTCCCCGAAAGTCTGCAGGAGCCGGTTTCCGGTGGAATGGCCGAAACGGTCGTTCACCGCTTTGAATCCATTGAAATCAAGCACCAAGATCGCGACGCACGTGGACTCAAATTTGGCTTTCGTCAACTCCCCGTCCAGACTCACGATCAAGGACCGCGCGTTGGGAAGTCCCGTCAGTTCGTCGGTAACCGACGACGTCCGCATCTGCTCGAAGCGGATGGCATTCGCAATTGTCAGGCCTGATTTCGAATGGATCGCCATCAGAATCCGTAAATGTTCGCGCGTGAAGAAGTCCGCTTCCAAACTATAGAGGGTGAGCGCTCCTACAACGCCCGAAGAGCCTTCGAGCGGAACCGAAATTGCCGATCGAAGCGTGCTGAATTTTGCCGGGTCGTTCAGATAGCCAGGCTCCACCGATGGGTTTCCGTTGACGACGGGCTTGCAGTTCTCCACAACCCAGCCCGATAAGCCCTGCCCGACGGGAATCCGAAGGCTGGAGAACAGCCGGAAATCTTCGCCCTGCACCATTTGCGGCTTCAGAGTTTCACCTTCAACGATGTAGATTGCAATCGCATCGTGAGGCACCATGCGCCGCAGTCGCGCCGCCAGCAGCGAAAGCGTTTCATCCAGACCAAGCGAATTTCCGAGTTCGGACGTGACCTCCAAAAGCATTTGGAACTCCTGCCGCGCCCCCGCTATCGACGAAAGGAAGTCGCCGGGCTGGGCCTCGGCCCGAACTTTGCCCGGTGACTCGAACCCGGCCCCCGGAGCGGCGCCCCTTTTCACGATCACGTCGACGGCCAGCTTGGATCCGCCAGTCGCCGACTCGGTCGCCAGATTTTCCAGTTCGATAAAGCGCCGATTCAGGATTGCCACCACGGCCGGATCGAAGCTCTGTCCGGATTGCGCGCACACAATTTTCATCGCCTCGGGAAGCGGCAGCGCCCTGCGGTACTGACGCTCGGACGCGAGCGCGTCCAGACAATCCACGGCCGCGATGATCCTCGCTCCGATCGGTATCTCGCTCCCCTTGAGGCCGTGCGGATAGCCCGTACCGTCCCACTTCTCGTGATGCGACCGGACAATGGGAACCACCGGGTATGGGAAGCCCACCCGCTCCAGAATGTCGGCTCCGACCAGCGGATGGATCTTCATCTTTTCGAACTCCTCCGGGGTCAGTTTGCCGGGCTTCGAAATGATGTACTCAGGTACGGCCAGCTTGCCGATGTCGTGCAGTAGGGCGGCGGCCTCGAGCGCCTGCATCTCGAGACTGCTCAACCGCAGTTCCTTTCCGAGTTCCATCGCGTAAACGCGCACCCGGCGCAGGTGCTGGTGCGTCGTCTCGTCCTTCGCTTCGATAGCCAGGGCAAGCGCTTCGATCGTACGCCAGCTCAGATCGGCGACTTCCCGCGCGTGCCGCTTCGCTTCCTCCAACCGGCCCAGATATAACCCGAAGGACCGGTACACGAGATAAACCACGGGGCACGTGAGGAGCGTCGACTGCCATCCCCAGTACAGATCTTCGTAGTGGATCAGCGCCGCTAAAGCCGCCCCCACCAGATAGTGAGGCGCGCTCCAGAAAAAATTGTGGTGCCACACTTCCCAGATCTGCTTTTTCTCGGTGAGCGCAATGATTACGGAAACCGAAAACGTGTTCACCAGGAAGTAACTGGCTGCGCCAACTATGAGAAGCAGGGGGACACTCGCCTGCGCGCTGTTCAGCCAGGCAGAATGGTAAGCGAGATACGCGGATGCCGCGGCAATCGTGATACTGGCCACATTGAAGCCAACCTGAGCAGGATTGGGCCTCGACGCCGTCCGCCAAAGCACCTGAAACAGCGTGGAGACTCCGGCGACCAGCAGTGTCTCCGGCAAGGTCAATTCCGCGATACTGATCAAAATGAACGTGAATGTGACGGAGATGGTGCCTGTAATTCCCGGTAGCCGCACCTTGAAATGCGAAGCGAGTACCGCGCCCGCCAGATACAACAAGAATTTCGCCGGGTGGGTAAACCGAAACTGCGATGACACCGCGATCAGGAGTAGCGACCCGGCAGCCACGGTGGCTCCCAGGTAGACCTTTGCGATCCCCGACATGCGGTCCATGTCCGAGCTATCGGCAAGTTCGCACTGAAGCTTTAGGGTGTGTGGCCGCTTCCCGAGCGCTTGCACGCATACGGCACACCGATGAAGGCGGCCTCCCCGGTTAGGTGATGCCTGATAAGCTCGGTCTTATATGTCCGACCCGCAGGTGGATCTTGCTCCCGTCTCCGAGGCCATTACTCAAGGCATCCGGGTTGAGGTCCTCGCGCGCCACTGCGCCGACAAGTCCCGGCCCGGGCAGGGAGAGTGGGTTTTCGAGTACACCGTGCGCATCACCAACCAGAGTTCCGAGCCCGTGCAGCTCATCAGCCGTCACTGGATCATCACCGACGCTCTGGAGAGCACGCGCGAGGTTAAAGGCTCCGGCGTGGTCGGCGAGCAGCCTCGGATCGCGCCCGGAGAGTCGTTTCAGTACTCGTCCTGGTGCCCGCTCGAGACGCCTACCGGGTCCATGCGCGGTTCGTACCAGATGGTGCGCGCCGGGGGCGGAAGCTTCGATATCGCGATCGCCCCTTTCGCTCTAAAGGCGCGGTATACCGTTCACTAGGCCAGCGCCAGGTTCAGGTTCTCGATCGCTTCGTCGATTTCGCCGGTGTTCTTATAGCCCACCGTCACCGCGTCCACGCCCGCGTTCTTGAACGCGAAGCGCATCGCCGCCTGGCGGTCCTCACGTTTCGTGAACGTTCCTTCGCCCGCCAGCTTCATGCTGATGACGCCCATGCCCTCAGAACGTACTTGCTTCACGTGCGTGACCACCTCGCTCACATTCCCCGGCCCGCTCGTGTTGTAATTCTCCGCGTCCATGCTCTTGCCGGTATGATTCACGCGGATCATGGCCACATCCAGCCACTTGTTCCCCGGCACCTGGCGTAATGCCGGAAGCCCGTGGACCGACGCCCCGCGCTTCAAAACGATCTTCTTCGACTGCGCCTCGGCGATTCCTTCCTGCCACCGCACGCTGTCGGTCGGCCAGGAGGCGACATGCTGCCAGTGCAGCAGCATGATATCGAAATAGTCGGTATTGGCGAGCTTCCGCAGCTCGTCGAACTTCGCCTGCGGATCCACACCGTCATGTGTCGTCACCTTCGACATCAGCCGGTAGCTGTCCCGCGGAATTCCCTTCAGCGCCACGCCCAGCATTTTGTGCATCTCGCCGTAGGACTCGGCGGTCTCGAAGAACCGGATGCCGTGATCGTAGGCGTAGCGCACCAGTTTCGTAAACTGATCCTGCCCCAGATCGCGCTGCACCTGCCCGCTCATGGTGCCCGTGCCGAACGCCAGGCGCGTCACTTTCAAATCGGAATTGCCGAGCGTGACCCAATCGGTCGCGGTTGCACGCGCCGCCCGCATGGGGAGGCTTCCGGCGCCGGCGAGGGTTGCCGCGGCGATACCGGTTTTTAGAAAATCACGTCTAGAGCGCTGTTCCATTGGTCTTCCTCCAATTGGCCGCAGGTTACCACAATGGCCCGAGGCGCGGCTCTGAATGAATGGAAAGCGCCTAAACAACCCGGAACGCCAGACTGACGCAAGCAGTTACGGAGCAACGGGCGGCAGCACGGGCCAGGAGTATTGCGGCTGCACGTCGACCGGCAGTCCTTTCACGGCCGCCAGAGAGGCCCGAAGATCGGCCGGCATCTGATCGAATCGGCCAAACCACGCGGTGGCTCGATCGCGATCGCCCGTGGCCTCGATTTCGAGCAGCTCCTTCGCCAGTTCGGCAATCGCGGCCGGCATCTTGCCGTAATCCACTACATAGCGGCCGTCCTTCCGCTCGATCGCGCCCTTGCCCGAGAGGAAGTTGAACTCCATCATCTCGGCCCGCCCGTGCGACTCCGCGATGCCGAACCGCACTGTGCGCAGAATCCCGGCGACATAGGACGCGTAGTATCCCGGCAAAGCCGATGCAGGGAGTACGTTGTGGTCCACCAGCCACTTCAGTCCATACATGCCTACCACGTCCGCCTTGGCTTCCTCCAGACCCGAAAATCCGCTGCCTAGCGCCTCCCGAATATCCACTCGCTGGCCGTTCCGGCGGGCGTAGACCGGCCCCAGTTCGTGACAGATCTCGTGCATCACGACGGCGGCCAGGTAGCCTTCCGCGGAAGCCTGGGCCGCCTGGCGCGGCTCCATCACCTGGCGGGCCAGCGGCAAAATGATCACGTTCACGCGCGCGTCCATGAAGTTCTTGAAGAAGATCTTCTTGGAGCCAGCCCTTTCGTGAACGCGCGGATCGTTCGGCAGGTTATCTGCCACCGCCTGGTAGCCGTGCAGCAGGTCGCCCGCGCGAAAAGGCGCATCCATCACTTCCATCGGCGTGAGATGCCCGCGCTTGGAAGGACGATCCTCGGGTGCCAGCGGAAGCGTGTCCTGAATATCCGCGACGTACTTTTCGTAGATCTCGAGCTTCGCGCTCTCGGCTTCATTGCGGAAGAGCACAGCGGCCCCGTACGATGTCTTCACGCCGAGCATGTCGTCCAGGTACGTTTCCATCGGCGCGAAAATCAGATCGATCTTGGGCTTCCGCATGGCAAGCCACGCGAGGTCGCTCTCGTAATAATCGTCACTGAGGACCGCGTCCGCGCGGAGCCGCAGATATTTGGCGAAGGCCCGGTCGGGCGTGAGCGCCGCAGCCTCGCGGAGCAGCTTGGCGGCGGGCTGCAGATAGGCCGCATAGGCGACATGATATGGCGTGGTGACCAGCGCGCCGTTTCGCCGGCGCACCACGGTGAAGGGATCGTAGAGTGCTTTTTTTTCGGCCGGGTGGGCCTTCACGTAAGCGTCAAGCTCGGCCTTGGTGAGATCCGGCGGAAAGAGGTTGCCGCCCGGCGGCTTCGCCGGCGCGTTGACAAAGGGCTTGTGGTCGTTCAGCAGGTCGTACCGGCCGCCGTGGATCATCAACAGCCGCTGCAGCCGCGGATCTTTGGTGGTCTTGTAGAGCCTCAACCCATCCGGATCGCCCTGCTCCCAGAACGCCCCTTCGAGCCAGCGGCAGGCATCCACCAGCTTTTCCACCAGTTGTCTCTCATTGCCGGTCAGCCCTTCCCGCCGGTACGGCATCTCGATGGGCTTCCACGAAGCCAGAGAGGTGTCCAGGTCAGACGCGCACAGATGCAGGCAGAGCAGAAGGGGTAGCGCAGTTCGAATTCGAAAGAGTCGCACTTTTCGTAGCCTAACCGAAGCCGGATCGGAATCGCACGGTTCCACGCCGCGTATCTACTCCGCAGTGATCCCGATCGTGCCCAGCCACTTCTCCACCAGCGCCGGCCATCGCGTGATCGGGAACTTCGCCGGACGCAGGCCAAACGCGTGCCCTCCTTCGGCATACAGATGCATCTCCGCCGGAACCCCCGCATTCTTCAGCGCCATGTAGTAAACCAGGGAGTTGTTCACACTGTCGACCGGATCATTCTCAGCCTGCAGCAGGAACGTGGGAGGCGTCCGGCGGGTGACGGGAACGTCCGGATTCAACCCAAAGTTCTTGTAAGCGGAGAGCCAGAGATGCCCGGGATACAGCGCTATTGCGAAGTCCGGCCGGCAGCTCTCGCCGTCTGCCGCATCCACCGCCGGATACCAACGCTTGTCGAAATGCGTGCTGATATCGGTAACCAGGTGCCCGCCTGCCGAAAATCCCAGCACGCCGATCTTGTGCGGATCGATGTGATAATCCGCGGCATGGAAGCGGACCAGACCCAAGGTCCTTTGGGCATCTTCTCTTGCCATCGGGGCTTTCGGATTTCTCTGACACTTGCAGGTCTCATCCCAGTGCGGCCCGGTGTTCGGCACACGGTACTTCAAAAGCACACACGTGATTCCCTTCGCTGTCAGCCAATCGCAGACTTCCGTTCCTTCGAAATCGATCGCGAGCACGGAATAGCCCCCGCCCGGAAAGACGATCACCGCCGCCCCGGTATTCTTCCCTTTCGGTGAATAGACCGTCATGGTCGGTCGTGAAACCCGGCCGATTTCTCCCGGTTGAAAGGTTTCGGTGTTCGCCGGCGGGCCAAACTGAGCATCCGGCGCCGCTCCTGGCCAGATCGGCACCTGAGTATGCCCTGAGGATGGCTGCCAGGCAGGTTTTTGCGCGCCGGTGCCGGCCACCGAAATCAGGACAAGAGTCGCAACCAGAATTGCCGGCCTCATCAGCAAAACTGTTCCCCGGTCCGAGTCACAGACCCGCCGGCCCCGTATCGCCGCCCACGTCTTTGCGCACCCGCACTTCCACCTGGCCATTCCGTACCCGTGCGTCGAAAACGACTTGCGGCCGCACCGCCGGACTCTCCACCACCGCCCCGTCTTTTAACCCAAACACCGATCCATGCCACGGGCACCGGATGCAATTGCCTTCCAGCTTGCCCTCCGACAGCGGACCTCCCAAATGCGTGCACACGTCCGCCAGGGCGTAGATCTTGTCCGCCTTCTTTACCAGCAGAAGCGGATACTCCAGGTACTTCGCCTTTTGGGGCTTTGCCTCCTGCAACTCGTCCACGGCCAGCACCGGAACGAAATCTTCGGGCGGTTTCTGCGCCGCGGTCCGCTCCACCGCGATCTGGTTTGCGTACACCAGGTGGCCGCCCAGCCACGCCGAGCCCATGCTGATGCCGAACGCCGCATAGGCAAAGGCCCGCGCCGCACCCCGGTTCCCGTTCGATCTCTGTATCGCCGAAGTCAGGTACAGACCCGTGGCCACCGTGTTGAGAAGCCCGTGAACCAGTCCGGTACGGCGCGCCTGCGGACTGATCTCTTTCCAGTCCGTCAGCCCCGTCGCCGCCGCCCCGGCTGCCCCCGCCAGCCCGATCACTACCGCCGCATCCGCGCCCGCCCGGTACTTCCGTGTCCCGGTCGCTTCCTCCATCATGTCCAAAATGAACGCCACGGTCCACGCACCCACCGGGACGTCCGTAAGCACCGGGTGCAGCGCATGCCCTAGCCATACCCCGTGCAATGCATTCTCGACCGGCTTCCCGCTCGCCGCGTCTCCTGCAAAAGCCGCGTCCAGCCCCTGCTTCAAACGGTCCTCGACGGGCTGCAGCCACTCCTGTTGTTCAATAGTCTTTACGATCGAATCCGGCGACATAGAACTCCATTCCAACAGGCGGCCTCGCGTGGCTCAAGCTCTTCGGTCGCGATTCGGTCCTGCTTCGAACATCGACACCACCCACCGCCCCGCATGAGAATTTTCCGCCTTCCCCTGTTCGCCGCGGCGGCCGCCCTCGTCGCCCTGCTCTCCTATTGGTTCTTCTTCCCGGGGCACGTCAACCCGTTCGCCATTTATCACATCGACCATTACGTCTACCAGGGCATGAGCGTTCCGCGCTATGGCCTTCTCGTCTACTTCGAGAAGTATCCGCGTCCGGTAGCCCATGTCCTCATCGATCTGTGCGGACGCCTCGGCCCTTACGGCCTTCTGATCCCCGTCTTCCTCGTGTCTTTCGTGAACGCCGGCTTGCTCGCGACTTATGTGGAACGTCTGACCCAACGCCGTGTTTCGATGCTCGCCTTTCTCCTCGTCGCGGCTCTTGCCTATGCGAATCCGGAGTTCTATGTCCACATCAAAGCCGATCCTTTTTCAGTGTTCGCGCTCTTCTTTCTGCTCTCTGTCTTTCACTGCTGGCAAACCTACCGGGAAACCGCAAGCCCCCGCTTGCTCTGCGCTACCGCGCTGCTCATTACGATTCTCTGCCTCACCAAAGAAAGTTACTTCGGCCCTCTCGGCCTGTTTTTTCTGCTGCACACGTTAGATCGGCCGCACCGCCGTGCCGCCGCAGCCGCGCTGGTCTATAGCGCGCTCAACATGGCCTACGCGCTTCACCGCGATTCCCAGGTCTGGCTGCTCCTGAACCGCCGTCCCACCCCTGCCGATCCTTACTATACGGATTTCTCCGCCCACTCCATCCTCGCCGGACTGCAAACTTTTGCCTCCGAAGTCTTTTATCCCGCCATCGCGATCGCGATCGTTCTCATACTGGTCCGCGCGTGGTTTGCCTCGCGCTCTATGTTTGCTTTGGCGCTCATCTCACTCGTGATGGCGTTCGTTTCCTGGCTTCCTAATGCAACTCTGCCGAACCACCTCGAGCCTCAATACTCGTGCCTCTCAATTTTCTTTGTACTGACTCCCTTCCTGCTTGTTTCGTACCTTGTACCCCGCCAGCGGATTTGGACTGTCCTTGCGACCATGTCGGGCCTTTTCGTATACGGGCTTTCTCTATACGCATACGGTCCGCCCTTTCCGAAAGACGCCGTTTGGATTCTCATGCAGGAGCGCTCCGCGGAGCGTCTGTTGGCGGGTCTCGCGCAGATCCGGCGCGTTGTCAAACCCGGCGACTCGTCGCTTGTATCCGGGATCGACGTCCCCTACAGCCCCTTTTACGCGCCCTACTTCATCCTGGGTTACTTCGGCCCCGGCCGTCTGTGGACCGTCATCGTGCCTGATGCTGTCGCCGAATCGAATGACCAGACCGTCCGTCTCATCCATGCCTCGCACGTGGCGCAGTTCGCGCCGTACAGCCAGAATTTCACGTTCCTGCAAGATCGACTGCAGCAGTAGGGCTCCACCTAGGGATCTGTCTTGTACAAGAGGACAGGCTTAGTCGTTGACGTAATAAGGTCCTTGCCACCGTCCTGAGTGAATGCCAGTCGTTTTGGTTGAAGATAGGGATTAAGCGGATAGCGCCTTCCGTCGAAGCGGAGGATTGCTTCGTATTTCTCACCCGGTTTGGATCCTCCTGAAACCCGAACACCAAGATCCGGCCGTCCGTGCCCGTTTGTGTCGAGTACCCGGACCGGCAAGTTGACCACGGTGGTTCTCCCAATCACGTTATAAGAACTGCCACTTGGATCCAATACGTAGAGAAAGCATCCTCCGCTGCCGCACCACGCCTCACCCGAAACATATACGACCAACTGTTTCCTGAGACGGCCCGGAACCCGGATTGCCGCGCACGAAACCCGCGTTGTGCGATCAACTTGCCCGAGCCGGCTACCCAGGTAGGCACGTAAAAAGGGCAGCGCCATCGCACAAGCGGTGGATTGCTGTTGTGCCGATGACGCACCGGCAACAAACAGGAAAAAGGTCTGGGCTATTGCAAAGCTTCTCATTGCCGCCGCTTCCTTTATTACCGATAAGTCCCCAGGGACTGTACCATCGAGAGGTGCATCGTTCCCGGATCTCGTCCTTCCGCACAACCTTTTTCTTCCTGGCCTCCTGCGCTGCCGCGGCCGCGGCTCCGCCTCTGCACCAGGGCATTATTTTTCCCACCGCGCCCGGACCGCTTGCCTCCGTTACCGGTGATTTCAACCACGACGGCCATCTCGATCTCGCCATCTCGAATACCGCGGTCAGTTCCGTCTCCATTCTCCTCGGCGCCGGCGATGGCACCTTCGGCCCGCGGATCGAGTACGCTACGACCGGCTGCCAACCCGGCCAAATCATCACCGGCGATTTCAATCGCGACGGCCGCCTCGACCTTCTCGGCACCTGCACCCTCACGACCGCTATCTTCGTGCTGCCCGGGAAAGGCGATGGCACTTTCGGAGCGCCCATCTTCAGTCACGCCCCGTTCCCCGTGGTTTCCGGCTTCCTCGATGGATTTGTCCAGCCGCTCTCTAGCGCCGATGCGAACGGCGACGGCATCCCCGACCTCGTACTCGATATCCAGACCGTCTCTAACGTTGGCCTGTCCACCAATGGGCAGATCGGTCAACCTGGTCCTCATGACAGGCAACGGCGATGGCACGTTCGGTCACGTTACCGTTCTCAACATCTCGCCGCCCTGGTACCGAAACTTATGCCGTCCAGTTCGCGGACGTGAACGGGGACGGGAAGCCTGACGTCGTCGGCATTGCCTTCAACTTCGATGCCACCGGCCTCACCTCGCCCTATACAGCCTTCTTTACCGTCTCTCTCGGCGACGGCCATGGCGGATTTCAACTCACGCACTCCTATCCGCTCAATTCGATCCCGCAAACCGGGATGATGATCGCGGACGTGAACGGCGATGGCAAACTCGACGTCGTCTTTGCCGGACTCTCCATCGCCGATATCCTCACTGGGAATAGCGTCAACAACGTCTCAGGCGTGGGTGTATTCCTCGGATCGGGGGACGGCGTGTTTACGCAGAGCTATGCCGCATCCGATTCCCAAACTCCCCGTAACCAACTGATTGTCGGCGCCGCGCTCGCGCCCGTCCTCGGCACCCGCAATCCCGACCTGGTCACCGCGACTTTAATATCCAGCCCAACTGATATTAACGCCGTTGACGGGCTGATCGAGGTGCGCCCGAACAACGGCAATGGCACCTTCGGGCCGGCGCAAGGACTCACCCCGGAATCACCCATCCTGCCGTTTTCGCTGTCCGCAGGCGACTTCAACTCCGACGGCATCCCCGACATCGTCTCCTTCAATTTCAACGTCGACCTGTTTTCGCTTCTGTTCGGAGGGACGGTCGATATCACTACCAATATTGACGCGATCGGGCCCGCTATCGCTTCCTACCCGTCCGCTACCGCATCCCTCCTTTTGAGCGGCTCCGGTTCCGCCAGCTTCACCAACACCAACGCGGCCAGTTTCCTGGCGGGTGGTTTGGCCACCGCTTCCCTGGCCACGGCCTTCGGAAGCAGCCTTGCCACGTCCACGGCCAGCGCGTCCGGGCTGCCGGTCCCTCTCAACCTTGGCGGGACCTCCATCTCTGTGACCGACTCGCTCGGCAGTTCCCGCCCCGCACCCCTCTTCTACGTCTCGCCCCTGCAGATCAATTACGCAATCCCGGATGGCACCGCCACCGGCCTGGCCAAAATCACGATCTCCACCCCTACCAGTTCCCTGACGGAGAATCAGTCGATCGTGGCCGTCGCCCCCGGGATTTTCAACGTTTCCGGAATCGCGGTTGCGCAGGTGTTCACGTACGAGGGCAGCGCCCCGCCCGTGGTCACGTCCACCCTGCAGGCCAATGCGCAAGGCCAGTTCGCCGCAATCCCCATCAGTGTCGGCACCGGCGCGCAAGTCGTCTATCTCATCCTGTATGGCACCGGAATCCGCAACCACCGGAGCCCGGTCACCGTCACCATCGGCTCCACGGTGATCACTGCCGCGTTCGCCGGACCTCAGGGCACCTTTGTCGGGGAAGACCAAATCAACGTCCTGCTCCCTCAGACTCTCAAAGGCGCGGGCCCGTTGAAGGTGACGCTCACCGCCGATGGACTCACCACTAATTCCGTACTGATCCTGCTGCAGTAGGCACCAAAATTGCTCCCTAGCCGTTTGTACGGCTTTGTACGGCGCGACTTTCCGCGCTCTACGGAATCTATCGAGCATGCGTCGCAATCCGCGCTCTTCAATCCTCCGGTTTTGGCTAGCCGCTCTGCTGACCATGCCCGCGACTCTCGCCGCCGCCGATCTGAATCCGCGCGCCACGCAAGCCTGGGAAGCCCATATTCAATCCGCGAACGCCCGCATGCAAGCCCGCCTGCATCCCGGCGCCACTTTCTTGTGGATCGATCAGTCGACCGATTTGCGCGCCTCCCTTCGCAACGGAAACATCGTAGCCGAACCTGTCGATGGCCGCGGCATGCGTCCAGTTCCCGACGCGCTGATTCACGATTGGATCGGCGCCGCCTTCATCCCCAATACCTCGCTCGATCGAGTCCTTGAAGTCGTCAACGATTACGACCATTACAAGGAAACCTACGCTCCCGCCGTGGTCGATTCGCGTGCCTTGTTCCGGGGCGGCGACCGCGGCCGCTTCTCCATGTGCCTCGTTCACAAAGCTTCTGTCGTCACTACCGCCATCAACGCCGAATACGAGGTGCGTACCATTCGCGTCGACCCCCACCGCGCCTACGCCACCTCGCAAAGTACCAGCATCCGCGAAATCAGCAACTATGGAAAACCCGGTCAAGAGGAGCTTCCTCCCGGGCAGGGAAGCGGCTACATCTGGCGTCTTTACTCCGTTTCCCGTTATGACGAGCGCGAAGGCGGTGTCTATGTCGAGCTCGAAGTAATTGCTCTCACTCGCGACATCCCCGGCTCTCTGCGCTGGCTCGTGAAGCCGCTGGTCGCCAGAATGTCGCGCAACTCGCTGCTCATTTCCTTAATGCAGACGCGTAACGCGCTCGCGCCAAAAGATCTTATCTCCAGAGACACGCCGAATCAGGATCGCGCAATTCCTCCCGGTTCCGTCGTAATCGCTTCCAAGCTCCGCAAAACGCAGTAAAAACCCGGCTGCCCAGAATTTCAGCAAAACTTAAGGTACATTGAATTCTTGTTCCCTGGGCCCGCCATGCGTTTACGAACCCTTATCCTTGTTGCCGTTTCCTCGATTCCGGTTTTCGGTCAGTTATCTGTGCAAATCTCCGGTTCGCTCTCGACGGCCCCGCGCGTCGGGGTTCCCGTCACATTCACCGCGGTCGCTGTCGACGCCAACCCCGGACCGCTCGACTACCGGTTTAGCGTCTCTCAAGCCGGGGCGAGCTACCAGACTGTGGTGGATTTCAGCTCCGCCAACACTTTCGTGTGGGTGCCCTCCTTGCACGAAGGCAGCTATAGCGTGCAGGTGATAGCGAGAAACAAAACCGCGGGCGAACAGAGCACGGCTCAGATTCAATTTGACGTTCCATCACCGATCATCGGGAACCAACCTGCCGTTACCGCAACGGCCAATCCCCTGGTCGCTCTGTATAGCGCGCCGCCCTGCCCGGCAGGCCGCTTTATCTCCGTTGTATTCGGGACGGGTAATGCCTTTGCTCAAACCGATCAGCGCGCCTGTAGCGGCACGATGAGCACAAATTTCTATATCGCGGGAATGCTCCCGAATACTGCATACCAGATCTACTCCGTTTTGAGCAGCGACCGCCGGCATAAGTGGATTCCTGTTCACCCGTTTGCAACGAATCTTCGCGCGCAATCGTTCGTCGGGCCTGAGTTCTCGCCTCCGTTGACCTTCACGACCGAAGCGATACCCGCCAATCTCAGCTTCGCCGCCTTTTCCGTCCTAACGCCGCCAACCGCTCAGGCAAGCGACCAACGCATTTTACTGAACGACAGCATCGCGGTGAACTCCTATGCGCAAGGGCTCTATTACTTTCCAACGGCTACCGATCTGAGCGGGAATATCATCTGGTACTACGGCGACATCGGGACTTTCGATCAGTCAACCGATTACTTCATCCGGCCGGTTGACGGAGGCACTTTCCTGCTGATCGCCGCCGACACTGCGACGGTTGCGGTTAAGGGCCAGCTTTTACGGGAGATCGATCTGGCGGGGAACATCGTTCGCGAGACCAACGTCACGCGTGTGAGTGAGCAACTCGGGGAAGCTGGCATGCTCGGCATCATCGACTTTAATCACGATGCGATTCGTCTGCCGAATGGCCACACTCTCGTCAACTGCAGTCAGGAGAAAATCTTTCCCGCAGGGACGCAAGGCTCCCGCACGCCCATTGACCTGATTGGAAATGCCATCGTCGATCTCGATGCCGATTTTCAGGTGGCCTGGGCGTGGAGCGCGTACGATCACCTGGACGTCAACCGCGCCGCAATCCTGGGAGAGACGTGTCAACAGCGGGAATCCGGGTGTGCCCCGATCACTCTCGCGGACACCGCCGAAGACTGGACACACGGCAATTCGATTTACTACATTCCCTCGAGCGGCGACCTGCTTTTCTCCATGCGGCATCAGGATTGGGTGGTCAGGATCGACTACCAGGACGGGAAAGGATCCGGCGCGGTCTTGTGGAAGCTGGGCAGGGACGGGTCATTTAGTTTCGTCAGTTCCGATCCTTACCCGTGGTTTTCCCATCAGCATGATGCCAGATATGCGCCCCAGGGAACCCTGGTGATGTCACTCTTCGATAACGGAAATACGCGGGCGGCTGAGAACCCGGGAATCGTTGAGAATAGCCGCGGGATGGTCCTGAGCCTGGATGAGTCCGCTTTCACCGCCACGCCGCTGCTCTCCCAGGATTTAGGCGTCTCCGCGGGCGCGCTCGGCAGTTCGCAGCGCCTCGACAACGGCGATTATCATTTCGACGCCGGTTTCGTATCTTCAGGAGGCAATCAGGTGGCTCAGCATTCCGAATACTCCCTTGCCGGAGTGCAAAACTACCTCGTTCAGACCGGCGCCCTTTCGTACCGGAGCTACCGCATGCTTTCGCTGTATCTGACCGGCGAACCGGGCAACTGATATCCCGGACCGCGCGGATGGGCGGGAAGTACGTTCCCCGCGCCTCGGCCGCATTTGCGACTCTTGCGGGGCTGCCCGAATCCAACCCGCATGCCTCGTATTCACGGCTTCCACCACATAACGGCCATCGCCGTATTGACTTGCGGGAGAGGGCCGCGTAGAGTGAGCGCATGAATCTGACCGTGCATATTCCCGACGACGTGGCGCGGCGCATCGGCGCAAGCGAAGGAGAGATCTCGCGCCGAGCGCTGGAGGCTCTGGCGCTGGAAGCGTTCGGTCATGGTCATGTCACTAAGCCCGAGTTGCGCCGCATGCTCGGTTTTGAAACGCGCGAGGCGCTCGACGGCTTTCTCAAAGCGCACGACATCTTCATGGAGTACACGCTGGAGGAGTTGGAACAGGAGCGGCGCGACCTGCGCCGCATCGGCCTGTAAAGGGGCGTGCGGCTCGTCGTCGCCGATACCGGGCCGCTGCACTATCTGGTGCTGATTGGACAAAGCGAACTTCTTCCCCGGCTGTTTGAGCATATTTCGATTCCCTCCGTGGTGCGCGACGAACTGACACATCGCGAGGCTCCGCTTGCGGTGCGCCAATGGATAAGCAGTCCCCCGGCATGGCTCGACGTGGTGAACGTTTCGGAAAGCGCCGCTGCGGAACATGAATCACTCGACGCCGGAGGAAGAGCAGCCCTCGCTGGCGGTAACGCTTGAGGCGGAAATTGGTGTTGATGGATGACCGCAGCGGCGTGGCGGCGGCGCGACGCAGAGGAATTGCCGTCACCGGCACGCTCGGTGTTCTGGACCTCGCCGCACACCGGGGCCTTATCCGGTTGAACGAGGTCTTCGGCCGCCTGCGCGATACGAATTTCCGATGTCCGCAGGATATTATGAACGCGCTGTTATCTCAGCATGGGGGAGGTGAAAATGACTGATGACGCGCTCGCCCTACAAGAAACAACCGGGCCGGGGCTGCCCCCGCTCATGACCGAAGCGGGAGAGCGGGCCGCGTGGGGCTTCCTCGAATTCTTCACAGTCAATATCCGCAATTAAAACACCCGCGCGGCCTACGGGCAGGCTGCGGGCGCGTTCATATGGGTGGTTTCTTCATAACGGCTCTCTCCTTTTTCCCGGCAAGAAAAATTGCTCTGAGCCTATCAGGCTCCGAGCTTGAGAGTCGCTACTCTCTACGATCTACCGGGGCATTCCCCCAAACGGATCTCGCTCCCTCAATTTACGGGTTCGCTGTTCTAGTTCGAAAACTCCGAACCTCTAACCCTGTGCGAAGACCGGATTTCCCTCAACTCTGAAATTTAGCCGCCACGGCCGCATTTGCGACTTTTGCGCGCCTGCCCGAATCCAACCCGCATGCCTCGTATTCACGGCTTCCACCACATAACGGCCATCGCCGGTGACCCTGCGCGCAACGTCCGCTTCTACACCGGCATGCTCGGGCTTCGCCTGGTGAAAGTCACCGTCAACTTTGACGATCCCGGCTCTTATCACCTCTATTACGGCAGCGGGCAGGGCACTCCCGGCAGCATCCTGACCTTTTTCCCATGGGCGCACGCTTCGCCCGGCGTACGCTCCACCGGAGAGACCAGCACCGTGGCTCTCGCCATTCCGGCCGGCGCCGCGGCTTTCTGGAAAGAGCGCTTCCTCGCGGCTCAACTTGCCTTCGCCGAAACTGCCGGCACTCTCCACCTTTACCGATCCCGACGGCCTCTCCTTGCAACTCGTCGAAGCCGCTTCCGTTGAACCCGCTCTCCGCTGGGACGAAGGACCCGTTGCCCCCGAAAACGCCATCCACGGCATTCACCACGTGGTTCTCGATATCCACGCTCCGGAAGTCGCCGACACCGAACGCGTGCTCGAACAGCAGCTCGGCATTGCGCCCGGCCAACTCGCTCAAATTGCGAGCGTACCCACCATTAAACGCGGACGCATGGGCCCCGGAATCGTTCACCACATTGCCTGGCGCGCGCCCGATGACGCCGAGCAATCCACCTGGCGCCAGCATCTCCTCAACGCCGGTCTTCACGTCACCCCCGTGCAGGACCGCCAGTACTTTCACTCCATCTATTTCCGTGAACCGGGCGGCGTCCTCTACGAAATCGCCACCGAAAATCCCGGCTTCCTCACCGATGAGTCTTATGAACAGCTCGGCAGTCGCCTCCAACTTCCTCCCTGGCTCGAACCGCGTCGCTCCGCCATTGCCGCCGCGCTCCCGCCATTGCCGCAGCCTGGGTTGCTTCAGAACGAACCATGCCCGGCTTAACCTTTCACCACGAGTGGGAGGACGGCTCGCCCGCCGCCCCCGTCCTCTTGCTTCTCCACGGAACCGGCGGCGATGAGCGTGACCTCCTGCCGCTCGGCCGCGCCGTCCTCCCCCGCGCACGCCTCCTCAGTCCTCGAGGCAAAGTCCTCGAACACGGCATGCCGCGCTTCTTCCGCCGCCTCGCCGTGGGCGTCTTCGACCTCGAAGATCTCAAGCTCCGCACCCACGAACTTGCCGATTTCATCGTTGCCGCCGCTGCCCAATATCGCTTTCGCCCGCAGGACGTCACCGCCCTCGGCTACTCGAACGGAGCCAATATCGCCGCCGCGCTTCTGCTGCTCCGGCCTGAAGTCCTCGGCGCCGCGATCCTCCTTCGCGCCACCATGCCCCTCCCGGTCACGCCGCTCCCTGACCTCGCCGGCAAATCCGTCCTCCTCTCCCAAGCCGCAGAACGACATCCACGTCCCCCGCGCCCAGGCCATCGAACTCGAGTCCACCCTGCGCCAGGCCGGCGCCGCCGTCGAATCCCTCTGGCTAGCGCCTACCCACGCCCTCGATCAGGCCGAAATCCCGCTCATCCGGCAATGGATGCGGCAAGTGCACCCCGATTTCTAAGGGCAGTCGGCCCCCTGTTAGAATCACCCTTTCCGATGCAAGCCCTCGTCATCCAGGAACCCGGCCGCTCCCACTTCGAAGACCGTCCGGAACCGCTTCCCGAACCCGGCCACGCCCTGTTGCGCGTGCGTTCCGTCGGGCTCTGCGGCACCGACCTTAGCACCTTTCAAGGACGTAACCCTCTCGTCACTTACCCCCGTGTCCCCGGTCATGAAATCGCCGCCACCATCGAAGCTCTGAACGGAAGCGCTCCGGACGGCCTGCGCGCCGGCCTCGATGTCGCCGTCTCGCCTTACACCAATTGTGGAAGCTGTGCCTCCTGCCGCCGCGGCCGCCCCAACGCCTGCCAGTTCAATCAAACCTTCGGGGTCCAGCGCGATGGCGCCCTCACGTCTTTCATCACCGTCCCGTTCTCCCGCCTGGTCGTCGCCGAAGGCCTTTCCCTCCGCGCTCTTAGCATCGTGGAACCGCTCACCGTGGGCTTTCATGCCGTCAGTCGCGGGCGCGTCGTCCCCTCCGACACCGTTGCCGTCTTCGGTTGCGGCGGCGTCGGTCTCGGAGCGGTATCCGGCGCTGCCTTTCGCGGCGCCACCGTCATCGCGGTCGATGTGGACGATGCCAAGCTCCACCTGGCCCAGCTAGCCGGAGCCGCCCACACCATCCACTCCGCGCGCGAGTCTCTTCATAAGCGCCTTCTCTCCCTCACCGGCGAACGCGGCCCGGACGTCATCATCGAAGCCATCGGACTTCCCCAGACCTTTCGCGCCGCCATTGAGGAAGTTGCCTGGACCGGCCGCGTTGTCTATATCGGTTACGCCAAGGAGCCCGTCGCTTATGAAACGCGCTGGTTCGTCCAGAAGGAGCTCGATATCCTCGGCTCCCGCAACGCGCTTCCCGAGGATTTCGCGGCCGTGATCGCGATGATGCGCGCCGGCCGTTTCCCCATCGATGCCGCCATCTCTCATACCATTCCGCTTGCCGAAGCCGGCCGCGCTTTCGAAGATTGGAGCGCGCGACCCGCCGCTTTCCAGAAAATCCTGGTGGAAGTAAATGCCTGACATGCCAGCCCGGTTCAGTCTCGAAGGCCGTA
Source organism: Bryobacterales bacterium (assembly GCA_963814235.1). Lineage (GTDB taxonomy): Bacteria > Acidobacteriota > Terriglobia > Bryobacterales > Bryobacteraceae > Bog-113. The sequence goes on along the minus strand of CAWFCA010000003.1, from coordinate 85,675 downwards.
ATGCCGTGGTTGTCGGCGCTACCTCCGGCATCGGCCACGCCATCGCGCTCGCGCTCGCCGAAGCCGGCGCCAACGTCGTTCCCACCGGCCGCCGGGCCGATCTCTGCATCCAGACCGCCAGCTCCATCGAAGCGCTGGGGCGACGGTCGCTCGCGCGTCCCGTCGATGTCTCCGACCGCGCCAGCATCGCCGCCCTCCGCGACGCTTCGATCGAGGCTTTCGGCCAGATCCACATCCTCGTCAACTGCGCCGGACGCACCAAACGCACCCCCACCCTTCAGGTCACGGATGAGGAGTGGAATGCCATCTTCGACACCAACGTCACCGGCGCGTTGCGCTGTTCCCAGATCTTCGGCTCCCACATGATCGAGCGCGGCTACGGAAGGATCATCAACATCGCATCCCTCTCCACCTTCGTCGCGCTCTTCGAGGTCGCCGCCTATTCGGCCAGTAAAGCCGCCATCGCTTCCCTCACCAAATCGCTCGCCATCGAGTGGGCCCGCCACGGTATCTGCGTGAATGCGATCGCGCCGGGCGTGGTCCCGACGGAACTCAACCGGAAGCTGCTTGACGAGACGCCCCGCGGCCAGGAGTTTCTCCTGCGCACGCCGCTCGCCCGCTTCGGAACTGCCGAGGAAGTCGCTTCCGCAGCCGTCTTCCTCGCGCTCGATACATCCAGCTATGTAAATGGGGTGGTGTTGCCGGTGGATGGAGGATTTCTAGCCAGCGGAGTAAATCAGTAGAAGGGGCGGGCGGGATGGCCTTGCGTCCAAACCGCCCGTTTATAGCAACGCGCCCGCTTATCGCGGCGCGTTCAACATCTCGCTGACCGCGTTCTCGACATCGTCGTTGTTCCACGCCGAGAACGGATTCATCCCTTTGGCTGCAAAATAGCTTTGCATAAATCCGGAAGCGCTAACGGAAGCCGCCGCAGCCCCGGACGGATTCACCGATGCTCCGTGCTCATGCGTGTCCCCCGAAACCCCAAGCTTCGGTCCCAACGTCTCCAGCAGCCCCGTGTTCGGCCGGCCCGGAACCACCCCGTTGCCGTTGAAGTCCACGAAAGGGTCGGCGTTGAACACAGTGACTTGCGCGCTCATCGGGATTACCGGGATCTTAAAGCCGTAAGCCGTGTTCGCCGCCGTGATAAAGGCATTAGCGAAAACCGTGTACCCTGTGTCCGAAGGGTGTATGCCATCCAGGCTGAACGCCCCGCCGTTGTAGCGCGTCGTGATGGTCACGCCCTCAATCGTCAGCGGATTCGTGATATACGAATTGACGATCGAATAAGCATCCACCACCGGGAATCCCGCTGCCGCCGCCTGCTGGCTGATCACCGCGTTGTAAGCCTGAACCTGGCTCCGTATATTCGCTATCTGCGTCGCGTCCAACACGTAAGCCGGATCGGTCAAAATGGCCGGTGTTTTCTTGCCCAGCTTGATCAGCAGCATCGCCCCGAACGTGGTGTAAGACCCCGCCGGCAAATTGTAGTTCTGACCCAGATACTTGGTGAGATCGTTGTTATCGAACAGGAAAGCCACCTGTGTCAGGTCCGGGATATTCCCCACCACTACCTTCGATCCGGTCGCCTTCAAGCGTGACATCAGGGTGCGATAGTCCGACGTAAACTGCGTCAGGCTCGTGATCCCGCGTGGCGCGTTCAGGTGCTGGTAGTCGAGTACGTAATTGATGATGTCGTCGCTTCCCACCCAGCAAAACACGATTCCCGGTTTGACCCGTTCCACCACGTCGATCTGCGTCAGCCCGGTGTAAGGCTGCATGACCAGATCCACTTCACGCTTGATCGTGCTGCTCGCGGCGGCTGTCAAGACGTCGTTTACAGTGGCCCCCGAAACTGCCACGTCCAGCGGATGCAGCTTGGGGTCCACGCGCGAACGCCCTCTCGCCGATCCCACCGCGCCATGATTTGTGCTGCTAATCAGCGGTAGCGGGAGCGAAACCTTCGCCTGCGTCGCGATGTAATTCAGATAACCCTGCTGCTGGCTCACCGTAAAGGCGTTCGCCGATTGAACGCCCTCGCCGAGGCTGTCGCCCATCCCCATCATGTGCGCGCCCTGCGCCCATACACACGCGGTCGAAACAATAAATAACAAAGATGCCCGGATACTACGGCTCAAGTCATGCTCCTTTAAACGGAAAACGAAGAGTGGATACAGCCAAAATTATACCGTTGATATACCGCTTTCCCAGCCCGTCTACAGTTCTTGGCAAAACTGTCATTTTGCAAAAGTAATGCTGACCGGCTGTGAAAGCGAGATCTGTTGCGCCGTCGCGGTTGGCATCCCCGTCGCGCGGTCGATTCTAAAAACCACCACATTACCGGAGTTCTGATTTGCCGCCAACAGCCAACCGCCCGTAGGGTCCAGCACAAAGTTTCGCGGCTCTTTCCCGCCCGTGGGCACGTTTCCCTGCAGCCGCAGCGCCCCGTCCCGCTCCACCCGGAATACCGCGATGCTGTCATGCCCGCGGTTCGACGCATAGAGCGTCCGCCCCTCGCGGTCAATCGCAATCTCCGCCGCGGTGTTCTCTCCGTGGAAGCCGGCCGGCAGCGAAGCGACTGTGTCCACCTTCCGCAGCGTCCCCTGCTTTCCGTCCCACGCGAACCGCGTCACGGTCGCCTTCATCTCATTCAGCACATAAACGAAGCGGCCCTTGGGATCGATCACCAGATGCCGGGGTCCCGCCCCAGGATCGGCCATCCCCGTACCGGCTGCCTCCAACTGTGCGGTCTCCGGATGTACCCGGAACACCATCGTCCGGTCCGTCCCCAGGTCGTCCATCAGCAGGAAACGGTTGTCCGCCGTGAAGGTCGCCGAATGCGCGTGCGGCGCTTCCTGCCGCTCCGCGTCGGGTCCTTTCCCGGTTAGCTTGACGAAGCTCGCCCGCTTCCCTAGAGCTCCGTCCGCTCGTATCGGAAAGGTCGCATAACTGCCGTCTCCGTAATTCGCCACTACCAGTATCCGCCCCGTCGCGTCCAGCGCCAGGTGACAGGGTCCGCCGCCGGCGTCCTCCTGGTTGATCAGCTTCAAATCGCCCGATCCCGGTACAATCTGGAACGCGCTCACCTTGTTCCCGCCCTCGTCCACGGCGTACGCGTAAGGCTTCCTCGGGTTGACAATAACGAACGAGGGGTCGTTTGCCGTCGCCGCCAGCACCGGCTGCGACAGCGTCCCGGTCTTCGGGTCGAACTCCGCCCGGTAAATCCCCTTGCTGCCCTTCGCCGTATACGTCCCGAAATAGACCGGCTCGGCCGCCACAAGCACACTCAACGACGCCCATGCCAGCGTCAGTAACCATCGATGCATCACGGCTCCATCATATGCCGCGCCCTGGCGCATGCGAGACTGACGGGAAACTCCCGTCCATGCGGCTCACTCTGGATCTCACGCCCGCGCTCCTCCGCAGCGCCGGCGTCAAGAACCACCTTTTTTACTGGACCCGCGCGCTCTTTGCCGCCCGCGGCCCCCACGACGTCCAACTCTTCCCTTACCTCGATCGCCTTCCCGCGCTGGATCACGACCGCGGCCTCGAAAGCGGCATCCCGGACTGGCGCCTCTTCCTCATCGCCGCCCTCAACTTCCCCGCCACACACGCCGTTGCCCGGCGGCTCGTCCCGCGCTTCGACCTCTTTCACGGTTCTCCTCAAACGCGCCTGCCCCCGCGCACGCGCCGCCTCACCTCCCACATCCACGACCTCACCTGCTGGCGTCTGCCCGAATTCCACACCCGCGTCAATACCGCCGCCGCCCATCAGATGGCCGAGCACGTCTGGCGGCATGCCGACGCGCTGATCGCCGTCTCCGCGAGCGCCCGCCAGGACGCCGTCGAACTCCTCGGCCTCAATCCCGACCGCATCACGGTAATCCCGCACGGCGTCCCCGAAGAGTATTTCTCCGCCGCGCCCGCTTCGCCCACCCGCGCGCGCCCCTACGTCCTTAGTGTCGGAACCATCGAGCCGCGCAAGAACCTCGACCGCCTTCTCGATGCCTGGGCCGCGCTTCCGAACGATCTCTCCGGCGCCTTCGACCTCGTCGTCGCCGGACCCGCCGGCTGGAAATCCGCCTCCACTCTGGCCCGCCTCCAGAGCGGTATCCCCGGCGTTCATTACCTCGGCTACGTCCCCGAATCGGCCTTGCCCGCGCTCACCGCCGGGGCCGCCGTGCTCGCCTACCCTTCTCTTTACGAAGGCTTCGGATTCCCGCTCGCGCAAGCCATGGCCTGCGGCGTCCCCGTGGTAACTTCCAATGTCTCCAGCATGCCCGAAGTCGCCGCCGGAAGCGGACTGCTGGTCGACCCGCTTTCCGTCCACGACATCACCGCTGCGCTGCACCGCCTGCTCACCTCGCCGGCCCTCCGCGCGGAACTCGGCGCCCTTGGGAAAACGCATGCCGCCCGCCACTACCGCTGGGCTCCGATTGCCCGTCAATCGTGGGACTTTTTTGAACGCGTCTTCTCCTGAACCACTTCCTCGAACACCCGCACCAGTGCCCGCGCCGACCGCTCCCAGGTGAAATCCCGCGCGCGTTCCAACCCCGCTTGCCGCAACCGCTCGCGCTCCGGCGTGTCGCTCGTGATCGCCTCGACCGCCCGCACCATCTCGTCGATGCGGTTTGGGTCGAAAAACGTCGCACATGCCCCTGCGATTTCCGCGAGCGACGGCAGCCGCGAACATGCCGCAGGAACCCCCGCCGCCAGCGCCTCCAGAACCGGGATCCCGAAGCCTTCGAACTGCGACGGATAGACGAACGCCGCTGCCCGCGCAAATAGATCGTAGAGTTCCGCCCGCGGGATCCAACCCGTGATCGTGACGGAATCCTCCAGGCGCAGTTCCCTCCGCCGCGCTTCGATCCGCTCCGTCTCGAAACCTTTCATCCCCGCCAGGCACAGTTTCCAGCCGGTGTTGGCCTCCCGGAACTGCGCAAACGCCGTCAATAAACCGTGCAGGTTTTTGTGCGGATGCAAGGTCGACACGCATAGAATCAGCTTCTCGGTTGGAGGCTCCCGCCGCCGACGCTCGGCCACCTCGTCGAATTCCGGCTCCACGCCGTGCGGCGCCACCGCGATGCGGTTCGCCGGATAGCCGTAGTAGTGAACCACGTCCTCCTTCACCGTCTCGGAGAGCGCCACAATCCGCCGCGAGCGCCGCGCCGACGCCGGCAGCATCGCACTCCAAAACGGCAGATCGAACCACCGGTAGTATTCCGGATGCCGCAGATATTGCAGATCGTGAAAAACCGTGACCATCGGGGGCGCGCCCAGCAGCGGCGCCGTGAATCCCCCATTGAACAGCGCATCCAGCCGCAGGCGCGCGCACACCGCGGGTAGCGCGATCTGCTCATAGAGCAGCCGCGCCGGCCGGAACCTCCCGCTTACCGGCTGCGGACAGTCCCGGAATCGCGGCGCATCCGGCGTCAGGTCCTTTCCCGTGTCCCGGTTCCGCAGCACGAAATACTCGTTGGCCGGATCGATCCTGGCGAGCGCCTGCAGCACATTCCGAAGGTAGATCTCGGTGCCGCCCACGCCGCCGGGAATCAGGTACAGCGCGTTGATCCCGATCAGCAAGCAAAGGCCCGCATCAAAACTGGCGCTGATGATTTTGCACGCGCTGGACACCCCGCAGCGCCAGCTCATTCACCGGATCCACCGCCAGCACTCTCCGGAACTGCGCTTCCGCTGCCGGAAACTTCCCGAACGCCAGATCCAGGATGCCCGTGTACGTGTAGGTCAGCAGATACGATGGATCCACCTGTCCGGCCCGGAACAGGCTCTGGTACGCCGTGTCGAACTGCCCCTGCTTCATCTGGATCATCGCCAGGTGCGCCCACGCGTCGGCCGATGGCTTGATGGCGATCGACTTTCGGTAACTCTCCATCGCCTGGGGCGCGTCGTTCACGCAATCGTACGCGCTCGCCAGGTTGTACATGTTCCGGAAATCCTGCGGCTCCAGCCTGGCGGCTCTCACGAAGTAAGGGATTGCTTCGCCGCACTGCCCCCGCAGCGCATACGCATCCGCCAGGCCCATCAGCGCCCGCGCGTTTCGCGGCTCTTTCGAAACCACGTCCTGCCACAACGCTTCCATGCCGGTCCACTTGCCGTTGCGCTGGTAGGTTAGGATCGCGAACACCACACAAATCCCGGCCAGCAGCGCATAGAGCCGCTCACGCTTCCACGGAATGCGCAGCGCCGCTTCCGCCGCCATCAACGCCATCCCGATAAATGGCAGATACAGACGCCGCTCCACCAGGGGATCTTTGATCGGCACAATCGAGCTCGTGGGTGCCAGCAGTACCAGGGCAACCAGGAATCCGTAAGAGGCTAGCGGGAACCGCTTGCGGAAATAGATCGCCGCGCCGATCAGCAACAGCAGCGCCGCTCCGTATATCCCCGCGCCCTGATCGAGCAGACTATGCGAAATGGGGAAGTCGTAATCCACACTCTGCCCGTAGGGAAGCAGAAACAGGCGCAGGTATACGAACACCGCCCGGAATTCGGTCAGAAGATAGTCGTAGGCGGTTAAGTTCTTCAAGCCGAAACCCAGGTTTGAGCCCGCGACGATATAGGTCGAGAAATAAAAGATTCCCGCCAGGCCCGCGACCGCGATCGGTACGTAGAGCTTCCAGTTCTTCCGTATCCCGGTGAACGAAAAACCCGGATTGAAAAAGTAATCGGTGAGCAGCAGGACTGCCGGGAGCATCGCCGTATGTTCCTTGCAACTCATGGCACACGCGTACAGAAACAGAATCAGCGCCGTGGTTTTTACATCCACTTCCACCCGGCGCCGGTACAGGAAGACATTGAACGCCGCCAGAAACAGAAGCACGCTCAGCGTCTCCGAACGGCTCGCGATATAGCTCACCGCTTCGGTCTGGACTGGATGCAGCAGAAAAAGCGCTGCCCCGAAAATAGAGACTCCCGTCCGTTTCTGCTGGTCCGCCCCGGACCACTCGAGCAGTCGCCGGATCGCGAAGAATACGAGCAACGCGCAGGCAGCGTGCAGCATGACATTTAGCGCGTGATAGCCGTTTGTCTCCAGCCCGGACGTATGGAAGCTGAAGTAGAAGGTTGCCATCAGCAGGGGCCGCGCTCCCAGCCAGACCCGCAGCGGCTGCGCCACCGCGTTGGTGTAGAACATCGGCAGCCCGCGGTCGTCGAAAACGAAGTCTCCGTTCATCGACGGGGCGTACACCGCGAACGCTGCGATCAACGCTCCCGCGAAGAGCAGCGCGCCCCACATCCATCCAGGGAAGGTGCGGGATGGGGCAATCGAAGCCGGGGCTGCCTTTCCTCTAGCGATCCGCGCTGCCTTCGCCATGGCCCTTTAAATACTGAACCTGAAACTCGAGAATCGCGATCCGCTGCACCAGCGCCACCGTGTCGTCCCGCAACTGCGAAAGCAGAATGGATGCCCAGAAGGAGAGGAGCAGGAAGACGCCGAATACTCCCACCAGCAGCACCACAGGCGGTTGCTCGATCTGCAGCATCTGCGCCGCGCGCTCCAGCAGCCACTCCGACCGCGAGAGCGCAAACAGCGCCACCGCCGCCAACAGCCAGCCTACCGAGTACTCGGCCCGGATACGCGCCCTCCGCACCGAGAACAGCACGAGCAGGAACAGGAGCACGCTGATTGCGCTGGTAAAAAAGAGCAGGCGGGACATCAGAGAGTATCGGGCGGGCGCGTTTCTTGTCGCCGGTTTTCTTGAAGAGCGCTACGAGCATCATACTTCAGCACATTCACCACAATCCCGAGCAACACGTGGATGATGTAGTAGATCGACTGCGCCGGCGTGATCGAAGACCGCCCGGTCGTGCGCGGGAGCATCCGGCACGGCACCTCCTCGAACCGGAACCGCCGCCGCTGCAGCACGACCAGCGCCTCGATCTCCGGATACTCCAGCGGAAACGTCCGGCTGAACACCTGCAGCGCCGTCCGGTTTACCCCCACGAATCCCGAGGTCGGGTCATGCACCGGTTTGCCCAGCACTACTCGCAGCATCCAGCGAAAGAAGACGATCCCCAACCCCCGCATCGGCGACGTGTGTTGCCCGTTATGCTCGATAAAACGCGATCCGATCACCATGTGCGCGCCCGACCGCAGCAGCGTTTCATAGATGCGCGGAATGTCGCGCGCGTCATGCTGGCCATCTCCGTCTACGCGCACCACGTAGTCGAAGCCCAGTTCGAAGGCCAGCTTGTAACCCGTCTGCACGCACCCGCCCAGCCCTAGATGCCGCGGCAGGCTCACCACCGCGGCACCGGCCTCCTTCGCCCGCAGTACCGTCGCATCGCTTGAGTAATCGTCGATCACCAGCACCGGCACTCCCGGCATCTCCCGATTCACCGACTGCACCACCGCCGCGATCGCGCCCTCTTCGTTCAGCGCGGGCACGATAACCAGCAGCGAATTCGGCCCATCCGGCCGGATCACAGCCGGGCAATCTCCCGGCCCGAAATCGAGTGCTGCTTCACCAGTTCCGCGAACTGCGCGGCGCTCAACACCGCTCCCGGCGAATCGCCCGCCGCTTGCGGCGCAGCTCGCCGAATTGGGTGAAAAGCGTCCAGTGCGCCTTGAGAATCATCCCCGCCAGCGCCGCCATGCCGTGGCCTTCGTTCCGGAACTGCGCCGCCGCGCCGCGGTTCAGCATCAGGTACACCGCGTGCCAGAAGTACCGCACCGCGCTCTGCCAGGGAACTCCAAGCAACAGGGGCAAAGGGAAGTTCTTCACCGGCTACCCACAGCCGGTTGCGCTCGATATGCCAGGCCTTCAACGCCGACGCTGCGCTCGAGGACTGCGAATAGCCGTGCTCCACCACCGCGTCCGGAACATACACGCACCCCCATCCGTTCCAACGCGCGCGCAACCCCAGATCCGTGTCCTCGCAATACAGAAAAAATGCCTCGTCGAACAGTCCGATATCCTCCACCATCTCGCGCCGGTACAGCGCTGCCGACGCGCTTGGAAACAGCACCGGCTCGCGCCTCGCAAACAACTCCGGCGGCTCGCCGTGTCCGCGCTGCTTGCTCGACCCGTCCAGCCCATTCGCATGCCCGCAGAGTCGAGCGTCGCCGTCCCCCACAGCCTGACTTGCGAAGCGCACATCCCCATCTTCGCCATGGGGCCCGCAGCTTCCATCTCGCGCCGCAGCGCGCCCAGCCAGCCGGGATGCGGCTCCGCATCGTCATTCAACGTCGCCAGGTACCGCGCCTCCGACATCCTCCATGCCTGGTTCACCGCCGCTGCAAATCCCACGTTGCGCGCATTGCACAAAACCCGCACGCCGCGCCGCCCCGCCAGTTCGCGTTCGATGCGTCCCGTCCCGCTGTTATCCACGACGATCACTTCGAAATCCTGATCCGTCTGCCGCGCAAGACCGTCCAGAGAGGCCGCCAGCGGCGCTCCGCCTTTCAACGAAGCAATCGCGATCACCGTTGCGGGAGCCGGCAAGCCTGTTCCTCAGTGCGTTGGCCGGTTCTGCGGCGGCAACACCGCTCCGAATTCCTCCGCGGCCCGCGCGATGTACTGGTCCCGCAACGCGGCCACCCGCTCATGATCGGCGGAAGCCACAATCATCCCCACATGGTGCTTCTCGTCCATCCGCCATACCACTTCCGGAGCATCGTACGCCGCGATGTCCGGCCGCTCCTGCCTTGATAGGGAAACGATCAGCGACGCATAACGCTCGCGCACCTTCGGCAGCACATAGGGCTGGTCTGTCGTCGATGCTTCCACCCGAGCCCACTCCGCCCACAGATTCAGCCCCGCCGCCGCTTCCACCAGGTCTCCGATATGCGCGCCGCCCACCCGCGCCGCCGTTTCCAGGAAGAAAAGATCCCCGGTTTCATGACTGACAATGAACTCGGTATGGCTCACTCCGCGCCAGTGACCCATCGCGGTCAGCACCTTCTCGTTCAACGCCGTCAACTCCTGTTCCAGATCGCCGCCGCGCGGCAGAATCGACGTCGTAAACACACCCCCCGCATGCGACACGTCCATCGGTGGCCGCCCATACGCGCTCGCAATCCGGAACACCACGCGGCCGTCCCACACAATCGAGTCCACATGACAGACGTTCCCCGGTACGTATTGCTCCAGCAGGTAGAACGACTGCGGATCGCCCAATGCCTCCAGCGTGCTCCAAAGCTCCGCGGCGGACTGGATCTTCTTGATGCCGATCGCCCCCGCCATGAAGCGCGGCTTTAGCACCCACGGCGCTGCGATCTGGCGCGTGAACGCATCCAGCACCTCGTGGTTCACCACCCCCGTAAATACCGGTACCCGAATCGCCGCCAATGCCGCCGCCGTCCGCATGTAGAGCTTGTCGCGAAACTTGCGCGTGGTGGTCTCGTCCATGCCCGGCAGACAAAGATGCGCCCGGATCGCCGCCGCGATCTCCTGATCGAATTCATCCAGTGCTACGATCCGGTCGATCCGGTGATTGCGCGCCAGAAAGCTGATCGATTTCAGCGTGTCTTCGCGATTCCAGACATTCTCCTCGTCCGGCATGTAGAAGATCTCATCAATGCTTTCGAGCGGCCAGGCCGCCTGGTCCTTCAGGCTTAAGGAGGTCAGCAGAAGCACGCGCGCGCCCCCCTGCTTCGCCTCGCGTAGAAATGCGTGGCCCTTCTCGTAACTGGCAAAGCACAGAATGGTGAATGGCTGCGCGGCGCTCATGAGTTTTCATATTGCAACACATGAACTGCACGCAAACGCATCCCGGGCAATCCAGAGCTCTTCATCGGTCGGAATCACCCACACCGCCACGCGCGAGGCATCGGTGCTGATCAGAGTTTCTTCGCCACGTGCCGCCTGATTCCGTTCGCGATCGATCGCGATCCCCAGCCACGCCGCGCCGTCGCCGATCTGCTGCCGGATCGCGCTCGCATTCTCGCCGATCCCCGCGGTAAACACGACCGCATCCGCGCCGCCCAGCACGGTCAGGTAAGCGCCGAGGGTCTTCGCTATCCGATAACAGAACACGTCCACCGCATCCCGTGCGCGCGCGTCGCCCCGATCGCGGCGCTCCAGAATGTCCCGCATGTCGCTCGTGCCGCCCGTGATCCCCGCCAGCCCCGCCCGATGGTTCAGCATTTCCTGAATGCCCTCGACACCCTGCGGGTCGCGCCCCGCCAAATACAGCACCGCCGCTGGATCCAGTTCCCCCGGCCGCGTTCCCATCAGTAAACCGTCCATCGGCGTGAACCCCATCGACGTATCCACCGACTTACCGCCGTCGATCGCGCACATCGAACAGCCGTTCCCCAAGTGGCAGACGATCAGCTTCAACTTCTCGATCGGCGTCTTCATCAACCGCGCGTATCGCCAGGACACGTAGCGGTATGAAGTCCCATGAAAGCCGTACTTGCGCACTCGATCGCGTTCATAATACTCGTAAGGAATTCCATAGAGAAACGCCTTCACCGGCAGCGTCTGATGGAACGCCGTATCGAACACCGCCACTTGCAGGGCTTGCGGAAGATGCTTGCGGCTGGCATAGAAGCCCGCCAGATTATGCGGATTGTGTAACGGCGCCAGCGCCGATAAGCTCTCGATCCGCGGCAGCGTCGTCCCGTCGATCAAAACCGATTCACGAAACAGATCCCCGCCATGCACGAAGCGATGGCCCACCGCTTCAATCTGCCGGGGATCGCCGACCGTCGCCAACTGCTCGAAGCTGATCCGGATAGCCTCGTCCGCATCCCGCACCGCCGCCGTTTTCTGCAGCTTCTCCGCGCCGGTTGCCTGGTAGGTGATGCGCGCGTCGGACGACCCGATCCGCTCCACCTGCCCTCGCGCCAGCACCCGGTCCGTGTTCGCGTCGATCTGCTCCTGGCTCGTCTCGATCAATTGAAATTTCAACGACGAGCTGCCGCAATTTAGAACCAGAACCAGCATTTAGTGCGGCCATTTCCAGTTCTTGATTTCCGGCATATCATCGCCGAACTCCCGCGTGTATTGCCGGTGTTCGATCAGCTTCATCCGGAAAAGCTCACGCGCATGCGATGCCGTGTCCCCCAGTCGCTCCACGCGATCGATCACTCCATCGCCAGATGGAACCGGTCGATCTCGTTCAGCACGCACATGTCGAACGGCGTGGTCGTCGTGCCCTTCTTCCTTATATCCGCGCACGTGCAGTTGCTGGTTCGTGCGCCGGTAAGTCAGCCGGTGGATCAGCCACGGATAACCGTGATAAGTTGAAGATGATCGGCTTGTCTTCGGTGAACAGCGAATCGTAATCCTTGTCCGACATGCCATGCGGATGCTCGCTCGGCGGCTGCAGCGTCATCAGATCCACCACGTTCACCACCCGGATCTTCAGGTCGGGCAGATGCTGGCGCAGCAGATCCACCGCCGCCAGCGTTTCCAGCGTCGGCACGTCGCCGCAGCACGCCATCACCACATCGGGCTCCAGCCCGGTGTCGTTGCTCGCCCACTCCCAGATGCCCAGCCCCGGCCGTGCAGTGCTGCACCGCCGCGTCCATGTCCAGCCACTGCAGCGCCGGCTGCTTCCCCGCCACAATCACGTTCACGTAATTGCGGCTGCGCAGGCAATGGTCCGTCACGCGACAGCAGCGTGTTCGCATCCGGCGGCAAATAAACGCGCACCACCTCCGCTTTCTTGTTCACCACGTGATCGATGAAGCCGGGGTCCTGATGGCTGAAGCCGTTATGATCCTGCCGCCACACGTGCGAAGTCAGCAGATAATTCAACGACGCGATGGGCCGCCGCCACGGAATATGCCGCATGACCTTCAGCCACTTGGCATGCTGGTTGAACATCGAATCGATGATGTGGATGAAAGCCTCGTAGCAGGAGAAAAATCCGTGCCGCCCCGTCAGCAGATAGCCTTCCAGCCAGCCCTGGCACATGTGCTCGCTCAGCACTTCCATCACGCGGCCCGTCCGGCGACACATGGTCATCGTCTCGGCCACGATCTCCGCGGTCGACTCGCGATTCGGTCACCTCGAACACCGCATCCAGCCGGTTCGACGCCGTCTCATCCGGCCGACATCATGCGGAAATTCTTCGCGTCCGTGTTCAGCTTCATCACGTCGCGCAGGAACTTGCCCAGTCACCCGCGTCGCTTCGCCCATCGACGCTGCCCGGCTTCGCGCACCTCCACCGCATATTCGCGGAAATCCGGCAGCCTCAGATCCTTGCAGCAGCAGCCCGCCGTTCGCATGCGGATTCGCGCCCATGCGCCGCTCGCCCTTCGGCGCCAGCTCCGCGTACTCGGCTCAGGAACCTCCCTGCTCGTCGAACAACTCTTCCGGCCTGTAGCTGCGCATCCAGTCTTCCAGCATGCTTCAGATGTCTCGGGGTTTGTCCCGAGCGTCGTCGAGCGGCACCTGGTGCGCGCGGAACGTGCCTTCCATCTGCTTGCCGTCCACCATCTTCGGCCCGGTCCAGCCCTTGGGCGTCGCAGAATGATCATCGGCCAGCGCGGGCCGTTCGTGAAGCCGTTGCTCGCGCGCGTCCTGCTCTGGATCGCTCGAATCTCGCCAATCACCGCATCCAGCGTCGCCGCCATCTGCTGGTGCATCGGCTCCGGATCATGCCCTTCCACGAAGTACGGCTTGTATCCGTAGCCGCGAACAGAGATCGCCAGCTCGTCATGCTGGCATCCGCGCCAGCACCGTCGGACCCGCGATCTTGTATCCGTTCAGATGCAGGATCGGCAGCACCGCGCCGTCCCGCGCCGGATTCAGGAACTTGTTCGAATGCCAGCTGGTCGCCAGCGCGCCCGTCTCCGCCTCGCCATCGCCCACCACGCAGCACGCAAGCAGATCCGGATTGTCGAACACCGCGCCGTAAGCATGCACCAGCGAATAACCCAGCTCGCCGCCTTCGTGAATCGAGCCCGGCGTCTCCGGCGCCACATGGCTGGGAATCCCGCCCGGAAACGAGAACTGCTTGAACAGCCGCTGCATGCCCGCTTCGTCCTGCGGAATGCTGGGATAGAATCTCGGTGTACGTGCCTTCCAGATACGTGTTCGCGACCATGCCCGGGCCCGCCGTGGCCCGGCCCGCATACATAGATCACATTCAGGTCGTACTTCTTGATGACGCGATTCAGATGGACATAAATGAAGTTGAGCCCCGGCGTGGTGCCCCAATGGCCCAGCAGCCGCGGCTTGATGTGCTCGCTCCGTCAGCGGCTCGCGCAGCAGAGCGTTGTTAAGCAGATAAATCTGGCCGACCGACAGATAGTTCGCCGCCGCCAGTATGCGTGCATTTTCCGGAGTTCTTCCGGATCGAGAGGGTTGCCTTGGGCGGAGAACATTTCTGTCATCTGTTAGTCACACTTCCGAGACGCTTCCAGAAAAAAAGGGGTCTCGCGCAATCATGGCATGCGGCCGATCGCGTCCTCGCCTGCCTGCTGTGGACCGCTTGTCTCGTTACTCCGGGGTGCGGCGGTTATGCGGACTTCACGCTTCCTTCCCTGCCGGGCGGCCGCGACCTGAGACCGCTTGTCGAACTCAGACCCGATCCCGTGCTGACGCGCGGCTCCGGCCACGACGTTCTGAATCCATCCGTGGTCTTTCGCAATGGCGTCTACTTCAACTTCTATTCCGCCTTCGACGGGCACACCTGGCGTACCGCGCTCGCTACTTCCCCCGACGGCGATCGCTGGACCCCACAGGGCGCCGTGCTCACGCCCGATCCCAAAACCTGGGAGCGCGCCTATATCGCCGCTAACGGAAGCGCGCTGTTCGATGCCGGGCAGTGGTGGTACTGGTATCAGTCCGGCGATCACGATGTCCCGCGGATCGGCCTGGCCCAATCCGCCGACGGCCGCCATTGGACCAAGGTGCCGAGCCCGGTAATCGAACCCGGCCCGCGCGGCAGTTGGGATGAACGCGGGGTTGCCGACCCTTATGTTTTGAAGCTTGCCGGCGTTTTCTACGTCTACTACCTGGGGCAGAACCGCGCCCGCCAGCAGCAGATCGGGCTCGCGCGGTCCGCGGACGGCGTGCATTGGACCAAGTTGCGTTCGAGCCCCGTACTCACGGTTCCTTGGCCGGGAAGCAGCCCCGCGGATGAGAACGGGTTGGGCGAGCCCGCCGTATGGCAGGCGGAAGGATGGTATTGGATGATCTATACGGGACGCGATACCCACGAGCGCCGCTCTCTGCTGACGGCGCGCTCCACTGACGGAGTGCATTGGACCACGCTCGACACGTTTCGAGGGGCGGCGGATTGGGATCGGGCCGTCGTCTGTGACCCCTCCGTCCTTGCGGGGAAGGGAACCACCCGCCTCTGGTTCGGAGGCGGCGATCAGGCCCGGCCCGACGAAAACCTGAACGGGCAGATCGGCCAGTACGGTGACCCTGCAATGAAGATCGGCATCACGTGTTACCCCACCTATGGGGGCAGCGGGATCGTCGCCACCGAACTGGGCCTCGAACTCGCCGCGCGCGGCCACGACGTCCACTTCATCACCTACGCCAACCCGATCCGCCTCGATCCCGGAACTCCCCGCATCTTCTATCACGAGGTCGAGGTTGCCACCTATCCGCTGTTTCAATACCCGCCCTACACGCTGGCGCTCGCGTCGCGCATGGCCGAGGTGGCCGAGGGCTATAGCCTCGATCTGCTGCATGTCCACTACGCCATCCCCCACTCCATCTCCGCCCTGCTCGCCAAGCAGATGCTCGCGCCGGTGCGCCGCCTGCCCGTTCATCACCACGTTGCACGGAACCGATATCACGCTGGTCGGCACGGATCGCTGCTACTTCCCCATCACCAAGTTCTCGATCGAGCAGTCCGACGGCGTCACCTCTATCAGCGAAGATTTGCGTCAACAGACGGCGGAAGTGTTCGGGGTCAGGAACCCGATCCGCGTGATCAACAACTTCGTCAACTGGAAATCTATCATCCGGACGAAGAGAAAACGCGCGCGCGGGAGTATGCGCCGGACGGCGAGAAGCTGCTGATCCACCTCTCAAACTTCCGCCCCGTGAAGCGCGTCCTGGACTGCATCCGCATCCTCGCGGCCGTTACGCAAAATCACGCGGGCGCATCTCTTGATGGCGGGCGACGGACCGGAGCGCGGGCCCGCCGAGCGCCTGGCTCATACTCTCGGCGTTTCCAAACACGTCACCTTCCTCGGTAAGCAGGACCACGTCGAAAACCTGATCCGCCTGGCGCATGTTCTGCTGATGCCGAGTGAGATGGAGTCCTTCGGGCTGGCCTCTCTGGAAGCCATGGCGTGCGGCGTGCCTCCTGTTTCGACACGGGTCGGCGGCATTCCGGAGTTGATCACCGACGGCGTGAACGGCTACATGGAGGCAGTGGGCGACGTAGAAGCGCAGGCCCGCCGCGTAACCGCGCTGCTGACCGACGATGCCCTGCACCGCCGCCTGTCGGCCAACGCGCGATCCACGGCCATCGAACGCTTCTCCACCGAGCGCATCATCCCTCAATACGAGGAAGCGTATCGGGAAGTCCTGGCGGCAAAGTGATGCGCCTATCCAGTCGGCCTCGCGCGTTCCGCCACTTCGACAATGCGATCCAACTTAGCGGCAATTTCCGGATCCACTCGCTCCCAGGGAACCAGTCTGGCAAGAACGTGGTAATCCGTCTTCCGCATCAGATTCGGCAATCCCAGGTTCTCGAAGTACCGTTCGAAAACGGGATCGAGAAAGTCGTCGCTCGCCTTGACGTCCGCCCCGAATGGGTCGGCGCGCCGCAGCAACCGCAAAGCCGCTGAGACTTCGTCAATCGCTTTCTGCATCGCCTCCCGTTGCCGGTCGCGCAGGCTCGACTCCAGAAGCGGTCCGGGATCGTCTTCCAGCAGATTCGCAAAAGCCAGCAAACTTTCGGGATACCCCAAATAGTTCTCGATCTCGCGCCGCGACCACTTCAACTCGCAAAGCGCGCCCGTTGCGCTGAGCTCCTGGGATATCGAACCGAAAATGGCAATACCGATCAGGTCCGCTTTCGCTTCCCGCAGCCCAAAAAAATGATTCCTGGCTTTCGGGGGCTGGTTGCCGACATAATGCACGAAGGGCTGTTCCAAATATTGCGCTGCGGGATGGCCGAGTAGATTTGCGAAAGCGTGCAGGATGGCGAGGTCGGTCGATCCTTCCAGATACAACACCCAGCCCCTCTGTTCCGCCTGGTAATACTGTTCGAAACCGATGTCACGCAGCGCCTTAAGCGCCTGGCTTCCGCGGTCGTCGATGCGGTGCGGCTTACCAACGAAAGCCACCACCACGTCGCGGTCCGCAGCCTCGTTAAGAATGACTTCCGAATGGCTCGCGGCGATTACCTGGCATCCTTGGGACTCGGCGGTCGTCGTGAGAATTTGATACATTTGCCGTTGCCGCAAAATCTCGAGATGCGCGTCCGGCTCGTCAAGCAACAGCACAGATCCCGGATGGGTATACAAGTGAGCGAGCAGCAGCAGCGTCTGCTGAAGCCCTCGTCCCGAAGACGCGAGATCAAGTTCGGTTCCAGCCTCCTTGTACGACATGGTGATCTCGCCCCGCTCGGCGAGATACTCGGGCGGGTTTATGGTTACTCCAAACAGTTTCCGCATTTGCCCGGATAACGCGAGCCAACTGGTAGGGTCTTCCGCGGAGTGAATTCGATAGCAGAGATTGCGAAGCACTTCGGCCGTGCGGCCCTCACCGATCCGCACATTGATCGCGCCTTCTTGCAGCCTGTCTTCGGTAGCCGCCATCCCCGACATTGGAGGAAGAAACGCAACGTGGACACCCTTTGCTATCTCAGGGATGCTCATGCGCGGCGATTGGTCCGTGACAGGCGACGGGCGGCAGTAGAAGGACTCCGGATTCGCGTAATCGAACTCGAAGCCGCACTCCCACTGTGATCCATTGCTGACGCCTGAAACGAGGATATGGAACCTGATGTTGCGAGTGCGCTGCCCGCCGTTCGAATTTTCAACATCGCGCACATGCAAACCCTTCCAGAGCAGCTTCGCATTCGGCACGGGCACCGCGATCAGGTCCCGCCGGTTAATCGTCACCCCGGGCCGCTTCTCAGGAGCCTCTTTCGAGGAACGCTTCTCAACCCACTTCCGTAGACCGATTTCCCAAAGCGCCAATGCTTGCAGAGCGGTGGTCTTACCCGAGTTATTAGGACCGATGAAGACTACCGTTTTCCCCAGTTCAATGGACACGTCTTCGAGCCGTTTGAAGTTCCTGACTCGCAGACGAGTGAGCACGTCCGACGATAATACCGCGCGCGCTTCTACTCCGCCTTAGTCGCGGCGCCGTTTGCATCCACGGCGATCTCGTGTTTCTTTCCGTTTTGCGACACTAACGCTTCATAGGAGACTGTGCCGCCTTTGGTCACCGACTCCACCGATACCAGCTTTCCCGATCCGGCCTTCTTGCGCAGACTCTCCATCACGGGACCGGGCACCTTGGACATATCCATCATCTGCTCCACTTCAACCACCGCGCCGCTCTCATCCAGGAGAATGTCCTTCGTCTTACCCGCATCCTTCACCTGCACTTCATAGAAGGTTTTGCCATTTTCCACTTCCTTGGCATAGCCGCGCACGGTCAGCCCGTTGCTCTGCTCCTTGGCCGCTCGCTGGACCGCGTCTGGAAGGTCTTTGAATTTCACGGCAACCTCGCCAGCCTGCGCCACGAAAGATCCGGCCGCAAACAATAACGGCAATACGAAAAGCTGTCTCATATCTCAAGCGTAGCGCCACCAATTGAAGATCTACTGAAGCCGCGGAACAAAAGCCTGCGACAGCCGCATGTTCCCTGCCACTAGCCCTTCGGAGATCTTCGCATGACCTATCCGAAAAAGAAGGCAGTAGGAACAAGCCTCTGCGTTGCAATTGGCTTGGCCTGCTTGCCGAACCAGCTATCCGCCGCCGGATTCTCCATCATCGGAGCCGAACCCGGCGCGTGGCCTGACATCCTCGCCTCTATCGGCCATCACCGCTCCCCCGCGGCCGATGCCCGCATCTTCGTGGGTCTACCGGGGGCTCCTGCTTCGCCTCATTGGGCCGCCAAGATCTCCGCCGGTTGCATCCTCATTCTGCAGGGCGAGTCCCCGCTGGCTGCCAGTTTCGGGTTCCGTCCGGGACAGGAAACGGTCCGCGTCTCCAGCCTCCAGGATGTCCACCGCCCCGATTTGCCGATTATTTTTGAGCATCCGTTGGAAATCCATCGTTATGACATCCCCGCTGCAGCGGAGGTCTTCGCCACGGAGCGCTGGAGCGGCGCGCCGCTGATCGCCGGGCTGAAGCGCGGTCCCGGCGCTGTTCTCTGGGTCGCGGCCGATCCGGGCAAGGCGGGCTATGAGCGCTTCCCGTATGTCCTGCAAGCCCTCAGCGACATCGGGATGGAAGCGCCGTTCCAATCCGGCCGGCTCTGGGCTTTCTTCGATTCCGCCTATCGCATGCGCGTCGATCTCGACTACTTCGCCGCGCGCTGGCGTAAGTCGGGCATCGGCGCCATCCACGTCGCCGCGTGGCATTTCTACGACCCCGATCCCGAGCGCGATCAGTATCTGAAACGCCTGATCGAGGCTTGCCACAAGCAAGCCATTACCGTCTATGCCTGGGTGGAGCTGCCGCACGTGAGCGAGGCGTTCTGGAATGAGCATCCCGAATGGCGTGAGAAAACCGCCGTTCTCCAGGATGCCCAACTCGACTGGCGCAAGCTTATGAACCTTACCAATCGCGACTGCTTCCAGGCCGTCAGCGCCGGCATCCAGGACATGGTCCGCCGCTTCGATTGGGATGGCGTCAACATGGCCGAGCTCTACTTCGAATCGCTCGAGGGCGCGTCCAACCCCGCGCGCTTCACGCCCATGAACGCGGACGTCCGCGCCTTGTTCAGGAACGAGCAGGGCTGGGACCCTCTCGATATCTACACAACCCGCAAAGACGCCGCTTCCCTTCGCTCCTTTCTCGACTTTCGCGCCGGTCTCGTCAACCGGATGCAGTCGGAATGGCTGACCGAAATCGAGAAGTGCCGGGCGCTGAAGCCCGATCTCGACATCGTGCTCACGCATGTCGACGATCGTTTCGACGCCGGGATGAAGGACGCCATCGGCGCCGATGCCGGCCGCGTGCTGCCCATGTTGAAGACGCGCGACTTCACTTTCCTCATTGAGGATCCGGCCACCGTCTGGAACCTCGGGCCGCAGCGCTATCCGGAGATCGCCCGGCGCTATCAGCCCATTACGCCTAAGCCCGATCGCCTGGCCATCGACATTAACGTCGTCGATCGCTATCAGGACGTTTATCCCACCAAGCAGCAGACCGGCACGGAGTTATTCGAGCTGGTCCACGTGGCGGCGGCGGCGTTCCCGCGTGTCACTCTTTATTTCGAGAACTCAATTTTGCGGCCCGATCTCGCCCTGCTTCCGTCCGCCGCCGCAGTCGTGAATCGCGTCCAGACCGTCGGCGCCAAAACCGTGGTGGATGCGCCGTACGGCGTCGGAATTCCCTGGCGCGGCGACGCCCTGGTCGATGGGAAACCCTGGGCGGCGCTCAGCGATTCCGTGCTTTGGCTTCCTGCCGGCACCCATTCACTGGAACGCGGCGCGCCTCCGCAAAGCACGCGCCTGGTGGATTTCAACGGCACGCTCGAAGGCGTCGAAACCCTCTCAGCCCGGAAGCTGGAGATCACTTACCGCAGCCCCGGTCGGGCCGTAGCCGTCTTCGACCGGCGCCCACTGCAGGTCCAGGTGGATCATGCGCCGGTGAAGTGCGAATCGATCGATGCGCCCGCCGGGCACGTCCTGCTACTGCCGCGGGGTCAGCACAGCGTTACGGTGCAGACGGACTGACTCCGGGGCCTAACGCTGTTTCCTGGTGAGCCATCCATGCGAGCGCAGCCAGGTTGCCAGAAGCTCCGGCCATTTCGAAAGAATCGGGTCGTAGGTGGCCAGGCCCACCCCATGCGCGCCATGCTCGAACACGTGCAGTTCGGCCGGAACGCCCGCGGCCCGCAGTGCACCAAAGTACAGCAGGCTGTTTTGCACCGGCACCACGGGATCGTCCGCCGTATGGAATAGAAAGGTGGGCGGGCTCTTCTGCGTCACTTTCGTCTCGTTCGATAAGTCCGCGATCAATGCAGCATCCGGGTGATCGCCCAGCAGGTTGTTCAGCGAGCCTTTATGCGCGAACGCGCCAAACGAAATCACCGGGTAAGCCAGAATCGCGAAATCGGGGCGGCTTGAGAATCGGTTGATCGGATCGGCAGCGTTCAATTGTCCCGGATCCGAGTGGGTGGAAACCGTGGATGCCAGATGACCGCCGGCCGAAAAGCCCCAAATTCCGAGACGGTCCGGGTCCACGCCGTAATCCAGCGCGTGCGCCCGGATCAACTTCATCGCGCGCAGGGCGTCGTTCATCTCGATCGGGTGATGGTATTTGGGGCCGAGCCGATACTGCAGCACGAAGGCCGTTACGCCGTACCCGTTTAGCCACTTCGCAATCTGCTGGCCCTCGTGATCCATCGCCAGCATCCCGTAGCCGCCGCCCGGCAGCACCAGGACGGCAGTGCCGTTGGGAGCCGGCGCCGGGTAGACCGTGTACTTCGGCTGGTCAGCATCGGCCGTCCCCTGGGCCCCGGGAGCGCCCTCAGGCCAGAGCAAGACAACGGCGGGAGCGGGCGGATCGGCGGCCAAAAGCATCGCACTAGTGGAAATCGAATAGAGGCAAGCGTGTGCCGTCAGCAGCAGCTTCAACATAACGAATGCTTAATCCTACTCTGCGGAGCAGCCCGGCGGAGTGCCCAGCCGGTGTGGAAACGAACGTGCCAGTTGATGGGTACAAGGAAGTATATGCGCAAGCTCATTGTTTTTCTTTTTCTGGCGGTAACGACCACGTGCTTCGCTCAGCGCGGTGGTGGTGGACATGGGAGCGGGGGTGGCGGCGGTCATGCGATGTCGGGCGGCCACTCGTTTAGCGGAGGAGGCGGTTACGCACGCGGGGGCTACGGCGGCGGATACGGTGGCAGCTACGGCAATCGCGGCGGGTACGGTTCCAACGGGGCCTACCGGGGCGGCTACACCGGCAGCTATGGCAATCGTGGTGGCTACGGTTCCTATGCAGGCAATTACCGCGGCTATGAACACGATCGCGGCGGTTATGGCGGCTATCGGGGCGGCTACGGCGGTTACCGCGGTGACTACGATCGCGGACGCTGGGGTTATCGCGGCTGGGGCTACGGCGGGTGGGGCTATGGAGGGTGGGGTTACGGCGGCTGGGGAATCGGGTTCGGATATGACCCGTTTTACTACGGCTACGGGTACCCGGCCTACGACTATGGCTACTCCCCCTACGATTACTACGATTACTACACTTACCCCAGCGCGTACTACGGCTATCGCCGCTACCCGCGAGTGGTCGTTGGAGTAGGCGTTTACGGTGGCGGCTGGCGGCATTTCGGCCGCTAGTTCCGCGAGACTTCCGGCTGCCGCGCGCGCCCTGCCGCCCCGCAGCCGGTTGAAAATCACAACCAGTTGCGTGTTTTCAGCCAGCCCGCAAACGCGTTTTCGAGCCCAGGAGCTGGATCGCATTCCGCATTAAATCCAACCCCACATCGCCCGTCGAGCTCAGAATCGATTCCGGATGAAACTGCACCGCCTCCACCGGAAACACTCGATGCCGCACGCCCATGATCACGCCGTCGTCCGACTCCGCCGTTACCTCCAGCTCCGCCGGCATCCGCTCCGGGATCGCGTACAGCGAGTGGTAGCGGCCCACCGTGAACTCTTCCGGGAAGTCCCGCGAAAATTCCCAGCGCCGCGATGCCGGATTCGCTGAAGGCTTCCCGTGCATCGGGATATCCGAGCACGCCCAACTCGCCGCCAAACGCTTCGACGATTCCCTGTAGCCCGAGACACACGCCAAAGACCGGGAAACCGCGCCGCACCGCGTGCAGAACCAGTTCAGGAACTCCGAAATCGCGCGGCCGCCCCGGTCCCGGTGAAATCAGCAGAAGATCGGGAGCCAGTTCGTCCAGCAAAGCCAGCGGGAAACCCGGAGCGGTACGTCACTACTTCAGCGCCGGTTTGCCGCGCGTAGTTGGCCAGCGTGTGGATGAAGCAGTCGTTGTGATCCACCAGCAGCAGCTTGAGGCCGGAGCCCTCCGTTCTGTGCGGCGCGCTCTTCACTCTCCGTGGGCCGGTTTCCGCCAAGATGCCCGGAAGAAGCCCGTGGCCTTTAACCGCGTCTCCCGCTCCTCGCTGGCCGGATCCGAATCGTACAGCAGCGTTGCCCCCGCCGGATATGTCGCCATGCCGTCCCGCAGATACGTCGTCCGGATCAGAATGCCGGTGTTGATATCGCCGTTCAGCATCATGGCCCCGACCGCGCCTCCGTACCACCCGCGCGCGCTTTTCTCCAGGTTCTCGATCGCTACCGCCGCCGCCTTCTTCGGCGCGCCGATCAGCGTCACCGCCCACATGTGGCTCAGAAACGCATCCAGCGCGTCGAACCCCGGCTCCAACAAACCCTCCACATGATCCACGGTATGAAACAAACCCGCGTAGGATTCGATCAACCGGCGCCCGATCACCTTCACCGAGCCCGGATCGCAGACCCGCGATTTGTCGTTCCGGTCCACGTCCGTGCACATCGTCAGCTCGGATTCTTCTTTCGCCGAATTCAGCAGTTCGCGGATCGCCTCCGCATCGCTGCAGCGGATCCCCCGTGCGCCGCGCGGTCCCCGAGATCGGGCAGGTCTCGATCCTTGCACCTTCGCGCGGACGAACATCTCCGGCGACGCCCCGATCAACTGTTCGTCGCCCAGTTGCACCAGAAACTCATACGGGCTGGGGCTCGCCTGCTGCATCTTTTCAAAAAGCTCGCTCGCCTTGCCGGATAGGGCGTCTGGAAAGTCTGCCGCAGCACGACCTCGTAGAAATCCCCCTGGCGCATGCCTTCCCGCACCGTCTCCACTTTCGCCATGTACTCTTCCGGCGTGTGGTCGCTCGTAATCTCCCCGGTCACTCCCGCGGCCCTGGCTCCGGACGGCTTGGGAACGGCGTCGGCCTTTCGCGCCAGCCCCACGGTGGTCAGGTCCCCCTGCGTGAACTCGTAGCGGTACCGGTTGATTTGCTCGCGTTTGCGATCCGCGAAGTAAATGTCATCGCAGAGGAATAGGTGCAGGTCCTTCTGCCCGTTGCGCGGAAGCTTCTTTTCAATCGGCTCGAACTGGAACAGAAGGTCGTAGCCAAACAGCCCGATCAGCGCGAGCCGGCTGTCCAGCGGATTGCGAAACTCTTCGCTGACTGCGCGGAGAATGGAAAACACCGACGGCTGCTTGGAGCGTTCCTCTTCCGGAAACAGGGCCGGCATCGGCTTCAGCACGCCCTCGAGGGCCGTCCCGCGGAATCCAAATTCCTGCCAGTGCGGATGATCGCGCAAAAACGTTTCGAACATCCGCACCAGGACCTCGCCGCGCCCGTTCAATGGTCGAAACGCGACTTCGCGGTTCCGTGAAACGATCTCCAGCGGAGGCCGCGTCGAGCCGATATCCCATCGCGAATAGCGGCCCGGATACTCGTATCCCGATGAGAGATAAATACCGCGGTGCCGATCCAGATCCTTGAGCAGAAACGACAGCCCGCGCGCATAATTGGCCCGCGTCGGGCGGCGATGAACGGTGATGCCGTGCGGGGTCGTGTAGCGAATCAAAACGAAATTTCAGGTTAACAGAGCAGGGAAGAGCCTGGGCGCCGCTACCCGCACCCAGGGGCTTTGACGTTGCTAGAAAGTCAAGCGAACGCCCAACTGCGCGCGTCGCGCATTGGTGCCATCCGGAAAAGCCTGCGAAGCGTGCCCATACCCGAAGCTCGAGATGCGTGACAGCGTCCCCGCTTTGCTGTTCAGGATGTACTGCGTCGTATTGACGCTCGTGTTGTAAGG
Source organism: Bryobacterales bacterium (assembly GCA_963814235.1). Lineage (GTDB taxonomy): Bacteria > Acidobacteriota > Terriglobia > Bryobacterales > Bryobacteraceae > Bog-113. The sequence goes on along the minus strand of CAWFCA010000003.1, from coordinate 60,780 downwards.
CGTGTTGAAAATGTTGAAACCCTCGAAGAGCAGAAACAGGCTGGCCCGCTCACCCAACGGGATCTGCTTCGCCACTCGCGCGTCCACGCGGTAGATCTGGTCCACATTCACACCGTTGATCGGCTCGAACGGAACCCGGTTCACCGACCCCAAACCATTCAACGATCCCTGGAACGCGGCCCCCGCGAATGCGAATCCGCTGACGCTAACCGTCGCCTGAGCCGGCGGAGACGATTGCAGAGTCGTGATCTGTGAGAGTTCCCAGCCGTTGCCCGGCAAACGCCCCGCCCACCACCCCCAAACACACGAATGCAAGATGAATATTGTCTTGCACATAGAAACCTGACCCCGTTGCTGTTATGGTACGAAGCGGGATGTTACCCATCAATGACTGGACTTATCGGGCTGGTAAGAAAACTCAAGGTTCATGTCAACGTCAGCGGATCCACGTCGATCACCAGCGCGGTGGCGCCCCACTTCCGCGCCTCCGCAAATTCGCGCGAGCGCTTCAACAGCCCGTTCAAGACTTTCCGGCTCATCGCTTTGATCAGAAACTGATAGCGGAACTCCGCCTTAATCGCGGCACCGGCGCCTCCGCCGGACCCATGATCTTCACGTTCTCCGGCGCGGGCTTTAAGAAATGTCCAACTCCGTCGCCATCCGCAGCGCATCCTCCTGCTTCGCCGTCCGCACCAGCATGTTCGCCATCGCGGTGAACGGCGGATAGTGCATCACTCGGCGGAACTGCAGTTCCTTCTCGTAGAACGCCTCGTAATCCTGCGCCGCCGCCAGGCGCACCGCGTAATGATCGGGATTGATGGTCTGCATCAGCACGATGCCCGGCAGATCGCCGCGCCCGGCGCGCCCCGCCACCTGCGTCAGCAACTGAAAGGTCCGCTCCGCCGCGCGGAAATCCGGCATGCCCAATCCGACATCCGCCGACACCACGCCCACCAGCGTGACGTTCGGAATATCGTGCCCCTTCGCGATCATCTGCGTGCCCACCAGGATGTCGAAGTCGCGTTCTCGCGAAAGCCGTGCAGAATGTCTCGTACTGCCGCTTGCCGCGTCACCGTATCGCGATCCAGCCGGGCGATGCGCGCCTCGGGAAACTCGCGCGTGCAGCTCTTCCTCCACCTTCTCCGAACCCGTCCCCAGAAAATGAATGTGCTCGCTCTCGCACTTGCGGACAACGTCTCGGAACCTTGCTCCGCGTAGTTGCAGTAGTGGCACAGCAGCCGCCGGTCGCGGCGGTGATAGGTCAGCGTGAGCGAGCAGTTCACGCACTGACGCGCTCGCCGCACGCGCGGCACGCCACGAAGCTCGAAAACCCGCGGCGGTTCAGCAGCACCATGGTCTGCTCGCCGTTCTCCAGCCGCTCCGTCACCGCCTCCACCAGCGCGCGCGAAAACGTGGCCTGCTTGCGCGTTTCCAGAAACTCCTGCCGCATATCGATCAGTTCCACCGCGCGGCATCGGGCGCTGCTCGATGCGCTCCGGCAGCTCGAGCAGCGTGTACTTGCCGCGCTCCGCGTTGTAGCGGCTCTCCAGACTCGGCGTCGCCGACCCCAGCACCACGCACGCGTTCGCATGCCTGCGCGCGCACGATCGCCACATCGCGCCCGTTATAGCGCGGCGTTCTCCTCCTGCTTGTAACTGCCGTCGTGCTCTTCGTCGACGATGATCAGCCCCAGATTCCGCACCGGCGCGAACACGCCGGAACGCGTTCCCACCACCACGCTCCGCCTCGCCCGCGCGGATCCGCCGCCACTGCTCCGCGCGCTCGGCATCGCTGAACGCGCTGTGCAGAATCGCCACGCGCTCGCCGAAGCGGCTGAAAGAACTGCCCCGCCACCGCGGGCGTCAGCGCGATCTCCGGCACCAGCAGCAGCGCGCTCCGACCCGCACGCCAGCGCCGCATCGATGGCCTTCAGATAAACCTCGGTCTTGCCCGACCCGGTCACGCCATGCAGCAGAAACGTCCGGAACGCGTGCGCCTGGATGGCCTCTCCGATCGCATCGAACGCCGTCTGCTGCGCGGCATTGAGCTGCATGCGGCGGCCGCATCGCTCATATCGGAGTACACGGAGCGGCTCGCGCGATCAGCGAAATCAGTTTCTTGCGCGCCAGCGACCGCGCCGCCGGGCTCGCGTTCTTCACCATCTCTTCCAGTTCGGCCCAGGTTGTGCGAGCCGGGATGCAGATCCAGAAACGCCAGCAACTCGCGCTCGGCCTTCGGCAGCTTGCCGGCAAGGTCCCGTAACGATCGCCTCCACCCGCAGATGCTCGGAAGGCGCGCGCATCGGATCGCGATCCGTCTGCACCTGCTCCGCCGCAATGAACCCTTTTTCTCCAGCGACCGCACGATATTCGCCGCCAGCGGAAATTTGGTCTTCAGATACGCCGCCGATAGCGACCGCCTCTCCAGCAGCGCCAGGACCTGTGCGGCCGCGTCGTCCGGAGCGGCCTCCAGCAGCAACTGCCGCGCCGCATCGCGGCCGGCATCGGTCAACGAATACACTTTCCCGGCGCGGATCTCAGCCGCCAACGGCAGCATCGACCGCAACACATCGCCCAGCGGGCGCAGTAATAGCCCGAAATCCAGCGCCCCAGCGCCAGCAGGGGCTCATCGAGCACCGGCTCTTCATCCATCAGCCGAAGCGCCTCGCGCGCCGCGTGCTCCGGCGGATCGTCATGTACCGCCAGAATCACGCCCGTGAGTTTGCGCGCGCCGAACGGCACCAGTAAACGCGCGCCCACCTTCACACGGTGCCGCAGCGTCAGCGGGAGCGAGTAAGTGAATGTCCGGTCGAGCGGTACCGGTAAGCTAACGTCGCAAAACTCGTTCGGCACTTACCGGGCGGGCGCCGGTGTGGCCGCCCGTTCCGGCCTGCGGAGCGCTTCGAACGTGGTCCACGGCTGCGCCTTCATGTCGCGCAGCAGCGGCTTCTGCCAGCTGAACTCGGGGTGCGCTTTCAGCAGTTCGGCGGCGTGAAAATCATCGCCGTTCGCGTGCCCGGCATGCGCGGTCAGCGTCAGATGCTCAATCATCGCCGCGTCGGCAACCTTGTTCTGCACCGCTCCCGCGGGCGCAAAAGGCTTCTGCCACTCACCCATACCGCGCGGCGAAAGGTCGATCTGCCCCATCGAGCGTACGCTCGCCCGGTTGCTCCTTGCTTGTCGAACGTGTCATAGCGATCTCCCAGGAACTTCTGCGCCGCCGCCACGTCGATCTTGCCCTTATACTCGTTCATCAATTGGTTCCAACGGATCTCCCGCGCATTGCCGCTCACGCCCTTATCGTCCCGCTTGAACGTCGTCTCCTCCGCCGTCAGCTTCGCGTTCTTGGGGAAGTTCGCGCCCGCGAAATAGCCGTCCTTGGTGCGCTCCAGCGTGACCGTTCTTCAGCCCTAATTCCAGGCTGCGCGATCTCGTTGTTCTTCACGTCCACGATCAGCCAGTCGTTCGCGTACCCGCCGTTGTTGCCGTCCTTCATGATCGCCGCGAAACTCGTCGATCGTCGTCGCGTATTGCATGGCGCCTGCCGCGCTCGCACAAACTCCGGCATCCCGTTCGAATCCCATCCCGAGAAATCGCTGATCGTGGTCTCCGTAATCATCGATCCCCGCGTCGTTGATGCCGAAATCGTCGGCGCTGTGGATCAGACCCGGATACCCGTCCATCAGGAAACGGTGACCCTGCTGCGGAACGATGTCGAAGATGATGGTCCACCGCTCGCCATCCAGATAGCCGGTCCAGTTGTTATGGGCGATCACCGGCCGGCCGTCTTTGGTATACGAACCCGTCGCCACGAAGGCGCTGCAGTGATCGGGCGCGGCAGGTTTGCTGTTCGCGATGCCGTGCTGCTGTGTCGTACCACTTCACGTAGTAAGACCACTCTTCCGCCGCGTTCAAGGCGACGATATCCCAGACGTCATGCTTGATCCCGCGCGCGTTCAGCCCGTCCGCGATCCCCTGCATTTCGTCGCGATACTCCTGCTCGATGTGCGGCCACAGCACTGTCCTGCGCGGCCTTGCGGAAAAAGGCCCAGTCCTTCTTGCTGTCATGCGTCAGTTCCAGCTGCGATCACCTTCGAACCCGTCCTCGATCTCGGGCGCCAGCAGCACGCCATGCTGATAACCGATCTCCGCCGGCGATCCTTCCAGATGCACATACGTCCAGCCATTCTGCTGCAGCCTTGCGGAAAGCATTTTTCATGCGCGGATCCGCGTGCGGCGTCTCGGCCGCCCAGCCACATCATGCAAAGCAGTGAGCAGCAGACCGCACGGAACCAGAGCTCGACGCATCCTATGATTGTAAGCGGATGTCCGCACCTACGGAAAGTCAAGCCCCGCCTGACCGCATCGTCAAAGCGGGAGGTTGCGCATCGAAACTCGAGTCCGGTCTGCTCGACCGGGTTCTGCAGCAGTATGCCGCGCTTCGCCGACCCCAACGTCCTGGTCGGCTTCGATCACCGCCGACGACGCCGGCGTGTACCGCCTGACCGCCGATCTCGCCCTCGTGCAGACCGTCGACTTCTTCACGCCGATCGTGGATGACCCGTTCACCTTCGGCGCCATCGCCGCCGCCAACGCCCTCAGCGACGTCTACGCCATGGGCGGCCGGCCCATCTCCGCGCTCTCCGTCGCTCGCTTTCCCGCGGACGGCGATCTCGACGTCCTCGCAGCCATCCTCCGCGGCGGCGCCGAAAAGATGCGCGAAGCCGGCTGCGCGCGTCCTCGGCGGCCACAGCGTCAACGATCCGGAAATCAAATTCGGCTACGCGGTAACCGGCCTTATCCATCCCGACCGCATCAAGACCAACGCCGGCGCCCGCCCCGGCGACGTCCTCGTCTTCACCAAGCATCTGGCACCGGCGTCATCTCCACCGCCCTCAAACGCGGCATCGCTCGCGCGGAACATGTCGATGCGCGCCATCGAATCCATGCTGACCCTCAACCGCACCGCCTGCGAAGCCATGCTCGCATTCGACGTCCACGCCTGCACCGATGTCACCGGCTTTGGCCTGACCGGCCACGCTCGCGAAATGGCCATGGCAGCGAACGTCACTCTCGAAATTCGACGCCGACGCTCTCCGCTTCCTGCCCGGCGCGCTCGATTACGCGCGCATGGGAGCCATCCCCGACGGCCTGCGCAATAACCGCGACTTCGCCGCATCCTGCATCGAGTACGCCGATGCCATCCCCCAGGACGTCGACGATCTCCTCTTCGATCCGCAGACTTCCGGCGGTCTCCTCATCGCGCTGCCCCCGACCGAGGCCGCTCACCTGGAAGCCGCTTATCCCAAGGCCTATTCGATCGGCCGCGTCACCGAACGCGGGCCGAAACCCCTGCGCGTGCGGGAGCGCGGAATTTGAACGCTCTCCGCAGCCCGGCCGACCCGCTCATCATCGCCCTCGATTTTGCGAGCGCCGCCGAAGCGCGCCAACTGGTGGGCACCCTGGGCGCGGAAGCCGGCTTTTACAAAATCGGCCTGGAACTTTACACCGCGGCCGGCATGACGCTTGCCCACGAGTTGATCGATCAGGGTAAGCGCGTCTTTCTGGATCTGAAATTCCACGACATCGGCGAAACCGTGAAGCGCGCCACCGCGCAGGCCGCGAAATCCGGAGCGGCTTTTCTGACGATTCACGCGAGCGCCGCCGTTATGCGCGCCGCGGTGGAAGGGCGCGCGGGGTCGGACCTGCAACTGCTCGCCGTAACCGTGCTCACCAGCCTCGACGATGCCGATTTGCGCGAGGATGGCTACGACCGCACCGTCACCGACCTGGTCGATCTGCGCGCGCACCACGCGGTCTCTCTCGGCATCGACGGCATTGTGCTTTCTCCCCAAGAGGCCGCGCGCATTCGCCGGATCGCGGGCCCGGATCTGCTGCTCGTCACTCCGGGTGTCCGGTCGCGCGGTGCCGGCGCGGCGGATCAAAAGCGCGTCGCCACTCCGGCCGAAGCCCTGCGCGATGGCGCCGACTTCCTCGTCATCGGCCGCCAGGTCACCCGCGCCCCCGACCCCGCCGCCGCTCTCGCCGCCATTCGTGAGGAAATCGCCGTCGCGCATGGCACACGTCACTGAGTTCCTCACGCAGTACGGATACTTCGCCATCTTCGGCCTCCTCATGCTCGGCATCGTGGGGCCCCTGATTCCCGACGAGGCCATCCTGGTCGCCAGCGGCGTCTTCATCAACCAGGGGCATCTGCACTTCCTCCCGGCGCTCGCCGCCGCCATCTCCGGCAGCATCTGCGGCATCTCGATGTCCTACGCGGTCGGCTTCTTCGGCTACGAGTGGACCGGCCGGCACTGGCCGGGCTTCCATCGCTACACCCAGAGCCACATCATCCAGGCCGAGCGCTGGTTCCTGCGCTGGGGGCGCTGGACCCTGTTTCTCGGCTACTACGTCGCGGGCGTCCGCCACTTCACCGCTCTGTTCGCCGGCATCTCCCGCATGCCGTTTCGCAACTTCGCGATCTCGGCCTACTCCGGAGCCGTCTGCTGGGCGCTACTCTTTCTCTCGATCGGCTACTACGCCGGCGAGCAATGGTCCCGGTTCGGACCCACAGTCGACCGCTGGATTGTGGTCGCCGCCCTACTCGCCGCAAGCGCCTCCATCGTGGTTTGGAATTACCGGAGAAAGGCACGGCACTGAAATGCCAGTGTGATAGGGTCGGCCCTGGAGTTCAGACGCTATGAAGCTGCTATTCCTGACCGTCGCGATGTTTGCGAGCACCTGCCTGGCTGATGTTTTGCCCACGATTACCCAGAACGTAACGTATTCCGGGAATGGCTTTGCGTCTGCCGGCTACTCGCTGAGCATTGATACGAATGGCGGCTTCAACGCTGCGATCATCGGCAGCGCCAAAACCTTTCCGGGTTTTCCTGGCGGCGATAGCATGGCAAGCGCCGACTTTACTCTCCAGGCCGCGTTCGTGGCCACGGGATCGGGACAGGGCTTTGTCGTCTACAACGGAAGTCCTTCGCTCGGTGGCAATTCAGGAAGCTTCTCCGGGGGCTACCAGATCGCGGGTGTCGGCGGCGGGTGCGGCGCCGCGGGATGTGGAGGGCTTGGCGGATTAGAAGTCATGGTGCCGATTACGTTGGGCGTTCCGTTCAGCCTCGAACTGATGGGGAGCGCGTCTGCTTACTCTGGCCCGAACGCTGAAGACGCCGCATACAATATCCCGATTCATTTCTTCGCCACGGATGCACACGGGACGGACATCGCGCTGTCGGAAGTCCCGCTGCCCACCCCGGAGCCCTCTACTTTTCTTTTCACCTGCTTAGCTGCTGCGTCCGTCCCACTATTCTGGAAGCGTAAGGTGCGCCGGGCTGCCAAAATGGCCGCTTGATCCATAGTGCGAATCTGAACGAAGCGGTCATAGTCAGACCCACCTTTCAATGCGCGAACCGATTTCCAACCCTGATCACGGCTTACGATTAACCTTCGCCCCGGAGCCTTCCGCCCCGCTCCATCAGTTCTGCGGAACGAACACCATCAAAGATGCCAGTTGCCCATATTGTCAAAAGCCTTTGCTCCGGGTGCTCTCGCTCAGTGCAAATGATCCGCAGTTGAATTTGGATCCGTCTAAGACACCGATTGTTCATCTGCTGTACTGCTGGACGTGCAGCATTCCCTATGGCGTATTCAGCTATCGGATTCTGCGCGATGGCAGCCTCCAGTTGCTGGAAGTGCCCCCGATTTACAAAGAAGCATTTGGTCCCGATGGACCCTATGAGGGCTACACCGGACAATTTCCACTACGATTGGTTGCCCTCACCCCTTTGACTCAATCGGAACACCAAAGCCAGTTGCAGGCCTGGTCCGATGAGGAGTTGAGCATGGACCATGGCCGCAAAAACACCAGATCGGAGGATTGCCGGTCATAGCCAATTCGATGGAAATCTCCTGCCCGGTCTGCACTCGCAAATCACCCCTGTTCGCTGTTATTGGTGACAACGCCTCCGGAGTTGAATCGGATGAAGTTCCAGATCAGGATACCTTCACCGGCAACCCCGGAACCCAGATGGTGTTTCATTTCTGCCGCGGTTGTTCGGTCGTTTCCGCGTACCACTCAAACGCTTAAATAAAGGCGGGCGGGACATGCCTAATTCACATTGCGAATCTGAACCAGCCCATCCTCTCCACCCTCTTCGTCCGCTTCCTCATCGGCCGGCGGCACAATCGCGTAGATCAAATCGAGCTTATCCCGCAACGCGCTGTTTTCCGCCTCCAGCTCACGAATCCGATCCTGCAACTGTTCTTCACGTGTTTTCATTTATTCTCTTGGTGTTAGCACTCGGCGCTATTGCCGGGTGCAACAACTCCGAGCGTACGTGGTCGGCGGAGGCGAAAGCGCCAGGTGGAAAGTTCATCGCCACGGCTGAAACCCTTGAACCGGGAGGCTTTGGAACGGGTGCTCCTCCCGAGACCTACGTGGACTTGAACTGGACCTCAGGTTCACAGAAACCGACGATAATATTTTCGTTTGTTGACGGACTTAGCGAGCCGGGAGGGATGCATGTCGGTATGCACTGGTTAGCTCCGACGCACCTGGAGCTTACATACAAAGGGAAACCGACCATAGACTTCCAAGCCATCAAGTGGATGGGCGTTGATATCTCCGCTCGTTCCGAATCGGACTCCCCCGCCGAGCGTAGTATTCCTGCTCCTAAATAGGGAGACTTAGACGAACAGCACTCTGATTGCAACGCGTTGCCCCTTCGCCGTTACTTGTGGATTTTCCAGCGGATGGCGGCCCGGCTGTCTTCACCTGCGACCTCTGCAGATCTTCGATCAGTTACAAGCAGCCTTTTAACAAATCGATTTACCTGGCCTGCGGACCGATCTGGCGGCCGACCGAGGGAATTCGCGCGATGATTTCCGTCATGAACGCCAGGAAGTCGTCGCTGGTATTCCGCAGGGCGGTCTTGCCATGGACCTGCCCGGTTTTCGCATCCAGAGAACGATATAGGATCGTAATAACGATTCCCATTCACGAAAAGAGCGGGCGTGCCAAACACGCCGGCTTTACCGCCCTCCGCCTGATCGCGCGAGATCTCGTCGGAAACCACAGAGCTAGAAACATCCATCCAGAAAGGTGCGGCATTGAGTAATTGTCCTAATTCACATTGCGAATCTGAACCAGCCCATCCTCTCCACCCTCTTCGTCCGCTTCCTCATCGGCCGGCGCCACAATCGCGTAAATTAAATCGAGCTTATCCCGCAACGCGCTGTTTTCCGCCTCCAGCTCACGAATCCGATCCCGCAGCTGTTCCTCATTTGTTTTCATGATTTTCCCTGATATCCACCATCATGTATCAATAAATACAACCTGCAATTAACACTCATTTAGCAAATCGCTCCCTTCGGTGGACAATGGAGTATGCAAATGTCGGGTAGCAGTGCTCGCATGCAGATCGATGTTTCCGCTGTAGTCACTCGCGTTCAGAGTATCTTAGAAGCGCGGTCGCTACCAGCAGGTACGGTGGTTGGTGACACGCACGGCGGGGTGACGTTCTCGGATCCGGTTGCCAAAGAGCTTGAAAAACGCAGCCATTACGGCTGGTGCGATGCAGCCGTCTCCACCAATGAAAAGCCCTGGACCATCATCGTCCTGAACCGTTAGCTGCACTCGCGCCCAAAACCTGCAACTCTCATAAGATGCCAACGAATGGCGTCTTTCAGCCCGGAATCGTAAAACACAAGCACGCCTTCATCACCGGCGGAAGCAGCGGCATTTGCCTGCGCATCGCCGAACGCCTGATTTCCGCGGGCAGTAATGTCTCCATCCTGGGCCGTTCGCAGGCAAGACTCCATTCCGCCCTTTCCCAACTCGGCCCGAACGCGCGTGGTTTCTCCTCCGACGTTCGCGAATACGAACCCCTAGCCGCCGCTCTTCGCGACGCCCGGGCAACCTTCGGTGAAATCGATATTCTGATCTGCGGGGCCGCCGGCAATTTTCCCGTTCCCGCCCTCGGCATGTCGGCCAACGCGTTTAAATCGGTGATCGACATTGACCTTCTCGGCACGTTCAACACCTGCCGCGCCGCCCACGAGCATCTGAAGAAGCCCGGCGCCGCCATCATTAACATCTCCGCTGGCCAGGCCTTCCGCGCCATGCGGCTTCAGTCGCATGTCTGCGCTGCCAAAGCCGGGGTCGACATGCTTACCCGCACCCTTGCCTTGGAGTGGGGTCCCGAGGGCATTCGCGTGAATTCCGTCGTGCCCGGCGCGGTCGACGACACCGAAGGTATGCGCCGCCTGGCTCCCGACGCCGCCGCCCGCGACAAAGTCCTCTCCCGAATCGCTCTGGGCCGCATGGCCACCAAGGACGACATCGCCGACCTGTGTCTCTTCCTCGCCTCCGAGGCTGCGTCCTACATCACCGGAGCCATCCTGGTCTGCGATGGCGGCCTGTCGCTTTCCTGACGGCGGCGGCATCTCGCCTGCATGATGTAGCGCGCCCCGCACCACTGTGGAAAACGCGCACAATTGTTGCCCTTTACCTTATCCGCTAAACTGGTGTGTCAATCAGTATCCCCTTAGGGTCAGTCACCCAAGGGAACACGATTGGCGCCGGTCGCGTCCCGTAGAGGACGCGGAGTGGAAAGGATGCTGTTTTAAATGATTCGTTTCAGGCGGTTGCGCCTGACCAGTGTGCTCGTGTGCGTCCAGGGATTGGGATTGAGCGGCATGGTTTCGCTGCAGGCCCAGACTCCCGCCCCCCCGGCTCCAGCACCCGCTCAACAGAGTCCCCCGGCTACCCCCGCGCCGCCCGCCAGTCCGCCCCAAAACAACCCGTTCGAGGTGGTGCCGGAATCGAAAGCTCCCGTCGAGACTCCCAAGCCTGCTGCCGCTACCCCGCAGAACGTCAACCAGGCCGGGCTCATCGAGCGGGTCGAGTTCCGCGGCGCTCGCCGTGTTCCCGCCGATACCTTGCGAGCCCTGATCTACACCAAGCCCGGCGATCCCTATAACGAAGAAGCTCTCCACCGCGACTTCATCGCGCTCTGGAATACCAACCGCTTCGACGATGTCCGCCTCGAAGCCGACAACGGTGAACATGGCGGTGTCATTCTGCGGTTCGTCGTTACCGAACGCCCTGTGATCCGCACCCTCAATTACGAGGGCAATAAATCGGTTTCGACGTCGGAGATCCTCGACCGGTTCAAAGAACGGAAAGTCGGTCTCACGGTGGAGTCCCAGTATGATCCCGCCAAGGTGCAGCACGCCGCGGTGGTCCTGAAGGAATACCTGGCCGAGCGCGGCCATCAATTCGCCACCGTCACGCCGGAGCTGCATCGCATTCCCCCTAATTCCCTCGAGGTCATCTTCAAAGTGAATGAAGGGCCCAAAGTGAAGGTCGGCTCCATCAACCCCACCGGGAATGAAGTGTTCAGCAAGCTCGAAGTAGTTCGAGCCATGAAAAACCTGAAGCCCATCGGGATCCCGTATTCCATCTTCTTCGAAAATCTGTTCGCCAAGACCTTCGACGCCAGTAAGTTCGCCGAAGATCAGGAACGCATCCGGCAAGCCTACACCGATAAAGGATACTGGTTCGCCAAGGTGGTCAACGGGCAGGTCGTGCTCCGCGACGTCGCGGGTTCCGGCCGTAAGTTGTCCAACCTGTTCCTGAAATCCGGTCCGTCCAAGCGTGCCGATCTTGACCTCACCATCGAAGAAGGCAAGCTCCAGAAACTCGACAAGATCACCTACGTCGGAGTCAAGCTGTTCCGTACGCCCGATGTCCTTTCGCGCCAGCTTTTCCAAATGCAACCGGGCGATGTCTTCTCCACGGCCAAGCTGCGCAAAGGCATCGAGAACATGAAAAAGCTGTACGCCGATTTCGGCTACATCGATTTCGTCCCTGAGCCGGCCATCGATCCCGGCCCCAAAGGCAGCGACACGATCGACCTGACGCTCAACGTTGACGAAGGCAAGCAGTTCTTCGTTCGCCGTATTGATTTCGTCGGGAACACCACCACCCGCGACAAAGTGATCCGCCGTGAAATCCTGCTCGACGAAGGCGATATCTACAGCGGCCGCCTCTGGGACGCCAGCATCCTTCGCCTGAACCAGCTCGGCTACTTCGACGTGCTGAAAGAGAATGAGTCGTACGACATCAAGCGCAATCCCAACTCGAACACCGTCGACATTTCTCTGAAGCTCAAAGAGAAGGGCAAGAATTCCATAGGCCTGAACGGCGGCGTGTCCGGCATCTCCGGGACCTTTGTCGGCGCCAACTACGCCACCAATAACTTCCTCGGCCAGGGCGAAACGCTCTCGCTCGAAGCCCAGCTGGGCACCACCCTGCGCAGCGTCAACCTGGGCTTCACCGAGCCCTATGTTCTCGATACCCGGATGCAGGCCGGAATTAACGTCTATATCCGGCGTTACAACTTCGACCAGGGCCGCCAGGCGTCCATTCTAAGCGGCCAGAATCTGATCCCGTTCTACAACTCGCTCGGTAGCACGAATCTGTTGAACTACGTCCAGAATTCAAAGGGCGCGTCGCTCTCCATCAGCTACCCCATTCGCCGGAGTTTTGCGCGCCTGTCCATGACCTACGGGTTCGATGTCTCCGACATTATTCCGCAGACCACCGGCGCCACCAACTACTTCCAGTACCTCAGCTTCCAGAGCGTGGCCGGCCCCAGTTCGCTCAAGGGCATTCGCACCAGCCGCATCGTGCCGTCTTATCAGTACAACTCGAAAAATCACCCGCTGAGCCCCACCCGCGGCCGCAGCCTGTATATTTCCACCGAGTTCGCCGGCAGCATTCTGGGCGGCAACGTGAACACCATCCGGCCTTCCGTCGATTTCCAGTATTTCCATCAAGCTCCGCGTCTGCTCGGCGGTCATCGCAACGTTCTGGCCATGCACACGCTCACATCTTTCATCACTGGATACGGCGGTAAAGTCGCGCCTCCGTTCTCGCGCGCTTTCATCGGCGGTGAGCAGGATATCCGCGGGTTCGATTTCTACGGCATCACTCCCGTCGGCTTCATCCCCAATTCGGCGACCAGCGTTCCCGTCTATAACGCCAACGGAACGCCGCGGACCATCCAATCCCTCGTTAACGGCGTGCCGACGTCCACCGCGGTCACCATGTCCGCCCCTTACTACCAGCTCATCACGCCGGGCGGGGACACTCAGCTTGTCGGCAACTTCGAATACCGCATTCCCATCCTGGGCCCGGTGACGCTTGCGCCCTTCATGGACGTCGGCCTGAACAAGGTCTTCCTCCCCGGTCAACTGCATGTCGATCAGGCGCGCATCGATCAATTGAACGGTCTGTATCCGCAGGCTGCCTTCAACAACAGAGTCTTGCTGGCCCCCGGGACTCAGAAACCGCGCATGTCCACCGGGCTCGAACTGCAGGTTATGTTGCCGGTTGTAAATGCACCCTTCCGCGTCTACTATGCCCTGAATCCGTTGAACGTCCGGGAGTATCTGCAGCCCCCGCTGGTCGGCGACCGGTCCTTGTTCCCGAACGACGCGACCTATCAGAATTACATCAACACTTACGGGAGAGCGTTTCCGTTTTTTGAACGGCGCGGCATCTTTAAGTTCACCATCGGCCGCACCTTTTGACCTTCGCCCAGCAACTTTCGATGCTTTTGTTCAAATGTTACGATCAGTATTACCCATCCAAGGAGTTCCGAACGTGAGAAGTAAATCCATGATCCGGCCGGCCGTGATCGCAGCCTCCCTTGCGCTGACGATCGTTCTTGCCGCGCCTGCCCAGACTCCCGCTGCCGCCGCGTCGCCCATCAGTTCCACCCCGGGAAACGCGACCGCGGGCAAAGTCGCGGTAATCGAAATACAGAGTGCGATCTTCCAGACCAAAGACGGCCAGAAGGCCTTAGCCGAACTGCAGACCAGGTTCAACCCGGTGAAAGCCAAGCTCGATAGCAAGCGCGCCGAAATCACCAAGAACGAAGACACCCTGCGCAAAGGCCAAAGTACGCTGTCCCAGGAAGCTCAGGCCAAGCTGGCGCGCGACATCGACGTCTCCACCAAAGCGCTGAACCGCGATACCGACGACGCCAATGCCGATCTCGAAGCCGAAAATCAGAAGCTCATGAACGATCTCGGCGGCAAGATGATGGCCATCATTAACAAGTACGCCGCCGAAAAAGGTCTTGTCCTGGTTCTGGATGTCAGCAGCCAGCAGACTCCCGTCCTCTGGGCGTCCAACACGATCGACATCACCCGCGATGTCATCGCCGCCTATGACTCCGGCGCGGCTTCCATCACACCGACGCAGTCGCCCTTGACCATGGGTTCTCCGGCGCGCACGCGCCCGGCAAGCGTCCCCGCGCGGCCCAGCTCCGGCATCACCAAGCCACAATAACCCGCTAAATTCGGGCGATGTACCTTGGGGGTGTTACTCTGAAAGCGCGGAGGCTGTGCCCATGCAACGCACCTTCCTTATCGGCTCTCTTCTTTTCTCCTGCTGCTTCCTGGCGGTGAGCTTCGGTCAAAATCGTGGCAACTTCGGCGGAGTACCGGGCCGTCCTCCGGTGCTTGCGCCCATCGGCAGTGTCGGACGCGCGCCCATCGTCTCCCCATTCGGAAGGCCCTTGCCCAATCCTACAGGCAACGGGTCCGTTTACGGAAGCACCTACCGCAACGGCCGCCACGGTAACTACGGCTATGGGTACGGAATCGGCGCCTATCCCGTTTACATCGGCGGCTTCTCCGGTGACTATTACCAGGGCTATACCGACCCGTCTCTGGCCGGACCCCAATCCCAAATCCCGCCCCCCGCGCCGCCGGTCGTGATCAATCAGTACTTCACGCAGGCTCCGCCGCCCCAGGGTCCCGCCGTCGAGGATTCCGATATGCAGGTCTACCAGCAGCCGACGCGGCAAAGCCAGGCCGATGCCCCCGCCGCGCCCGAGCCCCGCACCTACCTCATCGCGTTTCGCGACCACTCGGTGTACTCCGCTCTCGCCTACTGGGTCGAGGATCACACCCTGCATTACGTCACCACCCAGAACACGCACAACCAGGCCGATTTGAATTTGATCGACGTCGATTTCACCAGGAAGCTGAATCAGGACCGCAATCTGCCCTTTAGCCTCAACCCCGCCCAACACTGACCCGGATTCTGGAAAGTTTAGTTGTTTTCCAGCGTGCGGATAAACGCGTGATCGCCTGCCAGAAATGAATACGTGGACAGCTCGCGCCGCGCCACCCACCGAATCTCCGCGAAAGCCTTATTCACCGGTTCGCCCGTAAATCGGTCCACCGCGAAGAAGATCAGCTCGAGCGGAGTGCGCGTCCGGTAGTTGAACCGGTAGCGCGTCATCTCGCGCCCGATGCGCGCCTCGATCGCCAGCTCTTCGCGCAACTCCCGCGCGAGTGCGGCCCGCGGCGATTCCCCGGATTCCACCTTGCCGCCCGGGAACTCCCATTCCAGTGCATGCGATTTCCCCGGAGGGCGCTGTCCGATCAGGATCAGCCCGCCGCGTTCAATCAGTGCCGCTACCACCCGCAGCATGGTTCACCAGTTCGTGATGGATCCGTCCGCGCGCTCGAAAATCGGCGTCAGCCGAAATCGTTTGGTCACTTCCAACTGTAATTGCAGCGGCTTCGGATCCAGCGTGACTCCTAGGCCCGGGCGCGTGTTGGGGAACATCTTACCGTCCCGGAAATCGTAGCATTCGGGGAGATGCGGCTGGTTCCGGCGCACCCCGTCGCTCAGCATCTCCATCAGGACGGGGCCCGGGAAAACCCCGCACGCATGGACCAGCGCCGCCTCCGAAATCGGCCCCGTGAAGTGCGGGATCAACCCCACGTAATGCGTCTCGCACAGCGCCGCGATCTTCATGTACTCGGTGATGCCGCCCACGTTCGGCACCGTGGTCCGGGTGTAGTCGATGAGATGATTTTCAATCAGCTCGTTGGTGTCCCACTTGTAGCCGAACTGCTCGCCCACGGCGATCGGCACCTTCACCTGCTGCCGCAGCACGCGATAGATCTGCGTATTCTCGCTCCGTACCAGGTCTTCGCAGAAATACGGCTCCAGGTCTTCGATCAGCTTGCTCAGCCGGATCGCGTCGGGCATGTCGAGCCGCGTGTGGTAATCGATCGCCCAGTCGCCATCCACGCCCACCCCTTCCCGGATCTGCCTGCAGTCGTCCGCCGTCTTTCGGACAATGTGATGCGACTCGAAAGGAACCCCTTCCGGCGGATCCGCCACCGCGTACCGGAAGGCCCGGAAGCCCGCCTCCATACACGCGCGCGCCGTTTCCCTTAACGATCCATGGCTCGGGAAGCTGGTCGAATAGCATTCGATGTGTTTGCGAGCCAGTCCGCCCAGCAGTTCATAAACGGGCACTCCCAGTGCTTTGCCCTTGATGTCCCAGAGCGCCAGATCGAGCGCCCCCAGCGCGTCCAGTTTCTCGCGCCCCGCCGGATAGAAGAAACCGCGCTCCATCATCTGCCAGAGATGGTCGATGCGCGACGGATCCTCTCCGATGAGCATGGCGGCGCACTGTTCTACGGTGTCCCGCGCGCCCCCTTCTCCGATGCCCGTAATCCCCGCGTCCGTCTCGATGGTGACCACGTTCGCGCTCTGGTTGAAAATCGGGCGTCCATTCGGGTTGAAGTAGTAGCGGATGCGCGTGATCTTCATCGGCGGGGTAGCAGCCCGCGCCATCACCGCCGCCGGAAGCGCGGCCGCCGCTCGCAGAAACCGGCGCCGGTTCATGTCCTCATCTCGAAACCCAGCTCATGCATTTTGGCAATCACGCGCCCCCGCACCGCGCCAATCTCTTCCGAGGATAAAGTACGGTCGGGAGCGCCCACGGTAAGACGGTAGGAGATGTTTTTCATCCCCTCTGGCACCTGCGGTCCCACATATTCGCTCAGGTACACGACGCTCTCGAGCAGTGGCCCGGCGAACCCGCGTATCAACGCTTCCAGGCCGCCGCTCACCTCCCGGCGGGGTACCGCGAACGATAGATCGAACGCGCTCGATGGAAACCGGCGTAGCGGCATGTAAGCTTGCGCCGTGCCGCCCTGCGCGGACACGCGATCCAGGTCCAGGTCCAAAATCGCCGCCCGGCCGCTCTCCATCAGCGAAGGGTGTGCTTCGAAGAGGCGTCCGATTGGCTCGCCGTTCAGGATGAGGTTTCCCGTCCGGGCCGGATGTTCATACGGCAGCGTCTCGCCGGCCATCTCCACCTCGCAACCGGGCGCCACCGCTTCCGCAATCCGCTTCAGCTCGAACAGGCCCTCATCTCCCGGTCCGTAAACGGCCGCCGCCAGGTGCGTGATCTCGCGCGGCAGCGCTTCTCCGCTCTTGTGAATCTCGCGGCCGATCTCAAACAGCCGGAACGCGGAGAAATGCTTTGCGTTCAATTCCAGATTCGCGAATATGCCGGGCACCAGCGACGAGCGCAGCAGGTTTTGATCGGAGGCAATCGGGTTGAGCACGCGCATCAGGCCCTCCGCCGGCAGTTGAAAGCGCTCCGCCTGGGCATCGCTCAGGAAGGAGTAGTTATAAACCTCGGTGTACCCGCGCGCCGTAAGCAGGGCCCGCAGTTGCCGGTACCAGAGCCGCTGCGGCGTGTCGGGAGGCACCGTGCAAGCCACCAGCGGCGGCGCGGGCGCAATCGTATCGTACCCGATCATCCGGCCAACCTCTTCCACCAGGTCGTCGGGCACGCTCACGTCCTTGGTCGCGCGCCAGGACGGAACCGTCACCTCGAGCACCCGCGGACCCGCGCTCTCCACGTCGAATGCCAGGCGTCTCAGAATGGCTTCCACCTCGCCCGCCGGAATCGCGCGTCCCAGTTTCCGGTCCACCACATCCAAAGGAAGCCGGATCGTCACGGGCAGCGGCAGCTTCTGGTAACAATCCGTTAAACCGCCCACCAGACGCGCGCCCGGGCACACCTGCTTCATCAGCGCGATCGCCCGCGCCAATGCCCGCACCGTGTTCGCCGGATCCTGCGCCTTCTCAAATCGCATCGACGCGTCGGTCCGGATCTTCAGTGCCGCCGACGTCTTCCGGATGCTGGACGCTTTCCAGTTCGCGCTCTCGAAAACCACCCGCGTGGACGAATCCGTGATGGCGCTGTCGCGTCCCCCGATAATGCCGGCCATCGACACCGCGCCCTCCGCGTCCGCCACCACTCCGGCCGCGCCGTTCAACGTATAAGTCTCATCGTTCAACGCGGGCAGCGTTTCGCCCTCGCGCGCCGCCCGCACGATCAGGCAATCGCCCCGCAGCTTGTCCCGATCGAACGCGTGCATCGGCTGCGCCAGCTCTGCCATGACGTAGTTGGTGATGTCGACGATGTTGTTGATCGGATTCAGACCCGCCGAAACCAGCCGGTATTGCAGCCACCAGGGCGAAGACTCCACGCGCACGTTCTCGAATGCCACCGCGCTGAACCGCGGGCACAGTTCATAGTCTTCAACGCGCACGTCGAAAGCATCCGGCCCGTCTGGCAGAAGAGAAAGTTCCACCGGGTCCCGCAACGGCTTCGCCGTAATCGCCGCCACTTCCCGCGCCATTCCCAGATGGCCCCAGAGATCGGGCCGGTGCGTCAGAGACTTGTTATCGATCTCGATGATCTCGTCCGGCGTGAGATCGAGCGAAGCCTCGCTCCACTCGATAATCCCCGCGTGGTCGCGCCCCAGGTTCAGTTCCTGCGCGCTCGCCAACATCCCGTCGCTCGCCACGCCCTGTATGGTTTTCTTGCCTACAGGGACCCACACGGTCACCAGGCCCGCGCGGCAGTTCGGCGCCCCGCAGGCCACGGTCACCGGATCCCCCTCGCCCAGATCGACCGTCGCCTTCGTGATGTGCGTGTCGGCCACCCTCTCCGCAGTCAGCACCCGCGCTACCCGCGCTCCGGCCAGCAGCGCGCCCGAGGCATGAATGCCCTCGCACTCCGCCGTCCGCACCGTAATGAGCTGTTCCAGTTCGCGGGCCGCCACGTCCAGACCCGGCACCAGCTCTTTGATCCACTGATACGAAAACTTCATCTCAAAACTGATTCAGAAACCGCAGATCCCCGGATTGCAGCAGCCGGATATCGTCGATCGCGTAGCGCATCATCACCAGCCGCGTCAGCCCCAGGCCGAAGGCGAACCCGTTCCATTCATCGGAATCGATGCCGCTCATCCGCAGCACGTTGGGGTTGATCAGCCCGCACGGCAAAAGCTCCACCCAGCCCGAATGCTTACAGACCGCGCAGCCCGCGCCGCCGCAGATCAGGCACCGGATATCGAGCTCGAACCCCGGCTCAACGAATGGGAAAAACCCGGGACGCAGCCGCACCGTAACCTCGCGGTGAAACACCGCCGTCAGCAGCGTCTGCATGAAATAGATCAGGTTCGCGACCGAAATATTCCGGTCGATCATCATTCCTTCCACCTGGTAAAACGTGTGCTCGTGCGACGCGTCCACGCTCTCGTTGCGGAACACGCGCCCCGGCGCAATCATGCGCAGCGGCAGCGGCAGACGTTCCATTCCGCGCACCTGTACCGGCGACGTATGGGTCCGCAGCAGATGCCGTCCATCCAGCCAGAACGTGTCCTGCATATCCCGCGCCGGGTGGTCCGCGGGAATGTTCAGTGCATCGAAATTGTGGTACTCGTCTTCCACCTCGGGCCCGTCGAGCACCGTGAAACCCAGAGACCGAAACAGGTCTTCAATCTCCTGCTGGATCTGGGTCAGCGGATGCAAACTCCCGGGCTTCACACCCGCCGCCGGAAGCGTAAGGTCCAGCCATTCCGAGTCTAGCCGGGCCGCCAGCGCAGCGCTCTGAAACGAGTTCTGCCGTTCCGCAAAGGACACCGCCAACGACGTCTTGATCTCGTTCAGCAGCTTGCCGATCCGCACGCGCTCGCCCGCATCGAGCTTGCCCATCTGCTTGCTGATCTCGGCCAGCTCTCCCTTGCGCCCCAGCACCTGAACGCGAATCGCCTCCAGCGCCTCCGCCGTGCGCGCCTCGCCGATTTCACGCAGGCAGCGCTGCCCGATCGCCTCGAGTGAAGATTCCATCCTGGTCTGAACTACGCGGCCGGCGCGTACAAGCTTTCTTCCTGCGCCAGTTCGATTGCCAGATGATTGATATAGAACAGCAGCAGCGCGTCCGGGAAGCGGCCCTTGAACTCCTGGAACACGCGGTCCTTCCAGCCTTCCTTCAGGTACGGCGCCGGGTCCAGATCCTTCACAAAGAACCCCTCTTCGTGCGGAATCCCCAGCGAGTTCAGAACCGCCACAATCATGTCGAAATGCGAGATCAGAATGGATTGCGAAAGGTCCGTCCCCAAATCTTCGTCATGCTCGCTCAGGCGAGCCATCAACCGCGGCGCCGCCTTCCGCAAATGCTCGCTGCTGAGCTTCGTCAAATGCGTGCGCGTCTTCAGCCGCTCGTACAGTTGGTAGGTCTTCAGCTTACCCATCGAAATGCTTTTGAGTAGCTGCCCGAAGGCGTCTTCGCCCAGCTGGACGAAGACATCGGAGATCTGCATCAAGGTCAGGTTAACACAGCCAACTGCGCTACAATCAAGGGTTTGCGATGAGCAACCTAATCATACTGGGAGCGCAATGGGGCGATGAAGGCAAGGGCAAGCTGGTCGATTTACTCGCCGACCGGTTCGACCTCATCGCGCGCTTCCAGGGCGGTCACAATGCCGGACACACCATCCAGATCGGCGACCGCAAGTTCGTCCTCAAACTAATTCCGAGCGGCATCCTGCGCCCCGGCAAGCTCGCCGTGATCGGCAACGGCCTGGTGATCGATCCCCTGGCTCTGTTCGCCGAAATCGATCAGCTGACCGAAGCCGGAATCGACGTGCCGGCACAGTTGCGTATCAGCAACCGCGCCCACATTCTGCTGCCCGCGCAGCGTGCCATGGAACAGCGCATCCACATCGGGACCACTTCCCGCGGCATCGGCCCCTGCTACGAGGATAAAGCCGCCCGGCGAGGGCTGCGCGTCGCCGATCTGCTCGACCGCGATCATTTCGCCGAAACCTTCGACACCCTGGCCCGCGAGCACGAGACCGTTCTCCGCGCCTTCAACATCCCCATCCAATACGAGATCGCTGAAGTTCGTGATCAGTATCGCCTGCTCGGAGAGCGCATGCGTCCCATGGTCTGCGACACTGCCGTGCTCCTGAATCACTGCATCCAGGCGGGCCAGCGCGTCTTGTTCGAAGGGGCGCAGGCCACCATGCTCGATATCGATCACGGCACCTATCCCTTCGTGACTTCGTCAAGCGCTTCCGCGGGTGGGGCGTGCATCGGCGCCGGTGTCGCGCCTACCCTGATCGATGGCATCCTCGGGATTGCCAAAGCCTACATCACGCGTGTCGGCGGCGGCCCATTCCCCACCGAGGATCTAGACGGCGCCGGAGAGACGCTCCGCCAGCGCGGCCGCGAATTCGGCTCCGTCACCGGCCGCGCTCGCCGCTGCGGCTGGTTCGATGTCCCCCTGCTTCGCTACACCGCGACCATCAACAGCTTCGACTCGCTCGCCATCACCAAGCTCGATGTGCTCGATGACCTGGAACAGATCCCGGTCTGCACCGGCTATCGCGTTGGCGGCCAACTGATCGATGAAATGCCCGCCACCACATCCGGCCTCCTCCAGGTGGAACCGGTTTACGAACTGCTGCCCGGCTGGCGCACGGACACCACCGGCATTACCAGCTGGGAAGCCCTGCCGGCCGAAGCCGCTCAGTACCTCGCGTTCCTCGAAAACGAAATCGGTGTGGAAGTGGGCTGCGTGTCGATGGGCCCGGAACGCAACCAGACCATCGTTCGTCCCCAATCCCGCTTCGACGAGCTCGTTCTCGGCTAGAACTGCGCGTTGCCGTGCGGGTGTCTCAGAACGTCTTCAATCTTCTGGGTGAGCGCCTTCGCGATGAACGGCTTGCGAATGAAATTGGTCGAATTTGCCACTCGCTCCAGTTCCCCGGAGCTGTATGCCGACATCACCACCACGCTGATCTGCGGCCGCTCTTTCTGGATCTCCCGGACCAGCTCCGGACCGTTCATGCGCGGCATCCGCACATCCGTCAATAGCAGGTCGATTACGCCCGCATACCGGCGCGAGACTTCCAAAGCGTCCGTCCCATCCACCGCTTCGATCACCTCGTAGCCGTCACTCGTCAGCAGAGACCTGATCAGCTGCCGCACCATAGCCTCGTCTTCCGCAACCAGAATCGTCGGCCGGCGAGCTTCACGGGCGTTTTCCTTTTTCAATGATGGGTTGCCGGCGGCCACATCTCAGTATCGCTTGAGGACTGGTATTTATGCTCACCTTTCACGGCTCTTTGCTTCAAATTCCTCCAGCAACGCGGCGGCCTGATCCGCCCCGCCGTACCGCTCCGCCGCTTCCGCCAGTCGCGTTACCCCCTGCCGGAACCCCGGCTCCCGCAGAATCCGCTCCACCGCCGCGCGAATGCTCTGCGGTGTCACCTTCGCCGGCGGAATGCTGATTCCCGCGCCAGCCGCCACGATGCGCTGCGCCAGTTCCGGTTTATCCCATTCGGTGGGAATCAGGATCATGGGCACCTTTGCCTGGATCGCCGCCAGCACGGTCCCCGCGCCGCCCGTCGTCACAATCACGTCCGTATTGGGCAGTAAATCGCTGTGCGGAATCCATCGCGTCAGATGCACGTTGGGCGCGCTCACGCCCAGGTCGATCGACTCCGGATCGCGCGCCCCGCCGCTCGTCATGATCACTTCCATCTCTAGATTTGCCAGGCCCTGCGCGGTCGCGCGCAGTACCAGCGGCGCCCCCACGTGTATGGTTCCCTCCGTCGCATGGATCCAGGGCACGTCCCTGCGCACCGTCTGCAAAAACGGCGGCGCCGTAATCGTCGAGGCCTTGTTCCACAAGTACGGCCCCACGTAGTGCACCGACGGCGGAAGATCGTGGCGGTTGTAATCGAACTCCCGCGTCGCCGGGATGATGTAAAGCGGAACGGTCTTCAGATGTTCGAGAGCCGTCGTTCGAATCGCTGGCAGTCCATAATTCTCCCGGATCGCGTTTAGACGCTTCCGAAATCCACTCCCCACATATTTCTGCCCGACGGCCACCGCCTTCGCCAGTAAATGTGTGCGCCAGTCGTGCGGCTTCGGCAGCCCCAGCCCAAACGGCGGCGCGTCCGGCCCCGGGATCATGCAGATCGGCATGAACGAAGTAATCGCCACCGGCAGCCGCCCCAGTTCACCCAGAATGAAGGTCGTCCCGAACATCGCCACCTCGGAAGCGATCGCGTCCGGCTTCCACTCGCGCAGAATGGCCTCCAGATCGTCCACCTGCGCGGGAATCGTGTCGATCATCCACTCGCGCAGCAGTTTCGCAAACCCGAAGCCGCGCGCCGGCGCCGACGATTCGCGCTCCGGCGGAAACAGGATCCGGTCCACGTGGCCCTGATCCAGCCTGGTGAACGGGAACAGCCGGTACCCTTCGCCTTCGAGCACCTTCGCCGTGTCCGGTCCGCTATAGAACGCCACCTCGTGACCGCGCGCGCGCAACGCGTTTGCCACCGCAATCTGCGGGTACAGATGCCCGGGCGGGTGCCAGGCCGTTACCAGAAAACGCGCCATCTCAGGCCGGCCGCGCGGACCGCCCCGCTCCCTTAACCCTGCCAAGGACCGCGCCCTGATACACCTTCTCAAATAGCGCCGTCGGCAAAAACCGGCGCGCCAGTAAGAACGCCGCCGGCCGCGATCCCACCAGATAGCGCAGCTTCGGTCGCTTCGCCGTAAGCGCATGGTGAATGGCGTGCGCCACATGGATCGCCCGTATCGGCGAGGTCTTCACCGCCCACGCCGCCATCCGTTCCGACTCTTCGAAATACTCCCGGTTCGGGCTCTCCGCACTGCGCGACCCCTGCGCGATCTGCAGATTGCTGTTCCAGATCGGCGTGTTGATAATCCCCGGTTCCACCAGGCTCACCGCCACCCCGTGCAACGCCATCTCGAGCCCCAGCGATTCTGCAAACCCTTCCAGGGCGAACTTCGAAGCGCAGTACGCACTCAGTCCCAACGAGCCCATCAGCCCGCCCACGCTCGAAAGGAAAACGATTCGCCCCGACCCGCGTGCCCGCAGTTGCGGAACCACGCTGCGCGTCACCGCCATCGCTCCAAAAACATTGGTCTCGAAAACACCCCGGATCTCCGCCTCGCTCAGGTCTTCGAAATAACCCCGGATCTGCACGCCGGCGTTGTTCACCAGGTGATCGATCGCGCCGTGCCGCTGAACCACGTCGGCCACCGCCGCTTCGACACTCCCCGCGTCATTCACGTCCATAGCGAGCACGTCGATGGTGACGCCCGCCTTTCGCGCCGCCTCGTCCAGTTCCGCGCGCTTCGGCGGATTGCGCATCGTCCCCACTACCCGCAGACCCCGCTGCGCCAGATAAATCGCGGTCTCCAACCCCAGCCCCGAGGAAACGCCCGTGATGAGGGTGGCGCCGGGCATCAGCGTTATTTCGGATCCAACGTGTAGTGATTCAATGCCAGGTACGGCTTCAGCTTGTCGCGGATGGAATGAAACAGCGCAATCACTTCGGGCAATAGGCGCGGTTCCCGGGGCGCAATCTTCTTGGCCCAATCGATCGGCTCGGCCGGATGTGCGTCCAGAAAATCCATGACCTTACCCATCGTCGCTTCCGGATTCCGGCATAGCTCTTCATACTGGATCTCGATCGCGTCTCCCGCCGGCAGCCGCTTGAAGTTGGCCATGTAGTAGCGCGCCATCTTGGTCGTGTGGTGCGCCAGCAGCCGCTCCCATAACCGCAGCGGCGGCTTGCCTATCGTGCGCGCAATCCACAGCTTCGCCGGACGTTCGTACAGAGCCCGATACCAGGGCGCGATCATCGCCGCAAACCCGTTGCGCGACCCCAGCATGCTGCGCACCGCCTGCAGTTGCGAGTTCAGAATGTTTACCGGATGCCGGTGGATGAACACAAACCGCGCGTTCGGGTACCAACGCTTGATATCCATGAAACCAATCACATCCCATGGATTCTTCAAAAGCAGCGCTTTATTCGGATCGGAGACGTACTGGATCTTCTTCGCGATCTCTTCGAACTTGGCCCTGGTCTTCTCCGTAATCCGCGGTCGCTGGTCCGAGGGATCGGAAAGGATGAAGCCGTATTCAATGGGCGCTTCCGGCACCGCGGGCGTTTTATCGATCACCCGGTCTTTAATCCCCTGCCGCTGAAACTCCGCCATCACTTCGCGGTGCGCCGCTTCCGTCCGCGCCGCCAGGAAGTCGCTCAGCACGTGTTCGTAGCGGATGACATGATAGGCCGAAACGTAATTGAAACATCCCGTTTCCGCCAGCAGCCGGTGAAGCAGCGTCGTGCCCGACCGGTGATCGCCGACGATAAAAATCGGCCGGAATGTCACATCCTGAATGATCGAAAGCTGTTTCTTGTCGGGCGATCCGTTAGCCGCCGCTGTTTTGATCATGACTCGTGAGCCGCCCGGCCGTTAAGCTGGCTTCTCGCCCGCAATCACCACCTGCCCCATGGCGTTTAGCTCCTCCACCGGCGTGCGCAGGAACTTTAGCGTCGTCTCCGTCAGCAGCTCCGGCAGCTCCAGCGGCCCGAAATGCTCGCCTCCCGGAAGCAGCACCGACTGGCAGTTCGGAAGCCGGTTCTTGATCGGCTCCCACGACTGCAGGAAGTGCGACTTATCGCCGTAAACCAGCTCTACGGGCGTATAGATCTTCTCGAGCGCGTCCATCGTGAGCTCGTCCACCGTCTCGTAATCGTCGATCAGCGTGGTCCCGCGCAGCAGCTTCAGCAGCGGCTCGCGGTTCCGCGGCAATCCCCGCGCCGGCCCGTAGAACTTCGGCGTCCCCAGGCTCAGTTCCAGCAGATGCAGCGCATCCGCCTTCTTATCTTCCGGGATGGCGATCCCGCACTCTTCCAGCTTCTGGACCCACGCCTTCCAGCCGATCCATTCCGGATCTTTGCGGTCTTCGACCAGCGCCGCCAGCCCCGGCTCCAAAGCCAGAATTTTATCCACGCGCTCCGGATGTTTCAGAGCGAAGTAAAGGCAGATGTCCGCCCCGTAGCTGTGGCCCATCAGCGTCGCTTTCTGAATCCCTAACGCGTCCATCAAGCCCAGCAAATCTTCCGCCATCACCTTGGGCGTGTAACCCGTGGGGGTCATTTCACTGTATCCATGGCCGCGCAGGTCGTACGTCAGAACCTTAAACTCGCGCCGCAGAATCGGCATCATGTAGAGATGCCACACCGCCAGATTTCCGAGGAAACCGTGGAGCAGGATAACGTCGGGACCTTCGCCAGCCGTAATGTAGTGAAGCTGCACTCCGTTGGCTGTGATTTTGGGCATAGGGCGTGATTATTCGATGTAACCGAGTTCGCGCAGCCGTTCCATCACCACGCGTTCGTCTTCCTCGCTCATCTCCGTCGCTTCGGTTTCCGCCGCCTTCTCTTCCTCGTCTCCGGGTGTGGCCGCGGCTGCTACTTTTTGAATCGGCTTCTCTTCCATCATGCTTTCCTCGAATATCTCCGCCGGAACACGGCCTTCCAAATCACTATAAACCGGTAAACCCAGTGTATGCAGGATGAGAGGGGCTACGTCGAGAATCGAAATCTCGCCCGCGTCGAATCCTTTCTTGATTCCGGGGCCCCTCGCTCCAAACACGCCCAACGGACGATGCGCGCCGCTCACCACCGGCCGCCGCGACACGATCGTGTCGCCCGGCAGAATCGAGACCAGCCCGCCATCGCGCATCTCCATCGTGATATCCGGGCCCAGCGGTCCCGCCGGACCAGGGAAAATCTCTTCTCTCGTGAAAACGCCCGTCGCGATCAGTTCCCCATCCTCGGGCGATCGCACCTCGCGCAGCTCCTGCACCAGACGATCGCGGAAGGACTTGTAGTCGGCTGCCGGAACGCCCGGCGTGGTCCCGTCCTGGCTCACCGCGATATTGATTCCGTTCGAAGTCGGCGTCGTCGCAAACGCCAGCGTCTTGGTCCAGTCCAGCAGCCACGTGTGCCGCGCCACCTGCCCCACGCCCAGCAGCGCCTCCGGCTTCTCTTGCGCCGCCGCCTCCGACCAGAACAAATAGCCCTTCTTCGCCAGCCAGTTGTTCACATGGAACACTTCGTAGGTCGGCCCGAACCCATGGTCCGAGGCCAGCACCACGTTCGCCTCCGGGCCCGCCAGCGCCACCATCTGCTCGAACAACGAATCCAGCTGCCGGTAGTAGTTCAGGCAAAGCTCGCGGATCTGAAACTCCCAGTCCTCGGTCAGCGGCTGCGCGTCCTGCGGCCGGATGAAGCGCCAGCAAAGGTGCTGCATTTTATCCACGCCGTCAAAAAGAACCGCCGTCAGCTCCGAAGGATCGGTGGCCGTCAGATACCGGTAAATCTCGAACCAGTTCCGCTCGCGCCGCGTGTGGAATTCGATCCACGGCCCGTACTCTTCCTGCGTGCTCACGCCTTCGGTCGACTTCTCCTCCAGCTTGATGTCCATCCCCAGCTCGCGCAGCGTCACATCCGGAAGCGCCTTCAACCGGTCGAACAGATCCTTCGGCCAGCACGCCAGCCGCATCTGCCGCCACGGCACCCACCCGGGCACCACGTAGCCGGAAATCTGCGGCGCCGGATACATCGACGGAAAATTCATCGCCGCCGCCCTCATGCCGTTCTTCGACGCCAGGCTCCAGATGGTTTCCGTGAGCACGTCGCTCGACGTCGCGAAACGAATATGCTTGCTGTTCTGTCCTTCGAAGCGAAAAAAATCGAATACCCCGTGGTAGCCCGGCGTCCGCCCCGTCATCAGGCTGGTCCACGCCGGCGGCGTCAAGGCGGGAACAATCGTACGGAGCTTCGCGCGCGTCCCCTCGGCCAGAAAACTCTTCAAAAAGGGCATCACGCCCTGCGCCATCAACTCGTCCAGAACCGTAAACGTTGCGCCGTCCCAGCCCACCAGGAGCGTGCGCACGCTCACTGCTTAATCTCCGCCGCCGGCTGCTCTTTATTTAAGCTCTGGTCGATGAAATCCACCAGCTCGGACACGCTCACGTCCTGTTGCCCGCGCTCTCCCACCGAAGCCAGAAACTCCGCAAACGGCATCTGCGTCCCGTAGTGTTCCTGCATATTGGTGCCGAGCACAACCAGGTCCAGCGAATCCAGCCCCATCTCGCGAAACAGCAGAGTTTCGGGCCCGATCGCCTCCGCATAGTCCCAATCCTCGGCAAGCTCGGATAGCGACTTCAGGACGTACTCCAGAATCTCCTGTCGGCTCTGTTTCATTCACGCTCTCAAATAAATGGATGGCCCTGCATTGTTTCAATCTGAAACGAATATTCCGTTCGTTTCCAGCTCAATTCCAAACGGAGTCTTCGACGAAGAAGCATTCGGGGAAATGCATTGAACCGCAGTAGTGTATGGTACGCCGCCGCCCTGCGCTCTGTCAATGAAACAGCCTCGCGAAAGTACCCCGCGCCGTCCGTGAATTCTTACTGAATATGCATTAAATTGGCTGGTACTAAGGCCGCGGGTTGTCAAGGTTCGTGCGCCGATGTTACACTCACTAAACTCACCACCCGGCACGTTGAGAAAACTATTCCGCTTCGTTCCACACCATTATCAGGATGCCAAATCGGCCCAATATTATCCTCATCAGCGCAGACTCCCTAAGGGCCAATCACCTGGGGTGTTATGGCTACCCGCTGGCGACCAGCCCGGAAATCGATAAGCTGGCTGCCGGGGGCGTGCTCGCGGAGCAGATGTTCTGCCCGGTTATCCCCACCCAGCCTTCGCACACCACGCTGTTCACCGGCCAGAGCCCGTTGCGGCACGGCATCGTCGCCCATGGCGGCAAAGCCAAGCTGCCGCGCAGCGCTCCCTTCCTGCCGGAGCTGATGCGCGAGGAAGGCTACCTCACCTGCGCCGTCGATACCCTCTTCCGCGAGCGCATGTGGTTCGCGCGCGGCTATGAATACATCATCGATCCCAGCATCCATCACGTCTTTTACGCGAATGTCACGCAGGAAGAGCTGAACGATCGCGCTATCCGCTGGATCCAGAACTTCGGCCAGTCCGACCCGTTTTTTGTCTTTATCCACTATTGGGACGCGCACTATCCTTACGTCCCGCCCAAGCGCTACCGCGAGACGTTCTACCCCGGCGGCGCCCCCATCGACCCCCACAATCACGCCCTCGACGAGTGGTGGTCGCACCCCATCGGCACCATGGCCCGAGACACCTGGCTCCGCACCAGCAAAGGCGTCATCAACGATCCCAACTTCGTTACCGGCCTCTTCGACGGTGAAGTGAAATATCTCGACGACGGCATCGGCCACCTCGTCCACTCGCTCGAGCAGATGGGCCAGCTCGACAACACCATGATCGTGTTTATGGCCGACCATGGCGAGAGCATGACCGAACACCGCATCTTCTACGACCACTACGGCCTCTACGACTGCACCATCCAGGTTCCGTTCGTCGTGAAGTGGCCCGCCGGAAATCTCAAACAGGGCTTGCGTCTGGCGCCCGTTCGCCAGTCTTTCGATGTCGCCCCCAGTATTCTCGAAGCCTGCGGCATCGATTTGCCCGAGGAACTCGACGGCAAAAGCTTCTACCGCCAGTGGACCGGCGAAGAAGAGCCCGCCGGTTACGACCGCTTCGTCACCCTCGAATCCACCTGGCAGGCCAAGTACGCGCTGCGCACCCCGCATTACAAATTCATCAAGGCGCGCGAGCAGGACCTGCTCGGGAACCCCATGCGCGAGCTCTACGACCTCGTTGCAGACCCGCTCGAAGAAACCAACATCGCCGCCTCCGAACCCCAAATCGCCGCCGAAATGGATCGCGAACTCGAAGACTGGATCTCCGGCAAACTCGAAAGCTGCGGCAAAACCGAAGACCCCGTGATCAAAGAGGGTCCCAGCATGATCGGCACCTGGAAAGGCGTGAAAGCGACGGTGAACGCCTGATATGGCCGACCTCGAAGCGCTCACGCGCGGCTATATGGAGGCTTTCGACCAGCGCGATGTCGAGAAATGCCTCAGCTTCTTCTCCGAAGACGCTATCGTCAACTTCCAGGACGTCGAATACCAGGGGCGCGATGCCCTGCGCGACTGGCATAACGAACGTTTCGCCGCCAACCTGCGCTTAAGCAAGATCGAGAACGTTCGCGTCAAAGGCGAAACGGTCACCGTCGACGCCATCGCCAGTTCCGACCGCCTGGCCGCCTGGAAAATCAAATCCCTGAAAAGCCGGATCGAAGCCAAATTTTCTGGCGAACTGATCGACGAAGTAAAGCTCACCGCCCGCATGACGAACCTGTTCAGCATGATCCGCGCCGGCGAGTAAGACCGGACACTCGCGAGATCCAGGATTTGGCCTCAATCTCGGACGTGGTGACCGCCTCTGTACTGATTGTTTCGACCGTCAACTGATCCTGATCGGCCGGTCCCAGGTGCTTGACGATGCCAGCGAGCAATCCCGCCCCCAGCAGAAAGCGCTCCTCGGCTTTTCGCAGTCGCGGGGCGTCCCATGAAAATCGTGGCCACTCAGGTCTTTGTCAGTTCCAGCTCATGCCATAGAGTGATCAATAGAGGCACGCCTGACTGCCGCGATAGAGGTCAGGAAATGGGAAAATCTAGGTGGCTTTCTACCTTGGGACTGAACATCAAAAACTCCGAGGTCGAACAACTGCCAGTGAAGTGGCCGCCATGGCACAGGAATCAAAAACAGAAGCCATCCGTCGCGCTTTGCTGGAGCGCCGGGCGCTGCCTCGGGCCTACGGAGAACCGGGTGTCCGCCGCAACCTGCGGGAGTACCTCGAGCGTGAAGTATGGCCTCTGAACCCTCCGTCTGAAGTGGGGCGCGCACTGACTCGCGAAGAAGAGGACGAGATTCTCGGCTACGGGCCGGCGGGCGTCTGAGCGAGTGGTCCTGGATAGTTCTGCAATCATCGCCGTTCAATTCAAGGAACCCGGCCATTCGCGGCTCATCGATGCGATCGAGCACGCCGAACTGGTCGTCGTTGGCGCGCCGACGGTTCTAGAGACCACGATGGTATTGAGCGGGCGATTGGGCCAAGATGCCCGTTCACGGGTATTTACCTTTTTGCGCACCATCCGGGCGGAAGTCGTCGCCTTCAACGAGCAGCATTTGGAAGCCGCCACAGCCGCGTTTCTGCGGTTTGGCCGAGGACGTCATCCCGCAGCCTTGAATTTCGGGGACTGCCTCTCATACGCCGTTGCGTCTGTAGCCGGGATGCCGTTATTATTCACGGGCGAGAACTTTGTTCGAACCGACATCGCGCGAGCTTAGAACCACTATCAACCCCCTTCCTTCTTGACCAATTCCCCCTTTTCTGCAAAAGTAGAGTACGGGCGAACAAAAGGCGAACATCGCCCCGCTCTCTATGTCTGCCGTCGCGCTTCTCCGCTCCCAGGTCCAGGCCGCCCTCCCGCGCTTCGACCTTCCCCTCACCCTGCTCCCCCGCACCGCGCCGGAGCTCCTGCCCACCGGCATTGCCTCCATCGATACCCTCCTCCACGGCGGCATCCCCCGCGGCAACATGACCGAAATCGCCGGTGAACCCTCTTCCGGCCGCACCACCCTCCTCCACTCCCTGCTCGCCAGCGCTACCCGCAAAGGCGAATTTTGCGCCCTGATCGATTCCCACGATTCCTTCGACCCCGCTTCCGCCGCCCACGCCGGTATGGATCTCGCGCACCTGCTCTGGATCCGCTGCCGCGCCAACACCGAACATGCCCTCCAGGCTGCGGACCGCATCGTCCAGGCTGGCGGCTTCGGCCTGATTGTCTTCGACCTCGCCGAAGCCGGCCTGCTCGACGCCCGCCGCATCTCCCTCGCGTCCTGGTTCCGCCTGCGCCATGCCGTCGAAAAAACGCCCGCCGCGCTGGTCGTCCTGTCGCGTCAATTCAACGCCCGCTCCTGCTCCCAGGTCCAGCTCGAAATGCGCCGCACCGGCGCCGCCTGGTCGCCCCACCTTCTCCGCGCTCTCAGCTTTGAAGCGGAAACCCGCAAACACCAGATTGCCCGGCGCGCCGCTTTCGAAGCCCCGCGCTTTGCCCCGCTCGAGTAAGCCCCATGAATCTCTTCGCCTGCTTGTTTGCCCCCGGCAACCTGCCGCTGCTGATCGAGTGCGCCCGCGCCTTCTCCCCGCATCTCGAAGAGCTCCCTCCCGACTCCCTGCTCTTCGACCTCACCGGCCTTCAAAAACTCTTCGGCCCCCCGGACTGCATCGCCTCCCAAATTGCCGCCAAAGTCGGCATCCCCGCCCACATCGCCATCGCTTCCAATCCCGATGCCGCCCTCCATGCCGCCCGCGGTTTCCCCGGCATCACCGTCATCCCCCATGGCAGCGAAGCCCGCGTCCTCGCGCCTCTCTCCGTCCACCTGTTGCAGGCGCCACCCTCCATCGCCGAAACCCTCGATCAATGGGGAATCCGCAAATTCGGCGAGCTCGCCGCCCTCCCGCCGCTCGGCATCTCCGCCCGCCTGGGCAATGAAGGCCTCCGTCTCTGGCAACTGGCCCGCGGCGAGTACGATCGCCTCCTCCATGCCTCCCGCGACCCCCTCCGCTTTGCCCAGGAACTGGAACTCGAAGATACCGTCGACCTGCTCGAACCCCTCTCCTTTATCCTTTCGCGCATGCTCCACGACATCTGCGCCCGCCTGAACCAGTGCTCCCTCTCTGCCATTGAGATCCGTTTACGCCTGACCCTCGAAAACAACTCCTTGCACACCAGCACCTTGCGGTTCCCCGTGCCCATCGTGGACCCCATTGCGCTGCTAAAATTACTCCAACTGGACCTGCAGGGCCAACCTCCCTCCGCCCCCGTCGCCAAAATTTCCCTGGAAGCCGAACCCGCCCGTCCCCGCGTCCAGCAGCATGCGCTCTTTCGGCCTGTCGCTCCCGAACCTCAGAAAATGGAGCTCACCATCGCCCGCATCGCCGCCTTTGTCGGAGCCGGCAATATCGGCACGCCTCGCCTGGAAAATACCCATCGCCCCGACGCCTTCCAAATGGCTTCGTTCGGCGCTTCTTCCGCGGTTGTGCAAAACGTGAAATCTACAAATCTTGCACAAGTTGCACAACCCCCGTACGCCGCTCTCCGCCGCTTTCGCCCGCCCCGCCTGGCTCAGGTCCAACTCTCGGGTGGCCGCCCCGCACGTGTCCAAGCTCTTTCGATTCATGGGGTTGTCACCAATGTCTCAGGCCCCTGGCGCACCTCCGGGGACTGGTGGACCTCCGAACCCTGGGATCGCGACGAATGGGACGTCGCCCTCTCCAGCGGAGCCCTCCTGCACATCTACTTCGACCGCTGCACCAGCCGCTGGTTCCTCGATGGTTGCTACGACTAGGTATCGGAACATCCCAACGATTCCGCCCATTCGCCCCATCTAGGCCGCTCGATTGCACCCCATTCAGCAGGGAGACATTTTCGAATGAAAAGAATTTTACCGGCCTGCACCGCGCTTCTCATGGGTTTTTCGGTGGGAGCTTGGGCGCAGTCTCAGGACATGACCTTCGCTAAAGGGGCAGCCGCCGGCGGCATGGCCGAAGTGAAGCTCGGTCAACTCGCCGCCGATAAAGGCTCCAGCGATTTCGTCAAGCAGTTCGGGCAAAAGATGGTCGACGATCACAGCAAGGCTAACGACAAGCTGAAAGCCGTCGCCGAGAAGGACAAGATCACCCTTCCCACGGACGTGATGGCGAAAGATCAGGCTCTCTATGACCGGCTTTCCAAACTCTCCGGCGCCGCCTTCGATAGCGCCTACATTAGCGCCATGAAGACCGATCACAGGAAAGACATCGCAGAGTTCACCAAAGAGTCCAACGCCGGCAAGAACCCGGACGTCAAGAGCTTTGCGTCCGAAACGTTGCCCACCGTCAAAATGCACTACCAGATGCTGCAAACGAAGAAGATGATGTAGTCCGCCCCTAGGGCCGTGCTACTTCAGCGCGGCCCTTCGTTCGATCCTCTCCGCGTTTAAATAAGGCTGCAGCACCTTCGGGATTAGCACCGATCCATCCTTCTGCTGATAGTTCTCTACAATCGCCACCCACGTTCGACCGATCGCCAGCCCGCTTCCATTCAAGGTATGGACGAACTCCGCCTTGCCCTTGCCGCTCTTGCACCGGATCCCCGCCCGCCGCGCCTGAAACGCTTCGAAATTCGAGCAGGAAGAAATCTCTTTGAAGTTGTTCTGCCCCGGCAGCCACACCTCGATGTCGTAGGTCTTCGCCGAAGAAAACCCCATATCCCCGGTGCATAGCAGGACCGTGCGGAAGGGCAACTCCAGCCGTGACAAAATGTCTTCCGCATGCCCGGTCAGCTTCTCGTGCTCCGCGTTGCTTTGATCCGCGCGCGCGAATTTCACCATCTCCACTTTTTGAAACTGGTGTTGCCGGATGATCCCCCGCACATCGCGGCCATGCGAGCCCGCTTCACTGCGAAAGCACGGCGTATAGGCGCACAGGCTAATTGGCAGCGCGTCCGCATCCAGCGTCTCGTCCCGGTAGATGTTGGTCACGGGTACTTCGGCGGTCGGCGCCAGCCAGAAATCCGTGTTCTCGCACTTGAATAGATCCTCCCCGAACTTGGGCAGATTTCCCGTGCCATAAAGGCTTGCGGAATTGACCAGGAACGGCGGCAGCACCTCCGTGTATCCATGCTCTCGTCCATGCACGTCCAGCATGAAGTTCACCAGCGCCCGCTCCAGCTTCGCGCCCATGTCCCAGTACAAAGCGAAGCGCGCGCCCGTTATCTTGGCCGCGCGTTCCAGGTCCAGAATGCCTAACTCCGGACCCAGATCCCAATGCGCCTTCGGCTCGAAATCGAACTCCCGCGGCGTCCCCACGCGCCGCACTTCGACGTTGTCCTCGGAACTCCGCCCCACAGGTACCGAATCCTGAGGCACGTTCGGAATGCCGGCCAGCATCGCGCGGAACTGCTCATCGAGCGTCCGCACCTGCTCATCCAACGCCGTCATGCGGGCCTTCGTCTCTACCACCGCCAGCTGCGCCGCGCTCGTGTCCTCGCCCGCTTTTCGCAACCGCCCGATGGCCGCCGATGCCTCGTTGTTCTTCTGCTTCAGCTCTTCCGATTCCGTGATCGCTGCGCGCCGGCGCACATCCAACTCGCGAAACTCTTCCACCGGAACGGTGAAGCCGCGCGTAAACAGACGCTCGCTGATGTGCTCCAGATTGGAGCGGAACCCACCAAGATCATGCATGAAAAACTAGGTTAGCAACGGTTGGTGGCAAGGCGGCGCGCGCCGTTACTCGTCGTCCTCGTCCACAACAACGGGCTCCAGATCCTCGGCTTCAAACACCTGGCGACAGTCGAGACACTCGACGTAATCGACTCCATTACGGCGGGCCAGGATCACCGTACGTTTATGGTCGCAGAAGGCTTGCATACCCACAGATAGGATTTATTCTAACTGCACCCGCTTACAATGCCAACACTTGTCGGGTCGTTCACCAGAGATATTCCTTCGCGATCTCGCGCTTGTCATATCCGTCGAGCACATGCACCACGCGGATCTTCTTCAGCGTCACCGGCGATAGCTGGCCGATCGGAATGTAGATGATCGTTCGGCCCATGCGCGCCGCGATGTTGCGGAAATACCGACGCGGCGGCTTGGCCGCCACGTAGACCACATAACTGTTGCAGCGAATAATCGAGTGCCGGCCAGCAGCAGCCGCTCCGGCTTGTTCTCGGCGAAGTCGTAATCCGGATCGCCCCAGACGTCGTACATGCGCCGCGCCGGCAGGCTCATCAGGAAGCCGCCATACTCGCCGCGCCCGATGCCCGGACCCACCATGTTGTCGAACGGATAGGTCGAGTAGAACGCCATGTCCGATTCGTTCTGGTGCTCGCCCAGCCACGTCGTCATGTACGGATAGCGGCCGTCGCGATCCTCGTCGAAGATCACGACCACCGAGCCGACTTCGCCGTGAACCTTTGCCGAACTGCCGCACGTAGATGCGGCCTTCGTGCCAGTTGCGGATGGTCTCGCGCATGATCGATGCCGTCGAGCAGCGAAGTGGTGAACGGCTCCGTCGCGCGACCGCTCTTCGGACAGAATGCTCTTGCCCTTCTTCTTCAGAAAGCGGCCGTAATCCTCGATCGACCAGATCTTCCGGCGGATAGGAGCAGATGCTGTCGCCGTCCAGTTGCTGCGCCCACTCGCCGGGGAATTTCTCCTTCTTTCGCGCTCTTCAGGCCGACCGGACGCAGCCGGCGCTTCTCGCTGGGCAAGCCGCCGCCGCAGGCGGATCTTCTTGCGTGTCCAGCCAGACTTCTTCGCCCGAGATATGCACGGTCGGCACATCGCTGACTTCCTTCTGATGCGGATAGCGAGCCGCCGGTCTCCCAAACTTCCCAGGCGTAGTTGTCGTCGACGATGGAGCGCGCCGCCACCGTCAGATCGAACAGCGACGCCGTCAGCGCGCTGCGACGTCAGCGCCAGGTTGCGCGTATAGCGCGCCAGCAGGCGGCGCTGCCAGTGCGCGACGCGCTCGCCGGTGTTCTTCTCGTAGATCTTCTCGGCTTCGCGGAACACGGCCAGCTGCACGTGGCGGCGGTCGATCGATTGCCGTCCGCCGTCAGCTCTCGCGGAACTCTTCGTAGCGCGCCTGCAGGAACGGATATTCGAGTCGTGATCTTCGGCCAGACAGCCGGGATGCGGATTGACCAGCTGCACGCCTTCGCGGCGCCTGCGCGCCATCGGCTGCGCCTGCGGACGCTCCATGGCATCCAGCACCGGGTCGACCAGATTCAGCGACACCACCACCATCACGCGCGCCAGCGGATCGGCGCCCTGCAGCTTCCACGCGATCCCGTCGGCGTGCCGCTCGATCTCGTTCGGAGCGCGGCTGCGGGATAGACGCGATACGCCTCCACGTACTTGTCGAGCGCGATGTGGCGCAGCGCGTAGGTATCGGGATAGGCGTCGGGCAGATGCGGACGCTCGCCCGCATCGGGATCGATGAACACGATCTGCGCGCCGATTTCGCGGCGCCGTGCGGATGGCTTCGGTGAAGGGGTCGCGACGGCTCGACCGGGACGTAGATCGCCTGATCTTCCTCGTCCTCGATCGGCGTAGAAGATCACCGACATCTGCGGCAGCCGGCGCACCGCCCGGAGGTACGCCTCTTCGAGCGTGACCGGCAGTTCCACCGCGACCACCTGCGGCCGCTCTTCGCGCAGCATGACTGCGCGCACGGCCGATGGCAAACTCCAGCCGTCCCGGCACCACCGGGAAGTAAGTGAATGGCCCGCGCCGCAGCCTGCCGAAATCGTCAGGAAGAGACGGGACGGTTTCGCCGGACATAGCGCAGCGCTTCCTCGCCCAGCGTTTCGATGACCGCCGTCTCGAGCGCCTGCGCTTCGTGGCTCGTGTCGGTCGCCAGACTCTTCAGCTTGATGGCGAAGCGCGCGATGTTGATGCCGTCGCGCGACCGTGTAGCG
The DNA here is from genome assembly GCA_963814235.1 of Bryobacterales bacterium. Lineage (GTDB taxonomy): Bacteria > Acidobacteriota > Terriglobia > Bryobacterales > Bryobacteraceae > Bog-113. The sequence goes on along the minus strand of CAWFCA010000003.1, from coordinate 23,267 downwards.
CTCGTCGGCGGCATGCGCCTGCTGCAGGAAATCGGTGACGTAAGTGCAGAATCGCGTCTTCGGCGAAGGGCAGATTTTCTCTTGCAGGATCTGATACTCTTCGTCGCGCTCCGGAAAGTCGATCAAGATCTGCGGCTGCAGGCGCGAGTGGATGTACTCGGGCAGTTCGAAGGTGGAGGCGTCGTCGTTCATGGTGCGTCACCAGGCGGAAATGCGGATGCGCTTTGATCTTGATCGCCGGCCACGATGGATTCGACATAGCGGCGGTTGTCGAGCAGCGGCGCGAGGCTCGCCCAGCTCTTCTCGCTCATGCGATTGCCTTCGTCCAGGATCGCGACGCCGCCGATGATCATCGCGGTGACCAGCGGCGAGGCCACGTAGCGCAGCTTGCCCGCGCCTTCGATCACCGGCGTCACCAGCAGATCTTCCGGCCGCGTGTCCATGGTCGCCTGCAGGATGTAGACATCGCGTCCCATGCGCTTGGCCGCCGCATAGGCGAGCGTGGTCTTGCCCACGCCGGGCTTGCCCAGCAGCCGCGGATTCATGGGCAGATCCTGGTCGTTCACCACCAGCCACGCGGCCAGCAACTGGCGCATCAGCTCTTCCTGGCCCACCCAGCGGGCCGGGAGTTCGTCGGGATGCGCCAGATGCAGCGTTACGCCTTCGATATCGACCGTCATAAATCCATTCTCTCGCACCGCCTCAGCTGTGTCCCTGTCGCTCGCGCTGTGCGAAACTGAGTCTTTCCGTGCACCCGCCGTTGAAGTTCCACCTCGAGCATTACGATGGTCCCCTCGACCTGCTGCTCGATCTCATCCGCACGCAGAAAATCGACGTCCGCGACATCCCCATCGCCACCATCACCTCCCAATACCTCGCCTTTCTTGACCAGGCCCGCGAACGCGATATCGACGTCGGCGCAGAGTTCATCTTCATGGCGGCTACCCTGATCCACATCAAGTCGCGCATGCTGCTTCCCACCGATCCGGCCCTCGCCGCACCCGGTCAGGAGGAAGAGGACCCGCGCACCGAACTCGTCAATCGCCTGCTCGAACACGAGCGCTATAAGAATGCCGCCGAAATGCTGCAGCAAAAGCGCATGATCGAAGAGAATGTCTGGTCCAACCCGCGCATCGCCGAGTTCGCGGCCGAGGATGAAGATCCCGGTCTCGACGTCAATCTCTTCGATCTCATCAAGGCCTTCGGCGAAGTCATTGAACGCGCCAAAGCCAGACCGGTCTACGAAGTGTCCGCCGATGAAGTTAGCGTCGGCGACATGATCCTGCATCTGCGCTCGCTGCTCGATCACACCCGCAAAGACAAGCCGCTGTTCATCCTTCAGGTACTCGAGAAACAGCGCACCCGCCGCGCCATGATCTGCGTCTTTCTCGCCGTCCTCGAACTGGTCAAGCGGCAGGCCGTCCAAATCACGCAGAAAGATCTATTCGGCGAAATCGCTCTGATCAAGAGTCCGGGCTTCGATACCGCCTTCGCCGTCGAAGAGCCGCTCGCGCTCGAAGAAGAGTACAAGTAAGCAATCCCACATGGAGAATACGGAATTATTCGAGCCGGAAGTGGTGGCTGTCGCTCAGACCGATGCCCAGGTCCGGGCCATCCTCGAAGCCATCATCTACATCACCGATGAGCCGCTCACCATGGAACAGATGGCCGCCGCCCTCGGTCAGCCGCGGGAGCGCGTGGCTGCCCTGCTCGCCGAACTCACGGCCGAATTCGCGAAACCCGAACATGGTCTCGCCATCCAGGAAATCGCCGGCGGCTACAAGATGGCCACCAAGCCTGAGCATCACGAATCCGTCCGCGCCTTTGTCAAAAACCTGAAACCCGCCCTGAAGCTTTCCCTCCCGGCTCTCGAAACGCTCTCCGTCATCGCCTACAAGCAGCCCATCACCGCGCCCGAAATCATGGAAATCCGCGGCGTCCAGGGCGCGGGCGTCCTTAAGACGCTGCTGGACCGCAAATTGATCGCAGCCGGCGGACGCAAGAACGTGATCGGCAAGCCTATTCTTTACAAAACCACGCGCGAATTCCTGGTCCAATTCGGTCTGAAGGATCTTAACGAGCTGCCCTCTCTAAAAGAGTTCGACGAACTGGCCCGCATGTCGCTTGCCGAGCCCGAGCCCGTCCCGGAACCCACAGCTGCTCCGGAACCCGAACCGCCTTCCACCGGCCACGGAGATCCCGCGAATGGCCGCTGAGCGCCTGCAGAAAATCATCTCTACCGCGGGTGTCGCCTCCCGCCGGAAAGCCGAAGAGCTCATCACCGCTGGCCAGGTTACCGTCAACGGCGCGGTCGTCACTGAACTCGGTTCCAAAGCCGATCTCGCCACCGACCACATCAAGGTCAGCGGTAAGCTGCTGCGCGCGCCGGCCCACATGCTGTACATCGCCATGTACAAGCCGATCAACTGCGTCACCACCCTGAGCGATCCCGAAGGCCGCCCTACCGTGATGGACCTTCTGCGCGGCGTCAAGGAGCGCGTCTATCCCGTCGGCCGCCTCGACTACCACAGCGAAGGCTTGCTGCTGCTGACCAATGACGGCGATTTCGCGAACAAGCTCACCGCCAAACAATCGCACGTCCCTAAAACGTATCTCGTCAAGGTCACGGGCACCCTGTCCCACGACCAGGAAGAACAGTTCCGCCAGGGCTTGCCCATCGAAGGCCGCAAAACCGCGCCCGCTGGACTCCGGCTCATTCGCTCGGCCGAGAACCCCTGGTACGAAGTCCGCCTCTTTGAAGGCCGCAAGAACCAGATCCGCATGATGTTCAAGCATTCCGGTCTGCTCGTCGAAAAGCTGAAGCGCGTGCGCATTGGCGGTCTCACCATCGGATCTATGAAGCCCGGCGAATTCCGCTACCTCACCCCCGAGGAAGTCTTCAAGCTGAGCAAGCTGGAGCGGCTGTCCCGCAAGCCTCGCGTGAAGGAAACGCGGGAGCGGGAGCCGTCCTGATGGAGCGGCCGCTTGCAGCAATCACGGGCGCATCCGCCGGAATGGGTGCGGAATTCGCGCGCCAGCTTGCCGCCGGGGGCTACGACCTGCTCCTGGTCGCCCGCCGTCCCGAGCAGTTGCTGCAAGTCTGCAATCAGGTCACGGCCATTCATAACGTTCGCTGTGACATTCTGCCGGCCGACCTCGCCGATGAAGGCCAGTTGCGCACCGTGGAAACCCGCCTCATGGAATCCTCTAACCTCGCGTTACTGGTGAACAACGCGGGCTTCGGGACGCTCGGCAGGTTTTTCGAAGCGCCTCTCGAAGGCCAGGACCGCATGCATCGCGTGCACGTCCTCGCGCCCATGCGTCTCTGCCACGCCGCGCTTCCCGGAATGATCCGGCGCAACCGCGGCGGCATCATCAACGTGTCGTCGGTGGCCGGCTTCGCCCTCACCGCTGGCAGTACCAGCTACTGCGCCACCAAGGCCTGGATGAACCGCTTTACCGAAGGCCTGTACCTGGAACTGAAGCTGAGCCGCTCGCGCGTGAAGGTGCAGGCGTTGTGCCCCGGCTACACCCGCACGGACTTTCATCAGACGCTCGCCATGGACACTACGCGCATCCCCAAATGGATGTGGCTCTCCGCCGAGCGCGTCGTGCGGGAATCGCTCGCCGGGCTGCGGAAGGGTCAGCTCTTCGTCATCCCGGGCCGCCGTTATCGATCGCTGCTGCGCGCTTATGCCATGCTGCCCCGCCACACCAAACACCAGGTCGGGCTCGGCGGCGCGCGTTTCCGGGAACCCTCATGATCCGATCCATGGCCGCCGGCTCGCTCATCGGTGGAACGGCCTTCGTTGCTTACTCGGTGCGTGGACGCTCGTCCCGGATCTTCGGTCCCTCGGTCTATCGCGGCCCGCGCGACCGCCGCGCCGTGGCACTCACCTTCGACGACGGTCCCAGCGAAAGTACGCCCTCCGTTCTCGAGCTCTTAAGCCGCTACCGCGCCGCCGCGACCTTCTTCCAGTGCGGCGCCAACATCCGGCGCCTGCCCGCCATTGCGCGCCAGGTGCTGGCGGCCGGCCACGAGATCGGCAACCATACCGATACCCATCGCCCCTTGTATCTCGCTTCGCCTCACGTGATCCTTTCCGAATTCGAGCGCGCCCAAAACACCATCCGCCACACTCTCGGCATCGAAGCCCGATGGATGCGAGCCCCGTTCGGCGCGCGCTGGTTCGGATTCCGTGAAATGCAGCGCCGGCTCGGGCTGACCGGCGTCATGTGGACCGTTATCGGCCGTGACTGGACCCTCGACCCGTCCCGCGTGGCCCAACGCATCCTTCGGCGAGTCGCCAACGGCTCCATTATCTGCCTGCACGATGGACGCGAGCTGGCCCCCAAACCCGATCTCGGCGTCACCCTCGGCGCGCTGCGGCGCATCCTTCCCGAACTATCGGCCCGCGGCTACCGCTTTTGCACAGTCAGTCAACTTCTATGTCCGGCGAATTAGAACAACGCGTGTTTCACGTCATTGCCGACGCGCAACGCCTCCCGCTCGAAGCGGTCACCATCGACAGCACGCTCGAGCAACTCGGGGTCGATTCCATGGATGGCATCAGCCTCCTCTTTGCACTCGAAAACGAATTCGACATCAGCATCCCGGACGACGTCGCGAAAAGTATTCGCACCGTGCGCCAAATGGTGGATGGTGTAGCGCAGGCTGTCGAGCGGGGTCCTGCTCCGGCCTGATGAACCGGCGTGTTGCCATCACTGGCGCCGGGGTCATCTGCGCGCTCGGGAAAACGGCCTCTGAATTCTGGTCCAGCCTCTCGGCGGGCCGCAGCGCCATCGCTCCTATCACCACCGTCGACTGCTCCTCTATGCGCTTCCAGAACGGGGCCGAGGTCCCGGGCTATGCGAGCCAGGACCATTTCGAGGACAGGCACGCTGCCTTGATGGATCGCTTCGCGCAGTTCGCGCTCATCGCCGCCCGCGAAGCCGTCCGCCAGTCGGGAATTGCATGGACCAACAATCTACGCGAATCCACCGCCATCGTGACCGGATCCTGCGTCGGTGGGAAAATCACCGAGGACGCCGGCTTTTACGATCTGTACAAGCGCGATCGCAATCGCATGGATCCGCTGAGCATTCCGCGCACCATGGCCAACGCCGGAGCCAGCCACATCTCTATGGACTTCGGAGTCACCGGCCCTGCCTTCACCACCAGCACTGCCTGCGCTTCGTCCGCGCATGCCATTGGCCAGGCTTTCTGGATGGTGCGCAACGGTGTCGCCGAGCTTGCCATCGCGGGTGGCAGCGAGGCTCCGTTCAGCTATGCGTTCCTGAAAGCCTGGGAAGGCATGCGCGTGGTCTCTCCCGATACCTGCCGCCCGTTTTCGATCGACCGCTCCGGGATGATTCTGGGCGAAGGCGGCGCCATGTTCGTTTTGGAGCCGCTTGAATCCGCACACGCGCGTGGAGCCCCTGTGCTCGGCGAGGTGCTCGGTTTCGGAATGTCGGCGGATGCCAGCCACATCACCATTCCGAGCGCGCAGGGCGCGGCCCGTGCCATGCGCATGGCTCTGCGCGACGCGGCCCTTCCTCCGGAACAGATCGGGTATGTGAACGCCCATGGAACCGCGACTCGCGCCAACGATATTTCGGAAACGGAAGCGCTCCGCCTCACTTTCGGAAACGCCCTCGACAGAATCCCGGTCAGTTCCACTAAGTCGATGCATGGTCATGGGCTGGGTGCGGGCGGGGCATTGGAAGCAGCGGCAACCGTCCTGGCCCTGCGTAACGGTTTGCTGCCGCCCACCGCGAACTTCACCGGACCCGATCCCGCCTGTGCCCTCGACGTCATCCCCAACACCGCGCGACCCGCCCAGGTCACCTATGCGCTCTCCAATTCCTTTGCCTTCGGGGGTCTCAACGCCGTTCTCGTGTTTGGCCGCCCGGGTGCCTAAACCAGCGCGGCGCTCGATTCGATACCAGCCGATTGCAGCGCGCTCGCCATCTTGCCCAAAGCTATCTTGTGAATCTGCGAAACGCGACTCTCATTGATCCCTAAAATCCCGCCGATCTCTTTCATCGTCATCTCGCGCGTGTAGTAGAGAACCACCACTTTCTGGTACCGTTCCGGCAGCGTCTCGATCGCCGCCTGCAACGCTTTCCCCATCTCGCGGTGTTCCAGAATCCGATCCGGTTGCAGGTCGGGCTTCGCGGGAAAATCCAGCATCGACTGATCTTCGTCACTGGGATGAGGCGATGCCGACACCAGCCCGATCATCCGAAGTTCAATCGCCATGCGGCGCCAGCGCTCCACGCCCACGCCCATCTTCTCGGCGATATCCGCGTCCGAAGGAGCTGCCTGCAGCGTCTCGGTCAGTTCGCGCGAAACCTGCTCCAGCTGCTTGTGCCTCTTACGCAGATCTCGCGACGCCCAGTCCAACTGCCGCAGGCTGTCGAGAATCGCGCCTTTGATCCGGTGCTTGGCGTAGCTCGCGAACGCCACCTCCTGCCGTCCGTCGTATTTCTCGGCGGCATCGATCAGCCCCAGGAGCCCGGCATGAATCAGATCGTCCAGGTCGATATGCACGGGCAGCGTTTCGTGAACGCGGATGGCAATGGCCCGCACCAGGGACATATTCTCGATCACGATTCCGTCGCGATCCAGCTTCGAGTTTTGGCTGCGTTCGGTTGCGGACACACTTCGGGCGGCTGTCATCTTGTTTCCTCGTTCGGCTTCCTTGGAATGGGCTCCGGTTTTACTTCCGGACACACAGACAGAGGCACACTGGACGCCAAGTCATTGTCACCTGGAAACAGGACTCAAGTACCTAAAGTAAGAGTCGTATTTTCAATACTTACAGCACTTAGTACGGGAATACTGAATGGCCGGCGGACGCGCGAACAAGGCCCGGAATGAACGGGCCGCGATTCAGTTTGAAACAGCCGGATTCAGGTTGAAACAACCGTCTCGAATCACCACCCGGCAGCGTGCGCAATCCACGTCTTGATCGCCAGGCCGCCCAGCAGTATCCAAAGGGCGATGCGCATCTTCCCCTCCAGAGCGAAACCCGCAATCAGCGCCAGCACGGCATAGCTGACCATCGCCGCCCGGAACGAAACTTTCAAGTCCCCGGTTCTCCGGAAAGCCAGTCGCCCGCGTGCCGTTCGAGCGCAATGCGCACGAGCTGGCTGCGGGTCCGCACGCCGGTCTTATCGAAAAGCTGCTGCAGGACCGCCTTCACGGAGCTCTCCGAAATCCCAAGACCTCCGGCGATCTCCTTATTCGTCAACCCTTCGAAAACCCCGCGCAGCACGGTACGTTCGCGCGCGCTCAACGGCTCCGAAGCGCGTTGCGCATTCTGCTTTCCGCTCGCGCCCGCCACCAGCGACCGGACCGCTTTCGAATCCAGCCATACTTCTCCCGCAAACACCTTGTGGATGGCTTCGAGCAGTTGCGCCGGCGGACTGTGCTTGAGAAAAATGCCGGAGGATCCGCCTTCGAGCGCGCGCAGCGTTCCGGCATCGGTCATTCCCGCGGTCACCATGAGGATGCGCCCCGCAAAACCCTGCCGCGCCGCGTCTTCGAGAAAGCGCGCGCCGTGCTCCTCGCCCAGGTCGTAATCGAGCAGCACGATGTCGACTTCCCGGTCCGCGATGGCCGCCAGCGCTTCCCGCGCCGTCGCGCATGTGCCGACAATCTGGAAATCAGGCTCGGCCTGGAGAAGCCGGCTGAGGCTCTCCCGGAACAAGCTGTGATCGTCCACTAACAGAAGCCGGATCTGCTGGTTCATAACTCCCTTCCACGTGGTCCGGGAGCGCCGGAGACAGGTCCACGATAAAACTGGCCCCATCCGGCTCCGGCTCGAAACGAAGATCGCCGCGGAAGGTGCGCATGAATTCGCGCGACAGATATAGTCCTAAGCCGGTGGCGTGCGCGCCCGCCTGAAACGGGCGAAACAGGCGCTCGGGATTGCTGACGCCCGCGCCGGTATCCCGGAAGCGCACCAGTACGCGGCCGCTCACGGTGCCCGCCGTGATCATCAGTTTCCGCACGCTGCGCTGCGACACCGCCCGCTCACTGTTCTTGGTCAGGTTCAGAAAGACCTGCATCAGGCTTTGCCGGTCGGCCCACACCGGCGGCAGCCCAGGCTCCATCTGCCACTCCACCTCTACGCCGTTCTGCCGCAGCGCCAGTTCGATCACGATGCGCAGCTCTTCCAGCAGCGAGGAAAGATCCACGTGGGACGCCTGGTTCGCCGTCTGGCGCAGTTCCATCGCCGCGATTTTTTCGAGCGCCAGAATCAGCGTCCCGAGCGCCTCGAAGTCTTTGTTCTGGCTCAACGCCCACATGCCTCGCCAGGTTTTGATGCACCACGGCAATGGCTCCGCAGACGTTGCGGATCTCATGCGAAACCGCGCCCGACCAGGATGCGCGACCCGGTCAGTAACTGGTGCAGGCTCGCTTCTTCCCGCGTGCGCAGTTCCTCCGATGCATCCACCACCATGGCCGCCAAACGCGATCCGGCGCTCGTGCGATAGGTCGAAAACCAGATGTCCGCCAGAAACACTTCGCCGTCGCGCCGCTGCCCGCGGCACTGCATCACCGTGCGGAAAAGCTGCCGGTTCTCTCTCCAGCGCGGGAACATTGACCAGCGAGGGCAGATACCGCCGGATCGCCTCGCCCGGGCAGAGACCCGGGGGCACGGCGAACAGGCGGTGCGCCGCATTGTTGGCCAGCAGCACTACTCCCTCGGCATCGGTCGTGAAGATCGCCGCCGGACTGCTCTCCACCAGAACCTTGAGCTGCTCTTCGGCGTCGCGGCGCGCTTCGATCTGGCTTTCGATCTGATGCAGATGCTGCATCGCCAGCTTGCGGCTGCGGCCCACTTCGTAGACGAAAAGACCCATGCAGAAAAACGCCGCGAAGTAGAGAATGTCGCGCGGGATTCCCGATTCCGCGGACCATTCGAAAATGTCGAAAGCCTCGGTCAGCACCGTGCAGACGGTGGCCGCCGTGGCGATCTGCCAGCGCCTGACCGCGCTGCCCACCAACAGCATCGGAAACAGATACAGAAAGCCGAGAGGAACGTTGCCTTGATTCTCCAATCGGCAAGAGCGATCAGCCGCGATCATCAGCGCGGCTCTCAGCAGCACAACGCGCGGACTGCCCCGTAGCAGTGAGGAAAACATGAAATGGTCAGTCCTGCCCCATTCTGGAGGCAGCGCTACTTTCAGTTTATTCGCTGGCGCCTTGCAAGCGGGTGCCATCTCCCGCTATCGCCCTTTTGGCCGAAAGATATCCCAGGCGTCTGAAAGATAGAGACGGAATTGCGGTTGCCTTCGATAAATTGGGGAGTGAGTTGCATAGCTCCATCCGTCCTTTCTCCTCTTGACTCGTCAGGCCCAAAACACACCAGACCTCGATTTCGGAGAAATCGGTTGAGTCGCATCGTCACCCGCGCCGGCCTGCGCTGCTCCTGCTCTGCATGCGGCGTCCCGCGTCCTCCCAGACCGTCTATACCTGGCGCGACATCCGCGCGAAGTTCGAATCGGCAAACCCCACCTTGCGTGCCGGACAGTTCAATATCGATGAGGCCCGCGCGCAGGAGATCACCGCCTATTTGCGGCCCAATCCCGACCTGACCTTTGCGGCGGACCAGTTCAATCCTCACGCCGCCCCTGCAGCCCCTGCTCAACTCCAGCCAGATCGCTGGAATCAGCTATCTCCATGAGCGCCGCCACAAACGTGAGCTGCGCCGTGAAGTGGCGGAGAAGGGAACTGCCGTGGCCTCCTCGCAGCAGGCTGATCTGGAAAGAACCCTGCTGTTCACCCTGCGCAACGCGTTTGTGCAGTTGCTGCAGGCCAAAGCCGTCGTCGCCAACGCGCAGGAGAACCTGGCCTACTACGACCGGGAACTGCAGATCAACCGCGATCGCCTTAAAGCCGGTGACATCGCCGAAGTGGATCGAGAGCCGTCTCGAACTGCAGCGGGTCCAATTCGAGTCGGATCTCGAGACCGCCACCGTCAACACCCGCACCGCTAAGATCCAGTTGCTCACCCTGCTCAACGACCGAACTCCGATCGATCAATTCGATGTCACCGGCCCGTTCGATTTCGTCGATCAGACCCGCGATCTGGAAGAACTGCGCCGGATGGCTCTCGATTCCCGTCCCGATCTGAAGGCGCAGATCCAAACCGTGGAGCAGGCCGATGCCGAGTCATCGCCTGGCGCTCGCCAACGGATCCACCGATCCGATTTTTGGCGTGGACGCTGGCCGGAACCCGCCTTCCACCGGCTATTTCGGCCTCAGCGTCAACATCCCGCTACGCATCTTCGACCGGAACCAGGGCGAAAAGCTGCGCACCGAATTAGATATCACCCGCAATCAAAGACTGCTCGAGGCGTCGCGAGCGCAGGTATTCTCGGATGTCGATTCCGCGTACGCCACCTTCAATAGCACCTTAACCTTGCTTCGGCCCTACAAGTCGAAGTACCTTCCGATTGCCGCCAAAGTCCGCGACACGGTCTCCTACGCCTACCAGCGCGGCGCGGCCACGCTAATCGACTTTCTGGATGCGCAAAAGAGTTATCGGGATATTCAGTTGAGCTATCTAAATTTAATCGGTTCCTATCTCACGGCGGCCAATCAGGTGAATCAATCGGTGGGCCGGGAGGCCATTCCATGAAGCGCGTTAACGTTGTTGCGGCGGCCTTCGCGCTAACCGCGGTCCTGGCCGCCTGGAGTTGCGGAAGTAAAGCGGAAGTCAATCCCGCGGCCGAAGCTCCGCCCGCCCCTCAGGTCGTCACCGAGACTGGCGCTAACGTCATCACCGTTGAGCATCCCAATCAGTACCCCGTCGTTGCGGCATCCTCGATCGATGTAGCGCCGTCACTCACCGCCAATGGCTCGGTAAACCCCGACGTTTCCCGGCAGATTCCGGTAGTCTCGCTCGCTTCCGGCCGCGTGGTGGAGATCCATGCGCGCCTGGGCGACACCGTCCGCAAGGGCCAGCTCCTCATGCGTATCCAGAGTGCCGATATCTCCGGCGCCTTCGCCGAGTATGAGAAGGCCGTCGCCGATGAGAAGCTCGCCCGCGCGCAACTCGAGCGCGCCAAAGATTTGAAGGAAAAAGGAGCGATCGCTCAGAAAGACGTGGAAGTCTCCGAGAACGCCGACGAAGATGCGCGCGTTACCGTCGAAACCACGCGCGAACATTTGCGCGTGCTCGGCGCGGACGTCAATCATCCCAGCGGTCTGATCGACATCCGTGCGCCTGCTTCCGGCGTCATCACCGAACAAAACGTAACGGCTTCGGCGGGTGTGAAGACGCTCGACAATTCTCCGAATCTGTTCACGATCTCCGATCTTTCGCAGGTCTGGATCATCTGCGACGTCTATGAGAACGACCTCGCGCACGTCAGGATCGGGGAACTCGCCGATGTCCACCTGACGTCGTATCCGGACCTCGTGCTGAAGGGGCGTATCAGCGAGATCGGGCCGTCTCTCGATCCCGCCATCCGCACTGCCAAAGTGCGATTGCAGGTGGCCAACCCCGGCATGCTGCGGGTCGGCATGTTCGTGACCGCCACCTTCTACGGTCAGAAGAAACAACTGCACGCCGTCGTTCCCGCCTCTGCCATCCTCCACCTGCACGATCGCGAGTGGGTCTATACGCCCGAGGGCAACGACAAATTCCGAAGAGTCGAAGTGGTCAGCGGTAAGACCTTGCCCCAGAATATGCAGGAGATCGCGACCGGGGTGATGCCCGGCGACAAAGTGGTCAGCAACGCGCTCGTTCTGCAAAACACTTCGGAGCAGTAATGATTCGCGCCATCGTCGATTTTGCCCTCAATAACCGGTTCCTCATCCTGGTCTTTGGCGTGATGCTCCTGGTCTGGGGCGATTCTCTCCTTCCAGGCTCTTCCCGTGGAGGCGTACCCCGACGTTGCCAACAATTACGTCCAGATCATCACCCAGTGGCCGGGCCGCGCCGCCGAGGAGATCGAGCAACAGGTGACCGTTCCGCTGGAGATTGCCGTTAACGGCATTCCCCATCTCGATCATCTGCGATCCACGTCGCTGTTCGGCCTTTCCAGCCTGATGCTGATCTTCGACGATGAATCCTCCAACGATTGGAACCGCCAGAAAGTTCTGGAACGCCTTTCGCAGGCCGCGCTTCCCACTGGACTGACGCCGCAGATCGGCAACGATTACAGTCCGGTCGGGCAGATCTATTTCTATACCCTGCGGAGCACCAATCCGAGCTATGACGTGATGGATCTGAAGTCGCTTGAGGACTGGGTGCTCGAGAAGCAATTCAAGTCGGTCCCCAATGTCGTCGATGTTTCGAGCTTCGGCGGGCCCACCCGCGAGTACCAGGTTCGCGTCGATCCCGAAAAGCTGATCGCCTACGGGCTCGGTTTGAGCCAGGTGGAACAGCAGCTTTCCGCCAACAACGTCAACGCCGGTGGCAGCTTCATCGAGCAAGGTCTCCAGCAAATCAACGTGCGCGAAGTCGGTCTCGTCAGGAACGTGAGCGACATCGAAAAGACCGTCGTTTCGACCCAGCACGGCACGCCGATCCGGATTCGCGACATCGGCGACGCTCGTCAGGGTTCGAAAATCCGGCTGGGTCAGTTTGCGCGCGCCCTCCATCGCGCCGACGGAAAAATAATCGACAACCCGGATGTTGTCAGCGGCATTGTGCTGCTGCGCAAGGGGGCCGATTCCGATTCGACGCTCAGCGCCATCCACGCCAAAGTGGCCGACCTGAACGCACATATCCTGCCTCGAGGCGTCAGCATCGTTCCCTTTCTCGACCGCAGCGATCTGGTCCATTTCACCACCCACACCGTGATGCACAACCTCACCGAGGGCATCATCCTCGTGGCGGTGATTCTGTTCCTCTTCCTGGGCAACGTGAGGGGCGCTCTGATTGTTGCCCTCACCATCCCCTTCTCGCTCCTGTTCGCCTCGATCTGCCTGGACCTGCGCCACATTCCGGCGAACCTTCTCTCTCTCGGCGCCCTCGATTTCGGAATGGTGGTGGACGGCGCCGTCGTGATGGTGGAGAACATCGTCCGGCACATGGGCCGGCATGAGGCCGCGCCCAAATCGGCCATGGAACGCATTCGCGATGCCGCGCATGAGGTGCAGCGCCCCGTCTTCTATGCCATCGCCATCATCATCACCGCATACCTGCCTATCTTCACGCTCCAGCGCGTAGAGGGCCGGCTCTTCCGGCCGATGGCGTGGACAGTGGCCTTCGCGCTCTTGGGCGCGTTGATTTTCTCCATGGTGCTCGCTCCCGTGCTCGCCAGTTTTCTCTTCAAAGGCCAGACCAAAGAGTGGCGCAATCCGCTCATGGTGTTTCTCACGGATCGTTACCGGTACGCCCTGCATCGCGCCATCCGGTTCCGCTGGGTGACCCTGGCCGTCGCCGGAGCGGGCATCGCGTTGGCGGCGTTCCTCGCGTTCAGCGGCGCGATCGGCTCCGAATTCCTCCCGCACCTCGATGAAGGCGCGATCTGGGTTCGCGGCACGCTCGCCCCCAGCACAGGACCAACCGAGGGTGTCCGCGTCGCCAACCAGGCGCGCGTCATTCTCGCCGCATTCCCGGAAGTCACCACCGTTACCAGCCAGGTCGGGCGCCCCGACGACGGCACCGACACTACAGGCTTTTTCAACACCGAGTATTTCGTCGACTTGAAACCCAAAGAGCAGTGGCGCCCCGTGTTCCACCAGGAAAAAGAAGAGGTCATCGCCGCCATGAACCGCCAGCTCGAACGCATCCCCGGCGCGATCTGGAACTTCTCGCAGCCCATCTCCGACAACATGGAAGAGGCCGTAAGCGGCGTCAAGGGCGAACTCGCCGTCAAGGTCTACGGGGACGATCTGCAGACCCTGGAGCAGAAAGGCGATCAGATCGTCTCCTTGATGCGTCAGATCCACGGCGTCCAGGATCTCGGTCTCTTCCGCGTGCTGGGCCAGCCGAACTTGAATTTCACCGTCGACCGCGATGCCGCGGCGCGCTTTCAGATCAACGTTGCCGATGTGCAGGATGCGATTCAAACCGCGGTGGGCGGGAACGCCATCGGTCAGGTCCTGAAGGGGGAGCAGGCGTACGACCTGAACCTGCGATACCAGGCCCCGTACCGCACCAGCAAGGAAGCCATCGAGAACGTGCGCTTGCTGTCGCCGTCCGGGGAGCGCGTTTCGCTTGCGCAAGTCTCTCGCGTGCAGGAACTCGACGGCGGCTCGGAAATCTACCGCGAAGCCAACCAGCGCTATGTCGCCATCAAATACAGCGTCCGGGGACGCGATCTCGGGAGCACCGTCGAAGAGGCCATCCGCAAGGTGAATGCCAAGGTCCAACTCCCGGCCGGCTATCACATCGATTGGGCCGGGGAGTACGAGAGCCAGAAGCGATCGTCGAAGCGCCTCATGATAGTCCTCCCCATCACGTTAGTGGTCATCTTCCTGCTTCTCTACACCATGTTCCATTCGCTGAAGTGGGCGCTGCTCATCTTCGCGAACGTCGCGGTGGCGCCCATCGGCGGCCTGCTCGCCCTGTTTCTGACGCATACCAATTTCAGCGTTTCCTCGGGGGTTGGTTTCCTCGCGCTCTTCGGCGTTTCCGTGCAAACCGGAGTCATCATGCTCGAATACATCAATCAGCTTCGGGTGCGCGGCCGATCCGTCGAAGATTCCGCCGTTGAAGGCGCCGTGCTGCGGCTCCGTCCGATCATGATGACCAGCCTGGTGGCCACCTTCGGACTCTTACCCGCGGCGCTTTCGCACGGAATCGGTTCCGATTCGCAGCGCCCCTTCGCTATCGTCATCGTTGGAGGACTTCTGGTTGCCCTGGTTCTCGGCGTGTTCATTCTTCCGACCCTGTACGTCTGGGCCGCCCGGCCCAACGATCCTCTGTCCGCCCCGGAGATGGATTTCGAGGAAGTCTAAGCCGGTTGGCGGTTCAATTGCATCCATCAGCGTATGAGCACGAAACACAGTCAATCCGGCAATGGAACCGCGGTTGTCGACCGCGCGCAACCCCGCACCGGTCAGCGCGGCAAAGAGGTTCAGGCCTTCGGAACCATCACGCGCCTGCCCATCGGAATCGACGAAAAGGTCTGTAAACAAAGCGTAGACATGTTGAACCAGGTACTCGTCGATACGATGTCTCTGCGCGACCTATATAAGAAGCACCACTGGCAGGTATCCGGGCACACGTTCTATCAGCTCCATCTCCTGTTCGATAAGCACTTCGACGAACAGGCGGAGTTGATCGACACCATTGCGGAGCGGATTCAATCTCTCGGCGGCCTGAGCATCGCCATGGCCGCGGACGTCGCGGAAATGAGCAAGGTAGAGCGTCCTCCCAAGGGCCGCGAGGAAGTGCCCGTGCAGCTTTCGCGTCTCCTCGAAGCGCATGAACTGATCCTCAAAGAGGCGCACGAGTTCGCCAAGAAAGCCGATGACGCCGGCGACGATGGCACCAACGACCTGCTCGTCAGCGACGTGATCCGAACTAATGAATTACAGGTGTGGTTCATCAGCGAACACCTGGTCGCGCTCCCCACTGTCGAAGCCACTTAATTTGCCCGGCGGTTTATCGCGTAGCTGCCCGCTCCGATAAACCGCTGGACGGATCGTATAACCACTCCGCGCTGCCATCCACGCAAGAGCTGTCACGCCCTTCTTCGCTGTAGCTGTCAGCCACGCGCAGGCGCACCCGATCCTCGGAATCGAACCCCGCTATCGAGAGCAGCTGCAGCGAACAACCCTTTCTCATTCGACTTTGAACTAGGCCAATAACGTCGGGCTGGGTGACTTGTCCGCTCTTCGCGTCATAGAGCAGCAGGGCTCTCGAGAAGTTGTCCGAAGCATAAAACCCGTACCCGAACTCGACCGCCAGCCATCTCTCGTCGGGGGACCAGGCAACCGGTCCGAGAGAGTTGGCATTGCCCCCGTCATCGGTAGGTCCCTCGTGAAAAACCTCCGCGAACGGCTTACCCGGATCGGCGACCAACAGGTGAACCGTATTTCCGCATCCTGCACTTCCACCCACGTCCGCATTAATCCGCGCGAACGCAATTCCCTTTCCGGTGCGCGATGCTAGGGGCGGCGTCGAGACTTCGTCCCCTGACACAAACACTCCATTGTGGTCGAAGCAAGTGACCCATGGTGCATGCGTTTCAACGGGCGGTTCCGCGAGCCCCGGCGCCGTCCAGACCCAAGCGGACAAGAACACGAGTTGAAACGCCCTCACTCGCGGCACTTCCAAAATCTTATCGCAAAGAAAAAGGGCCGCGCGGCCCGACTGCAGCCGCGCGACCCTTGATAATCCTTTCCCTCTGTTACTTGCCCACAAAGTCGAACAAGTCGAACAGATCGCCGATCGCTGGATTATTGGTCGGCGCGTACGCGCTCACCGACGAGTTGTAGATCGGATTCGGGTAATTATCGCGGCTGCGAGTGCTGATCTTACCCGAGGTTCCAGTTGCGCTCGATGAACTTGAGAATCGAGACATGGTCCGTATAGTCGTGCGAGATATAACCCTTCTTGACATGCGCGGAAACCACCAGCAGCGGAATGCGCGTACCGTCGCCGAAGAAGTCGAGCGGCTGGATATACCCGTGATCGTAGTAGCCGCCGCCTTCATCCGTCGTGATCATGATCGCCGTGTTGTTGGTCAGATTGGGGTTCGCCTGCACTTCATCCACAATCTTCTTCACAAACCCTTCGAAAAGATCCCACTTCGAAGAGGCCGGATGCCCGTCCACCCAACCGCTGGGCTTCACATAGGAAACCGCCGGAAGCGTGCCCGCTTCGATGTCGGAATAGAGTTGCGTCGTATCCACCAGGTTGGCGCGCATCGCCGGATTCGTCATCACTGTGGTCTGATACTGGAACGGGTTGCAGATGTTGCAGTATTGATCGCTGTTCGGTCCCACTACCCCGTAGTTCTGCTGGTATTTGTCCGTAAGGTATTGGTTGAACTGGTCCCCGTAGTATTTCCAGGACACGTTCCCCGCGGACATCACGTCCGCGATGCTGTGCTGATTGGTCGGCGGGATCGTGAACGGCGTGTTGGCCGGATTGGTGTCCGTGTACGCGTTGGATCCGTCGCCGAAGTATCCTGGATTGTAGTTGTTCAGCAGATAGTAGTGGCCCGCATCGCAGTTCGGTTTAATGGAATGACGCAGGCTCGTCAGGTAATGCACAATAGGCCCGACACCCGGCTGTGAAGTGTCCGCGCAGTTCGAGTAAGAACCACCGCCGTACACGCCCACCGAGTTCCCGAGATTACCGTAGCCGCCGTAGCCGTCCTGAATCCACCAGTTGTTGGTTCCCGCTTGCGGATTGGGGTTCTCGATCTCGTAAACCGGACCGCCCGCAAACGTATTGACGCCGTTTGGAGGAACCGCGGGCATGCCGCTGGAGTCGCTGAACCATATCGCATCCCCGAAGCCCAGCATGATGCTGTTGGCTCCCGTTCCACCCATCACCGGCTGGTGATAGTTATCGCTCATTGCATACGTATCGGCGAGGTATTTGGTGTAGGGAGCGTCGCCCGCGTGCATATTGTAAAAGCCCATGGAAGTGGCGCCTTCATTGGTCGTGACCGCTCCGGGCGCATAATCCGTGCTGAAATTGGCAGGTTGCGGCTTACCGTTTTCATTCGACCCCACGGTGACTTCCACCCATGGGAACAAATCCTGCAGGCAGCCGCTTGGGTTCATATTCGTCGCATACGAAGCGCTGCAATCCGCCTGTTGCCACATCTGGTAAAAGCGGTGGACCGGGCTGTTGGCATACGAGTCGTAGGGGAACAGGTCCGACGTCGCGGAATTCGTCAGTTGAAAGGGTCCCGGGGGCAGGGTGGAGTACGGCGCCGTGCTATGCACGCCCGTGATGCGCGAGTCCGGGGTTCCGTATGCCAGCCCGGTGCTGCCGGTCAGCATCTCGGCATAATATTCGCTCGGCAACCCGTTCTCCGAAGAAGTGGCATCGGAAAGGGTGCACATTCCGGGCGAGGCGCACAGGTTTGTGGGACCGCCGGCTAGCGGCGCGGGCAAGTTCGAGTAAAGAGATTTGGTTCTGGGGTTGAGCTGATACGTCGGGCTGGCCGTCACGTCCGCGGAGTTCTGGGCGGCATGGTAATAGTTCACCCCGGGAGACCCATCCGCCTTGATGATTTTCTTCGACAGAAGAGTGTCCGCGGTGTTCCCGGACACCGGTTTGTAGGTCGCAAAAAGATGGTCGAAAGTGCGGTTCTCCCCCACGATGATGATCAAATGGGTGATGGGTGTGGCCGTCGCAGGTTGGACGGGCACGGAAAATTGTTGCGCTTCTAACGCGACCCCGAAGACCAGCTGCGATACGGTCAGCATCACCGTGGCTGTGCGCAGTTTGCCTTGAGCCTTGCGTACAAAATGTTTCAACGGCATTTAAACGCTCCTTATTTTCTGAAGCAGCGCTGAATGCGCCGCCTTGGCGAAGTTATCCAATGTAAGTGAACTTAAGATTGCGGCTCCGTGACGAACCGGTAACTACGCCCGGCGCTGGCCTACGAAAATGGGCTTACGCTAACCTAAGAGCAACGTCGAATGATCTTTCGGGCGGCACACCGCGCTTTTCCGTCCGCTCCATGGCATGAGTGATCTCGAACTTCGAGCCATTTCCAAGACTTACGGAAACGGAAATGTTGTATTGGCCCCTCTCGACCTTTGTGTCCGGTCCGGTGAGTTCCTGGTTCTCGTCGGCCCGTCCGGATGCGGAAAATCCACCCTTCTCCGCCTGATCGCGGGACTCGAGGAAGCCACCTCCGGCGCCATTCTTCTTGATGGACAGGACATCACTCAGCTTCCGCCCGCGGAACGGGATGTCGCCATGGTGTTCCAGAACTACGCCCTGTATCCGCACATGACCGTGGCCGAGAACATCGGCTTTGGCCTCCGCATCCGCAAACTCCCGAAGCTGGAGCGCGATCGCGCCATCCGCGAGGTCGCCGCGCTACTCGGCCTCGGTGACCTTCTGCAGAGGAAACCCGGTCAACTTTCCGGCGGTCAGCGCCAGCGTGTGGCGCTCGGCCGCGCCATCGTCCGCCGGCCCAAGCTCTTCCTCTTCGACGAGCCCCTCAGCAACCTCGATGCGGCCCTCCGCGCTAGCACCCGCGCGGAGTTGCGGCGGCTTCATCAGAACTTGAAAGCCACCACGGTCTATGTCACCCACGATCAGGTGGAAGCGATGAGCATGGCCGACCGCCTGGCGGTGCTCCGCGCCGGCAAAATCGAGCAGGTGGGAACGCCTCTCGAAATCTACCGGCAGCCCCGGACACGGTTCGTGGCCACGTTCCTCGGAAGCCCGCCCATGAAAGTCGTGAACGGTGCCGCATCTTCCGGAACGCTCTGCATCGCCGGCAAAACATGGCCCTTGCCCACGCACGCACGGGGACTCCCCGGCGGTATGAGTTCCCGCCCGGTAGATATCGGATTGCGCGCCGAGCATCTCTCGTTACACGCGCAACCGGACGCTTCCACCGTCCCGGTGACCGTCCTGCTCGCCGAATCCATGGGCAACGAGGTTTTACTCACCTGCGCGCTTCCCGATGGGCAGGAGCTCATCGTTCGCGCCCCCGCTAACGAGGTCGCGGCCCCCGGCTCCATCCGCCACCTGCTTCCCGCGTTCCATTCGGCCTCTTACTTCGACCCCAAAACCGGTATTGCTCTGGACGAGCTCTCACTTGATTCCTTCGCGGGCGATCCCGCGCACCAGGTAGCGCTGTAGGAACGCAAAGACGGCCAGCATCGGCAGAGCAGTGCAGAGCGCCACGGTCATAATGGCCGCCCAGTCCGTCGAGTGTTCGCCGAACAGCAGGCTGAGTCCCACCGGCAATGTCATCGCGTTCCGGTCCTGCAATACCACCAGCGGCCAGGCAAACTCATTCCAGCGGTCCAGAACCGTGAACAGGAAAAGCACCGCCAGCAGCGGACGGCTTAAAGGCAGCACGATTTTCCAGAAGATGGTCCACTCGCTCGCGCCATCCAGCCGCGCCGCTTCCAGTAATTCATCCGGCAGCCCGGTGAGAAACTGCCGCGAAAGGAAGACCCCAAACGCCTGCGCCGCGCCCGGCACAATCGCCGCCCAATAGGTATTCAGGCCGTGCGCCTTCGCCACCAGCAGAAACTGCGGCGCCATCAACACCTGCTCCGGAACCATCATCGTGGCGATCAGCGCGCCAAAAATAAGCCCTTTGCAGCGGAACTGGAACTTCGCAAACGCGTAGCCCGCCGCCACGCTCAACAGCGTCGATAAGGTCGCCCCCACCAGGCTGATCACGGTCGAATTGGTCAGCCACCAGCCATACGGGAAGATCATCCAGACGCGCCGCAGATTGCTCCATGCGATGTGCGAAGGGAAAAGATGGAGCGTCCGCGAGAAGATGTCGCCCTCCGGACTGAGGGCGGTGATGCCCATCCAGACGAACGGAAACAGCGTCAGAGCCGCCAGAGCCAGTAGCGCCGCCCGCTTCATGTTCGCCGCCGCCGCTCCACCAGCCAGGCCGCCCCGGTGAGGATCAGCATCATCGCGAACAGCGAAATCGAGACCGCCGCCGCATAGCCTTGCCGCTGCAGCGCGAAGCCCGTCTCATAGAGATACTGCACCAGCATGGTCGTCGAGAACGCCGGGCCGCCCGCCGTCATTACATACGCCAGATCGAAAACCTGAAACGAGAAAACGGAGTTCAGAACCGCCAGCAGCAAGGTGGAGCGCGCCAGTAACGGCCACGTGATGTAGCGGAACTGCATCCAGGAATTCGCGCCATCCACGCGCGCCGCCTCGTAGAGATCCATCGGAATCTCCTGCAGCGCCGCCAGGTACACCAGCATGCAAAATCCCACGCGCATCCAGACCGAAGTGAACGTCAGCGCCCAGAATGCGCCGCGTGGCAGATCCAGCCAGTCTTCGCGAGGAAGGCGCAATGCCGAGAACACATTGTTGAGCACCCCGTAGTGCGTGTTGAGAATCCACGCGAAGATCGTCGCCGTAGCCACTCCCGAAACCACCCCCGGCATATAGAAAATCGAGCGCAGGGTATCACGCAAAGGCTGCCGGCGATCGAGCGCGACCGCCAGTCCCAGGCCGCCCGCCATCGCCAGCGGAGTCATGACCGCGCCGAACCGCAGCGTGTTTCCCAGAGCGATCCAGAAGGAGTGATCGCCCAGCATCTCGCGGTAATTTTCCAGGCCCAGGAAGCGCCGGTCGCCCAGCAGATTCCAGTCGTAGAGGCTCAGCGCGGCCACCAGCGCCAGCGGAATCGCCGTCCACAGCACGAACAGCGTCAGGTGCGGCGCCAGGAACATCCACGGCGCCCATCTACGAAAGAACACGGTGTAATTCTCCATCCAGCCGCGCCAGCGCGGTCTCCGGCGTACGCGCCCCCGCAAAGCAGAAATTCAATTCCTCGGCGAGCTTGCGGTTGATGCGGTCAAAGCCCGGCAGCGTCTCCGTGCGCATGAATGCCGCCGGGATCGTCTTGGCTTGCTCCACAAACACCTGCACCGCCTCGGGACGGAACGGATAGTGCATGCCTCCATCCATCAGCGCCGTCCGTGTGGGCAGGTACTGCGAAATGGCGCAAAAGTCCCGCATGTTGCGCTCATTGCAAAGGAACATCAGGAAATCCGCCGCCGCTTGCGGATGCTTGCAATCCCGGCTGACCCCCACCGCGTTGCCGCCCAACTCCGCGGCTGCCTTCCGGTCCCGCGGCAGAAACGTAAGTTCCCACGGAAATGACGGTGGGTATAACTTGTTGTCATTCACGCCCACGTCGAACTTCATCCCGATCACGCCCGACGACCATAAACGATGGACATCCTCGCCCGTCTTGGTCGACGCGTTCGCCGGTGTGAGCCTGCGCGTAAACCAGCCCTGCGTCCACCGGAGCGTCTCGACGGCTTCCTTCGACTGAATGGCGGGCGTTTTCAAATCGTCCTCCAGCATCCGCCCTCCGTGTTGGTGCAGGAAGTTGAGCCACCGAAAGGCGCCTTCGAACGTCCAGTTCATCGCAAACCCGAATTCGGCCAGGCCCCGCCTCTGCATCGCGCGGCCGATATCCAGAAACTGTTCCCATGTCCAGGCTTCTGCCAGAGTCTTGGGCACTTTGATGCCCAGGCGCGTCATGATTTGCGAGTTGCAGGCCACTGTGCTCGTGTCGATGTGATGCGGAAGCGCGTGCGGCTTACCCCCGAAGCTGATGGCGTTCCACAGGGCGGGCGAGAAGCCCGCGGCAACGTTGTCGGCCAGATACGGCGTGAGATCGATCAGAGAGCGGCTCGGCACGAATCGCCCCAGGTTCGTGTAGCTGACCCGGAACAGATCGGGCCCTTGCCCCGCCGCCAGCCGCACCTCCAGATGCTCGTTGAATTTATAGGAGACCTGTTCCAGGTGTACCAGCGTCTCTCGCTGCGAACGGTTGTAAGCGGCGACAATGCGTTCGAACGCCGACCACTCCTCGCCTTCGCCCCAGGCGAGAAAACTGAGATGTACCCGGCCGTCCCGTGGATTGAGTTCGCGGGAGCAGGCGGCCGTGCCGGACGCGAGCAATGCCAGCATCTGCCGCCGCGTGGGGTGCGCGCCGGTTACGGGGTTCAAACTACTTCGATGTTAGCCTGCCGGAACGCGATGGATTCAAAGTTGTTTGCCCTCGCGGGCCGGGTGGCCCTTGAACACCTGGCAGCGAGCGGAGCGCGAAGGAAAACGTGGTGCCTTCCCATACATCGATGGCGCAGCGTTGCCGGAAACCTGCGGTGCGCAACGTGCGGGGCGAACCGCCGAAAAAGCAGCACGCACAACGCTGAAACTGACGCGCGCCGGGTGGTGGCTGCCGGACACCTATGATGGAATCCAGCTTCCGCCGAACCGTTGATTCGCTTCCTTGCAACGCGCCGCGTGTCTCTTCTATTTGCGAGGGCACGCACAACATCCGGTTGCACGTCTTCTCCTCTACCTGCTCACAAAGAATGTCCAGAACGCAAAAGCGAGACAAGCGACGACCGGTATCAATAAAAATACCCGCGCGGCCCAGGTCGGTATGAGGTCCCTGCTTCCTCGCATGTAGAATTTGGTTTCGCTGAATGCGGCGTAGAGGAAGTAAGCTGCAATAACCAGGGCTCCAAGGCTCGTATCCCAATCTTGGACAGTTCTGGCTCTCACGGTCGTTCATGTCATCTGGCTTTCGGCCTCTTGATCAAACACTTTCTTACGATTAATCCGGATACCCACGAAAAC
>CAWFCA010000002.1:0-292020 GCA_963814235.1 Bryobacterales bacterium | reverse complement strand
CGGCCAGCTTCTATATTGTGTATAGTGACGGAACCCATGGAGGAAACATGAAAGCAGCAGTACTCACGGCGGCCAAACAGCCAATGGCAGTTCGCGAGATGCCGGTTCCGCAGCCTGGCCCCGGACAAGTGCGCATCCGGCTGCACGCGTCTGGTGTGTGCGGTACTGATATTCATGTGTGGAACGGAGAATTGCCTGTTCCAATGCCGATGATTCCCGGGCACGAGCCGGTGGGCGTTGTCGACAGTCTGGGCGAAGGTTCCAACTCAGTTAAAGCCGGCGATCGTGTTGGTGTTTCGTGGTTTCAAGGCGGGTGCGGCGATTGCCAATACTGCCGGCAGAAGAAATTCAAATTCTGTTCCGAACCGAAAACCTGGGTGACAAACGGAGGCGCTTATGCCGAATTCCTGATTGCCGAAGCTGGAGGCTGCACGCGGTTGCCAGACGATTTGGAGTGGGAGCCCGCAGCCCCGCTGTTATGCGGGGGATTTTCCGCTATGAGCGCCTATCGTATTGCGAAACCAGCGCCGGGTGAGCGTATCGCAGTGATCGGGATCGGCGGCTTGGGACATCTGGCCCTTCAGGTCGCCAAAGCTATGGGCCACGAAGTGGTCGCAATCACCAACTCGGCGGACAAGGAGCGGGATGCGCGCGCTTTGGGTGCTGATGAGGTCCTCGTAGTGAAGAATGATCCGGGCAAGGAACTGGAAAATTTTGGTGGCGCTGACGTGATTCTATCGTTCACACCAGATATGAAACAGAACAGTCAGGCGATGAGAGGGCTGCTACCGGGGGGCCGACTGGTAACGACTGGGGTGAGCGCCGAACCCATTCAGGGGGATCCGATTCAAATGCTGTTCAAACAAACTGCGATCCTGGGCTCGGCGCATAATGACAGCGCGGACCTGATCGACATGCTGCAACTTGCAGCGGCGGGAAAAGTTAAACCTGTACTGGAGATCTACCGGCTGGACGAGATCAACAAAATCCTCGAGCGGCTTGCATCGGGTAAGGTACGCCATCGAGCGGTTATCTCGCACTTTCACCTGTGATTCTTTAGCTGTACTAGCCTTGGAGTTTCGGGCCCGATCGATCGGAATCACCTCTGCACGCCGGGGTCTTTGAGCCGTGATTGCAATGGCGCTCTCGATTTTGTACCTCCTGTTGCCGATGTGTAGAATGAGCGGTTTCGATGCGTAGCGTGCACAGGGCTGCTCTCCAAATCTCACGAGCAATTCTTCCTCACCGGGGCAGGTCCGGTGTCCAACGGTGCTGCTGATCTACGGTTTATAAACGCTGAGATCAAATCCCTCAAAATGCGTATGCTCCATTACGCATCAAGCCCGCTTGCTTGGGGTGCAAGAAGTCTGTGACACGCCGATGGAGCATCTGGCGGCAGTTTGCAGGAAGTGGAGGGAGGCCGTTGCGCCCGGCCCCGGCCTGCAGGAAACCGCGCAGACCGTCGCTCGGCTCTGGTTGAGTGTCCAGCCAAAATACAATGCAGGAATGCCGTGGACACATCGCGCTTTCTGGATCGGGCCCCTCATGATCGGCGGCTTTCTGGCGATGCTGGTCGCGTTCGTCTGGAGCACGCGCCTGCGCCGCATCTACAACGCCCGGCTGGCGGAAACCCGACGGGAGCGTCTGTTCCTCGCGTCCGTCGGATTCTTCACCGCGGTTCTAGTCGTCCGAGGCATCACCATTGCGATCCACCTCAACTTCGGCCCATTGCACGATGTTGCGATGGGAGGGCGTCATATCCATCATCTCGTTTGGGGAATACTCCTGCTGTTAATTTCTGGTTATGGATGGCTCCTCCAAGTGGGAACCGGCATGGAAGGCTCGCTCCGGTGGCTCGGTCGTCTAATGTCAATGATCTATGGCGTGGCTTCGGCACTCACGCTGGATGAGTTCGCGCTCTCGTTGAACTGCGAGACGTGTATTGGGAGCGTGAGGGGCGCGAAAGCTTCGAGGCATTGGCTTTGTTCGGAGGGGTTTTGGCGATAGGTCTGTTAGGTCATCCCTTTTTTCATGGAATCTTTTCATCGAATTCGAGTGCAATGAGAACCAGCAATTCAGACAGCACGTCAAGGGCGATTGATGGCCGGAGATTAAGCCCGCCGGATTCGGCAGGCCGCTCAGTAAAGCGGAGCTGAAATGAGCGCTGCCGGAAGCTATCCTCGCCAAGTCCCCCACAACAGGTTAGAAATTATATCGTCGCGCGCCAACAATACCTTCCGCCGCAAAAGGTGTTTTGGGCCGAGACGGCACTGCCAGACTACCGGACGAGAAAGCGACTTAAATGCGCCTCCGCTAACGTGCGCGGTATTTACCAATCGCCCAATTGCTCCAACTTTCAAACGGTACTTCGCCCCCGTACAAAATGCATCACAACTGAAATGACCGCGAATATCAGCAGCAGGTGAATGAAGCCGCCGGCTTGACTGCCAGGATTCACCACCGCGGCCTCCGGTGCGCACCAGGACAGCGTGGATGCGCTTCGAAGGCCAGCGCCACGTCGTACTACAACGACAAGGATGCACTCTGGGTCAAGGTCGTCTCCAGCGGTGACAGCGGCACCGGAGCCCCTGGCGGTGGCACCAGCGTGCAGGTCAACCGGTAGCGGAACCCTGCTGTTCAGGCATAAGCCGTGGCGGTCCTCACGCGGAAAACAGCGCAGACCCGCCACGGCGCAGTTATTTCCAGCAGCTTATTTCACGGATGCTCAAAGCACGGGACTAGAGATTTTGAGCGGTTCTTAGCGCGTCAGCAATTGGTAATGCGGACGCGGAAGGGTCACCGGCACCACGGCCTGCGACTCACGCCGGCAGAGGCGGGCTGTGCACCGGGCGAGTCACTTCATGTGCTGGAGCGACTTCTCGTTTTCGGAGACAGATTCGTCGATCAGCTCCACGTCGACTAGGATGCGCTGCTTAATGGTGACGGTCCAGTGCTTTGTGTAGGCCTTCGGGTCGTTGACAGTGACCTGAATTTCGAGATGCCCGTAGTCGGGGCGGCGCATTTGTTCGCGCACTTTCGCGGCCTCGGTGAGGACGCTGCCATTCCAGTCGATCCAGGTGTCGTTACGCACGCCCCTGGTGTCGATTATCAGGGTGTCGCCGGACCATTTTCCCGATGAGTAGCCCTGGATCGAGGAGGGGAGGGATCCGCCGGTAACGGGCGCGCGTCGGTGAACACCTGGCGGTATCCGGCATTCATTTCGTTGAGGACCACGAGGAGGCCCCGGCGAGTGGATGAATTTCAGCAGATGCGGCATGCCGTAGGCGCGCAGAAAGTTGTCGGGGAAGCAGCGGATGTGGGATCGTCTTTGGCCAGATTGGCGGTGCGCTCCTTTACGATGGGCACGAGCCAGGGCTGGTAGGGCAGACCGCCGGGCAGGTCGACGCCTAGGTTCGACATCTGGCGGGAGGCGACGGCGTCGATGGGGGTGCCCGCGTCTCCCGACTTGCGCGGATCTCTGCTGTCGCTGGTCCAGATGCCGGAGAAGTCGGGCTTGCCGTCGGCGAGCCGCGGAGTGGCCGCGGACAAATCCACTTTGCCGCCGGCTTTGCGCGGGACGCCCGCGGTGGGGTACTTCAGCCACTGAGCGGTGAGATGAGTGGATCCCGGCCGCGCGGCGAGAATCGCCAAAGCCACGGCTGTAAGGTTCCGAACGAGGAGAACGGAGGCATCGGGCTCAGAATATACCAGATTAGTCCGCCTGAGAGCGTGAGAGGGCGGCGCGGGTCGAACGATGGATTCACGCATGGCAACCTGAGTTCGGCTCAGCAGCCGCCAGTCTCGCTGTTCAGGGGGCGGCACGAAGCTGACCGTCAGATCACCGGATAGCAGACGCCGGGCAATCCTCTGCGCATCCGCTCTGTCCCACTTTCGGCCTCGGCGCGCTCGTGTGGATCGAGCTTGTGCCAGCGTCAGATTGAAATCGCTTTCCAGGCTCATCCAGACAGGTCTCCAGTACTGAGCGGTCGATTCCATAGCCACATCTTTCACGTTATGCTGTCGAAGGAATCCGACCAGTTCTCTGAGACCAGCCTGGGTTGTACCGAAGACGCCGCTCGCGTAATCGCGGTCCGGCTGTGCGTTGTGCAGGACGACTACCACCACAGTCTTCTTGTGGACATCGAGGCCAGCAACCATGTTGTAAACCGACTTCATACCTGTTCTCCTGTGCGGCTGCAGGGCAGAGAACGCTCATCGGTAGATAGTCACGCTCGCGGGCTGCCTTATCAGGTTCATAGGGGCCGAGCCGCTGCGATGGGGCGGGCGTTACCAGGATAGGGGCTTACCTGTCTCATTCGCTGGGCGGCACAAATAGACCCCCTATCTTATCTGAACCTGGCCGGCCACAGTAACTTCTCGACGCCCCGACATTATGTCCATTCGCAGGAAGACACGTGCTCGCTGCAATCGAACGGGCCCACGAGGATCGGGGTGGCCACAGTTGGAAAAACGCGCCTCGGAATGTAAACGACTCCGGCGAGGTCGAAGAGCTCTGATGAGTGGGATGAATGGTCGTGGATTCGAACCACCGGCTTCCTGTCCCAGCACCAGAGAATGGCGAAGAATCAAGGAGTTGGCGGGACTGCGCATTATTGTTCGCTGATGCGCAGAAGTGCCTTAAAAGCAAAGGGAATGGCGTGTCGCACCCCGAATCGCGAGTAGCTCTGAGCAACAACGAGCTGCACAGGGTAGCCACAGTCTCTCCGAGATCAACAACTATCGCTTCAAGTGAACGCCAGCGCGGACAGCGGTGGCCACCTGCTGACATTTGTTGGTTCGCGACCTGCCAATTACGAAACCATACGTGTCAACTCCCATGCGTTGTTTATTTGTCTGATATCGCGCGTGTTTTCACACAGTCTCGGCAAGTCTGAGAATGATGACGACGAGGGCCAACGGATGAGATTTTCGTCTCTGGCTCACAAAATAGCTGACAGGCGGCTCGCCTCTCTCGGAGACGAGCCGCCTTGCAGAGGTCAGAATGGGGTATCGTCATTGGGGTTCAACCCGGCTCCTGCGACTTCATCTTCACGCTCGGCCGTTTCGGCACGATCGAGCGTCAGGATTGAGATCGCATGGATTTCCGCGGTGCGGATCTTCGACGTCGGAACCAGTGGGCTGAAACTCTCGGTAACGCAGTTCGCCCTCGGCTTCGATGAAGGCGCCCTTTTTGAGGGAGCCGGCCCATTCTCCGAACTTCCCCCAAACCACGATGCGATGCCACTCCGTTCGCGTCTTGTATTCGTCGGAGTCCTTGTCCTTCCAACTTACGTTGGTTGCGAGCGAAAACCGAGTGTGGGCTGTCCCGTTGGATGTGAAGCGAGTCTCTGCGTCTTTGCCGAGAAAGCCGATGAGCGTGATGCGATTCTTGCAGAACATTTTTGTGTCTCCTTTTCGTGCCCCTTCTGTTGGGGCGACCGAGAGCGAGTGGGTCCTGCTCCCAAGGGCAAGGGACGCTTTGTTGGGGGAGACCTTCAGGGGGAACCGACAAAGCAGAGTCCCGCCGTCCCGCAGGGCGCAGGGCTTTGACCCCGAAGCAGAGCCCAACAGAAGAGGATCGGAAAGCGGACACGGAACGTGCAGGAGAGGAATTGCCGATCAGATTTTCGAAGGCTGGAAAGGTTGAAGCACGCCAACGTGTCGGTCGCAGTCGGGAGTGTCCGCAGGAAAAAACCTCGATGACCGCCCTGCGAACTCCAGCTTCTGATCGGCTGTCGTATTGGAAATGATTGGAGAAAGGATGAGTCGCTCAAGCGGGACGGGTTCCACGAGGGCCGATGGGCGGCAACGAGAAACGGCAGGTTTTACCAACTGCGATGACTCGGTTACTGCCGAACAATGATGTACGCTCAGCGCGGGGCCATTCGAGGAGACGAATATAGAGCCATTCCGGCCGGGTATTTGGGATCGAGGCAGTTCGCGCCTTCGCTTCGGAACAGTGGGCGCGGCGTTCCGCTGTCGGCGAATTTGTGGGGCACAGGCGGCACATAACCAACCCCGTCTTGTCGTTGAATCCTGAAGATTCCACCGCCAAACAACTCCGGTTGAAAATCCCGCATTATGCCGGTCGAAAAAGCAGCCACCTGCCGGAGATGGCGGTTTACAAGTTGAGCCGGTCGGTTGAAAATGGAACCGGCTGGTGAAGCGGAGGCGGGCTCTGCTGGAGAGCAACCCGCCGAGGAATAGCTGGCCGCAAACTCATCGAGACGATGATTCCGGAGGCAGGGTTGAAGGCCCTGCTTCCGGTTGAAGCCAGACACAGCATCGGATTGATAGATTTGCCGATGCCTTAAAAAACTCAAGAGCGCCCTCGCTTTCCGCGAGTCTCGGGAACGGCAGGCAGTTCGGGCTGTTGTTGTTCAGGCTGTGGGATCAGGCCGGCTTTGCGGCGTTCCTTCAGCCGGTAACTTTCTCCGCGGATGTTGACCGTTGTCGAGTGATGCAGCAGCCGGTCCAGAATCGCGGTCGCGATGATCGGGTCGCCGAAGACCGATCCCCATTCTCCGTAGCTCTTGTTCGAGGTGAGGATGATGCTGCCGCGCTCGTAACGGGCACTGATCAGCTGAAAGAAGATGGTCGCGCCCAGATCGTCGAGCGGCAGGTAGCCCATCTCATCGATGATGAGAACCT
Organism: Bryobacterales bacterium; assembly: GCA_963814235.1. Lineage (GTDB taxonomy): Bacteria > Acidobacteriota > Terriglobia > Bryobacterales > Bryobacteraceae > Bog-113. The sequence goes on along the minus strand of CAWFCA010000002.1, from coordinate 285,369 downwards.
TTGGCGCCACGTAGATGCGTAAGCGCCGGTCGAGCCGACCTTCACGATAGGCGCGGCCAAGGTCTGTGACCAGATCGTGCGCGGTCATGAAGTATGCCGCCTGTCCGGCCTGGATCGCTGTCTCCGCGAGGGCCACGGCAAGATGAGTCTTGCCCACGCCGGGTGGACCCAGCAGGATCACGTTGGAGGCTTCGTGCACGAACCGCAGCGTGCGCAGTTCACGAATCTGCCGTTCGTCGATCGAGGGCTGGAAGCCGAAGTCGAACTGATCGAACGTCTTCACATACGGCAAGTGCGCCAGTTGCAGGCGGGTCTTCACATAGCGCAGCTTGCGCGCGTCGGCTTCCGCGCTCATCACTTCGAGCAGGAAGTCGGCATAAGACGGTTCTTTCTTTGAAGCAGCTTCCAGCAGGGCTTCCAGCCGCGCATCGATTGCCGTGAGGTTCATCGCGGCGAGCGTCGTTCGCAGGCGTTCGATGGCTGTCACAGCGCGCCTCCGGAGGACATCTCTTCATAGGCGGCCAATGGTCTGTGCTGCACGACGGGTGCAGTCTGCTCGATGTGGATCAGCGTCTTGCCCGATTGTTTGTTACCCAACGGAATACCGTGATGGTGCTCATGCTGCGTCACCAGCTGGTGCTGTCTCACGGCCGGCACATGCGCGGCGATGCGTTGCCCGCCATAGTGCACTTCGATGGAAGCTCCGCGATCCTGAACCCAGACTTCTTTACCGGCATAGATCCAGGGCACTGAGTAGCGGCTGCCCATCCAGGAAACGTACGCGTCACGCGCCACCTTTGCGCAGCTCTTCATCGATGTATGGGTATGGTGGACGCCCGTTTACCGGCTGCATAGCGAACTGATCTTCATCCCAGCGCACCAGCACCTGTTGGTGTGTCGTGCCGTGAACTCGTTTGTTCGCTACCTCCGCGATCCAGCGGCGCAGTTCGCTGTTAAGATCGCTCAGACTGGCAGGCTCCCGACCCTGCAGGCCGCAGAGGAAGTTGCGGCGAACGTACTTCACTCCGGATTCGATCTTGCCTTTCGTCTGCGCCCGATAAGGGCGGCACAGCCGCGGCGTGAAGCCCCAGTAACGGGCGAAGTCGAGGAAGACGGAGTTCCAGATGATCTCGCCGCGATCGTCGGTGCCTGTCCAGACCGTTTTCATGCGGTCGTACAGGATCTCCTGCGGGACTGCGCCCCATTCCATGAATGCGGCTTCGTGCATGCGGAGCAGGGTTCCGAGCTTCTGATCGGTGGCCGCGACAGCTTTCATTCTGCGGCTGTAACCCATCGTGATCGCGAACGCCCAAAGCTGGCGCTCGGCGCCGTCTTCGACGATCGAGCCGAGATGCCCCCAGTCCACCTGAGCCTGCCTGCCGGGCGGTGTCTCGAACCGACGAACCGCAACAGCAAGAGCTTCTTTGCGTTGCGGCCGCAGCCAGTCCGTCAGGATCGTGTAACTGCCGTCGTAATTACGTTCCCGCAGTTCGCGCAACAGCACCTGCGCATTCCATACGCCTGCCTGGAGGCGCTCGTTCAGGTACGGCTTAAACGGCTCCAGCTTGCTCGCTGCTGCCGGCCTTGGTCCGTATGTCGGCCTGTCGGTCGGCTTCGACAGATATCTCGCGATCGTTCCCCGGTCGTAACCCGTCAAGCGACTGATCGCCCGGATGCTCAAGCCTTGCCGCCTGAACTCGTTGATCTCTTCCACGTCTTTTCCCCTGAGCACATGCCGTCCCTCCTCTGTTTCCAGAGTCGGTGCGGGTTAGCACCTCCGGGGTGGCTGCATTTTCAACCGGCACTATGGGGATTTTTGCACCGGCGCTGACAAAGCTATTGCAAAGGAACAACAAACAGCAAAAACACACGGCGGCCGTACAACCCTTTATGTTCCACTACCGGGGTTTTGGCTTCGGCGTGGGTCTTTTCTGCGCGTCCCTGCCCAGCTATCCTCGCTGCTTCGGTTGCATTTTGGTTGCAGAATGGAGGCACCAGCATCTCGCGTGGTTGCAATCCGGGTGCAGATAGGGTGCATGGACGCCTCCGGCGAGCTAATCCGGTTGCATTCTGGGTGCAAAAAGGGTGCACGCCATGCTCGGAAACCCTTGCGCCACTCCCTTACTTATGAAAGCCGAAAATGCCGAACCCGTGACAACCGAGCCTCCGAGACCGCGCAGCAGAAACCGCCATTGAGTCTTCGCGACTCCCGGAAATGCGCGCACAACGCATCTCCGACTTACGAGATATGCCGTCAAAGTGGTAAGGGAAGATTTTATGCCAAGAAGCGCGAACCTGATGTTCGGAAAACCAATTCGCCACTCCCTTAGTATCAGAGCCCATAAAGAGACATGGAGTGAGAGATTATGCGACTGGGAGTTGTTAAAAGTGTGGAGGGCAGCGCGATGAAGACGGATTTTATATCCGCAATAGCGGACGCCGTGGCCTCAAAGCTTCAACCGTCTTCAGCCCGAAAACTATACGATCTGGAAGCCGCAGGCGAATACTGGGACTGCCTCCCCGAAGCATTTACAAGCTAATTTGCGACCGTAAAATTCCTCGGGTGAAGCTGTCCGAGGATGCTCGCCGCGTGCTGGTCGACGTGGCGGACCTAGATCGGGCGATCGACAGGGCCAAGCAATTAATTCTTGCTTTCGCGCTGACTCCAGAGAAACTCAAGTCTTACAAGAAGGACCGCCGCCTCGAAGGTGCCGCAGATGCAACGATCAATCGGGAACTAGCCGTAATCCGTCGTGGCTTCAACCTTGCCAAACAAGCCGGCCTCTATCGAGGCGACGTGCCGCACTTCGGCCTGTTCAAACTCGACAACGCCCGTCAAGGATTTGTCGAGGACAGCGATTACCGCAAGCTGCTCGAAGCCCTTCCCTCGCATCTGCAATGCCTGGCAATCGCGGGCTACCATCTCGGTATGCGTGCGGGAGAACTCCGCAAACTGCAATGGTCCCAAGTCGACCTCGAAAACCGTGAGATTCGCCTGGCTGCTTCCCAGACGAAAGGGAACCGCCCGCGAACCGCGCCGGTTTACGGCGATCTAGTCCCAGCACTACTACAGCAGAAAGCGGAGCACGATGCGCACCGGCCAAACCTTCCGTGGGTCTTTCATTGGATGGGAAAACCAATTGGACACAGCCTTAAGGGATGGCGTCGGTCCGCAATGGCGGCGGGAGTTCCGGACCTTCTTTTCCATGACCTTCGCCGGTCAGCAATCCGGAACATGGAACCGGCGGGGATTCCCGAAAGATAGCCATGTCAATCAGCGGCCACCGAACAGAATCGGTGTACTTCGCTACGACATCGTCAGCCAAAAGGATCTGGCAATCGCCAGAGAGAAGTTGGAGGCGTTCCACATCGAGCAGAGGGAGATTAGTACCCGTAAGGACAATCAATCAAAATCAGAACCCGCTAACTGATTGAAAAAAATGGTGAGCCGGGCGGGGCTCGAACCCGCGACCACCGCATTAAAAGTGCGATGCTCTACCAACTGAGCTACCGGCTCGAGTCGTGGAGGGGAAACTGAATTGCAGGTTAACACAGCGGAGGTCCCGCCTCAGGAACGCCCTGCTATGATAGCCTCGGAGACATCGCAGTTTCCTTTACGGCCGCGCGAACGTGGCGGAATTGGCAGACGCTCTGGATTTAGGTTCCAGCGCCCGCAAGGTCATGGGAGTTCGACCCTCCCCGTTCGCACCAAAATAGAAACCGGCGCCTCTCGACGACCCCTTAAGCTAAGGGGAGCATGATCGACGAACAGGAATTCCGGAACCACGCCGACGGCGCCTTAGACCAACTCAACCGCGCACTGATCCAGGCCGGCGACGAGCACGGGTTCGAAACGGACTTCAATGCCGGCGCGCTCACCGTCGAATTTGAAAGCCAGGCCACCCGCTTCGTCGTGAGCCCCAACACCCCAGTCCGGCAAATCTGGGTTTCCGCCCTCTCGAAAAGCTTCAAGTTGGACTGGATTGCCGAGCGAAGCAGCTTCGTTTTGCCCGAGACCGGCCAAACCCTCCTGCAGTTGATCGCGAACCGCATCAGCGACCTTCTGGGAGAAACCGTCTCTCTCTAGTATTGTTTTTCGCATTGCGTTCGCCGTTGTGGCAATCAACCTGTAACCCCACGTGCGAGGTGTTTGGAACCATGGCAGAATCCGCAATGCAGGAACTGATAATCGATCAGCTCCGCGACCTTTACGACGCTGAAAAGCAACTCACCAAAGCTCTGCCGAAGTTGGCTAAAGCCGCCGCCGATGAAGAGCTGAAACAGGGGTTTCGCGATCACCTTGCGCAGACGCAGGGGCACGTCCAACGAATTGAAAAGATGTTCGAGGAACTGGGCATCCGTGCTAAGAGCAAGCCCTGCGAAGCCATGAAGGGATTGGTCGCGGAAGGCCAGGAGAGCATTGCCGAAGACCTGGATCCACCCGTCGGCGACATCGCGCTAATCGCAGCAGCACGGCGCGTGGAGCACTATGAAATGGCCGCATACAGCACTCTGGTCATGGCCGCTCAAGCTGCAAAGCAGTCTGCCGTGATGAGCCTGTTGCAAGAGACCTTAAAGGAAGAGGTAGAAACGGATAAGCGTTTGACGACGGTGGCGAAGAGGCTCCTCAAGGATGCAGTCAAGCCTCCTGCCGTAGAACAGGACCGGCAGTCCGCGCTGGCTTCCAGGAAGTCGGGCGGAGCTACGGCCAGGCAGGGCGGGTCCGCGAAGGGAGCTTTTCGCAAGAGTGCTCCCAAAGGAGCCGCCTCCAGGAGCCAGCGCAATCAATCCGGCTCGGGCGATCATTCCTCCCACACCACCACCGATCACGAAGAGATTCGTCAGTGGGCCGAGGAGCGCGGCGGTAAACCCGCTTGCGTCGACGGGACCGGAAAAAAGGGCGATATCGGCCTCATGCGAATCGAGTTCCCTGGTAAGCCGAACGCTAACGATAGCAACCTGAAAGAAATCACCTGGGATGAGTTCTTCGAGAAGTTCGATGAACGCAAACTGGCGCTGGTCTATCAGATCGAGACCGCTGGCGGCCAAAAAAGCAATTTCAATAAGATCATCACTGTGGAAACGGCTGAAGCAGAGAAGTCCCATTCCGCTTAATTCCCTAAGCCGTGGATCCGGCTGGACGATTCCGCCGGATCCACGAGACCAGTCCGTATCAGAAAAGCCCCGAATACCAGACCTGAAACCGCTCGCCGGCCAAAGCAACAATGATGCCGGCAACTCCCAGGAACGACCCCAGCGGGAGTTGATAACTCCAGGGGTCCTTGCGATTGCGCCAGATAAACGCAAGCCCAACCACAGAGCCGGACAACGAAGCCACAACCAGGGTCAGGAAGGCAGAGCGTAGGCCCAGAAATGCGCCCACTTCAGAGATCATCACGACATCCCCGAATCCAAGCCCCTGCTTGCCTCGCACCTTCTCGAAAATCCATCCGACACTCCAAAGAAGGACCGCCGGCACCACCGCGCCCAATAGCGCATCAAGAAGCGACCCGAGCCGCCCGCTAGCCCCCAGCGCGCCCGCGGTGCCATCATTCAATGGCAAGATCAGGGAGAACCCGATCCCCACCACGATCCCCCCAATCGTAAGAGGTTCCGGCAACAGGCGCGTTTCCAGATCGGTGAATATCAGCGCCAGAAAGAGGGCGCTCAGAACGCAATCCCGAAGGGCTTCCACAGTTGCGCCGTTCAGCGCGACGATCCCGGCGAACAATCCCGCCGCAAGCGCCTCCACCAGCGGGTACCGAACGGAGATGGATGCGCCGCAGGCGCGGCATTTCCCGCGCAGCACGAAGTAACTGACAAGCGGGATGTTGTCCCACCACCGGATCATCGTTTCACAGTCGTTGCAACGGGACCGCGGCCGGATCACGGAAAGGTCCCGGGGCAGTCGGTAGATGCAAACATTCAGGAAACTCCCGATCAGCAATCCAAAAACGCCGGCAAAGAACGCAGGCACGAGGTTCTCACTCATGACTACCCGACGGATTGAGGATTGCTTCGTAAAGCTCTAGAGTCTCGGAAACCATACGCTCTTCGCTGAACTTTTCGATCACGAGCTGGCGCGCGTTCAGCGAAAGGCGGCGACCGAGCTCCGGCGAGTCGCGCAATTGCCGAATCGCGGCAGACACCGCTTCCAGTTCGTTGGGAACTAGCAGCCCCGTCTCACCATGTTGGACGACCTCGCGCAAGCCCCCAACATCACTGACGATTACCGGCACGCCCGCCGACATCGCGAGCAGAGCGGCCGAGCCAAGACCCTCGCTGTAGGTCAGGTAGACCAACATGCTTGCGCCATCGAGATCCGCTTCCAGCTTGGTCGATCGGATCACGGGGGCATTCGCCAAACGCGCCGCCTCCAGGGGAAGCGTATTCGCCTTCCGTTGATCGGTGAATCGCGGAATCACCACGGAACCTTTTGCGCTCCATCGATCGCTGAGAAGCGGCACGCCGTCGTGAACCACGCGAACCCGTTCGCTCGAAATTGACGCCGCCCGCAGCTCCGCCGCAACCATCTCCGATACTGCCGCGTAAAGTTTCGGCTTCCGGTATTTCCATCGGGACAGCGGATTGCGCTGCACCGGAAAAGTCACCCTCCGTGACACTAACAGAGGACGGGAAGCCCAGAAGGCGGCCAGAGTGTGCGACCGCGCATCGTGCGCATGAACGATATCCGCCAGTTTGTTGGCCCAGAGAAGCGTGCCAATGCTGAGCGAGTCGCACTTGAAATTCTCGCGTACACAATGCTCCATCAGCGGACTATTGGCAGGCGCCAGCAGCAGGTTCTTGTGACCGCGCTTGCGCAACCCGCGCATAAGCCGGATTACCTGCCATTGGCCGCCGCGCAACTCCTTGCCTGAATCGAGGTGCAGAATGGTCCGGCGCGTGTTATCCGGCATACAGATCCCGAGCCTTTGCGAATTTCACATAGGTATACAAAGCCGCCATCCAGGCGATGCTGAGACCTTGTACACCGTCGAGGAAACCGCGCTTCACCACGTACGCGCGCAGGAACGTCCACGCCGGATCCAGCAACAGCCGCAACGGTCCTACATGTTGTTGACGAGCCACAATTTCCTGAGCCGCTAATGTCGTGTAGCGGTCCAGCGTCTGCAAGTGCTCCGTTAGCGACGTGCAGGTGTAGTGCAGCACGCTCCCGTTCAGCTTTCCCACGGAACCATTCACGCGCACGCTTTCATGTACATATTCTCCGGTCCAGGCAGCGCGATCCCGGCGGTATAGGCGCACTTTTCGGTCCGGGTACCACCCGCTGTGCTGGATCCAGCGGCCGCAATACTGCGCAAGCCGCGGAGCCGAGTAGCCGTCGAACCGGGGCCCGGTTTTTTTCAATTCCCAGATTTCGCCTTCAAGCGGCTCGCTCAGTGCCTCATCCGCATCCAAAGAGAGAATCCACTCATTCCGCGCCTCGGCTGCCGCGAAGTTCTTCTGCCGTGTGTAGCCCGGCCACGCATTGGCGATCACGCGCGCTCCCAAACGCGCCGCCACTTCACAGGTCTGATCGCTGGATCCGCTGTCGACAACCAGAATTTCATCGCAACAACGCAGGCTTTCGATAGCTCGGGCGACATTGCGCTCTTCATTCAGCGTGATGATGGTCGCTGAAATCTTCACTGATTTACCGGCGCAACGCTAAAGCACAACAGAAACAGGACAAAGGCGAGCAGCCCGAGCTTCCAACGAGCCACGCCCAGTTCAGACCCGTCGTAGATAGGCGGATGCCGCCGGGCAAAAAGGAACAGCATCGCCGCCCAGAAGAGCCACCCGTAAAAATAAAAACACCCGATAACCACAAGTACCGCTACCGTAACTCGCGTGAACCACTTGTGGGCTTGTCCAAAGAACGCGTAAATAATGTGGCCCCCGTCCAGTTGTCCGGCGGGAAGCATATTCATGGCGGTTGCGAACATACCTACCCAGGCCGCCCGCGCCACTGGATGCAAGTAAATGTCCGGCGCGCCCGTACCCGGGAAAACAGCCTGTTCCAGCACTCGCAGCAGTGGTGGTGTTCCGTAGTGAATCGTGCCCAGGGCGCCGATTCCGGGAAGCACCTTGGAAAGTGCCAGCCCCACCCCGGCCGCCGGCAACAGAAAAAGAAAGCCGGCAATCGGGCCCGCCACGCCGATGTCGAACAACTGATGGCGAAACTGGATCGGCGATCGAATGCGGATGAATGCTCCAAGCGTCCCCGTGTAAGGGGTGGGCGCCGGAAGAAAAAACGGCAGGCTCGCGTCAATCCCGTAATAAAGGCACGCCACATAATGCCCGCATTCATGCGCGAGCAGAATCGTTAGCAGGGTTATTGAGAATGGCAGTCCGGAGAGCAGAATGGCGGGATGCGAGATCCACATCCATAGGGCGTCCCAATCGCGGTCGTTCAGGGAAGGCAGGTTATGGTCGAAATTGAACTGCATCCGAGCGCCGACCGCGCTGGTCGTAAGCAGCGTCAAAAGGAACAGCAACACGTGAACCCACACGCTTCCGCGGCCCGCCTGCAAACGAGGGAAACCAGTTGAAAGATCCAACCGTGAGACCTGGACCGGTTCACGGATGTCTTCTAATTCGTGGGACGGGAACTCCGCGTGGGACAAAACGTTCCCGGGCTTACTGCAGAGTTTGCAGTTCCTTCCCGGGCTTAAAACGCACCGCTTTCCCCGGCGGAATCGATACTTCGGCGCCGGTCCGCGGATTCCGGCCAATACCGGTTTTCCGTGGCTTGACGTTGAAAACCCCGAACCCTCGCAACTCGATGCGGTCCCCCTGTTCCAAAGCCTGTTTCATCTTTTCGAAGACCGTCTCCACGGCCATCTCCGCCTTCGTCTTGGTGATCCCGGTCTTGTTTACCACTTCGTTAATGATATCGAGCTTGATCAAGGACGCCTCCGCGGCGATGGAATATCCGAAAAACGCTGTGGTCAACTTGATGATAAAGTTGAGGTTAAATCGATGTCAAGCGACGGGGCGGTGATGGCTGACACGTACAGCGGTCCCAATGAGTTCCGTCAGGCGTGTGCGCGTTTTGCGACCGGCGTCACGGTGGTCACGGTCGCGGACGGGTCGGGACAGCCGCATGGCCTCACCGTAAACTCGTTTGCCTCGGTTTCCTTATCGCCCCTCCTCTTCCTGGTTTGTATCGATAAGAGCGCCAGCGTGGCTCGCATCTTCCAGCCGGGCGTACATCTTGCGGTCAACGTTTTGGACGAGAGCCAGCAGTGGATTTCAAAGCGCTTTTCCAGCCCGGTCGACGATCGGTTTGCGACCGTCGAATGGGCTCCGGGGTTGCACGGCGCACCTTTACTTTCGGGCGTGCTCGCCACCATTGAAGGCAAACTTGTGGAGAGAATCGAGGCTGGCGACCATATCGTTCTGCTAACGGAAGCGCGCTCTACCAGCTATCATCAGGGGCGCCCGCTTCTCTACTTTGCAAGCCGCTACCAGCGACTAGGAGCCGTGGAGTCATGAATCGCCGTTACTTTCTGATGGGAGCCGCCGCTACCGCCGCCTCGGTTTCGTCCGCCCGTGCCGTGCCCGGCCCGAACGACACCATCCGTATTGCGTGCGTAGGCGTACGCGGACAAGGGGGCGCCCACATCGCTCAATATTCCAAGATGCCGAATGTCGAAATCGCCGCCATCTGCGATATCGACGAGTCGGTGAGGAATAAGCGTATCGGCGAGATCGAGGCCATGGGTAAGAAACGCCCGGCCGGCTATATCGATCTTCGAAAACTGCTGGAAGACAAAAATATCGACGCAATCTCGATCGCCACGCCCAACCATCAGCACACGCTGCAAACGATTTGGGGCTGCCAGGCCGGCAAGGACGTCTACGTCGAGAAACCCTGTTCGCACAACATGTGGGAGACCCGGCAGATTGTCGCCGCCGCGCATAAATACAACCGGATCGTGCAGCATGGGACCAACAGCCGGTCCAGCCCAGCGCTGCGCGAAGCGGTGCAGAAGCTGCGCGAAGGCGTGATCGGGGACGTGTACCTGGCGCGCGGGCTCTGCTACAAATGGCGCGCCAGCATCGGACGCAAGCCGGTTCAACCCGTTCCGCCCGGGGTCGATTACAACCTCTGGCTGGGGCCCGCGCCGCAGCACGAGTTCACTCAAAATCGTTTCCACTACAACTGGCACTGGTTCTGGGACTACGGGAATGGCGATCTCGGAAACCAGGGCATTCACGAGGTGGATGTCGCTCGTTGGGGATTGGGCGTCGGGCAACCTTCCAAGGTCAGCGCCATCGGAGGACACTTCATGTTCGATGACGACCAGGAAACACCCAACACGCTGAACATCGCCTACGAGTTTCGCGATAGCGGCAAATTGCGCATGATGGAGTTTGAAGTCCGCCATTGGATGACCAACAACGAAGCCGGAATCGGCAAGCGGGGTGACGATCCGAATACCATTGGGAATCTCTTTTACGGCAGCCAGGGCTACATGGCCATCGATGGTTACGGCTCCTATAAAACGTATCTGGGCAAGAAGAATGAACCAGGTCCGTCCAACAGCCAGGAAGGAAATAACTGGGCGAACTTCATCGAAGTACTACGAGGGCGCGACCGTTCCAAGCAGTTTGCTCCCATTGAAGAAGGCGCGCTGTCGGTACAACTCGTGCATCTTGCCAACATCAGCTACCGGACCGGGCGCACGCTCCAGTTCGACGCCCAGAAATTCGAAGTTGCGGGAGATACCGAAGCGAACGCCATGTTTACGCGCAAGTATCGTGCGCCGTTCGTGGTCCCGGAACACGTCTAGCTTGCTGCAGCGCTCCCGGGCCCAGGCGCGCTCTTGGGCAACTTCATCACAAATCGCGCGCCCGGGCCCGCTTTCTGTTCTTCCCACAAATCGCCCCCGTGATCGAGGACGGTTTGCCGCGATAGCGCGAGGCCGAGTCCCAGTCCGTTTCTTTTCCCCTGACTGAAGAACGGTTGGAACAAGCTGCTACGCACCTCATTGCTGATGCCGGTCCCGGTGTCGTCGACGGCCACAAGATAGAACCCGTCCGCCTCGCGCGCGGTCACGCGTAACCAGCCGCCTGTCTGCATGGCGTCCAGCGCGTTTCCCATGAGGTTGAGAAAAACGCGCTCCATGCGAGAACGCTCCAGCGGCATTTCCATTCCTGAAGGCACCGCGATTTCGATTTCGATCTCGTTGCCCGGGGCGATCAGACTTACGGCTGCGTGGACGACCTCCGCGAGTTGGCAAACCTCTATGGGCTCCGCCTTCCCGCGGGAACTATCCGCCAACCCGCGTAGCAGGTCCTGAATATGGCGTGAGGCTCGATAGATACTGGACACCAGCCGCTGGGATTGTTGCCGCGTTAGACTTTCATCGTCGGCGAGCATTTCCGCGCCACCATAGATGGCGGCGAGTGGGTTGCGCAAGTCATGCACGATGGAGCTGGACAACCGCCCGATCGTATTCATCCGCTCGTAGGAGATGAGGTCTTTGCGGGACGCCTCGATCGAGTCGCACATCGAGTTGAACGTGCGTGCCAAGCGGGATAGTTCGTCGTCGTGGGTCACGATGATGCGATGTTGGTAGTTCCCGCCGGCGATCTCCGAAGCACCGCGATCCAGTTCCTGGATCCGGGCCATCACGCGCCGCATCAGAGCGTACGAGAGCGCGAGGGCGATACTGAGCGCAGCCAGAAGAATTCCCAAAATCTGAAGCTCCAGCTTGCGAAACAACGCGTCGGTCGCGGCCAGCGACTTCATGACGTACAACTCTCCCAGGGGCTGGTTGTCCAGACCCAGAAGAGGTTTACCCAGGATGGCGTATTCCGTTCCTTCCAGCTTGCGCCGTTGCGGTCCGCTGCCCGCCGTTTCGAATCCCTTTCGGAGACTCAACCCGGCGAGCGTGGACGCAGCTACCCGACCGCGCGCGCTAAAAACAAAGTCCGCCCCTCCCGCAGCGGCACTGAGCGCCTTCGCGAGAACGTCATCGATCGCGAATCCTGTAACCAGGACATCGATAAGCGCCTGACCTTCGGCCGACGAGTCGACGTAAACGGGAGTGAGCACGGTAAAGTAAAGCCGGGCGGAATCGTCGAGGACAAAGCCGCGGGCCTGCACTGGAAACCATTGATGCCCTTGCTGCAAGAGGCGACGCCCGGCGCTCACGAAATCAACACCACCGCCGAGCGAAGCTAAGCGCCGTCCTTCCGGATCGAGAATGAAAAAAACCGCAGGTTCGTTGGAGACTTGCGACCACATGTCGTTGGCGGTATCGCGAATCGTAGGAATATCTTTGGTGAGAAAGGCACTGCGCACGTCGGACATGCGGCTTAATAGCAAGCTCGCGCGGGCGAGACTGTCGGCGCGCGTCCGCCACTGGACTTCGACTTCTCTCAGGCTGGATTCAATCTCATTCTCAATGCTGTTCCGGGTGGTCCCCAGCGCATAAGATCCCAGCAGGTAAGCAGATGCCGAAAACAGGGCAACCGTCGCCAGTGAAGTGAAGATCAAAACACGTGCGACCAGTGATGGACTTTTTCCCTTCATTGCGGAATGGTGTAACCGGAATTGTTTTTTGGTTCCGGCGGGTACGGCCTTCCATACTTGTTCGAGTGCTGCGAGAAGATATAACCGGCCTCTGAGATCGAAATGGCTGGTATCACTAAACCCGTATCGCGCACGGAGACGGTCCGCGATACGGCATTCAGCGCCTCGGGCGTAGAGCGCTCGCTAAATACGCGCAAACGGTATTGACCGGCCGCTACCTCGGGAATCGAGAATTGCCCCGCCGCATCGGAGATCGCGTAGTAAGGCGTCTCGATGACCACGATCACTGCGGCCATAGTTGGATGGATGTTACAGAAGACGTGCACAACGCCGGGATTTCTGAAAACGATCGAGCGGCTCTTGCCCGGAGGATAGAGTCCAATGTCGAAGATCTGCCCGTTGAAGTTGGAAAAGGCGTTGTGAAAAATCGGATCGGCATTGGGAAACTCGACCGTGCTGCCGGCTTTAATGACAAGTACGTGCGGCTGAAACTTCTTGTCCTTTTGCACCATTCGAAAGTGGCTCGGCGCCGGAGGCGGCACGCGCAGAGGTTCGGAAGGTTCGAGCCAGACTACCACTCCCGACCGGTTGACGCGCTTCAGTTCGACTGTGCCCGCAACCGTTCCCGCATGCGCGAGTCCCGAAAGGAATAGCCCGGCCGCGCACGTTTTCACCAGGAGGCATGTTCTAAAAAAGGTATCCGAGGGCAAGGTCATAGTGATTGCGGATCTGATGATTTTGGCCCACGTAACCGACACGTTCCTGTAATGCCTCCGCCCCGAGGAGTACGTTAGGCGCAAAGCGGAAAATCACGTTGCTCGCGAACGAGTAGTCGTGCGACAAAGAGCCGTAAGATAACCCGTAGACCCGCGGAGCTTGCAGCCCTGCGAAACTGTTCCATGTCAGCCGCGGAGTTACTTGAATGGCTACTTGTGTCCAGCCGCCCGCGCCGCGAACAGCGTGCCAGGAATGATCTGGCCCACTATAGAATCCGTTGGTGAACCCGCCCAGGTTGGCCATATTCCTGCCCGTGGCGGCAAACCCGGTGATCTGCAGGAACCGTGACGGACGGATCAGCCAGTCGAGAGTTGCAAATTGGGACGGAACGCTGAAACCTCCAACATGAGAGGTGCTTACGTGGAAACCCGGAGCAATCTCAAAGCGGCGATTATCGCCGTTGTGAAGCCAGAACGCGACGCGCTCCTCCAACGCCGGTCGCGCTTTCTGCACATAATAGCCCGCGACAGGCGGGGTGTATGCGAGGTCCTCTTCGGTCTCCAGTATGGAGCTTTCGATACTCAGCCCGGTGCGCTCCGGGCTGCCGATGTTTTCGACATATCGAACCTGCGGTACCCAAACCCAGGGATTTCCCGAGTACGCCAATGGTGGGACGAGCACTTCCGCCAGTGAATCCGGCGATCGCCGTGAGATCAGCGGCTTATCCTGCCCAAGCTCGATCCTTCTTCGGGACCAATCGAGGTCTAACACAGCCCGGCGAATATTGAGACCGCCGCCGTAGTTCGACTGCGAACTACCCGCGAGATCGAGCGTGAGCGACCCACTCGCCTTGCCGCCCCAGGGAAGTGCGGGCCCATGGAAGTCGAGCCCCAGTAATGTCTGTCGCACCGTTGCTCCGGATTGCTCGGGTCCGGACAGCGCGGGTAAATAGGGCCCTTGTGTAGTGGCCCCGGTATTGGCGAAAGCGTTGAAAAGCAGCACTCCGGTGACACGGATCGGAAAACGTTCCGAAGCCTCCACTTTGGTCTGCGCCTGTTCATCGATCCGCTGTTCAGCTACATCCAGGCGCTGCTCCAAAGCGGGTTGGCTCGGCGTCCCGCCGCTCGACGTCGCGGGTGCAGCTGGCAGGAAACTTTGCAACGTGTGGATCTCTTCCGTGAGCTGCCGATTCTGGGCCTCCAACTTTTCAAGCCGGCTGATCACCTCCGTCCACTGCTGGGCCGTTGGGGCGGGCGTGTTCTCTTGCGCGAACAGAGTTGCCGTCATGAACAGTAGAGGGGTCCAGCGTCTCGTTTGCATCCAGAATTCCTTCCAGGCAGCGGCACACTTCCAGCGGCGAATACGGCTTACCGAAAAAGGCGTTTGCCCCAGCTTCCAGCGCCCGCACTCGTGCCTGCGGATTCGGGTCAGCGCTTATCGCGATTAGCGGCAGAGAGGCGCACGCGGCATGGCTGCGTACTTGCCGGATGATATCCCACCCGTCCATATCCGGCAAGTTCAAATCCGTGATGATGGCGAGCATGGATTCCGGTGTTCGGTGAAACGTCGCCAGAGCCTCACGCCCAGTCCCGTTGTGTTCCACCTCGCAGCGGAAGTGTTTCTGCAAAGCAATCTCAAGCGCCGGCACACTCTCCGTACAATCCTCCACGATTAAAACGAAGCGCTGCATAATCACAGCGTGAAGCGATAGCCGAACCCATGCATGGTGAGCAGAAAGCGAGGCGCAGCCGGATCGGGCTCCAGTTTCTGGCGTAATTTGACGACGTGCGCATCGACGGTTCTGGTGTTCGGATAGGACTGATAGCCCCACACCGAATTCAAGATCTGGTCGCGGCTCACGGCCTTTCCCGTGTTCTGCAGCAGGAAAACGAG
This sequence comes from Bryobacterales bacterium, assembly GCA_963814235.1. Taxonomy (GTDB): domain Bacteria; phylum Acidobacteriota; class Terriglobia; order Bryobacterales; family Bryobacteraceae; genus Bog-113. Next base: position 270,212 of record CAWFCA010000002.1, on the reverse strand, counting down.
CAGGTTGTACTCCGAAGGCGTAAGGCGAATTTCCTGTTTCGATTTCCAGACAAGACGCTTCTCCATGTCGACTTCCACGTCTCCGAATTGGAAAACCTCGCGCACTTCCGCGTTCGACCGGCGAAGTACCGCCCGAATGCGCGCCATCAATTCACGCGTTCCGAAGGGCTTGACTACGTAGTCGTCGGCGCCCATTTCCAGCAAAACTACCTTATCGATTTCGTCGGCAATCGCACTAAGCACAATAATGGGCAACTTCACTTTCGCATGGCGGATCGCACGACAGATTTCAAATCCCGTCATGCCCGGCAGCCGCAAATCCACCAGAAGCAAGTCCGGTTTTTGGGATAGTGCTGCGTCCAGGCCCTCACGCCCATCTCCCATGAGAACGGCGTTAAAGTTCTCGCGTTCCAGCATCACAGCGATCGTTTCGCGCAAGCTTTCGTCGTCTTCGATGACCAGAATTTTCTTCATGCTGAAAGGGCTGAGGTGGGCGATCTTGTCGAAGCGTATCGTGTCCAGCCGTTGTTTGGAAGCCGATGGCCGGATGCGATCTCTCTATTTACAGGATTTTTACAATGTCGTCCAGAGCAAATCACGCTCTCTGAGAGCCCTTCCGCGCCGCGTTTCGGCCGTAGCCGCGGGCGGAGTCACGGGTTGCCAAAGACTTTGTAAACCTTTCCCTGCAAGTACTTACAGCTGCGTCTTGGTAGCGAATTTTACCGGCGCGTAGTAACACTGTGAACAGGAAGACCGGTTTGGGCGAACTGGTCTTCTCAGGTCAGCATGTTGATGGGGCATGCTTCCAGGGCGCCACGAGGTGGCGACTTCGCGGCGCCGACCTTAACCTTCCAATTCCCCCAGTCACTTCGCCTTTGCTCAAAGAGTCTGGTCATAACCCCAAACCCATTCATGCGCATCATCATTGCCTTCAAGAACCCCAAAGCCGAGAATCCGCAAGCTTGTCACGTCGGGCTCGGCGTTACCGCTACCAACGCGGCCGAAGTACTCCTCGAAAATCGCATCGACGCGGCGGCAGTGCCTGTCGTCGACGGTTATTACCTACGCGACCGGCTTCGTGAGAATACATGGCCAGGCCTGACCCACGTGGTCCTGTGTGCGCCTTACCTGGATACAGAATTCCTCCAGGGCCTATGCCGCGAATTCCCGACGCTGCGTTTCGCGGTAGTCTTTCACAGCAACGTCGGCTTTCTTCAGGCAGACCGGTGGGCGGTGAAAATCATGCGCGAACAGATGGAATTGGAGAGACGCGCCGGCAACTTCCACTTGGCGGGAAACTGCGAAAAGTTCTGCCTGGCTGTGGAGGCCGCCTATCGCGTTCCGTGTACCCTGCTCCCCAATCTGTACTATCTGAGCGGGCCGGTGGAGCGGAGCCGCGGAATCTGGCAGGGTCCGGACCTGCATGTCGGAATTTTCGGCGCGACCCGCATCCTGAAAAACCTGATGACCGCGGCGTGGGCTTGCATCCAGATTGGACGCGAGCTGGACGCCGACTTGAAGATTCATATTTCTACCGGCCGCGAAGAAGGCGGGGGCGGCGTCATTCAGTCCGTCCGCGAGATGTGCGGAGGATTAAAGGGCGTGCATCTGATTGAAGAGCCCTGGCTTCCGTGGGGGGACTTCCGGCGCGTCATCCGCCGCATGCACCTTTTGATGCAGCCTAGTTTCACCGAAAGCTTCAACGGAGTCACCGCCGATGGGATCGCCGAAGGGGTTCCCAGCGTGGTGTCGCCAGCCATCGACTGGGTTCCTTCCAAATGGATGGCGAATCCCGATGATGCCAGGGAGATCGCGGCCGTGGGGCGGCGCCTGCTGCGCGACAAGAACGCGCAGCGCGACGGCTACCGCTCCCTTGTCAAACACAATGAAGTCTCGCTCATCTGGTGGAGGAAATTTCTCGCGATGTGATCCGTTTCTCCATGCGGACAATCGGAAGCGCGTCCCCATTGGCGAGCGGCACACGCAGGTTTTCCACCTCCATATAGCCCTTCGCCCGATAGAGCGGCACGCCGGTAAGGGTGGAGCCCATCTCCAAACGGGAAAAACCCGAAGCCACCGCATGCTCTTCGCACGTCTGCAGAATCAGCGTCCCGATTCCTTGTCGCACCCAGTCCGGATGGACAAAGAAGGCGCGGATTTTCGCCGCATCCGTCCCCGGGTCCAGCAGCGCATCTTCGCGAACCATGGTGCACTGGTCCCCGCCATACAACGTTCTGCGCTTGCTCCAGCCTCCGCACCCCACAATCGTCGAGCCGGCCTCCACCACGTAATAAGTTCCGTCCTCGATCAGTTGCGAGTCCGCGCCGTAAACCGTGGCCAGCGCGCACTCAATTTGCGAAGCCGTATAGTCATCGGCCTGCAAACGCCGGACGGAGTCGTTAATCAGCGCGGTCAGGGCCGGTACGTCACCGGAAACAGCCGGGCGAAGGCGGAACGGCATCGGGTTCCGCGAGTGTACCAACTGCTATGTTATGAAAAGTTGCCGCGGCCATGACGTTTGTGCCCCCTCCGGAAGAGACCGTAAAGAGTACGCGAGATTACGCGCGCCCGGTTCTGCAGGCAGGGGTCTACATCCTGCTCTGTGTCGCTCCGGTATGGCTGTTCAGTTGGCTTTTTCTATTCATTGGGAACAATTTCGCCGGATCCGTTCTGGCCGTTCTGTGTGCCGCGCTGCTCGGAAATTTTTTCTGCCTCAGGACCTTCGATGGGGTTGGCCTGGAGCGTTTAGGAATGCCCTTCAACCGGCCGGCGCTCTCCAATTCCACCATCGGGCTCGGTCTCGGATTTGCCGCCGCGGCCCTCGTGATTATGGTTCCGCTGCTGAGCGGACATGCGCACGAGGTAGTCTCCAGAGGCGTCCCGGTGAACTGGCGCGAACAACTCTTCGTGCCCGGCATGCTGCTGCTGGGGGCCGCAGGTGAGGAACTGCTATTCCGCGGTTTCGGCTTTCAGGTTCTTCTACGCGGGTTTAGCCCCTTTTCCGTGCTGCTCCCGGTCGGCGCGCTCTTTGGCTTCTTGCACGGCGCCAATCCCCATTCCACCTCGTTTGCCATTGTGAATACGATCGGCTTTGGCATTCTTTTCGGCTACGCTTTCCTGCGATCTCACGACATCTGGTTCCCGTTCGGATTGCATTTCGGATGGAATCTGACCCTGCTGCTCTTCGGCGCGAACATCAGCGGGATTACACTGAGGGTTACGACGTACGAGGTGGCCTGGGACGATTCGGTTTTCTGGTCCGGTGGAGCTTACGGGCCGGAAGCCAGTTTCCTAACCACTGCCGCTCTGTTCTTGTTGTCGATAGCGGTGTGGAAAGTGCGGGTAATCAAACAGGAAGCCTATCTCGTCGATGATCCCCGGAGGGGAGAATGAGAAGCACGATCATCCCCGCTCTACTTTGCGCGATTACCGCCCCCGCTTTCTCCGCGAACACGCTTACGGAACAGGAACGCATTGATCTGGTCAGAAATTTGACCGCCGAATACGCCACCCTGAAGGAAACGCTGCCGCGCACGAAAAAGCCACTGGTGCTCGAGAGCGACGGGAAGTACGACCAGGCCAAGTGGGCCGGTTTGATTCGCGAAAACGGCCCCGCGGCACGGCTGGGCGACCAGGTCCAAATCACCAGAGTCACCATCGAACGCGAGCGTATTCTGTTCGATATCAATGGAGGGCTCAAGAACAACAAGCACTGGTACGATCATGTGGAAGTCGGAATGGGCGGCCCGACGCGGCCCATCGGTCATGGAGATGCCACCGCATCTACAGGCACCTATGTGGCGCTTGAATTTCACGCGCCTCTGAATGAACTTGACGCGGCTGCCGTGAAGAAGCTATTGTCGCCTCTTTTCGATTTCGAAAAGCATACCGCGACGGCCATCTACTCCGAGCAGCTCGCCCCGGAAATCAAGAAAGCGATCGCCGACAAGCGCGCCCAGGACGGGATGGACCGAGACCAGGTGCTGCTCGCCCTCGGCCGGCCCGATCATAAATCGCGCGAGGTCAAAGATGGCGATGATATCGAGGATTGGATCTATGGCCACCCGCCCGGTAAAATGGTTTTCGTCACCTTCAACGGCAACAAGGTGATCAAGGTGAAGGAGACCTATGCCGGATTGGGAGCCGAAGCGGCACAGCCCATTGATGTCCCAAGATAAGCCGTCGGAAAATACTCGCGTTCAAGGCGAGCTAAGTCTGCTGCGCCACACCCTGGCAACCCTCGCTTACCGAGGTTCGAAGGCTTTCGCTGACGCTCCGTCCGGGTTTGCCGGCTTTGTCGCGCACCCGGGAACGCGAACGCCGCTTCAAATCGTTGCGCACCTGGGAGACTTGTTCGACTGGGCGATCGGGCTCGTAGCCGGCAAACACGTCTGGCAGGATTCCGAGCCTCTGGGTTGGGACGACGAGTGCGCGCGTCTATTCGCACGCATGGCCGCACTCGACCGCGCCCTCATGGAGTGCGATCCAACAGCGGTTCCTTTTGAGAAACTCTTCCAAGGCCCAATCGCGGACGCGCTCACGCACGTCGGTCAGATTTCGCTTCTACGCAGGATGGCCGGATCGCCCGTGCGTGGCGAGAATTACTTTACAGCCGCGATCGTTGCCGGACAGTTAGCCCGAAACCAGGCGCCGCCCGCAGTCGAATTCGAATAGCCCCTACCGGGAAAGTCCGTGGACGGGTTCTGGTTTTTCGACCGGTGTGACCGGATCGAGAATCATCCATAACACCGCCGCGAACACGTAGGAAACCGCGCTTAAATAGAACACCAGGTTCCAGTTATTGGCAAAGTGCGCCAGCACCCAGGCGGTCACCACCGGAAACAGCACCCCTCCGAGATTTCCGGTCATGTTCATCGCTCCGGATAGCGTCCCGGAGAACTTGCCGCCGACATCCATACACGCGCCCCACGCGGGCGGCAGCACTACATCGTTGAAGAAACTCGCCATGCCGATCGCAATCATCTTGATCCATGGTTCATGAATCGCTGTGGAGATGATCAGCAGTAAGCCCGCGCAGAGAAACGAAGTCGACGAGATCACCCGTCGCGCTTTCCGTATGCTGCCGAAATAACGCGCCAGAGGGGCCGCCAGAAAACCGCTCAGCAGCGCCCCGATTCCACCCAGAAAAAGCGGCAGGATGTTCAGAGCCGATGCCACCGCTGGCGACAGGTTCAGATCTTCGAGAAAAGCCGGCAACCAGGTGATGTAGAAGTACCAGCTGAACGACATGAAAAAATAGGCGAAACACAGCATCAGAATGTCGGGCGTAGTGGCGAAGAGTTTCCAGGGCACATCGCCGTGCGCTCCCGCCAATCCCTGATTCGCGCGCAGCAGGTCGCGCTCCGCCTGATTCAGACTTGGTTTGTCCGCGGGATTATCGCGGTACCAGCGGTAGAAAAAGACAGCCCAGACCACGCCGACGCAGCCGAAGAGCTTAAACACCCCGCGCCAACTCATAAACTGCAGGAGCTGGAAAACAATCAGGGGAGTGAATGCACCGCCCCATCGCGCCGCCAGCCAGATGATGCCCTGACCGCGGACACGCTCTTCGCGAGGCAGCCACGTCGAGAACGCCTTGGTGATATTCGGAAAGCATCCCGCCTCACCCGCTCCAAAGAAGAGTTGCGTGAGGAAGAGAGAGAGAAAGTTGAACGCGAAGCCCATCAGGGCGGTGAAGGTGGACCACCAGATTACAATCCGCATCAACACACGTCGTGGTCCCCAGCGATCACCCATGTATCCGCTCGGGATTTCGAACAGGGCGTACGAGGCCGCAAATGCAGCGAACACCCAGCCCATCTCTTGTTTGGAAAGATGAAGATCCCGGCTGATCAGGCCCTGCGCTTTGGACAGGGTCACACGATCGAAGTACGTGATGATGGCGAGCGCGACCGCAAAACCGATCACTCCGTAGCGCACGCGGGTAGGACGAATCTCTTCGGGCGCGCGCGACGGTGCGGTAATGGGCATAGGACTGTCATTCGATCATGCCTGAAGCCAGGACGCAAGTGAAGGCCAGCCGGGCTCGCCGGTTTGCGATCATGAAACCAGGAAAGGGTCTTAGCAAAACTGACAAATCCGATTCGAATCGCGGTTGTGGGCGCAGGTCAATTTGGCTCCAATCACATTCGTGTAGTTGCCGCGCACCCCGATACGGAGTTAGTCGCCGTCGTGGATCGGGATCTCGAAAGAGCGCGCAGCGCGGCCCGGGAACGGAGCTGCAGCGCGTTCGCCGACTACCGTGATCTGGCCGGTCTTGTCGACTGCGCCATCGTCGCGACACCCACCACCAGCCATGCCGAAATCGCCTGCGGGCTCATGTCTCTGGGAATCGACGTCCTGCTGGAGAAGCCGATTGCTCTCGATCTTGCGTCGGCCGCCCGGATTGTGAATGCGGCGGGCGAGCACCATCGCATTCTGCAAGTTGGCCATCTCGAGAGATTCAACCCCGCCGTCATCGCTCTGGAGCAGATCGCGCGCCTTCCTCTCTTCTTTGAGATTCATCGGATGAGCGTATTCAGCCCGCGCAGTCTGGACGTGGATGTAGTCCTGGACCTGATGATCCACGATCTCGATCTCGTGCTGGCCCTCGCCGGTTCCGAACTCGAGGAGATTCGCGCGGCGGGCATTTCCATCCTCTCCGCCAAAGTCGACATCGCGAACGTCCGGCTGCAGTTCCGGAACGGATGCGTGGCAAACCTTACCGCCAGCCGCGCTTCCACCGAGAAGATCCGCAAGCTCCGCCTCTTTCAGCCCGGCGAATATATTTCCGTCGACTATAGCCGCCAGGAGTTGCTGGGAATTCGGGTAACCGAGGATCGTGAGATTTCGTTTTATCCAGTGGAGACGGCAAAGGAAGAACCCTTGCGGTTGCAACTCGACGCGTTCCTCACCTGCGTCCGCGACCGGAGAACTCCAAAACTGGACGGAATGACGGCGCTGCGCACGCTGGAAGTGGCCTTGGCAATCCTCACAAAGATCGAGGAGCACTCGGCACTGGTGCAATCGACTATCCGGGCACAATGCAGGTAATAGACCGAGCCGAGTTTCAGGTCGTACTGCTCGACAATCAGTCTCCAAGTCCGGCGGAATGGCGGCGTGCTGGACTCGGGTCGGCGCTCGTGCATCTCCTGCTGCTGCTGGTGCTCGTGTCGATTCCTCGCGACACTACCGTTGAGGAGGCCGCACCTCGCGAACCCCGGCATCGGCTTACGAAACTCATCGACCCGCCGACGCGTTTGACGCAGAAGGCTCCGAACAAAGCGCCCCTGACCGAACAGATCTCGGTGGCCCCCGAAATCGAAGCGCCCCAGACGAAGACTGTGCCTCCGCCCAAGCGGTTCGCGCCGCCGCCTCCGGTGCAAAGAGCCGGACGCCAGGCGGTCACCCCGGCAACTCCCCAGGAACCGCCCAAAATCAAACCAACGCAGCCGGCTGCGCCCGCGCAGATCGCGTCGGCGCCGCCCGTCACTCCGCCTGCGCCGCCCCGCGCGGAGCCGCCCAAGATCGTGCTTGAGAATTTGCCGCCACCTCCCAAGCCGGGTCAAGGCACAGGCTTGTTGAAGGTTCCCACCGGAAGCGTACAGGAAGCGGTACAGGCCATTGCCGGCGGCGCAACTTCGCGCGTAGTCCCGGACGAGAATGCCGGCCCCGCCGCGCGCAAGCAACCCTCGATCGAGATGGAGATCCTGAGCGACCCGAACGGCGTGGATATGAAACCCTACATGCTTCGGGTTCTCCAGAGCGTCCGTCGAAACTGGCTTTCGGTGTACCCGGAAAGTGCCCGGCTTGGCCTGCGGGGGCAGGTTGTGGTGCAGTTTGCGATCGCGCCGGACGGAGTCATCTCGAAAACGGTTTATATCTCGCAGGCTCCGTCGGAAGCGCTGAACCGCGCCGTGATCTCCGCCTTCAGCATGTCCAACCCATTGCCCCCGCTTCCCTCGGACTTCAAAGGTAATCGCGTGGTTTTGCAGTTCACGTTTTCCTACAACACACCGCGCTAGTTTCGCTTGGAATATGATGCGGGAAGCCGATGCCACGCTCTCTCGCAATCCTGGTCTTCTCCCTTAGTTCGGTTTCCGCTTTTTCCGCGTTCCGTCCGCCCGCCGTACCGCTCGTCACTTCCGATCCCTACTTTTCGGTCTGGTCGATGACGGACAAACTCACCGACGACGTCACGCGGCATTGGACCGGCAAGCCGCAGCCGTTGACCTCCTTGATCCGCATCGACGGGGTAACGTTTCGTCTCATGGGTCGCGATCCTGCGAAAGCTCCGCCCCTTCCCCAATCGTCAGTCACCGTGCATCCCACCCGCAGCGTATACGTGTTCGAGGGAGCGGGTGTCCGGGTGGAAATGACCTTCACGTCTCCGCTCCTGATGAGTGATCTGGACTTGCTGTCGCGACCCGTGACCTATCTGCGCTGGAATGTAACGGCAGTCGACAACAAACGGCACCAGGTTGAGGTTTACATGGATGCCTCCGCGCTACTCAGCGTGAACACACCGGACGAAATGGTAATGGAATCGAGGGTGCGCGTGGGATCGGCCGACGTGATGCGCTCCGGTTCCGTAGCGCAGCCGGTGCTCGGAAAAGCAGGGGACGATCTGCGGATCGATTGGGGCTACTTGTATCTCGTGTCCCCGCTACCGAACGTGACCACCAGCATCAGCAGCCACCGCTCCGCTATCTCGGAGTTTGCAGCCTCCGGCGCTTTGCCTAAATCCGACGACCTCAACATGCCGCGACCCGCCGGCAAGGACGCACCCGCGCTCGCGTTGAAGATTCCCTTGGGAGAGGTCGGCCGAAAGCCCGTCATGGCCTATGCGTCTCTGGCTTATGACGACCAGTTCTCGATCGAGTATCTAGACCGCCGCTTGCGCCCGTACTGGCGGCGCAATGGCGCGGGCGCCGCGGAACTCATCCAGGCTGCCCTTTCCGACCCCGAAGCGATTCTGCTGAAATGCACTCGTTTCGATGACGCCCTCGAAGCCGATCTAGAGCGCGTAGGCGGCCATGAATATGCCGTCCTGGGTTCCCTCGCCTATCGCCAGGGTTTAGCGGCGCAGAAGCTTGTGGCCGACGTGGATGGCACGCCCATGCTCTTCCCGAAAGAGAACTTCAGCAACGGGTGCATCGGGACCGTTGACGTTCTCTATCCACAGGCTCCGCAGCTCTTGCTCTTCAACACGGAACTACTCAAAGCCTCTATCACGCCGATCCTGGAATACGCCGGTTTACGCCGTTGGCCTTTCCCGTTTGCCCCGCACGATTTGGGAACCTACCCTCTGGCTGACGGACAAGTGTACGGCGGCGGTGAGAAGACCGAGGAGAACCAGATGCCCGTGGAAGAGAGCGCGAACATGATCCTCCTGGTTGCCGCCGCGGTGAAAGGCGATGCAACGCCGGCTTACGCCGAGAAATACTGGAGTGTTCTCGCGAAGTGGGCGGCCTACCTGCGCGAAAAGGGCCTCGATCCCGAGAATCAACTCTGTACCGACGATTTTGCCGGGCACCTCGCGCACAACGTGAACCTCTCCGCCAAGGCCGTCGTTGCCCTCGGCGCTTACGCGGGCCTTTGCAAGCGGACGGGGCACGAAAAGGAATCGGCCGAGTATCGCGGGCTTGCCGAGCAGTTTGCCTCCCGGTGGATGCAGATGGCCAACGACGCCGGGCATTACCGTCTCACGTTCGATGGACCGGGTACCTGGAGTCAGAAATACAACCTGGTCTGGGACAAACTGCTCGACTTGCGTCTTTTCCCGAAAGCGGCCATTCAGGAGGAAGTCGCCTCGTATGCGCCGCGATTTCAGAAGTACGGCCTGCCGTTGGACAGCCGCAAGTCCTATACGAAGCTGGATTGGACTTTATGGACCGCGACTCTGACCGATTCGAAATCGCAGTTCCAGACTTTCGTGACGCCGCTGTATCGATGGGCCGACGAAACCCCCACTCGCGTCCCGCTTACTGACTGGTATGACACCGTTAGCGGCAAGCAGGAAGGCTTCCAGGCGCGCAGCGTGGTAGGCGGCCTGTTTATCCGGTTACTGGCGGAACCGGGCGAGCAAGAGAAGTGGAACCACCAGGTCCAGTAGCTTCAACACAGGATCAAAAAATGGTCATCGACGGCGACTGCGGCCGCGAGCCCCCAAGGGCCGACGGATCCGACTGAGGCCGGCGTGTTCAACGGCTCACCCGCTTGATCGAAACGTTGCGCCAGGATGGAACCACCTTTCTTCCATCCCGTCCCTTCTGTCCAGGCCAGAAGCGTTTCCCCATGGCGATTGACGGCGACGGTGGGATGCTTCCGGTTCAGCCCCTCCCCGGCAGGTTTGATGGGCCTTCCGATCCTCAGCGTTTGAGCATCGATGGCTGCGAAGAACACCTGCTTGCGGGTCTCCCAGGAGAGCCAGACGCGGCCCGCGGCTTCGGTCAGCGAAACGGTGCTCATGGGGCACGCCCCGATCTCCCACGGGTCCAGGTCGACCGATCGGAAAGTCTTACCCAGATCGCGGGAGATGAGCACGTGCATGTCGCGATGCACCATCTCGCGCGCACCGCGGAAGAGCAGGTAGAGGTCACCGCCACGGCTTGCGAGCGCGCCCATTCCACAACAGCCGCAAACTCCCGCTTCCGGTGGAGAAACAGCGACTTCGGGCGCGAACGATCGGCCCTCATCGCTGGATCGTGCGAGCCAGACGCGGCGATAGCCTTCGCCCTCCACAGGTTTCCCGTCCGCGATTGCAGGAGCGTGCCAGGCAACATACGTGTTCCCTGCCCGGTCACAGGCGACCGCGCCGCCCCCGTCCAGTCCGCTGGCCTGCGTAATCACATTTCTCTGGAGCTCAAACCCCGTTCCCGCGCCGTTCCACCGCGCGTAGAGCATCGGCGCGGAGTTGCGGGGCGCTTTCGGTTGCGCCGCCGAACCACCGTTCCAACTCACATGGACGCGATCGTTCTTACCGAGTGCCAGGTGCGCTCCCCGCACTGTTCCCAGTGCGATGGCACTCCCCGACCGATCGTTCACACGAAGAGGCCGCGAGAAATCCGCATCCGCGGCTCGTTTCCGAACATACGTAACATCTGCAGCCGCGGGATCGCCGGAGAGGTAAACCGCGTGGATGGTCCCATTCCGGTCGACAACCGCCTGGGGCTGCACTCCGCCCGCGGGTAGCTGGAGCACCCCAACGCCGCCCAATGGAGATGCCCGAAGGGCCAACGCGGAACCCGCGCCGGCAACTAGAAAGCTTCGTCGAGAAAGCAGTTTCGGTGACATGCTTAAGCGGGAGGCTGGTTTTGCGGCTTCGGCTTGCCGCCGAACAGACGCCGGAAGAACCCTGGCTTTTTCGTACCCGGCGATGCGGGGAGCGGAGGCGCATTCTGGGTCACGTTCGGATCAACCGGAGCATCGAGAGGGGCGGGAGGCAAAGGGTTGAATCGCCGCGAAGGAAGAGGAACGCCGCCGGGTATCGGCGCGGCGCTCGTATCCCACCCCGCGACGTTGGTCGTGTCGACCGCTCCACCCGGCAGATTCGAGGGATCCAGACCGACCGGCTCCGTTCCGGCAATGAAGACTTCGCCGCGCGTGCCCGTTGAGTAGGGAGTGGCCGGCGTCCCGGTTTTCGCGTCGATCTGCATCGTCACGATTCCGTCCGGCGCCGTGAATGGTTTGGCATCGCGGTAACCGCGAAAGGCGAGCGCGCGCTTCATGAACTCCGTCCAGACCGGAAGCGCGGAATGCGCACCCTGTAAGCCCAGCTCACTGTTGTCGTCAAAGCCCACCCACACGATGCAGAGCAGCTGAGAGGTGAATCCCGCGAACCAGCCATCGTGGGAAGTGCCTGTCTTGCCCGCGGCCGGCACCGTGAAGCCCTTCGATCGGACACCGGCGGCCGTCCCGCTGCGCATCACCTCTTCGAGCATGCTGACCATCAGGTAATTGACGCGCGGGTCGAGCACAACTTTGGTCTGCGGCTTACTTTTCGAAATCACTTTTCCATCGATCCCGCGAACCTCATCGATGAAGACGGGTAGAACCCGCGCTCCATTATTCGCGAACACGGTGTAAGCGCCGGCCATCTCCAACGGCGTCGCTTCATAGGAGCCCAGAGCCATCGCCGGCGTCGCTTTGACGTCTTCGTTGATTCCGGCCTTGTGCGCCAGGTTAACGACCGTGTTGTAGCCCACCATCTCCGCAACCTTGATGGTGGCCACGTTCATGGATTTCGCCAGTGCGCGCCGCAGGGTGGTCGTGCCGAAAAATTCGTGATGAAAGTTCCCCGGCTCGTACGGCTTCCCATCGAAGTAAAACGTCGTGGGAACATCTTCAACCGTGCTGGCGGGAGTCAAGGTCCGGGATCCGCCCGCCAGCGCCGTATTCATGGCGGCGGCATAGACAAACGGTTTGAAAATCGATCCGGGCTGCCGCTTGGCGGTCACGTGATCGAGCTGGCTCTGCCCGTAGTTGCGGCCACCCACCAACGCTTTGATCTCGCCGGTATGCGGATCGAGAGCAATCAGCGCGCACTGCGCTTCCTTATTGATCTTGTTCTTACGCAGAAGCTCATCCACCTGACGCATCCCGATCTGTACCGCATCGTTCGCGGCGCGTTGCAGATTGAGGTCGAGCGACGTATAGATCCGGTAAGAACCAGCCTGAAAATCGTAATCCGAAAACCGGCTCTGCAGCTCGTCGTTGACGAGGTCCACGTAATAAGGCGCGTCGCTCGATTCGGCGCCCGCCGGCGCCAGCTTCAACGGCGACTCTACAGCCACCGCGTACTCGCGCTCAGTGAGAAAGTTGTTGTCGCGCATCAATGCCAAAACGACGTTGCGGCGGTCATGGATGCGATCCGGATGACGGAACGGGTTGTAATAGCTGGCGCCCCGGAGCATACCCGCCAGCGTCGCGGCTTCCGCCGGAGTCAACTGCCGGATATCCTTGCCGAAGTACGCCTCCGCAGCTTCCCCGAATCCGCGAATGGTGAAGCTTCCCCGGTGACCCAGATCGATCTGGTTGCTGTACATCTCGAAAATGGCTTCTTTCGAGAGCTTGTGTTCCAGCTGCAGAGTAATCATGAACTCTGCGGCCTTGCGCTTGAAACTGCGCGCCGGAGTCAGCCACATACCGCGGGCCAACTGCTGACTGATCGTAGAGGCGCCTTGCGCGCTGCGGCCTTCCTTGATGTCGACCCAAACGGCGCGGGCTATTCCGATCGGGTCGAAGCCCGAATGCTGAAAAAACCGGCGATCCTCGGCGGAAATCACCGCCTCTCGAAGGATCTCGGGGATCTCAGAGTATTTGACATACCGCCGTTTCTCGCGGTTGCGGTCATAGAGATTCGTGATGAGGCGCGGCTCCAGATTGAACTCCGGGCGTGGCGTGTTATCGCTCAGCGATACGATCCGGATAATCCGGCCATCCCCGAAATGGATTACGCCCGCGTCTTCATGCGCATACGCTTCCGGGCCGGGAAATATTTCGATTTCGTCGCGGCGCAACGTGTACGAGCCCATGGGATTGCTCCGGCTCTCGGTGTATCCGGCGCGCCGCAACTCCGCCGCGATCGCATCCGGAGTGACGGCATCGCCGACCCCCACAGTGATCGGTGCCGCGTAAATGCGCGACGTCGTTGTAAATGGGCCAGCGTTCAGCTTCGCGTCAATCAGTTTGGAGTAATGGATGTAGTAATACGTGAAAACGACGAAGAACGCGATGGTCAGCAACACCACCGCGCTTAAGAGGAACTTGCCGAAACCGGAGAAGAAGAACCTGGTCAGACCCGCGTTGTGGGGCACCCGAACGCGGACATTCCTCTTTTTCTCTTCCACTAATTTTATTCTCTCACGATAAAACCGGTTTCCACGGGCAACGGTTCAACTGAAAACCGTGCGGGAGAGCTAGCGGCCGTTAGGATCCGCGCGGTCGCCGGTGCCGCAGAGTTCCGCCCAGTAGTCCTCATGCTGCGTCCACTCCCGGATGTCGGTCCCGGTCAGATGCAATTCCGGGATGTTCAATTTGCCATGCCCGTAGATGCAGATGTACTGGATATGCGGACGCCCGAACTGGAGCATCTTGCTCCAGGAGCCAGTCTCGATCGGCATCCGCAGACGCCGCAGACACACCCGGCACCGGTAACGCTGATCCAGAATGGCAAGGTAGAACAGCCCCACGCTGATCAGATAAACCACGCCTAAACAGATCAGATAGATCAGATACCGGTCATAACCGAGCACATGATACCGATTGGCGACCGGAGCGGACGGGCCTGCCCAGAAGTGATTGAGCGTGCGTACGAGTAGCGCGAAGATACTACCGGCCAGCAGAAATTTCGCCAGAAGAAAACCCCAGTATCGCGCAAGCTGTTTGACCTTTTCCGGCATTCCGTGGCCCCCGAAACTTTAATTATCCCCTGAAAACGTTGCGCACCAAAAAGAGCACATTGGCGGGGCGTTCCGCGAGGCGCCGCATGAAATACGGATACCAGGCCTCGCCGAAAGGGACGTAGAGGCGCACGCGGTATCCATCGCGAATCAACTTCTCCTGCAGATCTCGCCGGATTCCATAGAGCATCTGAAACTCAAACCGTTCCGCCGGAATCTTCTGCTCTTTCACAAACTGGAGAACTTCCCGGATCATTGCTTCATCGTGCGTGGCGATACCGGGGTAATTTCCTTGGGTGAGCAGTGTTTTCGCAAGGGATACGAAATTCCGATCGACCGCGGATTTATCCTTAATGGCGACCGCCTCCGGCTCCAGGTACGCGCCTTTGCACAACCGCACGCGGATGCGCCGTTCATTCAAGGCTTGAATGTCGTCAGCGCTCCGTTTGAGATAGGCCTGAATAACCGCGCCGCAGGAACCAGTCTCGGCATGCAGGTCGCGAACAATGGCGAGCGTGCGATCGGTGTACTCGCTCGACTCCATATCGATGCGCACGAACGTCCCGAACTTCGCCGCCGTGCTTACCAGCTCGCGCACATTCTCGCGGCAGGCTTCTTCCGATAAATCGATGCCGAACTGCGTCAGCTTCAACGAGACGTTTCCCTTGACGCGGCGGTTCTCCATTTCGTTCAGGCAGCGCATGTACATGATGCGCGAACCGGCCGCTTCTTCGAGTGAATGGACGTTCTCGCCCAGATAATCCAGGGTGACGGTAAGGCCTTCGCGGTTTACCTTTTCACAGGCCAGGATCGCTTCTTCCAGAGTGCTTCCGGCGACAAATCGCGCTGAGAACCGTTGGGCGGTCCGGGAGGTCTCCATGAAACGCCGAAGCGGACGATTGGTCGAAAGGAAAAGGAATAAGCTGCGCACGAATGCTCCTATCTATTGATGACATGCGGCGGGGAAGCGAGGCAACTTCGCGGAGATAAGATCGCGAGATAAGCTGGGCCCTTCATGATTTTCGCGGACCTCGAACTTTCGCGCAGACTGGAACGATGTGAAGGAACGGCAGGACGGGCTTTCGTCGAAGCGCGCCACCGCCTGTTCCCGTCACGGCGATCTGAATGGATCGAGGTAGCCGGCACTTTGGTCATGTTCGATGGGCCGGGCTCGCCCGTGACACAGACCTTTGGCTTAGGCCTGTTCGCCGCAATCCGCGTGGCCGATCTGGAGCAGATCGAAACGTTCTTCGCCGAGCGCGGCGCTCCGGCCATTCACGAAGTCAGTCCTCTGGCAGGCGTTCCCCTGGTTCAACTTCTGAGCGAACGCGGCTATCAGCCAATCGAATTGACGACAGTGATGTACCAGCCGCTGCCGGCCGAAGCTCTTCCGGCGCGCCCGCGGAACCCCCATCTGACCGTGCGCGTGATGGAGCCTGAAGAACAGGAGTTGTGGTCGCGAACTTCGCTCGGCGGGTGGTCAACCGAGTTTGCAGATACGGAAATGATGCTGAACTTCGGGAAAGCCGTCTCCTTGAGCGAAGGATCGATCGCGTTCTTCGCGGAGCTGGGGAATCAGCCCATTGCGACGGCGGTGCTGCGCTGCTCCGAGGGAGTGGCGTTTTTCGCGGGCGCTTCCACCCTCCCGGAAGCCCGGAACCAGGGCGCTCAGCAGGCGCTTCTCAACGCGCGTCTCAGCGTCGCGCGCGACCGTGAATGCGACGTGGCGATGATGTGCACCGCGCCGGGCAGCACCAGTCAACACAACGCGGAGCGCCACGGGTTCCGCATCGCCTACACCCGGACCAAGTGGCAATCGGCGCAGCGCATGCCATGAACGCCTAAGGGGCCTCGAACAGAACCGCTTCCACATCGCCGAAATTCCCGAGCCGGCGATGGCGCCATCGGTCGAAGGGCGATCGCGTGCGAAACCAGTTCACGGCCGGGCGCACTCCACCATACGGCCCGTAAATCACGAAGCGTTTCCGATCCGCCAGATGATCATCGCTAAAACCGCCGTCGTAGGGCCAGAGAAGCTTTTCCCCAGCGACCGGATAAACCAGTAAATGCGCGTAGAGAAAACCGGGCAGCGCATACGAGGGACTCCAGGCGGGGGCCCGGGCCTCTATGAAGGGACTGGGCGCGATCACGGTCAGTCCGGAACTGGCCTCCAGCCCGTTTATGGCTTGCGCGGCTTCGCGCCACTGGGAATTGTGGTGGGGTGGCCAGAGTTCCCGCCATTGGCCTAGGAACAGCAGCACCCCGGCTCCCAGCACCAACGTCGCGGCCCGCCATTTTGCAGCGTCCAGGAACACGTCGGCGCCCGCGGTCGCAACTAGAGCAGCCCCGGGTAGTGCTAACGAGAGATAACGATCCACAAAGACGCTGGAGCCCGTTATCCGGGAAAAGAAAAACAGGGCGAGAGGCTGAGCCAGCCACCAGGCGACGATCAACACCCAGGATGTCTTCGCAATTTCGGCATTGCGGCGTGAACCGCTGAAGCGCGCCAGGCACCACGCGCCGGCCGTACACAACGCGATCAAGCCGACCTTGAGGGCCCGCCAAAGCTCACTCATTCCGGGAAGCGCCACAATCACATGCGCCCCGGCTTGCCGGAAAAGGGATATCGCGTCGATAAGAACGGGAACGAGCAGCACACCCAGAATCGCGAACACGGCCGCCGCTCTTCTCCAGCCCACCGCGGTCTCATGGCGAGCCAGACGCAGCCCGGCATACGCGGCGAACACCGCGTAGAAGGGCCAGTAGATCAGATGCACGCGCCACAGCAGCGCCGCCGCGCCCGCAAACAGGACGGCGTCCCACCAGCGCGCGTCGTCCAGCCACCGGATCAGGAACAGAACGCTCCCTGCCGCTACCAGCGTCCCGAGCGCGTAAGGCCGCGCATCGGCTGCCTGGTAGTCGAACCCCTTGAGCGCCAGACAGGCGAAAGCCGCAAACCACGCGGCCTGCGGGCCGATGAGACGGGCGGCAATCCGCGCGATCACCCAGAGCGCCGCGGCCATACAAACCACCGACGGTACGCGAAAGAAAGCTTCCAGAAAGCCAGGGCTGCGGGCCCATGCCGGCGCGGCCGCAAGGATCCACTCCACCCCACGAGCCAGCCAGAAATAGAGAGACGCGGGAACCTGTGGCGCCACGCTTAACGATGGATGGTGCGCGCCCATCCGCACCACGAAAACGGTTCCCATCTCGTCGATCCAGAAACTCGACGGCAACTCCATCAGCCATAGCCGCGCAACACAAAGCGCGAGGAGAAGGCGAGTCACGAAACCCAGACGCGGAAGCGCGTCGCCGGGATGAACCCCATGCGTTCATACAGCGAAAGACCGGAAGCGGTAGATTGGAGCACCAGCGGCATGTCGCCCCACCGCGCATTTTCTTCGGCGACACACGCCCGCATGATGGCTTCGGCATATCCCTCGCCGCGGAAATCGGGCAGCGTTGCCACGTTGTAGATGCCCAGCACGCCCTCGCTTGCAACCGTTGCCGCTGTGGCGATTGCCTTTCCGTCCACGTATCCCACCCACGCCCGGAACGGTGCCCGGTCCAGGGTCGCGCGATCGAATACCTCGTCGAACCAGGCCTGCGGCACTTGGAAACAGCGGGAGCCGACGGTGCGAAAGTCTCCCAGGACCAGTGTAGAATCGACCGCGCGCACCTCGCACCCGGGAAGCCGCCGCGTCGCCGGCAGCAGCGCGGCGGCGATCATGCCGGGCATTTGCGTCGCCAGCGTAAGCCCCTGCCGAGACAGAATACGGTGCGCTTTCCGGTTCACGGCCTCCGGGAGCAGACTGTCGCACAACCACAACGACCACTCCACTCCCCGTGCGCCGAAGTGTACCGCCGCGGCCGTCGTTCGCCGCTCAAAATCCTTCTCGTCCAGAACCGGAGACGCCAGATAGGCTGCGTTGAACATCTGGAACCGCACTCCCAGCGAGAGAATGTGTATGCCGCCGAAGGACCGTATCTCCGCTTTCTCACGGCCCATCGCGAGCGCCCGAAAGCAAGCCTGGAGGTTCGCATCTACCTTTCCGGAGTCCGTCACGCGGCCTCCCCCGTACACGAGCGCCCAAGGCCAACCGGCCACTGCGCCAGAGGCGCAACGTGAAATTTCTTCAATTTCCTAGAAAAAACCGTGGTTTCGGCCATTGTCGCTTTACTTCACTCCAGCGGGTTCCGTATGATTGTTACGTTTTGGACAGCGTCGGCGACGTGGACTCAAAGGTCATCTGAGTGAACTGTTGAGGGCCTTGAGACCGAACCGCAATCCGCAATCATAACGTCGCACTGGAGGTCAAGTTGGCAACGATTACAAGAATGACGCAGACACAATTGATGAGAGCGCTCGCGGAGCAATGCGAGGTTCCCAATAAGACGGCCCGCTTGATGCTGGACCACCTTTCGCAACTGGCGGTGGCGGAAGTGAAGAAGAATGGAGTGTTCGTACTCCCCGGACTCGGCAGACTGGTACGAGTCGAGCGCAAGGCGCGCATGGGCCGTAACCCGGCCACGGGTGAATCCATCAAGATCCCGGCGAAAAAGGTGGTGAAGTTCCGCGTGGCCAAGGCCGCCAAGGATTCCATCGTTCCGCCCAAAAAAGCGAAATCCTAGTTTCCCCACATCGACCAGTCCTATACCCCGTGCAAGCCGGACCATACGCTGCGCGGGGTTAACGCCCCGCCACTCGTCAGGTCTGCGTCTCGCCCGGTAGCTGTCAAGCTTCGGTCTTGTAAGCTTCTTTCTTCTCTTCCGCCTTCACTTCGTCTTCCTTGATCGAAGTCTTGAAGTTGCGGATGCTCTCACCCAGACCCTTGGCCAGTTCGGGAAGCTTCTTTCCCCCGAAAACCAGCAGTAGCAGGGCTACCACGACCATCAGGTCCTGGCCGCGAAGCATCAGGATCGCCAGCGCTTGCAGATCGAGGGGCATCAATTCGGTTCTCCTATTCACCAATGATTGTAGTGGATATGGAAGATGGCTCGCGCGGCGTTATATTCTAGTCACGAACAATATGGCTCCCATCCCCGCTCAACAGCAGCAATCGCTGGTCGACCGCCTCACCACCGCTTGTGGAGGCGCGTATACGCCCGAGCAGCGGCGCAAGTATTTCATCACGGGTCCACAGTGGTCCGCGGCTTACCCGGGCCATGCTCTTTTCCATGCGCCGACCCGTTCCGACATCACCTTCACCGAAGTGATTCGCGAATACGGCAAGCTCGGCCTGAATTGGTGGTGTACCCACGATACGGACGTGATTCCGACCGAACATCTGGGCGGCGACGGGCAGCGCGAGATCGTGGATCACATCAAGCGCGATCTCGCCGAGAACGGGCTGCAGTGCTCGATGGTCACGACCGAGACGTTCTTTCACGCGATCTGGGCGGCGAGTCCGGCGGCCGAATCGCCGGCAGTTCGCGAGTACGCCAACTTTCGCGTGAAGAACACCGTGGATATCGGCCATGAACTGGGGGCTGAGTTTGCGGTGTATTGGCCCGGCTCCCTGGGGTATCAGGTGCAGGGCGCGGTCGAGGAGACGGAAACGCTGCGATGGTATGCGCAGACCCTGAATGCCGCCTGCGAGCATGACATCGCGATGGCGGCCAAACGGGGACGCGCCCCGCTCAAGCACTGCATGGAAGCCAAGCCCTTCGAACCCGCGGCGGAGATCCTTCTACCTACCAGCGATGCGATGCTCGCGTTCATCTCGTCCGGCCTGCTCACACACCCCGAGATGGTGGGTCTGAATCCCGAATATCTGCACGAGCTGATGTGGGGCGCCGCGCCTCGCGCCGCGCTCGCCCGCGCCATCCTGGCGGGAAAGCTCTGGCACTTCGATATCAATGACGGCTACCGGTTGAAGCACGATGTGGATATCGGTGTGGGGCTCGTCAACCCGCTCGACTGGCTGAATGTGCTGGTGATGCTGCGCAGCCACGGCTACAACGGTCCGTTCAACCTCGATTACAAGCCACCACGCACCACCAGCAACCGCGGGGTCTTCTCCGTGAGCTTCCCGACGGCCATCGATCGCTTCATTACTTTGTGGGAAATGGCCGGCGAAGTCATGGAGGACGCGGTTCTCAAAGAGGCCACAGACGCGCTGAAAGCAGGAGCGCCGCTCGCGGCAACCACCGACGCCAAGGCCATTTTCGAAGCTCACAAAGAGCTTCTTACTCTGCACGAACTGATCGCCCATCGCATCTTCCAGATTCTGGTGGGCGCGCATCGCGGGCGCACGTACACCGTCTAGTCTGTGAGCCGAAGGCGCGTCCGTCTCGCTACCTGCGTTTTAGACTCCGCCCCGAACTCGGCGCGTTCGCCATATCGCTGCTAGAATACAGACTTCCCATGCAGGTGCTGCAGGCCGGCCGTCACAAGTTCATATTGCTGGAGCTCGAAGCCGAGACGGTGTCGGAAGTGGCCCGGCAGGCCGGGTTCGAGAGTCGCATCCGGGATGGCGAGCGCAGCATTCAGATCGATCTGACCGCCGCTGACCGTCAGGGCCCGCTGCTGCTCTTCGACGCCTCCGATCCCGCCAATCTTGGCTGGTTCTCGCGTTGCCAGTTCTACGTCGACGGCCGAACCGGCGGTGTGATGCAGACCCCGATCTCCGTCGAGAACAAGCGCGACCGGGCAGGCAAGAGCCAATCCAATTCCATGCGCATTCGCATCTCGAAGGAACTACCCGTCACTTTTCGCCTTCCGGGCAAGCAGCCCATCACCGAGCAGGTCTTTTATGCGCTCTTTCAGAATTTCCTGAACGCGCTCATGAAGACCGGCGTCGCCGTTTGCGGCGGCAGCGTGGTGCAGCCGCTGGCCGGCCGGACCGAAGGCATCGGCCCGCGTAATTGATCGCGACTCTCCACAGGCCTTCCCTCACCCCCCACACGTTTTATACTGGACGGACAGGAAAAATAATGGCGCATATTTCAGTCCGGCGGCTCTTCTCTATGTTCGGCATCGCGGCCCTTTGCGCGGTTTTCACCACCGCCCAAGCGGCAAACGTGGACTTGGCGGGTAAATGGTCCGGAACGGTGGAGGTTCACGATAGCAGCAGCGGCAGCACCATCTCCACGCCGATCGAAATGCAGCTTGAGGAGCGCCAGCCCGGCATTATCGCGGGCAAAATCGGCCGCGAAGGAGACTCTGAAGCAGTCGAAATCCGCAACGGAAAGCTTAACGGCGACCACGTCAGCTTCGAAGCCGCGAGCGGGGAAACCAGCGGCCCCATGAAGTTCGATCTCGTGCTTTCCGGCGATCACCTCGAAGGCATGATGAAGGGCGCTATCGAGTCCCAGGACATTGAAGGTACGGTCAAACTGAACCGCGGCAAGAGTTAGAACTCCGGCCGGTCCGTATTATTTCTTCAACTCCGCCTGAAGTTGCAGAAAAGTTGTCTCCTCGAACGTTTTCTTGATGCGCTCGCCGCTGAGGAATTCGCCTGTCTGCGGACCTTCACCCCGGCGGCAGCGCACCAGCAGCGCCTGTGCTTCCGCATCGTTCGGTGAGCGGTCGAGGACCGCTTCAAAATCCCGCACCGCCTCCAGTGGCTTCCCGCTCTTCCACAGGGCGTAGCCGACGTTAAACCAGTAGTCCGGATCACTTTCATCGCCTTCCAGAGCCTTCCGGAAATTCTCCACGGCTTCCGGCCGGTTCCTGCGGCACTGCGCGGCCCCGAGGTTATTGAAAACCTCGTTCAGGGGAACCTTCGAAGCCACCAGTTGCAAAGACCTGGCAGCCCCGTCGAAGTCGCCTTCGTAGTATTGACAGAGCCCGAGGAGAAAACGCGATTCGTGATAATGCGAGTCGGATTCCGCGACCTTCTCCAGCCACGCTTGCGCCACGCGGTATTCTCTTTTGGCGAAGGCCATTCGGCCAAGCTGAAAATTCGGTTCGCTGTAACGCGGGTCGAGTTTCGCCGATTGCACGAAAAGCTTCACCTGCTGCTCGGGCGATGAGGAGAGCAGCCCGCGGATGTATCCCTCCACCGCATCGATGCGGACCGGCGGCCGGTTCTGCAGATAATCCGCTTCACTCGGGAAGGATTTGGGTTGGAAAAAATGCAGGCACTGCCACGCGAGACGCGATTCGAGGAGGCTCAACTCCTCTAATGCTCCCGCTTCCGTAAAAACGGGACCTTCACGAAGTCTTTTCCGGTCGAGAACATTGGCGGTCAGCTTCAGTTGACCGCGTCCGGTCATGTTCCCGGCGGGAGGCGCCACGAGTTCGAACTCCCCGAACACCACCTGTGCCGCATCCAGCGATTCGCCGATCCGCAGCACGGTCGCTCGCGTGAGGGCTACTCCCGGGCGAACCGAGAGCCGCTCGTAAACTTCGACACGGTCTTCGCGGGATAACGCGAGGACACCGGCCCCCGCGAGCGATTCGCGCAGCGTCTCCGCCACGCTCTCACCGACCCAGATCAGGTTGGGCTTTTGCGAGTTATTGAAAAAGGGCAGAACCGCTACCGTGTCCGCAGCCCCAAAAACCGGTGTGGAAAGCAGGCACAGCGTGACCGGAAGCAGCCATAAGGGCGACAGCGGGAAAGGACGTAACAGCACTACTGCGAGTCTATCAACGTGCGTACCAGCCGCACGCTCTCAAGCTCCACCGCGGACTCATCTCCGAACCCAACGAGCGGTGTCAGCCCCGGCTCATGACGGAACCAGGTGTACTGCCGCTTGGCGTAGCGCCGCGTATCCCGTTGCATCTGTTCGAGCGCGGCGGCGGGCGTCATGCGGCCCTGCAGAACGGCGAGGCCTTCCTTGTATCCCAAAGCCTGGAACGGTTTCGCCTCAGCCGAAATCCCGGCCGCCAAAAGCCTTTCAATCTCGTCCAGAAGACCGCCCGTGAGCATCTGCTCGCACCGCCGATCCAACATCGCATACAGCCGGTCGCGAGGGGGGAAAATCCCGAGTCTTAGAACACGATAGCCGGCGAGCGGCTCCCGCGGGGGCTGTGCTGAAGCAGGAGCGCGCGATTGGATCCGGATCTCGAGCGCGCGCGTCACTTTGGCGAGATCGCGCGGATGGATCCGTTGGCCCGATGCCGGATCCAGGCGCGCCAGGATCCGATGCAGCGAACCGGGCCTGCGAGCTTCCCGCGCCGTCAGGCGTTTCCGCAGCGCATCGCTCGGCGGCGGCACGGGAGACAGACCGTCCAGCAGAGCGCGCAGGTAGAATCCAGTACCCCCGGCCACGATCGGTAAATTCCCGCGCCCGGTGATCTCCCCCAAAATCGAGCGTGCCGCTGCCGTAAATTCCCCGGCGGTGAAACCTTCATCGCCCTCCACGACATCTATAAGGTGGTGCCGGATCCCGCCGCGCTGCTCCCAGGGCAGCTTTGCTGTCCCGATATCGAAATGGCGGAAAACCTGCAGCGAATCGCAATTGATGACTTCCCCTCCGAAAGTCCGGGCAAGATGGACCGCCAGGCCGCTCTTTCCCGACCCGGTGGGCCCCCCAACCGTTACCAACGGGTGCGTCACGCCCCTGAAGGAACGATCCCTGTCCCGGACCCTGGCGCCGTTTCGGGAGTTATACTGACATTTAAATTAGGCCTGCTCCGCCTCGCCGGTTCGAAGAGCAGGGAAAGATTACCCAAATCCATGATGAGTTTCTTGCGAGCGTTTCGTCTGTGGTCCAGCCCGGCATTGGTGGCGATCTGTATCTCCGGGTCCGCGGCCTGGTCCCAAACGGCAGATGACCCCAAGCCGCAGGAGCAAAGAGAAGTCGAGCACAGCTCGGCCACGGACCGCTCTTCCGCATATTACAACTTCTCCATGGGCCACATGTACGGCGACATGGCGCAGGCGTACAATCGGCCGGACTACATCACCAAAGCCATCGAGTTCTATAAGCAGGCGTTGAAGCTCGATCCGTCCATCAGCTTCATCAACGAAGAGCTCACCGACCTCTACATCCAAAGCGGTCAGCTCAATAAAGCCGTCACCGAAGCCGAGGAACTGCTGAAACAGAATCCCAACGACCTGGGCGCCCGGCGCATCCTGGGCCGCGTATATACGCGCATGATCGGCGATCCTCAGCAGGGCAAACTCGATGACAAGATGTTGAAGCTCTCGATCGAGCAGTATTCGAAGATCGCCGAGAAAGATCCCGACGACGTCGAGAGCCAGCTCCTCCTGGCGCGGCTCTACCGGCTCGCTCACGATGCCGACTCTGCCGAGAAAACGTACAAAGCAATCCGCGCCAAGGAGCCCGATAACGATGAGGCGCTCACCGGCCTCGCCGCCATTTACTCGGACCGCGGAGAGACCAAGAACGCCATCGAAATGCTGAAGCACGCGGGAGATCAGAATCCGAGCCCACGTACGCTGGTGATGCTCGCCACGCTTTACGAACAGAACAACGACTTCAACGCGGCCGCCGACGCCTGGCAGCAGGCGATGCAGCTCGCTCCGGAGAACGACCAATGGAAGCGCGCGCTCGCGAAAGATCTTCTCTTTGCAGATCGAACGGACGAGGCCCGGAAGATGTATGAGTCGATCGCCGCGGAGAATCCCCACGACGCCCAGATACAACTGCGGCTTTCCGAAATCTATATCCAGAAGCGAGACTTCCTGAAGGCTCAATCCGCGCTGAATATCGCCAAGCGCGAAGATGGCGACAACCTGGAAGTGAAGTACAACGAGGTAATCCTTCTGGACGCCCAAGGCAAAACCGATGAGGCCATCAAGGCGCTTAAGGCGATTCTCGACAGCACTGCGAAGGCGGATTACACGGCCGCCGAACACAGCCAGCGCAATCGGCTGGAAGAAAGGTTGGGCGCCCTGTACCGCTCCGCTGGCAAGTACCCGCTGGCCATAGCCAGTTTCCGGGAAATCAGTGCGGATGATGCCGAGATGGCGCCGCGCGCTGCGGTACAAATCGTCGAGACGTATCGTCTGGCCAAAGACCTTCCGGCTGCGCGCCGGGAGGCGGACGCCGCGGTGAAGAAGTTCCCGAAAGATCGCCTCGTGCTGCGGGAACACGCCACCATCCTTGCGGACACGGGAAGATTGACGAAGCCGTGAGCGAATTGAATTCGCAAAAAGACGGTAAGAACGATCGGGAAATGCTGCTGGCCGTCGCCCAGGTCTATGAGAAGGGCAAGCGCTACGCTGACGAACAAAAAGCGCTCGACGCCGCCGAAAAGCTGAGCACCGCCAAATCCGAGATCGTAGATGTCCGATTCATGCGCGGCGCGCTTCTCGAGAAGATGAAGAACTTCGAGGGCGCGGAGGCCGAATTTCGCAAGATCCTGAAGGACGATCCCAATAATCCCGGCGCCCTGAACTACCTCGGCTATATGCTGGCGGACCGCGACCAGCACCTGGAAGAAGCCCAACAGCTCATCACCAAGGCGCTCGAAATCGATCCGCAGAACTATGCATATATGGACAGCCTGGGATGGGTTTACTACCACCAGAACCTGCTCGATCAGGCTGCCGACCAGCTGCGCCGCGCGCTGGATAAGGTCAACACCGATCCCACCGTTCACGATCACCTCGGGGACGTGCTGCTGAAGCAGGGTAAGGTCAAGGAAGCCATCGCCCAGTGGCAATCCTCTCTGAAGAGTTGGAGCAGCAGCCCGGCCACCGCCGATGTCGACCCTGCCGATATGGCGAAGGTGCAGCGTAAGCTGGACGATGCCCGGGTACGCATCGCGCAGGAAACGCACGGCCGCGAAGCGCACTAGTTTGAACCTGATCGAGTTCCGGCGCGCCACCGTTTTGCGCGGAGCGCGCCCCGCACTGCGGGACCTGACGCTCTGCATCCGCGCGAAGGAGTCCGTCGCCGTCCTGGGCCCCAACGGCTGCGGGAAAAGCACCCTGATCGGAACAATTCTTCGGGAGTTCTACCCGCTCCGCGCGGAAGGCTCGTTCGTCCGGATCATGGGCCAGGAGCTTTGGAATATCGAAGACCTGCGCGCCGCTATCGGGATCGTTAAAAACAACTTGCTGCCGCCTGCCGTGGGCACGTTTCCCGCCCGCGAACTGGTCGTGTCCAGCTTCTTTGGCAGCGTGGGCTTATGGAATCATCAGCGCCCCACTGCGGACATGTGGGCGGCAACCGAAGCGGCACTCGCTCGGGTAGGCGCGACGCATTTGGCGGATCGAGAAATCGATGAGCTATCGTCCGGCGAAGCGCGCCGCATTGAAATTGCGCGGGCCCTGGTCCACCATCCGCAAGCTCTGCTTCTGGACGAGCCCTGCAATCATCTCGATCCCCGCGCCCGCGCGGAACTGCTCGCCTGCGTCCGCGCCCTCGCGCAGTCCGGCACCGCCATCATCCTGGTGACGCATCATTTCGAAGAAGTCATCCCGGAGATCGAGCGGGTCATTCTGTTGCGCGACGGCGCCCTCTTCCGCGAAGGGTCTAAGGAAGAGCTGCTCCAGGCGCCGGTCCTCAGCGAACTCTTCCAGCACCCCATGAAGGGGCTTCCGGCAAGCCGATAACTAAGGGATCACTTGCAGTTCGAAAGACTGCGTGACCGTGTGCCCTTTGCCATCGTCGGCCGTCAGTTTATACTCGGTCGTCTTGCGCGGAGAGACTTCGAGGCAATGGCTCATGGCCGGGTAGATCGTCTCCACCGGCGGATCGATCCGGACGTTCTTCGCCTCGTTCGTCCCATAGCAGACCTTCGCCTGACCGCCCCGCTTGATGGCCCCGGGAATGGCGTAGAACTGGAGAATCTTCAGATTCCGGCCGCCCAGGATGTCAACGGTGCGTTGCGCGTCCGCAGCCTGTTTTGCCGCAGCCGCCTGCTCGGCTCTGCGCTCGTCGTTGGCCCGTGAGTAGAACGTCCAGCCCACGTAGAGAGCAGCGATCACGATCGCGACCCCGGTAAACGGAAGGATCTTACGAAGCAATGAAAGCGGATCGTTGCTCTCGGAGTTGGACATGGAGCTCTAGGCGGTACGCATCGACTCCGACTTATCGCCGGAGATCGCCGCCTGCGCCGCCGCTAACCGCGCAATCGGCACCCGGTAGGGCGAGCACGACACGTAATCGAGACCGATCTTGTAACAGAACTGCACCGAGCTCGGCTCGCCGCCATGCTCGCCGCAGATACCGACTTCCAGATCCGCGCGCCCCGCACGGCCGTTCCTGGTCGCCATTTCCACTAACTGCCCGACGCCTTCCTGATCGAGCACGGCGAACGGATCGGCCTTGAAGATTTTCAGATCTTCGTACTGCTTCTGGAACCTCGTATAGTCGTCGCGCGAGAGCCCCATCGTGGTCTGCGTCAGATCGTTAGTCCCGAAGCTGAAGAACTCGGCTTCCTTCGCCACCTTCTCCGCCAGCAGCGCCGCCCGGGGAATCTCAATCATGGTTCCCACTAGATATTTCAAATCGTGCAGTCCGGCGGCTCCCAGCACTTCCTCGGCCACCTTCACCACAATTTTCTTCTGGTTGTCGAACTCTTCCACGCCGCCGATCAGCGGGATCATCACTTCCGGAATCACCTTGATGCCCTTCTTTGAAACCTCAACCACGGCCTCGAAGATGGCGCGGGCCTGCATCTCAGTGATCTCGGGATACGTGATCCCGAGCCGGCATCCGCGATGACCCAGCATCGGGTTGAACTCGTGCAACTGCTCCACGCGGTGCAGCAGCATCGGCAACCGCCGTTCCAATTCATTCGCCGGGATTCCGTAAGCTGTGCTCATGGCTTGTCGAGCGGCCGCATCGGCCACCTTCAGGCGCTCCACGTCCACCATCAGGTTTTCGCGCTTCGGCAGGAACTCGTGAAGCGGCGGATCGAGCGTCCGGATCACCACCGGGAAGCCGTCCATCGCTTCGAAAAGCCCAGCGAAATCCGACCGCTGCATCGGCAGCAACTTCGCCAGCGCCTCGCGCCGCGACTTTTCGTCGTCCGCCAGAATCATTGCCTGTACGGTCGGGAGGCGGTCTTCGGCGAAGAACATGTGCTCAGTCCGGCACAGACCGATCCCTTCCGCGCCGAACTTCCGCGCCACAATCGCGTCGCGCGGGATGTCGGCGTTGGCGCGCACTCCGAACTTGCCCCGGAACTCATCGGCCCACTTCATGAACTCACCGAGCGTCGAGTGTTCCGTGTCGGGGTCGATGGTCTTCGCCTGGCCCAGGTAAACATCGCCGGTCGTGCCGTCGAATGAGATCCAGTCGCCTTCCTTGGCGGTCACCGGTTTGCCGCCCGTCGTGACGGTGATCGTCTTGTCCGCTTCATTGATCTGGAGAGCGCCCGCGCCCACCACGCACGGCCGGCCCATTCCGCGCGCCACCACGGCCGCATGGCTCGACTTGCCGCCGATCGCCGTCAGAATGCCCTTGGATACATCCATTCCGTGAATGTCGTTCGGTGTCGTCTCTTTGCGAACCAGAATCACGGGACCGTTCTTGGACGCGGTCACCGCGTCATCCGCGGTTAACGCAATGCGGCCCACCGCCGCACCGGGCGATGCCGAGATACCGGTCGTCAGCTTTACGAGCTCCTTCAGGGTCTTCGGATCGAACACCGGGTGCAGCAACTGATCGAGCTGGTTGGGAGCCACGCGCTGCACAGCTTCCGATTTGGAAATCATGTTCTCGTGAACCATGTCCACGGCCACACGCACCGCGGCGGGACCCGTACGCTTGCCGTTGCGCGTCTGCAGCATGTACAGCTTCTTGTCCTGGATCGTGAACTCGAAGTCCTGCATGTCCTTGTAGTGCGCTTCCAGGTTGGTCGTGATTTCCTTCAGCTCCGCGAACGCTTCCGGAAGCACACTTTCGAGCTCCGAAATCGGCTGCGGCGTGCGGATTCCGGCAACCACGTCCTCGCCTTGCGCATTGATCAGGAACTCGCCGTAGAAGACCTTTTCGCCCGTCGCCGGATCGCGCGTGAATCCTACGCCGGTCGCCGAGGTCTCGCCCATGTTGCCGAACACCATTGCCTGCACGTTGGCCGCGGTGCCGATATTGTCGGGAATCTTTTCCATCTTGCGGTAGTAAGCCGCCTTGTCGTTCCACCACGACCCGAACACCGCGTTGCGCGCGAGCTTCAACTGTTCGCGCGGATCTTCCGGGAACGGCTTGCCGGTCTCTGTCTCCACCAACTTCTTGTAGCTGGCGATAACCGCTTTCAAGTCTTCCGCGGTCAAGTCGGTATCGAGCTTGGCGTTCGCCGTCTTCTTGCGCTCATCGAACACATGGTTGAACTTTTCCATGTGCATCCCTAGCGCAACCTCCCCGAACATCTGGATAAAGCGCCGGTAGCAATCGTACGCGAAACGCGCATTCCCGCTCTTCTCGGCCAAACCCGCGGTGGTCTTGTCGTTGAGCCCGAGGTTCAAAATCGTATTCATCATGCCGGGCATGGAAAATTTCGCGCCCGACCGCACGCTCAGCAGCAGCGGATTTCCCACGTCGCCCAACGTCTGGCCCATCTCTTTTTCGAGCTTGGCCAGAGCTGTGGTGATCTCGTCCTCGACATCCTGCGGGACTTCTTTCTTATTGTCGAAATAGATATTGCAGACGTCCGTGGAAATCGTGAAGCCGGGAGGAACGGGCAGCCCCGCCGCGCTCATCTCCGCCAGTCCGGCGCCCTTGCCGCCCAATACATCTTTCATCTTTCCGTCGCCGTCGGCCCGGCCGCCGCCGAACGAATACACATGCTTCTTGGTCATCTTGTCTCCTGGGAAGTGGTTACGATTTCCGAAAAATCCGCTATGGTGGAAAACTCCTGGCGCATGGACCGCAGCAGCGCGAGCCGATTGGCGCGCACCCGTTCCTCTTTGGCGTTCACCAGCACCTTATCGAAAAACAAATCTACATGCGGCCGCAATGTCGCAATGGTCTGCAGCGCGGTTTCATACTCAGCGCCGGACAGTTCCTGCCGCGTTCGCTCGTAAGCCGCAAACAGCGCCGCCTCGGGGCCTGCTTCGATCAAGTCGGGGTTTACCGCGCTCTCGCCTGTGAACTGCGCCTGCCTGATGATGTTTGAAATACGCTTGAAACTCGCGGCCAGCGGCTCGAAATCTGGCGTCGGACGCACCGCCTGTATTGCCTGCAGCCGCTTCTCGGCGTCGGCCAGATCGCTCCAGCCGGAGGACAGCACGGCGTTCACTTCGTCATATTTGAAGCCACGCACATCGCGGAAGTAGTAGCGCACGCGATCCAGCAGAAATTCCTCGAGCTTCGCGTCGCCCCGCAGCAGCGGCTGCAGTTCCAGATGCATCCCGCCTTCGACGATGATCTTAACGACCCCTTGGGCCGCGCGCCGCAGCGCGAACGGATCTTTCGATCCCGAGGGAATCAGGCCAATGCCGAAACACCCGCGCAGCGTGTCGAGCTTATCCGCCAGCGCAACCATGCGGCCGGCGGGCGTCGACGGAATCGAATCGTCCATGCTCACCGGCTTGTAATGTTCGTAAATGGCTTGCGCGACCGCCTCCGGTTCCCCCTGCGCTCGCGCATACAACCCGCCGATCACGCCCTGCAGCTCAGTGAACTCCTTCACCAGTTCCGCCGTTAAATCAGTTTTCGACAGTTCCGCGGCACGCACGGCATCGGCATCTCCGCCGAGCTCCGTCACGAGCGTTTCCATGCGGCGCGTTTTATCGAGATAGGATCCGAGCTTGGCTTGGAAAGTGACGTGCCCCAGATCGTCCACCCGCGCAGCAAGCGGCCGCTTCTGGTCCGCATCCCAGAAGAACCGGGCATCGCTGAAACGCGCCCGCAGCACGCGCTCGTTGCCGCGCCGGATCAGCCCCTCGCGATCCGCATCGAGATTGATCACCGCCACAAACTGCGGCTGCAACTGGCCGTCTTCAGACTCCACCGAGAGATACTTCTGGTGGTACTTCATCACCGTGGTCAGCACTTCTTTCGGGAGCGAAAGGAACTCCTCATCGAAGCGCCCCACGATGGGCGTCGGGTACTCCGTAATGTTGGTGAGCGTGCGCAGCAGCGGCCGGTCGCACTTGTAGTGAACGTCGCATTCGCGGATGCGCGCGTACCGTTCGTCCGCCGAGAGAATCACGAAGTTTTCGCGGAGCTTCTGCTCGTAATCGTCCACCGTCACGTGAAACCATTTGTGCCCCAGCGTGCGATGCCCGCTCGACATGTTGGAGCTATTCACGCCCGCGATCGAAAACGGAATGATCTCGTCGCCCAACAGCGCGAGGATCCAGCGGATCGGACGGATGAAGCGCGCACTGCCCTTCCCGGCCCAATACATCGTCTTCGGAAACGGCGTGTTCAGGATCAATCCGGGCAGCGATGCGACCAGGATGTCGCCCGTGCGCCGGCCCGGCACTTGCTTCAGAAAGGAATAATGTTCGCCCTTGGGAGTCGCCGTTTTCTGCAGTGCTTCCACCGCAATTCCCTGCTTCTTGGCAAAGCCTGCAACCGCGCCCGCCGGGGCCGATGTGGAAGGGCCGGATACCAGTTCTTCGCTGTCCGGCTCACGCTCGATCACGCCTTCGGCTCGCACCGTCAAACGGCGCGGCGTGCCGTCCACCCGCACCGCGGTTCCCAAAAGCTTTCCGCATTCGGCGCCCAGAAACTCGAGCGCCGGCTCGATCATGTGATCCGGAATCTCTTCCGCGCCCACTTCCAACAGAAACTTCAAGCGGCCACCGCTCCCGTGGGGAGAGCATGCTGCTGATCCACCCAGGCTTCGGCAATGCCCACGGCCAGCCGGCGCACCCGCGCGATCACGCCCACGCGTTCCGTCACACTGATCGCTCCGCGCGCATCCAAGGTATTGAACAGGTGGCTGCACTTCAGCACGTGATCGTAAGCCGGCAGCAGCGGGAAGCGCTCTTTCGGTACGTACTTCGCGTATAACCCAGTCAGGCGCTGCGCCTCCTGCTCATGCAGATCGAACAGCTTCCAAAGCGTGCCGACGTCCGCCATTTCGAAGTTGTACACCGAGTACTGCAGCTCATCTTCGAAACGCACGTCGCGGTACGTCGTCCCCCGCGTCCACTCGATGTCGTAAACGCTGTCGCGCACCTGCAGGAATGCCGTCAGACGCTCCAGGCCATAGGTGATCTCGGCCGGAACCAGATCCAGATCGATCCCGCCGCACTGCTGGAAATAGGTGAACTGCGTAATCTCCAACCCGTCCAGCATCACCTGCCAGCCCACGCCCCACGCGCCCAGAGTGGGAGCTTCCCAGTTGTCTTCCTCAAGCTTGATATCGTGCTGCCGCAGATCGATGCCGATCGCCTCCAGGCTGCCCAGATATTGATCGATTACATCTTCGGGCGCGGGTTTCAGGATCACCTGCAGCTGTTGGTGCTTGTAGAGTCGATTCGGATTCTCCCCATAACGGCCGTCCGCCGGACGCCGGCTCGGCTGCACGTACGCCACCCGGTGCGGTTTCGGTCCCAGCACCCGAAGAAATGTTTCGGGGGACATCGTCCCAGCGCCCACCTCGACGTCCAGCGGCTCCTGAATCACGCAGCCGCGCTCGCCCCAGTAACGCTTCAGTTGGAAGATGATG
Organism: Bryobacterales bacterium; assembly: GCA_963814235.1. Taxonomy (GTDB): domain Bacteria; phylum Acidobacteriota; class Terriglobia; order Bryobacterales; family Bryobacteraceae; genus Bog-113. The sequence goes on along the minus strand of CAWFCA010000002.1, from coordinate 237,317 downwards.
TCCTGGAACGAATGCATTCTGAGAGTCTATGCGGCTTCGAGGACCGGAACGGTCAGAAGGCGCCGCTCGAGGTGCGCTTCAATTTGCTGCTGCAGGAACTGGCGCAGGTCGCTGGCTGTTTCGCGCTTCCAATCGGGCGCGACGTCCGCCACCGGCGTCCGCAGCATCGCGCGCGCCAGTTCCCGCGATTCCCAGCTCAACTCGGCGCTGTCGCGACAGCCCGCTGTCTGTCGGCAGTCGCCGCACATCAGCCCCGGCATGCCGCGCCGGTAAAACGCGCGCTGCGGAGCCGCCGGATCATCCAGCCAACTCCCGCACGAAAGACATACGTGCATTTCCGGCAGCATTCCCGCCAGCTTCAAAGCCCACAGCGTAAAGTAAGTCACCGCGCGCCACACCGCCGAAACGCTACCCGCGCGGATGTGCTCCAGCACGGCCACCAGCAGCCGAAAGTACCGCTCGTTCACCTCGTGCGGAGGCATCATCTGCTCGGAAATCTCGGCCATGTAATCGAGGGAAACGCCTGCCGCATAATCCGACAGCACCGCGAACTGACTCTGCACTAGATCGCAGGAGTCAAGATTCACCAGTTCACGGTTCTCGCGCTCGAAGTACGCCATTTTCACTTGGGATAACCGTTCCAGCCCGGAACCGAAAAGGCTCTTCGGACGCCGCGCCCGCTTAGCCACTCCACGCAGTTTGCCCGCATCTCTGGTGAAGAAGCTGACAATCAAATCCGACTCTTTCAGTGGATAAGTCTGCAATACGATGGCTTCGCTCACACGAGCGGGCATAGGTGCTGCATCGAACGGAAGACTTAGATTAGCACAGGCCGCTCGGCTACCCCGGCTTGCCTGCTTTGCGAAACCGCGCCGTCACCAAACGCATAAGGGTACTAGATCGCTAGACATTTCCTGGCGGCCTGTGTTAGTCTCGGCTCTCCAGGACCATGCATTCCAAATGGCTTAACGTACTCGCGCTCGCCGCGCTCGCACTCGCGGTGACACTGGTGGTGTTCGGCAATCTGCATAGCGAAACATCCAGCAAGGTGGTGAACGTCTCGTCTGACGCGACCCACGCACTTTCCAGCAAAAAGACTCTCCCATGACGGTCAAATACTCGTGGGAGGCTTGCCGCAAGGATCTGATGGCAGGCCTCACGGTCGCCGCCATCTCCCTACCCCAGGCCATGGCCTACGCCCTGATTGCGGGCATCGATCCTCGCTTCGGCCTCTACTCCGCCATTGTGGTCACGCTCGTGGCGGCGCTCTTCGGCTCCTCCTCCCACCTCATCAACGGTCCTACCAACGCCATCTCGCTCGTCGTCTTCAGTTCGATTGCCTTCGTCGATCCAGCGGCACGCTTCGACGCCTATCAGGCCACGTTCCTCCTGGGGATCATGGCCGGGAGCATCCAGATCCTCATCGCGGTTTTCAAGCTTGGCGACCTGACCCGCTATATCTCGGAATCGGTCGTGGTCGGCTTCATCACCGGTGCGGGCTTTCTCATCGCTCTGAGTCAGGTCGCCAACTTCTTTGGCATTAAGGATCAGGGTACCGGTCATCAGCATGTCCTCCTGCGCTTCTGGCTGACCGTCACGCGAGGGGGCGCTCTTAATCCGCGGGCTCTTGCCATCGGACTGGGAACGGTGGTGGCCGTCGTCTTCTTGCGCTACCTGTCAAGCCGCTATCGCCTGCCGCAGGTGGACATGCTCGTGGCCCTCGTCGCCGCCACCATCATCGCCTTCTTTTGCGGATGGTCTTCAACTCCGGGCAACGGCAAGACCGTCCTATCTGTAGTTGGAAACGTGCCTTCCAGCCTGCCCATGCCGCACATCCCACAGATCAAGTTCTGGTGGATTCGGGAAATGTCAGGCAGCGCGCTCGCGGTGGCTTCCCTGGGGCTGCTCGAAGCGCTCGCCATCTCCAAGGCCATCGCGAACCAGACCCGGCAATCGCTCAACTTTAATCGGCAGTGCTTGGCGGAAGGCCTCGCTAACCTGACCGGCGGCTTTTTCCAATGTCTGCCCGGTTCGGGTTCCCTCACCCGCTCCGCCATCAATTTTCAGGCGGGCGCCGTGAGCCGCATGTCGGGCGTTTTCGCGGCGGCCGCCGTCAGCATCGTTCTCCTGGCCTTTGCTCCACTCATGCGCTTTATCCCCAAAGCGGCCCTAGCCGGTCTCTTGCTGGTCACGGCTGCCCGTCTGATCGATTGGAACCGCCTGAAGCAGACCCTCCGTTCCTCGCGCTATGACGCTCTGCTGGTCGTGCTTACGGCTTTAGTCGCCGTCTTCATCAGCGTGGAATACGCCATCCTGATCGGCGTGGCCGTCTCCATTCTGCTCTTCGTGCCCCGCGTGGCGCGCATGCGCGGCCATGAACTCACGGTCACCCCGGAAGGCTTCATCCGCGATCGCATGCCCACCGATTTCCGCTGCTCCGGCATGATTCTTTTCGATCTGGAAGGCGAGCTCTTCTTCGGCGCGGCTCCTGACCTCGAAGGCTGCTTCGAAGAACTACGCCGCCGTTCCACCGAAACGTCGATCAGGATCATCATCCTCAGAGTCAAACGCGCACGCAATCCGGATATGGTCTGCCTGGAAAAGTTCGAGCACTTCCTGAAGGATATGCATAAAGAGGACGTAACCGTGATCCTCTGCGGCGTGCGGCCGGAGTTCGAAAAGCGCATGCGGAAAATGGGTTTCTTCGATTGGCTCCCCGCCGACCGCGTTTTCCTGCAGGGTGCCGAATCCTTCTCGTCGACCACCCGCGCCGTCCGCCACGCCTACGAAATGTCCGCCGAGCACTCCTGCCCGCATTGCATCCAGCTTTATGGAAGCGAGCAGCGGGAGAAGCTCTACTACATGGCTTAGCCGGCGACCTCGCCCGATGCTTCTATACCGGATGCTTCTATAAACGATGCGCCTATAATCAACCCTATGCGCGCTGCGATTCTGCTCCTGGTTGCACTGACTGCCGGTCTGCAAGCCCAGACCAGGAAGATCCTCATCGAGGGCGATGGCAGCGGCTGGGTGCGCGATCTCCAGAGCATTGCCGGTAACGCCAGGATCGTCGCGGTTACCGATGCCAATGTAATGGATGAGATTCGGGACGCCGATGCCTATATCGGTAACATCACCTCCGCACAGGTGCGCGCCGGCAGGAATCTAAAGTGGGTCGGGGTGATGAGCGCCGGAGTCGAGCATGTCCTCTATCCGTCCGACGGCAGCCGCGATCTGCGCGACAGCAACATCGTCCTTACCAACAACAAGATCGTGCAGGGCCCCGAGATTGCCGATCACGCGCTCGCCATGCTGCTCATGCTTTCGCGCGACCTCTACATCCTTTACAAGAACGACGGCCAGCAACTCTGGGATCCCCGCTCCTTTCATGGCATTGAACTGAATGGTAAGACCGCAGTCGTTATCGGCGTGGGCGGAATCGGAACCCAGATCGCCATTCGCGCCAACGCCTTCGGGATGAACGTCATTGGCGTCGATCCCGAAGACAAACCCTTCCTTCCGTTCATCCGAAGGGTCGTCAAGCCGGATCAGTTGGATGAGGTGCTGCCGGAGGCGGATGCCGTCTTTATCTCCGCCCCGGATACACCCCGCAGCCATAAGATGATGGGTCCGCACCAGTTCGATCTCATGAAGAAGAAGTCGTATTTCATCGCCGTCAGCCGCGGGGGCATCTACGATATGGGCGGCCTTGTCAAGGCGCTGGACGAGAAGCGGCTTGCTGGCGCGGGAGTCGATGTCACCGATCCCGAGCCGCTGCCCAAAGAACATCCCCTCTGGAAATTCGACAACGTCATTATCACTCCGCATATCGCGGGGCGTTCCGATCAGGATCGCGGCCGCATGATCGGAACCATCAAAGAGAACCTGCAGCGATTTGTCGCGGGCAAGCCCCTGCTGAACGTCGTCGACAAGCAGAAGGGCTACTGACGCTTACTGCGCGGTAACGTCCACCGACGCCATCGTGTTTTCCCACGAAAGTATCAGCGTCGCCTTTTTTTCGCCGGCTTTGTTGAACGCGATCGTAAATTGTTCGATGGGACCGCTGGTCTTCGAAACCTGCATCGGCACGCGCCCTAAATCCTTCGATTGCTCATAACTGAACGCGCCCCATTGGTCCGCGGTCTTGTTCACGATCAGCGTCCACCCGCTCGCCGTCGCTATCGTGAAGAGCGCATAAGAACCGGCCGGCACGCTCAGGCTGCCGATCTGCAAAGCAATTGGAGTCGTCAACTTGGTAGCCTCGTCCGCGCCCAGGCGCCACACCTGGCCGTAGGGAACCAGCGTTCCGCCAACCGCCTTGCGCCCATGCAGAGAGGGCCGTCCATAGTCGATCGTGATTTGGCTTCCTGCCAGGGTGACAGATGCCTTATCGTGCGGACTCTTGCGAGCCGCTTCTTGGGCGGGGAGAGCGGCGGCGCACAACGCCAGCGCCGCGGTGAGACAAAGAAATCGTCGGTTCATACCCACGAGCTTACACCTACACCGAGACGCCCACTTTCCACAGCGCGTAAGCCGCCGCCTGCCGCAGGTACATCCAGTATTCGCGCGTTTTGCTTTGCGGCTGCGAGTAGCGGGGGGACCCGTACACCGCAATGCCTTGCGCCTGCATCATCCGCTTGGAGCGAAAAATGTGGTACCCGTCGCTGACCAGAATGCAGGAGTGCAGGCCCATGCGGCGCATGATCTCCGCGGCGGCCGCGGTCGAGTACACCGTGCTGTCGCTTTCCGACTCGACGACAATGCGCTCCGGCGGCACCCCGCGGTCGATCAGATAAGCCCGCCCGACGGTCCCTTCCGTAAACTGCGGGTCGCCGCCCGCTCCGCCAACGGTCATAATCATCGGCGACAAACCCTTTGCATACAGCGTCAGCGCGTGGTCGAGACGCGCCTTCAAGACCGGCGATGGGCGGCCCCGGTACTCGGCCGCTCCCATCACAATAATCACGTCCGCCTTCCGCGCCTCGTCGTGCGTGGACTGCCGGGCAATCCGTAATGTCAGTGCGCTGAGATATCCGAGAGCGAAGACCACGGGCACTGCTAGCAGCAGCCACCCGGAGCGTCGAAGGATTCGAGATATGCTGATGACAACATTGTAAAGGAGATGCCGCACGAACGCTTGACCAGTCCCTCAAACCCGCTGCTGAAAGAGATTCGGCGGGCGCAGGATCAGGGAGGGCTCACCACGCGCGGCTGGCTGATCGCCGAAGGACCGCACCTGGTCGAGGAAACCGTTCGCAGCGGCTTGCACATCGCGTGCCTGATTGTGGCCGCAGGTGTTTCGATTCCCGCAGCGGCGCAGGCCGATCGGATCATCGAAGTGCCCGAACCGGTCTACCGGTCGATCTCCGGAACTACCGCGCCCCAGAACATCATGGCTCTCGCCGAGCCACCGCAACACGGGGCGGACGCCATCTATGAGGGCCAGGGGCAGCGGAACGCACTGGTCCTGGTTCTCGACGGCGTTCAGGATCCCGGCAACGCCGGCGCTATTGCCCGCTCGGCGGAAGCCTTCGGAGCAAGCGGGCTGGTTTTCCTCGAAGGGACCGCCAATCCGATGAACCCCAAAGCGCTGCGCGCCTCGGCCGGTTCCTTGTTCCGGATCCCCTTCGTGCATGCTGTGGATTTGGCCAGTTTGCATGCGGGTCCCCTGTTTTCCGGAGTCGCCAGCCTGGCCGCGCCGGCTGCCTGGGATTGCGACCTTGCACAAGTCTGCGGCATCGTGGTCGGCAACGAAGGCCGAGGCGTGAGTGCCGAGGCACTGCGCCGCTCGCAGCCTGTCCGGATCCCCACCTGCGGCGTCGAGTCCCTGAATGCCGCCGTGGCCGCCAGCGTGCTCCTCTACGAAGCCGCGCGTCAAAGGAGAATTCGGTGAGCCTCTTCGATTCTCAACCGCTCGCATCCCCGGTGCCCAGACAGGGCCGCCCGCTTGCCGATCGCATGCGCCCCCACCGGCTCGAAGACTTCGCCGGCCAGGAACACGTCCTCGGCAAAGATAAGCCCCTGCGCCAGCAGATCGAACAGGATCGCCTCTCGAGCATCATTCTTTGGGGACCGCCGGGAGTCGGCAAAACCACCCTCGCCCGCATCATCGCCTCCTCCACGCGCTCCGAATTCATCCCCTTCAGCGCCGTCCTCGGCGGCATGAAGGAGATCAAAGCGGTGATGGCCGATGCCGAGCGCTTCCGGCACCTGGGCCGCCGCACCATCCTCTTCATCGACGAGATCCACCGCTTCAACAAAGCCCAGCAGGACGCCTTTCTCCCGTACGTCGAACACGGCGACATCATCCTGATCGGCGCCACCACGGAGAATCCGTCCTTCGAAGTCAATGCGGCGCTTCTGTCGCGCTCCAAAGTCTATGCTCTGGAGGCCCTGTCGGAGGACCACATTGTGAGGCTGCTCCGGCGTGCTCTTGCCGATCCCGAGCGGGGCCTGGGGGAACGCAACGTCACGGCGCCCGATGAGCTTCTCCGATCCATCGCCGCGCATGCGAACGGCGACGCCCGCTCGGCATACAACACGCTCGAAGGTCTTGTCGCGGCCTCCCAACCAGGCGCCGCACTGACCCAGGCGGACGTCGAGACTGCCATCCAGCGCAAAATCCTGCTGTACGACAAGTCCGGCGAGGAGCATTACAACATCATTTCCGCGCTCCATAAGTCCGTGCGTTCGAGCGATGCCGATGCCGCCCTCTACTGGCTCGCGCGCATGCTCGAAGCGGGAGAAGATCGGATGTATATTGCCAGGCGGCTGGTCCGCATGGCCATTGAAGACATCGGCCTCGCCGACCCGCGCGCCATCGAGCAGGCCATGTCCGTGCAACAGGCCGTCCACTTCCTGGGCGTTCCCGAGGGCGATTTAGCCCTTGCGCAACTCGCCCTCTACCTCGCCGTCGCTCCCAAGTCGGACGCCGCCTACCGCGCGCTTGCCGCCGTTCAAAGCGAGATCCGGCGGGGCCGCGCCGAGCCCGTTCCGTTACACCTTCGCAACGCTCCTACCCGTCCGATGAAGCAGTGGGGCTACGGGTCCGGATATCAACATGCCCACCAGTTCGAGGATGCGATCACCGGCATGGAATGCCTCCCGGAATCTCTTCAGGACGCCGTCTTCTATCAACCCACTGGCCGCGGCATGGAGAAGCGCATCGAAGAACGGCTACGGGAAATCAGAGCGCTCAAGGAGACCCGCAAGGCGAAGCCCGCCGGCGATCCCGAACAGGGTTCTTGAACACCCTCTCACTCTGGAACGTACTTACAATCCGCTGTATTCTGTATCGCAGTGCGCACGCGCGAAGAAACCGAGAAAGCGTTGCGCGGAAATGTCGCGAGGGCCCGCTCCCGATATACTTCCGCCATTGACCGTTTCACTCAAGTCTTATCTGTACCCAGTGGATTGCCGGATCCGGATGGCCTAAAGCGAATCGAACTGATCGCCAATGAACGTAAGTTAGCGATGCATGAGCTGGCCACCGCCATTAACACGTGGACTGAGTTCCTGCGGACCGGCATCGAACCCCCGGCCGTCGAGGAGGATCGCGTTGCCTAGCGGCCCATCCGCTTTTCCAGTTTTCCGAAGGCGCGGTCGAGCGCCTGCGGCTTCCGGAGAACCCCCGCGAACAGGTCTCCCCGCGCTTGAAAGCGCGCGATCGCGTTCCGGATCGTAAACTGGTGCGGATGTAAACCGGGCCGCACCTCGTCCCAATCGAGCGGTGTAGCCACCGGTGCGGCGTCGTAAGCGCGCGTCACATAAGGCGCGGCAATCGTTTTGCCTTCACCATTCTGCAAAAAATCGAAATACACACGATTTTTTTGCCGCTTGGCAACCGATCGCGGCGTGGTGAACAACTCCGGCCGGCGTGACACGGCGAGGCTCGCCAGCACCTCGGCAAATTGTTTGGTGTTCTCGTAGGTATAGACGGGCTTCACCGGAATATAAATGTGCATCCCGTCGCCCCCGGTTGTCTTGGGATAGCCAGTCAGTCCGATGTCCTCGAGAATCTCGCGCACCAAACCGGCAGCCTCCACGATCATGTCGAAGCCGCACTCCACGGGATCCAGATCGATCAGGATCCAGTCCGGATTGCTGATGCTTCCGGCGCGGCTCATGTACGGGTTCTGGTCCACGCAACCGAGGTTGGTCAGGTAGAGCAACGCTGCCCGATCGTCGGCAAGCACATACCGGATGTCATCCACGTGCTCAAAGCGGAGCCAGGCGGGAAAGCTTTCCGCGGAGTTCTTCTGGAAGAAGAAATCGTCGTGGATGCCGTTCGGGTAGCGCTTCAAAGACAGCGGCCGGTCCTTCAAATGAGGCAGCAGAAACGGCGCGGCGTCGGAGTAGTAATTCAACAGGTCGCGTTTGGTATAGCCGTCTTTGGGATAGAAGACCTTGTTCAGATTAGTGAACTTGAGCTCCTGGCCATCCACTTTGCATAACACTTCCGTCACCGCCGGCGGCAATAACGGAGAGGCGGGGGCCTTCTTGCGCGGGCGCGCCTTGGGCTTCGCTTCCGGTTCTTCCGGCTGCTCCCGTCGCGTTTCCTTAGCGCTCACATCCTGCCGCAGACCCAGAAACACCGGCGCCCGCAAGCGCTTGTCCGGCGTCCAGTTCGAAAACTTCACTTCGCAAACCAATTCCGGCCTGACCCACACGATGTCCTTCGGCAGCTTGGCATCCGCCGGCAGCGTACGCTTCGCGGTTTCGAGCGCATCCAGCTTTTCGCGCAGGGCGGCCAGGAGCTTATTGTCGAATCCCGTGCCCACCTGCCCGGCCCATTGCAGTTTTTGCTTCTCGTAATAGCCCAGAACGAGAGCGCCGAAATACTCACGTTCGCCGATGGTGTATCCGCAAATCACAAATTCCTGCTGGTTCAGCAGCTTGATCTTGAGCCAGTTCTTGCTCCGCCGGGTCTCATACGTACTGGTCAGACACTTGACCACCAGACCTTCCAGGCCGTTCTGCCGGGCGGCTTCCAAGAGCTGCGGCTCCGGCGGAAACGTATCCGAAACCCGCACTGGATCTTCCCGCGTCACGCGCGCGTCCAGCAGCGTCCGCCGCTCCTGCAAGGCGCAATTCCGCAGATCCCATCCATCGAGATAGAGAAGGTCGAACAGGAACAACTGCACTGGCCGCGATCGGGTCATGTGGGCGATGGCCGCCGCATCCGCCGCCATGATGCGGGGCTGAATCATCGCAAAGCTCGGAACGCCCTTCTCGTCCAACACCGCGATCTCGCCATCCAGGACGGCCTGCGACGCTTTTACCAGGTGCGGCAGCACGGACAGTTCCGGATACTGCCGCTCACACCGGTTCCCGTTGCGCGTGTAGATCTCCAGTTTGCCCGCGTTCACGAAACAAAGCGCGCGCACTCCGTCCCATTTCAGCTCCGCCGTCCATTCCGCTGGCGACGCGGGTAAATGTTCGGTCAAGGTCGCGCCCATGGGAGCAAAGAATCCCGGCATCGGAGCCGTTACCGCCCCCGGCGCAGGCGCCTCCGCCAGGGGCTTGACCACGATCTGCTTCGCCTTCGGCTTAGGGTGCGCGGGAAGATCCTGCGCGATCTCCTCCTGCGTTCTGCCGCTCAGAATACTCACCGCGAACGCTTCCACATCCCAGCCCGGAACCGCGTCCGCATCCTTCTTTTTCAGCAGCAGCCACTCATTGCCTTTCCCTCGATTGCGCATGTGGACCAGCGCGAAATCGCCCTTCAGCTTCTCCCCCCGCAGATGAAACTTGAAATCCCCGCGCTCGATCTGTTTGGCCGCGTCCAGGTCCCCGATCAGCTCATAGGTTCCACGGTCCCACAGCATCACGCTTCCCCCGCCATAGTTTCCCTTCGGGATGTTCCCTTCGAAGTTCCCGTAATCGAGCGGATGGTCTTCCACCATGGCCGCGAAATGCTTCGGCGCCGGGTCGAGCGTGGGACCTTTCGGCACCGCCCAGGATTTCAACGTGCCGTCCACCTCCATCCGGAAGTCATAGTGCAAATGCGACGCGTGATGCCTCTGCACATAGAACCGCTGTGTGCCGGACCGCGGCTGCACCGGAGCCGGCGGCGGTTCCGGCGTCGCTTTGAAATTGCGCTTGCGCTTATACTCCTCGAGGGACATAGCTGGCCGACATAGACGGGTGGATATGTTCTTATTTAAATGATATAGATGGTAGGGTTGTTCGAATCCGGCCCAGTGCGGGCTCGCGTAAGGATACACACATGCCAAGCAGTGTTTGGAAGGGCCATCTCGCTTTTGGACTGGTATCCTTCCCGGTCCATCTCTCCGTGGCGGCCCGCAGTGAAACCATCAGCTTCAACCAGCTTCATAAGCCCGATGGTTCGCGCATCAAGCTGGTCACCTTCTGCCAGAAGGAAGACAAGCCCATTCCTCGTAACGAGATTGTCAAAGGCTACGAGTACGAGAAGGATCATTACGTCGTTATCGACGAGGAGGAGATCAAGGCCGTCGCCCCCAAAACCGCCAAGATCATGGAGATCCTCGAGTTCGTCAAAGGCAGCGATGTGGACTCGGTCTATCTCGAAAGCTCCTATTACATTTCGCCGGACGAAGGCGGCGAGAAGCCCTATGCGCTCCTCTTCGAAGCGCTTCGCGAAAGCGGGTACTACGGCATCGCCAAGGTCGCCATGCACAACCGCGAGCACATCGTGATCCTGCGCCCCGCGCACACCGGCATGGTACTCCACACCATGTACTACCGCAGTGAAATCCGGGCTGCCGACGAGTTTCGCACCGACACCACCATCATCAAGGAAAAGGAACTGCAGTTGGCGCGGACGCTCATCGATGCCCTCGCCACCGGCTTCGAACCCGGCAAGTACACCGACACCTATCGCGAGAATCTCGACAAGATGATCCAGGCCAAGATCGAAGGCCACAAAGTGGTCGAGACGCCCGCCACCCACATCGCGCCCGTTATCGACATCATGGAAGCCCTGCGCAAGAGCCTGGAGCAGAAAAAGCCCGTGAAGCGCGCCGAAGCGGCTACGGCTGAGTCCGAAGACACTGCCGCCGAGGCCGAGCCTTCCTCCGCCCGCAAGCGCGCGGGTCAAAAGCGTGCCAGCAGATCCTCCGCATAGAGCGCGCCGTACGGATCCTCGTCGTGCTTGAAGAACGCGAAAACATCTCGCCCGGCCGCTAGCTGCTCTCCGGTCTGCTTCTCGATCACGCTCATCATCTCCGTGGTGTAATCGGCTTTTCGCAAACGGCTATACACAAAGTCCGCCGTCACGATTTTCGGTATCTCCAGCTTGTCCGACTCCGCAAGGCACAGACTCACGTTGTGCCGGGCCAGCGTCTCGTAAGTTTCATCGACCAGCCAAGAGGCGTGCCGGAACTCAAACGCATATCGCAGATCCTTGGGCAGGAGCGCAAGATAATCGCCGAGCAGCGGCTGATCGGCCTTGAACCCCGGCCCAAGCTGAAACAGAATCGGCCCCAGCCGGCGCGCTGTACGCAGCGGATCGATCGTTTTCAGAAACAGCTCCGTCGCTTCCTGCGCATTTTTCAGCTTCAGAATGTGGGTGATCCGCATATTCGCCTTCGCCGCGAAAACGAAACCGCCGGGAGTGGCCTGCACCCAGTTCGCGAGCGTCGCCGGCGAGGGAAGCCGTCGAAACGTATAGTTGATCTCCACCGCGTTCAAGCGTCCCCCGTAGTGCGAGAGAAACGATTTCGCGGGCAGCTTGGCGGGATAAAAGACCGGCTTCCAGGAGGCATACGCGAAGCCCGAGGAGCCGGCGTAGAGGCGCGGCATGACTGATTATGCTCCAACGCGCCCACTCGAGCTTGCAGCAAATCGCAAACCTGCTGCTACGCTACGAATTGCTCCTGTCTATGCCTGACGCTCTCGCTGTTTCGGACGCTCTCGAACTCGTCATTCCCCGCTGCGACGCCGGTATTGGCGATGTGATTCTGAAGCCGGATTCCGACCGCCTGATCGACGGCGTCCGCCTGCAGCCCACCGCGATCTGGCCGGACGACCGCGGCTACTTTCTCGAAATCTTCCGAACCGGGCAGGGCCTGATCGCGGGATTCCCGCCATCCACGCAGGTCTCCGCCGCCCTGAGCTATCCCGGCGCGATCAAAGCCTTTCACTACCACCTCTACCAGACCGATTGCTGGACTGCGGCGCTGGGCGTCTTTCAGTTCGTCCTGGTCGACCTTCGCCGGGGCTCACCCACTTATGGACGGCGCAACACCATGTATTGCGGTCCGCTCCGCCCCTGGCAGTTACTCATTCCGCCGGGCGTCGCCCACGGATACAAGGTGGTCGGGGTAGATCCCGGCCTGCTGATCTACGCAACCGATCAGTTCTACAACCCGAAAGACGAAGGCCGCATCGCCTACAACGACCCCTCGATCGGTTACGACTGGGAGACTCAGCACAAGTGATCTTCGTAACCGGAGGCGCCGGCTTTATCGGATCTGAGTTCGTCCGGCAATACCTGGCCCGCAAGCTCGGATATGTTCTGGTCTTCGATAGCTTGAGCTATGCCGGCAACCTGGACAATTTGCTCAGTGTTCAGCGAGATCCCGCTTACCGCTTCATCCAGGGTGATATTTGCGATCCCGAAGCCGTACACGACGCGCTGCCCGCCCATTGCGATGCCATCGTGCATTTTGCTGCCGAGTCGCATGTCGATCGCAGTATCCGGAGCGCGGCCCCGTTCGTGCGCACCAATGTCCTCGGCACCCAGATTCTTCTCGATGCGGCGCGCGCTCGGCAGGTCCGCCGCTTTCTGCATATTTCGACGGATGAGGTCGGAGGCAGCATTCCGGAGCCCGCGCATTTTCGCGAGGACGGCCCGCTCCATCCCAGCAGCCCGTACGCAGCCAGCAAAGCCGCCGCTGAGCATCTGGTCTCCGCGGCGCACCACACCTTCGGTCTCGACACCGTCATCACCCGCACCAGTAACAACTACGGCCCATACCAGTTCCCGGAAAAACTTCTGCCGCTCGCGATCTCGAAAGCGCTCAGCCACCAGCCCGTCCCGGTTTATGGAGACGGCCTGCAGGTTCGCGACTGGATTCACGTTTCGGACAACTGCCGGGCTCTGTTAGCCGTTCTCGAACGCGGACACGCCGGGGAGACGTACCACATTGGCGGCGGGAATATTCTTCCCAACCTGTATGTCCTGAAAACGTTACTGCGGATTCTGGACCGTCCGGAGTCTCTGCTGACCTCGGTGACGGACCGCTTGGGGCATGACCGGCGCTACGCCGTGGATTGCTCCAAGCTCCGCAGCCAGTTCGGGTGGGAGCCCCAGATTGGTTTCGAGGACGGCCTGCGTCAGACTGCGCACTGGTACCAATCGAATGGTGATTGGGTGAGTCGCTGTTTAAGCGGCGAGTACCAGGCAGCGGATTGGAAAGTCTCCGTCTGACCGCCGCCGCTACTGCATCACTCCGGGCGGCGGCGGCGTCTTGCGAGGGCGCTTAATCCCGGTTCTTTTTACCGGAGCCCGCTTCGCCGGAGGCGGCGCATCCGTGTTCCCGTTGACTTCCGCGCCCTTCCGCGTCGCCACACGCTTGGTCCTGGGACCACGCGCCGTCGGCTGATTCGGAACGAACGGCTGCTTCTCTTCCTCTTCCACAATCTCATCCGGCACCGGCATCGGTTCCGGTTCGGGCAGTGCCGGCGGATGGAACTCGGCCCCCAGAAACACCATCAGCCCCTTTTCCTCGTCCGGCTGTACTTTCACCACGCTCTTATCCTGCGCGAAGTTCAGAAACTCGCCGAACTCCTGGAAGCCGAACTTGGTCCACGCGAAATCGGGCTGCTCGTCGCGCACCCATTCCCCTAAGTCGGCCGCCAGAACGCCATCTTCCATTTCCAGGCGATGGGTTTCGAGAACATCGCGCAGGAACGGGAGAGCCTCCTCGGGCTTGACCGTCTTCTCCGGAGCCGCCGCCGAATGCTTGCGCTGAATCATGTACCGGCCTTCGCCGCCGGTCACCAGCACATAGTCCGCTTTGCGCAGCTTCTCCACGAAGTCTGTGAAGGAGTTCGCGCCATACGCCTTTTCGCTGAAGCTTGAATCCAGCTGCAGCATGGTCGATTTGAGCAGACCGAGTTGCGGCCGGACTTCCCGGCGCTCCAGCACCGTCAATGCGCGCTCCACCAGAGGCATGGCCTGCACCAGGTCGAGCACCGGGCGGCGCTGCTGATTCTGCGGCTTCGGTCCCGACATCGGACGATCTTCCCGTGGTGGGCCTGACGGCTGCTGCGCGCTTGCCATCGGCGGAGGCGGCGCCGGAGGACGGCTCGATCCATCCACCAGATTTTCGTAGCTGATGAATTCGTGGCAGTTCTTCTGCAGAATGGTGCTCGTGAAAGCCCGCCCGCCTACTACGAAAATGGTCTTGTCATATTGCTTCAACTTATTCACCAGCGCAATGAAATCGCTGTCCCCGCTCACGATCGCGAACGCATTGATGTGGTCGTGGGTGAACGCCATCTCCAGCGCATCGAGCGCCAGGTTGATATCCGCCCCGTTCTTATCTCCGCGAGGCGACGGGTCGCGCTGGACCATCTGCACGGCATGCTCGGACAGCTGCCGTGTGAAGACATCCTGCCGCCCCCAGTTCGCGTAGGCGATTTTGGTGACGATTTCGCCCCGCTCCTTCAGCGCCTCTAAGACAGCCGCCACATCGAACTCGCGGCTGAGCGTCGACTTGACTCCAATTTCAATGTTGTCGAAATCAATGAAAACGGCGATTTTTAACTGCTTCTCCATACCGAGCCTATCCATTCCTTTGTGTCGCCGAGGTAAAAATGATTGCCACCTGCGGCCACTATCCGGCTTTCTGTCCGGACGCTTGTCCTACGTTCTCGCGAATAAAATGCACGATGTCCTCGAGGGACGATCCCGGCTGAAACACCGCCGCCACGCCTTGTGCGCGCAGTTGGTCGGCATCATCGTCCGGAATAATTCCGCCCAGGATCACCAGCACATCCGTCATGTCCTGTTCCCGCAGCAACTGCATCAGCCGGGGAACGATGGCATTGTGGGCGCCCGACAGAATCGAAAGCCCGATCACCTGCACGTCCTCCTGCAAGGCGGCATTCACGATCATCTCCGGGGTCTGTCGCAACCCAGTATAGATGACCTCCATGCCCGCATCCCGCAGCGCCCGGGCGATAATCTTCGCCCCCCGATCATGGCCGTCCAGACCCGGCTTGGCCACCAACACGCGTACCGGCCGGTTCCTGTCAGGCTGAAGCAGCAAGCTGAGTGATCCTCATGCAGGACTTTGTTACAGGATACTCTTTTCCACATGCGTGCCGAACGAAGCTCGCAGCGCATCGCACATTTCGCCGAGTGTGGCATAAGCTCGCACCGCCTCCAGAATCGAAGGCATTGTGTTCTGTCCCTTATCCGCAGCCTCTTGTAGGGCGCGCAAGCTGTTCCGCACGCGCCCGCCATCGCGCTCGGCGCGAAGCGTTTTCAATTTTGCCGACTGGCTTTCGCCGGCCGTGTTAGAGATCCGCAGGAGATCGAGCGGACTCTCCTGATCGTCATCGCCAAAACGGTTCACGCCCACGATCACCCGCTCCCCGTTTTCCACTTCCACCTGATATCGGTAGCTGGCGGCCGCGATCTCGGCCTGCGGAAAGCCCTGCTCGATCGCAGCAATCATTCCGCCCATTTCATCGATCCGGCGGATATAGTCCCGCGCCCCCGCATCCAGATCGAGCGTGAGCCGTTCCACGAAGTAGCTGCCCCCCAGCGGATCCACTTCCTCCGCCACCCCGCTTTCGTATGCGATCACCTGTTGCGTGCGCAGAGCGAGCGTCGCCGCATGTTCGCTCGGCAACGCATAGGCCTCGTCGAGCGAGTTGGTGTGCAGCGATTGCGTGCCGCCCAGCACCGCCGCCAACGCCTGGATCGCGGTGCGCACGATGTTGTTCAGCGGCTGCTGCCAGGTCAGCGAACACCCCGCGGTCTGCGCGTGAAAGCGCAGTTTCAGACTGCGCTCGTCGTTCGCCCCGTACCGCTCCCGCATCAGCGTGGCCCAGATGTTCCGCGCTGCTCGGTATTTCGCGATCTCTTCAAAGAATTCGTTATGCGCGTTGAAAAAGAAGCTGAGCCGCGGCGCGAAATCGTCGACCGCCAGACCCCGTTCCATGGCTGCCTCCACATACTCGAGGCCATCGCGCAACGTAAACGCCAGCTCCTGTAGCGCGGTCGATCCGGCTTCCCGAATGTGGTATCCGCTCATCGAAACCGGATTAAATCGTGGCACGTGCCGCGTCGCGAACTCGATGGTATCCGTAACCAGCCGCATCGAAGGGCGCGGGGGATAGATGTACTCCTTCTGCGCGATGTACTCCTTCAGGATGTCGTTTTGCAGCGTGCCCGAAAGACGCGACCAGTCGGCGCCCTGCTTCTCGGCCACCACCAGGTACATCGCCCAGATGATCGCCGCGGGCGAGTTGATGGTCATCGACACCGAAACCTCGCCGAGGGGAATGCCCGCAAACAGCGTTTCCATGTCGGCCAGCGAAGAGACCGGCGCCCCGCACCGGCCCACTTCTCCTTCCGCCATCGCATGGTCCGAGTCGTAACCCATCAGCGTCGGCAAATCGAAGGCCACCGACAAGCCGGTCTGGCCCTGCTCCAGCAGATAGCGGTACCGCTGGTTGGTCTCCTCGGGAGTGGCGAATCCCGAAAACTGGCGCATGGTCCAGAGACGCTCCCGATACATGCCAGGGTGAATCCCGCGCTTATAAGGAAACGATCCCGCGGGCGGCAGATTGCGCGCCGCGTCGAAGCCGGGAAGGCTCTCGGGCGTATAAACCGCGTCGATCGGTGTGCCGCTAATGCTGGTATGCCGGATCATACCGCGCTCAGCGCCTGGGGATTGGCAAGCGTCGAAACATCGCCCAGCGGCTCGCCCAGATACTTCAGCCGCAGCAGACGCCGGATGATCTTCCCGCTCTGCGTTTTCGGCAACTCGTCCACCAGCACGATCGCGCGCGGCTTGAACGCCGGGCCCATGACGGAGGCGAGGTGCGCGATCAACTCGCCTTCACTCGGCCGTTCCTTCGCGTTTCGGGCAACCGCAAAGGCCACGATGGCCTCGCCTCTCAGCTCGTCCGGCACGCCCACCACCGCGGCTTCGGACACGCCCGCATGCTCCATCAGCGCCGCCTCCACTTCCGCCGGACCTACCTTACGGCCCGCCACGTTCATCGATTCATCCGCCCGCCCGTGCAGGAACCAGCAGCCATCTTCGTCCACGCTCGCCCAATCACCGTGACTCCAGACGCCCGGCCATCGCGACCAGTAGGTTTCCAGATAGCGCTCGCGGTCGCCCCAGATTCCCCGCGTCATCGACGGCGCCGGCTTCGTACAGACCAGGTGACCGGTAACGCCGCGTACCGCATGCCCCGCTTCATCGAAAACATCGGTTGCCATCCCGGGGGCCGGCGCGCCCAGCGAGCATGCCTTCAGCGGCTGGATCGGGAGCGGCAGCAGGAAGCACCCGATGATCTCCGTTCCCCCCGAGATGTTGATCACCGGGCAGCGCCCCCCGCCCACACGCTCGAAAAACCATGCGTACGAAGCCGTATCCCACGGTTCGCCGGTGGATCCTAAGAGCCGCAGCGCGCTCAAATCGTGCAAGGACGGATCGCTCGTTCGCATCAACAGGCGAATCGCGGTAGGCGAAACGCCGAACGTCGTAATGCCCTCTCGCGCCAGCGTGCGCCAGAGCCGGTTCGCGTCCGGATAATCCGGCGCCCCATCATATAAGTAAAGGGTCCCGCCAAAGTGATGGTTGCCGATAATGGACCACGGGCCCATCATCCAGCCGATATCCGATAGCCAGAAGAAACGGTCGGCCGTCTGGTGATCGAACGCGAGCGAAATTTCTTTGGCCGTTTGCATCAACGCGCCCGCGTGCGTGTGCACCACGCCCTTCGCTTTCCCGGTGGTCCCGCTGGTGTACAGAATCAGCGCCGGGTCTTCGGAATTCATCGGTTCGGACGGGCATCGCGCATCGGCGCCATCCGGCAACTCCGTAAAGATGTGCTCCACGCTGGGGCACTGCGCCGCTGCCGCGCGCACCTTACCCGCGAGTTCAATCCGCTGTCCGCGACGAGTCAGAAACTCCGCCGTGAAGACCACCCGCGCTCCACAATCGATCAGACGCCCCGCAATCGCGCCCGCTCCGAACCCTGCAAAAATCGGCACTGCAATCAAGCCCAGCTTCAGGCACGCATCCAACACCACCACCGCATCGGCAACCATCGGCATGACGACTGCCACCCGATCGCCCTTCTTCACGCCGAACGCCTTCAACGCATTCGCCAGCCGGTTGACCGCGCGCGCCAGTTCCGCGAACGTGAGCTGCCGGCGCGTCCCGTCCTCCAGTTCCGAGATGACGGCGACGCGGCTTGCGGCCGGCCCTCGTGCATGCCGATCGAGCGTATTCGCCACGATGTTCAGCTTGCCGCCCACGTACCACTCCGCCCACTCCACGCCCTTGCTCACGTCGAGCACCCGGTCGAAAGGCTGAAACCACTCCACCCCCAGCTCGACCGCCAGATCGCCCCAGAATTCATCCAATTGATCGACCGAGTACTTCAGGAACTGCTCGCGATCGGAAAACCCGAGCTTCCGCATGTACCGCCACACGTTGGTACGCTGCATCTGTTCCGGATCGGGCTCCCAAATCCACTTGCCCATTCTGTTTACACCTGCGGACGTTCCAGATCGAAGCGATCCCTGGTGCGCGCATACGTCGGCCCGCCCATGCGCCCAATCGCGTTCAGCAAGTCCGGATCGACGCGGTAGTTCCGCACCAGCGCGTCATCGAGGTGGAATCGGACGACCGTGCCGAGAACCAGACTTCCGCCCAGCGGCTCCGGACTCACATCCACAATCTGCAGTAACCGGCACTCCAGATTGACCTTCGATTCGGCTACGCGCGGAACGTTAACGAGGTCACTCGGAATCGGCGTCAGTCCCGAAATCACAAACTCATCGACTTCCGGGGCATAGGTGCCGGAAGCCAGATTCATCGGCGCCGCGATCTCTTCGGAAACGATGTTCACCACAAACTCGCCCGTCTCCCGCACATTGTTTAGCGTGTCCTTATGCAGCCCCTGCCCGCTCACCATCGGACAAAAACAAACCACCGGCGGGTTGGCGCTCGCCGCCGTGAAAAAGCTGAACGGCGCCAGGTTCCGGACGCCCGCCGCGCTCACGCTCGAAACGAACGCGATCGGGCGCGGAACAATCACCCCGATCAGCAGCTTATAAATATTTTGAGCGTCGGTCGAACCCGGATCGATAGTCAATCCGCGCCGTTCCCGTTCGCATGCGCGCCCACCGGCGCCGGGTCTTCCTTCTTCGCGCCCATCCAGCTCTTCCAATAATCGTGCCACTCCACCTGTTCACCGGCCGGGAGCACGTGTATGGGATTCAAACCGTCGAGCATCACCGCGCTTTCGTCGGTGACGGTGCGCTTCTTTTGATTGGCCAGCGCCTTGGGATGCGGCCCGTGATGGATGCCGCGCGGATGCAGCGTCGCATACCCCGCCTTTACGTTGTCGCGGCTGAAGAAATCCCCATCGTGGTAGAAAATGAACTCGTCGTAGTCGGTGTTGCGATGAAAGAACGGCACCCGCAGCGCGTCCTCGTCCTGCTCCAAAGGCCTCGGCAGGAAACTGCACACCACCGCTCCTTCGGTCACAAACGTGGTATGGGCGCTGGGGGGCAGATGCGCGCGATGGCTGTTAATCGGCCGGATATCGCGCATGTTAATTTTCCAGACCGTCAGGTCGCCCTTCCACCCAATCACATCCAGTGGATTGAACGGATAGAAAACCTTCGAGTATTCCCCTTCCGTTTTGATCCTTACTTCCCACTCGGCACGGCCCGCATCGTCCGGCAGCGGTCCGGTGGGCTCCGGCGTGACAATCGCCGCCGGATCATAGAGCGCGTGCTGACCGATCAGACCCTTATCCGGCTGATCGAACTCGTGCTTCGATTCGACGATTAGGAAAAAGTTATCGGTGGTCTCGGGAACCACGCGGTAGGTCACCGCGCGAGGCAGATTGATATAGTCGCCCTTCTCGAAGTCCATCGGACCGAAGTCGGTCTCGATGATCCCGCGTCCGCGATGCACGAAGAGTAATTCATCGCCATCCGCGTTGCGCATGAAAAACGGCATCGGTTGCGAGCGGCGCGACACGATCACCTGCACGTCGTCGTTACCCAAAAACGCAACCGGCGCCCCATCGGCGTTGGTTTCATCGCCGGGATGCAACTCATTCAGGTCGAAAAGATGCGGCCGTAACTTCCCTTCAAACCGAATCCAGCCGGTAGGCGGATTCCTGTGATAAAGGTGCGCGCTCTTGCCGTAAAAGCCCTTGCGGCCGTGTTCTTCCTCAAAGGTTCCCTCGGGCAGCGCGACATGGGCCTGTCTGGTAACAGTCCCTTTCTTGAGAGGGTACATGAACGCTCCTTGGCGCTTTGAGTTTAACAAAGGGGGTCCCTGCGCGGCAGGCCGTGGGCTTTCTGCATTCCCAAAGGCTATCTGCTTTGATAGATAGGAGATGGACCTCTTCGCCCTAACCAGAGAACTCATCGAAATCGAGTCCATCACTCCCAATGAGACCCGCATCGGCGCCCGGCTCTATGAGCTCGCCGTGGACCTCGCCCAGCGTTACCGCGGCGTCGCCGAACTGCTCGAGGTCGAGCCCGGCCGCTCCAACGTGTTCGTCCGTTTCGGCGACATCCCCGTCGTCACGCTCTCCACCCACATGGATACCGTGCCTCCGTTTTTCCCCTTTCGCGAAGACGGGGACTTTCTCTGGGGCCGCGGGGCGTGCGACACCAAGGGCATCATCGCCGCCATGCTATGCGCGGCGGAGAACCTGTTAATTGCCGGCGAACGCGATTTCGGCCTTCTCTTCGTCGTTGGCGAAGAGCGCAATAGTGCCGGTGCGCTCCACGCGGCGCAGCACCCGCGCGGCTCCCGCTTCCTCATCAACGGCGAGCCCACTGAAAATAAGCTCGCCATCGGCGGCAAAGGCGCGCTTCGCTATGAAATCCGGGCCACCGGCAAAATGGCTCACTCCGCCTATCCCGAGTTGGGCGAATCGGCCATCGAGAAACTCCTCGACGCACTCGAACGTATCCGCCGCATCGACCTGCCGGTAGACCCGATCCTCGGCAAAAGCACGCTCAACATCGGCACCCTGGCCGGAGGGCGCGCTCCAAACGTCATCGCCGACGAAGCCCAGGCCGAAATCTTCTTCCGCCTGGTGAGCGACTCCGCACCCCTGCGCCGCGCCGTCGAACAGGCCGTGCACGCCTTGGCGGAAGCCACCTTCGTGCTCGAAATTCCGGCCGAGCGCTTCGGAGAATTGCCGGACTTCGAAACCTGTGTCGTCTCTTTCGCCACCGATATCCCGGCTTTCGATCGCGCCTGGGGGAAACCGTTCCTTCTCGGCCCCGGCTCCATCCACGTGGCCCATACTCTTAACGAACGCATCTCCAAACAACAGCAGCACGAAGCGGTCGATCTTTATGCCCGCCTCGTGCGGCAACTTAAAAACTCATGATGAACAAAATGGAAGTTGGCATTCTCGGCGCTACCGGAATGGTAGGGCAGCACTTCGTTCGATTCCTGCAGGATCACCCCTGGTTCGACCTCACCTGGCTCGGCGCCAGTGAACGGTCCAGCGGCAAGCTGTACGCCGACGCCGCCAAATGGAACCTGGGCGGATCCGCGCCCAAACGCATTGCCGAAATGTACGTCGAGCCGGCCGCCCCGAACCCGGCTAAGCAGATTCCGAAACTGCTCTTCTCCGCCATGGACGCGAACGTGGCCACGGAAATCGAACAGGCCTTCGCCCATGCCGGTCACATCATCGTTTCCAATTCCAAGAACCACCGCATGGATCCCGATGTGCCGCTGCTGGTACCCGAAATCAACGCCGAGCACCTGCACGTTATCCCCGCCCAACGGACCAAACGCGGCTGGTCCGGAGCGATCGTCACCAATCCGAACTGCGCCGCTGTCAGCCTTACCATGGCGCTCGCGCCGCTGAAGCCTTTCGGCATCGTGCGCGTCATCACCACCACCTTACAGGCCGTCTCCGGTGCCGGCTACCCCGGCGTTCCGTCGATGGATATCCTCGGCAATGTCGTGCCCTACATTGGCGGTGAAGAGGAGAAGATGCAGGAAGAAACCCAGAAGATCCTCGGCACGATCGAAGGCGAACGCCTCGAACCGCTCAATGCCCGCGTCAGTGCGCATTGCAATCGCGTTCCCGTTATTGATGGACACACGGTAACGGTTTCGGTCGAACTGCGGCAGAAGCCCTCCGCCGAGGACATCATTGCGGCCATGAACGCCTTCTGCGGCATCCCGCAGCGCGATCAGCTGCCGAGCGCCCCCTGGCGGCCCGTGCAATACATGGAAGAGCCCGACCGTCCGCAGCCCCGCCGGGATGCCGAACGCGACCGCGGCATGGCCTGCTTCGTGGGTCGCCTGCGCCCCTGCCCCGTGCTCGATTGGAAATTCGTCGCCCTCACCCACAACACCATCCGCGGCGCCGCCGGCGCCGCCGTCCTCAATGCCGAGCTCATGTACTCCGAAGGGATGCTCGGCTAAATGATCGTGATGAAGTTCGGCGGAACTTCCGTCGAATCCGCGGCCGCCATCGAACGCGTCGCCCGCATCGTCAGCGACCACATCGACCGCAAACCGGTGGTCGTTGTATCGGCCATGGGCAAGACCACCAACCGGCTGCTCGCCATCGCCCGCACTGCGATCACCGGACGCCGCGACGAATTCCTCGCACAGATCCACGACCTCCGCGCCTTTCACTCGCGCGAGGCACGCCTGGTCGTGCCGCTAGCCGAACGCGCCGAACTCGACCGCACCCTCGACGAGCATTTCCAGGAACTCACCGAACTCGTAAAGGGCCTCGCCGTGGTCGGTGAACTCACCCCGCGTTCCATCGACGCTATCTCCAGCTATGGCGAGCGCTTGTCCAGTCTGATCGTCACGCTCGCCTTCCGCCATTTCGGACTGCGGGCCACTCATTTCGATTCCCGGCGCGTCATCGTCACCACCAACAAACACACGCATGCCGCGCCTCTCTTTCCGGAAACCTACGCCCGTCTGCTGCAACACATCCCGCCCCTTGCGCAGAACGCCGTCGTAGTGATGGGCGGCTTTATCGGCGCCACCGAAGAAGGCGTCACCAGCACACTCGGCCGCGGCGGGTCGGATTTCACCGCCTCTATCGTTGGCGCCGGGATTCATGCCGAAGAGATCCAGATCTGGACCGATGTCGACGGCATGCTCACCGCCGACCCGACCATCTTCCCGCAGGCTCATCGCGTGAAGTCCATCTCCTTCGCGGAGGCCGCGGAGCTGGCCTACTTCGGAGCCAAAGTGCTGCATCCGGCTACCGTCGTCCCCGCGGTGGAGAAGAATATCCCGGTGCTCATCCTGAACTCGCGCCGGCCTGGTGTGGGCGGGACCCGTATCGTCGGCGACCGCGTCCCCTGCGCCAACGCCGTAAAATCCATCGCCTGTAAGCGCCGCATCACCATCGTCGATATCCACTCGAACACCATGCTGATGGCGCACGGATTCCTGCGCCGCATCTTTGAAATCTTCGATCGCTACGAAACCGCCGTGGATATGGTCGCCACCAGCGAAGTCAGCGTGTCCCTCACCATCGACAACACCGAGAACCTGGATGCGATCTGTCAGGAACTGCGCGCCTTTTCCGATGTCCACATGGATCGCGATCAGACCATCGTGTGCCTCGTTGGCGACAATATCCGCTACACCCCGGGCGTGGCCGCGCGCGTCTTCCATTCCCTCGGGGACGTTAATGCCCGCATGGTTTCCCAAGGCGCATCTCTGCTGAACCTCAGCTTCGTCATCGCCGACGCGGATGTGCAGCGCACCGTCGCGGCCCTGCACCAGGAGTTCTTTTCTGAGTTAGACCCGGCGGTATTCGAATAACGCAGGGCCGCCCTCAATCCTCCGCGCGCTTCTGCCGCAAACGGATCCGCAGTTCCTGGGTGACTCTCCGGTGACAAATCAGGCACAGCGTCCGGATGTTATCGAGATCGCACTCGCCGCCGCCTTCCACCACGGGAATCACGTGATCCGCGTCCCACAAACTACGCCGGCTGACGCGCGTCAATCCCCACTTCTCCAGCCGGTCCTGCCTGCGTTCGCCGCGCGCCCGCTTCAGTTGTAGATGCGCCTCCACCGTATCCACACGGCAGGTTGCGCAGACACCCCGGTCTCTCTTGAAAACCTGTTCCCGCAGGTATCCCGGGTCCGAGCGCAAACGCCATTCGTGAACGCACCACTCCGAACAGAAAGTCCGCCGCGGGGCCGGCACTTCCATCGCGCACCAGCGGCAAAGCGCTCTTCCCGCCGGTCCAACCGGCAGCTCGGTTCGAATCGCGCGGCCGCCTGCCATCTTGCGAATCGTACTCATCTCGGCTGTTTTCCCAATCGGCTTCGAAACGCTACTGTACCAGCGCCAGCAGCTTCGCCCGCAGCAGCTCGGCCGCGGCGTTGTCGCTCGTAATCACCAGCACCGTGTCGTCACCGGCGACCGTTCCCACGACCTCCGGCCAGTCTTCGGTATCGAGCGCCAGCGCGACCGGATTCGCATGGCCCGGGTCCGTCTTCAACACCAGTAAATTCTGCGCAATTCGTATATCGCTCACATAGTCGCTGAACAGGTTCGCGAAATCCGTTTCCGCCTCGTCCCGCGCCATCTCGCGATAGCCGTCCGGCGTTTTGACCAGGCCGATCTCGCGCAAATCGCGCGACAGCGTCACCTGCGTCGCCGATACGCCCCGCTTCCCTAGCTCCAGCGCGATCTCGTCCTGCGTATACACCGGACGCTCGCGGATGAGCTTCAGGATCTGTCCCTGCCGGAAGCGCTTGCTCATCCCCAGTTCCGCAGCCGCTTCCGCGCGTCTTCCAGCGCCCGCGAAACGGCCGCCGGACCCGTGCCGCCCTCGATCTCGCGCGACTTCATGCCCTCGCGTGGATCGAGCAGGCGCGCCATCTCCGGAGTGAACGCCGCATCGAAGGCCCGCAGCGACCCGGCATCCCAATCCCGCGGAACCTTGCCCGCCTTCACGCTCTCGAGTACCAGTTTCCCGACCAGCACGTGCGCCTGGTGGAAGGGAGTCCCGTTTCTTGCGAGCGCCTCCGCCAAGTCCGTCGCCACCACCCAACTCCGCTCCGCAGCAGCCAGCGGTACCGCGGGCCGCAGCACCACCGATTCGGCTACCGCGCGCGCCATCCCCAGACAGGCGCGTAACTGATCCGCCGCCTCAAACAGCGGCTCCTTATCTTCCTGCAGGTCGCGGTTGTACGTCATCGGCAAGCCTTTCACCGTCATCATCAGCGCATGCAGACAGCCCGCCACCCGGCCCGACTTGCCGCGAATCAGTTCCAGTGAATCGGGATTCTTCTTCTGCGGCATCAGGCTCGACCCGCTCGTCACCCCATCGCCCAACTCCATCCACCCGAACTCTTCGGAGGAATACAGGATCCAGTCTTCCGCCAGCCGGCTCAGATGCAGCATCGCCACCGACGCCGCATACAGGAAGTCCAAAGCGAAGTCCCGATCCGCCGAAACGTCCATGCTGTTGCGCGTGATTCCCTCAAAGCCAAGATCCCGCGCGATCGCCTCGCGGTCCAGCGCAAATCCGCTTCCCGCCAGCGCCCCCGAACCGAGCGGCATCATATTCGTCCGCCGCCGCGCTTCGCTCACCCGCTCATAATCCCGCGCGAACATCTCGAAGTACGCCAGCAGGTAATGCGGCCACAACACCGCCTGCGCGCGCCGCAGATGCGTATATCCGGGGATCACCGCGTTCGGATACTTCTCCGCCAGGTCCAGTAACGCCCCCATCCACTCCCGCAGGAGATTTCGCACGGCGTCGCACTCGTCCCGCAGCCATAGCCGTGTGTCGAGCGACACCTGCTCGTTACGGCTGCGCCCGGTGTGGATCTTATCGGCAACCGCCCCCGCCCGCTGCTTCAACTTCCGGATCACCAGCGTGTGAACATCTTCATCCGCCGCATCGGAAAAGAACGAAGCATCGGACGCGTCTTCGCGAATCGCGTCGAACGCGCTCACCACTTGCGCGCACTCGCCCGGCTCCAGAATCCCCGCGCGCTCCAATGCCCGCGCGAACGCCTGCGAACCCCGGATATCCGCGTCCAGCAGTCGCCGGTCGAAACTGCAGCGAACGCGAAAATTCCTCGAACACCGCCGAAGGACCGGCCTCGAAACGCCCGCCCCACAGCTTCATCCGCCGGTCTTCTTGCCAGCTAACAGCGCCCGCACCTGAATCGGCAGCCCGATCAGATTAATGAATCCGCGCGCATCCTTCTGGTCGTAATCCGCGCCCATCGTAAAGCTCGCAATGCTCATCGAGTACAACGAATGCGGGCTCACCCGGCTCACAGGCTCGATCGTGCCCTTATACAGCCGCAGCGTAATCTCGCCCGTGGTCGCCTCGCTCACCTTCGTGAAGAACGCGTCCAGAGCTTCGCGCAGCGGAGTAAACCACAGCCCCGCATACACCATCTCCGCATAGTCGATAGCCAGCTTCTGCTTGAAATGCATCGTCGATCGGTCAAGCGTCAACGCTTCCAATTCACGCAGTGCCGCCACGATCAGCGTCCCGCCCGGCGTCTCATAACAACCGCGCGACTTCATCCCCACGAAGCGGTTTTCCACCAGATCGATGCGGCCCACGCCATGCTCCGCCCCGATTGCGTTCAGCTTCTCGATCAACGCGACGCCCGACATCATATGCTGCCCATCCACCGAAACCGGAATGCCCTTTTCGAACCCGATCTTCACCTCGCCGGGCCGGTCCGGGGCTTCCCGCGGGCTCCTGGTCAGCATCCAGATACCATCCGGCGCGGCGTTCTTCGGATCCTCCAACTCGCCGCCCTCGTGCGAGATGTGCCAGATATTGCGGTCGCGGCTATAGATCTTGGTCGTCGACTGCGCTACCGGCACGCCGTGCCTGGCTGCATAATCGAGCGCATCCTCGCGCGACACGATGTCCCATTCCCGCCACGGCGCGATCACCGGCAGTTGCGGAGCCAGTGCCTTATAAGTCAGTTCGAAACGAACCTGGTCGTTGCCCTTGCCGGTGCATCCGTGCGCGAGCGCGTCACAGCCCGTTGCCAGCGCCACTTCCACCTGCTTCTTCGCCAGCAGCGGCCGCGCAATCGAGGTGCCCAGGAGATATTTGTGTTCGTAAACCGCGCCCGATCGGACCATCGGCCACAGGTAATCGGTCACGAACTCCTCCCGCATATCCGCGACATACACCTCATCCGCGCCGGTCTTGCGCGCCTTCTGTTCCAAACCGGTGAGCTCGTCGTCGCCCTGCCCGATGTCGCCGCATACCGCCACCACTTCACACCCGTAATGCTCCTTGAGCCACGGGATGATGATCGACGTGTCTAGTCCGCCCGAATAGGCGAGCGCCGCCTTCGTTATTTTCATAGGTTGTCTTTTAGAGTAGAGGAGTGTCGCGGCCGGGCTAGCGAACCAGCATCAGCAGCAGGGCTTTCTGGACATGGAGGCGGTTCTCCGCCTGGTCGAACGCCACGTTGCGGGGCGATTCCATCACCGGCCCTGTCACTTCTTCGCCGCGCTTGGCGGGAAGGCAGTGCATGAATCGCGCGCCCGGTGCGCCCGCCAGCAGCTCGTCATTCACCTGGTAAGGGCGGAAGATGCGGCGCCGTTCCTCCGCTTCCCCCTCCTGTCCCATGCTGGCCCAAACATCGGTGTACACGAAATCCGCCCCCCGAACCGCGGCCGCCGGATCGTTCAACACCAATACCCGCGACCCTGAAAGCGAAGCCAGCCCGATCGCCTGCTTCAGGATGGACCCGTTCGGCTCATAGCCGCGCGGCGTCGCCACCGCGATATCGATTCCCAACCGCGCCGCGTTCAACATCAGCGAGTGCGCCACGTTATTCCCGTCGCCCACAAACGCCAGCTTCCTGCCCCGGAAGGTCCCCGCATGCTCGCGCATCGTGAGCAGATCGGCCAGCACCTGGCACGGATGGTAAAGGTCGCTCAAAGCGTTGATCACCGGCACCTGCGCCCAGCGCGCCAGACTGTCGATGGTGCTCTGTTCGAAGGTACGCGCCACAATCACATCCACCCAGCGCTCGAGATTGCGGGCGACATCTTCCAGCGGCTCCCGGCCCCCGATAGGCCCATCCACGGAGACCACCGTCCCACCCAGTTGCTGCATAGCCAGTTCGAACGTCAGCCGTGTCCGCAGGGAGGGCTTCTCGAACAGCAACGCCGCGCTCTTGTCCTGCAAAGCGCGCCGATAGTTCTTTGGCGCCCGCTTCACATCGGCGGCCAGATCGAGCAGCGCGAGCAGCTCGGCCGCCGAGAGATCCAGATCTCGCGTGAAATCCGGAGCGGCAATAGAGGTAACGTGATCCTGAGTGGCGAACATGGCTCTCCCGAGTGAATGATTATTCACTCAAATGAATAATTACATACTGCGCGGTTGGAGTCAATTCCCCAAGGGGGAGGGGCGTGTCATTCCAGCCAGTGTTACTATGCGGAGACCGGCCGTGAAAATCACGGAACGAGTAGGGGCGCGTAGCTCAGCTGGTTAGAGCGCCTGCTTCACACGCAGGAGGTCCGGGGTTCGAGTCCCTGCGCGCCCACCATTTCCCTCTTTGTCCGGACCGGACACATAGGTAACAGATTGTTCCTGAGACATAGGTGACACATTTCTCAGGACTCCGTCTGCGCTAATGGCGAGAAGCGGGATGAGCATTCCGTCGCGCGTCGGGGCGGTCCCGGCGGAATTCGCTCGGCTTCGAATTGTGAGCACAATCCCAACGAACTCGCCGACCTACGGCGGACCCGATGGCCCTCGACATCGATTTTCTGCTGGCCGCGCAGGCTCTCCCTCTTACGCCTTCGCCGCTGGTTGCAAGTACTAACCCCAAAACATCTGTCGCAGTCTGTGGAAGCGCGCCTGTGGACGGACATCAACCCCGCCATTTTTCGGACCTCCCAGTAGCGCTGACCGCGTTGCGAGCCCCTGCGTGATCGGGGCGCTCGGCACAACGGTTCGAACCTCCTGCCGGTTGGCAATCTTTAACAAGGGGACCCTCAACTCACTTCTCGTTGTACGTCTCCATATTCATCGGCGCCTCTTTCGAACCGATATCGTTCTCCGCCGCCACCACAATCCGCAGCCGCACTGTCGCTATTCCCGCGCGGACCACTTCCTTCGGTCGCGCAGCAACTGGCTGCACCGGCCGGTCCGATCCCCGCCAGCTCAGCCTGTCGACCTCCACGGTGTACTCATAATCGGCCAGCACCATACAGGTCGCCCGTCCAGCCATGTCCACATAACGTCTCGGCCCCTCCCGCCGGAAAAGTTCCGACGGCGAACCGCGCCGCAGACACTGCACGCTGGCGTTAATCACCGGTCGCCCATCCGGCCACCGCACTTCGATCTCAACCGTCCGCCTCGGCCGCGAAGCCGTGAGCTGAAAATCGAGATTCGCCACCGCCTCCGCCCCGGTGATATGGAACACGTGCGCGCCAGCCTCCGTCGACGCCCCCGGGAAGTACCTCGGCTCCCACGGCTGCGCCGACGTGATTCCGCCGAGATTCACCCCCAGATAATAGTCACCCGGCTGCACGTTGCGGATCTCGAAAGAGCCGTCGGAGAGAGTCTTGTCACTCCCCTCGCCGCGCCCATCACCGTCCACCGGAACCATCTCCACCTCAACGCCTGCAACAGGCTTGCCATCCGCACCGAAGGCATGTCCGGTGAAGCGACTTGCGGTCCACATCCCAACATTCATCTCGGTGCAGTTTTCGTTCGCGTCGAACTCATACTCGGCTTCGCGAGAACTATGGCCTCCAAACGAAGCGCTCAACCGATACGGCCCCGTACGTTCGATCGGTAGATAGTACTCGCCGAGTACGTTGGTTTGCGCATGAAGCGGTTCGCGGCCCCCGGTCACGCTGATTGCCACTCCACTGAGCCCGGGCTGATGCTCGTTATCCATGACGTACCGGACCAGATCGTCCTCAATGTTCTCCGCTACCCGTCCATAGACTGTGCTGAAGTGCTCGCCGCGCGCACGCGATCGGAAGAACTCAAGCGACCGGGAAGCATTCTCGATCAACTCACCGTCGGTACCGCCGAACTCCTCCCCAACGCGACGCCGATGCACGATCAGGAAGGTCGCACCAACCGGCCACTCGAAGAAACATGGCGGCGGCTCGACTTCGATTTCCGTCTGCTCGGGCGGAACACCCGCTAGACGCTCGTTAATCCGGAAGACCGACATACCGCTATGCTGCCCAGTGACTGTTCCGACGAAGATCTGAGCGTCTCTGAAATCCGTCGCACACAGCGGACGGTCCACGGTCTCGCAGCAGAGCGCGGCGAGTGGCAGTAACAAAGCGAGAGCAGGAAGCGAAAACGTCATGGCATCAAGGTTAACTTCTCTGGGGTCAGCATCACCGATGTTCGCGGAAGAGCAGTTTAATGAAAAATGCCTGGCTCATTGAATCGGCACCGGGAGCCCGGCGAAGCCCAGGAGGCCGACGCCCGGCGATCGAGACCCCAACCGCCGCGCTCCAAAAGCAGACCCGCATCAGAGATCGCGCTCTCTGCCGCCTCTCTTCGAGTGGGTCCGGGTCCGCCGAAGAGCGTGATCCGTTGCCATATCCAGACGCCCCTGCTCCGCCCCTGTTACTTCATACTCGGGCTATCGTCAGCCTGCAGGTCGCCTAAGGCGTACTGAATTCCCGCCAGCATGTGAAGCAGAAACGGCCTCTGGAAATAGATCTTCTCATCGTGACCATGGGCTTCGTAAAACACCCGCCCGTTGCCCACATGCTGGATGTAGCTCAACGCGTAGTCCGCGTCCGTCCGTTTGTTAAGAGCGGGTTCCTTGGCTTTGTCTTCCGCGCTCATCCTGCGGTAATCCACGCTCGTGAGCACATGGACGCGCTTGCGGCTGAACGAGTCCTGCGCAAACGTGTAGGTCTCGTCCACCATCTCAAACCCACGTGCCGGAAACATGGCGGTCAATGGACTGTTCGGATCGTCCACCTTGACCGGGATCAGGGTCGGGTAACTCCAGTGAAACTTGAAAAACCCGCCGATCATCTCGTTGAACTCCGGCCAGGTGCCGCTCAGCGCGGGAGCGGCATTGGCGGTCGCAGCCGGTTGGCTCGTATGGTAGGAGTCGGTAGCGGCATGAATCCCCGCCAGACCCTTTCCGCCTTTCACGAATTCCAGGAGCGCTCGCCTGCGGAGTTCTGTCGCGGCTTTGTCCTGCGGATCGTCCAGGAACTCTCCCGTGGTGCCGTCGAGAAACACGGCATCGTAGGGTCGCAGTCCCTCCGGGGTGATCGAGGCCGCGTCATAGGTGATGGTGGTCATCCAGGCGCCGGTTTTGTCGCCGAGGTACTCCACCATTTTGGCCGCGAGCGGGAATTGACGTGTGCACCCATCCCGACAGCACGGCACAACACGAGCACGCGCCTCGGACTTGTGGGAGTAACGTACGGTTTTTCCGGCAAAGCCGCCATCATGGCGGAGATGTCTGCCGGGTTGGCGCGCTGCTTCTGCGGACAACCCTTGCTGAATCCGCCCGCGAATCCATCCGCCGGACAATTTCCACCCGAACCGGACGGCGGCTGTTGCGCCGCGGCTTGCCCTCCCATAAAGATGAAACCGGCCACAGTTGCAACCACCCAAAGGTTCCTCATCGTCGACACACTCCCCTCAATGGTTTAACACGATCCAGGCGGGAGCGTGGTCGCTCGCGTTCTCCTCGCCGCGTACCCAGCGATCGACACCTCCGTCCACCAGTCGACCCTCCAGATTCGGCGACAGCAGAAGGTGGTCGAGCCGCATACCCTTATCCGCCGCCCAGCGCTCCCGCTTGTAATCCCAAAACGTCCAGAGCGGTCCGTCCGGTTGCAATTTGCGCAAAGCATCGGTCCACCCTTGCCCGAGCAGCCGCGCGAAGGCCTCCCGGCTTTCCGGTTGAATCAGCGCATTGTCGTCTAAGGACCGCGTAGGATAAATATCCTGCGGGGCCGGAACCACGTTGTAATCGCCTGCCAGTACGACCGGTACACCCGCCTCGAGAAGACTCGCCGCGTGGGCGATCAGGCGTTCGAACCAGGCCAGCTTGTAGTCGAACTTCGGACCGGGCTGCGGATTCCCATTCGGCAGGTAAAGCGACGCGACCAGAACTCCGCGCACCGCCGCCTCGATGTAGCGCGCCTGCAAGTCTTCAGGATTCCCCGGCAAGCCGGGCGCGGGTCAGCAACGGCGCATGCCCCCGCGCCAGAATCGCCACACCGTTCCAGGAGCGCTCCCCCTGCCACACCGCTTCATAACCCAGCGCCCGCAGAGCCTTCTCGGGAAACGCGCTCTGCTCCGCCTTCAGCTCCTGGAGGCAAACCACGTCAGGCTTCGTCTTTCTCAGCCAGGCCAGCAGATTGTCCAGCCGCTTTTGAATGTTGTTGATGTTGTAAGTGGCGATCTTCACCGTTCCATCGATGAATGATAGCGGTTGCCTCGGAAGCGTCTCAATTCGATAGATGCGCGTTCAGCCGGTGCATCAAATCCGTCAGATCGAGCAAATGCTGCGGGTTGAACGCTCCCCTGTTCCAATCCTCGCCCGCCGAAAACTCGAGTCCCAGAAAGTACCCGATCTCGCGGTATTCGCAATAGACCACGCGGCACCCAATCTGCCAATGACGCCCGTGACTGATTTGGACGGCCGTATCGACCGGAACCGCTTCTTCGATCTGAAGGCAGGCGCCCCGCGGTGAGATGTCTTCCAACACCGCCGCCAGTTCGTGATTCCACCCATCCACGTCTTTCCATTCCAAAATCACGAGATCCGAGCAGAGCGACCGCGCATTCATGCGATTCGTTGACATGCCTGGCTATCGGAGGAAGTGGCGTCAATCTTTAGCTTCCCTACGAGACCAGGTGAGTTTTCGCACAGCCTCAAGAAGACCGCCCGGCAGAGTCGCGCGCGCCGCCGCAACTCCTACGCGCAAGCCGGCGAACCACGTAGGCGGAGCCAAAGCGTACTCGTACTCCCACCACGTAGGCGCAAAACGCGCTTTGAAGGTGTGGAGTCCCGCAAAGCTGTAGAGCCGGTCACCCCGGCGCGCGACCAGTCGCATGATTCTATGCGCCATGCCGTAATCCCCTCGCGCCAGCGCACCCGGATCCCTGATCCCCAGCAGCGGCACCGTCCCCGGCGTTGCAAACCGATAGCCCTCGCCTCGCAAATGATCCAGCGCGCTCACCATCAGAAGGTCCGCCGTCCCCTTGGGCGCGCCGGGATGCCGGTGCAGGTCTTTGAAGTAATACCCGTCGCGCGCGGGTAGCGGGGCCGCGCTCAACAGGCCCACGAGCCCACCATCCGCGTTGCGTGCCAGAAAATGCGTCTGGTAGCCGGGGAAGTTGAACGTGTCGCAGGAAAAAATCCAGCCGAATCCGGAAGCCCGGCGGGTGGCGATCCAGGCCTGGCGCAATCCTTCGGCTTCGCTGCGCGGCAACTCCGCCCCCGGCACCCGGTTCACCGTCACGCCTGCCCGTTCCGCTTTTTTCACTTCCTTCCGAACCGTGTAGAGACGGCGTCCCGCGCATCGCCAGGTAGGAAGATCGAAGTAGGGCGACTTGCCGAGCGCTACGCAATCGAGCCCCATCGCGATTCCCATCCGCGCAAAGCGCTCCGAAACCGGCATGAAGACCGCAAAGCAGTCGCGGCTCGCCGCAAATGCAAGGAACTCCGCGGCCACCACGGCAAGGCTTTCCGCCGGCGCCAGCGGCTCCGATGCCAGCCACGTCCGGCCCACTTCCAGATAGGCCACCGCGCCGCGCGTGCGCGTCGCCTCCCACCCGGAAGCGGAATGGGAAATGGCTACTAAGCTATGGGGACTGTAACCGTACTGCTGGTGATAGGCATGCAGCCTCTCGCGCATCCCTCCGGACCGCCCTCAGACGCCCCAGCAGTAGTCTTCCACCGCGCGATCGAGCGACTGATCGGTTTCTGTCAGCCGCATGAGTTCCAGGCGAATGGCGTCCAGCAGCGCGTTCCAGCTCGCTTCGATCACGTCGTCCGACACGCCCACCGTCGACCAGCTTTTGCGGTGATCCGACCATTCCACCAAAACCCGGACCTTGGCCGCCGTGCCTTTCTTCGAATCGAGCACGCGCACTTTATAGTCGGTCAGCCGCACCTGTGCAATCTGCGGGTAGACCGAAGAGAGGCACTTGCGCAGGCAGATGTCCAGTGCGTGCAGCGGTCCGTTTCCGGTTGCGGTTGCCGAATGAACGCCGTCCTGGGCCGTCACGTTGACAGTTGCCGTGGCGCGCGTGCCTGCCGAAGGCGTAGATTTCAAAGTGACTTCATAGCCCTCGACATCGAAGAGCTGCGCGCCCGGCCGTAACGCCTGGCGCACCAGCAGCTCAAACGTACCTTCCGCGGCTTCTAACTCATAGCCCAGGTATTCCATCTCTTTGATGCGCTCCAGCAGGTCGCGCCGCGCTTCCTCGGTCAACCGGTCCGCCAGGCCGTGCTGGTGGAGTTTGTAGATGACGTTTCCGCGGCCCGAAAGATCGCTGACCAGCACCCTCTGCCGGTTGCCCACCGCTTCCGGATTGATGTGCTCATACGTCGCGGCATCCTTCAAGACCGCGGCCACATGCACACCGCCCTTATGGGCAAACGCGCTCATGCCCACAAACGGCTGGTCCCGCCGCAACGGCAGATTCGCCAACTCCGAGATAAAGCGGCAGGCTCCGGTCAGGGTCGCAGCTTTTCCGGGCCGATCGTCGTGTGGCCCTGCTTCAGTTCCAGGTTGGCGATCACCGATGCCAGGTTCGCGTTTCCGCATCGCTCGCCATATCCGTTTAAGCAGCCCTGCACATGCGTTGCCCCCGCGTCGATGGCCGCGATCGAGTTCGCAACCGCGACATGCGAGTCGTTGTGAACGTGAATGCCCAGAACCCCGTCGAAACGGCTCCTGACTTCGGCCACCACTTCAGAGATGCGCGCGGTGAGCGTACCTCCATTGGTATCGCAAAGGCACAGTACGTCCGCGCCCGCCCGTTGCGCCGCATGCAACGTACGCAGAGCGAAATCCGGATTGGCCTGATACCCGTCGAAGAAGTGTTCCGCGTCGTAAATCACTTCGCGCCCGTGTTCCTTCAGGTACTTCACCGTCTCGCTGATCAGCGCCAGATTCTCTTCTTCGGTCACTCCCAGCGCCACCCGCGCGTGCAAATCCCAGCTCTTGCCGAAGATCGCAACCGTCGGCGTTGCGGCCTCGAGCAGCAGCTTTACGTTGCGGTCTTCATGCACCGGGTTGCGCGCGAAACGGGTCGACCCGAATGCCACCAGCCGGGCGTGCTGGAACACCACCGATCGCGCCCGCTCGAAAAATTCTTTGTCCTTTGGATTCGAGCCGGGCCAGCCACCTTCGATGTAGTCGATCCCCAGCTCATCCAGCCGCCGCGCGATCAGGATCTTATCCTCTACGGAAAAAGAGACCGATTCGCCCTGGGTCCCGTCTCGCAGCGTGGTGTCGAAAGTGGCGATGCGCATGGCTTAAGCCGAAACCGTCTGCTCTTCCGGAACGCCCGCTTCCTTCTTGCGGCGTTTCAGGAAGGTCATCATCTCGCGCAGTTCGCGGCCGACCGTCTCGATCGGAAGATCGCGCCCCGCTTCCCGCATATGCAGAAACTGCTTGCGGCCCGATTTGTTCTCTTCCATCCACGTCCGCGCGAATTCGCCGGATTGGATTTCAGCGAGAATCTTCTTCATCTCCGCGCGGGTCTGCTGGTTGATCACGCGCGGGCCGCGGGTGTAGTCGCCGTATTCGGCCGTGTCCGATACCGAGTAGCGCATGTAGCCAAGGCCGCCTTCGTAAATGAGGTCGACAATCAGCTTCAGTTCGTGAAGACATTCGAAATAGGCGATCTCCGGATCGTACCCGGCTTCGGTAAGCGTTTCGAAGCCGGCACGGATCAACTCACTCACGCCTCCGCACAGCACGGCCTGTTCCCCGAAGAGATCGCTCTCGGTTTCTTCCTTGAAGTTGGTCTGGATGACGCCGGCCTTCAGGCAACCCAGCGCCTTGGCGTAAGCCAGAGCCTGCGCTAACGCATGCCCGCTCGCGTCCTGATGCACGGCCACCAGCGCCGGAACACCCACGCCTTCCGTAAACAGCTCGCGCACCCGGTGCCCCGGCGCTTTAGGCGCCACCATCGTTACATCGATATCGGCCGGCGGCGCGATCTGATCGAAGTGAATGTTGAACCCATGTGCGAACATCAGCGTCTTGCCCGCCGTCATGTGCGGGGCAATCTCATGCTTGTAGAGGTCGCCCTGAATGTGATCGGCCACCAGGATCATGACGACATCGGCAGCTTTCGCGGCATCCGCGGTGGTCATCACTTTCAGACCCGCGGATGCGGCCTTCTGCCAGGACTTACTGCCGCCATACAGCCCGACCACCACGTCCACACCCGAATCGCGCAGGTTCAGAGCATGCGCGTGGCCCTGACTGCCATAGCCGATGATCGCGACCGTCTTCCCCTTCAATAGCGAAAGATCGCCGTCCTGTTCATAAAACCGTTTAGCCATTCAGCACTCCATCCGTTTCTTCTTCC
Source organism: Bryobacterales bacterium (assembly GCA_963814235.1). Taxonomy (GTDB): domain Bacteria; phylum Acidobacteriota; class Terriglobia; order Bryobacterales; family Bryobacteraceae; genus Bog-113. Next base: position 200,533 of record CAWFCA010000002.1, on the reverse strand, counting down.
ACGCTGTCGAGCGGTCCCCCGGCTACCGCAACCGGAGGCTGCAGGCGCAGCTTGCGCGCATCGAGAGAGACCGCGATTGCTCCCGAACGCGTCACGTCAATATCGCCGTAGCTCTGCATCACGTCGATGAACTCGTCCAGCTTTTCCGGGTCCCCGGTCGCCTCGATCACAAAGCCGTCCACCGAGGAATCCACCATCCGGGCGCCGAAAATCTCGGCTTCCTTAATGATGGTCGCGCGTCTTTCGAGCGGCGCGCGCACCCGCAGCAGAGTCATCTCGCGGCATACCGCCGGCGAATCCGACAGGTCGGTGGCCTGCAGAACGTTCACCAGCTTGTTCATCTGCTTGATTACCTGCGACCGCAGACGGTCTTCCACATCCACCACAATGCTCATCCGCGACAAACCGGGATCCACCGTGCGCGCCACCGTCAGACTCTCGATGTTATAGCCGCGCGCCGTTAGCAGACCCGTGACGCGCATCAGAGCGCCGGGCTTATTTTCGAGTAGAACCGAGATCACTTGCAGCATCTGAATCGTTCCTTACGCCGTCGCCATCGGCGCGGAAAGCACCATCTCGTTGATCGCGCCGCCCGCAGGGACCATCGGATACACGTTCTCGGTCGCCGTGACTTTTACGTTCAAAAGATACGGGCCGGGCTCGCGCACTGCAGCCTCCAGAGCGTTGCCGAGTTCGCGCGGGTTTTCCACCGTGCGCCCCGTGAATCCATACGCGCCAGCCAGCTTCTCCACGTCCGGAAAACAGTCGAGAGTGACCGAGCTCAGGCGGTTGTTGTAGAACAGTTCCTGCCACTGCCGCACCATGCCCAGGTAGCCGTTATTCATCACGATAATTTTGATCGGCAGTCCGTAGCTGGCGATGGTGGCCAGTTCCGGAATCGACATCTGAAAACCGCCGTCCCCCACTACCGCAAACACCAGTTTGTCCGGCCGCGCGAACTGCGCACCCACCGCTGACGGCAGCCCGAAGCCCATTGACCCGAGACCGCCCGAGTTGATCCACAGCCGCGGCTTGTTGAACCGGATCAACTGCGCGGCCCACATCTGATGCTGGCCCACGTCCGTGCACACGATCGCTTCCCCGCCCGATAGCCGGTCGATCTCCGCCATCAGGTGCTGCGGCTTGATCTCGGCATCGGAGCGCGGCGTGTCATAGGGATGCTGCGTCCTTCCACTCCCGCACCTGACGCCACCAGGCCCGCTTTCCCGCCGCGGACTTCTCACGCATCTCGGTCTCCAGCTCCGCCACCACCCGATTCAGCTTCTGCAGCACGCGCTTTGCATCGCCCACAATCGGGATATCCGGGTTGCGGTTCTTACCGATTTCCGCCGGATCGATGTCCACATGGATCACGCGGGCATGCGGCGCGAATGCCGCCAGTCGCCCCGTAACCCGATCGTCAAACCGCACGCCGAGCGCAATCAGACAGATCGCACTCCGTGATGCCCATGTTGGCCGCATAGCTGCCATGCATCCCCGGCATGCTGATGAAGTTCGGGTGGTTGGACGGCAGCGCCCCCTAATCCCATCAGCGTGCAAACCGCCGGCGTGTCCACCCGCTCCACCAGTTCCCGAAGCTCGTTTTCCGCGCCCGCCGCGATGATCCCGCCGCCCGCATAAACCATCGGCCGCTCCGCTTCCCAGATCATCTGCGCCGCGCGCCGGATCTGGCCCGTGTGCCCGTCCGTGGTCACCTTGTAGCCCGGGCAAATGAATCGCAGTCGACCGGCGTGTAATGGCCTTGCGCCTGGAAAATGTCCTTCGGAATATCCACCAGAACCGGACCCGGCCGCCCGCTCGACGCCAGATAAAACGCCTCGTGAATGATCTGCGGAAGTTCCGCGATGTTCTTGACCAGATAATTGTGCTTGGTGCAAGTCCGCGTGATGCCGAACGTATCGGCTTCCTGAAACGCGTCGCTGCCGATCAGCTTGCTCGAGACCTGGCCCGTGATGGCCACAATCGGAATCGAGTCCATCATCGCGTCCACCAGCCCCGTCACCAGATTCGTGGCCCCCGGTCCCGACGTCGCGCAACAGACTCCGACCTTGCCTGTCGCCCGCGCATAACCTTCCGCCGCAAAACACGCGTTCTCCTCATGCCGTACCAGGACGTGCCGGATCGGGTGGTCGTACAGCGCGTCATATAAGGGCAGGGTGACGCCTCCCGGGTAACCGAAGAAGCAGTCCACGCCTTCCCGCACCAAACACTCCAGCAACATCCTTGCGCCGTTCATCAACATGCTCAATCCTTAAGAAATCTCGTTCATAACGAAAAAGGCCATCAGCGGGCTGTTTTCCCCTCTGATGGCCTTTAGGTGCAAATACCCCGAAGGCCTCAGTAGGGGCCGACGACGATAACCAAAATCGCGATGACGAAACTGAAAACGGTGCTGCGCGCCAGACTTGTCATCACTGCTCACTAGCTTACGGCCAAAGTTTCGTAAATGCAAGAGAATAGAAGAATAAGAAAGATTTATGGCGGGCTTCCATCTCCGCTCGCCTTCAAACGCTCACGCAGCGCCCCATATTGCCCCTCCGTGTTCGCCCCGTGGATCGCCATCTGCAGTTCGCCGCGCGGGTCGATCACCATCACATATGCGTCATCTTTCTCGGAGTAGCCGGCCACCCGCTTCCACTCTTTTTCTTCCTGAAAGGTATAGAGAAAGGTATCCTGCCGCGCCGCTGGCGTTCCCTTACGCATCGAACCGGTCACCAGTCCTCGAATCAATCGCGGTACATCTTCGAGGATAGCGACACTATAGATCACGTACTTGGGGTCACTGCCAAAGTCCTGCGTCACCCGCTTTTGCCACGCCTCCGATGCCTTGGACGAAGCCTGCGTGAATCCGGCAATCACGATAGCGATGCGCCCCCGTGCCGCCGCCGGCAACTGGACCTTCTTCCCCGAAAGAGAGGTTGCCTCCAGAGCGGGAAACGATTCGCCCCAGGCGAGCGCCGCGCTAAATACCAGACCAATCAAAACGAGGAAGGATGTCCGCACCGGTCTTCTGATTCTAATCGCGACGGATTCCGCTCAAGCCGGCAACTCCCGCGCGCGTAGCGCCAGCCCGGCGGCCACCGAAGTGAACTCATCGCCCACCCGAATCCGGTCCGCCCCGAAACGCTCCTCGAACAACCCGCGTACCGCCGGCACCAGCGAACTGCCGCCGGTCAGAAACACGCGGTCCACTTCCCCGCTCCCGATGCCCGCCGACGCCATGAGCCGGTCCAGCCCAATACGGAAGCGCCGCAGATCATCGGCAATCCATTTGTCAAACTCCTTCCGCGTCACCCGCCGTACGATGCTGAGCCCCGGCTCCGCGAATCGAAACTCGCTCGCTTCCGAATGCGACAGTTCCACCTTGGTTCTTTGAATCGCCTGATGCAACTGGAACCCGAGATCGCGCTCCACCATTTCGATCAACAGCGCCAGCATCTCCGGATGCTCCGCCTGCGCCTCCAGCGAACGCAGCATCTGCATGGTTTCCTTCGTTCGCAGAAAAGACAGGTGGTGCCACCGCTCCAGTTTGCGGTAAAGCGAGTGCGGCACCGGCAACACTTTGCCGAGCGAGCGATAGTGCGAACCGCTGCCCAGTTCCGGGGAAACCAGATGGCGGACCATGGCCGCGTCGAAAGAATCCCCCGCCACCGGAACGCCTTCGCTCGCGATCAGATCCCGGTCTGTGTGGCCGCGCCGGCGCACACCGGGACCCACGTTGAGCAATGTGAAATCGCTGGTACCTCCGCCGAAATCCGCAATCAGCACCAGTTCGTCATGATCAAGACGGCTCTCGTAGAACCACGCCGCCCCGACCGGTTCGAACTCGAACACCACATCTTCGAAGCCGGCCCGCGCATATGCCCCGCGCAGCCGGGCCAGTGCAAAGTCATCGTCACTCGCATTCTTCGAGCCCACGAACCGCACCGGCCGTCCCGCCACCACCCGGACGTTCCTCTCCATGCCCGCCGTGAGGCCGTTCAAGATGGGCGCCACTAAGTCTTCGAAAGTGACCAGATGTCCCATCACCTGCGTGTGCCGGAAAGACCGGTCACTCGCGAGTGACTTGATTGACTGGATCAGCCGGCCTCCTTCCTCCCGCCGCAGATAGGCTTCGATCGCCGCCGCCCCGGCAAATGGCTTGAGGTCCCGGCTATACCCCGGCTCGAAATAGAGAACCGAGCGAAAGATGTTTTGGATTGTTGGGCCGTTCGGAAATGCGGCCAGACGCACCGTCCCGTCGCGATCCACCCAACCCGCCGCGCTGTTGGTGGTGCCGAAATCGATTCCCAGCAACCTGATTCCGCCATCTTAGCCTTTTGTATTCGCGCGATCCGCGCAGCGGAACTCGGCAACACTCCCCGGTGTCTACTCACGGGAAAGGAATCGCGCACAACTGAGCGCGGCCGGCCTCTCTCACTTGTGGCGGGAAGAGAACTCGCCATGTTCGAACAGACATTTGTGGCTGAAGAAAAAACCAAGCGGGACCGTACCGTTGCGTTCGCGCTCGTCTTGCAGACCCTGGGAATTACCGGGCTGGCGCTGCTGCCGCTCCTGAACACCCAACCCATCGAGACCGGAAGGCGGTTCCTGCTGCTGCCGCCCGCCCATGCGCGGCCCGAACCCCCACCCGTCCAGCACACCGCCGCCCCGCGCTCCAGCACCACTTCGTTACGGGTGTTGCAAATCGACTCCCTGCGCTCCCGATTCGTAGCCCCTACGCATGTATCCCCGCTTCAGGCCGAAGAAGCACCGGCACTCGGAATGGCGGTCGCCTCCACCAGCGCGGGATTGCCCAGCGGTCTGCTCACGGCCATCTCCAGCGACGGTTCCGTCCTTCCACCTCTGCCCGCCCGCGTTCCGCCGCCAACCCCGCGCGCGCCACTGCGGGTCTCGAGCGGCGTCATCCAGTCGCGCCTGCTCTCCGGCCCCAAACCGTCCTACCCGCGGCTCGCCTTGACCGCGCGCATCACCGGAACGGTTCGCCTCCAGGCCACCATTAGCCGAGAGGGCGGCATCGAGAACCTTCACGTGCTCAGCGGACACCCGCTGCTCAACGACGCCGCCATGGATGCCGTCCGCAACTGGCGCTACCGGCCCGTGTTTCTCAACGGCGATCCCGTCGAGGTGATCACCGAAATCGACGTGAACTTCACCCTCCAGTAACACGCCGCACCTCGTGCGACCATGGGGTTTCTTTCACCCATGGTCGACATTCACAGCCACATCCTCTGGGGTCTCGATGATGGCGCCAAGACGCTCGCCGACAGCATCGCCATGGCTCAGCTCGCCGCGAAAACCGGTACCACCGACCTCGTCGCCACCCCTCACGCCAATAGCCGGTATCCCTTCGATGCCGCGCTGATAGAAGCGCGCGCGGCCGAGCTAACCGACGCTCTCGGCGGGCATCCCAAAATCCATCTGGGGTCCGATTTCCATCTCAGCTTCGGAAATATCGAGCAGGCTCTCGCCGACCCGCGGCCTTTCACCATCAACCATCTCCGCTACCTCATGGTCGAACTGCCCGACAGTATCATTCCGCCGGAAATCGGCCACGTCTTCGAACGTATGCTCCAGGTCGGCATCCTGCCGGTCATCACCCATCCCGAACGCAACCGCGCGCTCTGGCGCGACGCCAATCTATTTGAAAGCTGGCTCGAAATCGGGTGCTATGTGCAAATCACCGCGCAATCGCTCGAGGGTCATTTCGGAAAAACGGCGCACCGTGTGTCGTGGCGCCTGCTCGACGAAGACAAGGTGCACTTCGTCGCCAGCGATGGACACGATGTTGAATTCCGGCCGCCGCGCCTTGATCGAGCCTACGCCGAAGTCCTTCAAAAACACTCGGAAACCCTGGCTGCGCGCCTGTTTCACGATAACCCGCGAAGCGCGCTGCAAGGCGTTCCTCTTCCTGTTGCTCCCCGGGCGAAGCCCCAAAAGTCGCGCTTTCGCATCTTTGGCTTTTAATTGCGAGACTCTTTTCTGAATAATTCAGGTAAATTTCCTATACAACTCCGAAACTTTCTGCTACTCATTGTGTATTACTCCAAGTAAGACAGAAGGAGACTTAAGTGGCAGTTCTCAAGCGCAAAAGCAGAATGATCAGTCTGCGGCTTTCCAATGAAGAGTACGAGGCGCTTCGCAGCCTCTATCGCGTGCACGGATCCCGGAGCGTTTCCGAGTTTGCGAGAACCGCCATGCAGAGAGTGATTGGAGAGACGCACACCGCCGCCCCGAACCTCGAGGTTCGTCTTCAGGAGCTGGATGCGAAGATGAGCTCCTCGATCATGAAGTGGGCCGGCTTGTTCATTTAATCGAGAGCCGTCTGTCGGAGTCCAGGGTCGCGACCGCGGACGCCGCCTAAAAGCCGCTCCTCATGTTTGTTGGAGTTTGGGCGCATGCTGCTTAGAGTCGCTGCGCTCTTTGCATGCGGGGTTGCCCTGGGCGCGCTGTCTGCCCAAACATCATCCCCTCCTTCGGAAGACTATCTTCTCGGTACCGGCGACGAGATCGCAGTTCGCGTGCTGGACCTCGAAGAGATCTCGGAAAAGCCCACGCGCGTGGACTCCCAGGGCGACATCAGTCTCCCCTTAATTGGGAATCTGCATGCGTCGGGTCTGACCACCAAAGACCTTGAAAAGCAAATCCGCGAACGGCTGAGTACGCTGCTGAAAGACCCGGCCGTGACCGTGAATCTGATCGGCATTCGCGATCAGCCCGTAACGGTCCTGGGAGCGGTCAACGCGCCGGGCGTGAAGCAGATTCGCGGCCGCAAGACGCTGCTTGAAGGCATTTCCGAAGCCGGAGGCCTGCGGCCCGACGCCGGCGCGATCGTCAAAATCACACGCTTGCACGCGGCCGGTCCGATTCCCCTTCCGCGTTCGCAGCTCCGCGCCGATCCGGACTTTTATGTTGCTGAAGTCGAGATTTATTCACTGCTTCACGCGCTGAATCCCGGAGAAAATATCCCTCTTCTCGCGCACGATGTTCTCACGGTCCCTCCAGCGGAAATGATTTATATTCTGGGCGAAGTATTCCGGCCCGGCGGCTACGAAGTGAAGAGTGGCCGAACTCTATCCATCCTGGATGCGATCGCGCTCGCGGGCGGCGCCAACCGCAACGCCAGCACCTCGCGCGCCAGGGTCTTGCGGCCTGCCGCGAGGAGTTCCGATCGAACGGAGTTTGTGGTGGATATGAATCGCATGATCGCGGGAAAAGATAAAGATTTTGCATTAGAACCTTCCGATATTCTGTATATTCCGACGAATAAAGGAAAGGTAATCACGACCCGCGCCCTGGAAGCCATGATCGGCACGGGCTCCTCGATCGCCGTGTTCCGGGGCTCCCGGTAGTGCTGTCCGCGGATCGCGCGGAACTCTTCCGGCTCCCCGAAGAAATTCCCGCTCTCTATTGGCTGCAACTCTGGCAAACCGCCCGCAACAACTTCCGAACGCTCGCGCTGTTTGTCGCCGCCGGAATCGCAATCGGGCTTGCCATCGCCGCCTTCCAGACACCTCTGTATCAGGCCACCGCGAGCATTGAGGTCCAGGGAATCACCGACAATTTCCTGAAAGCCCAGGACGGCAATCCGAACGCGGGCGCCGATGCGGAACTCATGGATCTCCAGACCCAGGTCCGCATCATCCAAAGCGGAAGCGTCGTCGCCGGAGTGGCGGATGCGCTGGCCCGCAATCAGCCGCCCGCGCAGCAACGCGCCATCCGTGAAGCAGCCGCTTCCCTCGCCGTTTACGTCGCGGGACAGACCCGCATCATTCAGATCACCAGTTCCTCCTCCGATCCTCGCGCCGCCGCCCGCTTCGTCAACACCCTCGCCGCCTCCTTCATCGATCAGCATATGGAAGCCCGGTGGCAAGGGGCGCAACGCGGCGCCGAGAAACTACGCACCGCCCTGGACGCCATGCGCGGCCAACTGGAGCAATCCGAATCCGCGCTTCAGGAATATGCGCATGGTTCCGGTTTGCTCCTCTCCGCCGATCGCAACGTGGCCGCGGAAGACAAGCTGCGCCTCCTGCAAACCGAACTCGCGCAGGCCGCGGCCGACCGTATCGTCAAGCAGTCCCGCTTCGACGCAGTCTCGGCGGCCGACTCCCCCGCCATCATGAATAACCCTGCGATTCAGGACGCCGAGTCCAAACTGACCGATCTTCGCCGGCAGCTCGCCGAGCTCGGGACCACGTATACGGCGGGCTACTCCAAAGTGCGGCGTCTGCAGGCGCAAATTGAGCCTCTCGAGTCAGCCATCCGCAAGGAAATGCTGGGAACCCGTGATCGCGCCCGCAGCGAATACGCCGAAGCCCGCCACCGTGAAACCCTGCTGCAGTCCGCATATTCCGCGCAGGTGGAAGCCGTCGCGCGTGAAGCCGAGAGCAAGGTGCACTATGACGCCCTACGTCGTGAGGTCGATTCTTCCCGCAATCTCTACGACACCATGCTCGCGCGCGTCAAAGAAGCCGAGATCGCGTCCACCATGCGCGCCAGCAACGTGCGCGTGCTCGATCCGGCGCGCCCCGCTTCCGAACCCTTCCAACCGCGCCGCCGGCGTATGGCGCTGCTCGGCAGCATCGCCGGACTTTTTCTTGGATTTGGTTTCTCTGTCACGCGCCGTCAGGCGGACCACTCGGTCCAGTCCCCAGGCGAACTGGCGCGTGTACTCCAGGCCCGCGAGTTTGGCGCCATCCCGTCCGCCCGGGAAGCGGGATCCGGTGTCTTCGAGCGCGTCGAGGACCACGGTCTGTTTGCGGAATCCTTCCGCTCCCTGCGTGCCTCTCTTCTGCTTGACCGTCCTTCTGCCAACGTCAAGACGCTTGTGATTTCCAGCGTCGATGCAGGCGAAGGGAAAACCACCCTTGCCCTGCACCTGGCGGACGCCTTCGCCCAGATCGGAATGCGTGTCCTGCTCATCGACGGAGACCTGCGCCGTCCGCGCCTGCACGTCGCCCTTAACACGCCGAATGCGTTCGGTCTGAGCGATCTGCTGACTGCGCCGTCTCCTCTGGATGACACCATCGACCGCGCCATTCTTCCCACCCCGCGGCCCCATCTTTCCCTGCTGCCCGCCGGAGCCATCACGCTTGGCTCGCCCGACTTCCTCTATTCCCCAAATCTGGCCGCCATCACCGCCCATGCCCGAAACAATTTCGATATTGTCCTGATCGATTCGCCACCCATGGTTCAGATCCCCGATGCGCGAATTCTTGGCCGGGCTGCCGATGCAGTCCTGATCGTCGTGCGCGCCCGCAAGACCGCTCGCGAACTGCTTGTGACGGTCCGTCAGAGGCTCTTGGAGGATCAGACGCCCATAATCGGATGTGTTCTGAACGATTGGAATCCAAAACAATCGCCCGGCTATTACGGTCAGTCCCGGCAAACGCCTCGATCCGCCGGCTGGTTCTCCGTTGCGAGACTCCTTCCCGTCAAGACTCCCCTCTCCAGCCATCGTCCGGCTTAACCCCCGTGCGCATCCTGTTTCTCAGCCCGGGCGCGCAGCTCGGTGGCGCCGAGCGCTGCCTGCTCGACACGCTCGCCAGCCTGAAAAAAGCGGAACCGCGGTGGCAACTGCAACTCCTGGCTGGCGAAGACGGTCCCCTCCTTGCCTGCGCGCGCTCTCTCGATGTGACGGCAGACTCTGTGCCCTTCCCGCCGGCCCTCGCACGCCTCGGTAGCCACCGGCAATCGCTGCCGCAACTCGCTGCCGCCCTCCTGCGCGCCCTGCCGGCAACCCTCTCGTACGCATTGCGGCTGAAGCGCACCATCGCCCGCCACCCTCCCACCGTTATCCACAGCAACGGCCTGAAGATGCACCTGCTGGCCGCGTGGATGCACCGGCACGCGCCCGTCATTTGGCATCTTCACGATTACCCGGGCAGCCGCGGAATGGTCACCCGGGCGCTTCAACTGAGCTCGTCGCGTTGCGCCGGCGCGATCGCCGTTTCGGACAGCGTAGCCAGCGATGCCCGGCGCACGCTCGGCCCCGCGCTACGTGTGAAAACCATCCTCAACGCCGTCGATCTCGCCAACTTCCACCCTCAAGGTCCTCAGGCAAAACTCGGCCCGCGCAGACCCGGCACCGTGCGGGTCGGCCTCATCGCGACCTTTGCCCGATGGAAAGGGCATGAGGTGTTCCTGCGCGCCCTCGCGCATCCGCGCCTCCGGCATCTCGAGTTCCATGCCTATGTCATCGGCGGCCCCATTTACCAGACCACGCATAGCCAATTCACCGTGGAAGAACTCGCCGCACTTGCCCGCGCCCTCGACATCCAGAATCGCGTGACCTTCACCGGCTTCCTCTCCGATTCCGCGTCCGCCATGCGCGCCGTCGATATCGTAGTCCACGCCAGCACCGCGCCCGAACCCTTTGGCCTGGTCATCGCCGAATCGATGGCATGCGGACGTCCCGTCATCGCTTCCCAAAGCCCCGGCGCCGACCTGCTTGTTGAAAATGGCCGTACCGGCATCGCCGCTCCGCCCGGTGATGTCGAAGCGCTGGTCGAAGCGTTAGCCCGGCTGATTCCGGACGGCATCCTGCGCCTGTGCGTGGGACGCGCCGCGCGAGCATCCGCCGAACTGCGCTTCGATCGCGGCCGCCTCGGTCCGGCAGTCTCATCCTTCTACCGCGAGGTGCTCCCCACATGCGAATCCTCCATGTCCACAGCGGAAATCTCTTCGGCGGCGTAGAAACCATGCTGCGCACCATGGCTCGCTCGCGCGCGCTTGTGCCCGGCCACGAACCCGTCTTCGCCCTGACCCATGACGATCGCATCGCCCGCGAACTGCGCGGCGCCGGTTGCGAAGTCCACCTGCTCGGAGCCGTCCGCGCCCGTCAGCCCTGGTCCGTTTTCCGCGCGCACCATCGCCTTGCGGCACTTGCCCACGACGGCAACTTCGACGCGTCCGTCGTCCACTCCGCCTGGTCGCTTGCCTTACTCGCGCCCGCTGCCCCGCGCCCGCTCATCCTCTGGCAGCACGACACGTTCCATGCACCGCGCTGGAACGGCCTCTGGTCTCGCCGCCCCCGCCCCGATCTCGTCGTCGCCAATAGCAGCTACACCGCGGCCACCATCGGAGGTGCGTACCCGGCTGCGCCCATCCGAACCATCCATCCCTGCATCGAACTTTCCCCGGCCGAAATCGCCGCGATGCAGCGTCATTCGAACCCCCAGACCGTCATCCTCCAGGCCGCGCGCTTTGAATCCTGGAAAGGACATTCGCTGCTCCTCGAAGCACTAGCCACCCTCCGCCGTAACCCCAACTGGATTCTCTGGATCGCCGGTGCAGCCCAACGCCCCCAGGAACTCGACCTGCGGCGCGAACTGCACGCCCTGTCCCGCCGGCTTGCCATCGCCGATCGCGTCCGCTTCCTCGGCCACGTCACCGGCATGCCCGCACTGATGCGATTCGCGGACATCTACTGTCAGCCCAACACCGCGCCCGAACCGTTCGGCCTCACCTTTGTCGAAGCCCTCAACGCTCAGCTTCCTGTAGTTGCTACCGCCCTCGGCGGCGCGCGCGAGATCCTCAACCCGGATTGCGGCATTCTCGCCGCTCCCACCGTGGATGCCGTGTCGCAAGCCCTGCAATCGCTTCTCGACAGCCCCGCTTTGCGCTTGCAGCTCGGCGCCGCAGGTCCGTTGCGCGCCCGGCAGTTGTGCGACCCGCGCGCCCAGATCCAAAAATTGGAACAGGCCATCTCGAGCCTCACGCGCAAGCAGGCCGCCGCGTGAAGATCGCCATGATCAGCTTTCGGCTGCCCGTTGCCGGCGAGAAACGCGGCGGCTGTGAACGCGTCGCCCATGACCTTGCCCACGGCCTCGCACGGCGCGGCCACCAGGTGACCGTCTGGACTTCGGACCCGAAGCCGCCCGGCGCCGCTTACGCCGTGAGCCGCTGTCCCGGAACCCGCCTGCTGCGCCATTGGTTGGGGTTCCGCCTGGTCAGCGGCTATCTGGGCAACTTCCTCGTTCTGCTCCCCCACTATCGGGACGCCGACGTGATCATTGCGCACGGAGACAGCCTGCTGCTCCCCGCCCGCGCCCTCCCGGTCCTCCGCATCATGCACGGCAGCGCGCTCGATGAAGCCCGCACGGCCACCTCCCTGCCCCGCAAGATTCTCCAATTCGGGGTCTACCTGCAGGAACTCCTCACCGTCCGTACGCAGACCGCCATTGCCATCAGCCGCGCCACCCAGCTCCGTTACCCGTCCATTCGCCACGTCATCCCCAACGGCGTCGACACCGCCCGTTTCTTTCCTAGCAGCACCAAATCCGCCGATCCCACCATCCTCTTTGTCGGCACCCTGGGCGGCCGTAAACGCGGACTCCTTCTGCTCCAATGGTTCGTCGAAATCATCCGCCCCGCTCTTCCCAACGCTCGCTTGTGGATGGTGACCGAACAGGCAGGCCCGCGCGCCGAAGCAGTCCGCTACCTCACCGGTGTTCCCGAAGCCGCGCTCGCCGATCTTTACCGCTCCGCATGGGTCTTCGCATCCCCCAGCCTCTATGAAGGTTTCGGCCTGCCTTATCTCGAGGCCATGGCGAGTGGAACGGCAGTCCTCGCCACGGCCAACCCGGGCAGCCGCGAAGTCTCCGCCAACGGCCGCTACGCCTGGCTCGCCGCGCGCGATTCCGACTTCGCCCCGGCCCTCCTTATCCTCCTCAACGACCCCGCCGCCCGCCGCGCCTGGGCCGCTCGCGGTCTGGAACGCAGCCGCGAACTCTCCATGGACCGCACTCTCGACCGGTACGAGGCCCTCCTGAAAGCCCTTGCCTCTGCACAAGTTGCACAACCGGTGCCGGCTTGAATTCGACGGAACAAAGCCAATGGGGCTGGTTGGAACTCTTCATTCCCCTGCTTTTTCTGTTGAACGGACTCCTTCTCTTCCCCGGTACGCAGCCTTTCCGGTTCGCCATTCGAGCGACCCCTTACCTCGCCAGCCTGGCCTCTTTGGCTTTGTTCCGCCGAAATGGCCGCATGCCGCTCGCGCCCGGCGGTTTCGCCATGCAACTCGTGCTCGTCCTTCTGGTCCTCAACCTCTTCCACCCCCAAACCCAAATCCGCGCGGGACTGGCCCAGTTCTTCCTGCAATTAGCGATACTCGCCCCGGCCTTTTGGGCAGCCGGCCTGGTCACCGGCGAACGGCGATTGATCCGGCTGCTTTGGATCTTCTGGGCCGTGAATGTCGCCGGAGTCGCCGTCGGCCTGCTTCAGATCTACTTCCCCGACCGCTTCCTTCCCGCCGAATTCAGCGCCGGGGCCTCCGCCAGTTGGCTCCGCTCCCTGACGTTCATCAGCCCGAGCGGCAGAGTTCTCCTGCGTCCCCCAGGCCTCAGCGATCTCCCCGGCGGCGCGGCCCTCGCCGGATCTCTGTCCGCCATCCTCGGCTTTGCCTTCTCCGCTCTGCGCTCCACAGTAATTTGGGTTCGTTTGGTTTGTTTCGCGTCCGCGCTCGCGGGGTTCGCAGTCCTCTACCTGACCCAGGTCCGATCGCTCACCCTCATGACCCTGTTCGGCATTCTGCTGCTCCTCTTCTTCGGACTGCGCGCCGGCCTCATCTGGAATCGCGTCTGGATGGCCGCTGCGGCCGTGATCTTGCTCGCCGGTTCCTTCACCTGGGCAGTGGCCGTGGGCGGCGGCCAGGTCCGCGATCGCTTTCTCCAGATCGGCAACCAGGGGATGGCCGCCAGTTACGATGCCAGCCGCGGCTGGTTCTGGCGATATACCTTCGGTCCAGGCCTGTCCCAATATCCGCTTGGCGCCGGACCCGGCCGCTGGGGCATGATGGGCGCCTACTTCAGCGACCCGCACCGCCCCGATTCCCCGGCGCTCTGGGCCGAAATCCAACCGACCGGATGGCTCTACGACGGCGGCGTTCCCATGTGGCTGCTCTACGGCTGCGGCCTGGGCGCGTCCATGCTCTTCCTGTTCCGCGTGGCGCGCTCGTATCGCTACGGAACTACCGTCCCCTTCGCGGCGGCCCTCACCTTCTGCTTGAACAGCAGCGTCATCGGCGCCAGCCTATCCGGGCCCGCTTTCAACACCACCATGGGACTGCAGTATTGGCTGCTCACCGCCCTCGTCTACGGCGCCGCGCGCCAAACCTGGCAGGGTCCGGCGCTCGCTCCGGTTTGCCCCTAAAGCCATGGCACGCGCGCGCCGTTTTTCCCATAGCGTCGTCCTCGGCATCTCCGGGCAGTTCCTCACGATGATTGCCGGCCTCTGGCTGAGCCCGTTCCTGCTTCATCGGCTTGGCGCCGCCGGTTATGGTTTCTGGATCGTCGGCCAACAGATTCTGGTTTACCTGACCCTCATGGATCTCGGCGTGGTCGCCCTGCTGCCCCGGGAAATCGCACAGCTGGTCGCGAGCGATTCGTCCAGCCCCGCGCTTCCCGAACTGGTCGCCCGTACTATGCGGATCGTGCTCCTGCAAACTCCGGTAGTGGGTGCCGTCGCAGCCGTTCTGTGGCTCTGTATCCCGAGCGGTTGGACCGCCATCCGCAATCCCGTGGGCCTCGCCGCCGTCGCATTCTGCGCGCTCTTCCCCGCCCGCCTCTTTCGCGCCGTGCTCGAAGGTCTGCAAGACCTCGCGTTCTCCAGTTGGACCTATATGGGATCGTGGCTCGCGGGACTGCTCACCAGCGTGGCCCTGGTTGCGAACGGGTTCGGACTCGGCGCGCTGGTCGCGGGCTGGGCCGTCAACCAGCTCGTCGATGCGGCCGTCAGCATCATTCGCCTTCGCACGCGCTACCCGCGCGCCTGGCCCCGCAGCTGGCGAGTGGTGCCTGCCTCCGGCATTGCCGCGCAATTCCGGCGCGGACTGTGGGTGAGCGTCAGCCAGGTCGCCCAGGTCCTCATCTACGGAACCGATGCCGCGATCATCGGGCGCCTGTTCGGGGCGGCCGCAGTCGTCCCTTATAACTGCACCGGAAAACTCATCAATGCGCTGCAAAACCAGCCCCAGCACATCATGCGCTCCGCCGCCCCGGGCCTCAGTGAAATGCGGGTTGCTGCGGACCGCGAGCACCTCGCCTCCGTCACCGGCGCACTCAGCCTCGCCATGCTCCTCGCCAGCGGCATGGTCACCACGCTCACCCTCGCCGTCAATCCCGCCTTCGTGCGCTGGTGGGTGGGCGATGCCTACTACGGCGGCCTCCTCCTGAGCGTTTTGTTCGCGCTGTCCATGCTGCTGCGCCACCTCAATATCACCGCCATCTACGCTCTGTTCGCATTCGGACACGAGCGCCCGCTCGCCTATACCAGCCTTGCCGACGGCCTCCTCAGCACGATTTTTTCGATCCTTTTTGCATGGTCCCTGCACTCAGCTATCGGAATCGTGCTGGGATCTATCTTGAGTACTTGCTGCGTCTTCGTGTTCGGCAATGGCCGGCGTCTGGCGCATGAACTCGGCATTTCTCTGGTTCGCCTGGGCGCGCCTCTCGCCGGATGGTTCTGGCGGATGGCGTTGGCCGCGTCCGCCGCTTCCCTGGTCGCTACCGGCGCTCCGCACGCCGGGCCCTTACGAATCGCTCTCACCGGAGCAGCGGCCGTTACCGCATACGCGCTTCTGATGACGCCCGTCGTTATGCGCTCTGCCCTGCGCCCCTATCTGGAACCCCAACTCGAATCCTTTCGCGCCTTTCGTTTGCGCCATCCAATTCCCCACTCCGCGGCAACGAGGTCCGCGCATTGACTGCAACGTTGGTCCCTGAACGGGAATCCGTTAACGCCAGTCGCTCCCGCCCGCTTCCCCTGATCGACCGCCCCATCTTGCTCACGTTCTGCTTCGCCCTCGCCTACCTCGTCACCTGGAGCGGCCATCTGGATTCCGGCGACAGTTCCTTCCGTATCGCCTGGGCCAAGTCCATGCTGTTCCACCACACCGCGCGCATCGACGATGCCGGCCTCGTAGTGAACGGCGTGAGAGCCGTCTTCTGCAAATACTCCATCGGTCATTCGCTGCTCGCCATGCCCTTTCTGGCCGTTGCGGAAGCCTTCAGGCGCCTCACCCCGTTCCACGCCGAAGGCCCCATTTACATGCTGCTCTTCGTCCTGAATGCCGCCGTGTTCCTGGCTCTAGTCGCGAAATATCTACGCCTTCGCTTCGGACCGCGCCAAACCTGGCGGACTCTGTTCGTCCTCGGTTTCTGCACCGTATGGCTCCCCTGCTCGCGCATGGATTCCATCGAACAACTGGTGCTGACTTTCCTGTTCGCCGGCTTCCTCACCGTGAAATTGAATCGGCCAACGCTTGGGATGCTCATCGCCAGTTGCGCCATTGTGATCCGGCCGGATGCGATCGTTGCCGTCGTGGTCCTGGGTCTTTGGCACTTCTGGATTCACCGCAACCTGCGCACCTCCGCGCGGATGGCCGCCGCGTGCCTGCCCGCGCTCGCCGTCAACGCCCTTTGCAATTGGATCCGCTGGGGGACGCTCCTCGAAGCCGGATACGCCGGCGAGCCCTTCTCCGAACCATTCCTCTCCGGGCTCTACGGCATTCTCTTCTCCGCCGGCCGCAGCATCATCCTTTATTCCCCACCCCTACTCCTTGGGGTAGCCGCGCTCGTTTGCTTTGCAAAAAAAGGAAACGGCTCCAAAGACTACGGGTTTTTTGCCGCCGTTCTCATCGCCCAAATCCTTTTCTATTCGCAATGGTGGGACTGGTCCGGGGATGACTGCTGGGCCATTCGTTTCCTCACTCCCGGCGTTATGCTCATGTGCATTCCCACCGTGGAATTTCTGGGGAGCCGCCGCTGGTCCACACCCGTTGCTCTAGTTGCCTTTGCGGGTCTCTCCGTGCAGGCGTTCGCAGTCCTGGTCGACCCGATTGCGGCCGATTACCTAATCCGCAACCGGCAACTTCCCCGCGTCGCCCTTTACCCCGGCCAGCCCCCTGGCAGTGCCAATCGCCTCGATATTGAAGACCTCCGCTTCAACCCGCGTTACTCGCCTCTCGCCGTCAACTTCCTCATGCTGCGCCTGCTCCTCGGCTCCGCCCCGGCGCTGCAAACCGATCCGCGTGAGATCGCCAGAACTGGCACTCCCCTGTTCGACTCCCTCGTCGCCAGCGGCTGGAATCCGCAAAGCGTCGAATCCGACCTCTTTTGGGTTCGTTTGGCAAAAAAGGCCCGATGATCCACATCCTTACCGGCGAATATCCCCCGCTGCCCGGCGGCGTCAGCGACTACACCGCGCTCATCGCCAGAAAGTTGATCGAACAGGGCGCGGCAGTCCAGGTGTCGACCGGCAGCTTCGGCCTTCGTGGGCTTTTCCGTCTGGATCGCGATCTTGCCCATCAACCGAAGCCCCGCCGCCTCATCGTCCAGTGGACCCCGCACAGCTTCGGTCTCCGCAGTCTCAACCTTCTATTCCCTCTCTGGCTATGGAAACGCGCCAAGATCGATCAGGACCGTGTCGAAGTGATGGTTCACGAGCCGTGCCTTGCCTTCCGCGAAGGAACGCGGAAGCAGGATCTTGCGGCTGCGGTACATCGCGTCATGATCACCGTCCTGCTCGCGGCTGCCGCCAAAGTATGGGTGTCCATCCCCGCCTGGGAGACTCGGCTGCGTCCCTGGTGTTTCGGGCGACCGAAAGAGTTCGCCTGGCTCCCGGTCCCGAGTAACATCGACACTGCGGTCGACCCCGCAGCCGTACGTTCTCTACGCTCCGCGATCGCTCCCCTCGACGGCCCCGTCATCGGCCACTTCGGAACCTACCAGCCTTCCATCACGCGTCTGCTCGCGCCGGCTTTGCAAGAGATTCTGGAAAGGACCAGCGCGACCGTGGTATTGGCCGGGGCAGGCGGTCAAGACTTCTACGCCGCTTTCGCCGCCCGTCATCCCCATCTCAAAGACCGTTTCGTGGTCACGGGCGCGCTTCCCGGCGCCACCCTGGCTCGTGTTCTTTCCGCCTGCGACGTCCTGCTGCAGCCGTATCCGGATGGCATATCCACCCGTCGCGGAACGGCAATGGCGGCGCTTGCCCTGGGCTTGCCGGTGGTCACTAATCTGGGTCCTTTGAGCGAGACACTGTGGCTCGAAACCGCGGCCGTTGCCGTCGCTTCCTCCATCGGTTCCGCGGACCTTACCGCCGCCACCCTCCACCTTCTGGCCGATCCCGCCCGCCGCCTGGCTCTGGCTCACCGCGCCCGTGAACTCTATCTCACCCGCTTCGATGTCGGCCGTACCGTTGCCGCGCTTCTTGCGAATGCGCCCCGCCCGGTCCCCCGCCTTTCCCGGGCCGCCGCATGAGGCTCACCGTCGTCAGCTTCAGCCGCCGCAAGATCGGAGGTACCGAACAGAATCTGGACGTGGTCCTGCCCGAATTGGAGCGGCGCGGTCACCTCCTCCAGTTCGTCTATTGCAACGATGAGCCGGAAACGCGCGCCGCCATCCGGACCAGCGATCTCACCGAGCTTGTCGATGTCCCGCAGATCGGGGAGGCGCGCGCCCTCGATCGCATCGAAGAGTTCCATCCCGATCTGATCAACGTTCACGGTGAGATCGCTCCCGCTTTTCAGGAACACCTGCTCCGGATCGCGCCCGCCGCCTACTCGGTGCACAACTATTACGGCACCTGTATCAGCGGCCTCAAAACGCACGCGTTCCCCGTTATCCAGCCCTGCAAACGTACCTTTGGACCCGCGTGCCTGCTCTACTACTTCCCGCGCCGGTGCGGTGGGCGCAGTCCCATCACCATGTTCCGGCGCTACACGGTCGAGCGCGACCGGCTTGACGTCCTGGCGCGCTATGACGCCGTGATCACGCACTCCCGCCATATGGAAGCCGAGTACTACCATCACGGCCTGGCACCCGCAAGGCTTCATGGATTGCCCTATGAAGTCACCGAAAGCAGCGCCCCCACGCATCCCCTGGAACCACGCCGGCCTGTCGAAGAACGCACGCGGCTCCTCTTTGTCGGCCGCATGGAGAAACTGAAAGGCGGCCAGGTGCTCATCGACGCTCTGCCGGCCGTGCAGCAGGCCCTCGATCGTCCGGTCGAAGTGCATTTCGCCGGCGACGGTCCGGATCGGGAACATTGGCAGACGCTTGCCGATCGCGTCATGGCCGGCCATCCCCAAATCGCCATCCGCTTCCATGGGTGGGCGACGGGCGCCGCGCTTCAGGACCTCTTCCGCGACGCACACCTCTTAGTCGTCCCCAGTCTCTGGCCGGAACCGTTTGGGAAGGTGGGTCCCGAAGCCGCCACCTACGGCGTGCCCGTCGCCGCTTTTGCCGTGGGAGGCATCGAAGAGTGGCTGATTCCTGGAATCAACGGAATGCTTGCATCCGGGAATCCACCCACGGCCGGCGGTCTTGCCGGCGCTATCGTGGCGTGTACGCTCGATCCCGCCGTATACGCTGGACTGTGCGCGGGCGCTCTCGCCAACATGAATCGGTTCGATCTCCAGACGCATGTCGATGCCCTGGTCACCCTGTTCCGCAAGGTCTGCCAGGAGCGGACGGCTGCCCCCGCCGCCATCCCCGTTTGATGAATCCCCTGCGTGTTGCGCTTCTCTCGGATTACGCCGAAGAAAACTGGCCCAGCATGGACCACGCTTCCCACATGCTCCTCCGCGGCCTGCGTGACAGCCACCCCGGCGCGATCCGCGCCACCCGCGTGCAGCCGCGCATGAAACAGCCGTTCCACGCCCTCCTCGGCCCTTCCGCGTTTAATGCCGATCGCGCCCTGAACCGGTTCTGGTGCTATCCCCGCGCCGCTGCCCGCCTCCGGAACTTCGACCTGTTTCATGTGATCGACCATAGCTACGGGCAACTCGTGCACCGCCTGCCGCCGGAGCGGACCGTGGTGACCTGTCATGACCTCGACACGTTCCGGTGCGTGCTGCAACCCCATCTGGAGCCGCGGCCTCTCTGGTTCCGCGCCATGGTCCGCCACACCCTCAAAGGCCTTCAAAAAGCCGCCTCGATTGTGTGTGTCAGCGAAACGACCCGCGGACAGCTTCTGCACTATGGGCTCGCCCCGCGCGCGCGCACCCACCTCGTGCTCAACGCGATCGATGATTGCTACAGCGCCGCGCCCGACCCCGTCGCGGATTCCGAAGCCGCGCGCCTGCTCGGCCCACCGGGAGAGATGGTGGATCTGCTGCACGTCGGCAGCACCATCCCGCGGAAACGAATCGACACTCTCCTCCGTACCTTTGCCGCCTGCGCCCGCCAGCGCCCGGATGTCCGGCTGGTCCGCGTCGGCGCCGCGCTCACCGCTCCTCAACTCCACCTCGCCCGGACCCTTGGCCTCGATCGCTCGATCGTAACGGTTCCCTTTCTGCCGGCGCGAGCCCTCGCCGCGATCTATCGGCGCGCCGCGCTCGTGCTCTTTCCCTCCGAAGCCGAGGGTTTCGGCTTACCGCTTGCTGAAGCGATGGCTTGCGGTACGCCCGTCGTGGCCTCCGATATCCCCGTGCTGCGGGAAGTTGCGGCCGGGGCGGCGATCCATTGCCCCGTGGATGCCGCCCCCGCATGGGCCCAAACGGTTCTCGCGTTGCTTCAGGAAAGAGAGTCGGCCGCCGCCCGATGGCGGGAACGAGTGGCCGCCGGTTGCGCCCGCGCTTCCGCGTTCCATTGGAAGCGTCATGCGGACGGCATGGCCGCAGTGTACGGCAAGCTAATTTCATCGAGTGAAATGGGACAAATCCACCATGGTTAAGAAGATCA
The DNA here is from genome assembly GCA_963814235.1 of Bryobacterales bacterium. Lineage (GTDB taxonomy): Bacteria > Acidobacteriota > Terriglobia > Bryobacterales > Bryobacteraceae > Bog-113. Next base: position 179,828 of record CAWFCA010000002.1, on the reverse strand, counting down.
TCATCACCGGCGGTGCAGGCTTCATCGGATGCAACGCGGCCAGCCGGTATCTGCGGCAGGGCCATCACGTCATCGTTATCGACGATTTGTCCCGGAAAGGCACGGAGCGCAATCTCGAATGGCTCGAGTCCCAGGGCCACCTGGAGTTTTGCGGCGCAGACATTCGCAACAGCTCCGCAATCAACGAAATCTTTCTGCGGCACGCGGACGCTGGTTTGATCCTGCACCTGGCCGGGCAGGTCGCCGTGACCACCTCCGTTGCCGACCCGCGCGAGGATTTCGAGATCAACGCCCACGGCAGCTTCAATGTCCTCGAAGCGTCCCGAATCGCGAGAGTAAATTGTGCGATTCTGTACTCTTCTACCAATAAAGTCTATGGAGGCCTGGAAGACCTGGAGGTGCGCGAAGACGATCGTTCCTATCGCCTCGCGGACCGGCCTCTCGGTGTGCCCGAGGAGCAACCTCTTGATTTCCATTCTCCCTATGGCTGTTCCAAAGGAGCCGCGGACCAGTATTTCCGCGACTACCACCGCATCTACGGCCTCAAAACGGTCGTTTTCCGGCAATCCTGCATCTACGGTTACCGCCAGTTCGGGGTGGAAGACCAGGGTTGGGTTGCGTGGTTCATCATTGCCGCCGAATTGGGAAAGGCGATCACGGTTTATGGCGACGGCAAGCAGGTTCGGGATGTGCTCTTCATTGAAGACCTTCTCGATGCTTACGACGCCGCGGCCAATCGCATTGACGTCGCTGCCGGGCGTGTTTATAACGTCGGCGGTGGCTCGGAGAACGCGCTATCGCTTCTTGAATTGCTTTGCTTTCTGAAAGAAAAATATCAGGGCACCCTGCGATACGCGCACGCGGACTGGCGTCCGGGCGACCAGCGTATCTATGTTTCCGATATCCGTCGCGCCGCCGCGGAACTCGGTTGGTCTCCGCGCTTCGATGTCGCGAGCGGCCTGAACCGCCTGCAGGCCTGGGTTGCCGAAAACAAGGAATTATTTCGATGAAAGAACGCCGGATCCTGCAAGTTGGAAAGTTTTATCCGCCCCACATGGGCGGCATCGAAACACACCTCCAGAACCTATGCCGCGAGCTCGCCCGATCGAATGAGGTGCACGCCATCGTGGCTAACGACGGGCCGGGCACCACGGCCGAAATGGACGGACCCGTTTACGTCCGGCGCGTGGGCACCAAATTCAACTTCGCGTCGGCTTCGTTCTGCCCCGGTCTGATTCCCGCCATCGCCGCGACCGATGCCGACATCCTGCACCTGCACCTTCCCAATCCCACGGCGACCCTCGCGGTCCTCGCAAGCGGCTTTCGCGGCCCGATCGTCACCACCTATCACAGCGACGTGATCCGCCAGAAAATGCTCGGCGCGGCCTTCGAGCCTTTCCTGCGCATGATTCTGCACCGGAGCTCATACATCATCTGCACCTCCCAGCGCTACCTCGATACCTCTCCCGCCCTCGCCCGATTTCGGGATAAGTGCACCGTGGTGCCCTATGGAATCCCCTGCATCGGGATGGCGGACGCCGAGCCTCGCGAGATTGCCCGCGTACGCCAGCGCTATGGTTCCCGCCTGATCGTGGCTGTCGGCCGCATGGTCTACTACAAGGGTTTCGAATACCTGATCGATGCCATGCGCCGCGTCGACGGCAAGCTCCTGCTGATCGGAGACGGTCCGCTGCGCGCGTCGCTCGAGCAGCGCATTGCCGACGCCAACCTGCAGGGCAAGATCGAACTTCTCGGCGAAATCCAGAACGATCACCTCACCCCGTACTACCGCGCCGCCGACGTCTTTGCATTCCCGTCCGTCGCCCGCAGCGAAGCGTTCGGCATTGTGCAGCTGGAGGCCATGAACTGCGGCCTTCCGGTCGTCAACACCGCTCTCGATTCGGGCGTGCCCTTCGTTTCCCGGCATGACGAAACAGGTCTAACGGTGCCCCCGCGCGATGCCGACGCCCTCGCCGCGGCTCTCAATTCTCTACTCGAAAATCCCGCCCGCTGCGCCGCGTTCGCGGATGCCGCCCGCAAGCGCGTCCGAAGCGAATTCACGCTCGACGTCATGACCCGCCGCGTCTCGGACATCTACGCGGAGTCGCTCGCCGCCGCCAAGCACAACGCCAGCGTCCGAATTATTCCCGGGCATGTTGTTCAAGAGGAACCCGCAGCCGCAAAACGTTCGGCCGCCTGAAACCGGTTCCGTCCTGCACAACTTGACCGATGGTGCGCCCGTGTTGAATTGCGGGATAATGTGAGATAGATTTCAGCAAGGGAAACGCGATGTCCACCACACCCACACGGCCAGGCACGACACCCGCGGAAGAGGTCGAGTTCGTGACCGAGCGTCTGGCGACATACGAAGAAGACAAGAAGGACACCGTGGACGCTCTTGAAGCGCTGGCGAAGATGCAGCGTAACCTCAAACAACCCGTCCCGCATTGAAGCCGGTTCGCTTAACCAGACGGGCAGAGACGGATATCGAGCGGGCCGCTGCTTGGTATGAAGAGCGTTCGGAAGGGCTTGGCGAGAAGTTTCTGGGCCGCGTGAAAGAAGCGATCCAGAGCATCGCAATCAACCCTTTGGGCTATGCGGCAGGAGTTGGATGCGCGAGACGGTGTATGGTTCCACGCTTTCAGGATGCGCTCTATTTTATGGTTGACACTTGATCCACGCCCAGGAACGTGCGCTTGGAGTTATCCCGCTTCCCGATCCGGCATAGCGTTGCGTCGATCGGGTCCGATGAAGCGATCTCCTTTTCGGGCCCGCAGCTGATAAATGGCGAGCCGCGTACTTTGCTCTTTGGGATGCGAGGTCTGCTCATAAGTAACGTTGTGCCGGCCGATACCAGTCTCGAGAAGCACTACCGCGTTGGCGAACTCGTTGCCCTTTGGCACATCGGAAGAGGGACGGCGCGCAAGCTGGCCATGCAAAGGGCGATTGAAGAGATGGACCTGAAGTGGACGACTCACCCCTTGTTGTTGCCCACGGTGTGCTGCCCGGAATGCGGCGAGACGGATTCCTTCGGGCATGGGAGCGTCACTACAAACGCGGCGATCTCGACGCGGGAACCCTGGTGAATTTAGCGGACGCTCTGGAACCACGCGGCATACGACCCCCTGACAGTTGTATGCCTGCTTGGCAATTTACAAGCCTCTAAGTTATTGATTCGACTCTGGCGGAGAGGGGGGGATTCGAACCCCCGGTAGAGCTTTAAACCCTACGACGGTTTAGCAAACCGCTGCTTTCGACCACTCAGCCACCTCTCCGATGGAAGAATTTCGAGCCCCTTGATCTTAACACGCAAGGCGTCCCTGCAGGCCGCCCCCGCCCACCGAGGGAGTACAATGGTGCTGTCGAGAAATCCCGCGCCCGTAGCTCAGCTGGATAGAGCGTCTGCCTCCGGAGCAGAAGGTCACAAGTTCGAATCTTGTCGGGCGCACCATCGCTCCCACTCACGGTGAAATCTTGCTGGTAAACGGAAACAACGCCATGCGCCCCTGGCATGCGCGGCTGGCTTCTCTCTTCATCATCGCCGCGTGCCTGCTCTGCTTCTTTCACATCCACGTCCTGCTGATTGACGATGGCTTCATCGCCCATCGCTATGCGGCCAACCTGGTCCACGGATACGGTCTGGTTTTCAATCACGGCCAGAAAGTTGAGGGAATCTCGGACCTGAGCTGGGTTCTCCTCATGACGATTCCCCAACTCCTCGGTTGGCGCCCGGAGCTGTTTGCCCTCGCGATCGGTGTCGCGTGCGGGATTGCCGCGCTCGTGGTCGCCTATCGAACCGCGGTTTCCAAACTCGACGTTTCCCCCGTATATGCGCTCGTCGTTTGTTGCGCCGCTGCCTGCAACGCCGAATATTGGATCGCTTGCGGAAACGGCATCGAAACCGGACTCTACACTCTCGTTCTCGTGAGCGCCTTCGCACTCCTCCTCGGCCGCCGTCTGCTCTGGGCCGGCGCGATTCTCGGACTGGCTACCACCTTACGGCCGGAGAGCCTGGTCCTGGCGCCCCTCGCTCTCCTTTGCATCGCACTTGCGGATAGCCGGTCACCGCTCAGTCTTACGTCCGTTCTGCGATCGCTGCGGGCGAACGGCCGCCTCTTAGTCCCTTGGGCTCTCGTGGTTGGCACCGTCGTTCTCTGGCGCTACAGCTACTACGGACAGCTCGTCCCCAATACCGTCGTCGCCAAGTCCCATCCTCTGCACGCGCGGGATCTTTACTTCGGCGTCAAATACTTGTTTCTCTTTTGCCTGGAAGCCGCTCCTTGGGTGCTCCTGCCGCTTGCGGTCTCTCTCAGGAAGTTGGCCTTTGGCTCCATCCTCGGGCTCGCCTGGTTCAGCTATCAGATCGTGGTCATCCTTTTGAATGGCGGCGATTGGATGTTCGGCTATCGCTTCGTGAACGTCTTCTACCCGCTCCTGGTCATCTTCTCCGCCAGGGGTCTGGAAAACCTGATAACCCGCTATCCACAAGTCCGTATCCCGGCAGTTACCGCGACACTGCTCCTCATGCTCGCGACCCAGGTCACGAACAAGAGCTGGACCGTTCACGGCGTCCTCCAACACCATGCACTTCTGGAGATGGTCCCGGCGATGTACGAACCGTATTACCTGAACATCGCCAATGTACTCAAGCCTGCCCTGAATCCCTCCGACATCATCGCTCCGGAGGTATTAGGGGTCGTGTCCTATACGCTGATGGACAATCCGATGCATGACTGGCTGGGTCTGGTGGACCCTTATATCGCGCATCATGGGACCGTCTACTTCCCGACTTTCGGTAAGGCCGACCCCGCCTACTCCGTGAATGTCGTTTCCCCAACTGTCTTTGGCTTTGCCAGCGGGCCAACCACGGTGGAGATTTTTCAAAACCGCACGAACGGAACGTTCTCTCAGCGTTATGACTGTTGGGAAGTCACCGGCCAGCCGCTCATTCTCGCGCTGCGCCGCGACCGCGAACCGGACTTACTTGCCGCTATCCGTAAGGCTCACCTTCCGATACAACGATTCATCGTGAAAGGCTCGTCATAACGAGCCACGGACACCGCTGATCTCCGGCGGAAGCCGGCACGTGACGCCGTGGTCACAAGCGTCGATGAATATCTTCCGCATAGCGTCGTAGTATTTACTGTCGCGGCGGATTGCGAGCCCGGTTCCCTGATCGCCGGTGTCTTCCGGCGGCACCCACACATACTGAGTCTTGAATACCGGATGATTCTCCAGATCCTGGACCATTCCGCGATACCCGGGATGCGGCATCACAATCAAATCCGGATGGTAATGCTGGAAGAAGACTTCGGCCGAAAAACGGTGATGCGCGAAACGTGTTTCGTTTAAGCCCGAAAAGTCCACAACTTCTTTGTTCAGGTTCATCGCCGCTACATGGCCGATCTCGGTTACGGCCATCCGGAGATCGTCCGGAAGAGTCGAAAAACGATCTAAGGCAAACCAGTAGGGAGTGTTGTAAGCCTGATACTCTTTGACCAGATCGAAGGGCGCGAAATTCCCGTGCAGCAGATAACTTACCGTCTGCACATTGGTCACCGTGGGTAGAGGGAAGAAAAAGGCGGCTGCGAACGCCGCGTAGCGATATTTGAGATCCAGTCTTCCCAAACCTGCGGACCAGGACGCGGGAACTCGGTCGAGCAGCCTTACTGTGGCTGTCGCAGAGAGGTAGATGAGCACAGGCAAGTCCGCATAGAAGAAGCGCTGGTTCTGTCCCATAATGGGAGTCACGCCGAGCAGAACATAAGCCAGGTGCACCAGGAGCGCCGCAAGCAGACTCTTCGCGAGCGGTGTCGTCTCGCGCCACCACTGCCGCGGATCTACAGTTGCGTTCAATACGATGAGTACGAATAGCAGCCAATAAGACGCGACAAAGAAGCACAGGCTATAGAGCGAAGTAAACCCGTATCCAGCCAATCCGGGGTAAAGCTTCAGAGACTTAGCATAAAAGGAGAGCGGGAGCGGTGATTGGAAATAGACATTCGCAAAAGCGGCTTGGGCTCCCAACGTGAGGAGCGTAGCGGCGAGCATGCCGAGGGCGACCGGCCGCTCCTGGCGATCACGGGCAAACACGATCAAACCCACGGGTATCAACAGAGAGTAGATCACCAGATCGGGGCGCGCGCCAAACGCCAGCCCCGCGATGACGCCCGTGAGCACTCCCGATGCCGCGGTCCCCTGATACGAATACCAGCTGAGAAATGCCAGATAAATCATGAAATACAGGAGTCCGAAACACGCGTCCATCCCGCTGAGAAGATGTCCGATCATATGCGGGGCGGACCAGGCAAGAGAAAGAAAAACCGCCGCCATCGCTACATGCTTAGCGAGGTTCGGCCCCGGAACAAAGCGATAAATAAGAACCGGGATAGCACAAAAGAAAAGGATGCCGCAGCTCAAACTCGACCAGACGGCAACTCCGATGGGACTGCTGGTCACGAACTCCCGGATCGGCAGCACCGCACAAAGGAAATAGTAAGGACTTGTCAATCCATATGTGGGCGGACCGCCGGGGTTCCAGATCATCGCCCCGTACTTCAGGAGGTTATCGGCGTACCGCACTAACATCAGAGAGTCATCCACCACCGCGCGAAAAGGTTGCGGACCCGCGAAGTTGAGCGCAGCCTGAAAGGCGAGGCTGCCGATGGAGCCCAGAATCAGGATCCAGCACGTCCAGGAGATCCACCTCAGATCCGGCAAAGCCGGTACCGCGGGAGGGTTCGAGGCCGTCGTTGGCATAGAGAATGGCACAGAGGTTAACCGTCGACGAACCGCGAGTCTAGCACACGCAAAGCGAGCGTCCGAGGGCACACCGAGCGTCGTTTGCGACCCGCGCGGCAACGATGTGATCATTGTTTAAAACGAACATGTACCAAGCGCGCTCACCCCAATGATAGAAACTTCTTCTGACACGGTTGCCCGCGATCGCGCGAATCCCGCTGCCGCGATCGCTTGTCGATCGATCTACTGGGGGCTTACCGGTCTGTCCCTTCTCTCCATTGCCTTGGCTTTCGCTTACTACCTCCTGGGAAGCGCGCCGTTCTGGGGAGTTTGGGAAGACTCCTTTATGCTCGCGCGCTACGCCGATCACCTCATCCACGGATCCGGCCTTATCTGGAACCCCGGTGGACCGCCGACTTACGGTCTGACATCCGTCTTCTATGCGGGACCGGAAGCGCTCGTCCAATCGTTATGGCCGAACCATCCGGTGCTCACCCTACCGCTCACCAGTTTCCTTTGCGGATGCCTGTTCCTGGTCTTGTTTGCATTTCTTTTACTTCCCATCCTGCGAGGTGGAATCGCCGTCAAAGCCGTGGTGGTGCTGATTCTCGCCGTATCCTGTGGCCGCGCATCGATTGCCTTGTCCGCTCACTTCTGGAGCGGCATGGACACCATGTTCGTGATCAGCATGCTCACCGGGTATTTTCTGCTTGCGAGATGGCAGGAGCGCACCGCCACTTGGGCTTCTACCGTCCTTATGGGCTTTGCGGGCGGATTGATCTATGAGGTTCGGCCGGACTTACTGATCTATAGTTTCTTAATCCCGGCTACTTACACGCTACTCGCCAAAGATCGCCGGACCCGGACCCTGGGGTTTGCGGCTCTCGTTCTCTCGGCCTTCACCGCGGCCTGCGTGCTGCTCTTCAATAACTGGTACTTTGGAACGGCCCTGCCTCTATCTTTCTACGCAAAAGGACTCAAACTCTACGGCGACTTCGAGTACGAAAGGTACCGTAAGATTCCGTTCGAGCAGTTCGCTGATTACCTGTCTTCCTACGTTTTGCTCTTTGGAATCGTTTTCCTGGATCTGATCGACTCAATCGAGAACCGCGGGAGGCCGCGACGTTCCCCTTTCGAACTCGCCCTGATCCTCGGAACCGCACTGTTCTACGTCTACTATCTCTTCTTCGTCCTTCAGATCATGGAGTTCAATTCCCGGTTTTACTATCCGACACTCCCAGCCCTGCTCTGGCTCTCCGCACTCAGCGCCCGGCGGCTGGTAGAAAGATATTCAAACTGGTTCATCCGGGTCTTCCGAAAAGGAAGCGGATGGGGCTGGGCCTCCGCCTTTGCTCTGCTGGGAGCGCTGCTCGTTGCTCCCATGCTCGCGGTCAATGTCCATCATGTCTCGCGCGTTATCGGTAAAGGCTTTGTGACCTTCGATCAGTTAGCGGAGTATCGAAGCTACTGGCAGGATCTCTGGTTTCGGCTGGATCGTTTCTCCGCACTTCCCGACGACCTTGTTTTAGCGACAACGGAAATCGGTCACGTCGCCGCCCTGAATCCCCGCAAGGTTGTGATCGACATGGCGGGCCTCAACGAGTCGCAGTTCGCCAAGCGCCCGTTCTCCGCGACTGCGCTGATCGAGCAGTATGCGCCGGATCTGATCTATATGCCGCACCCGGGATATCGCAGCATGAATCGAGACTTGATCAGTAATCCGCTCTTCATTAAGGGTTATGACTACATCCCGGCGGCTTCCCTCGGGCCAAACGTAAAGCTGGGGATTGCTCTTCGCCGCCAGAGCAAATATTACCCCCAGATGCGGGCGATCATCGACGAATTCCCACCTTCAGATCCGCAGAAACAGCTTCCGCCGGTACATCCAATAGAGCATCAGCCAGAACACCAGTAGCACCGCCGCGCCCTGTAGCAAAGGCTCTAGTCCCGTACCGCCGAAGGCAAAGAAATGCGGACCCAGATGAATCCGGAAGGTACTGCGGATAAAGTCCTCAAACAGATGCGCAATCAGGTACGCCGCAATCGAGTTTAATCCAATCACCACCAGCGGGAATGACCAGCGCCGGAAGCCTTTCGCGTCAATCAGCCAACTGAACCCGGCCAGGAGGAAGAAACAGATGCCGCCGCTAAAGAGCGTCCAGGCGGGAGTCCAGATGCGCTTGACAATCGGGCAGATGCCGCTGAAATGCAGAAAGGCGCCCGCGGCAATGCAGGCGAGACCCGTCACAAGCAAACGCTGGAGCGGGATGCGCGGACTCGCTGCCTTTAGCCAGCGGCCCGCAATCAGGCCCAGGATCATCGTCCCCAGCGTCGGTATAAAACTCAAAGTGAGATAGCCGCCTTCATTCGCCACAAACGGCTGGGTGCGTGGAAACAGGTTCAGAAACCACTGATCGAAAGCATTCCCCAGGTTTGCGTTCTTGTTCCAGTGCGCCGCAAATCCGGTGAAGTTGTGCGGCCACGCTCCCGGCGCGCTTGCCGGGTAGAGCGCCCAGGCCAGCCAGTATCCGAAGAGAATCACGCCGAACGCGCCCCACTGCCATCGCGGCGAGCGGAGGCCGAGCAGGAACAGAAACGGGTAACCCAGGCCGATCTGCGTCAACGTATCTTCGAACGTGAAATACGTTTGCGTACTGTGCAGCGATCGCAGGAAGAACCCAAGCACGATCAGCAGGAACGACCGCCACAGCGCATGCACGAACAGCGCTCGAACACTGGCTCCGCGGCGTAGCCGGGATGCCAGCGAATAGGGCAGCGCAACACCCACCAGAAACGAGAACGAGGGCTGGATCAGATCATGGAGCGAGCAGCCCGCCCATTCGACATGCGTCTGATTAAACGCCAGAACGCTCCAGAATGCGTTGCCGGGAAACGCGCGCGCAACGTGCGCCAGCTGCAGCACCTCCGCCATCATCAGGAGCATCACGAAACCGCGGTAGGCGTCGACGGCAATATTGCGCGGGTGGGTATCCGGCGCCGGATTCACTACATCCGCTGTAGCGTTGGCGGTCGCAGAAACAGTGGAAGCGCTCATCGTGTCCAATGATAAAGCCCGATAGGTTTCACTGCAGCCGCGCCGTTGTCGTGCCTGGCGCGCCCGCGTCCACGTACTCGATCCAGCCGTCCATCATCTCGGTTTCGCTGGCCGCGCCCCAGCGCACGGGCTTCGTCGCATCCGGGTTGCGCGGGTTGTTGGGCGAGTTATCGAAGTGTCCGATTACCGCGATGCGGGTTCCGCCCGGAATAAAGAGCGGCGCGGCGGCGCGGTAGGTGATCTGCCAGTTAAAGTCATACTTCGGAACCGAAAGCAGAGTCTCACGGCGGCCATCCGGATAAATCGCGACAATCTGCATTGCCTTCCCGCGTAAGTGCATGTGCGGCGTCAAGCTGGTGATGTAAACGTCTTTGGTGAAAGTATGGCACTCGCTCACCTCCTGCTCGGGAGCGCCGGCCGGCACGCGGAACATCGTGTTGGAAAGGTCGATGCGGTGCGCGATCTGTTTGGGCGGCTCCTTCGCGAAGATGAATCCGACGCTGGTCTCATCGAACTCCGTCTTCCCCGACGTGTGCGAGTAGTGAATTTGAAAGTTGAGCTTGGAGCCTGCGGGGACCAGGCGCGCGGTTCCGGCGGGAAACACATCTGGCGACCGGCCGGGAAGGTAGGAAGCGATCATGTGGCCCAGGTCGCTCGATTTATGACCCGGGAATAATCCGTTATCGTCTACCGCGCACCCGTCGTTGATCACGGGCGCATCGGGGCGCACCCATTCGAGGGAACCTTCATGCACGATCAGAGACTTGACGTAAGACTCCGTCGCATCCGGAGCCGTCGTGACCGGCTTCGCCGCGCTCGTCTTCTCCGGTTCCACCACGGAAACGTGAGCGTGATGGACAACCCTCCGGTTCCCGGCGCGCAACTCGGCCACGGTTACCCATTTGTCTTCCGTGAAGCTCGTAGGAACGTTAATGTACACGTATTCGTCGGGTCCCTGGCTGGAGATGGTCTGTTTCGGGATAGCGATGATCGCATCCGGCTGGCCAATCCTCCAGCCATCCACGAAAACCGGCGGCTTTGGAAGCCATTTCGGATCGCCTTCCGGACTGCCTCCGTCCACCCACGCCTTCACGGTCGCAATCTCCGCATCGCTCAAGCTTGCATCGTTCACCCATTTGCCGAAGCGCGGATCGGCCTTCCAGGGAGGCATCTGACGCGTAACCACAGCCTGCTTCATCGCGGCCGCCCACGGTCGCGCATCCTTATACGTGATGAGCGGCATGGGCGCGATGTCGTTGGCGTGATGGCAGCCCGCGCAATGCCGGTACAGAATCGGAGCGACGTCCCGCGTGAAAGTGGTCTCGGCGCTCAACGGCAGCAAGGTGACCGTCAACACGAACGCAATCCGCAACTGCATCCCTGTGTTATATCTCATATCCTTGTAACCGTGGAGAATCCAACCCGCCGCTGCTGGCTCGGATGGTTCGCAGCCATGTTTGCCGGACAGGCCGCAGGCAACGCCGCGCCAGCTGATCCGCGGCAGTGGACTTGTCCCATGGACCGCGACGTCCGCTCACTCACGTCGGGGGTTTGTCCCCGCTGCGGCATGCAATTGGTGCTCTCGGTTCCGGAACCGGCGGAGTATGCCGTTACGCTCACGCATCGCCCCTCCGTGCTGCTGCCGAATATGGAAGCGGTCCTTAGCATCCGCGTGCGCGAGCCCGACGCCAACCTTCCCGTGAAGCGCTTTGAAATTGTGCACGAGAAGCTGATGCATGTCTTGCTTGTCAGCGAAAACCTGCAAATGTTTCAACACCTGCACCCGCGTCTTCTCGACGACGGTTCGTTCGCGCTGCCCTTGCGGCTTCCCGAGAGCGGGATGTATCGTTTGCTTTTCGACTTTTACCCGTCGGGCGGCACGCCACAGTTGGCCGTCAAGACTCTTTTCGTCAGTGGCGTGGTCCCGGAACGGACCGTGCTCGTCCCCAGCGCCGGCTCCTACCGCGCGGAAAACCTGGCGGCAAGTCTTCGCACCGAGCCGGCGGCCCCGATTGCAGGGATCGGATGCAAGCTCTTCTTCACGCTCGATCCGGCGGAAGGAGTGGAAAAATATCTGGGAGCGTGGGGCCACATGCTGATCGCGAGCGCCGACCTGATCGACCTGTTGCACGTCCACCCGTTCCTGGCGGATCCGCAGGGCGTGATTCAGTTTGACGTTCTGTTTCCCCGCCCCGGCCTGTATCGCCTCTGGACGCAGTTCCAGCGCGCGGGCGTCATCAACACTGTCGTGTTCACTCTGTCCGTGGCGGACCTGTAAGCGCGAATCGCAGCGGCTCCGAAGAGACGATCTCGGTGCCCGCCGCTAACCGCAGGGTCTGGCGAAAGCGGAAGGTCGTCCGCCACTTCGGATCGTATCCGTAGAGCCACACGAGAGGAAGAACTTCGCCGCCGGGCAGAATTGCGACAATTTTCGCCGAGCGCACCGGGGCCGCCGCGAGGGGCCGTACGCCAGAGATGGTCGTGCTTCGAGAAATCCGCCCGCGCGTCTCAAAGCGAACTGCAATGGGAAGCTCACGAGTCACCGGCTCTCTGCCGCTTCTTGCGGCGCCGATTGATTCCGGTAACGCGTCCTGCGGATCGCCTTGTGGAGCGCCGCCCGCCGCCCAAGCCGCGATCAGTAACATCTGGTCTTCCGTCAAGGCGCGGTCCGGATCGAAATCGCCAAAGCCTTTCACTGCACCCCAGGGCGGCATGGAACGCCGGAGCACCTGCTCTTTGATGGCGATCGCCCAAGGCCGTGCCTGTTCGTAAGTGACGAGTGGGAGTGCCGAATGGGTTCCGTGGCACGCCATGCAGTGCTTCCCGAAGAGACGAGAGACGTCGCGGTTCCAGGTGAGGTCGGTGGTGATCAGGTCATGCGCGTGCAGCGGGCCGGCGACCGGCATCAGCAGGACTAGGAGAAACCCACGCATCGGCTAGAGGAGACCGTAAAAGAAAAGGGGGTTTCGCCGGCAGACGACCGGCCAAACCCCAGGGTTCTTCAATTGACGCGGCTACTGAGCGGCGTTCGCTGCCGGGATCATACCGATAGCGGTTCCCCAATTCGCCAGAGTGGAGCGAGGTCCTATCGGGATGTACTCGCCGGCGAACCAGATATTTCCCATACCGTCGGCCACCGCAGCCGAATAGTCACCCCACCGGGCGCTTCCGCTGCCGCCATACGCGGGATATCCACTGAAGCCGTCTTCCGGCGCACTGCCCTGCGCAATGATATGGACATTACCGGCCGGAAGCGACGCGTTGATCAGAGAATAGCCCAGGCTTGGGAAAAACGTGGGACCCACCAGTGTGTAGGCGATGACGCCTTTTCCAGAAGTATTCACGCCCACAGACGGGTACATTACGTTATTCCCGACTACGGTGACGTAGCCCTGGTTGGCGATGGTCGCACTCAGCACTCCGGTGTTGGAAAGCACCGGCTTCACGCCGAAGTACGCCGCGCCGACGAGGCTCGTTTGATTGGGGCCGGCTACGATCGTGTTGAGCCCGGACCAAAGCAGGCCATTCGCGAAGACCACCTGCTGCATGCGGTCATCGTTGCTGTCGATGAAAGTAAGAGGTTCTCCGAGCGAGGTGCCGAGGGGTGTCGGGCCGGGGCGCTGTTGGGCGTTGTTCGGCTGTCCGTACGTCTCCGATTGGATGACGGTGTTTTGCAGCTTGACCGTCGGTTGCGGATTGATGAGGCTGCTGGTGTTGGTCATCGCCCAGACCGCAATGCGGTTATCGAGAGTTCCGCTGAACTGCAAAGCACTCATAAAGTATTCGACTCCCCCAAAGACGTGCGTGCTTCCCGCATCGGGGCGGGTGGCGGGCTGCACCGAGTAAGCGGTGCCTTCGGCGAGAGGCAGGCCGCTAAATAGAACGACGGGGATATTCGGCTGCAGAGTGGCGAGCAGATTTTTTGAAAATGCGTAGATGTTCGCCCCGTTGAAGCCCGAACTAAAAAGCCCGAACTCGTTCGTGCTGATGAAGAAGCCGTCGGCGTTGGCCCCCAGCAAGGGCTGATCGCCGAAACAAGGGCAGTTCGGATGGCTCGGCGTGCCGTTCGTGCCGTCATCCGTCACATCCAGCGTGTACACGGTATAGGCAGCGGTCGGATCTGTGGACTGGCTGACCGCGATGTTGAGATAAGCTCTGCCGGTGTTGGCTCCCGTGGTCGGGTCAATGCCGAATTCGAGAACGGTGAAGAACCAGCGTTGAGTCCCCACGTCGAAGTAGCCGCGGGGGTCGCTCAGCGAGGGCCCGAAGGACGTCGGCGGATTTCCGGTCAGTTCCGGCGGCAGTCCGAAAAGCGCGCTCAGCGCGAAAGGCGGCATTACGAGGGAGCCGGCCGGGGTATAAATCGCCACGGCGTCGTTCACCAGTTCGACCACATAGCTGCCGTTTACGGCAAGGCCCTGATCGGGCGGTTCCACGATATAGGCAAACGGGTTGTAGTTGGCCGTCTCCTGAGCGAGTTCGTTCATCCCGTTGAATACCTTGGAACCGGGGCCCGGGCCCGAGACGTTCTTGGGAGTTGGATGAGGAACGGTGAGCGTGCCGGCAGCCTCTGCCAAATTGGTGACTGGCTGAGGCTTTACCGCCATGAACGACCGATGGCGTGGAATAGCGCTGGTGACGCCTGCCGGGAGGACAGGAGCCTGCCGCACGTTGGTCGTCGTCTTAATCGTCAGAGTGCCGTAGGTAGCCTGTTGAGCGAACGCCGCAGTACTGCAAGCCGCCGAGACGCAGATTGCAATGCGGATAAAGGGAAAGCTGTTCATTGGAACCTCCAAATGAGATTGCATAGCGCACGGTGGACTTTACCCGATGTCGCCAGCGTCTAGATACTATCAGGTGGCGCTTAACGGGTTCAGAATCCGGCGGGCGCGACTGCGGCAGTGGGCGGAGCGGATGGCGGTGCGGTCAGCGGCTCCGGCGCGCCCCGGTGACAGGTGAAGCAAGTTACGTGAGTCTTTCCGTCCCCGAACTTCGTGTTGATCTCCCGTGCCATTGTGATCATCTGGCGGGCTACGTTCTTGTGTGGGTTCTCGTCGCTGGCGAAGTCCCGATCGACGTGGCAGAAATGGCAGTTGACTCCCAGCGACGCTTTGAAGAACTGCATGGTCGGCATGAGCTCTTCCGGCTTTAGCAACTTGAGGTTCTTGGGAGGCGGCATTTTGGGCCGTTCGCCCGCAGCAGGCGGTTCCTGGGCGTTCATCGGAAGCAGGAGCAACGAAGCGAAGGCGGGTAGTATCCACAGCGCGCGCATTTTCATTTTCAGTAGGACTGATTTTACAGACTGTGGTTACGGGTACCAAGTTAAAAAGTCTTCATCGTCCGAATACTAGTATTCAAAGCGCGCGATTCTCGCCAGGGCCAGGAAGCCAGCCGAAATTGATGCTAACCTCAAGCTTCCTTCCCCAATCATGCTGTTGTTAGACCTTCGTTTTTTCCCTGTAATCGGGCTCTTGCTTAGTTGCGCCATGGCGCCCGCGCAAGTCAGCGTTTGGACACACCACAACGACAATGCGCGAACCGGTGCGAATCTGAGCGAGACGGTGCTGAACACAAACACGGTGAACCCGCAGCAGTTCGGGAAACTATTCAGCTATCCCGTCGATAGCGAGATTTATGCGCAGCCTCTGTATGTGCCGGGCGTGGCGATCGCAGGTAAGGGGCTTCACAACGTGGTGATTGCCGCCACGATGAACGACAGCGTGTATGCGTTCGATGCGGACAGCAACGCGGGTGGCAACGCCTCTCCGCTTTGGTTCGTCAACTTCACCAGCGCGGCGGCGGGCGTAACCGCGGTCCCTCCGGGCGATGTGCAGCGCAGCGGCGACTTCAATGTCCAGAGCACCATCGGAATTCTTGGGACGCCGGTGATCGATGTCGGCGGCGGCACGATCTACGTGGTGGCGCGGACGAAGGAAAACGGAAACTATTTCTTTCGTTTGCATGCGCTCAGCCTGGCGAGCGGGGCGGAGCGGCCCAACAGTCCGGTGGCGATCGGCGCCACGATACCGGGCAGCGGTTATGACTCGGTGGGGGGCATGGTCACCTTCAACCCGCTTCGCGGGAATCAACGGGCCGCGCTCACGCTCGCGAACGGCGTGGTCTACATTGCGTTTGCCAGCCTGGGAGACATTGACCCTTATCACGGATGGCTTTTTGCTTACGGCGCCACGACGCTACAGCAGATGTTCGTCCTCAACGACACGCCCAACGGCACGCGCGGCGGGATCTGGCAGTCGGGAAACGGCGCGGCGATTGACCCGTCGGGCTCGCTTTACCTGCTTACCGGAAACGGGGACTGGGACGGCGTCAAAGAGTTTGGGAGCAGCGTACTCAAACTGAATCCAACCGGACTCGCGGTAACGGATTACTTCACGCCCTCCGACTATCAAACCGAAAACCAGGCCGATTTGGATTTGGGGGCGTCGGGTCCGATCCTGATACCCGGCACCAACCTGATCGCCGGCGGAGGAAAGGAAGGTATTCTCTACGTCGCCCCCACCGGCAACCTTGGGCACCTGCAGACCGCGGGTACCACGCAGGTGCAGGCTTTGCAGGCAGCCGCGGGTCATATACACGGCGCGCCGGTGTATTGGAACAGTCCGCGCGGACCGCTCCTTTATGTCTGGGGGGAGCAGTCGTATTTATCGGCTTTCCACTTCAATGGAACCACCTTCGATACCGTGGCTGCAATGCGGAGCGCGTTCCCGGCGCCGAACGGCATGCCGGGAGCGGCGCTGTCGATATCGGCCAACGGCAGTGCTCCGGGAACGGGCGTTCTCTGGGCATCGCTGCCGCTGAATGCCGACGCCGAAACGCAAGATGTGGCGGGTATCCTGCGCGCCTTCGACGCTAACAATCTTTCGAATGAGCTCTGGGACAGCCAGTTGAATCCAGGCCGCGACAGCCTGGGTTTGTTTTCCAAGTACTCGCCGCCCACGGTTGCGAACGGCAAAGTCTATCTCGCGACATTCTCGAATCAGCTGTGCGTGTATGGGATATATAGCCCGGACTTCCAGATTGCGAGCGCGACCGCTACGCAGGGAGTGGCGCAAGGGTCGACAATCCAATTCCAGGTTGCGGTTACCCCGCTCCTCGGATTGACAACGCCCGTGCAGCTTTCCGCTCAGAACCTGCCGCCGGGAACCACCACAAGCTTCAGTCCGGCCGCCGTAAGCGGGCCGGGCACATCGCAGCTCACCATCGCTACCGGACCCACCACTTCGCCCGGAAAGTACTCCGTCATGGTGACGGGAACCGCCGGGACGCTGGTTCGCACGCTGACGATCACGGTCATCGTGAACCCGGGTGTGGGCGCGATCAGCGGCGCCATGAGCCTTCCCGTTTCCACCCAGAACCTCACCAGTCAGGGCAGCGCCGACTGGGTGCATTGGGGAACCAATGGAAGCGGCTTCGATCGCAAGAGTCAGGTAAGCCCGGCGATCGGTACGCTCACGCTGCTCGGAAGCGCTCCGCTTCAGTACTATGCCAACAATCCGTTTGGCTTCTCCTGGACGGATGGTCAGCCCAACGGCATCATCACCAACACGGCAACGGGAGTGTACACGGTCGGAGCAGGCAATGGTTTTCAAGTGATGGTACCGGCAGACACAAGCGCCCGTACCGTTACGCTGTACGCGGGGGTGTTTAAGGCCCAGGCCAACGTCACTGCGAGCCTAAGCGATTTCAGCGCACCGCCATACGTCAATACCACGCTGCAAAATGCGGCCAACTCGGCTTCCGCCGCTTATACGATCACCTACCAGGCGGCTTCACCGGGGCAAATTCTGACTCTGACTGTCGTGGAGGCGGCTCCGGCGATCGACCCGGCTGGAAACGTCACGCTGCAATCGGTGGCGTTGCAAACCGCGGCCTTGCCGGACTTCAGCCTTTCCGCTTCGCCGGCAGCCCTTTCGGTGACAAGCGGCGGGAATTCCGCTTCCGCTGCAATCACCGTTGGAGCTGCGAACGGGTTTTCGAGTCCGGTCACCCTCACAGCCAGCGGCCTGCCCGCGAATGTCAGTGCAAGCTTTCAACCCGCGGTGGTGCAGGCAGGATTATCCAAACTGACGTTTACTGCCAGCGCGGGTGCCGCGGCCGGAACATACCCGATCAGCATCCAAGGCGTGAGCGCGAGCGGCCTCCGGCACTGGACCTCGATCAGCCTGACGGTCGCGAGCGGAAGTGCCGCGGGCACGCTGACCGGCTCCGTCGCCGTGCCGCAAGGGGTACAGAACCTTTCGGCGCTGGGCAAAGCGGATTGGGTGCATTGGGGGCTCAACGGCGCGGCCTCGGTGGACCGGCTGGCCGGTATGGCGCCTGAAATCGGGACGTTGAGCACGCTGGGAGGCGCGCAACCGCTGCCTTATGCGAATAACCCTTTCGGGTTCTCGTGGACCAATGGAAGCCCCGACGCGGTGGTTGCGCAAACCGCTACCGGCCTCTATGTGTCAGGGCAGAACGCTGGCTTTCAATTCACCGTTCCCGCGGACACGAAGCTACGGACTCTCACCGTCTTCGCGGGCGTTTATCAGTCACAGGCCAAGCTGAGCGCGGTTCTCAGCGATGGGAGCGCTCCGCTGCTGGTGGACACCTCGGTGATCAACGCGAGCGGTCAGCTATCGGCGGTGTACACGCTGACGTACAACGCAGCGTCCGCCAATCAAACGCTCCTGGTGACTGTGGTTCCGGTGGGACCGGGTACCGGCCCTGCCAGCAACGTCACGCTGCAGGCCGCCGCATTGAGCACCGGTCCACCTGCGAACCTAACGGGATCGATCACGATTCCGGTGGCGACGCAAAATCTAACCGCAGCCGGGTCAGCCGACTGGATGCACTGGATCGATACGGCAAATTTCGAGCGGAAGGCCGGCGTTGCGCCGCAGATCAGCGCCTATACAATCGTTGGTGCGAATCCCGTGTTCGCCTACGCCAACAATCCTTCCGGATTTTCCTGGACAGACGGAACGCCGGTAGCGGCATCTCCCTTTTCGAGCACCGGGCTATGGGTGGGGGGACCAGGAAACGGATTCCAACTTAGCGCCCCTGCAGACACGAATTGGCGGACACTGACCGTTTACGCGGGCGTGTATAAGAGCACCGGCACCTTGCGAGCAGTCCTCAGCGACGGCAGCAGCGCGCCGCTCGTGGATTCATCCATCACTTCCACCTCGGGCTCGGTTTCGGCGGCTTATACGCTTCACTATCGGGCCAACACGGCCAGCCAGACGCTGACTGTGAGCTACACGCAGGCGGCCGCGTCGATCGATCCTTTCAGCAACGTCACTCTGCAGGCCGCGGCCCTTGCTAATCAGTAAGCGCGGCTAAACCGGGAGTTCCTCGGCCGTGGGGAAATGGTGCTGCTGGCGGCCCAAATCGCCATCGTACTTCTTGGTGGTCTTGAAGAGCTCATAGCAGCCGTCCGCGGCAAACATTGCGGCCCGATCCCGCAACTGCGCGCGTTCACCGGCGCTGAGAGGTTGGAAACCCTGTGCCACACGCAGGTTTTGCAGCAGCACGTCCATCGACTCCATCCCGCTGATGGTTGTTCCTACGCCAGGGACGCTCATCGCATACCTAAGCCCCTCCTCCGCTGTGAACGCCCCGTTTTTCACCGGCTCGCCGCTCCCGCACAGGCTCTTCATGCCCAGCGGCGCGATGCCGCGCTTGACCAACTCCGGCAGCACCTGCCGCTCAAAGCTCCGCGCGTAAGTGCCGTCTAGGATGTTCAGCGGCATCTGCACGGTGTCGAACGGGTAATTGTGCGAAAGCATCTTCAGATGGATGTCCGGATCTTTATGCCCGGTAAAGCCCACGAAACGAACCTTTCCTTGTTTCTTCGCCTCATCCAGCGCTTCGATCGCGCCGCCGGGTGCAAAGATCTTATCCGGATCGTTATCGTAAACGACTTCGTGGACCTGCCAGACATCGAGGTGGTCGGTACGGAGCCGCGTCAACGATTCTTCGAGCATCTGCATGGCGATCTTCTTGTCCCGGCCGTGCGTACACACTTTGGTCATCAGGATCACCTGATCGCGCTTACCCTGCAGGGCTACGCCGAGCCGCTCTTCACTGACCCCCTTGTGATATTCCCAGGCGTTGTCAAAGAAGTTGATCCCGGCGTCAATCGCGGCGTGGACGATGCTGGTGGCTTCCTCCTGCGACTCCGCCGTGCCCAGGTGATAGCCGCCCACGCCCATCACCGAAACACTTAGCCCCGTTTTTCCCAGAGGCCGTTTGGGAACCGGTGAGCCATTTTGCGCGAAGGCCATAGTTGCTCCGGCGAGCGCCGTCGACTGCATGAAGAGGCGCCGCGTGGATGTGGATTTGCTGTTCATCGAGTCTCCTGACTCACTTCTTCGGCGAAGGGATGGTGGCATACGGGCGGCCGTTGTTCTGGGACGCCGCCAGCATTTCCTGGACTTCGTTGCTCTTCATATCGATCGGAAAATCGTGCGCCAGGCGCGCTTGCGGGTTGTCGTACTTGATGGACGTCTTATAGAGTTCGAAATGTCCATCCCCGGCATGCGTCTTTGACGCGATCCCGCAGGGCTTTCATCTCCTCGGGGGTCATGGGCTGAAAGTTCTGCGCAATTTTCAGATCCTGATGAAGCACCTCCAGCTTGTCTACGCCCGCAATGGTGGTCGCGACGGGAAGGCTCATCGCGTAGCGGAGCGCCTCTTCCGCCGTCAGGGCGCCGCCCGTGATCATGTCGCCGGTGCCCCCCATCGGTTTCATGCCCAGTACGGCTATCCCCCGGCGCTGGCACTCGGGCAGCACTTCGGTCTCAAAGCTTCGGAAATTAGCGTCCATCGGATTTAGCGGAAACTGGCAGGTATCAAACGCGAACCCGGTTTTCAGCATGGCGAGGTGGATACGCGGATCTTTATGACCGGTGAATCCAACTGCGCGCACTTTGCCCTGTTTCTTGGCGAGGGTGAGCGCTTCCGCGGCGCCGTTCGGACGGATAAACAACTCCGGATCGTTGTAGAACGTCACGCCATGAATCTGCCAGACATCCAGATGGTCCGTCTGCAAACGCCGTAAGGATTGCTCCAGCATCTGCATGGCGAGATTCTTATCCCGGCCATGCGTACAGACCTTGGTCATCACCACGGCGCGGTCGCGCTTGCCTTTGAGCGCCTTTCCAACCATCACCTCGGTAGCACCGTTGTGGTACTCCCAGCAGTTGTCGAAGGCGGTGATCCCGCCGTCCAGCGCCTGGCCGATAATCTGCAGCGATTCCTGTTCGCTGCTGGTATTGCCCAGATGGTGCCCGCCCAGAGTGAGGGCGGAAAGTTTGATGGTGGTGCGGCCCAGGGGACGCTGAGCGATGGCGCTTTCCGGCATTACTCTATTTCGATGCAAGTGGAAAGCCGGTGGGCGAAAATCCGGGAGCTGGCTCTGAGAGCTATCGCACCTTACTTACTATGGCGCTGGCGCTGCAACTCCTGTTGGAACTCGGCCCGCTTTTCTTCCACGAAATTGCGGTAGCCGGCTGCATCCACAAACGGGTTTGTGTGCCCGGTGGCCACAGCTCGAAACTTCTCCCGCATGCCGTAGTAACCGCCATGCGCACCGAGGAAGAGATCACACGGCAGACTCGCGAGTACGGCAAACGTACGCTCGTAGTCATGAGCCATTTCCGGATAATCCCGGTTGTTGACCAGCCGGTATCCGGGATTGACGTTGGGGCTTCCGACAATCACGGTGTCTAAGCGGCGGCCGCGATCGCGGGTGATGAACGTCCACGTCGTGCATCCTCTGGTATGGCCGGGCGTGAGGTGCGCGGTCAAAGTCACGCTGCCGAGCTGCACGGTGTCGAGATCCTTGAGAACGCGGTCCACCGGCACCGGCTTCCAGGGGTGGTAGCCGCCGATCGCGCCTTTGCCACCGCTGCGGACGACGTCGTCATCGCCTCGCATGATGAACACCTTCGCCCCGGTTGCGGCTTTCACAGTCGCCAGACTTTCGCAATGGTCGAAGTGCGCGTGGCTGATCAGCAGAATGCGGATGTCGGTAAACCGGAAGCCTAATTTCTCTACGCTGGCCTTTATCAAAGGAACGGTCTGTTCGAGGCTCGTGTTGATCAGGATGTGACCTTGCGGCGTGGTGATCAGATACGAGGCGAGCTGCTCCGAGCCTACGTAGTACAGATTGTCGGCGATCCGGTGCGGCGGGAAAGGGCGGTCGGCGGAGCCGGCCCGCAGCGCCGCTGCCAGACTCAACGCGAGGAAAAGAATACGCATGAAGGAGGACGGACGCGACCGGCCGGCCGCGCCCGCTGCAGGAGTTACGCTAAGTCGAACTTGGTCTGATGCAGAAGCGGGTCACTCTTGATGATGACCGTCTTGCTCAGGATGCTCTCGAGTTCCTCCAGATGGTCATTGGCGTTGCTCTTCAACACCTTCGCCACCTCCGGATTCACCCGCAGCATGACATTGTCACCCTCGACGGCTTTGACGATTTTGTGAGCCTCCTGCAGAATTTCGCTAATCACAGTTGAGACGCTTTTCACGTAGCCCGCGCCCTCGCAGTACGGGCAGGGAGCGCAAAGAGTGCGTTCCAGAGACTGCTTCACGCGCTTGCGCGTAATCGCCACGAGCCCGAAATCGTTGAACTGCAGAATTTTATAAGGCGCACGGTCCACGCGCATCGATTCCTCGAGAACCTGCATCACCTTCTGCCTGTTCTTGCGCTCATCCATGTCGATGAAATCCACCACGATGATGCCGCCGAGATCCCGCAAGCGGATCTGCCGGACAATCTCTTTGATGGCGTCGGTGTTGATCTTTACGATGGTGTCTTCCAGGCGGTTACTCTTACCGACATACTTGCCCGTGTTGATATCGATCGCAACCAGCGCCTCGGTCTGGTTGATGACGATATAGCCGCCACTCTTCAGCCAAACCTTCGGCCGCAGCGCCTTTTCGAGCTCCTGCGTGATGCCGAACTCGTCGAAGATGGGCGTTGGGCGTGTATACAACTTGATGCGGCTCACCATCGCGGGCTGAAAGCGCTGCACGAAACTGAGAACGCTTTCGTAGACCGTCTCGTTATCCACCCAGACGGTCTTGAAGGCGCTCGTCAACTGGTCGCGGAGGATGCGTTCGACGACATCCAGATCATGGTGGAGCAAAAGCGGGGCGGGTTTCTTCTCCGCTTTCTGCCGCATGTCCATCCACATGCTGTAGAGGAACATCATGTCGGCGCGCAGCTCTTCTTCAGAGCGGCCGTCCCCCGCGGTTCGGACTATGAAGCCGCCCGGGATGCCGGTCCGATGGGTTTGCAGAATGCGCTTCAGCCTTTGCCGCTCTTCGTCGGAAGGAATCTTGCGGGACACACCGATGTGGTCGACGGTGGGCATGTACACCAGGAAGCGGCCCGGTAGCGCGATGTGCGAGGTAATGCGCGCGCCCTTTTGCCCGAGAGGCTCCTTGGCGATCTGGACGATGATCTCCTGCCCGGAGTGAAGGAGATCGGTGATGGACGGAACGGCGGGCCGGATCTCTTCCCTGGGTTCCCGGCCGCGATCTTCGCGCGGAGCCCGTTCCTCCCGGGGAGCACGCTCTTCGCGGGGCGCGCGTTCTTCACGCGGGCCGCGACCACCCGGACGCCGTTCCAGTGGCGCTCGCAGCTCCGCGATCGGCGGAGCGGGCACCTCGGCCGCGGTGGATTCCGCAGGTTGCGGCGGCGCGCCGGCGGCGGAAGCTTCGGAGGCAGCCTCGTCCTTCTCCGCGGGATTCCGGTCCCCGCGCATGCGGCGGCGCATCCGGCGCGACATCCGGTGCGGCAGACGGCCACCTTGCTCGCGCAAAGCAGCAGTCAGGCTTTGGGGAATTCTCGCCGGCTCGGGGCCTTCGGGTTCCTGAGCCGTGCCGGTCTCAGGCTCTTCCTCTTCGTCCACGATGGCCCGCGCTTCTCCGCTGCCCGAGACGCTTTCGTCGTGGCTGACGAAGGGGCTATCGGCCGATTCCACCGACATTCTTTCTGAAGAAACAGTCTCGATCTCGACGACGCCGATGATTTCAGAATCAGCTTCCTCGTCTGCCATCTCGGGCGGCTCTGAGATCGCAAAGGATTCCAGACCCATCGATTCCGCCGCGAATTCCGTCAGGGGTTCTTCCGGCTCGTCGCGCAGAGCTTCCTCCGGAAGTTCCGGAGCGCCTTCGGCTTCGGTCTCGTCATCGAACCCGTCCACGATACCCTGGGCTTCGTTTTCGGAAAGAGCGGCACGCGGCTCCTCTTCAGGCTCCGGTTCGCGGACGGGTTGGCCGACATATTTGGAAATGGACTCACCGGGCAAAACGACGAGCCCGTTCGAAGGCTCCGCTTCCATTTCCCCAATGGCGCTCGAGGCGGACCTTTCTTCCCGCACCGGCTGTTGCGGCTCGCGCGGCTCCCGCGGCTCGCGGGTCTCGCGCGGTTCGCGGCTTTCCGCCCCGGACGGCCGGCCCTCGCGCGGTGAGAAAAACTTCGATTCCGGCAGCCCGTTGGCGCCCGGGCGCTTCCGGCGTCCCCGTCGTCCGCGTCCGCCGCGCCCGTCGCCCCGGTTGGAATCGCCGCGCGGATCGCGGCTCTCCGCGGCGCGGTTCCCCCGCCGGTGCGCTTGTCTGAGGAGTGCTCGCGGCCGGAACGGACGCGGTAATCATCGATCCGGGAACAGCGCCCAGGACAGCGGCCATTTCGGGTTCAATCGGGGTGGCTAAGGAAACGGGAGCGGGGCTGGCGGAAGTTCCGGTCTTATCCAGCTTGAGGACCTTCTCCTCCACGCCGGAAACGATCTTGTCGTATTCTTCGTTGTCCTCGAAGAAATCGGATACATACAGAAACGCGTCGCGCTCTAATCCGATATCGACGAACGCCGATTGCATTCCGGGCAGAACCCGGGTGACACGGCCTTTGTGGATACTGCCTGCGAGCGAATACTCCTGCTCGCGCTGATGATAAATCTCGACCAGCTGGTCATCTTCAAGGATCGCAACGCGTGTTTCGTGACGCGTCGCGGAAACGATTAATTCCTTCGACATGCTCTCTCCGTCGGGCTCCGTTTACGGATTACTCGGCGACGAAGAGGAGTGTTTCACCCTGCGTGCATTCTGTGGCCGCGCTTTCAACGTGCAGCGCGATCAGACAAACCAGTCAGCCTTCACGCTGGCCGTTCCGGATGGATCTTCTCTGCTCAACAAAATCTGCTTTTAACATCCGAATCGAGCCGGGGAACCGCTCCTTCATTCAGCGGCATAAAGCCATCGCCGAGAGTTTCCTACGGGCTCCCGAAACCTACTAATTAACGAACCTGTGTAACCGAACGTTATTCACCAGGCCCAGCATCATGAACATCGACCATAAACTGGACCCACCATAACTCATCAACGGCAGCGGGATGCCCGTAACGGGCATGCGTCCAACTACCATTCCCACATTCACAAGCAAGTGAAACAGCAACAGGGCAGCTACGCCCATACAAAGAAACATCCCCGCCCGATCGGGAGCGGTTTGCGCATTCTGCACGATCTGCATCAGCAGAACGAAGTACAACGACAGCACAACGATCACACCGACGAAACCGTGCTCCTCCGCGAACGCGGAGAAGATAAAGTCCGTATGGGGAATCGGCAGAAAGCCCAACTGCGTCTGCGACCCCTTGGTAACGCCCTTCCCCCACATCCCCCCGGCACCCACCGAGATCCGGGACTGGATCAACTGATAACCCGACCCTTTCGGATCGCGGTCCGGATCGAGAAAGCTCAAAATGCGATTCCTCTGATAGTCTTTCATGACCGTAAAACTCAGAGGCACCACCACGACCGCAATCACCGCGATTGCCGTCCAATACTGCCAGCGGAGGCCAGCCAGAAAAACGCCGATCCCGAGGATCGGCAGATACGTCAAAGCCGTTCCTAAATCCGGTTCCGCGGCTACCAAACCCATCGGAACCACTACCAGCGCCGAAATCTTCACCAGGTCGCGAAGCTCCAAAACTTCGCTTGACAATTTGGTAAGTTGCCTGGCTACGACCAATAGTATCACCAGTTTGGCAAACTCCGATACCTGGAAGTTGAAGCCGCCAGGCAGCGGAATCCATCGTTTTCCGCCCAAAACCGTCTTACCCACGGCTAGAACGCCAAACAGCCCCGCCAGGGAAAGCCCGTACAAGGGGTTTGCCTGCTCGAGCAGCGTATGGTAGTCGACCGAGGCCGTGATCCACATCAGGATCAAGCCAAAGGCGAGGTATATCAACTGCTTCCACCACACATCCTGGAAGGTGGTTTCGCGCGTGGCGCTGAAAATCTGCACCACGCCCACCCCGCAGATCACAAAAACGATCAGGAGCATGGGCCAGTCCAGATCGCGCAGCGTCCGGCGCAGCAACATTATTAGTGCTCACCCACGGACGGGTCCGGCTCATCGGTCGGCATTTCCATCTTGATCGGCTGCGGCGCTTCGCCATGACGGGCGGCTTTCTTGTCGAAATACGCCTTCATGACATCTCTGACGATGGGAGCCGCGACCCCGCCGTGGCCCGCATTCTCGAGAAGCCCGACGACCGCGATTTCAGGATTCTCACGCGGCGCGTACCCCACAAACCACGCGTTTGTTTTGATGTTTTTTCCCGCCAGGAATTTATTCGAGGCAATCTGCGCCGATCCGGTTTTGCCGCAAACCTCGATGCCGGGGAGCCGGGCACGCGCGCCGGTTCCGCCCGCTTCGTTGACCACCGCGCACATGCCGCTGATCGAATCCTGGATGGCCCGTTCGGAAACCGCAAGCACCTTTGGCTTGATCTTCGGGGTGTCCGTCCGTAAGAGATGCGGCCGATACCACTTCCCGCCGGCGGCGATGGAACTGATCGCCGAAATGAGCTGCAGCGGGGACACGATGGTAGCGCCCTGCCCGATTGCCACGGAGATGGTCTCACCCGGATACCACTTGGCGCGCTGCGTCCGGATCTTCCAGGCCGAAGAGGGTACCAGCCCCGGTGCTTCGCCCGGAAGATCGATGCCTGTCTTGCGACCGAGGCCCACCATCTCCGCATAGTGATTGATCGTGTCGATGCCCATGCGGTTCCCGAGGTTATAAAAGTACACGTCGCAGGATTGCTGAATGGCGCGATGCAGAGAAATGGTTCCGTGCCCCCGCGCCTGCCAGCACGCGTGATAGTGGCCGTAAAACGACGCCCCTCCGGCGCAGTGGAACTCCGAATCCTCCTCAACCTTGCCGCTATCGATTCCCGCCACCGCCATGATCGGTTTAAAGGTGGACCCCGGAGCCAGCTGCGCCTGGATCGCACGATTGAAGAGCGGGCGGTCCGGATCGTCCGCATATTCCCGCCAGTCCTTCGAACGAATGCGGACAGTGAACTTATTAGGATCGAAAGTGGGGCGCGAGACCATGGCCAGGATTTCCCCGCTGCGCGGATCGATCGCCACCGCCGCACCCTGCCGTCCCTCCATGGCCAGTTCCGCGACCGCCTGCAAATCCAGATCGAGCGACAGCTGCAGCCGCTGCCCCGGCTTGGCTTCCGTGGTTCCGATGACCTGCCGCTCATTCCCCCGGCTATCGACCACCACCTGCCGCTGCCCGTCGACGCCCATCAGCATGTCGTTATATTGGCGCTCAATGCCGAATTTTCCGATCACATCGCCCGGGTGGTAATTCGCGTATTGCGGGTTATCGAGCTCCGTCTCGCTGATTTCGCCCGTGTACCCGATGATGTGCGCGGCAAAGCCGTTTTGCGGGTATAGCCTCCGCGAGGCTTGCAGTAACTCTAGTTCGGGATAGAACTCGGGGTCGCGATGTGATTCCACAAAAGCGAGGTCTTCCGGCGCCAGGTCCTCTTTGATGACAATCGGCACATACAGCGGCTGTTTACGAAAGCGCGCGAGTTTTGCCTTCAGATCTTCTAAATCGAGGTTAAGCCCGGCGGCAATGCCCGGCAAATGTTCGACCTTCAGGTTTTCTCTTGCCAGCAGGAGCGACCAGGTGAGGTGATTGTCGACGATTACACGGCCGTCGCGATCGAGGATCTTTCCGCGCGGAGCCACGATGGGAGTGGCTTTGATCCGGTTGCGCTCCGCCATTACGCTGTAGCTCTCCTGCTTCTTGACTTCGAGTTCCCAGAATCCGCTAATCAGGAACAGGAAGACGGCGACGGAGAGGTATTGAAAAACAGCGATCTTGCCGGAAGCGATTTTCGTCTCATCCCGAACCACGGGATATTCGGGATCTCGATTTCAGGTAAGACGATGGGTTCTGGCACAGCCCTGCGACCGGACTACTCTCGTTCTTTCAGTCTATCTAAAAAATGAAAGAGCGCCACTCCGACGATCGCGTTCAGCGCGCCGACGACCAGCGTTTCCCGCCAGTCAAAGCCCATTTGCTGCCCGAGCAGCGCCCGCGAAATCAACCAGTAGAGGAACTGATGAAACAGGTAGAAGACAAAGCAGGCGACGAAGCGGACAAAGGCTGACTCACGTCGATGCGCAGTCCGATGGTCGCCGCGAAGAAGCCGACCAGTGTCTTGGCAATGCCGTAAACCCCGAAGTAATTGTGGGCCAAGGCGTCCTGTGCCAGGCCCATAGACACCCCGACGAGGATTCCGTTCACCGGCGAATGGCGCATCATCGCGAAGTAAACCGTGACCAGCAGGGTGGCTTCGAGGTAGGCGGACTTCGGGAAGAACAGGGGTACGTAGGCCTGAAAAACCAGCGCGGCTAAGGGCACCGCGAACAGGACCCATCCGCGAAAGCGGGCATCGCGGGTTACTCGTTGGGTTGCGAGAATCCTATCTCCGGATGGATTCATTGCTCCTGATCACTGTTGCGGAGAAACCGGTTCCGCGGCCGGGCTCGGGAGGCGGTTCCGCTTGCGTCGGAGCGGCCCTTCTGGGTGCTGGCGCATTGAAAGGCTTAGGGGGGTTCGCGGCGGCGGGCTTCGGAGAGCGCGTAGCAGCTACCGGGGACTCTTCGCGGGGGCGCTGCCGCGCGGCGGACGGCGACCGAGCCGCGGCCGGTTTCGCAACGTTAAAGTTCGGGACGCTCCCCTCTCCGAACTTATGTCCTTCCATGGCACCAATCGCCTTATAGCGGCTCACCAGGTGATCCGCATCGGTCAAGAGCGTTGGCGCGGCCTCCGTGCCGGGCTTGCCTGCGGGGGGTGGCTGGCCCAGATACATGCTTCCGGCGGCTGCCGTTTCGGTTCCCTCCGGAATGGTCTGATGCACGCCTTTGAGGACAATCAGAACTTCTTCCGGACCATTCTGCAGGCCCGCCGGGTACACCAGAATGTCCTTAAACTGGGCGCCTTCCCGCACCACGGCCGCTTTTCCAACCGGCAGACCCCGAGGGAAAACGCGGTCGTCGCCCGAAGTGAAGAACATCTCGCCGGTGTCCACGCTTTCCTCGTTCTGGACCATGTCGACCTTGCACTTCCCCGAACCGATCCCGCGCAGGATTCCACGAACATGATTTTTCTGCGAAACCACGCCCGCCGCAAACCCGGGGTCGGTAGCCAGCAGCGCCTGCGAGGCCGTCGGGTAGGCATCGAGGACCTTGCCGACAATGCCGTCCGGCGTGATGACCGCCATGCCCTTCTCCACCTCGGCATTCGACCCGCGATCCAGAAAAACGATCTTGCTCACCGACGTGGCGGCCGTCCCGATGATGCGGGCCGCCACCAGGCGCGATGGCGTCTGTTTCTCGAACGCGGCCAGAGCTTTTACGCGATCCGCCGTGTTCAGTTCGGCGCGCAGGAACTGATTTTCCAGTTTCAGCTTGTCCATCTGCGCCCGCATCGCGCGGTTTTCGTCGCGCGTATGGCGCAGGTCGAAGTAGTTGTGGAACACGCCGTCGATCGTGCTGCGTGTCGCTTCGGCAATCTGAGCGATCGGGGTGATCAGCGTCACCGCCCACACCCGGATCACCCGCACGTCGTTTTCGGTTTTGACCTGGTAGGCAAGGAAGATCAACTGCGCGACAAGCACCACCAGCAGCAGAACTAAGCTGCGGTACCTGTTTAACAGTGAGTCCATGTTGTTTTCAGCTTAACTGGAAGCCGGGTACAAAGCGAGGGCGCCCCTTTTTAATCGATCGAGATCTTGCGCAGCAGGCGTGAAATCGCTCAGCATCTTGCCGGTGCCGAGCACCACGGAGGCCAGCGGATCGTCCGCGATCGAAACCGGCAGGCCGGTTTCTTCGCGGATGCGCTTGTCCAGATTCTTGATCAGCGCGCCGCCGCCGGTCAGCACGATGCCGCGGTCGCTGATGTCGGCGCTCAATTCGGGCGGAGTGCGCTCCAGGGCGACGCGAATGGCGTTCATGATGGTGGCGACGCATTCGCGAGAGCGCTTCGCGGATTTCGGCTGTCGTCGATGGTGATGGTCTTGGGCACGCCTTCGATCAGGTTGCGGCCCTTGATCTCCATCGTCAGCGGCTTATCGAGCGGATAGGCCGAGCCGATCTCCATCTTGATGGCTTCCGCGGTGCGCTCGCCGATCAGCAGGTTGTACTTGCGCTTCAGGTACTGCATGATCGCGTCGTCCATCTCGTTGCCGGCCACGCGCACCGAACGCGAATAGACGATGCCGGAAAGCGAAATCACCGCGACGTCGGTGGTGCCGCCGCCGATATCCACCACCATGTTGCCGGAGGGCTCGGTGATCGGGAAGACCCGCGCCGATGGCGGCCACCATGGCCTGCTCCACCAGGTGCACTTCGCTGGCTTTGGCGCGATAGGCGGAATCCATGACGGCGCGTTTTTCCACCTGCGTGATTTCGCTGGGCACGCCGATGACGATGCGCGGATGCACCAGCATCTTGCGGTTGTGCGCCTTCTGGATGAAGTAATTCAGCATCTGCTCGGTGACTTTGAAGTCGGCGATGACGCCGTCTTTCATCGGCCTGATGGCGACGATGTTGCCGGGCGTGCGGCCGAGCATTTCCTTGGCTTCTTTGCCGACCGCTTCCACTTCGCCGGTGTTCTTGTTCAGCGCGACGATGGAAGGTTCGTTGACGACGATGCCTTTGCCTTTGGCGAAAACCAGCGTGTTGGCGGTGCCGAGATCGATGGCGAGATCGGACGAAAAAAGGCTGAAAAGCGAACGAAGATTCATGAATTAGTCTTTGAGAATCAAGAGCTTGGGTATCCGTGAGGATTAGGACGATCGTAGCACAGGCTGACCGTTTTCTGACGGCCTGAGCGGCTGTCCCGCGCTTTTGAAAAGGGCCGGCCTCCGCGGGTATAGTAACAGGATTGATGCTTACGCGCCGTGACTGGCTTCGTTCGGCAATGCTGCCGGCAACCGCGGCGGTGGGTGCCGGGATGGTCGCGTGCGGCCGGAAGAAGTCTCCACGCTACCAGGGCTTTGCCCTGATTGCCAATCGCGAAAGCCGCACGCTTGCAATCATCGACTTAAGCCGCTTCCAGACGCTGAAGCAAATCCCTCTCGATTCCCGCCCGGCGTGGGTGATCCCCGTCCCCGCGCAGAATCGCGCTTATATCCTCGGCACGGAGCAGCCCGGCATGGACGTGTTGAACCTCGACACCATGCTTCTGGAAAAACGCATCCCGTTTCGCGGAAAACCAGGCGCGGCTCTTCTCAGCAAGGATCAAAAGACAATCTGGGTGCTTCTCGAAAGCCCTGACACGCTGGCCGCTTTTCATCCCGGGACCAGGTTGTGGGAGACCCGCGCTTCCCTGCCCGCGGCCGGCAACGATCTCGATGAGCTCGATGGCTCGGTAGCGATTGCCTTTCGCGACCGGAATCAAGTGGGCTTACTCACCCGGTCGCACCCGGAACTGCACATTTCGCAGCCGCTTGCCTCCGCGCCTCGCCTGATCCGCATCCGCGGTGACAGCAAAGTCCTGCTGACCGGCAATACCGAAGATCGCAGCATGACCGCGATCGACGCGCGAACCCTGGCGCCGTTAGTCCAGCTTCCCCTTTCTCTCGCCCCCAGGCATTTCTGTTTCAACAACGACGGCGGACAGTTGTTCGTCACGGGAGACGGTCTCGATGCGGTCGTGATCGTGAGCCCTTACCAGACGGAGGTGAACGAGACGATTCTGGCCGGAAACGCGCCGGCTGCCATGGCGGCGACATCCGCCGCACCCAACTACCTTTTTGTTACCAATCCGGTTTCCGGTGATGTCACGATCATCAACATCGATAACCGCAAAGTGCTGGCGCAGATTCCCGTCGGCCAACGTCCCGGTACCGTGCTGCTGACCCCGGACAACGAATACGCGCTGGTGTTGAATGAACAATCCGGAGATGTGGCGGTCATCCGGCTTATGAACATCCGCAAAGCCACGCCGGAAAGCCGCCGGGCGCGCATGGCTGCGCTATTTACTCTGATTCCGGTCGGTTCCGGACCCGTTAACGGCGCGGTGACCCCTCGTCTTATCTAAACGCCATTAGACTGAAGTTATGGAAATCCGGAGAGCCTTTCTCCTTTCCCTGTTGGGGATCAGCCTGGGTCTTCTGCTGAACTGCGCGCGTGAAGACCCGCGGAGTGCCGAAGCGGCGCGGCGCCAGGAAGAAGACCGGCGTTCGGCGGCGTTCAAAGCGGGGCAGGTCGCGCACGAGCTCGCGAAAGATTCGGGG
Source organism: Bryobacterales bacterium (assembly GCA_963814235.1). Lineage (GTDB taxonomy): Bacteria > Acidobacteriota > Terriglobia > Bryobacterales > Bryobacteraceae > Bog-113. The sequence continues at coordinate 147,407 of CAWFCA010000002.1, read as the reverse complement.
AAAATTGCGGCGGCTGCCGGCCGGAAGATTGAGAAGAGCGCACGGGAAGCCGGAGAGGGCTGGAAAGAGCAGTCGAAACAGGACCGCGAGAAAAGCCGGCGGGCCCGCGAGCCGGAGAACGCGCAAGCGCCGCGATAGGTCAGAGCTGTCTCTAATAGAGGGGGATCCGAATCACTTTCCGAGACTTTGTGACGAGGGAACGGCTGCGGAAGCGTTTCCGGAACTTGAAAACGGGCCGCATCCTTAATCCCCCGGATTGCCGGATTCCGCTCAACCTCGTGCAACTTTGAAGCCGATTTGCCTACACGTTATCTGGGAGGCAAATCTCCAGCGCGGTTCATGGCTGATGTCTATTATCTGGAAGTTCTCGATTGAGGCATTAACAATCGGAACGCTGTGTTCGGTGTGGAAGCCGTACGGCGGTTCGCTAGTTGTAGGACGCGATGCTTGCTTACGCAATAAAAGAACGAGAACCCAAAGCCCGTTGTCTGGACTGCCGAGGCAGATATGATCCTCGGAAAGGTAGAGCGACTTTCTAGTGGTATTTATCGCTCATGGCAGTGAGAGTGAAACAATATCCGGGGATGAAATTAAGAGCCCTGGGTTTGTGCGTGATCGCTATTTTGGGTTTGGTCATCCCTTTCGTGGGCGGTGATTTCATGTCGCGGTTGGCAGGTCGACCAATGCCAACGCTGTCGATCTCGCTAGTGCTTCTGTTTACATGGGGTTGGTTTTTCCGGGGCATGTGGAGAAACCAACTGAGAAGGGGTAGGGCAATGTTGTGGTTTTTGGTTTTACTGCCTTGTGTGTTGGCATACCCGCTGTGGCTCATCACTTTCCTCACGTGCGCCGTCTTCCTGAATTGGTGTGGGGGCACTCCTCTATAGTCTGCCCATAAGAAAGTGGCTTTCTCGGTTTCAAGTCCAACAGAATATCGAGCATTAGCGAGATATCATCAGGTTCCTCGCCACTGTTTGCTGGTCGCGTCGGCCGCTCCGCGCTCTAATGCAGGCGGTTTCTAAGGCCCCGCACACCAAGAGAGACTGTTCCGTCGCCCCTGTTCGCGGGCGCGTCGATGCGTGACCATTTAACTGGCGGGGAAATCTGCAATTTCCGAACGTTCCGAGGTGCTCGAGCGGTTGGGTGCAGAACCCGGACCCGAGTTTCTCGAAGATGTTCTCGCTGTTCGAGTAGCTAGGTCCTACTTTGTGGGATGGTAGGAACACGCTCGGCTCTACCGTGAGATCCAGTTACGACCGAAAAGGTCCAATAGAATCGACCCAGATGGGGGCGGCGATTACTACGCGACCGCGAAACGAGAACACTGCACTTTGAGTGAAGCAGACGCAAGGGGATTTCTGCCAGAGCCGGAACAGTGAAGGGAGGGATTGGCAGATACGTCTGTTACGCCCACGGACCAGAGTTCTCAAGTTTTCGCCGCAAACTAATCCGATATTTGCCTCGGGCGCTCGGTCAATCCGCCTCTTGGCAGTTTCTATGAGAACGTTGCGTTTACAATGGAAGACGTTCAAGGCAGATAAAGTGGGCTGAAACATCGAAGCGACTCTAAGCCGCAGTCAGATTTTTCATCGGCTTATTAAATAAAGTCAGCAAGGCCGCGCACACCACACAAAACAGCGCGACCACGCCGAAGATGGCCGGCAGGGGAAACTGTTCATAGAGAGCCGCCACGCGGCCGCCGATCCATTCTCCGACGGAAATCGATAGAAACCAGACACCCATCACCAGGCCAGCAATTTGCTGTGGGGCGAGCCTGGTCATGGCGCTTAGCCCCACCGGGCTGAGAGATAGCTCACCTAAAGTATGTAGAAAGTACGTCAATACGAGCCACAGTGGACTCACCGCATTACCGTTAGCAACGGGGACGAGCACTGCGAAGCCGAGTCCCACAAACAGCAGACCGAAGGCAAACTTGATCGTCGTCGAAGGCTCCCGGCTTCCCAGGCGCACCCAGAGCGCGGCAAAGACGGGCGCGAGCGTCACTAGAAATAACGAATTGAGCGACTGGAAGTAACTGGCGCGAATGCCGAATCCCGCGAAAGACAAGCGGGTGTTGCGGTCGGCGAATAAATTCAGCGTCGACCCGGCTTGTTCAAAGGCGGACCAGAAGAGCGCTGAGGCGATAAAGAGAACCAGAACCGCAAGAAGGCGTTTGCGCTCGATCGGGCTCCATCGTGAGTCGAGCAGCAGCCAACTGAATACCCCGATAACCACGATCGTCAGGAACAGACCCAATGCGTTCGAGATCGATTCCGGCGAGATATGAATCAGATGCGCCGCGGATAGACCAGTGACCAGGACAACCAGCGCAAGGCTGACACCCAGCCCGATGCCAGCCTGCCGAATCGCCGCAGCGTTGCGCTTCGGAGGCAATCCCGCGTCCATCAGATGCTTGGCGCCCAAGACATATTGGATCAGACCGATGGTCATACCGATACCGCCCAACCCGAATCCATAGTGCCAGTTAATCGTCTGGCCGACATAGCCGCAGATCAAAGGAGCAAGCAGCGCGCCGATATTGATGCCCATGTAGAAGATCGAAAACCCGGCGTCGCGGCGGGTATCGTTCGGCGCATAGAGACCTCCCACCATGGTGCTCACGTTCGGTTTCAGCAGGCCCGTTCCTAATACAACCAGAGTCAGAGCGGTGTAGAAAGCCGTATAGCCGGGAAGCGCCATCGTGTAGTAGCCCGCCGCGATGAGGATGCCTCCATACAGAACGGCCTTCCGCTGACCGATCAGGTTATCGGCGATCCAGCCGCCCGGCAGACTCAGCAGATAAACAAGGGCCGTAAAAATTCCATAGATGAGCCCCGCTTGGGCGACGGAGAGCGCGAGACCTCCGGTAACCGCGGGGGCGGTCATAAAGAGGATCAGCAGCGCGCGCATTCCGTAGAACCCGAAGCGCTCCCACATCTCGGTAAAGAAGAGAGTCGCCAGGCCGCGCGGGTGGCCGAAGAAGGTCGAAGCCATGAAGTTACGCTAGGGTATCACTGAGCGCTTGCAGGCGGGCCCACATGCCGCGTAAGGTCTCGCGCGTGGTTCCGATGTTTCCGATGGCCACACGCAGCACCACCCGGCCGTTCAAAACCGTGTGCGAGAGATAAGCATCGCCTTCCGCGTTGAGGGCCGCGAGCAGTGCGTGATTGCGCTCATCGGTCCCCTTGAGCCGGAAGCAGACGACCGAGAAGGGCACGGGCGCGACTACTTCGAAACGCGGGTCCGCGGCAATCCAGCTCGCTGTTTCCTGAGCCATTGCGATGTGATCGCGGATCAGGTTGGCCAGGCCCTCGCGGCCGAAGGCGCGGAAAATGAACCAGAGCTTCAGGGCGCGGAAGCGGCGGCCGAGCGGAATCCCGTACTCCATCAGATTGACCATCCGGGGATCGTCAAAAGTGCGCAGGTATTCCGGGACCAGGGTGAACGCGCGCCGCAGAATCTCCGGCCGGCGGGTAAACAGCACGCTGCAATCGAGAGGCGTGAAGAGCCACTTATGCGGGTTGACCACCAGCGAATCGGCGGCTTCGGCCCCGTCCAGAATGAACTGCAGTTCCGGAAGGATTGCGGCCGATCCGGCATACGCGGCGTCGACATGCAGCCACATTTCGTATCGGCGCGCGACGGCCGCAATGGCCGGGACGGGATCGATACTGGTGGACGAGGTTGTACCGACGGTGGCCACCACGCAGAAGGGTTTGCGTCCCGCGGCCAAGTCGATTTCGATTTCGCGCTCCAGCAGGGACGGCATCATGCGAAAGGATGCGTCCGATCCGATTTTGCGGACGTTTTGCTGGCCAATGCCCAGTGCAATCGCCGCCTTTTCAATAGACGAATGGGCATGCTCGGAGCAATAAAGCACCAGGGTCGCGCCGGGATGGCCCGTCAATCGAACGTCTGGCGCCGCGAGCTCGCGGGCGGCGGCGATGGCGTGCAGGCTGGAGATGGAAGCCGTGTCGAAGATCAGGCCGAACTGATCCTCGCGCAACCCCATCCAGCCGCGCAGCCACTGAACGACCACCAGTTCGAGTTCGGTGACGGCCGGCGAAGTCTTCCAGAGAATGCCGTTGGCATTCAAGGCGGCGATCATCAACTCCGCCAGGATGCCCGGCCCGGACGGCGAAGTGGCGAAGTAGGCGAGAAAACCGGGATGATTCCAGTGAGTAATGGCCGGCAGGATCAGCGATTCGAAATCGGCGAGCACGGCGTCCATGCTCTCGGGCGCTTCCGGGCCAACCGCGGGAAGAGCGTCGGTAAGTTCACCCGGACGCACGCGCGAAAGCACGGGATACGCACCTGGATTTTCCAGATACCCGGCGATCCAATCGACCATCCGGTGGCCCAGTTTTCGAAATTCGTCAGGTGTCAAGTCAGGCATTCGTGAGGTTTTGGATGGCCGGCAGCCACTGCGCGAACCATTCTTTGAACTGTTCAAGGGAGTCGAATTGATCGGCGGTGAGGGGCACCGCCGGAGGGCCTACCTTCGCCCCGCGAACCTCGCACGCCGCCGCGATCCCGACCGGCACCGGGAAGCGCTCAATCCAGTCTATGAATTCGAGCAGATGGGAATGGAGCGCTTGAACCCGATCCTCATCGCCGCGATCCAGAGCGCGGGAAAGAGCCAGAACCAGTTCCGGAACCGCGCACGCTACGCCTGAGACCATACCGTCGTAACCGGCGCGACGAGCTTGCACAATACTCCGGTCATTACCGCAGAGCAGCGAGAACTCGTGATTGCGGCGCAGTTCGGAAAGGGACGCCATCGTGGCGGCGTCTCCGCTCGAGTCTTTGATCCCGGCGAAATCGCCGCTGGTAAGCAGCTCGCGGGCGACGTCGTCCGGGATCGCGTTCGTAAACGCCGGAAGGTTGTAAAGAAGGATGGGAACGGCGCCGGCCACGGCCACGGCGAAGACGCGATAAAACTCCAGGATCTCCTTCGAGCCATAGCGGTAGAAGTAAGGCGGCATGAGGAGAAGACCGGCGACACCGGAATCGACCGCGGCGTCCGCGAGTTGGATAGCAGCATCAAGCGTCGAATGGCCCACTCCGGCCAAAATGGGGACGCGGCTTCTTTTGACGGCCAGGTGTACGAGCCGCTGCCGCTCCTCGTTCTTCACGTGCAGGAACTCGCCCGTGGCGCCGAGAAGAACGATGCCATTGACGCCGGAGCTGGAGAGCTGATCGACGAGCTCCAGCATGGCGGCATGATCGGCTTCAAAGCCTTCCCGGCGGTGAGGGGTGACGGCGGCCGCCCACACGCCGCGAAACCCTGGCAGGACCGGTTCAGCTTTGCGGCTCCAAAACATTAGCGCTCGGGCGTGCGGCAAGCCGGGAACGCAGCAACAAGCGACGGCATGAATGTTTTCTCTCGCGTTTAGGCTATCACGCGATCGTGGCAGGAAGAATCACACGAAACTCCGAGCCCTGCCCTGCGCTCGATTCGGCAACGATCACTCCGTTGTGATGACGGGCGATGGTTTGGGCGATGGCCAGCCCGAGCCCATGCCCGCCGGAGTCGCGGTTGCGCGACGGATCCGCACGAAAGAAGCGCTCGAAGATGTGCGGAAGCTCCGTGTCGGCGATGCCGATTCCGGTATCGCGCACCGACAACTGCACGGTGCCGTTGGCGCGCTGGGCGGTGACCGAAATCGCGCCACCCGGAGGCGTGTACTTGAGCGCGTTATCGAGCAGGGCGATCAGCATGCGCCGTAGCGCCGGCTCGCGCCCGGTCAGGAAGATGGGACCCTCGCTCGGAATCACTTCAAAACGAACGTGCTTTTCTTCGGCCAGCAACGCAATCGCGCCGCACGTTTCCTCGATCAGCGGCCGCATATCCACCTCCCCCATCTTGGCGAAGAGGGCTTGGGCATCGGCCCGGGCAAGGAACAGCAGGTCTTCGACGAGCTGCGTCATGCGCTCGGACTCGCCTTGGATCTGCTCGAGCGATTGGCGGTACTGTTCGTCGGACCGGGGCCGGCGAAGGGCAATCTCCGCGGTGGACCGGATCAGAGCGATAGGCGTCCGGAGCTCATGGGACGCGTCGGAAGTGAATTGAGAAATGCGGGTAACCGCGGTTTCCAGACGCGCCAGCATTTCGTTCCAGGCTTCGGCCAGGCGATGGATCTCATCGTCCGTATTGGGGATGGCGAGGCGCTCCGACAGATTTTCAATCCCGATCGATCGCGCCTTGTTGGTCATGGCGTCCACGGGTCCGAGTGCGCGAGCGCTCAGCAGATAGCCGCCTAGAGCCGCGATAAAAACGACTCCGGGAACCGCGGTCAACAACAAAACTCCGAGTTGGCGGAGAAAATCGTCGGTCCGGGTAAGGCTGTCCGCAACGCACAGGCGAAGCTCCTGGCCGGGAACCTTCGCAAGACGCTGGATCACGTGATAACTTTTTCCGGCGGCTTCCACGCGCACCGGGCTTTCACCTCCTCCCATGCGGTGGAAGCGGCGGAATAGCGCGTCCGAGCGCTTGGTGGCAAATGTTACCGCGCCATTCGAAGCTGAGATTTCGATCGCGAACTCGGAAGGGAGCGCACTGGCAAAGTCTTCAATCTCATCGGTAAAGTAGCGCGGACTCTCGGAGGACTCCTGGCGCAAGAACTCCGCGAGCGCTTGCGCGCGGCTTCGCAGCTCGGCATCGATCTCCGAGTAGAGCTGTTGGCGCATGGCAATCCAGATGAAACCGCTGAGCAGCGCTAACCCGAGCGCGAGCACGAACGAGTACCACAACGTCAAGCGAAATCGTAGGGAGCGCGGGTGAATCAATCGGGCTCCCTGATGGAGTAGCCGACGCCGCGCACGGTTTGGATCAGTTTAGGGAGGTCCGGCCCGTCCACCTTATTGCGCAGCAGGCGGATAAAGACCTCGAGCGTATTCTCCTCAATGGCGGAATTGAAGCCCCACACAGCTTCCAGAATATTCTCGCGGCGGACGACGCGGCCTTTATGCCGCAAAAGCAGTTCGAGCAGGCTATATTCGCGAGGCGTCAGGCTGATGCGGCGATTGCCCCGGATGACATCGCGCGTGGCGCTGTCCAGGATAAGATCGGCGGCCTGCATGCGCACGGTTTGGGGGATATTGCCGCGCCTTCCTACAGCGCGCACGCGGGCGAGGAGTACTTCAAACGAAAAGGGCTTGGTCACATAGTCGTCCGCGCCGCTATCGAGCGCGCGCACAATATCGGCGTCCGTGTCGCGCGCTGTAAGCATGAGCAACGGGGTTTGGTTGTGCTCGTCGCGCAGCCGCCGCGCCACCGCGATACCGTCTAGCTTGGGAAGCATGATGTCCAGCACGATGACGTCGAAGTGCGCTGCCAGCGCGATCTGGAGCGCGGTTTCCCCATCCGCGGCCGTGGTGACATGATGCCCCTCTTCCGCCAGTGCGGAGCGGAGCAGGTCAGCCATTCGCGCTTCGTCTTCCGCTACTAAAATCTGCATAGTAAACACTTCCATGCTAGTAGTTTGGGTTGGAACGCACCGGCGCGTCGCTTCAGTCAATTTTCAGACAGGTTTTTGCAATGATATGTTCAAAGGTCGAAGCGGATGCGAGATCGATACTATTCCCTCTACGTTATCCTCTTCTGGATCCTGCCGGCCTGGGCGCAAGTGCCAGTACGGCAGCCGGCAACCACGGAACCCGTCAACATCACTTTGCGCGACGCGCTGGACCGGGCCAGACGTTACGGGGGGCAGGTTCAGTCAGCTGCGCTTGCAGCCAGGCTTGCGAACGAAGACGTCGTTCAGGCCAAAGCGGGATTGCTGCCGTCCGTGAATGCCCTCAACCAGTTCATCTATACGGAAGGGAACGGAACCGCATCCGGTGTTTTTATCGCGAATGACGGTGTCCACGTCTATAACGAGCAAGCTTTGGTTCACCAGGATGTTTTCAGCGTTTTCCGGCGGGCGGACGTGCGGCGCGCGCGAGCGGCAAAGGCAGTTGCGGACGCGAAGCGCGACGTGGCCGTTCGGGGCTTAAGCGTCACCGTGGCGCAGGATTTTTACGCGGTGGTGGCGGCGGCCCGGAAGGTGACCAATGCGCAGACCAGCTTGAACGATGCCAACGCTTTCCTGAGCATCACGCAGAAGCAGGAGCGCGGCGGGGAAGCGGCACGCGCCGACGTCATCAAGGCCCAACTGCAGCGCCAGCAGCGGGAGCGCGATCTTGCCAATGCGCAACTTGCTCTGGAGCAGGCCAAGGTCACTCTGGCGGTTCTGATTTTTCCCGACGTCACGCGGGACTTCACGGCTGTCGACGATCTCGATTCCGCGGGTACGTTCGCCGACGCGAAGGCGGTGGAGTCGCAGGCCTTGGGCAGCAGTCCCGATATCCGCGCCGCGCAGGCTAGTATTCTGCAGAGCCATGAGGAATCCGCCGTGGCGCGCTATGCGTATCTGCCGAGCTTTGCGCTCGACTTCGCTTACGGCATCGACGCGAACCAGTTCGCGGCTGACTCGAACGGTCCCACACCCGAATCCGGCCGCAGTACCTTGCCCCACTACCTCGTCAATAACCGCCATAACCTGGGCTATTCCGGGCAGGTCACATTGAACATCCCGATCTGGAACTGGGGAGCGACGCGCAGCAAAGTGAAGCAGGCGCAAATGCGGGAGGAACAGGCCCGGACCGATCTAACGGTGGCCGAACGCCAACTGCACGCCAACATCTCCTCGGCCTACCTGGAGGCGCAGGCGGCGCGCGCACAGATCGATTCGCTGCGGGAGGGGGTCACGTTATCGGCGGAAAGCCTTCGGCTCACGCTTTTGCGCTACCAGGCGGGGGAGGCCACCGTGCTCGAGGTTGTGGATGCGCAATCGACCCTGGTGGCGGCGCGCAACGCGCATACCGACGGCCTGGCCCGTTATCGCGTGGCTCTGGCGAACATACAGAGCCTGACCGGACAACTTTGACATGAACTCACACCGGCTATCCCGATTAGGCGCGTTCGCCGCGCTTGTCTTTGCGATTGCGCTTAGCGGGTGCGGCGCCAAGAAGAAAGTGGAGGCGGAAGATCCGGTAACCCCCGTTCAGGTAGCGACCGCGGAGCGTCAGCCGATCGAACGCCTGATTACCGCGGAAGCCGTCTTATACCCGATTGCGCAGTCCGCGGTGACTTCGAAAATCAGCGCGCCGGTGCGGCGCTTCCTGGTGAATCGCGGCGATCACGTGCGCAAGGGCCAATTGCTGGCGGAACTGGAGGCCGGCGATCTGGCATCCGCGGTCCGCGAAAATAAGGCGCTCTACGACCAGGCCCAGGCGCAGTTCCAAACCATGACCAGGGCCACCATTCCCGAAGATGCCACGAAGTCACGCACCGATGTCGAGAGCGCGCGGCAGGCGCTCGACGCCGCCCAAAAGCTTTACGACAACCGAGTGAAGCTGGTGCGGGAAGGGGCTCTCGCGCAGAAGCTGGCCGATGATGCGAAGGTAGCTCTGGTGCAGGCGCAGAGTCAGTTCGACATTGCCCGGAGTCATTTGAAATCGCTCGAAACAGTCAGCCGCACCGAACAGATCAAGAATGCGCAAGGGCAAGTGGATGCGGCACGGGCCAGGGTGTCCGGGGCGCAGGCGCAGGTGAGCTACGCGGAGATTCGCAGCCCGATCGACGGCGTGGTTGCCGATCGGCCGGTCAACCCCGGCGAGATGGCCGCTAGCGGAACGGCCCTGGTCAGTATCGTGGACATCTCGGAAATCGTCGCGCGCGCCAACGTGCCGGTTCGCGATGCGCGCTTCCTAAAAGCGGGAAGTACGGCGACACTGTCTGCGCCGGATGGGGATCTGAACGGAAGGGTCACGGTCGTCAGCCCGGCGGTGGATCCGGCGAGCACCACGATTGAGGTCTGGATTCGGGCGCGCAACCCCGGTCAGAAGCTGAAGCCAGGCGTGACCGCCAAAGTGTCGATCCACGCCGAGACGATCAAGGACGCCGTGGTGGTCCCCGCGACCGCGCTGCTCTCCTCGGACGAGGGCGGCAGCGAAGTCATGGTGGCCGGCGCGGATTCACTGGCTCATGAACAAAAGGTCGAAGTCGGCGTGCGCCAGGGTGACAACGTCCAGATCACGGATGGGCTCAAGGGGGGAGAGAAAGTGGTCACCGTCGGCAACGTGGGTCTCGCCGATAAAGCGAAGGTCGAAGTGCAGCCGGACAAACCGGAGAAGCACGAGTGAGCGACCTGCAGGAACACTGGACTGCGCGGTTCGGCAAGCCCATCATTTTTATCATCCTGACGCTCGTAGCAGTCGGCGTGTTTCTGGCGACCACGGTGCCGGTCTCGGTTTTTCCGGATACCAATTTTCCGCGTATCGTGGTGGCTATCGATAACGGGGTGATGCCCATCGATCAGATGCAAGTCACGGTCACCCGCCCTGTAGAAGAGGCTTTGAATACCGTTCCGGGTTTGGAGGTTGTCCGATCGAATACTTCGCGCGGATCGGCGGAAGTCAATCTCTACTTCAACTGGAGCGTAGATATGTTCCAGACGTTGAACCTGGTGAACGCCGCGCTCGCGCGTGCCCAGGGCTCCCTTCCTCCGACTGCGCATCTTACGGCGAACCGCCTGACCTTCGCGGCGTTTCCCATCCTCGGATACAGCATTACTTCCGCAACGACGTCGCAAACCAAGCTCTGGGAGACGGCCACTTACGATCTGAAGCCCCGCTTGAATCGCTTGCCGGGCGTGTCGAGCGTGGTCGTGCAGGGAGGCCAGGAGCCCGAGTTTCAAATACAACCCGATCCGGCCAAGCTCCTGCAGACGCAGGTGACCGTTCCGGGAATTCTCGATTCCATCTCGAAAAGCAATCTGCTCGATTCTCCCGGGCTCCTCGAGAATCGCCATCAACTGGTTCTCGCGCTGGTGAGCGGACAGGCGACCACGCCGCAACAGATTTCCGACATCGTTCTGAAATTGACCCCTAGCGGCCTTCCCGTTCGCATTGGAGACGTCGCCAGCGTGGCTTCCTCGGTCAAGCCCGTATATACGCAAGTCACGGCGAACGGGAAACCGGCCGTACTGCTGAACGTGTTTCGTCAACCCAACAGCAACACCGTCACGGTCGCCCGCGCGGTTCAAGCCGAGATGCAGGACCTCCGTCGTGCGCTGCCCGCGGGCGTGGAAATCTCCTCGTTCTATGACCAATCAACCGTGGTGGAGAGCTCCATCAGCAGCGTGCGCGACGCGATTCTGATCGGACTGGTTCTGGCGGCGATCATTCTGTTTCTGTTCCTGCGGGATTGGGGCAGCTCCCTGGTGGCGGGTCTGGTGATTCCGGCGACCATCGGCGTGACCTGCATCGCCCTGCGCGCTTTCGGGCAAAGCTTCAACCTCATGACGCTCGGCGGATTGGCGGCAGCGGTCGGACTGGTCATCGACGATGCCATCGTCGTGGTGGAGAACATCGTTCTGCATCGGCAAACCGGCCAATCGCGCGCGGAAGCCATTCGCAGCGCGCTTCGTGAGATCCGGGTTCCTCTGATCGGCTCCACTATCACGCCGATTGTGGTCTTCTTACCCCTGATCAGCATTACGGGAGTGACCGGAACCTTCTTCCGCGCATTGGCTTTGACGGTGGGGGTGTCGCTCCTCACGTCGCTGGCGCTGGCGCTCACGTGGACGCCAACGCTGAGCCACTATCTTCTTCGTAAGAAGTCCAACGGTCCGGCTTCCCATGAACATGAAGAGGTTCCGGCTACGGGCTTTATGGGCCGCCTGGTCCGCGCTTACGAACACACGCTGGTCTTCGTCCTGGCGCGCCCGTTAGTGCTGGCTCTGTTCAGCGTGGTCCTGATCGGAGCTTCATATTTCTGCTACAAGAACCTGGGCTCAGACCTGCTCCCGGAGATGGATGAGGGCGGTTTTATTCTTGACTACCTGATGCCCGCGGGCTCCTCCCTCGCCGACACCAATCGCGTGATCACCGGTCTGGAACAGATGCTTCAGAAAGTTCCCGAGGTGGAAAGCACATCGCGGCGAACCGGTTTGCAACTCGGTCTCTCGGCAGTGACAGAGGCCAATTCGGGCGATATCTCGGTGAAGCTGAAAGCAAAGCGCGATCGCGGTGTCACGGAAGTCATTGCCGATCTGCGCGCGCGCATCGCGAAGACCTACCCGATGCTCGACGTGGAGTTTCCGCAGGTCCTGCAGGATATGATCGGCGATCTCACCAGCTCTCCCGATCCGATTGAGATTAAGCTTTTCTCGCAGAATGCCGCGCTGCTCAAACAATGGGCGCCGAAAATAGCCGACGGAATCCGGAAAGTTCCGGGCGTGGTGGATCTGAAAAACGGCATCGAGAACACCATCAGCGGGCCGGCAACGCTATTCTCCGTGGATCCGACCGCCGTCGCGCGCTCGGGTTTTACCCCGCAGGAAGTGGAACTGGACGCGAGCGCCATTCTGCAAGGCGAGGTGGCGACCACACCGGTGATCGTTAATGATCGCTCCTACACCCTGCGCGTCCGCTTCCCGGAGAGCACCCGCGCGAGTTTCGACGATGTACGGAACACGCTGCTGGTGAGTGGGACCGGGAGAACCGCCACGCTGGGAGCGCTAGCCACGTTTCAGGATCTTCCCGGACAGACGGAAATCCGCCGTGAAAATCTGCAGCGCGATATCGCCGTCACGGCCCGTCTGGAAGGCACCAATTTGGGCGATGGGGTAGCCGCGGTTCAAAAGGCCGTTTCCCAGCTGCATGTGCCGGCGGCCATCCGCGTGGAATACGGCGGGACTTACGCGGAGCAGCAGAAATCTTTCCGCGATCTCCTCTTCGTGCTCGCTCTTGCCATCGTGCTCGTGTTTATCGTCCTGCTGCTGGAGTTCCGTACCTTTGCAGCGCCTGTCGCGATCGTCTCCTCGGCACTGCTCTCGACGTCCGGCGTATTCTTCGCGCTTCTTATCACCCGGACGACATTCAATCTGTCTTCTTTTATGGGCCTGATCATGGTCATCGGCATCGTCGCCAAGAACGGCATTCTGCTGCTGGATGCCGACGAGCGTTTTCGAGCCGCCGGCTCCGATCCGCGGAAGGCGATGATCGAAGCCGGGGAGCGGCGGCTTCGTCCTATCCTGATGACGGCCCTGGCCACCGTTGCCGGGATGATTCCGCTCTCGCTCGCGATCGGGGCCGGGTCACAGATGCTGCAGCCTCTGGCCATTGCGGTGATCGGCGGGATCGCGGCCTCGCTCGTGCTCTCGCTCATTGTCACGCCGGCTGTCCACTATTACGTGTCCGGCCAACGATCAGCGCCCGTCCATCAAAGCCTTTAAACGCACGTAGCCAGCGCGGCTGACCGGAATCTGTTTTCCATCGCTCAGCAGCGCCAGCCGCGTGTCTTTGGTATAAGCCTCGATCTTCGTCACGCGGTCAATGTTCACCAGATAAGAACGATGCACGCGTACGAACCGCGACGGGTCCAGACACGCTTCCAAATTCCCCATGGACTGCTGCTTTAAGTAGGACTTCCCGGAGCTGTGCAGCGCAATATAGTCGTCCTGCGCCTCGGCGTAATCCAGCTTGTCCACTTGGATGATGTGCACCCGCGTGCCATCGCGCACCACCACCCGCTGCGCGTGTTGATCGGGTTCGCGCACGGAAGCAATCAGGTCGGAAACGTCGGGCTTCACCGGCTTCTCCGAAAGGCGCCGGCGCACACGCTCGAGAGCCGTCCGGAAACGCTCCGCGCTAAACGGCTTTAGCAAATAATCCGCGGCGGCGGCATCGAACGCTTTGATCGCATACTGATCGAACGCCGTGACGAACACCACGGCGATGTCGCGGTCGATCAACTCCAGCACCTCAAATCCATCCAGCTTCGGCATCTGCACATCCAGAAAAAGAAGCTCCGGCCGCAGTTCCGTCGCCGCCTTCACCGCATCGAAGCCGTTCCCGCATTCGGCGACAATCTCAATATCCTGTTCGGCTCCCAAATACTCGCGCAGAATTTGGCGAGCTAGTTCTTCGTCGTCCACAATGATCGTTCGGATCATGCCAGTCCTTTATTCCGCGCGCAGGGAAACGAAAGCTCCACGCGGTAGCGATTCTCCGCTACGGCAATCTCCAGTTCGCCTGCGGCGCCGTAGCGCGCCTTCAACCGGTCGCGCACATTGCGAAGACCGATGCCGCTCTTCTTCATGCCCGGCGCTTCCGGGTCGAAGCTGTTCTCCACCACCAGCCGGATCCTGTCCCGCGCTAAACTCGCCGCAATCGCGATCTCGCTCCCTTCCACCAGCGAAGCCACTCCGTGCTTAATCGCGTTCTCCACCAGCGGCTGTACCAGCAGAGGCGGAACCTCACACCCCGCGCAATCCGGATCGATCTTCTCCACCACGCGCAGCCTGTTTCCGAATCGCACCTGCTCCACGTCCAGATACGTGCGCGCGAGTTCCCATTCTTCCCCGAACGTAATGCTCGCGCGCTCACCCAGACGGAGGGAGATGCGCAGGAAGTCCGATAACTTGATACACATTTCACGCGCTTTGGCCCCGTCGACCGCGGTCAGTGCGCTGATCGAGTTCAAGCTGTTGAACAGGAAGTGCGGATTCACCTGGGCCTTCAGCGCGCGCAACTCCGCATCCCTCGCCAGGACCTCCGCCTTACGGGACGATTCAACGGCCAACACCGCGTAATGAAAGGCGATGGACAAAACGTACATCACCATGGCGATGGCGGCCAGAATGGGGCGGACCGGCTGAAACTCATTGCCAAGATCCGGAAACACGCCGGAGAGTCCCGCGATCAGCGCGCTCGCAATCAGCAGTAATAATCCGCTGGCGGCCACCGCGGCCAGTAAATGATTGCTGACCATCTTCCAAAGCACGGTGGACCCGAACGGCATCATCCGGCAGGCATACCAGGGCGAGAGGCAGACGAAAGCGAGAGTGAGAGTCAGTGGGGCGCTTAGCGCCGCGCTCTGCTCCCAGGTGATTTTGCTGCCCAACGGCAGCACCATCCCAAACGTGCTTCCCAGCAATGCCCACGCCGTGAGGTAAAGAAGGAGATTCGTTCGATGGCGGAGAAGAGGATGCACGGGATCCGATCGGTTCTATTCGATGGCGACGCCACCGAACGCCGCGTAGCCGGTGATCACCAGCAGCGGCGCGGACGGATCGGTCCGGCGGAGTTTCAAGGCCTCGTCCTGATACCCCCCGAAGATGCCAATTCCTCGGACGGCCACTCGCCACGTATCCGGAACCTTGATGTTGATGCCGCCAAATGCCGCGTTGGCGTCGATCACGACCGCCCGGCCGGTGTTTACGATCTGCGCTTGCCGGAGGTCGATCTCGATACCGCCGAAGGCTGCGAACAACTCGCCGCCTTGAAAGTTGCGCGCAGTGATAATCCGCTTGACGCCACCAAATACGGCCCAATTCTGCAGATATTGATCGGCATCCCCGAACGCCGCCGCGGGCATCGCGCGAGCATTCAAATGTGCAAAGCGTCCATTTCCCCAGCTTCTGGTGAACATGAAAAGCCCGGCGCCCACCAGGGCCAGAGGCCACAGCAAGCGAAAACTAATATGGAGCAGACCCAGGTTCATCATCAGGAACACCGCGCCGACAATCAGCAGGACGGTCGCGGAGCTCTTGGCGCCATGCTCGTTCGAAGACAGCTTGAAAACCCCGCTCACGATCAAAGCGAGAGGCCAGTAATGCCAGATGTCATAGATATGAAACAAACCGAGATTGGCCAACAGGAAGATCACGCCAATGGAAACCAGCACGATGGCGGGAAGGAAACGTCCGTTTCCCGGAGCACGGGGAGGGGCGTCCGGTTCGACGTCTTCGAAGGGCAGGTCTTCTTCGCGCATTCTCTCCCCGTTGGGGTAGCGCCTATCTCCCGTGCGTGTTCGCTCTTCAAAATCCGATGGCATATCGATTCCTTTGACTACGCTTTCCGTGACGGTTCCGAGAGCAACTGCACCAGTCCCGTCGCGACCAGGGTTACCGGCCAGAATTTCTCAATCTGGTCCAGCGAAAACACGCCCGCGCGGCTTCCGAGCAGGAGCGCCGATCCCACGGCAATCAACAGAACGGTAAACATAAGAGTGGTGCTCTCGGCCGCGGGCAAATCGGAGATCTTTGGCTTCATGCGCTTGTCCTCGATTCCGATGCTACCTGTCGCAGGCCCGGATCTCATGGGTTATTCGGTGAGTGGCGGTCCGGCATCGGCGAATGCCGCGAAGGGGCCGGCGCACGGCTGCCGATGTGCTCCAGCAACCGGCGCGTAGCCGCGGCAATTTCGTCCACGGCGCAATCGAAAGCTTCCTGGTTGGCTTTGGACGGTTTCGGGAAACCGCTCACTTTGCGTACGAATTGCCGCGCAGCCGCGGTCACCTCATCGGCCGTGGCCGGGGGCTCCGCGCCCCGCAGAACTTTGATGCTTCGACACATAACGCTGTTATCGTAGCGTGGCCCGCATGTTTCTGACGCTGCATTTTATTGGAACCGCTCCCATCGTGTCGCGCGTCTCAATTGCAATGAAAGTTCGTTCATCCAACAGCAAGGGCCAATTTTGTCTGTAATGCAGTCGACCCGCGCGGAGGCGGTGGAAGACTACTCGGGCCACGTAAACCCGCAGTGGGTGCGTCTGCTCGATCTCTTGCGCATGAACACGCAATATACCCGCTGCGAGGGCGTCGAACTGACCACGGCGGATGGGCGTTCGATCCTCGACTTTCTATCCGGTTATTGTGTGCACAACGTCGGGCACAACCACCCGGCCGTGATCGATCAATTGCACGATGAACTTAGCCGCTATGGGCCCGCGATGCTGCAGAGCCATGTCCCTGATCTCGCGGGCGAACTGGCCCGGCGTTTGTGTCATCTCGCGGGCGGAAAAGTGCGTAAGGCGTTCTTCGCGTGTTCGGGCAGCGAGGGCGTGGAGAGCGCGATCAAGTTTTCGCGCGCCGTCACCGGAAGAACCGGCCTGCTGTATGCCCATGGGGCTTTCCACGGACTCACCTGCGGCGCGCTGTCCATGATGGGCGACGGCTTCTGGCGCGAAAAGTTCGGGCCCATGCTGCCGGACACGCACGCCGTTCCTTTCAATAACGTCTCAGCGCTCCGCGAACAACTGGCTACGAAGCGGTACTCGGCGTTCTTTGTCGAGCCGATACAATCCGAAGCGGGCATCTGCCTGCCGGACGCCGGCTACCTTCAGGAAGCGCAGAAGCTCTGTTCCCGGTATGGCACCCTCCTCGTGCTCGATGAGGTACAGACCGGCATGTTCCGGACCGGGCGCTTCCTGGCCGCCCAGCATTATGGCGCCGAACCCGATATGGTCATTCTTGCCAAGGCGCTGAGCGGCGGACTGGTCCCCTGCAGCGCCGTGTTGATGTCCGATCGCGTGTACGAGGCGGTCTACGATTCCTTGAAGCGCTCCATCGTCCATACCTCGACATTCAGTGAGAACTCACTTTCCATGCGTGCGGCACTGGCAACCCTGGATGTTCTGGAGACGGAGAATCTGGGACGAGCGCGCCCTCATGATGGGCGAAATGTTGAGGGAACGTCTGCGCGAGCGGCTCTCGCGCTACGAAATGGTGCAGGAGATCCGCGGCATGGGCATGTTGTCGGGAATCGCGTTCCAGGCGCCCAGACAAATCCGCCTGCGCGTCCCGTTCGAGGCTTTCCGGCATATCCACAAAAGCATGTTCGGGCAGGTGATCGTCATGCGTCTATATCAGCGATCATGACGTACTCACCCAGATCTGCGGAAACAATTTCATGGTTCTGAAAGTCGCGCCGCCCCTGGTGGTCACCGAACAACAGATCGACAAATTCACGGCGGCCATTGCGTCTGTCGTCGAACTGATGCACTCATCGGCGTCGTTCTGGGGGGAAGCCCTCGGACTTGCGCAACGCGTGATGAACGTTTAGATCACCGGAAAGGCTTGGCACTCAACTTTGAGAATCGTAAGCGCGGCCAGCGCTTTCCCCCCAAATTATTACACCCAGCAAACGCTCTTTACCGCGCTGAGCGCATACTGGGCGGATCAGTTGCCGAATCCGGAGGTGCTGCGCAGGCTGCACGAACGCTCCTGCGTGGACGGCCGTCACTTGGTACGTCCGATCCAGGATTACGCTTCGATGCGCACGTTCGGAGACTGCAACGATGCCTGGGTGGAAGCGGCGGAGCAGCTTGGAAGCACGGCTCTTTGTAGGGCTATGACCCAGGCCGATATAGGCCGGGGCGACATCGGCGCTCTGTTCTTCGTTTCTGTCACGGGCATATCGAGCCCCTCCGTGGACGCGCGACTGATTAACAAATTGAAGCTGTCCCCCTCCACGCGACGCATTCCGATCTTCGGACTCGGCTGTGTGGCGGGCGCGGCGGGAATCGCGCGCGCGGCCGATTATGTAAAGGCATATCCCGGCGAGGTGGCAGCTCTGGTCTCAGTCGAAGCGTGCTCGCTGACGCTTCAGAAGGACGATCTGACGGTGGCAAACTTGATCTCTTCGGGGTTGTTCGGAGATGGCGCGGCGGCCGTCCTCGTGGCCGGGGACGATTTCGACCAGCCCGGTCCTGAAATCATCGCGACGCGGTCCACTCTCTACCCGGATACCGAAGCAGTGATGGGTTGGAAGGTTTCCGAAAAAGGCTTTCAGGTCATCCTTTCTCCGAACGTCCCGGCGGTGATCCGTGAGCATCTTGGCCAGGACGTCGACTCGCTACTGGAGGAACACGATCTGCGGCGGCGGGACATCGGGGCCTGGATTCTGCATACGGGCGGGCCGAAAGTGTTGGAAGCCACCGAGGAGTCGCTGGGCATCGGTCGAGCGGAACTTGCAACCTCCTGGGAGTGCCTGCGCACGATGGGCAACCTCTCCTCGGCGTCCGTCCTTTGCGTCTTGGAACAGTTTATGACCAGGAAACGCCCGAGTCCCGGAACCTGGAGTGTACTGGCGGCCATGGGTCCGGGGTTCTGCTCGGAACTGGTGTTACTGCGATGGTGAACGCCGGTCGCTATGAAGCGGATGTTTTTGTGATCGGTGGAGGACCGGCCGGTCTGGCGGCGGCGATTGCGGCCCGGCAGCAAGGGCTGCGAGTAGTGGTCGCCGATGGCAGCTGCCCGCCTATCGACAAGGCTTGCGGGGAGGGACTGATGCCCGATTCGCGACACGCCGCGGCCGAGCTCGGGATCGCCCTTCCGGAGTCCATCGGCTTCCCCTTCCGCGGGATTCGGTTCCATGGCGCCGGGCGTTCGGTCGAGGCCAATTTTCCAGAAGGCCGTGGCCTCGGCGTGCGCCGCACGGCGCTCCACCAGGCCATGGTGGATGCGGCCGTCAGGGCCGGTGTCGAGCTGCGATGGAATACGGTGATCTCTGGTATCGACGGCTTGCAGGCGCGTTGGATCGTCGGCGCCGACGGGTCCGCGTCGCGCGTACGGCGCTGGGCGGGACTGGATTCGCATGTCTGGAATTCGCGGCGATTCGCGTTCCGGCAGCATTTCGAAATCGCCCCGTGGACCGGCTGCATGGAAATTTATTGGGGCCGGGGATGTCAGATCTACGTGACCCCGGTGGCGCCGCGCGAAGTCTGCGTCGCATTGATCTCGCGCGGAGCCGGTTTGCGTCTGCCGGAGGCTCTGCGCGATCGGTTCCCGGAGTTGCGTTCGCGCCTCGAGAACGCGCTGCCAGCGAGCCGGGAGCGCGGCGCCGTTACCGCGACTACGCGGCTGCGCTCTGTGGTCCGCGGCCGTGTGGCCCTCATCGGGGATGCCTCGGGCTCGGTCGACGCCATCACCGGCGAAGGTCTTTGCTTAAGTTTCCGGCAGGCGAAGCTGCTGGCCGCCGCCATGGTCACCGGCGACCTGGCCAGCTATGGCCGCGCGCATCCGCGTTTGGCAATGCGCCCTCACATCATGGCGCAGACGATGCTTATGCTGGATCGCGGTTCGGGGATCCGCCGCATGGCTATGAATGCGCTATCCTGGCAACCGCGCCTCTTCGAAGCGCTTCTCGCGGTGCATGTGGGATGAGTCCGGCTACTCTTCTTCTGGCGTTCGCGGTCGCCGTGATCCCCGCCTCCGCGGCCCGATACACGCTCGACCTGAAGCCCGAGAACACCAAAATTCAATGGACTCTGGGCGACGTTCTGCATACCGTACACGGAACGTTCGCTCTGAAGAGCGGCGCCTTGACGTTCGACACCGAATCCGGCGCGGTATCCGGGAAAATAGTAGTCGATCTGGAAAGCGGCGCAAGCGGCAGCCCCGCTCGCGACCGGAGAATGCAAGCGAACGTCCTCGAGTCCCTGAAGTTTCCCGACGTGGTCTTCACTCCCGACCGCTTTGAAGGAAAACTCGCCGTTCCCGGAACTTCGAATGTGAAGATCCATGGCATCTTCCGCATCCATGGCGTGGAGCACGAGATGACGGCCAGCGTACAGACCAAAGCCGCCGCCGATCAGATGAGTGCGGCCATCGCATTTCAGGTGCCCTACGTGGCATGGGGCATGAAAGACCCCAGCACCTTTATCCTGAAGGTGAATAAGGCCGTGCAGATCGACATGAACGCCACCGGTACCCTGACAAAACGCTAAACTGAAACATGCCCGAGGTGCGCCACTCCGTCTGCGCGCTGGATTGTCCCGATACCTGCTCGCTGCTGATTAACGTGGACGAATCCGGCCGCGGTTCGAAGCTCCGCGGTGACCCCGAACATCCCATCACGCGCGGGTTCTTGTGTGGCAAGGTGGCGCGCTACCTCGACCGCGAATATTCTCCGGAGCGTCTTCTTTATCCGCAGCGGCGTATCGGGGCCAAGGGAGAAGGCCGCTTCGCCCGCATCTCATGGGACGAAGCTCTGGACGAAATTGCGGAACGGCTCCAGCAGGTCGCTGCCGAATACGGCCCCGAATCGATCCTGCCTTACAGCTATGCCGGGTCCATGGGGATGCTGGTGGCCAGCGGAATGGATCGCCGCTTTTTCCACCGGTTAGGCGCTTCGCGGCTGGACCGCACCATCTGCTCCAGTGCCGGGGGCGCTGGGCTTACCGCGGCGCTGGGCGTTCGCTACGGGACCGAGCCCGAGCAGTTTGCGCACTCCAGGCTGATCCTCGCGTGGGGAGCGAATATTCTCGCCACCAACGTACACCTCTGGCCGTTTATTGTGGAGGCCCGCCGCAGCGGCGCGAAGTTTTACACCATTGACCCCGTGCTGCAAAAAGTACGGGACCCTCGCGGACCGGCATTTTTCGATTCAACCAGGCACGGATGCCGCCCTCGCGCTCGGGTTGATGCACGTGATCATCGGCGAAAAGCTCTACGATGCGGATTACGTTCACAGCTACACGTCCGGCTTCGACGAGCTGAGCCGCAAGGTGGAGGAGTTCACTCCGGACCGGGTCGCCGCGTGGACGGGTATTGCGGCGGCCGACATCCTCGCGCTCGCACGAGAATACGCCACAACGCGGCCCGCGGTGATCCGGGCAAACTACGGTCTGCAGCGCTCCGAACGCGGCGGAATGGCCACGCGCCTGATTGCCCTGCTGCCCGCACTTACCGGCTCCTGGCGCGATATCGGCGGCGGTCTCCAGCTTTCCACCTCCGGCGGCTTTCGTTTCGATCTGCCCGCTTTGCAACTTCCCAGCCTGCAGAAGATCTCCCTGGGCCGGGAGGCGCGCATCGTGAATATGAGCGCGTTGGGTGACGCACTGACCACGCTGCAGGATCCGCCGGTAAAGGCGATGGTGGTGTATTGCTCCAACCCGGCCGCCGTCGCGCCGGATCAGAACACCGTGTTCCAGGGCCTCAAGCGCCCGGACCTTTTCACCGTGGTGCTGGAGCAATTGCAAACGGACACCGCGAACTTCGCCGACATCCTGCTGCCCTCAACGACGTTTCTCGAGCACACCGACGTTTATCTCGCGTACGGTCACTACTATCTGCAATTGGCGCGCCCCGCGCTCCCTGCCCCCGGAGAGTGCCGATCCAATGTCCACGTCTTTCGCGATCTGGCGCACCGCATGGGCTTCACCGATGCTTGTTTTGACGAAAGCGAGGACGATATGATCCGGGGCCTGCTGTCGTCCGGCCATCCCTTTCTGGAAGGGATTACCTTGGAGCGATTAGAGCGCGAACGGTCGGTTCGCCTGAACGTGTCCGCGCCTGGTGAACCTTTCCTGCCCTTTGCGCAAGGAAACTTCGGAACCGCATCCGGCAGGTGCGAGTTTCAGGCATCCACCATCTCCTATGAACCGCCCACCGAGTCGCGCGGGGGCGACCGGCGCTTGCACGCGCAGTTTCCCCTGGAACTGGTTAGTCCCAAAAACCACGACAACATGAACTCGACCTTCGGCGAACGTGACGATACGGATCGCGACGCTAGCGTGGCGACCCTACATCCCGACGATGCGGCGCACCGCCAGATTGCCGACGGGGACTGGATTCGGATCTTTAACCAACGGGGCGCGTGTATGCTGCGAGCCTGCGTCGCGCCGCGTGTGAAAGCGGGGGTCGTGAGCGTCCCATCGACGCGGTGGACACGCCGCGCCCCCGACGGCCGCAACATCAACGCGCTCACCAGCCAGCGGCTCTCCGATATGGGCGGCGGGGCTACGTTCTATAGTTGTCTGGTTGAGGTCGAGAGGATCGGTGATTAGAAGCGTCCAAGGCTTGGGTGTCTGGTTGTTGGTCGTGTCGCTGCTGGCTGTTCCGGCCTGCCGAAGCCGGCGGCAGAGAGGGGACGCGGAAACCGCTCCCGGTATGGTCAGCGTGCTTCCGATGAGCGATGCACACGCCGCGCGGCAACTGGTCTCCGGCTTTTACGCGCTGGAAAGCGGCGCGTGGCGCTGGACCGCCCCTAAATTTTCGGTCGATCTGCAATCCCCGGCACAATCAGCGACCCACGGCGCGCGGCTGGAGCTGAAGCTGGTGATACCCGAGACGCTGATTC
Source organism: Bryobacterales bacterium (assembly GCA_963814235.1). Lineage (GTDB taxonomy): Bacteria > Acidobacteriota > Terriglobia > Bryobacterales > Bryobacteraceae > Bog-113. Next base: position 124,494 of record CAWFCA010000002.1, on the reverse strand, counting down.
AGAAAGTCAACAACATCACGCTCTCCGCAAAGGTGGGCAACACGCCGCTCCCGCCCGAGACGTACAGCCGCGCAGGCACGTACGACTATATCCGCGACATACCCTCCTCAGCCATGCAGGCAAACGCCGTGCGGATCGAGTGTTGGCTGAACAAATCGATGCCGCCCTCCGGCTCCGACCAGCGTGAACTGGGAATCGTCGTCCACCAGATTAGTTTGCAACCCAAGTAAGCCCGGCGACGCAACGGCGCACGGAAAAAGAGACTAACTTTCGTGTCTTCCGTTCGTATGGAAGAGAAGTGACTCTTTCCAACCTCGCGCCGGACACGCGCTTCGCTCTTCGCACGCTGACAAAATCGCCCGTATTCGTGATCGTCGCTGTGCTTTCCATAGGGCTCGGAATTGGCGCAAATACGGCGATTTTCAGTCTGGTCGACCAGCTACTGATACGCTTGCTGCCCGTCAAAAATCCGAAAGAGCTCGTGAGGCTGCGCGGTGCAGGCAACCACTACGGCAGCAACAACGGTCAAGACAAGTTGTCGTATGCGATGTACGCTGATTTCCGCGATCACAACGAGGTGTTTGCCGGAATGTTCTGTTCCTGGGACTCACCAACGAGTCTAAGCGAAGGTGGGAAAACAGAGCGGGTCTATGGGGAACTTGTGTCCGGTAATTACTTTCCGGTGCTGGGGGTGCACGCGGCAGCCGGACGGCTCTTCACCGCCGATGACGACAAGTTCGAGGGCGCGCACCCTCTCGCTGTGCTGAGTTACCGTTTTTGGCGAAGCCGTTTCGGGGGTGACTTCAACGTGATCGGCAAGAAGCTACTGGTCAACGGTTTTCCCGTTACCGTAATCGGCGTCAGCCAAGCCGGTTTCGATGGGTTGGAACCGGGCGAGTCCCCTCAGATACGTATTCCGGTCCATATGAAAAAACAGTTTGATCAACTGGGCTTCTACGACCTGCAGGGCCGGCGCGGGCGTTGGGTCAACGCCTATGGGCGGCTAAAGCCTGGGATCTCGCTCGAACGGGCGCAAGCCAGCCTGCAACCTTACATGCATCGAATGCTCGAAACGGAGGTGAAGGAAAAAGCCTTTGCGCAAGCGGCACCGAAGGCGAAACAGCAATTCCTCCGGATGTACCTGCAGCTTCTTCCAACAGCTCGGGGAATGTCCAATCTTCAGCATCAATTTTCTAAACCTCTTTGGGCCTTGATGGCAATCGTGGGATTGGTGTTGCTGATTGCGTGCGCTAACGTGGCGAACCTGCTGATTGCGCGCGCCGCCGCCCGTCAGAAAGAGATCGCGGTCCGGCTGGCATTGGGGGCGAATCGATCGCGAATCGTTTCGCAATTGCTGGTGGAGAGCTTGCTGCTTGCGGGATTGGGCGGCCTGGTCGGCGTTGCGCTCGCCATGGGTATCGACTATGGCTTGGTGAGCTTCCTGCCGCAATCGGAGCAGCCGATTGTCATTTCCGCGGTTCCAGACGTGCGCATTTTGATCTTCAATTTCGGGCTGGCGCTCCTGACGGGATTGCTCTTCGGATTAGCGCCGGCGCTGCAGGCGACCCGTCCGGAACTTGCGCCGACATTGAAGGATCAGGCCGGTGCTGTGGCTGGCAGCGGTTCGGTGAGGATGCGCAAGGCGCTGGTGATCGCGCAGGTTACGTCATCCCTCTTGCTGCTGATCGCTGCGGGTCTGTTCATTCGGAGCCTGCAAAAGTTGAAGGATCTGGATCCGGGCTTCCGCACGCAGAACCTACTCGCGTTCTCGGTGGACCCGGCGTTGAATGGTTACCCACCCGAGCGAACCCGCCAGTTCTTTCGTACGCTCTCCGCGAGGTTAAGCGCGCTTCCGGGAGTGGATGCGGCTGGGCTCGCGATCATGCCGGTGCTCGCGGGAGATGAGTGGGATTCGAGCTACACAGTCGAGGGGGCGAAACCCGGAGAGAACCCGGACCCGCACATGAACTTCATCTCTTCCAATTACTTCAAGACGTTGCAGGTACCCATCCTACTGGGCCGCGATTTTACTGCGAGCGACCGGAAGGGTGCGCCGAAAGTCGCCATCGTGAATGAGAAGTTTGCGAAGCGGTATATCGGCTCCGTGAACGCCATCGGCCGGCATATTGGCGAAGGCGGGGATCCGGGCACGAAGACCGACATGACGATCGTCGGGGTTGTCGGTGATGCGAAATATGAAGGAATGCGGGACGATATCCCGGATGAAGTTTTTCTCCCTGTCGAGCAAGTAGACTTCACGCTGGGAATGGTTGCCTATATTCGGACTGCGCGCGATCCTGAGCAAATGTTTTCCGCGATTCGCGAGACGGTCCGCGCGCAGGACCCGAATCTGCCGGTGTTCGGTATGAGAACGCTCGAAAAGCAGATGGAAAACTCGCTGGTGACGGAGCGCCTGATCGCCACGCTATCCAGCGCGTTCGGCATCCTGGCAACGCTGTTGGCAGCTATTGGATTGTATGGAGTGATGGCGTATACAGTGGCGCGCCGCACGCGTGAGATCGGGATCCGGATAGCAGTCGGCGCCGCTACCAAGGACGTGATCTGGTTAGTGATGCGCGAAGTGGTGTGGCTGACCGGAACGGGAATTCTGATCGCGCTGCCTTGCGCCTGGGCGCTTACCCAGTTGGTTCGGACGCAGCTCTACGGAATTTCACCAGCCGACCCGGCGAGCATTGCCGCAGCCACATTAGGGATTGGCTGCGTCGCGTTGGTGGCGGGATATTTGCCTGCAAGACGCGCAACGAGAGTCGATCCGATGCGGGCCCTCAGGTATGAGTAGTCACAGAAATCCACCGCTCTCGAGAAACTAGCACGCTACGCCACCCGCTTTCAGCGCGATCTCCTCAGCGCCCGACGCGAATTCGATAAACAGAAAGCATTTCGCCTGGCCGTTAACCGCGCCAAATTCATCGATGAATTCGACCGGCGAACCCGCACCCCGTTCACCTAACGCGACCGCATCGGACCCCTCTGGGTTCGAATTGCAGAAGTGCGTTTACCACCTGCAGCTCCAACTCTTAAACGTCTTCATCCTGCAAAAAGCCAGTCCCAAAACTCCGGCCAGCGCCGAACGGACCCGGAACCCGTCGACATGGCCGCCTAAACCAACAAAATCCGCCTCCAACCAGCACCCGCCTCACGGACCCGCGCCACACGTGTACCCACGAGCAGCGATCGCGACGGAAGCTAACCGTTTTGTTGAAAATGGGGTTAAACTAAATGAGCGCATGTGGGGGCGCCCAGGTTTCGACGGGATTGAATAGGGTTAGGAAGGCGTGCCGGGTTCCGAGCTCCCGTAAAACGATCGGAAAAACACAACTGCCAACACGCAGTTTGCATACGCTGCTTAATTAATTAAGTAGCCGCTCCAGCCGGTGAGCCCGTGCGCCGGTGAGTGAGCGTCATTTTACGGGATAGGTATCGAAGGCTTCGGTCCGGAGCTGAGAGCCGAAACACAATCGGACTAGTCCGTTTACCCTCTTGCCGGTTCTGAGGTAGCGGCCGAAACCAATGAACCGGAAACGCACGTAGGGCTTTCGGCTTCTAGCTTTCTCGGACGCGGGTTCGATTCCCGCCGCCTCCACCATTTGTCTCATTCGTTTTCAATAACTTGCAGGCCCGTTTTTGGGATTGTACAATTGACGGGCAATTCTCTCGATGAAGGCGGCGCGTTCCCTGGCTCGATTCAATTCTCGGTCGATAGGCGCGTCACGCTCACGAAGTTTAAAGCGCCGGAGTCGGAGTCACGTTCACCCGCTATGCTTGGCCCGATTACCTACCCTTAAGCCATAGATTGAGGACTAACCGGGACGCCGCGCTGAGAAAAAATCTCGGACGAAAGCGCCAGGCGGTTGCGGTCCAACAACCGACAGTACTCCAATTCCATGAAGCGTCGATACGCCGTCGATGTACGTCTCTCGGCTGTGATCCTGGCGCTCCCAGGCTAACGTCGGGGCTCGAAGCCCGTTTTTCGAGTTGAATTTCCACCCGCTCTTTCCCCGCTTCGGAAAGCACGCAATATCTGCTCCGAGAACGGCGCGTCCTCCGCGAAGGTCAGCATCGATTCCAAAGAAGGGCCGTCCCAAGCGCTCTCGATCAGTGCAAAACTGGAGGTCCTGAAAGCGGATGCGCAGAGCCCGGCAGGTCTGCTCAACGAGGGCTACTGGGGATTCGCCGCGCCCGAACACCCGGCACACGGGCTCGCTCTTCGCAAAAACCGCCGCGCCGGGCGCACTACCGTTGAAGGTCGCGCTCGTGGCTGATCAATCCGGCGCAGTCCTCGCGACGACGGAAGTCCCGGTGAGCGGCGCCACATGGAAGGAGTATAAATTCGAAATGGAGTCCGGAAGCGCCTCGCCATCTGCCGAGAACCACCTCGAAATTACTGTCGAAAGACCCGCGACATTATGGCTCCAACTCGTTTCCCTTTTCCCGCCGACGTACCACGACCGGCCGAATGGAAATCGCATCGCCATCATGGAGAAGCTGGCTGCCATGCATCCCTCGTTCCTGCGCTTTCCTGGAGGCAATTATCTGGAGGGCGGCAACATCGGTACGCGGTTCGATTGGAAGAAGATGGTCGGGCCGCTGGTCGACCGGCCAACCCACCCGACCACGTGGAGCTATCACTAGTCGGACGGCATGGGTCTGCTTGAATACCTCGTGTGGTGCGAGGACCTGCACATGAAGCCCCTGCTCGCCGCGTACGCGGGCTATTCTCTCGGAGAACAAGTGGTGAAGCCGGGTCTGGATCTGAATTCTTACGTGAAGGATGCGCTTGATGAGATCGAGTACGTGTCCGGCGGAACAAGCACGAAGTGGGGCGCCATGCGCGCTCGCGATGGGCATCCTGCTCCTTTCAAATTGCGCTACCTGGAAGTGGGGAACGAAGATACTTTTGATAAGTCCAAATCCTACGATGGCCGCTACGCTCAGTTCTTCAAAGCGAACAAAGCGCAGTACCCGGACCTGCAGGTAATTGCCACCATGCCTGTAACGGGCGTGCGTCCGGATGTCGGCGACGATCACTACTACAAGCGCGAGCAGGGCATGTTCGATTTGGCGAAGCAGTACGACAACACCGACCGGAAAGGCCCCAAGATCTTCGTTGGAGAGTGGGCGACGAGGGAAGGGACGCCGACGCCGAACCTGGGCGCGGCTCTCGGCGATGCGGCTTTCATGACCGGGCTCGAACGGAACAGCGATGTCGTCGTGATGGCTTCCTACGCCCCGTTTTTCGTCAACGTGAACCCGGGCGGCATGCAGTGGAGCACAGATCTGATCTGTTACGACGCTTTGCACAGCTATGGGTCACCCGCCTACTATGCTCAGGTGATGTTCTCGTCCTGCCTGGGAGATCATACGGTGGAGTCGAGCCTTTCGGGAGCCGGGGACAAGGTCTCTATTCCGTGACCGCATCGCAAATTCGAAGTTTTGCGTCAAGCTGGCTAATGCCGCCTCAACGGATCAGCCGATCACCATTTCGTTGAGCGGTCTCGGTAGCGGAACTCATCCCGCCCTTCTAGATACTCTGACTGCAAATACGAACTGGGCGACCAACACGATTACGCATCCTGACCGGATCGTGCCAGACCGGTCGAAACTGGATGTCCAAGGCGAGCGCTTCGATCACGTCCTGCCGGCGCGTTCAATTCAGGTGTTCGAAACTTATCGATAATATGCCAATGGTCCTAAGGAGATTTTTTTTTGCCGCGCTAACGGCGTGCCTTGCGGCTGGAATAACTCAGGCCGCCTCGACGAATTCCTGCGAAGGTCTCGCCGCTCTCCGAATCAATCGTGTCGAGATCACGAAGGCCGCCCGCGTTTCCGGCAGAGCGAGCCGTAACGGGCCTTTGCCTGCGCACTGCCGCGTTGACGGTGTGATCAATCGGCGCAGAGGCGCGGATGGCGAGGAGTTCGCGATCGGCTTCGCGCTGGCTCTTCCTGAACAGGGAGAGTGGAATGGTGACTTCATGATGCAGGGCGGCGGCGGCGGAAATGGTTTTGTCGGGGATCCGATAGGAGCCTCATACTCCGGCGTGAAACCCGCACTGGTCCGCGGCTTCGCAGTGGCGAGCACCGATACGGGACACAAATCGAAAACGGGTCCGTTCGACTTTTCATTCATGCGGGATCAGCAGGCTTACCTCGATTTTGCGTTTCTCGCCAACGCAGAGGTAGCAAGCGTGGCGAAGCAGATCATCGCGCAATACTACGCAAAACCGGTGGCCTACTCCTACTTTGTCGGCTGCTCCACTGGCGGACGCGAAGGGATGATCCTATCGCAACGCTATCCCACCGTTTTCAACGGCATTGTCTCCGGCGATCCGGCTATGCGTACGGGCCTATCAAATCTCGCGATCGGCAGATGGATTCCTGCTGCGTACAACCAGGCGGCACCGAGGGACGCGTCGGGGAAGCCCCTCATAAACAAGCTGCTCACCGATGGCGAGCGCAAGCTCTTCATGAGCGCGTTGATGAGCCGGTGCGACGCGAAGGACGGTGTTGCGGATGGCATGATATTCGACCCGATGGGCTGCGATTTCGATCCCGAGGTGGTGGCGTGCAAGAACGGCCAGAGTGAGAACTGCATTGCCCCCGACAAGGTTAAAGCCATCAAGAAAGCGTTTGCGGGACCTAAGAATTCGTACGGAACCCCGATTTACCCCGGTTTTCCATACGACACGGGGATCGCTGAAACGGGCCAGGTACCGGGATTGCTCGCGCTCGGCGCTGGCGGGATCTTCGGTCCCTATCCACCTGCGACTGAGATCGACGTCGACAAAGAGGCCCTCCACGCCTCCGATCCGCTGGTCGAGCCGGCATCGACTAATCTATCCACGTTTTCTGCAAGTGGCGGTAAGCTCCTTTTCTTCCATGGAGACAGCGATCCCTGGTTCTCGCCGCTGGATACGCTCGACTACTACAGATCCCTTGCCGCAAGTAATGGCGGGGCGGACAAGGTCGCCGGATGGAGCCGCATTTTCCTGGTGCCGGGGATGGGCCACTGCGGCGGCGGGCCGGCGCTCGATCAATTCGACATGCTAAGCGCGATCGTGAACTGGGCGGAGAAGGGCATTGCTCCGGAAGCTGTGGTCGCAACTGGAGGTGCATTTCCAGGGCGCAGCCGGCCGTTGTGTGCGTATCCGAAGCACGCGCAGTATTCGGGTCAGGGCGACACCAACGACGCTCGTAACTTCCGATGTCGATAGCCATGAAATACGGTCTTTTCGCAATCGTTCTTCTTCGCGCCACGACTGCGTTTGCTCGGACGACGGTTGGACTTGGCGTTCCGGAACCGCGCTCCTGCGTCGCGGCCTGGCACCCGACGTGATTCACGTGGGCGAGCGCTACTACGTGTATATTGCCACGAACATCGGGGCGCAGCCCAAAGCCGCTGTCAACATGATCTGGAGCAAAACTCTTGATCCGAGCTCGCCCGACTATAAGTGGGAAGAGGGCGGCGTGGTAGCCTCGTCCGATGGCGTCGAAGACTCCACGCAATTGATCCGGGCGTCTTTCTCCTCCCGACAGATGGCAAGCTATGGCTCACCTACGGTTGTATTTCGGGTACATCCCGCTGGTGGAACTTGATCCCAAAACAGGCAAGCGCGTGAATTCGCCCAACGCGCGCCGATCGGACAGCAGCTGACCTTTGCGCCGTATCACGCCAGTGGCATATACGAACTCGGCGAGGTTGTTGGCTGGACCGTCACGCCCGGTCCGGCGAAGCCCGCCTATAGCTACAAGTGGACCATTCGCCGCAACCACGCGGTCGTCCTTAAAGAAGGCAAGCTCGATCTTACTTCCGGCAAGGACAAGATCCTTGCGTAAGATAACTTCGTCGTTTTCATCGCGGAATTCCAACTATACAAACCGCGTTCGGGCATGAGCGAGCGGAATAGACCGCTGCTTCTATCGAAGCTCTCGATGGATCAACGCGCCGCCTACTCATATCACCTGCGTCCCGTGATTCAGACCAAACAGCTCAGCTAGAGCGCTCACCTCGCGGCTGCCAAGATGCGCATCCTTACAGATGAGATTGAGGCGAACCTCGCGCGTTCCTCCAACCGGCATGCTGAGCGGCAGGAATTCCGCGCGGTTCAGGTAGGGTTGAATACGATATATCGGCAGCCAGCCGAAACACAGCCCGCTTCCAACGGCTTCAACGGCAGCTTCGATTGTGGTGACTGGAAGAAAGCGTTGCGCGGCGCCGTGCGGCTGACGCTTCGCGTTTCCGGAACCGGCTCCTTCAACCACTACCAGCGTGTGCTGCATCATATCGGCCCTCGACACGTTCCGGTTCATCGAATGGAGTGGGTGGTCGTGGCGGGCGACCGCTGTCATCCGGATATCGAGGATGGGTTTGACGAAGTACTCGCGCGATATCAGCCCGGCAACACACAGATGCGCACCGTGCGCGGAGAACTCCGAATCCGGGGAAAGAAACGTTGTCTGCCGAATTTTTGGATGGACATAGGGAAAGCTCCTGGCAAATTCGGCCAGCGCGGAGAAAAGCAGGGCGTTGGGAAAAATGCTATCGACGGATACACGGATCTCCGATTGACTGCCCGAGGCCAGTGAAGAAGCTCTCTGTTCGAGTTGGTGGAATCCCGTCAAGTGGGGCTCTGCATCGGCTAGAAGAACCCGTCCCCCTTCCGTCAGATAGGCTTTCCTGCCCTTCTGTTCAAAGAGCTTTACTCCGAGTTGTTCCTGAAGCCGCGCCACAGCGTAGCTGATTGTTGATTGCGAGCGATTGAGATGCTTGGCCGCAGGGGCAAATCCGCCCAACAGAACCACAGCGTGCAAAGCCTCCCATGCATCGAGGGTCGTCTTCATCGCACCCAATATATCGAACGATCTATCGAGCTATCCGATGCATGGATTGCAAAAATTCGACTTTGTGTGCGCAGCCCCGGTAGCATAATATGCGGTTGTTGGTGGCTGGGCCGGTAAATCGCGCCAGTCAAGGACGCTACACGATCGGGGTGAATGAAGAGATGAAGTGGGTTGGGATGATCATGCTCGTGCTTAGCGGCCTTTATGGCGCTCAGGGTAGCGCCCAGGACTCCGGCGACTTCAAGCCCGCCACGACGAATGTTTCCGGTGCGGCCTATCCGCGAGTCGACAGTAGTTCCAAGGCTCAGTTTCGGCTGAAGGCGCCGGATGCCTCAAAGGTGCGCCTCAACTTCTGGAGCAACCCGAAACTAGACATGGAGAAGCAACCGGACGGTTACTGGACCGTCACGACTCCGCCGCTGGCTCCCGGACTTCACTACTACACTCTGATCGTCGACGGAGTGGAATTCAGCGATCCCGCCAGTCATGCGTTCTACGGAGGCAGCAAAGACGCAAGCGCGATTGAGATTCCGGAACCCGGGGTTACGTTTTACTCGGTGCAGGAGGTTCCTCATGGCGAGGTTCGCGAAGTCTGGTATCACTCGGCCGTGACGGGAAGCTGGCGGGACGCGCTGGTGTACACGCCGCCCGGTTACGATGCGCAAACCCGTGTGCGCTATCCGGTGCTCTATCTGCAGCATGGAGGAGGCGAGGATGAAACCGGCTGGATCAGACAAGGTAACGCGAACTTCATCCTCGACAACCTGATTGCGAGTGGCGCCTCGAAACCCATAATCATCGTCATGGCGAATGGCTACGCCCGGCGGGCTGGTCAAACCCCTCCCGATCTGACCGGCAAACCCTTTGGGTCACCGGAAATGATGCGGGCCATGCGGGAAACGGCGGCAGCGTTCGAAGACGATGTGACCAAGGCGCTTATTCCATACATCGACGCAAACTTCAGGACTCTCACCGATCGCGATCATCGTGCCATGGCGGGTCTATCCATGGGAGGAATGCAGACGTTCCAGGTGACCTTCGACCACCTCGACCTCTTCTCGTACATCGGCGGATTTAGCGGGGCGGCCGGATCGCTCGGCAACGATAAGTTCGACCCGAAGACGGCGTTTAATGGCGCGCTCGCCGATCCGGCAGCGTTCGGGAAGAAAGTGCACCTGCTCTGGCTCGGAGTCGGGACCGAAGAGCCTGCGAATATGCGCGCCGGCATCGAACGACTGCATACATCGCTCACGGACGCCAATATTAAGCACGTGTTCTATGAATCACCGGGCACGGCGCATGAGTGGCAGACATGGCGTCGAGATCTGAAAGACTTCGCGCCCAGACTCTTTCAGGACGGATCTCCAAAGCCCTAACTTGCCTCGCTTAGCCGCTGTCACAGCCGTCTCCTTTCTGCTGGGAACCTCCATTGCGTGGGAGCAGACTGCCGTTGAGAGCGCGCACGAAGTGCTCTGGTACCGGTCTCCCGCCGCTATCTGGGATAACGCGCTTCCGGTAGGAAACGGCCGCGTCGGCGCGGTGGTTTTCGGCGGGGCAAACTCCGGACCGAACAACGGAGACCAGCAGGTGTCCCGCCAGAACGCTTCCTTGATCGACGGGTCAGAGACGTCGGGCGCGGACGAGCACCTGCAATTAAACGAATCCTCGTTGTGGCAGGGTAGCCGAGCCAACCGTCTGAATCCGAGGGCGCACGAAGCCGTGCCGGAGATTCGTAAGCTCCTGCTTGCTTCGAAGGGTCTGGATGGCGCAAAGATTTCTGCTGCTGAAAAACTCGCGCAGGATGACATGATCGGCATCCCGGCGGGCATGCCCGGTTACAGCACATTAGGCGATCTCTATCTGCGCTCGGCGGATAAGCGAACGCTCAATGATTACCGCCGGCAGCTTGATCTGGAAACAGGTATTGTTCGCAGCACCTACGTCATAAACGGGGTGCACTACACGCGCGAAGTGTTCGCGTCTATTCCGGACGAGGTAGTTGTAGTCCGGTTCAGCGCGGATCGGAAAGGCGCAATCAATTTTCGCGCGAGCATGGACCGCCCTGCGGACTTCAGCGTCCGTACACCCGGGCCGGACACCTTGGTGCTCCGCGAAGGCTCCGCGCATAAGGATGAAATTCGGTTCGCCGGCGAGGCGTTGGTTTTGCCTTCAGGCGGACGTGTTCATTCCGAAAACTCAGAGCTTGTCGTCTCTGATGCCGACTCAGCCGTAATTCTAATCGCTGCGGCGACGGACTTCAAAGGCGGACCATTCGCAGGCGGCGATCCCGAAGCACAATGCGAACGCGTGCTGGCGCAGGCGCGAAAGCACAGCGCGAAGGAGATCCTGGCCCGGCAAGAAGCGGTCTACCAGCCGATGTACCGGAGCATGGCTCTTCATCTCGGGGCGGCAGTCGCGAATGAAGACTTACCTACGGACGAGCGCATGAAGCGAGTCCAGGACGCCGCGGACGATCTCGGGCTTCAGCAGCTCTATTTCCAGTTCGCGCGGTATTTGCTGATCAGTTCCTCCCGTCCTGACGGATTACCAGCAAATCTACAGGGCATTTGGGCGGGCGGCGTCAGCAATCCGTGGGGATCGAAGTGGACCATCAACATCAACACCGAGATGAATTACTGGCTTGCTGAACCCGCCGGGTTAGGGTCGGCCACATTGCCGTTGATCAATCTCGTTGATATGGTCCGGACTCCGGGGAGCGGCACGGGAACGCGAGTTGCGCAGGAATATTACGGCGCGCGTGGTTTCATGATTCATCACAACACGGACCTGTGGGGGGATGCCGATCCGATCGATGGGTACCAGTGGGGTATCTGGCCGATGGGCGGGGCCTGGCTGTCACTGCATGCGTGGGATCACTATGCATACACGCTGGACCGGACGTTTCTACGAGAACGGGCGTGGCCCATTCTGCATGATGCTTCTCAGTTCTATCTCGACTATCTGGTGGATGATGGCACCGGGCATCTGGTCACCGGGCCGTCAATCTCGCCTGAGAATAGATATCGTGCGCCGGATGGAACCGAACACTCTCTTACGATGGGTCCCACAATGGATATCGAGATCGTACGCGAGTTGTTCACGCGCACTATCGATGCCGGCCACATCCTGGGACAGGATCACGCCTTCGTTCAACAAGTGGAAAACGCGCGGAGCAAATTACCCGCGTTTACGATCGGTAAGTGGGGTCAGTTGCAGGAATGGCAGCGGGATTATGAGGAGCCGGAACCGGGGCACCGGCACATCTCGCATCTCTGGGCGCTGTTTCCGGGCACTCAGATTTCGCTGGAGCACACGCGAGATTTGGCCAAGGCGGCAAGAGTGTCTTTGGAGCGGCGCATTTCGTTTGGAGCCGGACAGACAGGGTGGTCGCGAGCCTGGGTCGTGAACTACTGGGACCATCTGCACGATGGCAAACAGGCTTACGACAGTCTGCAAGTAATGTTCCGTCAGTCCACATTTCCGAACCTCATGGATACGCATCCACCCGGCTTATTCCAGATCGACGGCAACCTGGGAGCGGCAAACGGAATGTTGGAGGCCCTAGTGCAGTCTCGGTGGACGCCGGACTACATCGAGTTGGAATTGCTCCCCGCGCTGCCTGAGCAGTGGTCAGAAGGTTCCGTCGACGGTGTTCACATACGGGGAGGCGGCATTCTGACTATGCAATGGAAGGCTGAGAAGATCGCCTCCTTGCAATTGAAAGCCACCAGTGATGCGGCCGTGCGGCTGATTCCTCCCACAGGACAGGTGCTTACGGGAGTCCACACCTCTGAAGGGAAACCTGTAGCGGCAGGAAGGAACCGAACTATCCTCCTGAAAAGCGGGACATCGTACCTGATTACATTGAGCTGAACGACAGTTTATTGAAAGAGCTGCGGCGCGAAACGATGGAGATAGTCGCGCCAGTTGTTCCAAGCATGGAAACCCTCGCTATCGTAAGTTACCGGCGTGATTCCATGGTTCTTTAACAGCAGGACACTCGCCGCGCTATTCGCATTCGCGATGTCATATCGTCCGACGCCGACCCAGTACAGCTTGAACGGCTTTCCGTTCGCTTTGTATTCTGCGAAGTCGACCTTTTCAACCTGGTCTCGCATCTGAGAGAACCAGCCGGAGCTGAAAACGCCGACATAGGAGAACAAGTCCGACCGGGTCAAAGACAAAGTAAGCGTCTGCAAGCCACCCATGGAAAGGCCTCCAATTGCCCGGTGATCGCGATCGGCCTGCGTGCGATAGTTTTTATCGATGTATGGGACGACGCTGCCGGTTAGGTCCGTATTGAATTCGTCATGACCCATGGTGTTCTGCCCGGTGCGCAATTGGAACGTACGGGAAACGTGACCGGCCGGCATGACCACGATCATGGGTACGGTTTTTTTCTCGGCAATCAGGTTGTCAAGAATAGCGCCTGCGCGGCCAACCGTCGGCCATGAATCGTCTGTATCGCCGCCACCATGGAGCAGGTAGAGAACCGGATACCGCTGCGCGCCGCGCTCATATCCCGGTGGCGTGTAGACATGCATTCGCCGGAGACCGCCCACAACGTTCGATGCGTACCAGACGCTGGCGACGGCTCCATGCGGGACGTCCGCTTTGTATTCCAAAAACGCGGCACCCGGAACTTCATACATACTCTTGATGGAATTGAGAGACTCGCTCGAGATCGGGTTGCGTGGATCCACTGTTTGCACGCCGTCCACAGAAAAGCTGTACCTGTAGACTCCTGGTTGGATCGGACCGAAGTCGATGGACCAGACTCCGTTTTCAGCCTTAGTCATCGCATCCCGGGCATGGCTTTTCCCCATCTGTTCCGGGGTGATCCCGGGAGTTGATTCCAAGCCTTCGGATTGAAGGATCACCTTCTTCGCGTCAGGCGCGTAGAGGCGAAAGGTGACATGACCGTCTGAACTTACCTCCGGAGAACGAAGCGTGTCATTCGGTGTTGGCGGCGGAGGGGTAAACGCTTGGGCCGCCGGTGAGGAGGCAGGCGCCTGTTGCGCGTGCGCCAGCGCCAAACCAGCGATTATCGCGATCGCGGCAATTCTAAGAATAAAGCTAACTGCGGGTTTCAGCATCTTACGAAGTAACTCGGACAATTCTACCGCTTGGCCGGAGAGATGAATGGCGAGACGTCCCACGCCCAGTATGCCGGAGCGAACAACCGAGCGCTGCCAGCCGTCTGCTGCCGCACAGGTTTCGACGGCGCAGACTTCACCACGCCGGGACCCTTCTTCGGTGGGCGAATGTCGGGAGACGTAGCGTTAAGACTAGTCCAGCGACGAGGTCGTTCGAATGTCTCCCTGTTCAAGAAGATCAAGCCGCAAAGTGTTCAGTCTCTGGTCGGCGGGGAACGCCTTCTCGAAATCGAGAACTGCTGTTAACCGGGCGGATTCGCAACGTGCCGCCCGCTTGCTGATGAAGGAAGTGGGACAAGTCAACGATTTGTGCTGGCAATCTGCGGCTCCTAGGCTGACTTGGAATGGGCCGTCCTTGGCATTAGTGCTTCTTGCGGCGAGATTTCTGATACGACTGGGTTTTGGTACTTCGGGTGAGCCCTGCCCAGCGCATTTGGCAAGGAACCAGCGTGCCCCATTCGCGAAGAAGACGCGCGTGGAGGCGTTGGTGCAGCGATGCAGATGCCGAGAATCGAGTTCGCCACCGCCAGGAAAACCAGGATCCATGCGCCGCCCCAGAACTGTTTCGCCAGAGGTAAAAACCGGGGTTTCGGCGGAATCGACAAAGGCAGGCATTCGATTGGTCCCCCAGCCGATCAAAATGGCCCAGGAGCAAAACACGAAGAAAACTCCAGTCAGCAGGATCGACCAGATGATGCTGCGGGGAAGGTTAGTTCCGCGACGGCAAGCCATGACATCGTGATTGCAGAGCTCGCGATGCCGCGATAGGTGATGGAAGTAATGCACAGAGCACCGGTCATCTCCGCGACGATCGTGACATACGGCCCCTGAGAGAATCCGCCCCTCCCCCACACACCCGTTGCACCGATGTCCTCCCTCCGCGATCTGCTACCGTCTCCCCGCCCGGACCTTGTCCCGGTGGAGATCGCCGCCTTCCTCTTTCTCGCCGCCCTCATTTTCCTGATCTGGCGGTCGCTCGCTTCCGGCCGTACCTTCCGCGCCAGCCATCTGAAAGACCTCACCGCCGCGTTTGCAATCGAAATCGCCAAACGCGTGAAAGGCGAAGAATTCCTGGTCGGCATCCTCCTTAAAGAACGCCACCACACTTCCCTCAGGCACGAACGGGAGCAACAAATCCAGCTCGGCTTCAACGCCGCGGGGCTGGGTACCTGGACCTGGAAGCGCGCTCAAGGCGAAGTCATTTCCGACGTCAACCTGCGCGAGTTGTACGGGTTTTCTCCCGCTGAATCCGTCACTCGCATTGAGCAGTTTTACCAGCGCATCCATCCTGACGACCTCGCCGTCCCTCCAGCACGCTTTAAACGTACCCTTCGAAGACGGGCCGGACTTCAATCTCGAATTCCGCTGCGTTCACCCTGATGGCTCCATTCACTGGCTCAGCGCTCGTGGCACCGTGCTGCGCGACGACGCCGGCCAGCCCGTCTCCATGACCGGGATCAATATCAACATCGATGCCCAGAAAGCCGCCGCTTTCGAGCTGCAGGAAAGCGAGCGCCTCTTCCGCACCCTCGCCAATTCCGTTCCCCAACTTACCTGGATGTCTCACGCCGATGGCAATCGGTTCTGGTGCAGCGAGCGCTGGTACGCATACACCGGGACCTCGCCCGAACAAAACTCCGGCTTCGGCTGGCAGTCCCTCATTCACCCGCAGCAACTCCCCGCCCTGCTCGAAAAATGGCGGGCCTGCACCATCTCGGGCCAGCCGTTCTCCTTCGAATATGGGCTCAAGGGCGCCGATGGAAATTACCGCTCCTTCCTGAAACTCGCCACCCCGCTCCTCGACCCCGAAGCCCGCGTCACCCGCTGGATCGGCACCGATACCGACATCACCCAAATCGAGGAAAGCCGCGAAGCTCTGCGCGAGGGGGAAAGCCAGTTCCGCCAGATTACCGATAGCATGCCGCAACTCGTCTGGGTGACCGATCCGAACGGCGACATCGTCTGGCGCAATCACCGGTGGCAATCCTATGCCGGCAAGCGTCCCGAAGACGAAAGTTGGGACGAAACTATTCATCCCGATGACCTCGCCACCGCCCGTGAGAGCTGGCGCGTCTCGCTCCAAACCGGCGAACCTCTCGAAACCGCCAGCCGCGTCCGCCGCCGCGATGGCGCCTATCGATGGTTCCTCGTCCGCAGCATGCCCGTGCGCGATTCCCACGGCAAAATCGTGAAATGGTTCGGCACCTGCACCGATATCGAAGACTATAAACAGGCCGAATCCCAGATCCAGGAGCTCAACGACAGTCTCGAACAGCGCGTCCGTGAACGGACCGCCGAGCTCGCCGCCGCCAACGACATCCTCGCCGAAACCCAGTCGCGTCTGCAGGGCGTGCTCGATTCCGCCACGCGCGTCTGCATCATCGGTACCGACCCCGCCGGCTTCATCAATATATTCAACCGCGGCGCCGAACGCGCCCTCCAATTCCGCGCCGAGGAAGTCCTGGGCCATTCCCTCACCCAGCTCCTCCACTCCGAAGCGGAACTCGCGAACCAGTCCGCCATGCTCTCCCAAAAGCTCGGTCGCCCCATTCACGGCTTCGATGTCTTTCGCGAGCCCGCTCTGCTCGGCGTCTTCGACGAGTGCGAATGGACCTATCTCCGCAAAGATCGCACCACGCTCGAAGTCAGCCTCGCCGTCAGCGTCGTTCGCAATGCTGCGGGCGCTGTCACCGGATTTCTTTGCACCGCCATGGACATCAGCGCTCAAAAATCGCTCGAAAGGAAACTCCGCGAGAAGAACGCCGACCTCGTCCGCCAAACGCAGCGCGCCGAAGAAGCCAGCCTCACCAAGAGCGCCTTCGTTGCCTCCATGAGCCATGAAATCCGCACTCCCATGAATGCCATCCTCGGCATGTCCGACCTCCTTTGGGAGTCCGATCTCTCTTCCGATCAGCGCCAATATGTCGAAGTCTTCCAGCGCGCCGGAAACGTCCTGCTCGACCTCATCAACTCCGTCCTCGATCTCTCTAAAATCGAGTCCGGCCACCTCGAGCTCGAAAATACTTACTTCGATCTCGATGACGTTATCGCCCGCACCGTCGAACTGCTCGCGCCCAAGGCCACCGCCAAAGAGATCGCGCTACTCTACCGCATCGCGCCCAGCGTCCCCAGCAAGGTCGTTGGCGATGCCGTCCGGCTCCAGCAGATCCTCGTCAACCTGGTCGGAAACGCGGTCAAGTTTACCGAGTCCGGCGAAGTCGTGCTTACCGTCCAGCCAAGTCAACCGGAAATCCCCGGCTGCCTTGAATTCTCCATCTCCGATACCGGGATCGGCCTCTCCCCCGAACAGTTGGAAACCGTCTTCGACGACTTCAGCCAGGCCGACGCGTCCACCACCCGCAAATACGGAGGCACCGGCCTCGGCCTGGGAATCTGCCGCCGATTGATCGCCTCCATGGGGGGTCAGCTTCACGCCACCAGTGAGCTCGGGAAAGGAAGCACCTTCCGCTTCAACGTGGTTCTCCAGGCGGCCGAAGAACGCCGCGCTGCTCCACGCAGCCAGATCCGCGACCTCCAGGGCCTCGGCGTCCTGCTCATCGACAACAACGCGACCAATCGCCTCATTCTGCGTGAGACCCTCATGTCCTGGGGTCTCCAAAGCATGGAGTGCGGGGGCGCCGAGGAAGCCGCGCGCGAAATCGTCCGCGCCAAAGCCTGCAACGAAGCCTACTCCATCATCCTTCTCGATCGCCACATGCCCAACATGGATGGCTTTGCCGCCATCCCGTTGCTGCGCCTGGCCGACCCCAACGTCCCCATCGTGATGCTGACTTCGGACAATCGCCCCGGTGACGCCGACCGGCGAGCCGCCGCCCGGCTCTCCGGTTACGCCATCAAGCCCGTCAAACGCGCCGACCTGCTCCGCATCATCTGCAACGCCCTCGGCACCGCCGCTCCTCCTGCCCCAGTCCCGCTCGTCCCCAGCCCCGATCCGCAAGTGCCCGAAGCCACGGCAATCCTCCGTATCCTGATTGCCGAAGACTCCCCCGACAACCGGCTGCTCCTGCACGCCTACCTCAAGCAGGGTCCCTATTTGCTCACCTTTGCCGAGAACGGTGTGGAAGCCGTCGACAAATTCCAGGCCGCGCCCTTTGACCTGGTTCTTATGGATATGCAAATGCCCCTTATGGACGGGCTTGCCGCCACCAGGGCCATTCGCGCCTTCGAGTGCTCGCAGAACCGCACCCCCGTCCCCATCGTCGCCCTCACCGCCGCCGCCATGGCGCAGGATAGCGAAGCCAGTCTCAAGGCCGGCTGCGACGCCCACCTCTCCAAACCCATCTCCAGGCAAAGGCTGCTCGGCGCCCTCGGCGATTACGGCAAGGCGTTTCCCATCCTCGTTGAAGCCCCCGAGACGCTCGAAGGGTACGCCACCGATTACCTGCATGCCCGCACCCTTGAGGTTCCCGAACTGCTCCACCTCCTGGCCGCTTCCGATTTCGAAGGCCTCCGTAAAAAAGGTCATGACCTGCGCGGCAGCGGCGCCTCCTTCGGCTTCTCCGAAATCACCGTGATCGGCGAAGCGCTCGAAACGTCCGCCAGATCCCGCAATCGCGACGGCGTCACGCTCCAGTTGCAGAAGTTCGGCGACTACCTGAACCGCGTCCAGGTTGTCTCCCGGCCGGCCAGCCTCGTTTCCTGACTGCGGCGCTTGCCCACGCCAGCGCCCCGCCCAGCAGCAGCGTCAGTAGAACATCGGTCGTGACATGAAACATAAACAGGTGCCGCGCTGTCTCCACCGCGTCCAGCAACGACCCTAATAGGAATTGAATCCCGCCCGCCGCCGCCGTTAAGCCCACGCTCAGCCCAAAGCCACCGCAGGCCCGCCACGGCGGATACAGCAGAAGCCCCGCCGCCAGCGCCAACGCGAAAACATACACCAGCGGAGCCGCCCACGGCACCCGCGCCAATACGCGCGCCTGCCAATCGCTCCACGAACAAAAACTGCGCGCGTGCAGCCCCGTCGAATATCCGTGCTCCAGATCCGGGAGCGGCCGTAACCGCGGGGCCGCGCCCACCAGATCCTCTTGCAAAAATTGAAGCGCATAACGCGGATGCCGCAGATACCACGCCACCAGCGTCGACACCCTCGTCCCCGCAAAGCGATGCTGGAAACCCGCATCCGCTCCCGGCCCACCCGCGCGGAATTCATCCTGACCCCGAAACCGCAAATCCTCCGGCTCCAGCCCGAAGTACCGCACCTCCGCCGCCGCATCCGGCAACTGCGCGATCCGCATCATCACCGTATCTACCAGCGCCGGATAGCTATACCAATAAGGAGTCCCCTGTACCGCCATCAGTCCGGCCGCCATCGCCGCCGCGCCCGCGCCCAGATTCCACAAGCGCCTCTTCCCCTCGCTCGCCAGAACCGCATACAAGGCCACGCCCAGCCCCATCACCGCCGCCACCGCCGCGTTCAGCGGCTTCGAGTACGCCAATCCCAAAGACGCTGCCGCCAATAGAACACTGGCCCACGCCCCCGCCCGCCCGATCGCGACCGCCGTCACCGCCAGCATCGCTGCCAGAAAACAAAGCAACCCCGCCGCGTCCACATACAACGAGTTCAGGTAAGCCGCGTAGAACACGTCCCCGAATACCCAAACCGCAAACGCCGGCACTCCCCACTTCACCGGCCACGGCGCGCGCCGCACCAGCCCGAGCAGCAGCCCGAACTCCATCAGGTAGACGGCCAGATGAACGAACCCCACCCAGCGCACGTCGAAGTGCCCGCCCGGCTTGAATGCGCCAACTCCCTCCGCCGCCCACACCGCCAGCCGGCCCGTGAAAAACTGGCCGTGCGTTCCGTCCGGAACCGGCGCGCCCCTCACATAGTCGGGTGTGAAATAACGGAAGTACCAGTCCTGTCGCCGGTAATTCGGCGTCAGCCCCTCGCCTCCGATCAGCCGCACAGAGTCCGAGTTGTCCGCCAATCCCACCGACGGCGGCAGAAATATCTGGATCCCCAGAATGCCGGCCAACACCGCCAGGTACAGCGCCGCCCAATACTCGTCCGGAACTTTCATCGTGCGTCAGCCCATCATAGGGCCTGCCGCCCCAAACACGCCTGTTTGCCACCGGCTACCCCGCCGTTAGACAATCAACAGTCCATCCATGCAGTTCCTGGCACTCTTCATCTTCTGCGCGTCCCTCGCCGCGGCAGCTCCTCCAGGCGCCCCGGACCTCGGCCGTTACCCCGAACAGCGCCTCCTGATTCGGGAAGCCGAAACCGCCATCTCCCAGGTGCTGGATGGTCCGGTACGCCACGATCTGATCTTCTATGTCACAGACCTTTACTCCCGGGCCGGCGCTTTCGATGACGTCGCGCGCCTGACCGGAAACACTACGCCGCCTTCCCTGGCTCTCGTCCAGGCGCACCTGAAGTACGGCGATCTCGCCTTCGCCGAAGCCGCGCTCGCCTCCATCACCGATCCGGAAACCCTTGCTTCCGAGAACCGGAGGATCGGTGATCACCTCTGGCGAACCGGCCGTCCCGCCGAGGCTCGCCTTCGCTTCGAAGCCGCCAAGAGCGTTGCCGCCCGCATCGGCGACCCCAGGCGCCGCACCCAATCGATCCGCCTGACCGATCAGGCCCTCGAGTTCGTCGACAGCCCTCCTCCCGGCGCGTTGCTCTCCTCCACGCCGCATCCCCACGCGCGCCCGCCCCTGCCCGGCTCGACCCACCCCGTCTTCCCCATCACCACCGGCGGCTTCCGTGACCGCGACCTCGCCGCCATCGGTTCCCAGGCCCAGTCCGATGCCGACTTCCTCACGCGCCTCTACGGCTTCATGGCCGCTTCCGATTGGGTCGGCATCAGCTGCATCACACAGGGCGCCGACTCCCCCTTTCGCAAAACGCTCGGCCTCGCCAGCATCGAGCACCTCGACATTCAAATGCGCGATCCCGCCGACGCCGAGGACTTCGCGCGCGCCATCCCCGAAGACGATTCCGATTGCCGCCTCGCCAAGGCCGAAGCCCTCTCCGCCGCTGCTGCCTCCTGGCTCACCTTCGATAAAACCGCTCGCGCCATTGCCGATTTCCAGACCGCCGCCCAGCTAGTCGACTCCGTTCACGATCTTCCCTACGGCGCCGTCACCGTCACCCTGACGATCGCCTCCGCCCAGAGCAAGGGAGGTCTGGTCTATGGCGCGACCCAGAGCTTCGCCCGCGCCCGTGAACTCGCCCGCGCACTTCCGCTCCCGCCGCCGCCCCCTAATCCCGCCCTGGCGCGCCCCCGCATCGTCAAGCTCGGACCTCCCACCCACTATCGCGGCGAATCCTACCGCAACATCCTCATCGCCGCCGTCCAGGCCCACGATCTCGGAGCCGCCCGCGACGTCGCCCAGACCTGGCAACAGACCGCCCCCGGCCATGGCGACGACATTACCAAAGCCTGGCTCGATGCCGATCGCAACGACGACGCCCTTGCTTTCGCGCGCCAGCTCTCCCATCCCGAGGAACGCGCCGCCGCTCTCCTCGCCATCGCCCGCGACCAGTTAAATCTGGCAGGCGCCCCCTGAATTTCGTCCACGGAGGTACACCATGGTCATCAAACGCATCGCACCGCTTTCCGCAGCCCGCATTACCGCCACCGTCTACGCTGTTTTCGCCTTACCTGTTGGCAGTTACATTGCGGCGGCTCGCATTTTCAGAGCGCCCAGCAGTCCGCATCAGGGTCTTACCCCGCTGTTCGACTTTGTCTTCGGCAGCGGCGCGATCATCCTTCTGCCGCTCGTCTACGCAGCGTTGGGCTTTGTCATCACCTTCCTCGCCGCCCTGCTCTACAACTTCCTGGCCAGCATCGTTGGAGGCATTCAAATCGACGTCGAGTGAACGCCCGCGTGCCAATATACATAAATGTTCCGGCTCGCCTGCGCACTCCTGCTCCCGCTCCTCCCGCTCCCCGCCGCTTCCCTCCTGCCGCCCGCCCCCGACCAGCGCCCTCGCGCGCGAGATCTATCAACAGATGATCGAAATCCAATCCGGCTTCACCACCGGCGACACCACCCCAATCGCCGAGTCCGTCGCCGCACGTTTCAACGCCGCTGGTTTCCCCGATTCCGATATCTATCTCGGCGGCCCCATCCCGACCAAATTCAACGTAGTCGTTCGCTATCACGGAACCGGCGCGCGCAAGCCCATCCTGCTGCTGGCCCACATCGATGTTGTCGAAGCCAAGCGCGAGGACTGGACCGTCGATCCCTTCAAGTTCCTCGAAAAAGATGGCTACTTCTACGGACGCGGCACCTCCGACGATAAGGCCCAAGCCGCCGTCTGGGTCGCCAACCTCCTCCGCTACAAGCGCGAAGGCTTCCACCCCGATCGCGATCTGATCGTCGCGCTCACCGCCGACGAAGAAGGCGGCGGACCCTACAACGGAGTCGATTGGCTGCTCAAAAATCACCGCGCCCTCGATCGATGCCGACTTCAGCCTTAACGAAGGAGGCCGCGGCGAAAGCATCAACGGCAAGCGCGTCGCGAACGATATCGGGCTCGCGGAGAAAGACCTACGCCGATTTCCGCTTCGAAGTCCGCAACAAGGGCGGCCACAGCTCCGCGGCCCGTGCCCGATAACGCTATTTATCATCTGGCCGGCGCGCTCGACCGCCTGCCGGCCTTCTCCTTCCCCTTTCAGTTGAATGAGGTCACGCGCGCCTACTTCAGCCAGATGGCCAAGATCGAAACAGGCCAGCCCGCAGCAGATCTCGCCCAGGTCGCCCAAGGCTCGCAAGAAGCCATGCAGCGCCTCGCCGCGCATCCCCCGGATGCAACTCCATGCTGCGAACCACCTGCGTCGCCACCCAGCTCGAAGGCGGCCATGCCCCCAACGCGCTGCCCCAACTCGCCGCCGCCAATGTGAACTGCCGCGTCTTCCCCGACGACACCGTCGATAATGTTCTCGCCACTCTGAGGAAAGTCGTTGCCGACGATCAGGTCGCGGTCACCGTCAAACTCGACGAAGGCAAAGCTCCGCCTTCCCCCATGCGCCCCGACATCATGAAGGCCTTCGACCAGGTGACCGACACCATGTGGCCCGGCGTCGTTACGGTCCCCAGTATGGCGACCGGCGCCTCCGACGGCCGCTATCTCCGCGAAGCCGGAATCCCCACCTATGGCGTACAGGGTTTCTTCCAGGACCGCAACGACGTTCGCGCCCACGGCCGCGACGAGCGCATGCTCGGTCCAGTCTTTCTACGAAGGCCAGACGTTCTTATACGAGTTAGTCAAGAAACTGTCCTCCGCCAATTAGTAGGCTAGCTGTCAGCCCGTGACCCTTTTGAGAGTCTTCCAACTCCTACTCGTTCTGAACGGCCCCTTTCTTCTAAACGCGTCTGCGTCTGCGTTGGGAACGTGCAGTCTCGCGCGACCGGTGAATGCGTTCGTTGCTCCAAGGCAGAGCCGTTTAGCCTCTCTGCGCGACTTTGCGCGGCAGAACAGGCTCTCGTTTGGAATTGAATCTGTATCCGGCCTCAATGAGCAAGTTGCCATTCATGCTCCAGCGGGTCCGGTACTTTCCGTTGTGATCGCGATTTTGGCCCCGGCCTCAAAATCCAGCCTGCGATGCTCCCGTGGAGTGATCCTCGTTCGGGACTCAAGACCTTCACGGCAACCAGCTTGGTTGGACACAACGGTGCCGGACTTTCGCTTGAATAGATCGCGTCTAGGTTCCGCAAACGTTGCCCTATGGATGCGCGTCGAACTTACACTGAACCCTCACCAGCAAGGGTTTGGAGGAGATACTCCTGGCGATCCCGGAGAGGAGGTTGCTCCCTTCCACGCAGTGCACGCGACGGTCCGTGCTCTCCTCTGTAGGCTTGTCGCTTCCTCTCGTGGGAGCCTATGGATCATCGGCGACGTTGGACCGCTCCCCGGCACAAGTTGGAGCAATCGGCTATGGACGCTCCTGCCCTACGAGCCGGTTTCGTAACAACACTCCAGAATCAGACCATCGGCGGAGCGGGTTCCCACGGCACGATCAAAGCTCAGCGATCCGGGATCCTTGTCCGATTGCGCCCAAACAAGCCGGGGCCGTCTTTGCCAACTTCTTCTCTGACCTGGCGCGCTTGTCCGGTGAACAACGGCGGTTACTGGTCGCGTGCGGCGCCGGCGCAGGCATGGGCTCTGGCGCTCCGCTACGTGCTCCCCGCTCTTTTCGCCTCGGTCGTTGCCACCGCGGTTTCGTGGGTCTTTCTTCCCGATGCTCCCACCTACCTCATCCCATCTTTTCCACCCGCCTCGATCGTGCTCTTGGCGCTCTTGTTCGGTCCCTTTGCGGGCGTTTTATCCGTCGGCTAAGTACGCGCTATTGCGTGGGCCGATCGCAACAAGGCGGACCCTGGCAACGCCTGATGATGCCGATCTTTGGACTCGGACTGCTCGGAGTCGTCTCGGTCTGGCTTCCGCATTTGCTCGGGAATGGAAAAGACGTTTCGCAGCTTGCTTTTACCGACCGGGTCGCGCGCGCGCTGCTATTCGCGCTGCTTCTGTTGAAACCGTCATGTGCGTGCGCTGCGGTGTTCCTGGCGGATTGTTCACGCCCTCGCTCACCGTCGGCGCCTTGGCTCGGCGCCCTATTGGGTCAGGCATCGTCGTTTTTCTGGCCCGGCCTGCCCCCGGGACTGTTCGCCGTGATTGGAGCCGGAGCCCTCCTCGCCGCCACCACGCGAGGTCCTGTTTTTACAGTCCTGCTGCTGATGGAATTGACGGGCCGGGACCGTTCTTTCGTGAGCGCGTCGTGCAAAACGCCGCTGTGCGGGACGATGGCCTTATGTCATTAACGATCAAAAAGACAACCAGAAGAGCAGTATTAGTAATCAGCCCTGAACGGCCGTTCTTTTCATCTTCCCTTTACTCTCCGTCACCGCGAAATAAAAACTTCCGGCGAAACATCAAAGTATTTCGCCAACTTCGCAATCATCGCCACCGTCAGTCCACGCTTTCCCGACAGAGTCTGAGACGCCGCGCTCCTTGAACCGAAAATGGGAAGCAAGTCCGTCTGGCGAAGACCTCCCTTCTCCATCAAATACTTCAAACGTTCTATCGGCGTCGTCGCCGGAAGCTTGCTCTCGGTGCTTTTCTCGTACTGATCAATCAGGGACATCAACAACTCTGAGAGTGCTCTCTCTTCCGCTGTCGCCTTGGCCTTCGTGTCGATACCCTCCATCACTCCTACAAACTGGTCGAATTGCCTGCGGGTTTTAATTACAATCGGACGGGTTCTTAACAACAACTCCCCGTACGCCGGTGACTTGCTCACGCTCAGGATGTCCATTTCGTTTTCCACTCCCCTCTGTCATATTCCTTGTGCGTCAAAAACGCTTTCACATAGAGCTTCTTGCTTCTGAATACCGGCAAAACGATCAGCCGATACCGATTGTGGCCGATATTGAATACCAGCTTGCCGGCTACCAGGTCAGCGTCATTGAATTGAGTCTGCACATCCTGGAAGCACTGCCACTGTGCGGCCTTGACGATGGTGTACCAGAGCGACACTTCCTTAAGGATTTCTTTGGACATTCCTTTCACCAAATCGGCCAACCCGAGCCTGCTGATCACTCGCACTGCTCCAATGTTAGCAAATCGGGAACATCCAACGATGAGTGGGCGCGCGACGCCCCGTTTTCTTCAGCCCAAAACTAAACAATCCGCAAAACGAGTTTTCAAGCCACGATCAAAGCTCACGATCGGCGGACCATGTCCGATCACCATAGCAGCCAGGAGCGCGTCCGCCAGTCTTCGGCGAAGCGGCTCCGGACATGCTGTTTTCCGGAATTCCCGTTCCAGGTCCGGCGGCTCCGGCAGGAAACCAACGCGGCTATCGCAAACAACTTGCTTCGTACTCCACCGCCTCTTTTTAGCGTCAGCGGCCTCCCACCCATTGGGGCGGAGGTCGTGAGTGGTCGTCAACACGCTGACTTGCGACTCATTCGCGTCAGGGAAGCTCAAGCAGCTCATAAATCTGCTCGTTCGTAAGATCAAACGGCTTTCGGCCGTTGGCAGGCACCAGCGGTGTATGAAGATTCAGCCGGCGTTCGGGACGCGTTGGCTCCGATTCTTCCATTGCACGCTCGATGCTCCAAAGAATCAATTGCCGCGCGGAAGTCCTCTTGCGAGCCGCAGCTTCAAACAGGCGTCGATGCAGACTTGCTGGAATATCGAGTGAGGTACGCACGGTTGGCTCGCTCATTGTGTCCACTCTAACAGAAGCGACTTAAATACGTCGCGCTGATGCTAGCGGAGTTTCTCGAAGATATGGCCTCCGAGCGCCGACGCTTCCCCTATTCCGGAAATGCGCACATTCATTCCCATGGGCCTTGGTTACGGCTTTCGCATTGTTATTTCCTGCCAGCGCTTTCCATCGGCTTCGTCCCCGGAGAGCGCAGACATGACAATTCGACTTAACAGCCTGCTTGCACCTTTGAGCCTTCGCCTACCCTCTTAGCTCCCGCCGAGCTTTCCCAACGCCACCGCAGCCGGATTGTTACCCGCGTGCTTGTCGGGCAGTGGCGATCTATCCCATTGCTCCCCGACGGCTTGCTCGACTACGCGCTTGGTCAGGCGTCGTGGTGAAGTCATGATCTTTGCTTGAGCAGGTTGGCATGATAAGGTTACACCATGGGTCGCCAAACTAAACTCTTTTGGGTTGGTCTTTTGATTCTTCTTTGCTTCTCCATAGCCGGATGTATGGGCTGGGGAGATATGTTTGCTGAGAGTCGGCCATTATTTCGGATTATTACCTAATTGCGGGTGAAGGCGAACCAGATGGAGAATTTTACTTGTTCGCAGATGGAAGTTCTGGTAGTATCGCTGGCCCTCTTTACAAAATTGGATGGAGTAGGGATTTCATAGTATTCACCGATAAAAATTTGCCTGTTCCATGGACCCTTATTGATGTGAAGCGCCACAGGTCCAGCACAATCACCGAGGCTCAAAGAGCGAACAACAAAGAGCTCAGTAAAATTACAGTCTTGAGCCCTGACCTAGCCTGGAGGCATTCCGCTCCACGATAGTTCAAACTGACCCACTACCCAGGTCCGGATTAAAGTAACTGCGGAGCGTGCCAACGAAGGCAATTTGGCGGGTGCCCAACGGTCCGAGTACGAGGCGTTGATCAACGCAGCGGATTTCACAGCGATCCTCAACCTGAAAGCGCGCACACGTTTGGATCAGATTCCCTAGTAAATCATGGATGTTGCAGTTTGCCGCGTCATCCGCCAGAGGGCTGGGCGAGCGATCTGACTACTCCCGGCTTCACCGCGATCACGTCTAACACCGATTTATTTTCCCCATCCCCTCCATCACTTACCGCCCCACCCACCCCGCCAGGCCTCCCCCGCCTGTTACTTCAGTAACTGAGTAACTAACTCAAGAGGCAAACATGGCAATCACTCGCGGCTTACACTCCCAAATCGACGCGCTCCTCAAACAGGCTCGCGCCGCCACCCCCGCTGTCCAGCGTGTCTCCCTCGCCGCCGTAACCAACGGCGTCACCGGCCAGAACATGTTCCTCGAAGAGGACGAGTATCCCGCCTACATGAGCCTCGGCGCGGAGTACATCGCGGAACTCCGCCCCGTCGGCGTCCGCGAAGTCCAACTCGCCCAGAAGATCATCGACCTCAACTGGCGCCTCAACACCATGTCCGCCGTCGAGAACAATCTCTTCCACTCCTCGCTCGCCGTCAACAGCGCGCAGGCCGACTCTAAGGACGACCGCACCGCCGGCATGTGCGGCAAAGCGGCCACCTGGCGCAACGACTGCGACGGTCCCAACGCCTTCGAAAAACTCGGCCGCCACGAGGCCCGCGTCCAGCGCTCCCTCTTCAAAATCGCCGAGGAGTTCGACCGCCTGCAACGCGCTCGCCTCAAGAAAGGGGATGACTC
Source organism: Bryobacterales bacterium (assembly GCA_963814235.1). Taxonomy (GTDB): domain Bacteria; phylum Acidobacteriota; class Terriglobia; order Bryobacterales; family Bryobacteraceae; genus Bog-113. The sequence continues at coordinate 96,579 of CAWFCA010000002.1, read as the reverse complement.
CTTTGTCCAATCCGAATGCCAGGCCTGGATCTGGTACGACCACATGCTCGCCCTCCACGCCCAGCGCCTCGCCGCCAAAAAATCCCCCGCCTCCGCCACTCCCGCCCCCGCTACCCCCGCCGTCTCAATCACTTCCATGACCGAATTGCTTTGCAAAATTCATGCTTTCGGTCCGTTGCAGACGCCGGAGGAAATAGAAACCCACGCTCTTCTCGAGCAGCTTCATGAAGCCGCCCTGGCGCAAAAAGCCGCTTCCGCTTTTGGTTTCTAAAGAACTCTTTCTCCTAAGTGCCGGGCAATAGAATAGTCAGGATGAATCCCAACCTTCCCCGGTCGGTCGACGAGTACATTGCCGCCCAGCCCGAGCCCTTGCGGCCAAAGCTCGAACAGGTGCGCGCCGCCATCCGGAAAGCCGTTCCCGAGGCATCGGAAGCAATCGGGTATGGTATCCCCGGATACAAGCTGAACGGAAAACCGCTCTTGTATTTCGGTGGCTTCAAGAACCACTATTCGCTGTTTGCCGCTTCCGGAACGTTCTTTGCGACATTGAAAGATGAGCTTCCAGGGCTATGACCTGCGAAAGGGAACCGTCCATTTCCCGCTCACCGAACCGGTGCCCGTCAAGCTCATCGGCCGGATCGCCAAGCTGCGCGCGGCCGGGATCACCGCGGCGGCGAAGTCTTCACCGGTACACTCCCGTGTGTCCCAGTGAATATCTCCCCGGCTGCGGAAAGACACAAAGCCCGTGCGGACCTTTGCCTACCGGAATGCGCGCCAGTAAGTGCCCGTCCCCGGTGTCGAACGCGTATACTTCCGCGTTATAGCGGCCCGATAGCCAAAGCACCTTCCCGTCCGCCGATACGCCGCCCATGTCCGGGAGCCCCCACCGGGGATGTGCCACTTGTTCACGATCTTGCGTGTCTGGAGGTCGATGAGAGTAACGCTGCCTTCACCCCGGTTCGAGACATAGAGTACCTTCGAATCGCGGCTGACATACAGCCCGTGCGCGCCTTTGCCGGTCGGGATGAATGCGATTCGCTTGAACGATTCCGGCTCGATCAGATAAACCCCGTTCGCCATCATGTCCGCCACATAGAACACCTTACCGTCCGGCGAGGTCTTCACGTCCTGCGGCATGCCGCCCTTCTCCAGGCGCAGTGTGCCCACCATTTGCTTGGTGGCCACATCCACCTTGAGTAACCTGGGCGGAGAACTCGCAGCTTGCAATCAGGTAACGCCCGTTGGCGGTGAAGTCCATATGGTCGATGCCGGGGCATGGAACCGTCACCCGCTTCTACCAGTTTCATGGTCTGCGCATCGCGGAAATCCAGCGCTGCTTTCGCGCTCGGCGACATCGATCGCGTACTTGCCATCGGGCGTGAAGTACATGTTGTACGGATCCTTCACCGACACCGTGCGGCCCTTGGCCCCCGTCGCCGGATCGATCTCCGTCACGCTATCGCCCAGGTCGTTCAAGACCCACAGCCGCCGCAAGTCCCAGGATGGCGTCACATGTTGCGGTTGCCGGCCCACGTTGAAATGCGAGATGACTTTGTATGTTTTCGGGTCGATCACATCCACTGTGTTGCTGACGCTGTTCGGCACATACACCCGCGTCGGTACTCCACGCACCGCCGCGCTCAACATCCCGGCATGGTCGTTGCTATAAATGTCCGCTGGATCTTGTACCGGAGGCATTCCCGGCAGCCCTCCGTTGTCGGCCCGCGCCGTACTTGGACCGTCACTGGCAAGAGTTCTGTTATGCGCAGCCTTGTCTTGTGAGGAGCAGCCGGCTACCAGAAAAACCAACACCGAAGCTACGAAAGCCAAACTTACAAAAGTAGAACGAACCCCAACCACTCTATGTCTTCCAGGCAAAATACGTGACCGTCTGACCCTTCTTGAGGAGAAATTGATGCGGAGTACCCGCGGGGATTCTGATGATGGAACCCGGACCCACTTCGCGCGTCTCGCCGTTGTCGATCCCCGGGCCGCGCAGCTCGTTCGGGGCCGTTGTGCGCGGGTCCTGCAGACGTCCGCCAAAGCGGATCGTCGCCTGCCCCTGTTCAATGATCAACAGGTCCGTCTTGACGGTGTGAAGCTCCGCCTGCCCGCTCTCCGATCTTCGCCAAAGCCCGCACGACTCCGATCGGAAGGTCCCCAGCGGCTCGCCCGCGATCTTCGCCCCGGGATGCGTCTCCCGCAGCTTGGCATCGATCGCAGCCAGGTCGTCGCCGCTCCAGATCTTCACCGGATCGCCTGCGTGCAGCCAGCCCGCACCCAACAACAACAGCCCTGCCACGCCCTTCCTCATCGCTGGTATGATAACGCGCCGCCCGGTTCTCCGATGCGCGCCGCTCAGCGTCGTCCCAGTTCGTCCACCAGAATTTCCGACAGCGACGAAATCAACAGGTCCCCCGCGTTGTCCGGGCTCCAATCCGCTTCCGGCATGTCGTCCACGGTGATCGCCATGGCGATCGCGCCCCGCTTGGTATACACAATTCCGACGTCGCTGCGCAGGCTGTCGAGAGCGCCCGATTTACTCGCCACCGTCACGTCCTTCAGGTCGCGCGCGATGCCCTCGTGGCTCTGCTGCCTCTTCAACACCGCGATCATCTCCTGCGAAGCCGCCGCGTTGACCAACTCGCCCCGGTATAGCTTCTCCAGCAGAGTGACCATCTCGATCGGCGCACTCCGCCCGATTCCCCATCGCTTGTTCTCCGCCTTCGCTCCCTCCGCCGTAATTCCCCTCGGAGCCTTGCTGTCATCGCCCAGGATCTTCCGCATGCTCCTGGTCTGCTTCAGACCGAGCGCCTCCATGCGCGCGTTCACCGCGTCGCCGCCGATTCGCGTAAGGATGAGATTCGTCGCTGTGTTGTCGCTCACCACGATCATCAAATGCATTAGATCCCGCAGCGGAAGCTGCACCCCGTCGGACAACTCGGAGATCACTCCCGAACCTCCCACCTTCTCGTCATGCGAAACCGGTATCGGCTCGGTCCACTCCAGCCTCCGCGCGCCGCCGCCACTCTCCGCCTCAAAGAAGCACTCGATCATAATCGGCAGCTTGATCGTACTTGCGGTGCGTACCGGCGCGTCCGCCGCCAGACCGTAATGCGCGCCGGTGTCCAGATTCTTGGCGTAGAGCGAGACCTTACCGGAGAACTTCGCGACCTTCGCCTGGATCCGTGCGTCCAGGGAACCGGTCTCCGCCAGTACCAGCGACGGCAACACCAAAAGGAAAGCGATCAGGCGCATGGCCTCTCATTTTAAGCGCTTGCCCGGAAGATCCGCGCCATTCTGGTGAAGCACCAGCGCCGTCGCCCGTCCGCTCGCGTCGGTCTCGAACGTGATCTGCGCGTCCACCACTTTCAGGTAGAACTCGGTCTGAGTGCGCGCGAACACCTCCGCCTTTTCCTGCCCCGTCGCCTGCACAAACAGATGGTCGGCATCGTGCGTCACCGCTAGCGCAAAATTGGGAGCCAGCTCATACACCCCGGTATAGCCCTCCAACCGCGTGGGATCGACATGCACGTCACCTGATTTGCCAGCAGCGGCGGCCGCGGACTCATCCATGCGCTTCGCCGGCATGTCCCGTCCGCCCTGATGCAGCACCAGTTGTGTCGCGCGGCCATTCGCGTCCGTCTCGAAAGACAGTTCCGCGTCGATCTCCTTCGGGAAGAAGACGCCGTTCCCTTTCGAGAACACCTCGAACCGAGGCTGTCCGGTAGCCTGCGTGAACAGTCGGTTGCCCTCGCGGGTGACAGTGAGAATGAAGCTGGGCGCCAACTGATAACGTCCCACCAGGCCATCCAGCCGGCCCGGATCCATCGGGACTTCTTTACGAAGCGTGATCAATGGCCGATGAGAATCCAGCAGATGAAATCCGATATCGTCGACCCCCGCAAGGGTGAACGTGTTCGAAAGGACCACCACGCCGATGCGGGACTTTGCCGCATAACCCATGAAGGATCGATAGCCGCCGGTGCCGCCGTTGTGCCACACGATTTCGTCGTCTCCCGTAAAGATATGCCACGCCAGAGCGATCTCCAGCCCCGCTGTTCCCGTCGGTCTGCGAACCGAAGGCATCGATGCCATGGCCCCGGCCAGCGGTGTCTTGGTATACCCCAGTTCCGCCGCTAGGAACGTAAGCAGATCATTCGCTGTGGAGCGCAGCGCCCCGGCGCCCGCCAATGTGGGCAGATCCCAATTGGGAGCCGCCTTGAGCTGCGTATCGTGCCCCGGAGCTAAGCGTTCCCGCATCTCCGGCGAGAGCGAAACGCCGGTGCTCTTCATGCCCAACGGTTCCGTGATGCGGGTGCGCACCAGCGCTTCAAAGCTCATGCCCGCGCGCCTAACTAAAGCTTGCCCCAAGAGCCCCACACCCAGATTGGAGTATTCATATTGCGAACCGATGTCCCGCGTCAACTGATAGCTCGAGAGGAACTGAAACAGCTGATCCTCCGTGTAGTCCGCATACGGATTGCCTGGATCTTTCGGAGCCAAGTTCGACGGCAGGCGTGGCAGCCCGGAGGTTTGCGTCGCCAGGTCGAGCAGCGTAATCACGCGGCCGCCCCGTTCCGGCACCTTCACTCCCGCCGGCAGATACTTGGCCACCGGATCGCTCAGTTGCACCTCGCCCCGCTGCACCATATCGGCCAGCAGGAGCGAGGTAAACACCTTGGTCGCCGAACCGATCTCGAACACGGTATCGCCCGTCACCGGCTTTTGGCTATCTGGCGCGAACTTCCCGTATTCGATCACGCGCCGTCCGCCTGGACCGATAATCCCCACTACCATCCCGATACCTTGATGGCCCGTATCGATGCGGTCGGTGAGTATCTTTCGGATCTCGCTATCCGTCTGGGCGAACGCGCTTGTGGCGGTCAACACCACTGCTGCTACAACGGCTTGTACTCTCATGAGCGTCTCCTCTCAAACCCGCTTGAGTTCATCGATGGCGCGCTGGATCTTATCCGCCTGCACCCGATTTAACTTCCAGATGCCAAAGAAGAGGACCGCATCTAAGCCCAGTCCGATGCCCGCGGCTGCCAGCGCGCGCTCCCCGAAACCGTACCGGTCCACCGCGCCGGCCAGGGTGACGACCAGCAACCCCGGCACTAACGGCGCCAGGTACCAGGACCAGACGCTGAGCAGCAACTCCCGCTGGCGCTCTAACTCGCTTCGGTGAAACGCCACGCAGCTTTCTATGGCCATCTCCTGCGAGGGTGCGTGCGCCGAGCCCCGCTTAGAGAGTTGCCAGCTCACATACAAAATGCCTGCCACACAGAGCACGAACCCGGAACGCAGGAACAGTCCATGAGCCTGAACCAGGAACCAGACGCATAACACCGCGGCAACCGCTCCTGCAATGTACTCGATCAGGTTCCTCGATCGCACTCGCGAGCGAAGCCGGCGTGCTTGGTAGTGTATCTGCGCGAGAGACAAGCTGACGGAATCCGCCGCCTGACTCTGCCAAAGCGTTGCGAACTCGTCTTGCAAGGGGTCACTGGACATGCAGCCCTCCATGGTGGAAACGATCTTTGAGGATGACTTTAATGCGGTGAATTTTGGTTGCTACATTGCGCGCCGAGAGACCGGTGATCTCTCCGATGGCAGCCGCGTCCAGACCTTCGAGGTAGGACAACATCACCTGCCGGTCTGCGGGCCTTAGTTGCTGAATCAGTGCAAACAGCCGCTCGAGCGCCCGCTGCCGGTCGCTTGGCTCGGTGGGTGGAACGCTGGCCAGGTCCCCGATCTCGTCAAGTCCTACGACGGTACGGGAGTTTACCCGGCGCTGCCGCAGGATGTAGGAGGTGGCCGTGTTGTGCGCAACGCGGTAAATCCAGGTTCGCTGGGAACAGCGCCCATCGAAGTTTGCAAAGCTGCGCCAGATCGCGAGATGGATATCCTGAAGTAGATCGCGCCGTTGATTGGCGTCCGCTTCATACCCGCGCGCCAGGCGGTCGAGTGCCGCGCCGTAAGCGCCCGCGGCACTCTGATAAAGCTCATCCTGGCTGGGATGTCGAACCGGCGGCGCTGCAATCTCGCTCACAACAAGATAGTCGCGCCTCCCGCCCGCTTCTTACAGGCAATCTGCCTTTAACTAATCATCGTCATTACCGCCGTTGCCGCCGTTACCGCTACTACCTCCACTACCGCAATGCACGCTGGGGAGGACCAGAGGATCGCTCTTGGCGACTTTCTGCACATGAACGTCCTTCAACTTCAAGTTCAGGTTCGCGTCCATCGTGTCGATAAATTGGTTCGCGATGATCGCGTAACCCGTGTTGGTCGGATGAATACCATCCAGCGAGAAGATTCCACCCAGAAGACCCGTATTCAGGCAGTAGCCGCCAGTTTTATATCCATTGGCGGACACCTGCGCGAGCAGTGACTTGACATCCACCAGCGTCGCCCCGAACTGCGCCGACTGCTGGGTGATCGCGGCGTTATAAGAGTCCACGGTCGCGCGAACCGTAGCCGCATCGCTGGCCGTGAAGACGCAGGGAAGCAGTACACCCGGTGGCAGTAATCCGGGCGCGGGAAGCGGACAGCTCGAAGGCCACACGTATGGAGGCGGCGCCGGTTGTCCCTGCAGCAATCCGAGCGCGATCGGCAAAGCCGTGCTGCGCAGATAATCGCCGCTGCCGACTTTGAGAACAGACGTTATCGTGCTCAGTGGTAAACCCGTCTGCTGCGCAAGAGCGGCTACCGGGGTGAAGAAAGGAATGCTGGTCACGTCGGGAATGTTGGCCGTGATCAACGTCGCGTGCGACGCGGCTAGTTTGCCGATCACCGCGTTGTAGGAATTAGCGAAAGACGCCGGTGGCGTGAGCGCGCCCAGTTGCCCCGTTAGCGCGGGCACCAGCGCATCGTTGTTCCCAAGCCATAGAATCAACGTGGTCGGATTCAACGCCAGCGCCTCGTCGACCTGGCTTTGCGGAGGACCGGGGAAAGCCAATACGATCTCCGCCCATCCCTGTACAGGACCTTGATACGCCGGAATCTGGCTCGGAGTTAACAGCGCGTCTGCTACCGTGATACCGGGGATCGAAAGATTGGTAGCCTGCACTCCCGGGTTATCGCGCGGAGGAAACGGAAGCGTGCCGGGAGCCGGCACAATCACCGGGGGCGGACCGGGGCTAACGAGAGTCAGCACATTCGGGGCGCCCGGATACGGCACCAGCGGAAGCGTCAGCGGAACTCCGGCCTGGGCCGCAATTAAAGAGGCATATCCGTTCGGCTGCTGCGTATCCAGCAACGAAAAGTTCTGGACTCCCGCGGAGAGAGAGTCGCCCACGACGACCAGTCGCGAAAGATCCGCCTTGGGAGGGGATTTCGCGAACGCCAAACTCCCGATCTCAAACAGGCAGGCGAGTACAAACCACGCACGATTGCGCGTGATTGCGTTTTGAATTTCCAATGTGATTTGATTCCTTTCGAGTCGCGGCAGACCGGTCTTGCAAATCCACCTTTCCCGACTGTACGAGCATCCCGCGCTTAAGTCAGTAAGACGTTCCCTGGAATGTGTTACCCAGCACCGGGAAAGGCGCGCGATGCCCGTTAAAATTTCTAAACACTTACTCGCGCTTAGACCCGGTCCGGACGAACACATCGGTCCCACGGCCCGTCGATCGCTCGGCTCCGGTCCCCTGATAGCCGTGTTGCACCGACAACGTTTTTTCTATGGTGAGCTCGTTGGCGCCGGCTCCCAGAGAGTAAATCTGGTCCGTGGTGATGGTGGACCCGTTCATCTCTCGTGCCGTATGCGTCACCAGCCGCGGACCTTCCCAATGCGCCTTTACGGTCACGGGAGAGGCGGAGCTGGCGGTGCTCACCGTCTCCGATCCGTCCAGCCGAAAGAGCAATTTTTCCGCCGATCCGGCCGCGCCTTTCTTCGCAGTGCGCAGTGTCTCCACCGAAAGCGAATCCGGCGTCTGTCGAATCACCAGAGTCACCGACCCGATCGGTGCGTCCTGGTGTGCGGACTCGCTGCGGGACATATCCATCTTCCAGCTTCCCGAGAAATCCGGACGTTGTTGCCCGTAGACGGTAAAACAGAAGGTAAGGATTGTGAATACGGAGCGCCTCACGAACATATCTCCCGGGGCAAGGATATCAGCAGAGCCCTCTGCGGATATATGATATGACGGGTGGCAGGAAACCGGGTATGACTCGACGAGAGCTCCTCGCCGCGGCGGCAGTGTCTTCAGGGGTGCTGGCCGGATTGGCGAAGGCGGATGGAACTGCCGAAAAGGCTTTGCTGGGTGGAGCGCCCACCGCCTTCAACGCGCGCGTGACGGCCGGGCGCCGCAACCATCAGCCGTTCGACGTAATCGAACATTGTCACGCATTGGGCTTAGCGGGAGCCGAGGCGATCCTTCCCTCCCCCGACCCGGCCGTCGTCCGCGCGATGCGCCAGAAGATCGATGCCACCAACATGGTGCTGATCCTGAACACGCCGCTGCCGAAAACCGACGCCGATGTCGGCTCCTTCGACACCGCCGTAAGGGCCTGCAAGGAAGCGGGTGCGATCGCCCTGCATGCTGCGATGACCGGACGCCGCTACGAGCAGTTCGATTCGCTTGCCGCCTTTCAGGAGAACTTCGCTCAATGCAAGCGCTCCGTGGCGCTCGCCGAACCGGTATTGCGGAAGCACCGCATGCCGCTCGCCGTCGAGAATCACAAGGGCTGGCGCGCGGCCGAACAGGCGGCCTGGATGAAACAGGTTAGCAGCGAGTGGGTCGGCGTCTGTCTCGATATGGGCAACAATCTCTCCCTCTGTGAGATGCCGGATGAAACCTTCGCAGCGCTCACGCCGTTCGCCATCTTCTCGCACATCAAGGACATGGGCCTGGAGCCGTATCGCGATGGCTTTCTACTCTCCGAAGTTCCGTTTGGAGAGGGCGTGATCGATCTCAAACAACGCGTCGCCCAATTGCGCGGCAGGAATCCCAGGATGCTTTTTTGCCTGGAGATGATCACCCGCAATCCTCTCGAGATTCCGGTCTTTACGGATAAGTTTTGGGCCACGTTCACCGAAGCTTCGACAGTCATTCCCGGACGCGATGTCGCGCGCGTGCTGAAGTTGGCGCACGATGAGCCGAAGCGCAAGCCGCTTCCCCGCGTCGGCCAGCTTGCCGAAGCCGATCTGATCCAGGCGGAAGATGCGTATAACCGGGCATGCATCGACTACGCGCGCCGCAATCTCAACATGTAGGCCGCCATGGACGACGAACTTCTCACGCGGCGCGAGATGGCGGAGATGGCGCTGCGGGCAGCCGCACTCCCCGGTGCCGCGCTTTTTCTAGCGGCGTGGCTGCGCGCCGACGATGTTCACGATCATGGAAGCGCGACACCTGCCCCGCCCCAGCCCCAGTGGCTGAGCGATTACCAGCCGAAGTTTTTTGCCGCGGAAGACTTCCGCGCTCTCGAGTCTCTTACGGAGCTTCTCATCCCGACCGATGAAACGCCGGGTGCGCGTGAAGCCTACTGCGCCCGGTACATCGATTTTCTTTTGCAGGCCTCGGACGGGGTGCCGCAAACCCAGCAGTCCTGGCGGCGCGCCATCGAAGCTTTCAGGGCAACCGGATTCTTCACGGCCGGCGCCACCCGCCGCCTGGAGCTTCTCACCGAAATCGATCGCAACGCGCACCATCCCGGCGTTCGCGGCCTATCGGCTGATCAAGCAGCAACACCCTTCGCGTTTTACACCTCACGGGCCGGGATGATCGAGAATCTCGATTACAGCGGGAATTCCTACAACGCCGACTTTCCCGGCCTGCACGCATCCCGAGCACCACTCGTTTATAAAAGAGGCTAACATGGCTACCGTTTACGACGCGATTGTAGTGGGATCGGGCGCCTGCGGCGGTTGGGCCGCGATGGAACTGACCGAAAGCCGGCATGAAAGTCCTGATGCTGGAGGCCGGCAGCCCCGTGACCCCGGCGCACGATTTCCATCACACGTTCCTCTACCAAATGGATTACCGCGGGCAAGGAAAGCCCGGGCTTTCTGCGGCGCTACCAGGGCAGCGAGCGGAACTACCGCATCATGCTGGATAACGCGGAGAACCCGTACACGACTTCGCCCGAGACCGTCTATCGCTGGTCGCCGCTCGCGCTGCCTGGGCGGGCGCACGATGCACTGGGCGCGGGCCAGCGACCGCATGGCGGACTACGAATTCAAAGCCGCCTCGCGCGACGGCTACGGCATGGACTGGGCCGTCGATTACGCGGACGATGAAGCCATACTACGACCGCGTGGAATGCTTTCATCGGCGTGAGCGGCGCGGTCGAAGGCATGCCGCAATTTCCCGATGGCGTGTTTCTTCCCGCCCATGCCGCTCAACTGCGCCGAATCCATTTTCACCGCCGCCTGCCAAGAGCCTCGGCTGGCGTTCCACTCATCGCCGCCTGGCGCAGTTGACGCGCATGCACAACAACCGGCCGCCCTGCCACTACTGCGGCAACTGCGTGAACGGCTGCGATGTGGGGCCATGTTCAACACCGTCGCCGTGACGCTGCCGCCGGCGTTGAAGACCGGCAATCTCGAAGTGCCGCACGGATTGCGTCGTGGCGCAGCGTGCGCATGAACAACGAGAACCGCGCGCAGGGCGTCACGTACATCGAACGCTTCACCGGGCAAGCTCCGTGGACGTGGACGCGCAAATACGTGATCCTGGCGGCGTCGACGCTGGAGAACACGCGCCTGCTGCTGCTCTCGGCGAAAGGCGGACTGGCAAATTCCAGCGGCATGCTCGGGCACTACATGATCGACCAGGTGAGCGGCGGCGGCGTGAGCGGCTTTCTGCCGAAGCTGAAGGGCGGCCCCAGCCGGCTGGACGACGGCAAGTCGCGCGGGCATCACCATTCCGAACTTTCAGAACATCGACGAGAAGACTGCGCGCAAGGATTTCATTCGCGGCTACGTCATGAACGCCACCGGCGGCCAGACCGAGTATCCGCAGTATGCCGCGTCGCTGCCGGGCTATGGTTCGGCGTGGAAGAAAGAAGTGAAGAGCCGCTATGTGGCGCAGGCGCGCGTCTGGATCGCGGGCGGCGAGATGCTCGCGCGCAAAGAAAACTTCGTCGAGCTCGACCCGGAGGTGAAAGACCACTGGGGCATTCCGGTGCTGAAGATCCACTTCACCCACTCCGATAACGACCGCAAAATCATGGCCGACTTCCAGCACGGCCGAAGAGCTGTTCCGCAAAGCGGGCGGCGAAATGATGGCCGGCATGGGCGAGCGCGGCCCCGCTGGGATTTCCCGGGAGGCCCGGCTCTCCGGACACGTCGCCGCCCGCGCCGCCGCGCCGCCAACGCGTCCACTGCACGGGACACTCTGGGCGGTTCGATCCACGAAGTGGGGACCGCGCGCATGAGCCGAATCCCAAGGAAGGCGTGCTGAATTCGTATTGCCAGACCCACGACATCCCGAATCTCTATGTATTCGGCGGGAACGCCTTTCCTTCCGACCGGAGACAAGCATCCTACGCTGACGATGATGGCCCTGACCGCCCGCGGCTGCGATCACCTGCTGGCCAGCGCGAAGGGCTAGTTCGTGATATGCTTCCCACGATCTTTTCAAAATTGGAGATAATCATGAACAGGCGCAGCTTCTTACTCGCGGGAGCCATCTTGCTCTCTGGACTCACCGCATTCGCCCAGCAGGAAGGTAATAAGTTGGATGTCGAGGTAAGCTATACCGGCGCGGGAACGGTGGACCAGTCCCACAAGGTTTTCGTTGTGCTCTGGGACTCGCCGGATTTCATGAAAGGCGATAGCGGGGGACCACCGCTCGACGTCCAACCGGTCTCTTCAAAATCCGGCGTCGCGCACTTTGAGAGTCTTTCCAAAAGTCCCGTATACGTGAGCATGGTCTACGATCCGAGCGGCAAGTGGGACGCCGCAAGCGTGCCGCCTTCCGGTTCCTCTCTCGGCCTGTACTCGACCGAGCCCGGCAAGCCCGAGCCGGTAACACTCACGCCAGGTAAGGTCGCCAAGGTCTCCGCCACGTTTGACGATACGTCCAAGATGCCGTAGCCGCTCCTTTCCGTCGACGGCGAAACAGCGCGGACTACTTGGTCGTGTTCAGAAAAACCTGAATGTGTCCGGAGTAGTCCGGCATAATCAAATCGGGATGCCCGGGAACCCGCTGGCCATGAGCATTCGCAGCCACTACGTCGGACGCCTGGCTGCCGTGACCGATATAAATCGGTGGTGCGAAATTCATGGAACCTTCGCCTACAAAGATACCGAGATCGTAATCTCCGCTCACGACGATATCCGGGATTCCGTCACCGTTAATATCCGTTACCAGCGGATAAACAAAATGGTCCGATAGCCCATAGTTCAACGTGGTTTTGTACTGCAGTAGGCCGTGGCCGTTGTTGAGATAGATAGGAACCTGCGGGCCGGAACAGCCTAACACCAGGTCCTTCCCGGCATTTCCGTCAAGGTTCGCCAGCACCGGGAAAATGGGTCCCACACATTGGCCGTGAGCATTGGCATCAAAAGTTGTTTGTGTAAAGCCCTGCGTTCCATTGCTGAGCAGGACATAAACTAAATTTGCTGTTCTATCGGTTAGAACAATATCGGTCTCACGATCTCCATTCAAGCGGCCCGCCGCAATTCCATAAATGTCTCCCGACAGCACCTGCGGAATGTAAGGCGCCGGTGTCTGAAAGCTGCCGTCTCCGTTACCAAAGGCCATCAGATTCGAGGTAGTCGCGAAATCCAGCTTTCCGTCGCCGTTGAAATCGCCAATCACCGGAATTCCATTCGTCGACAGAGGGATGCTGGAATATTGGTAAAAAGTTCCATCCCCTCTACCGAGAAAAACGATCCCGTATCCGCTTGGGTAACCGGCCACGCTGAATAGATCAAGAATGCCATCGCCGTTGAAATCACCGATGACCGGGCAGTCAAAATTTTGTATTGGGAGCATGATGCCCTGCATATAGGGCGTACGCGCGTTGCCGGTTCCCAGGAAGATGCTGATCTCGTCCTGCATCCCTAACGCGAGATCTAGAGTACCATCGCCATTGAAATCCCCTACCACGGCGCAGCCAGGAAAATTGTAAATGACTATCGCATTTCCGTCCTGATAGCGCCCATTCGCCTCGTTCAACAATACGGAGAGCCCGCCGGTATCATTGACGAAGATAAGGTCGGTTAGCCCGTTGTTGCGAAGACTGGTTGCGAGCGTGTAAGACGCGGGCCCGCTACTCGAGATCGCGTAGGAATAGGCAACCGAGAAGTTCCCTTTTCCGTCGTTTAAGGCAAATGAGCCCCCGGAGCCGATGATGTCCGCGAGCCCATCTCCATTCACATCGGCGATGGCCACCGAAGCCGCCGCTTTTGCCAAAGGAATGGGATTTCCCGGAACGAACGTGCCATCCCCTTTCCCGAGATAAAGCGATACCCCGCCATTGCCACTCACTTGCACCAAATCCGGCCGCCCATCTCCATTCAGGTCCTGAATCGCGAACCGGCTGGCCCCCGGCGTCGAGGGGGTGTCCATCTGCTGTTTGAAGGACCCATTCCCATTGCCAAGCAGGACAGTGAAACCGGTTGCGATCGAGACAACCAAATCCAGCTTGCCGTCTCCGTTCACGTCGACCGCGGCTAATTGGTAGCTCCCGCCAGCTGACTGATTTACCGGAATCAGTTTGCCCCGATTTAATGCCCCTCCTCCGCTTCCCGTGAACAACCAAACGCCGCTTTCCGTTTCGGTTGCAAAGTCGGCAATCCCATCACCATTGAAATCGCCGGTCACGACGAAGAGTGCCTGCTTATCGAGCCCCGTCCGGTAGACGGTACCCAGCGGGAACGTGCCATCGCCGTTTCCCAAGCTCACCAAGAGACCCCAAGGACCTGCTTTGCCGGGAGACGTTACCGCAACCATGTCGATCTTGCCATCTCCGTTCAGATCGATCAGGAGTGGGTCCTTGGCTCCTCCATACAACACATGCGAGATCGGGCCGGCGTGAAAGGTGCCATCGCCGTTTCCCAGAAACACTGTTGGCCCGGAACAAACCAGATCCGGAATCCCGTCGCCGTTCACGTCGGCCGCCGCCACTGAGGGGCCGCCCGATCCCATGCATGGGGCATACTCGTAGCGGTCCGCGAACGTGGGCGTTACCGCCGCGCTGGCAATGTGAGAGGCAAGAAGAATCCCGGTAAAGATCAGTGTTCCGATGCGCATGTGATGGCTCGAACGGTACCACAAGAGATGTGAGCTGAAAGACAGCTCTCTGTCGTATCATTCTTTCGCAGCAGGATCCCGCGAAGGAGCGCGTTAGTCGAACAGGTCCGGCTGCTCGCGTGTAATCAGATCCCACAGCGGCTGATACTGGAACCAGCCCACGCGCGGATGCCCCACCTGCTGCTGGGCGATCAACGCGCTTTCCCGGGAAATCGGGATGGGCTTTCCGGCGGCTTCCGCCATCAGTTGCGATTGCGCGCAACGATCCATGCTGATGAAGAACCACGCGGCTTCATCCACCGTGCGGCCCACCGTCAACAAGCCATGGTTCTGCAGGATCACGGCTTTGTGGTTGCCCAGCGCCTCCGCGATCCGATCCCCTTCCGACGTGTCGTACACCACGCCGGTGTAATCGGCGAAGAGTCCGTGGTCCTCGTAAAACGCGCAGGCGTCCTGCGTCAGCGGATCCAGCAGCCGGCCGAGCGACGACCAGGTCTTGCCGTAGAGAGAATGCGCGTGCGCCGCCGCCACCGCGTCCGGGCGAGCCATGTGGATGCGCGAGTGAATCGCGAACGCGGCCTCGTTGATCGGCCGGTTGCCTTCCACCACCTCGCCGTGCTCATTCACCAGAACCAGATCCGAAACCCGGATATGCGCGAAGTGCATGCCGAACGGATTCACCCAGAAGTGATCCGGCTTTTCGGGGTCGCGCGCGGTGAGGTGTCCGGCCACGCCCTCGCTGAAACCGAACTTGGCAAACAGACGAAACGCGGAGGCCAGTCGCTGTTTGCGGTGCAGGCGCTCCCCGGCCATGGTTGAAAAAACGGGCGGCTCCGGCGTCTTCGCAATCTTGACGGGGGGCGGAACGAATTGGGTGACCATCTTTATGCTTCCTCCTCTTGCATGGTGCTGACGCGCGCGCGGTCCGTCATCGCTCCGAAGCGCCGCCGCGCCATCTGCATCGTCTCTTCCTTCTTACAGAAACAAAAGCGGACGAATTGCGACCCGCTCTCCGGATTCTCGAAGAAGCTCGATCCGGGCACTCCTGCCACCCCCACGTTCTCGACGAGCGCGCGCACAAAGGCGACATCGGTATCGTAGCCGAATGCGGACACGTCGGTCATGACGTAGTACGCTCCGCGCGGCCGGAAGCAGCGGAAGCCGGCCTCCTCTAAAATCGCCAGCATCAGGTCGCGCTTGCGCTGGTAGGTACCGGCAAGCTCCGCGTAGTAAGCATCGGGAAGCGCCAGCGCGGTGACACCCGCCGCCTGCAAAGGCGCAGCGGCCCCGACGGTGAGGAAGTCGTGAACCTTGCGAATCGTGTCGGTCAGATCGGGGCTCGCGAGGACCCAGCCGACTCGCCAACCCGTGACGCTGTACGTCTTGCTCATGCTGTTCACGAGAATCGTGCGATCGCGCATTCCCGGCAGCTGCATCATGGGGATATGGACCGCGCCGTCGAACAGAATGTGCTCGTAGATTTCGTCCGTAACGGCGATCACGTCGAACTCCTGACAGAGCTGCGCGATCGCCGATAGTTCCTCGCGATCGAATACTTTGCCGGTCGGATTATTGGGCGTATTGATGATGATGGCTTTGG
The DNA here is from genome assembly GCA_963814235.1 of Bryobacterales bacterium. GTDB lineage: Bacteria > Acidobacteriota > Terriglobia > Bryobacterales > Bryobacteraceae > Bog-113. The sequence goes on along the minus strand of CAWFCA010000002.1, from coordinate 80,766 downwards.
TGCGCGGCGAGAACGCGCGGCGGAGTTCGTCGCGATCGAAGGTCCAGTCGGGTGCGCGCAGCTTCACGAACTTCGCATGGGCGCCGCTCAGCATCACGTCCGGCCCGTAGTTCTCATAGAACGGCTCGAAGAGGACGACTTCGTCGCCGGGATTGGTGATCGCAAGCAGTGTCGCGACCATGCCCTCGGTCGCGCCGCAGACTACCGTGATCTCGCGTTCCGGATCGAGGTCCAGCGCGTAATGCCGCAGATACTTGGCCGCGATCGCATCCCGGAACGGCTTCGCTCCCCAGGTAATCGCGTATTGATTGATGTCGCTGAACACGGCTTCGGCAGCAGCCGCTTTCAGCGCTTCCGGGGCGGCGAAATCCGGAAAGCCCTGCGCCAGGTTCACGGCCCCGTGCCGATGCGCGATGCGGGACATTTCGCGGATCACACTCTCTCTAAAGCCCAGCGTCCTCTCGCTTCGGAATCGGGAACGGAACATAGCATCCATTGTCTAACTACCCGGCTGCCGGGAAGGATAACATCAAGAAGCAAATGAAACACTTCCTGGTCTGCGGCAGCTTGATGATGCTCTGTATCGACGCGGGGGCGCAGAGCCCTCCGGCGGCAACTCCCAATTTCAATTCCCAATACCGGCTCGGTCCCGATTCCATGCCGCAGGAGGGCGTTCCCAAGGGCGAGATCAAAGGCCCGTTCACGCTTCCCAGCCAGGTTTATCCCGGCACGCAGCACACCTATTGGATCTATGTTCCGGCGCAGTACGATCCGGCCGTTCCCGTCAGCCTCATGATCTATCAGGACGGCCAGGCGTTCAAGGACGAGCAGGGCGACATTCGCGCGCAGAATGTGATGGATAACCTGATCTACCGGCGCGAAATCCCGGTGATGATCGCGGTGTTTATCAACCCCGGCCGCCGGCCGGATCAGCCCGAACCGAACCCCAAAGAATGGGGGGATCGCACCACCAATCGCCCTACCGAATACAATACGCCGGACGATAAGTACGCGCGCGTGATCACGGAAGAGCTCATGCCCGTGTTAAATAAGGGATACAACCTCTCGAAGGACCCCGATCAGCACGGAATCGGCGGGTCGAGTTCGGGGGCGATCGCGGCCTTCAGCGTGGCCTGGGAGCGTCCCAACGAGTTTCGCAAGGTGCTGAGCAATGTGGGCAGCTTCGTGAACCTGCGCGGCGGCGACGTCTATACCGACCGCGTGTCGGCGGCCGAGAAGAAGCCGATTCGCATTTTTCTGTGCGACGGGCGCAATGACAACCGCGGCATGGGCCGCAATGGCGAACCCTACGATCCCCGGCGCGACTGGTTTCTTCAGAACGTCCGGCTAATGAAGGCCTTGACGGCCAAAGGCTACGACGTCAACTATTCGTGGGGCGTCAACCTGCACGGCCAGAAGTTCGGCGGCGCCATCTTCCCCGACATGATGCGGTGGCTCTGGCGCGATGGGCCGGTCTCCACCGACCCGAACGATTTGGGGGAGCGCGGATTCCGCGAGGCCGCCATTCGTAAAACCGCGGCGAATTCTGAAACTCCCAATCACCAATAGTGGGCGGCGACCAGTTGCGGCGGGCCGGCGGTGCCCCCCAGCAGGCGGGTCTTCAACACGAACTGCAGATTGCGCGTCTCCCAGTGCGGTGGCGCGCCGCGGAGCGCTTGCTCCAGGTAGCCGGAATCGGTGAGGAATTCACCGGCAGCGGCGGTCCCCCCGCCCTGGATTCCCGCAGCCACCAGAACCGCCTGCTCAGTGGTGGGATTAAAGACGCGGGAGACGATGGCGTAATCGGCATGATCCTGCCCGGTTTGCTGGTCGCCGCGGACCTCCCAATCGTGATTCTCCGGATGCAGGCGGTCGCGGACCATGAATGTCTTGCCGGCGGCATCCTCGTCGAAATAGAACCGCAGCTCGCCTGTGAGGTCGAGCGTCCAGGAGTTGTTGAACGCGCCGATCAGGATGCTCGAGCGGCCGCGGAGGTCCCCGAGCGAAGTCGATCGGCCGCCCCGGAACTCCACCGGCTTCCCCATCCCAGCCAGCAAAGCGGTCAAGCGCACCAGGGTCTGCGCATCGTGGATCCCGATCGACCGGTCCCAGATCGGAACCACATCGGTCAGCGGAATACTTCCCTTTAATGCGCTGGCCGCTTCGGGCGACTGCGCGGCTTCTGCGAACAGCTTGTCCAGATCGCCTTTGAGCTTATAGGTGTGACCCTGTCCGACACACAGAACCACCGCGCCCGGTTGCCTGATCATGGGAGCCCAGAACAATTCGATACTGGTCTTCGGTCGCGGACGCGTGAGAGCAAAGGCGCATAAACCGGCCAAGATCAACGCCCCGATCGCCAGGGGGAACAGACGACGCCTCGGGGGTTTCGGCGGCCTCTCGGGCAGTTTCGCCGGAGGCGGCTCGGCCTCAATCACCGCGGTGTTACTCGCGCGGGCCACCGGTTGATGAACCTGGGGAATGTAACCGCCCGAGGGAAGCTCGAGACGCAGTTCGCCGTCCCTGCCGGGCTCCATGTAGTACTGCGCGAGCCGCTTGCGAACCTGTACGGCCGTGTTGCGAACCACCGGATCCTGGTTGGTGTCGTACTCCGGGTCCCTCTCAAAAACGGCGACCCCGAGCGTGCGCTCCTTCAGGAACTCCACGTTCCCGTCGCACAACGCCTGCACCACATGGCGAAGTAAGTCCGACGATCGCTTGCTCGTTTTGAAGGGAGGGCTGGCGAGGATGCGGTCGAGCTGGGCAAGGATCTCGGCGCGGGCGGGTCGAAGAGGCGCGATCGTCACCCGTTCGTCCAAACTCATGGGCTACCTAGGGAATTCTAATACAAAGGATTAGAGGCTGCGCATGTTGTTAGAAACGCGCAAGATACCGACAGGCGATACAGTAGCGTACGTAGCGCAAACTGCGCCTGTGTGGCTGGATACCGCAACCTACGTTCCGCATTTACCGAAATCTGATAACCTGCAACCACTGCCTCCCGTGCCACTCCTAAGCATTTGCCCTTCGTCCAGGCGCTTCCGGTTTGCGCTGCTGCTTCCTGTTTTTTCGGCTGTGACGCTGTTCGGCGACGCAGCCAAAGTGTCGGTTCCCGAGACCACTTCCACGCACGTTGATAGCGCCGGAACCGCGCAAGCACTCCTTAATAAGTACTGCGTTCTGTGTCACAGCGACAAGCTGCATACGGCGGGCATCAGCCTGCAAAACCTCGATCCGAGCATGACCGGCGCAGGTGCCGCCGTTTGGGAAAAAGTGCTTAGAAAGGTGAGCACCGGGCAGATGCCGCCGGTCGGCCTGCCTCGTCCCAAGCCCGATGCCACTGCGGCCTTCACGCGCTGGCTCACGGAAACGCTGGACGCCTCTGCCGCTACGCACCCGAATCCTGGCCACCCATCCATTCACCGGCTGAATCGCGCCGAATACAGCAATTCCATCCGCGATCTGCTCGCGCTCGATATCCAGCCCGGTTCCAAACTTCCCGCCGACGATACCGGTTACGGCTTCGACAACATCGGTGAGGTTCTCTCGATGTCGCCCGTGCTGATCGAACGCTATGTATCGGCCGCACGGATGGTGAGCCGCGCCGCTTTGGGCGATACGTCGATCAAACCCGAGATCAACGAATTCCGTCCCGGCAAGGAGCCCAGCGCCAAGGCGACGCGCGCCAGCGATGACCTTCCGTTCGACTCCGCCGGGGGTCTCTCCGTGACCTATCACTTCCCCGTCGATGCGGAGTATCTGATCAAGATTAAGCTCCCGCCGGTAGTGCAGGGGTTTGACGCGCCCTCGCAGATTCCGCGGATTCTGGAATACCGGACGTCTCTGAAAGCTGGCGACCATCGCGTTGGCGCCACGTTCCTCACCGAAAATTTAGCGCCCGAGTACGTCGGCACCGGCAGCAAGCGAATGCCGGTATCTCCCGATGTTCCCCACACGTCCTCGCTCGACCTGCGCCTCGATGGCGCGCGCGTCAAGCTGTATGACGTCGAACACGCCGGGGAACACCCCCAGCTTTCCAGTTTGATCATTGCCGGCCCTTATAACGTCGTGGGCGCGGGCGACACGCCGAGCCGCGAGCGAATCCTGATTTGCAAGCCGGCCACGCGTTCCCAGGAAGCGCCCTGTGCCCGCAAGATACTGACCTCCCTGGGACATCGCGCCTACCGGCGTCCTTTCACCGAAGCCGACCTGAAACCGCTGATGGCGTTCTACGAAGAGGGCCGGCGGGAAGGTAATTTCGAAGCGGGAATCAGCATGGCGCTGCGTGCGATGCTGGTCTCGCCGGAATTCCTGTTCCGCATCGAGCACGATCCTAAAGACGGCGCGCCCGGAGCCGTCCATCGGGTAAGCGACCTCGAACTGGCCTCGCGTCTCTCCTTCTTCTTATGGAGCAGCATCCCGGACGATCAGCTCTTGAAGGTCGCCGAAGAAGGCAAGCTGAAAGATCCGTCGGTGTTATCGGCCCAGGTGGACCGCATGCTGGCAGATGAACGTTCGAGCGCCTTTTCCACTAACTTCACGGGGCAGTGGCTGTTCCTGCGCAACCTTTCTAAAGTCACCCCCGACCCCGATATCTTCCCGACCTTCGACCAGGGTCTGGCGAAAGCTTTCAAGCAGGAAACCGAGCTCTTCTTCGACGCCGTGCTGCGCGAGAACCGCCCGGTGACCGATCTCCTGAGCGCCAACTTTACTTACCTGAATCAGCGACTGGCTGAGCATTACGACATCCCCGGCGTGTATGGCTCGCAATTCCGGCGCGTCTCGCTGGCGGACAGCAATCGGGGCGGCTTGCTCGGTCAGGGAAGTATTCTCACCGTCACTTCGTACCCCAACCGGACATCCGTGGTGCAGCGCGGCAAGTGGGTGCTGGAGAATCTGCTGGGCAGTGGTCCGCCGCCACCCCCGCCGGACATCCCCGCTCTCGAAGCGCATGCCAAAGACGGGAAGACTCTGACCATGCGGCAGCAGATGGAGCAGCATCGCGCCAATCCGACCTGCGCCGGATGCCATTCGCGGATGGATCCGATCGGGTTTTCGCTCGAGAACTATAACGGCATCGGGGCCTGGCGCGCCAAAGACGGCGGATCCGCCATCGATACGTCCGGCAAGTTGCCGGACGGCACGCGCTTCGATGGACCCAAGGGCCTCAAAACGCTGTTGACCACCAACTATCGCGACCAGTTCGTGACGACCTTCACCGAGAAGTTGATGACCTATGCGCTGGGACGCGGGGTAGAGTATTTCGACGAACCGACTGTGCGCGCCGTGATCCATGATGCGGCACCCCGCAACACCACCATCCCGGCTTTGATTCATTCCCTTGTTAGCAGCCCGCAGTTCCAGACCAGGAGAAACCCCGACTTATGATGCTCACGAAAAAAGCTTTGGCGCGCCGCACGTTTCTGCGGGGCGTAGGTGCAACCATGGCGCTGCCTCTGCTCGACGCCATGGTCCCGGCGATGACTGCAACAGGTCTCACCCCGGCCAGCCCGGCCGTGCGTCTCGGGTTCGTTTACGTCCCGAATGGAATCATTGCGAAAGGCTGGCTTCCCTCCAGCGTAGGGACCGGCTTTGATTTCGCAAGCACCATGAAGCCGCTGGAGCCGTACCGCGACAAAATGCTGGTGCTCAGCAACCTGATGCAAAACGGCGGACGCGCCCTGGGCGATGGCGCGGGCGATCATGCGCGAGCCGGGGCCTCCTGGCTCACCGGCGTACACCCCAAGCGCACCGGCGGTTCGGACATCCGCGCCGGGATCTCGGCCGATCAGGTAGCGGCGCGCGTCCTCGCCAACAAGACGCAATTCGGGTCGCTCGAAATCGGTCTGGAAGAGCCAAACCTCGCGGGCGATTGCGATAGCGGTTATAGCTGCGCGTATACCAACACCATCTCCTGGCGCACTCCGACCACGCCCAACCCGATGGAAGTGAACCCGCGCGCGGTCTTTGAACGGCTGTTCGGCGATGGCGAGACTACCGATCCTAAAGCGCGCCTGAAGCTGATGAGAGAAGAGCGAAGCCTGCTCGATTTCGTGCGCGGCGACGTCGCCCGGCTGCAGCCGACGCTCGGCGCCCGCGATAAGAGCAAACTCGACGAGTATCTCGAGGGCATCCGCGATATTGAGCGGCGCATCCAGAAAGCCGAGGCGCAGAGCGCGACCGTCCAGGTGCCTCTGCTGGAGCGGCCTTCCGGCATCCCCGAGGAGTTCGAGGATCACGCCAAGTTGATGAGCGACCTCATGGTGATGGCCTACCAGACCGACATGACGCGCGTGGTCAGCTTCATGATGGCGCGCGAAGGCAGCAATCGCAGCTACCGTTCGATCGGCGTCCCCGACGGCCACCACTCCGTCACCCACCATCAGAACGATCCCGAAAAGATCGCCAAGACGATGAAGATCGATCAGCTTCACGTGAAGACGTTCTCCTATCTGATCGCAAAGATGGACGCCACTCCGGACGGCGATGGAACGCTGCTCGACCACACGATGATGTTGTTCGGCAGCAGCATCGGCGACGGCAACGCGCACACGCATCACGATCTTCCTCTGGTGCTCGTAGGCGGCCGCAGCTGCAACATAAAGGGCGGCCGGCATATCCGCTACGCGCCGGAAACACCGATGAACAACCTGCTGCTCACCCTGCTCGATAAGGCCGGCGTTCCGGCGGACACGCTGGGGGATGCCACCGGGGAACTCGACCAGCTCTCCGGCGTATAGAAGATCATGCGCGCCGGGGCATTTACGCGACAGGCCGTGACGGCCGCTCTACTGGCGCTTCCCGGCCTGGCGAGCACGGACCCGGCGCTGATCCGAGCCATCAAAGATCACAACGCGCGGCAGGTGGCTGCGCTCATTCACGAGCATGTCGACGTGAACGCCGCCCAACAGGACGGAGCGACGGCGCTTTCCTGGGCAGTCTATCTGGATCTGCCGGACGTGGTGGACCTGCTGATGCACGCCGGGGCGAAGCCGAATGTGGCCGATCAATATGGCGAAACCCCGCTGACGCTGGCTAGCGGGACGGCCGACTTTCCGGTGATGGAGAAGCTCATCGCCGCGGGAGCCGACGCCACCGCGGCGCGTTGGAATGGCGAGACTGCCCTGATGATCGCGGCGCGCTCCGGAACCCTTCCCGGCGTGAAGCTTCTCATCGAACACGGCGCGAAGGTCAACGCCACCGAGTCGCGCAAAGGACAGAACGCCCTGATGTGGGCGGCTGCCGAAGGCCATTGCGACATCGTGGACTTCCTGATCAAGAAGGGCGCGGATGTGCATGCCGTTTCCAAAGGCGGCTTCACTCCTCTCGTTTTCGCCGCGCAGAAAGGCGATTCGCAATCCGTCAAGAGCCTCCTGAACGCGGGTCTCAGTCCGAATTACGTTCTGTCCAACGGCATGAGCGCTTTGCACATCGCGGTCGGGAGCGGCAAACCGGAAGTGGTGCAGGCGCTTCTCGAACATAAAGCGGACGCCAACGTCGCCGACCAGACCGGCAATACGGCGCTGCATACGGCGGCGCAATCGGGCAACGTCGAGATCGTGAAGCTGTTGCTCGCGAATGGCGCGAATGCGAACGCCGTGACCGCAAAGGTGGCCCCGCCCGGCGGTAAGGCCAATCCGTTCCGTGTCCAGATCGGCGAGCAAACTGCTCTGATGCTGGCCGCCAAAGCCGGCCATGAAGACGTGATCCGAGCGCTCGTGGCCGGCGGCGCCGATCCCAAGATCAAGGCGCAGGACGGCACTACGCTGTTGATGGCGGCAGCGGGCAGCGGCCGTCCCGCGATCGTGAAGTACGCCTACGAACTGGATCCCGACGTTGCGTCCGCGACCACCCGCAAGACGACCGTGATGCACGCGGCGGTGATGGGCACTCTTCAGATTTCTACACAGCCGGATATCTGCGAAGTGATCCGGTTTCTGGCGTCCAAGGGCGCCGATCCCGATCCCGAAGACGTGAATGGCCGGACGCCCATGGTCATCGCTAATTTCCAGCCGATCGACCAGGCCGTGACCCTGCTGAACAAGCTGGTTGCCGACAGCGGGAAAACTCCCAAGAAGCCTGTCAAGCGATAGTGCTCTCCTACTGCGGCACTCCCCCGCTCTTCCCCGTGTAAACGCGTAGCTCGATCGCGCCAATCGGCTTGCCATCGCTGGTGGCCTGCAGGGTAAGCTCCTGCCACCGGACCTTGCCCGTCCGCGGCGCCATCAGTTTCGCTTGCAATGCGTATGCTTGCCCCGCCGCAACAGGGTATGTCACCGGTCCATTCTTAAAGCTCCATCCCTCGGGCAGCCTGGCCGTCAGCGCTACGTCGTGCGGCTCCGTGGAGTTGTTGCGGATTAAGACCGGAACCAGCAACGTCTGGTTGAAGTCCGCCGCCAGTTCCGGCACCGGAATCAGCTTCTCCAGGTTCGTAATGGCGTGCGCCTTCCAGAACTCGCGATAGTAAGCCCACGGTCCGCCGAGTTCCAGCGAAATGCTCGTCGATGAGTTGGGAGCATACCCCGGCACTCGCGCAAAGGGTGCGAGCCGGTTATCGAGGTTCTCAAACACGTCGCCCGCAGGCTCCCCGCCCACCAGCGATTTCCCAAACAGCAATTGCACCGGATACTCGAACCCGCTTAAGCCCGCGCTGCCCAGAGCCTGCGTGCCGAGATACCCTTCCTGCGTCATATAGAAGAGCTGCTGCCGCGCCGTCAACTTCGCATAGCTCTCGTGCTTGGAAGGAGAGATGTCCGTCATGTTGTAGACGGGCCCATTGCCCTTCAAGAACCCTTTTCGAAAGGGCGACAGATCTTCCTTGGAATGCCAGTACGGGCCGAAGTCTTCGAAGGCGTCGGTGAAGTAGTAGAGCTTCTTGGGCTGCCACGGAAGCAGGCCTTCGGTCAGATTGGACATGCCCACGCGATCGCGCGCCGCCGAAACCTGCTCCGGAAACTGCGTCGGATCGCCCGCCATGTCGAAAGCCTCGGTCGCTAACACGCCCGAAGCCTGATGATCCCCATGATTCTCGCCGACCACGTTATTGGGCATCCAGGTCATGATCACTTCCGGACGGGTGATCCTCACCAGCCGGACAACGTCGTCGAGCATGCGCCCGTGATTCCACGCGTCCAGCGACCGGAGCACATCCTGGCCGGGCGTATCGTGCGCACCCAGGAACCAGATGTTATCGATCCCGAAAAAGTTCATCGCCTTACGCGCTTCGATGGTCCGCATCTGACCGAGAGCCGCGCCGGCCTCGTTGCCGACCGCGTTCCCGCCGCCATCTCCCGAAGTACAGTAGATGACCGCGATGCGCTTGTGCCCGTCGAAGGCGATCTTCGCAAGGTATCCGCCGATCACCACGTCGTCATCTGGATGCGCGATGATCAGCAGCAGATCGGCCTTGTACCGTTCATCCGGATCGAACTGCGCGCGCGCTTTCGGCGGTGGCGCGCCCCATGCCGTACATCCCAACGAAAACCAAAGCAGAGCCAGCCCACTCTTAAACCTCATCGTTCCCCCTCCGAGTAGTAAAGATTATAGGCTTCGCTTTTTTGGAGTACGATACAGTCGCAGTTCGGCGGGAGGTCATATGGAAAACATGCTGGGTGCGTACGGGCAGTGGGCGGAATCGCTGGTGGAAGATCCGCCGCGTCTTTCGTTTCGCAGAGCCAATTGGAAGAGCGTGACGGAGTGGCAGACGGCCGCCCGCCAGCGTTATTGGGACGCGTTGCTGCAACCGGTTCGCGCGCCGGCTCCGCGCGCCACCGTGCAGCATCATCTGGAGTACGACGGGCTCTCGATCGAACACCTGCAGTGGCAGCTTCCCTATGGACCTCCCACCGAAGCTCTGGTCTTAAAGCCCGCGGGATCGGAAGGCAAACGCCTGCCCGCCGTCATTGGATTGCATGACCATGGGGGAAACAAATACTTCGGCTTACGCAAGATCACCCGCATCTCCCAGGACGTTCATCCGCTGATCGTGAAGCACCAGGCCATCTATTACGAGGGGGTCGCGTGGGCCAACGAACTCGCCAAGCGGGGCTACGTCGTACTGGTCCATGATGCGTTTCTGTTCGGCAGCCGGCGCGTGCGCCTGGCCGATCTGCCGGCGGTGCTCAATCACAACCTCAAAGAGGTCGACCCGGAATCGGAAGAAGAGATCCAGCGCTATAACCAGATCGCGGACGAACACGAGCACATTGCTTCCAAGAGCCTTTTCAGCGCAGGCACGACCTGGCCCGGTGTCTTCATCGGCGAAGATCAGCGCGCGCTCGATTACCTGTTATCCCGCGAAGATGTCGATCCAGCCCGCGTGGGATGCTGCGGACTGTCCGGCGGCGGCCTGCGCACGGTCTATCTCACCGGCGCGGATCCACGCATCCGGTGCTCGTGTTGTGTGGGCATGATGACCACCTGGCGGGATTACCTGTTGAACCGCTGCTTCACGCACACCTGGATGGTCTATATCCCCGGCATGCCGCGCGATCTGGATTATCCGGAAATCCTCGGCCTGAATCTCCCGAACCCGGTTCTGGTACTCAACAATCGCGAAGACCAGCTCTTCACACTTCCGGAAATGGAGAGAGCCGATCACATTCTAGCGGCGGTGTACCAAAAAGCGAAGCTCGCCGATCGGTATCGCGCGAGCTTCTACCCCGGACATCATAAGTTCGATCGCGCCATGCAGCGCGAAGCCTTTGAGTGGTTCGACCGTTGGCTGAAAGCCTGACCGCGCTTCCCAGTCTTAGAATTCGAACTTCAACTGTAGTTGGACCCGCCTCGGTCCCATGATCGTAGCCGCCGGATTCAGAATGCCGAAGTGCGGATCGTTGGGATTTAAATTCACAGCCGTTCGGTCGTCGAAGATATGCCGGTTAAACGCGTCCAGCAAACTTAGCTGGAAGAGTATATCGGTTCGCTCCGTGATGTACGTTCGCTTGAGAACGTTGAAGTCTTCACTCTTATAGAATAGGCTGCGGACCTGACTAATAGTTCGCGACATATCGCCGAACTCATACGCGCCGCCGGCCTGGATGCGAGCGGGCGCGTTTGGATCGGAGAACGCGGCGCTGTTCAGGATCACTACGTTTGCCGGATTGTAGTGTCCGCTCAGGAAAGCTTGGGTAAAGAACGGCTGACCCTGCACCTGGTTAAAGCGGATACTGCCGTAAGTGGGCGCGCCCGTGGCACAGCAGAAGGAAAACGGCTGGCCGCTGTGATAGGTCTGAATGCCGCTGACCGACCAACCGCCGAGCGCCGCATTCAGGAACCCGCCGTGATCGAGGAACTTCTTACCGCGTCCAACCGGTAGCTCGTAGATATAACTGAGGACGAAGTTCTGCGGGATGTCCTGATTACTCACGGCCTTCTCGCCTTTCAGATTGAACGGATTTTGGGCGCTTCCGCCGCCCGCCAGCGTAGCGAAGAAGGGCAGCGTACTATCGGCGTCGGTCATGGTCTTCGACCAGGTGTACGAAGCCATCAGATTCAAGCCGTTGTGAAATCTGCGCCGCACGGAAGCCTGTAAGGCGTTGTAGGTGGACTGCCCCAGGTTCTCCAGACAGCAGTCGGTGTTCAGCACGTAGTACTGCGGGAAAGGCTGAATGGCCTGCGACACCGGCCGGTCCGACGGGAAGGAAGGATACGGCAAGTGGAAGCCGGCAGCCTGCGCCTGCGGCGAGGAGATCGGCGCGTTCAGCAGGTTGCCCAACGCCAGATCGTTCAGCGGAACGCGGTTGACGGGATCGAAACTGGAACGAAGATGCGTCGAGTGCTGCCCGACATAAGCCACGTCCAGAATCAGATCGGTGGCTAGTTGCTGCTGGATCTCGAAGCTCCAGTTCTGAACCATTGCCGGTCGGTTGTACGAAGGGTCGATATAAGCGTTCGCAGGGTTCCCCTGGAGATTCACCTGGGAGGGATCGAGATTGGGCGGCTTCGTGTAAGCCGGGAAGCCCGACGCGATATTGAAAGCCGGCGTGAAGCCGTTCGAACTGCTCACCCCGGGGTTGGCCTGGAAGCCGGACTGCAGGTTGCCGCCGAAGTCCGCATAGGTCAGGGCACCATAGAGGATCCCGTAACCGCCGCGAACCACAGTCTTGCCGCCCATGAAGCCGGGTGACCAGGCGAATCCGATGCGCGGCGCGAAATCCTTGTGATATGCGCTGACCCAGGACTCGTCCACATGACCGTTCCGGCCCGGTCCCACTCCGGCAAACACCAGAGCGCCCGGTATTCCGCCCGCCGCCGGATTTGGCGCGGTCAAACTGATGTTCGAGGTATTGCCGTGCTTTTCGTAACGCGGCGCATCCACATCCCAGCGGATACCCAGATTCAGCGTCAAGCTCTTCGAAACCTTATAGCTATCCTGCGCAAACAGCGCGTAATAGTGCGATCGCCATTGCGGCTGACTGGCAACGTCCACCAGGTTGGCGTTATCCACCAGACCCAGGAGGGCGCTCGCCAGACCGTTTCCGCTCTGGCCGTTCGTCAGCAGCGTGCCGGCGGTCTCCGCGCGCGAAAAGTTGAAGCTTCCCGACGCGTTGTTCAAACTCCCGGGCTCGAAGATCTGATAGCGATAGTCGAAGCCTACCCGCACGTTGTGCTTGCCCTTGAACCAGTCCAGCGTGTCCGTAAAGCGATAGCCGTAGTCGATCGTGTGGTTGTTGACGCTATCGCCCAAACCCGAAATCTGACTCTCGTTGACGTTGATGTTCGGGAAGGTCGCGCCGCTCGGCGTTCCCGAAATGCCCAGAGCCTGATCGAAGTTCCCGCCGGTACGCACGCCCGCTCCGACGTTCGAGCTGTTGGTATGGTTGAAACCCAGGTTCAGGTGGTCGAGCAGTGTCGGTGAGATCGTAAAGTCGTTGCCCACGCGGATGAAGTGGGTGAAGAAGTCCTGCGCCCGGCCCGCACCCGCCACGTTCGCGAAGAACGGATTGGTCGAAAGCCGCGTGTTATCGCGCGAGCTGTAAGTGAAGTAGAGCTTATCGTTCTGGCTGATGTTCTGATCGATGCGCACCGTCATCGTCGTGTCCAGCAGCGGAAAGGCGTACGGAAGGATATAGTTATTGGTCGCGTTTCCGTTCTGGGGGTCCGGGTAGTACGTGATCAGCTTCTGCCCGAACGGAGAGATCTGCGAACTGGGAATCGCATTCTTTCCCGTTTCCGTCAGATAAGAGGTGCGGCAGGGCGAGCCGTTGACGAGCTTCGTGCTTGCCGGATCGAAGATTTCCCCAAAGTAGATCGGCGCGTTATTTTCGCAGGGATTCGTACCGATGATGTTGCCGGTGTTCAGGGTGCTCGAGAAGTCACCGGCTTTTTCGGCAGCGGTCGGAACGGTGGAGGTGGAAGTGCCGCCCTGGTTCTGCCGATACTGCTCCCATGAGAAAAGGAAGAAGGTCTTGTTGCGGCCGTTATAGAGTTTCGGGATGATCACCGGACCGCCGAAGGTCCCGCCGTAGTCGTTCTGGCGATCCAGAACGCGCGGCAGGCCGTGATAGTTGTTGTTCCAGGAATTCGCGTCCAGATCCTCGTTCCGGAACAGGTCGTAAGCGGTTCCATGGAAACTGTTGGTCCCGGACTTGGTATTGAAGATTTCGACACCGCCCGTGGTGCGGCCATACTCGGCCGGCATAGTCGACGTTTCGATGCGGAACTCGCCCAGCGCTTCCACCGAAGGAGCCGCTTCGTCGAAGGAGGAGCCGTTTTCCGACCGGTACACGCTGGCGCCGTCCAGCAGGATCTCCGTACCGTAGTTCTGCCCGCCCGTAATCTTCGATTCGAAGGGCCCGCCGGTGGTGGCTCCATTCGAACCGCCGCCGTTCGTTCCCGGACCCACCGTACCCGGCGTTAGAAACACGAAAGCTTCGGGGGATCGCATAGCCTGCACCGTGCTGCCCAGTGCCAGTGGCAGGTCCAGGACCTGCTTGGTCGTTACCACGCTACCGATGTCCGACGTCTCCGCTTCCACCGTGGGGGCGTCGCCCGACACCTCGACCGTCTGCGTCAGATTCCCCGTTTGCAGCGTGATGTTCAGCGAACTGGTCGTGCCTACCTGCACGACGACTCCGGTCACCTGCGAGGGCGCGAAGCCGGTCGAGTTCGTCGTAACGTCGTAAGTCCCGACGCGCAGGTTCGGGAATGAATACGCGCCGGCGCTGCTCGAGACCGTATCGTAGCTGCTGCCGGAACCACGTTCCACTGCCGTGATCTTTGCGCCCGGAACCAGCGCTCCGCTGGGATCCTGGACATTGCCGGACATCGCACCCTGCCCGGATTGTCCGAATGAGGCGCCGGGTAATAACAAAAGGGCCAGGAGCGGCAACGCCGCAACGATTCCACGTCGATTCAGATACCCTCGAATGCTCTTCATCACTGACACTCCCTTTCTCGTACGATGGTCATGCGATTTCATTGCGCCTGGCTTTCCGAAGCTCGCTTCATCTTGTCGTTGAGCTTGGCTTCATGCTGGGCGTCGGAATCTTCTTTTAAACGCTTGAACGAATCCAGAGCCAGCCTGGCCTGTTCCGGCTGCTGGCTGCGGCGATAGAGCTGCGCTAACTGGTAGTAAGACTGGCGCACGATTTCCGGCTCCACCGGCCCGGTCAAACTTGTCACTGCGCGGAAATCCTTGATGGCTGCGGGGTTGTTTCCCAACTGCGCTTCGGCGCGCCCGATCTGGTAATGGGCCTCGCGCGAATCGGGATGGGTCTCGAGCACTTTGCTCAACAGGTCCACGGCGACTTGCGGCTTGGCCTGCTCTGTACTGACCGCCGCCAGCTTATACATCGACGTGAGGTTCTGCGGATCCACTTGAAGCTCCGCCTGGAACTCGGCTTCGGCTTCGCTGAGCCGGTTCTGCTTCCAGAAGATGTCGCCGAGCTGCTGATGCAGACCGCGCTCATGGGGCCGCAGTTCAATCGCTTTGCGGCATTCCTTCTGGGCGTCTTCCATCCGGTCGGCCTCTTCGTAGGACTGCGCCAGCACCTGATGCACGCGCCACGAATCCGGGTCGGCCTGATACATGCGCTCGTACGTCTCTTTCGAGAGCTGCATGTACGCGCGTCCCAGGTGGTAGAGCACATCCACGTCATTGGGCTTGAGTTTCGCGGCTTTTTCGAGGCTGGAAACCGCCGGTCCCGCGTCCCCGGAAGCGAGAGACGCAATACCCAACCACATGGCGACCTCGGGGTTGTTGGGCTCCATTTCGGCGGCGCGCTTCAAAGCGGTGGCGGCTTCCGCATAGCGGTCCAGGCGGTATTCGGCAATACCAAGAAAGAGATGGGCGCCGCGCAGGTCCGGCCTGAGCTGGAGCGTTTTTGAGAATAAGGATGCCGCATCGCTGGTCCGGTTCTGCTGCAAGCGCACCAGGCCCAAGTTGAAGTAAGCCTGCGCGAACCGTGGCGCGCTCTCGATCGACCTGGAGAATTCCGTTGCCGCGATATCTAACTGGCCAGCCTTGAAAGCTTCCGCGCCGCGCTGAAAAGCGGGGTCTACGCTCTGCGCGCGCAGAGCGAACGGAAGACATGCCAGGACTAGAAACGAAAAAGCAACTAGGCTTTTCAAGCGAACCCCTTACCGACTAACTTGCACGATACTATATTCCCGTTAGCCCGGAAATCGCGGAAAGCCTTGCCAGCAAGCTGGATTGTTCCCTTCCGTACACCGTCAAAATCCTAGGGGAGCGCCGTTAAGTGTGGCTTTTGCAGAAGGTTCGCGCGGCTGAACTCGCGCTCCGCCGCCTCCTTCTGCCCGAGCCGGGCAAGCGTCAGTGCGTAGTAGTAGTGGGCCTTCTGATAGCTGGGCGCCGCCGCGATCGCGGTTTCCAACTGTTTCCGGGCTTCCGCGTACTGACCCGCTCGATAGGCCAGAATCCCCAAGCCCGTGATCGCGCCGGCGTGATGCGGATCGCGCGCGAGCACCGCGGTAAAGGCGGCGCTCGCCTCGTCTTTCCCCTCGCGCTCCATCGCTAGTTCGCCCAACTGAAAAACGGACTCGGTCTGATCCGGACGCAGCCGGACCGATTCTTCAAACGCCGCCTTCGCTTCGTCCGTCTTCTGCTCCGCGCGCAGGATGTAGCCAAGCCCGTACTGCGCGCTGGCGTCCGCGGGACGCGCGGCGAGGTACAGGCGCATCTCTTTCTCGGCCTGTGCCGCCTGATTCTCTTCGAGGAACAGCCGCGCCCGGGCATAATGCAGTTCGGAATCGCCGGGGCGCAGGCGCGCTGTCTCGTCAAACGCCTGACCGGCCTCCTGCAAACGGCCGCGATCGAGCGCCACTAAACCATATTCGTAGACGAGCTCCGCGTCCCCGGGCTGCAAAGCGCGCGCCCTCTGCAGCAGCCGCAGCGCGTCGTCCGCGTGTCCGGACTGGCTCGCCGCCAGAGCCGCGCTCCTGGCTATGGTCCGCAAGAGCGATTGCCCCTGCGCATTTCCGGGCGCGCGCTGGAATACCAGCTCCAGCTCGTTCATGGCTTCCGAGGGCTGTTGCGCTCCGTAGAGCATCGCCAGGTTCAAGTGCGGCCCCACAATGCCGCGGCCTGCCGCTGCCGCCTTCTTGAACAGGTCTTCCGCATCGCCGGTCCTTTGCTGTTGCACGCGAACCAGCCCTAACAGGTTCAGAGCTACCGCGTCTGCCGGATCGGTCGCGAGAAGCGGGCCTAAGAGCGCCTCGGCCTCCGCGAGTTGCTTCTGTTCGATCAACCCTGCCGCTTCTTTAAGACGGTCCACGCGGGTTGCGCCCGTCAGCGCTAGGGCGAAGCAAAGTGTGACCGCGGGCAGTGAACCACGGATCCCCACACGCTTATGATCGCAAGGCCGCCGTCAGGTCGTAATTCTCCTTGGGAGCCGCAAAGGGAGCCGCGCGCCGCCCCAGTTCGCTTCGGAGCAGGCCGATGAACAAGAGCACCCCGAAGAGCAGATAAGACTGGAGGAAGTTCAGCGGCGAATCCGCCAGCAGATTGGTCATGCGCCAGTCGTTGGCGACCAGGAGGTACACAACTACGAGGGCGATCGATTGCGCGCGCGAGAGTTTGCCGCCCATCACGAACCGCGAAACGTGCCAGATCAGAATCGGAAGCAAAATCCCGTAGTGATGCTCCCATGCGATGGGCGAAGCCGCTGTGACCGCAATCCCAATCAGGCTGAAATCGAGAATGCCGTCGTTCTCCGAATCGGACACCCGCAAAGGAAAGCACCAGGCCAGAATCGCCAAAGACGTGATAATCGTTCCGATATAAACCGCGGGGCGATACTCCGGGAACCCATAGATGGAAAAGACCACGCTCGCATGATCCACCAGGCGGTGAAACAACCCATTGAAGGTCTGGTTTGCATAGTAGACCTCACCATGCCGCGAGAGAAAACTGAGAACGCGAAGATACTCGAGGTTGTTCGAAAGTCCAAATAACGCAACCGAAATCGCCAGTCCCGCAGCAACGCAAATCATCCCGGCCTGCACCACGCCCCAACGTTTACGCAAAGCCGCCCACAGCAGGATCAGAGCATATTGCGGTTTGATCAGCGTAATCAGGCCAATCAGCGCTCCCGTGGCGCGCTCGCGCCGCTGCATCCAGCACAGAAAGGCGATCGCGAAGAGCAGATTGATAAACACCTGAATCTGGCCTAGCGCGTAGGCCTTTATTACCGGATAGAACGTCAGAGAGACCAGGATCGTAACCGCCGCCAGCATCCATTTCGACCTGCTGCCGATGTTCGGATCTCGCCGCTCCGCGCTTCTGAAAGCAATTAACAGGGCCACCGCGACGGTCGCCATTACGGCCAACCCGGACATCACTTTCAGCAGGATCAGAATTCGCGGTTCGCCCATTCCCATCCGATCCAGCAGCCACAGCGGCGGCAAGGAAGTGAGCGGATACTGAAACTTCACATGCCGATCGAAGAAGACGGTTTGATAAATTCCGGCGGGCGCGTGCAGGAAACGTAGCGCGTAAAGCATTGGCCACCATGAATCCTGTCCCTGAAAAAACGTGAACAGGTCATGAAGCGAATGAACCACGGTCCCGTTGCAGTACTCGGGGATTTTTTTCAGGAGATACAATCGCGTTGAAATCTTTTGGAGCAAAACTCCGGCCAACAGGAAATCCGCAATGACCACCCAAAGAAAGCCTTTGAGCGTTAACACACCTTGCTGGTGCGGATGGCTTGACCCCTGCTCGGTGCCGATCATATACTTCGACTCGCGCTAACGGCCTTCCCGACATGTCCCGCAACGTTCGGAGAACCCTGCAATCTCTCGTTCCCCTGCTGCTGGGCCTGATACCGGCCGCGGGGAACGCACAGCAAGCTTTCGGACTTTCCGGCGACTTCTGGCGCGTCCATGATCCGTCGATCGCAAGAGAGCGCGATACCTACTACGTCGTTGCAACCGGCAAAGCTCCGGACGGCGGGCAACTTGCCGTGCGTTGTTCCCACGACCTGCGGCACTGGACACTTTGCGGGCACGTTTTTGAAGGTATCCCGCAATGGATCCAGAAGGAAAGCCCCTCGACCACGGAACTGTGGGCCCCGGACATTTCGTACGTCCACGGACAGTACCGTTTGTACTACGCGTATTCCCTCTTCGGGAAGAACCGATCCGGAATCGGCCTCGCGACCAACGAAACGCTCGACCCTTCGGGGACTAGCTATCGCTGGGTCGACCGCGGCTTAGTCCTGAAATCGAGCGAGACTGACGACTTCAACGCGATCGATCCCAATTTCGTCACCGACAGAAACGGACTCGCCTGGCTCACCTTCGGAAGCTTCTGGTCGGGGATCAAAATGCGGCGGCTGGACGCTTCCGGCAAGCTGACTCCGACCGACGGCACGCTGTACTCCCTCGCCGCTCGCCGGAAGCCGCCCAACGCGCCACCGCCGCCCGCGGGTTTACCTGCAGCGTGGCAGGCCGTGGAGGCTCCGTTCATAACCTTTCACAACGGCCGTTACTATCTTTTCGTGTCCTGGGATCTCTGCTGCAAGGGCGCCAAGAGCACCTACCGCATCATGGCAGGGCGAGCCGACAGCATCACCGGCCCTTACCTCGACGCCGATAACGTTCCCCTCGTCGAGGGTGGCGGCACCGAAGTTCTTCGCGCAAACGACGCCTGGGCGGGCCCCGGCGGACAGTCCGTCTTCACCGGTCCCCCGAATGACCTGCTGGTGTTTCACGCCTACGATCCCCAGACCGGCACGCCCGCTTTACAGATCTCCACCATCGATTGGTCTACGGGCTGGCCGCGCGTCGCCCTGGGCTCGCAACACGCTCCCGCACCGCCTCGACCAAAATAGAAGGGACATACACACATGACGGATTTGAAAAAGCTCGAAGTCTGGTTCCTGACCGGCAGTCAGCATCTGTACGGCGAAGAGACACTGCGGAAGGTTGCCGAACATGCGCGCGAAATGGCAGGCGCCCTCGCCGCTGGCGCTTCCATCCCGGTCACCGTTGTCCTGAAACCCGTGCTCACCACGGCCGACGCCATCGGATCCATTTGCCGCGAAGCCAATAACAGCGAGAACTGCATCGGCCTGATTCTGTGGATGCATACGTTCTCGCCCGCCAAGATGTGGATCGGCGGTCTCACCCGGCTTTCCAAGCCCTTCCTGCATCTGCACACGCAGTTCAACCGCGACCTTCCATGGGCCACCATCGACATGGATTTCATGAATCTCACCCAGTCCGCGCACGGGGATCGCGAGTTCGGCTTCATCTGTAGCCGGCTCCGTCTGGAGCGCAAAGTGGTCGTCGGATTCTGGCAAGACGCTGCCGTGGTTGAGGAGATTGCGGGGTGGACCCGCGCCGCCGCCGCGTATCACGACGCTCAGTCTCTCCGCGTGGCGCGCTTCGGCGATAACATGCGCGAAGTCGCGGTCACGGAGGGGAACAAAGTCTCCGCGCAGATCGACCTGGGCTATACGGTAGACGGCTTCGGCGTGGGCGATCTCGTCGAGCAGGTGCGCGCGATTCCCGATGCGCAGGTTGCCGACCTGGCTCGCGAGTACGAAGCGGCTTACTCCGTGGCACCGGCCCTGCGCGAAGGCGGCCCGCAGCGTGCGTCCCTTCTGGAAGCAGCGCGCATCGAGCTCGGGCTCCGGGCCTTTCTCGAAGGTGGCGGCTTTCACGCTTTCACCGACACCTTCCAGGATCTGCACGGGCTGGGACAGCTGCCGGGAGTCGCGGTTCAACGGCTGATGGCCGATGGTTACGGTTTCGGCGGCGAAGGCGACTGGAAAACGGCAGCCCTGGTTCGCTCCATGAAGGTGATGAGCCACGGCCTTTCCGGCGGCACGTCATTCATGGAGGACTACACTTACGATTTCGGCGGCACTCCGAAAGTTCTCGGATCCCATATGCTGGAAATCTGCCCTTCGATCGCGGAAGACAAACCGTCGCTTGAAATTCATCCCCTTTCGATCGGCGGCAAGGCCGATCCGGTGCGTCTCGTCTTCGGAGTCGCCGGCGGGCCCGCCATTAACGCGTCTCTGGTCGATATGGGCAATCGCTTCCGCATGATCGTCAACGAAGTCGACGTCATCCCGCCGTCTCAGCCGCTGCCCAAACTTCCGGTCGCGCGCGCGGTCTGGGTGCCGCGGCCGAATCTGAAAATCGGGGCCGCCGCCTGGATCTACGCCGGCGCCGCCCACCACTCCGGCTTCAGCCGCTGCCTGACCACCGAGCACATGCAGGACTTCGCCGCCATGCTGGGAATCGAATTCCTGATCATCGACAGCGAAACGAAGCTGCGCGAGTTCCGCAATGAGATCCGCTGGAATGAGGCCAGCTTCGGACGGCCATGATGATGCGATTAGCGCTGCTGCTCGCGGCCGTCTTCTACGCGTCGCCGTCCAACGCCGCCGGCACCTTCACCAACCCGGTCCACGAACACGGTCCCGATCCATGGTTGGTTTACCAGGATGGTTACTTCTACTACATGTGCACGACGGCCACCAACCTGACCATCTGGAAATCGCCGACGCTCGAAGGCCTGAAGCACACGCCCGGCACCGTCGTCTGGGAACCGCACGGCGATTATCAGGGCCTCACCGATCTCTGGGCGCCGGAGCTGCACCGCATCAAGAACAAGTGGTACATTTATTTCGCCGCCGACAAAGAGCGCGACAATAAGCAGCACCGCATCTATACCGTCGAGAACCCATCGCACGACCCCGTCAACGGGAAGTTCGAGATGAAAGGCAAGGTCGCCGACGCAACCGACGACTGGGCGATCGACGCATCCGTCTTCGAAAATCGCGGCAAGCTCTATATGGTCTGGTCGGGATGGCCCGGCGGGGTGGACGGCGTGCAGAATATCTACATCGCGCGCCTCAAAAATCCCTGGACGATCGAAGGTCCCCGAGCCGTTATCTCGCACCCCGAATTCGATTGGGAACGGTTTGACGACAACCATCACGTCTACGTGAACGAAGGGCCGGAAATCCTGCAGCACGGGGATCAGGTATTCCTGATCTACTCCGGCAGCGGCTGCTGGACGGACCACTACACGCTGGGGCTCGTCGCGGCTTCGAAGAATGCCGACCTGATGAACGCCGCATCCTGGCGTAAATATCCGACCCCAGTTCTCTCCGGTTCGGAGACCTCACACGCCGTCTCGACCGGGCATAACGGTTTCTTCCGGTCCCCCGACGGCAAACAGGAATGGATCATCTACCACGCCAATGCCGAAAAGGGCGAAGGCTGTGCGGATTTCCGCTCGTCGCGCGCGCAGCCGTTCACCTGGAAGCCGGACGGCACTCCCGATTTCGGGCCGCCCGTCCCGGTCTCGCAACCGCTGCCGGAACCTTCGGGCGAGCGACCAGGCGAGTTGGCGGCGCGCGGCGCGGCGAGTCGTTATTAACTCTGAACAGATTTAACAGTTGGTGCAGTGGTCGCGGCGAGGCCGCTTTCCGCGGGACTGGTAGAACGATCGCGAATTCTCCTGTTAGCCGCCGAAGGCAATCTGGATCGAGATCGCCGCGCCGCTCTCGATCGGCGGGTTCGGAATCCAACGCGTGCGCGGAAAGCCGGAGCGCCTGAAATCCTCAAGCGCTCCGGCGTTCGACGATGCTGACCCGCGCAATTACCGCGCCACTGCGCCCTTAAGGGTATTCACTTGCGTTTGCAAATCCTGAATCGTTGTTTGCTGCTGTTTCACCGCTTCGATCAGCAGAGCGGTAAGCCTCGTATAGTCCACCCCGCGCACCTGCTGCGTGTTTGGATCCCGCGCGACGACCTCGGGAACTACTTGCGCAACTTCCTCGGCCACCACGCCGATTTCATGACGCCCATTGTCTTTTCGGTCGTACGAGACGCCCCGCAGTTGCTCTACTTTCTCAAGTGCGCCGTCCAGTGTCTGGATATTGTTTTTGAATGCACGACTGCTGTAGGTTACCCAGCCGTCCGATATCGCCGAGCCGATCCCTTGCGTAATTGCAAGTGAGTTTCCACCGCTTGTGGTTCCCAGGCTGCTCAAGGTCATCAAGGTATATAACCCAAGGTTCGGTCCGCCCCCGCCCTGTGTTGCCGGGAGATTGCTCTGCCAGCTAAAGCCGTTGCCGAACTGCCCATCGTCAGTCGCCGCGAACCGACCGGACGGATTGTATCCCGTGCCGGATAAATTGTAGGTATTGAAGTCGACTGCCGCGACACCGGTCGGGCCGGCAATGCCGGTGTTGGTGATCGTTACCGAGTTCACGTTTGTGGTTCCGATCTGTCCCTTTACCTCGAATGGCGAACGGGGCGTCGATGTCCCGATCCCCGCCTTTCCGGGTGTCTCGATATTGCAAGCTGTGGTGAACACCGCCACGCGCCCCGGTATCCCTTTCCCATCGCTGGTGACCGAGGCACAGGCTGCGCTGGCCGACAGGTTTTCCGGGGCCGTCTGCGCGAGGGCCGCGCCCGCCGCGACGCTGAATATTGCGACCCGCAAAAATGGTTTTCTAAATGAGTTCCTAAACGTCATGAGTTCCTCCTCAATGTCGCCGCTAAGCTCGCTGCGAATCGGCTCATGTAGTAAACCGCGCAGTCCATCAGAAGAACCCCTCAGCCGTTTTTGCGAAAGTTCTTAGCGCGATATCCAATCTCCGACAGGCGCTTGCGCAAGCCCGCCACGAGACCCTTCTGCGCGGTTCCACGGGCTTCGGCGAGTGCGATTGCCGCGCGCAGCTGCCGCAGAGCTGCTGCCCGGTTTCCAAGCGCGTCGAGAGCATCGGCCAGTTCGCCATCCACGTTCAGACGCAATTGAATCGACGAAAGCGGATCGTCTGGCGGAACTCGGTCGGCCGGCGCAATCCGCGCTTCGGCGGTGCGCAAATCGCGGGCTGCGTCACGAAAGCGCCCGTCCGTGTTCTCCGCGGCGCCCAAATGGAAGTAGGCCGTGGCGAGATCGTGTTCCGCTTCAGCGCTGCTCGATTCCGCGCCGGCGATAGCGCGCATGCGCGTGAGCGCCTGTTCAGCGGCGCCGACGGCTGCCGCGCCTTCGCCCGCATTGTGCAGCGCCCAACTCCATTCTCCCAAAGCATCCCCACAATCGCGCTGGGTTTGCGGTTTCGGTGCGCGAACAGCGATGGCGCAAAGAACCTCCGCCGCGCGGCGGTGCGCGGAGGCCGACTCTCGATAAAAACTGCGCTCTCCCGTGAAATCCCCAAGACCTTCCAGGGCAAAGCCGAGATATTCGCTGATTTTGCCGGATGGGTCGGGTAAGTTCGGGAAAACAGCGTGCGCCCGCTCGCCCACAGTCAGCGCGCGCCGCAGCTGCGACGCCGCTCGCTGAAAATTGGCGTCGGTATATTCGAAATCTTCTTTGCGAAGTAGCGCATATCCGAGTGCCCGATTCGCCTCCGCCTCGAGCATGAGAGGGGGAAGTCCATCGCTGGTGAAATAGGAAGGAGCTCTCGTGGTCAACTGCCGGGCGGACTCAACGGCGTCTTCCAACAGAGGTATAGCAGACTCATACTGACCCAAACGAGATTGAATTACACCGATCGTCGTCCGCGCGCGCAAACGAACGGCGGCTTGATCGAGGTCCAATTCCGATGCGCGTGAAGACAGTGCCTCGGCCTTTCGGTAGCTCGCGAGCGCACCCGAGACATCACCGACGCTCACCGTGAACGGTTTGCCCTCAATATCGCCCAAGCGCAGATAGGCCACTGCCAATTCGCGGCTCAGGTCAGTGTCCCGGGGCGCACTTTTGAGCAATTCGTCCAGATCCCGGCTCGTGCGTTCGACGATTAGCAACCGCGCCTTTACCGAACCGGGCAAGTTCTCTACTTCCCGCAACACATCGTTTAGATAAAAATCAGTTAGCTCGCGGGCCTGTGCCAGTCGCTGCTGGCTGAGGGCGAACTCCCTCACGGCGACGAATGCGGCGCCGGCGAGCACCGCAAAAACGGTTATCCCCGTGGCGAGCCACCCTCCATTCCGATGCAGATACCGGCCCGCTCGATAAGCGAAGGTCTGCGGTTGGGCCTGGACCGGCAGATCATCCAGCCAGCGTTTCAAATCCGCCGAAAACTGATCGACCGAGGTGTAGCGCTGGCGCGGGTCCCACGCCATTGCTCTGTTCAGCACGGCACGCAAATCTCCGTCCAGCATGCGCCCGAGCCTTAAGTGGGATTCTCCACGAACCTGTGCCGCCTCCTCGGAAATCACCGATGACGGACGAGCCGGTTCGATCTCCTCCAAAGCCCGCTCAAGGCCTGCCAAAACCGACCCAGGAACTCCGAACGGCCAGGCACCCGTGAGCAGCTCGTAAACCACCACGCCGAGCGAGAACACGTCACTCACCGTGGAGACCGGTTCACCTCTAAGTTGCTCCGGACTGGCATATCGCGGCGTCATCGCCATTTGCGTAGTTGCGACGCGCTCAGCCGCCAGATCGAGCAGCTTGGCGGTACCGAAGTCAAGCAGCTTCGGCACGCCATCGTCGGTCACCAGTATGTTGGACGGCTTAAGATCGCGATGGACGACCAGGTTTCGATGGGCAAAATCCACTGCCGAGCATACGCTCAGGAAAAGGCGCACACGCTCGCGCACGCTCAGTACTCGCGCATTACAGTACTCGAAGAGGCCTTGGCCTTCGACGTACTCCATCACCAGATAGGGATCGCCCTGGGCACTCACACCGCCGTCCAGAAGTCCCGTGATATTCGGGTGTCGCAGTTGCGCCAGAATCTGCCTCTCGGTTAGAAATCGCCGGGTGAAAAACTCTGTGCGCAGATGGTGGCTGATCAGCTTCAGGGCAACGCGCTGTTCGAACTGACCATCGGCGCGATGCGCGAGGTACACGGTTCCCATCCCGCCAAAACCGATCTCCCGTTCCAAGAGGTAGGGTCCGAAGAGCGCTTGATCTTCGGGCGTCGCCGCCGCGCCGCGCGGTTCGGCGGCATCGTCCTGCTCGTAAGCTGCAAGGATCCGCTCGACCTCGGCGAGAAGACCGTGATCTTTCCCGCAGTATTCAGCCAGCAAAAGGCGGCGCTGCTCGCCGGTCTTTTCCAGAGCGGCGTGAAAGATCGTTTCCATTCGCTTCCAGCGTTCGGGGCTCAGGGGCGATTCGGTTGACGGTTCACTCATGACAGAACAATAAGATCGCGCGAAATCAGGCCTATGGCCCTCACGATTTTGTTTGCGTCAGTTTCGTGCGAAGCCAACTGCGAACGAATTTCAGATCGCGCTCGGCAGTCGCGTCGCTGATCTCGAGCAGCGACGCGGCTTCGGGAACAGTGGAGCCGAGAAAATAACAAAGCTCGACCAGCCGAACTTTGCGTGCGTCAATGGCTTCGAGTTCATCGAGCGCCCGATCGACGTCAATCATATCCGTGCTGCTCAGGTTCAGCCAGGGCAGGTTTTCATCAAGGGGAACCGGTCGCATGCCGCAGCCCCGTTTATGAGCCAGAACCGACCTGGCATGATCGGTCAGAATGCGACGAAATAATTTCGCCGCGAAGACGAAAAAGTGCGCGCGATCCTGCCACTCCGCTTTGCGCTGCTGGATCAGCTTGAGATACAGCTCATTCACGAGCGCGGTGGGCTGATAATCGCTGTCGCGCACTCCCCGTCGAAGGAAGCTCGAAGCGAGTCTATGAAGGTGCGGATAGACGAACGGTACCAAACGGTCCAGCGCATCGCGGCTGCCGCTGTTCCACTCGCGCAGCAGGAGTGTGATCTCGCCCGGTTCGCTCATGGGCGCGGAACTGCGGCGAGGTTTGTGTTCATCGCTCTTACAATCTACCGATCCACCGCGCGTTTCGGGGTACAAACCGATGCTTCATTGTCGGACATCAGGAAAGCCGTAACTTCGGCTAGTTTGTCGAACCCGGAAGTTGTTTCAAAAGCGAATTCTTGGGCCATGTGCGAGGGTCATTCACCGGCGCGGTGAGCGACCGTGTTGGGCGCTTTCAACAGGAAGGCGAGTTCGAGCGCGTTGGCGACGACACGACGCTGAGAGTGACTGTCCTCGTCGTCAACGATACCGCGCGCGTCAGGGCTAATCGACGTCTACAACCACCAGCGTCATGTCGTCGGCCTGCCCGTTCTCGTTGTTAGCGCGGGACCACCGCCGAACCTCGTCAAGAAACCGATCCGTGAAGATTGCATGGTCGTCGGGATCGTGAGCGGCAAGCGCTTGTTTCATTCGCTGTTCGCTGAACATCTGGTCCTGTGCGTTCGATGCTTCGGCAATGCCGTCGGTATAGAGAAGGATGCGGTCGCCGGGTTGCAAATCGAGTGACATCAACGGATAGGTCTCGCCGGGGCGGACACCCAGTATCAAACCGGTTTTCTGGAGCTCAACCAGGGACTGAGTGCCGCGGCGGCGAACCAGCACCGGCGGGTGGGCCGCCGCCGCGTAAGTGGCCCGGCGCTGCTCGAGGTCGAGAAACAGGTAACCGGCCGTGATCAGCCGGCCGCGGGCTTGCTCGCACATCGTGTTGTTGAGAGCGGCCATTAGAGCCGCCGGGTCCGCGGCCAGAGCCGCGTGCGAACCGATCGCCACCTTGATCATCGAAGCGACCAGAGCAGCAGGAACTCCATGTCCCGCGACGTCGGCAAGGGCAATGCCGGCGCGCTTGGAATCCAGCTGAATGAACTCATAGAAGTCACCCGCGACGGCGGTCATGGGAAGGTAACGGACCGAGATCCCCGCGCCTTCCAGCCGCGGCACGCTCCGGGGAAGAATGGAATTCTGTATGAGTGTGGCGGCGCGCATTTCGTCCCGCAACTCCACCAGATGACGCTCGTTGTCGAGGACCTGCCGGATCGTGACATAACCCATGCAACAAAGCAGGGCGAAGAAGCCGAGTGTCTCGAACTGCGCGCGCCACGGCAGAAGCCGGTTAGCAACCAAATGCTCGTTGATGACGGTCAGGGTAAATATCGTCAGGCCGGCCAGCAATGCCCTCGGGGACGCAAACGGCGGAGGACGGTAACCGCGCAGGAAGCCGACCAGCAGCAAAACGAACAAGGGTGTCAGCACCACCGAGCCGGCGTCGAGGGCTGCATCCGGTTTTTGTCTTACCAGTTCGAGGACCGTTGCGAAGGCGGCGTACCCGACAGCGAACCACAGTAGCGCGCGCAAACTCGAACTCCACCCTTTTCCGTAAATCTGCTCAGCGAAGAGCAAGGCGGGGATCAGGATGAAGTTGCCGATAATCCGTTCGGCGTAGTACCAGAAGTCCTGCGGGTAGTCGAACAGAAGCTCTGAAAGCGGAGTCTTCACCAGCGCTCGGACCCCGTACAGCAGGGCAAAGACACCGAACCAAAGTAGAATTCTCGACGGATTCCTGCGCCGTAACGCATGCACCCCCAGCGCAGCCAGGCCGGATGCCGTGATCAGGACTCCGAGAACGAGCGCCGGAAAATCTCGTCGCACGAGTTCTGTCAAACGCGCGGTGATGAGATCGGGTGTTTGCATCCGAATCAGCATACACGCGGCGCGCTACGGCCCCGCCCCCGCAGCGGTTCCCTGTGCTCTCGTCTCTGACGCTGTTTTGGAGCATGCGTACCCGGCAAGAGTATTTAGGCCAATTTTGCCGTCCACCAAGGAGCCCCGGATGCTGGACAGTGAAGATGCCTGTTCGATATACTCTGAACACATACGGAACGCCGCAGTTCCGTGGATCCCTCAGCTCTAACAGCCCCGTCGGCTGCTGGTTTTTCCCGTCCGTTTCCGGTCTCATTCGGGACCACTCCCATCCATGACCACTGTTTTTTTTCAACGAATCGCCACCCGTGCCGCCCTGGTCTGCTGCCTCTGCGCCTCGACGGTCCCGCTTCTCGCCGAACGTCCCGCTTTCACGGTCGGCTGGTCGATCTACGTGGGCTGGAATCCTTACCAGTACATGGTGAAGTCGGGGATCCTGCACAAGTGGGAAGACAAGTACGGCGTGACGATTCGCGTACAGCGTTTCGACTACGCGCCTTCGCTCGACGCCTTCGTCGGCCGGAATATCGATGCGTGCACCATGACCAATATGGAAGCGCTGGATATGCCTGCGGCCGCCGGCGTGGATTCCACCGCGGTCATCGTGGGCGATTACTCGAACGGCAATGACGCGCTGCTGGTGCGCAACGGCCTGAAGTTCCCGCAACTCGCCGGGAAACGCGTGCTGCTGGTGCAGAAAACCGTCTCGGAGTATCTGCTGGAGCGCGGCCTCGTGATGAACGGGATTAATGACGGCGAGCGTAAACTGCAGCTCGTCAACACGGCGGATTCCGACATCGTGACCGCCTTTACCAGCAATCCCGCGAACCCCGCCGTGGTTACCTGGAAGCCGCTGGTTTCTCAAATCACCGCGCAGAAGGGCGTGACCACGCTCTTCGATTCATCCAAGATCCCGGCCGAAATTCTGGATCTGCTGGTCGTGCGCACAGACGTTCTCAAGAAGCCAGAAGGGGTCCGGTTTGCCAAGGCCATCACCGGAGCCTGGTACGAAGTGATGGCGCAACTCTCGGCCGGCGGGCCCACCGCACAGAAAGCGTTGACGGGCATTGCCGCGGTTTCGGGCGATACGCTTCCCAGCCTCAAGGAGCAAATCTCGACCACGCACCTCTATCTGAAGCCAGCCGAAGCCGTAGCGTTTTCCAGCTCCAAAGACCTGCAGCAGAAGATGGATTTGGTTCGCCAATTCTGTTTTCGCCACAATCTGCTGGGTCAGAAAACGGGGACTGTGGATGATGTCGCCATCCTCTACCCCGATGGCACCATCCAAGGCAAGAAGGATCGCGTGCGTTTGCGTTATGACGCCAGTTACATGAAGCTGGCGCAGGACGGCAAGCTGTGATTCCCGCGCCCGGCGTTCTTTCCGTGGAAGGTCGTCCGGGCCCATGGACGGGACGCATGATGCCGTGGCTGCTCTTCGTCCTCGGGCTCGCCGTCTATTACCAGTTCTCCCAGGAGCGCCACCGGCAGAATAGCGACGATAAGGTGATGCCGACGCTCACCCAGATGAGCCATGCTCTGCGCGAATCGGCATTGAATCCGCCCGAAGATCAGTTTACGGGCGAGGCCCCTTCCACCCTCTGGGGCCGCGTCCGCCAAAGTATGCTCTGGCAGGACACGTTCGCCAGTTCGCGCCGCTTCCTGATCAGCCTCGCGCTGTTGTTTCCGGCGGCCCTGCTCGGTCTGCATATCGGGCTCTTTCCCTACATCGGCTCGGTCTTTCTCCGCTTCGTGCTCTTTTTCGATAAGATCATCGCGCTCTCGCTGCTGCCGATCCTGTTCATCGCCTTCGGCATCGACGATCTTTCGAAAATCATGCTCATGGTGATTGGAGTGGCTCCCACGGTCATTCTGGACACGGTCAACTTGTCTAAAATGGTCCCGCGCGAACAGATCGTCAAGGGCTTCACGCTGGGCGCGGGCAGCTTTGGCATTGCCTATCGGATCGTGCTGCGGCAAATCTTCCCGCGCGTCCTGAATAGCATTCGCTTGAACCTCAAGCCCCTGATGCTGTTCCTGTTTGCCGGAGAAATGATTGCTTCCACGGACGGTTTGGCCTACCGGATCGCCCTGCTCCGCCGCCACCTGGCCATGGATGTCATCATCCCCTACGTCCTTTGGGTAGCTCTGCTTCTTTACCTCATCGACTTTGCACTACGCTGGATCAACCGGAGAATGCACCCGTGGTTCCTCGAAGCATAGCGGCCGTTGCGTTTGAGGCGATCGGCGTCTCGTTCTCGAACGGCGCTCAGCACGCCGCCGTTCTGCGTGATTTCGATCTCGACATCGCGCGCGGCTCGTTCGTCTGTCTCCTGGGCAAGACCGGCTGCGGCAAGAGCACGCTTTTGAAGCTGGTGCTGGGCGAACTGAATCCTACCGTGGGCCGTGTCGTGGTGAACGGGATTCCGGTAATCGGGCCAGGGCGTCACTGCGGTTATGTTCCGCAGAAGTACGGTTTGTTTCCGGATCGGCGGGTCATCGACAACGTGACCTTCGGGCCCCTGACCATGGCTGGCTCCCGCGCTTCGCGGTTCACGCCAGCCGGCCGGCAGCGTAGACGTGAAACGGAAAACGCCGCTTACGCACTATTGGAAAGGATGGGATTGCGCAAAACCGACGGCCGCAAGTTTCCGGCGGAACTTTCCGGCGGCATGCAGCAGCGCGTGGCTATTGCTCAGGCCCTGGCCACCGACCCAAGCCTGCTGTTGATGGATGAGGCGTTCAGCGCTCTCGACGGAGCCACCCGCGCCTCCATGCAGGAGTTGGTCCGGGAGATGTGGCTAGAGCGCGGGACCACCGTCCTGTTCGTCACCCACAACATCCCCGAAGCCATCGCGCTGGGCAGCCGGATCGTGGTGCTGGCGCGCGACCCGCGCTCGGACGCAGGCGAACCCGCCGCCATCGCGCTTGATACCGCAACCCCCTGGACGAACTCTATTTCCGTGCCGGAGCGCCGCCATTCCAGAGAATGGAAGGACATGCACGCGCTCTTGGAAAATGCCACTCGTGGCGATAAACTGGTTCTGCCTTCGCAGCCGCTAGCGGTGCATGGTTGAGCCTTCAGAGGAAATCTTGAAGTTCACTTTCGAAGGATTGAAACTAAGCCTTACGGTCATGGTGGCCTCGGGCGCCGCCCTCTTCTTCCTGCGCCCAGTTCTTCCGGTGCGCGCGGATGCAAAACCCGAAGTTGCCGTCCCGGCAACCCAGGGCATTGACTTTTTCGAAACCAAAATCCGTCCGCTCTTCGCCAACAAGTGCGCCGGCTGCCACGGTCCGGCGCAGATGGGCGGCTTGCGCGTCGACTCGCTGGAAGCGCTGCTCAAAGGCGGTGAGACCGGCCCCGCTCTCACGCCCGGCGATCCCGATAAGAGTCTCCTCATCCAGGCTGTGCGCCAGACGGGAACGCTGAAGATGCCGAAGGGCGGCCACCTCAAGCCCGAGGAGATTGCCAGCCTGGAAACCTGGGTGAAGATGGGCGCGCCCTGGCCCAAGACCCAGGCGCCCGTCCCGAAATCTGAAGACACCTTCAAGATCACGCCCGAACAGCGCGCATTCTGGTCCTTCCGCCCGCTGGCACTCCCCGCCGTTCCGAAAATCGATGGCAAGGGCTGGGCTAAGTCCGACATTGATCGTTTGGTGGCCGCGAAGCTGGAAGCCGAAGGTTTGCAGGCGGTGGGACGCGCCAACAAACGCACCCTCATTCGCCGCGCCTCTTTCGACCTCACGGGCTTACCGCCCACTCCGGAAGAAGTGGACGCGTTCGAAAAGGATAAATCGTCGGCCGCTTTCGAGAAGCTCGTCGACCGGCTGCTCGCGTCGCCGCGCTATGGCGAGCGTTGGGGACGGCGCTGGCTGGATGTGGCGCGCTATGCCGAAGATGACGTGCGCGGACTGGATCCCAAGGGCCGCGGCTACATGCCCTTCCATGGCGCTTATGTTTACCGCGACTGGGTGATCAGCGCCATGAACGCCGACATGCCCTATGACCAGTTCGTGAAAGCGCAGCTGGCTGGCGATCTGGTGGACCCCAAAGACCGGCCCGCGATGCTCGCCGGCACCGCATTCCTGGGACAGGGTCCGTGGATTTGGGATCAGGCTGTGCCGGTGCAGGGGCGCGCTGACGAGCGCAATGAACGGATCGACGCCATCACGCGCGGCTTCCTCGGTCTCACCGTCGCCTGCGCCCGCTGCCACAACCACAAGTACGATCCGATTTCGCAGAAAGATTACTACGCGCTCGGCGGCGTGATCGCGAGCACGACGTATCACGAATACCCGCGCGTGTCTCCCGCCCAGGTCGCGGCTTTTAAGCAAAAGGAACAGAAGCTTCTTGACCTGGAAGAGGAAGCGCGCGAGTTCGGAAAAACTGAGAGTGAACAGCTCAAGCAGATCCTCGCGCACCAGACTTCCCGGTACCTGGTGGGCACCTGGCGCGTTCTGGGAAAGCCGAAGCTGACTGTCGCCAAGGCCGCCGAAGCGGACCGCCTCGACACCGAGATGCTGGACCGCTGGGTCAAACTGCTCAGCCGCAAAACGGAGCGTTACCCCTACCTGCGCGATTTCAAAGTCATGATTGCCGCCGGTGGATCGGCCGACGAGGCGACAGCTTTGGGCGACCAGTTCCAGGCGCTCGTTCTGGACATCATGACGAAGGCGGCGCGGCTCAAAGAAGAGAATGACGTCATCAAGGCCAAAGCGGATGTGAAGAAACGGTCCAATCGCGACGCGCTGCCGAATGAGTTCGAGACCATGGACCAGTTCTGCCCCGGCTGCGAGCTCGAACTGAAGACTCTGCCCACGGACCAGGCCAAGCTTTGGATGGATTTGTTTCTTACCTCGCTCGATTCGCCGGCCGAGGATCGTCCCGACCCCGGACTGTTCGTTTTCCGCGGCTGGGGTTTAGCGCGGCAGCTCAGTCCCGCGTGGAAGGAGCATTTGGAAGGTCTCAAGAAGCAGGTGGAAGAGGCCCGGAAGTCGCTGGGCGACGAATACCCGTTCGTGCACGGCGTGGAAGACAAAACCAAGCCGGTGAACATCCAGGTGAACCTGCGCGGCAGTCCATTTAGCTTAGGGGACGAAGTGCCGCGTCGCTTTTTGGCGGTGCTTGCCAGTCATGAGGAACCCTACCGCGAGGGCAGCGGGCGGCTGCAGCTTGCCAACGATATCATCCATAGCCCGCTCGCGGCGCGCGTGATTGTGAATCGTGTCTGGAAGTGGCACTTCGGGACGGGAATCGTCAACACGCCCGACAACTTCGGCGTGGCCGGGGAGAAGCCCTCCAACCCGGAGTTATTGGAATACCTTGCCGCTCGTTTCGTGAGCGAGGGCATGTCTATCAAGAAACTGAATCGTGAAATCATGCTCTCGCAGGTTTATCAGCTGGGCTCGGACGACCTGCCGGCGAATGACGAAAAAGACGCGGCGAACCGGTTCTACTGGCGCTTCAACAAGCAGCGCCTGGAAGCGGAATCGATTCGCGATTCCATCCTGTTCGTCGCCGGCGATCTCGACCTGAAAAAGACCAGCGGCCCATCGGTCGAGTTCGCGCCCGATACCACCAGCCGAACGGTGTTTTGCAAGGTCAGCCGCTTCCGCTTGAACAACTACCTGCAGGTGTTCGATTTTCCGAATCCCAGCTTTACGGCCGAGCAGCGCTTCTCGACCAACGTCCCGCTGCAGCGGCTTTTCTTCATGAACGACCAGTTCGTCTTCGAGCAGGCCACTCTGTTAGCGGAACGGGTTCGCTCGAAGCCCTCGGATACCGAGCGCATCCAGCAGGTGTATCGCATCCTTTACGGTCGAGCTGCCAATCCAAAAGAGATTCAGCTCGGCCTCGACTTCCTGAACAAGAACCCGGAACGCGCCGGGGAGATGGTCGCGGGGACTCCACCCACGGTCTGGCGCGAGTACGCCCGGGTTTTACTGAGCTCTAACGAGTTCGAATTTGTGAACTGAGGAAATCCTAATGGAACATAAGATCGTAGCACCGTTATCACGGCGCGAGGCGCTGTGCCGGATGGGCTCCGGCTTCGGCATGATGAGCCTGGCGAGCATGGTCGGCCAGTCGCTAGCACGGGCCGATGTCAGCCCGAAAACCACTGCCGCAAAAACCAGCCCGTGGATGCTCAGCGATCCGCATTTCAAACCGCGGGCTAAGCACGTCATCTTCCTGTTTATGAACGGAGGCATGTCGCAAATCGACACCTTCGATCCGAAGCCGGCCCTGGCCAAATACGATGGGCAGCCGATGCCTGGAGGCGATCTCAAGCACGAACGGAAGACGGGCGGCCTGATGAAGTCGCCTTTCGAGTTTAAGAAATACGGACAGAGCGGCATTGAGGTCAGCGATCTGTTTCCGCAGCTCGGCACGTGCGTGGACGATATGTGCATCGTGCGGAGCGTCCACACCGAGATCCCGAACCATGAACCCGCGCTGATCATGATGAACTCCGGCGCCAACGTTGCCGGACGGCCCTCCATGGGTTCGTGGGTGACCTATGGGCTGGGTACCGAGAACCGCAACCTGCCGGGCTTCGTCGTGCTTTGCCCGGAAGTGCCGACCACCGTCGGGCCGCCGCTATGGAACTCGTCGTTCCTGCCAGCAACGCACCAGGGCACCTATAT
The DNA here is from genome assembly GCA_963814235.1 of Bryobacterales bacterium. GTDB lineage: Bacteria > Acidobacteriota > Terriglobia > Bryobacterales > Bryobacteraceae > Bog-113. Next base: position 46,202 of record CAWFCA010000002.1, on the reverse strand, counting down.
TTCCGATAACGACAAGATGAAGGAGTATGACCCGGAGAAGCTGATCAACAACATCAAAAACGCGCGCTTCGAACTGGCGCAGCAGCGCAAAGAGCTCGATCTGCTGAACCAGTTAAACCATTTGCAAATGGAACAGGATCGCGCGGCTTACGATCCCCAGCTCGAGTCGACTATCCAGTCCATGGAGACGGCCTACCGGATGCAGACCGAAGCTCCGGAAGTGTTCGACACGAGTAAGGAATCCGAAGCCACGCAGAAGTTATATGGCGAAGGCAGCACAGCGCGCGGGTGCCTGATGGCGGCGCGGCTGGTAGAAAAGGGCGTGCGCATGGTGCAGACCTACTACGCCAAGGGCGATCCCTGGGACCATCATTTCGACATCATGCTGCACCGCACCACCGCCCACAATTCCGACCAGGCTTACGCGGCGCTGATCAAGGACCTGAAAAAGCGCGGTCTATTCGATGAGACGGTGATTGTCTGCGGCTCCGAATTCGGCCGCACCCCCGTCGTGGAAACGGGCAGCGGCTTCATGGGCGGCCAGACCCACAACGGCCGCGATCACAACCCCCATGGCTTCACCATGTGGCTGGCAGGCGGCGGCGTGAAAGGCGGTATGACCTACGGCTCCACCGATGAATTCGGCTGGAAGGCGGCCGATAAACCGGTTCACGTGCATGACATTCACGCGACCATTCTCTATCTCCTGGGCATCGATCACACGAAGCTGACCTATCGGTATAGCGGTCGCGACTTCCGCCTGACCGACGTGGCTGGGAACGTGATCCACGACATTATTGCTTGATGCGCCTCGCTTTTGTGCTTGTGCTTGCGTGCGTATTGAGCGCGGCCGAGCCGACCGCGTTCGACTACTCACTCGCCGGCCTTGACGGCAAGAACGCACCCCTTTCGAAATACAAGGGGATGGTGTTGCTGGTGACGGTCATTGCCGATAAGTCGGAGTACTCGAGCCAACTGCCCAAGTTGAACGAGCTGTATCAGGCCCAAAAGGCGGCGGGCCTGGTGGTACTCGGAGTCCCCACGCAGGATTTCGGCGGCGATGCGCTCGCGACTAAGAAAGACGTGGCCAAGATCTATTCCGATCAACTCAAGCTTTCATTCCCGGTGTTCGCTCCGGCTGGCGTGCGCGGCAAGAAACGAAGCTTTCTGTTCGACTTCTTCAGCGAGCACGCGGCGGAAGGTGTCGACGGCGAGGTCCACTGGGTCTTCACCAAGCTGCTGGTGAATCGCGCCGGGAAGCTGGTTGCGAAATTTGATCCCGCCGTAGCTCCCGACGACCCGGAACTGATCGCGGCAATCGAGAAGACGCTCGCCAACGAGGATCTGCAGCCGAAGAAGGACGACAAGAAAAAGAAGAAACACGAAACGGGCGAGGATGAGGATAGCGATCGTTAGGTCAGGCTTGCGCGATACGCCCGCCAGCCGCCGAACGCCGTGATTTCGCGCGCGGTCCCGACCGCGAACCCCTCGCACACAAAACCCTGAGCCTGTCCGCCGTCCTCCAGCCGCAGCGTGCCGATTGCCAGGGGAGGAGCCACCAGCTTTAAAAACGAGCCCGCCTGCGCGGTGGGCATTTCCCAGATCTCGAGCTCAATGCCGGGCCCTTCGAACCCGGGCTCAAAGATCAAGCCGGGCTTTTCGGGTTGGGTATTCGCGAGGGCGTAAAAACGGTATTCGCGAGACGTCTTTATTGTGCGCACCAGACGGGCGTTGCGTTCAGTCAGCTGCCAGTTCAAAGGCTGCCCGGTAAGATGCGCCCCGACTACGGCAATCTGAATCGTGTCGCTCTGATCGGAGCATAGAACCGCTTCGTAATCTGCCGCCAGCCGCAGCAGCGCGCCGTCGGTAAGCGCCGGGCCAATGAGAGATACGCCGAACGGCGTACCATTGGCGCGAAACCCGGCGGGCACCGCAACTGCGGCCAGATCCATCAGGTTCACGAAGTTGGTGTACGTGCCCAGGATCGAGTTGCGCTGGATGGGAGCTTCGGCGATCTCGGCGTGCGTGAAAATCGTGGGCGTCGTGGGTAACAGCAGAAGCTCCGCGGCGGCCCATGTTGGCAGCGTCTTCTCCCGCAGTTCGGCAAGCCGATACGTGGCGCGGTACGCATCCACGGCCGTCCACCGTGCGCCGCTCAGAATGATCTCGCGGACGATCGGATCCGTCACGCCGGTATACGAACGCAGAAAGTCGCCGACCGCGGCATAGCGCTCGGCCACGAACGGCCCGGCGTAGAGCAGTTGCGCCGCCTCCAGAAAAGGCGCGAGATCGAACGCGACCTGCTTGCCGCCGGCTTGTTCGAGCCGCTCGACGGCCGCCCGGTAAAGCCTCTCCGATTCTGCGTCGCCGAAAAAATCGAGCTGCGCGGAGGCAGGGACGCCGAAGCGAAATGGCGCGGGAATCGCACGCGGCGTTTGGCCTCCGGACACGGACACGATATCCAGCACCAGCCGGACATCGTCCACATCACCTCCGAAGATGGACACGCAATCGAGCGAGCGGCAAGCCGGTACCACGCCGGCGGTGCTCACCACGCCTCTGGTCGGTTTCAGTCCCACGACGTTGTTGAACGCGGCAGGCACGCGCCCCGAACCTGCGGTATCCGTACCTAAAGAAAAACTGACAAGACCGCTCGCCACCGCCACCGCCGAACCGGAACTCGATCCGCCCGAGATATAGTCTTTCCCGAATACGGAGGAGCAGGCGCCGTAAGGGGTGCGCGTGCCCACCAGACCGGTTGCGAACTGATCCATATTGGTCTTGCCGATCAGAATGGCTCCGGCATCCAGCAACTTCTGAACCGCGGGAGCCGTTTGTGTCGCGAGATAAGAGTAGCCGGGACAGCCGGCGGTGGTCGCCATTCCCGCTACATCCATGTTGTCTTTGACGGCGAAAGGAACGCCCCAGAGCGGCAGCCGGTCATTACCGGGAATTGCCGGCCGGCGGGGCGCGAGCGAGATCCAGATGGGCCGCTCGCCTTCCCTGTCGATGCGCTCATAGATGGACGCCACCACATCAGCCGGATGCAGTTCCTGGCGCCGGTACTTCGCCCGCAGTTCGCGGAGGCCCATGTGTCTCAGATTCACGCCCGCTCCTCTGCCCCGATACTCAGGAGGCGCTGCCCGGCAGTCACCAGCGCGCCGGGCTTGCACGCAATTTTCCGGACGACGCCCGCTGTTGGCGATGCGACCACAATCTCGGTCTTCATCGCTTCCAACACCACAAGCGTCTGCCCCGCCGCCACGCTCTGCCCCGTTTCGACGGCGATCTTCCACACGCTGGCCGTTAGCGGAGCGTTCACGGAGGTACCAGTGTCGGCCGCTTCCGGCGCGCCCGGCCCTTCGAGCGCGTCCTCCGCGGAAATTCCGGGCGACTGCGGCATGGAAGCCCAGCGCGCTAACTCTTCGGCGAAGCTTGCCTCGCGCCGCCCACGGAACTGCGCGGTCTCGCCGGCGATGCTCTCCTGAAACCGGTGATACTCGCTCAAGCGGAACGGGGTCTTCTCCACGCGCGGCTCGAAGCGCCCATACGGGAACGCGTCGCGCAGTTCCAGAAGCTCCGCCGCGCTCACCGGGTAATAGCGGATCTGATCGAAGAACCGCAGCAGCCAGGGCGAACCCGGTTCAAACAGTTTTGTGGTGCGATAGGTGTTCCAGATCTGGATGGTTCGTCCCACCAGTTGATATCCGCCGGGACTTTCCATCCCGTAGATGCACATGTACGCGCCGCCGATCCCGACCGCGTTCTGGGGCGTCCAGGTGCGCGCCGGGTTGTACTTTGTCGTCACGAGGCGATGCCGCGGGTCCACCGGGGTCGCGACCGGCGCGCCCAGATACACGTCTCCCAGGCCCAGCACCACGTATCTGGCATCGTAGACAATACGCCGCACTTCATCGATCGATGACAGCCCGTTGATGCGGCGAATAAACTCTATATTACTGGGCGCCCAGGGAGCGTCGGGCGCACTGTACGCGTGTACCGCGCGATGGCTTCCCGCGTGGAAGGATCGTCCCACGAGAGCGGCAGCCAGAGCGTACGCGCGTCGATCTCGATATCCGGAAGCGTGGCGCGTTCGCGGTAACAGGTCTCCACCGCTTCCATTACGGCATCCCGCGCCAGCTGCCGAGTGTCGTAATGAATGTGCAGGGAACGGATGCCGGGCGTCAAATCGATCAGGCCCTTGAGCCCCAGCTGTTCGATGCCCTGCTGCAGAGCATGCACGCGTAAACGAAGCTCCAGGTCCAACTGATTGGGCCCCAGCTCGACCAACAGATAGCGATCGCCATCGGCGCGGATCACCAGCGCGGGTGCGGCCCCCGCCACGACGGACCGCAGAATATCCGGCTGCTGGCCGGCGTCGGGAGGCAACTCCGGCAGAGGGGATTGCAGCGTTGCGATGGCGAGGTCCTGCGCAGCCTCCATGGCTTCCGCAACCGCCTGCGTGACGCGCCGGAACCGGATTCGATCTCCCGCGCGCAGCTGGCCCACCTTCCACAGTTCGGCCTGGATGACCGTCGCCGGGCAGACAAACCCTCCCAGGCTGGGTCCGTCCGGACCGAGAATGATCGGAATGTCTCCCGTAAAGTCGAGGGTGCCCACAGCATAGGCGTTGTCGTGCAGGTTCGACGGATGCAGGCCGGCTTCACCACCATCAGTACGCGCCCATCCGGGCTTCGGTCCGGTGAGTCGAATGCCGGTTCGATCGGAGTGAAAATGCACCGTCCATTCGGACTGGAAGAAGGTCTCCAGATAATCGGGAAGGAAGAACTCAGGCGCGCCGTGCGGACCACACAGGACGCCGATGCTCCACGCGTCGCCGTAGGCCGGCTGCAACGGCAAAGGCAATAGGCCCGCGCCGAAATCGGAGCCGGTAACTGCGCCTATAGGAAGAATATCGCCGGCCCGTAGTGCGCGCCCGCCATGTCCCCCGAAGCCGCCCAAAAGAAAGGTGCTCGCGCTTCCCAGATACGGAGGCACGTCGAACCCTCCCCGAACCGCGAGATAAGCCCGACTGCCTTGGGACGCTGTTCCCATGCGGAGGGTCGTGCCCGCGGCAACCTCGATGGCCTGCCAGCGTGGCACGGGAACGCCGTCCAACCGCGCATCCATATCCGCCCCGGTCAGTGCGATCACCGCACCGAAATGGAATTTGAGCGCCGGGCCGATCATCGTCATCTCCAGAGCGGTGGCGCCATCACGATTGCCCACAATGCGATTGGCGAAACGAAATGCCAACGCATCCATAGGACCCGAAGGAGGTACGCCCACATGCCACAACCCGAGGCGGCCGGGGTAGTCCTGCACCGACGTCTGCATGCCGCCTTCCAACACTTCGACCGCGCGCTGGTGAAAATCGAGCCGCGCCAGAAAGGCCGTATCCAGATGGCCCTCGCGAAATGCGGCGCTCGCGACGGTGGCGCGAAGGAGTTCCAGATTGCTTTGCAAACCATCCAGACGAGTTCCCGCCAACGCCGCAGCCATCGCGGAAACGGCCTGCTCGCGAGTCTTTCCATAGACGATCAGTTTGCTCAACAACGGATCGTAGTAGGGCAGCACTTCAGTCCCGGCCTCGACCCAGCCATCCACCCGCACGTCCTCCGGGTACACCACATTCGTCAGCAGGCCGGATGATGGCTGGTAATCGCGCAGCGGATCTTCGGCATAGAGGCGTACCTCGATCGCGTGACCGCGAGGGCCGGACAACTGCGCGAAAGGAAGCGGGTCACCCGCGGCATCGCGCAGCATCCATTCCACAAGATCGAGGCCGGTAACCGCCTCGGTGATGCCGTGCTCCACCTGCAGGCGCGTGTTGACCTCGAGGAAATAGAAGGCGTCCGTGCCGGCGTCGAGAAGGAACTCGACCGTACCTGCGGATCGGTAGCCCACCGCGCGGCCCATCTTCACCGCGGCGGCAAAAAGCTTCTCGCGCGTTTCCCTCGAAAGGCCCGGCGCGGGCGTCTCCTCGATCACTTTCTGATTACGGCGTTGTACCGAACAATCCCGCTCGCCGAGAGCTACGACAGCTCCGGTCGAATCCCCAAAAATCTGAACCTCAATATGGCGGGCGCGCACCACCAGCTTCTCCAGAAACAGACCGGCTTCGCCGAAGCTCGCGCCGGCTACGCGCGCTACCGATTCGAAGGAGCCGCGCAAACTTTCCGCCGTCAGACAGCGCTGCATGCCGATGCCGCCTCCGCCCGCCGTGCTCTTCAGCATCACGGGGAAGCCGAGCCGCTCTCCGGCCGCAACGGCTTCGCTGACCGACTTCAACAGTGCGGTCCCAGGCACCGTGGGGACCTCGTTCCGCAAGGCGATCTCGCGTGCGGCGTGCTTCTTGCCGAATGCTTCAATCTGTTCGGGACGCGGCCCGATGAACCGGATCCCCTGCGCCTCGCAAGCGCGCGCGAAGTCCGTATTTTCACTCAGAAACCCATACCCGGGGTGAATCGCTTCCGCGCCCGACTGCCGCGCAACTTCCAGAATGCGGTCCGCGCGCAGATAACTCTCAAGCGCCGGCGCCGGGCCTATGCAGAACGATTCATCCGCCTCGCGAACATGCGGCGCATGACGATCCGCCTCCGAATACACGGCAACCGATGGAATCCCTAAGCGGCGGAGGGTGCGCTGGATGCGGCAGGCAATCTCGCCGCGATTCGCGACCAAAACTTTCCGGAACATCAGGCCGCTTCCCAGATGCTCACCAGCACGGGAGTCGGATCGTAACCGTTGCAGGGATTATTGAGCTGCGGGCAGTTGCTGATCACCGCGAGCACATCCATCTCCGCGCGGAGTTCCACATACTTACCCGGCTCCGAGATGCCGTCTTCAAACCGCAGGCCGCCATCCGGCGTCACCGGCACATTCATGAAGAAGTTGATGTTGGCGGTGAGGTCGCGTTTTTCCAGCCCGCGCCCCCACTCCTGCGCAGCCTTGAGAAAGCTGTTCCGGCAAGCGTGCATGTAGCCTTTATCCAGGGCATAGCGCACCTGGTTACTTTCATTGGCGCAGGCCCCGCCCACGGTGTCGTGACGCCCGCACGTGTCCGCGGTAATGGTCAGGAGGACGTTGCCGGAAGTGGACATGAGCTTCGACCCGGTGGTGAGATACAGGTTGCGCTGTTCGCGAATCGTATCCTGCGCGCTGTAACGGTCGGCGTAGTCGCGCGCGTTGTAGAACAGCGTGTCCACCGCCTGATTGCCTTTCAAGTCCGTAATGCGCAAGACCTGCCCTTTGGCGACCTCATGAATCCAGGGATCGCCGGCCCCAATCGTGTGTTCGTAGATCGGAGCGCTCATTGGAAATACCTTTCCGTGAGAGTGAAACCGCGTTGATTTTCCGGACAGCTCATACGGCAGGCATCCCCGGGCGCCGCCGGTTCCACGCGCAGCACTTCCAGCTTCACCGGGCGCGGGGCGTAGCGCGGTCTTGGATCCATCGGATGCTGACAGGTGTTCAGGATGGTTAACACATTCATCTCGGCACGCAGTTCCACGCTCGCGCCCGCACGGGAATGGTCCTCCACAAACTGAAGCCCGCCGTCGTCGCGAACCGTAACTTTGCTGAACAGGTTTACGTTGGCTGTGAGATCGCGCGGCCCTAAGCCGTACTTGGCAAGCTCAATGAGGAAGCTGTCTTTGGCGTTCCGATGCCAGGCGTTCCGGTGTTCCTGATAGGTGGCTTCGCCGTATTTAGCCAGCACGAGCGCAGCGTCGCCGGCACCCCCGATCGGGTCATGCCAGCCTAATGAATCGGCGGTGATCGAACACAGAATCCGTCCCATATCGGAGTAGAGCACAGAGCCCGAACTCAGCTTGGCAATGTGCTGAGCCTTCAAGGTATCCGGCATGTTGTAGCGCTCGACGGGAAGCTCGAAGTTGTAGAAAAGGGCGCCCACATTGGCGCCGCCTTCAATGTCGCTGATACGCAGCGCGGTGCCCCGTTTCAACACGTGAGACCACGTTGCGCCCCCGGGAAGAGTCTCCTCCCAGAGTGCTGATGCATGCATGAATCGCTCCTGTTTGAAAAGTCTCCGGGCAGGAGTGTTTGTCTTACGCGGCGCTTGACAGGGGAGCCGCGGTCCGCAATACTAAACGCCAACCACTCGGGGTCCGTTAGGTTACAATAGCAACTCGTAGCGAACTGTTTTCGCAGCGATCGCCTTAATAATTCATTCTTCTCCTTGCTGAGAAACGCCGCTCCGCCCGCGGTGCTTGCTTTATCGTTTTCTTCCCGGAACGTTACTCGCACCCAAGGAGAAGTTGATGTTTTCAGTAATACGCCGAGCCATACCCGCGATCTTTGTCCTCGCTGCGGGCGTAAATGTGTACGCGCAAGCCACCACGTCGCTCAGAGGATCCGTTACCGATACGCAAGGCGCATCCATCAGTGATGCCGCGGTCACTCTGAGCAGCGCTGGTACTGGATTCGTCCGTAAGACGCTATCGAGCGCCGCCGGGGAATATCAGTTCTCCCAGGTCCCTCCGGGTAACTACTCCGTGAAGGTGGAAAAGCCCGGCTTCTCCGCTGCTGTTTCCGCATCCGTGACTCTCGAAGTGAATACGCCCGCGACACTCGACTACCGCCTGGAAATTGGTTCGGTAGCGACCACAGTGAGCGTGGAAGGCGAAGCGGCGGCGATCAACACCGTGGATGGTTCGGTCGGCAACGCCTTTCAGGAGAAGCAGGTCAAAGATCTCCCGCTGCAGACGCGCAATGTGGTGGAGTTGCTAAGTATCCAACCGGGCGTGACGCAAACCGGTGAAGTACTGGGCGCGCGCCGCGACCAGAACAACGTCACGCTGGATGGCGTGGACGTTAACAACAACCAGAATTCGGGCGTGACCAGCGCGCAAACCAACGGTTCGGCGTCAGTCGGCACCGGCAACACCGGGAACACGCCGGGGTTCAACGCCGCTATCCCGATTCCCCTGGACTCGGTGGAAGAGTTTCGCGTCACCGTGGCCGGACAGACCGCGGATGAAGGCCGGTCGTCGGGAGGTCAGGTTACGCTGATCACCAAGAGCGGCACCAACAGCTTGCATGGCACGTTCTACGAGTACAACCGGAACACCCTGCTTGCGGCGAACGATTTTTTCAATAATGAGGCCGGCGTGCCGCGCGCCGCTCTGGTGCGCAATCAGTTCGGAGCGTCGCTAGGCGGCCCGGTCATTAAGAATCGCGTCTTCTTTTTCGGTAACTGGGAGCGGCGTATCGATGCCAGCGCCACCGCGCAGACGGCCACGGTTCCGAGCGATTCCCTGCGCGCGGGCAATCTCACCGTCAAACTGTCGGACGGCTCCATCCAGACGCTGAGCCCCGCCGATGTCGCGGCCATCGACCCTCTACACATCGGCTTTAGCGACGCGATGAAGAGTTATCTGAACGCGTTCCCGCACGGCAACGACCCCTCTCTGGCTCTCGATAACGGCCTGAACTTCACCGGACTGCGGTTCAACGCGCCGCAGGGTCTCGATCAATCGGCATACGTTGCCAAGATGGATTTCAATATCGACCAGGCGCGCAAACACACGGTATCGATCCGGGGCACGTTAAATTCCGGAGCCACCACCGTGGTTCCCGCGCAGTTCCCCGGTCAGTCTCCGACGCAGCAGTTGCTCGATAACAGCAAGGGCATTTCTGCCAGCTATACCTGGGTGTTCGCGCCGAACAAGATCAACGTCGTCACTTTCGGCGATACCCGTCTGGGCCTGAACTACTCCGGCACCACCGGCGATGCGCTGGACTTCTCCGGCCTGAGTTCGGTATCGAACTTCAACTACCGCCCCAACATTCAAATCCTTCCTACCTACAACATTGCCGACAATTTTACCTGGACGAAAGGGACGCACACCATCCAGACCGGCTTAAACTTTCGGTTTATCCGCAACTCCCGCAATAATTATTCGAACTCCTACCCGAGCTATTCGTTTAATCGCAATACTCTTGGAGGACTTGGCGGCGATGCCAATACGCTGATCACCGACTACGTCAACCAGAAGCTCGGCACTACCGGGTTGACGCTCGATCAGAAAACGGCAGCCGAAGATGGCCTGGGCAACCTTCTGGGCTTGATCAACCAATACAACGCGGTGTATCAGTTCAATAAGGACGGTTCGGTGATCCCTTTCGGAACGCCCGCGAGCCGCGAGTATGCGGTGAACGATTACGAAGGATATATCCAGGACACCTGGCGCGTCCGGCGGCAACTCACGATCACGGCCGGGCTTCGCTATAGCAATTCCTCGGTCCCGTACGAAGTGAATGGAACTGAAGTGGTCACGACCGTTCCTTTGCAGAACTACTTTGCCGAGCGCGTGGGCGCCATGAATGCCGGTACTCCCAACTCGGCGATTCCGGATGCCTCGCTGACCTATGCACTCGGCGGCGCGGCGAACGGGAAGCGCGGTTGGTACAACCGCGCCAACCTGAATTTCGGGCCCCGCTTTTCGCTAGCGTACGCTCCGGACAACGCGGATTCCTGGTGGAATAAGCTGCTCGGTAAGGGCAGCGTGTTCCGCGCGGGATTTGCACTCGTCTATGACCAGTACGGCAACGACATGATCTACAACATCGACCAAACGGGCTCGCCCGGATTGGCCAGCAGCGTAACGCAGCCGGTGAACACGAATTTCACCAACTCCACACGCTATGCCGGTCCGGCCAGCCTTCCCGCGTTACCGGCGGCTCCCAAGGGCGGGTTTCCCTACACCCCGCAGACCATCACCGGAGGTTTCGATGAAGGCGTCGGCGTGGTGTCGAATCTGAAAGCTCCTTACTCGATGGTGATAAACGCCAACTACGCGAAACAACTCCCGGGCAAGATGGTTCTGGAACTCGGTTACGCGGGCCGGCTCTACCGGCGCGGCCTCCTCCAGCAGGATTTCGATCAGCCGCTCACTCAATTTAAAGATCCCGGTTCCGGCATGACGTGGGCGCAGGCGGTCGGCATTCTTCATAAGGACTACCTGGCCGCGGGCCAGAGTTACGGCCCCGTGGCAGCCGTGCCGTTCATCGAGAACATGTTCCCCGGGCTGGCCAATGCCTATGTCCCCGGGACAGCCACGCAAAACTACTACGATTCGTGGATTAACCAGAACGGCTTGAGCGACCTCGATAATCTGAATCAGATGGATCGCCAGCGTATCGCGGGAACGAACACCTGCTATTCGCGAACCGGCTGCAATACGTTCTACCCGCTGCAGGCGGCCGGGCTGCCCACCTGGACGAATGCCGCTTTCTCGAATTACCACGCCGCAACGTTTACCTTGCGCCGTGTGCTTGCGAACGGCATCGCGTTCGATTTGAATTACACCTTATCGCATTCCATTGATAATTCGTCGGGCGCGGAATCCGGAGCGGGCACCGGCGGGGCCATTCTCCAGGACGCGTTCAATCCGAGCGCGTTCCGCGGATCCTCCGACTTCGATTCCCGCCACAACATCACCGCCGACATCCTCTATGAGTTGCCGCTTGGCAAAGGCAAACGCTTCGCGAGCGGCGTAAACTCCCTGGTCGATCAGGTGATCGGCGGATGGCAGCTATCAAGCATCGTTCGCTACCACTCCGGGCTACCGACCACCATCAGTTCCAACGGCGCGTATCCGACCAACTATGAATACAGCGCGCTCACGGACCTGGCGCCCGGCGCTACGAACAAATACGGGCTTTACATCGACAACAACGGACTCCCGAGCATCTTCAGCAACACCACCGCGTCGACCAACTATGTGCAGCAAGCCGGCGGAACCACGGGAACGCGCGCCATCGTCCGGCTTCCGGGCTTCACCAATGCCGATATCGCGCTGATGAAGAGTTTCCGGATGCCCTTTGAAGGTCATCGGCTGCAGTTCCGCGCCGAGGCTTTCAACGCGTTCAATCACACTAACTTCTATAACCCGAGCCTTGACGTCAACAACACGGCGACGTTCGGGGAGCTGCAGAGCGCCTATCCGGCTCGCGTGATTCAGATGAGCCTTCGCTATAGCTTTTAGTGAACCTGTGCGCCAGTTATTCTTGCTTGCCGTTGTTTGCCTGCCGATCTATGCGCAAGCCCCGCAGCCGGATGGCGCGGGGTTAAAGCCGGGAACACTCCGCGCCCATTGGGACACCGGGGGACCCGATTGCGCGTCGCTCGCTCCATGGCAGGTACAGGCCTATAACGAAGACTTTTACATTCTTCGCGAATCCGGCTGTACGCATTACGAGAAGCCCTTCCTGTATCTGATTTTCGGCCAGCGCCGGGTGTTGCTATTGGACACCGGCGCAGGAAAGCCTCAGACCGCCCAGGCAGTGGAAGGGATTATTGCCGGCTGGGCTAAGCGGCGTTCTGTCTCTCGGGAGTCCCTGGAGCTGGTGGTTGCCCATACTCACGGCCATGACGACCACACCGCCGGCGACCCCGGATTTGGCGGCCGTCCACACACCTCCGTGGTTCCCCTGACCGTGGAAGGGACCCGACGCTTCTTCCAGATTGCAAACTGGCCTGAAGACAAAGGCGGCATCGATCTTGGGGGCAGAATGATCGATGTGCTGCCGATTCCCGGGCATGACCCGCTGAGCCTCGCCTTCTATGACGCGCAAACCGGGATTTTGCTAACCGGCGATTCCCTCTATCCCGGCCGCCTCTACGTGGCGGACTTCCCGGCATTTCAGAGGAGCATACAGCGGCTGGTGACGCTCACCGCGACACTCCCCATTGCGCACGTGCTCGGCAATCACATCGAGCAGTCCGCGACTCCATTTCTCGATTACAAAGTTGGCACACGCTACCAGCCCGAGGAACATGAGCTGGCCCTCACCCACGCCCACATTTTGGAACTCAACGCCGCGCTCATCGCGATGGGCGGGAACCCGGTCCGCCTCGCGATGCGCGATTTTACGATCTGGCCGAAGTGACGTCCTTCCCTCTTGCGCGCTCTTTGACCGGCTCAACAACGTTTGCGACCTGATCAGCCCGCCACATCCAATAGTCTCTGAATTATCGGAGCCGCTGCACGTTTTCGCTCTAAGAATACCAGTCTTAGACGCCTTTTGCCGTCTGCTTATTGCATGCAGCAATGGCCACCAGTGGCGGCCTCTACGGGCATGGCGGCGGGCTCACCCTCATCAGCGCGGTGAGACTGACCAAGTAACGACAATGTGAGCCAGCCGGACTGAAAGCCTCGCCGCGCGCCACCCTTATCGGACACTGTCTTGCGGTGCGACACACGCGGCTTTAGCCTTTTTTGCTTACCTGCTCAGCCGACATTCGTCCGTTCCCCGAAGACGTGCCTAGCTCCTGAAGGGCGCGCAATCCGCTCAGCATCACTGACTTGTCCTATTAGGCCATCATCGTAGTCAGTCGCGCAGCTTGCAACACAAGGAAATTGCGTTCAGGCAAATTCGCCGCTTTGGCCGCAGCCACGCGGTAGAGTCTCGCGGCTGATTGAGAGTCGCCCGCCATTTCAAAAAGATGTGCGCGAACGGAGTCCACGCGGTGGTGTTCCACAATTCGCCGGTCCCCCTTGATTGCCTCCAGCAGATTCAAACCCTCTTTTGGGCCATGCACCATCGCTGCCGCGATTGCGTGGTTCAGGATCACCATAGGATTGTCCGACATGTGTTTCAGCAACCCGTAGAGCGCAAGAATCTGGGGCCAGTCCGTATCTTCGGGGCGCTTGGCTTCATCGTGAACAGCGGCAATTGCCGCTTGCAATTGATAGGGTCCGACGGAGCCTTTCGGCAGTGCGGCAGAAAGCAGCGAGATCCCCTCCCCAATCTGTTCCCGATCCCAAAGCGCGCGATTCTGCTGTGCCAGCGGCACCAGCTCATCATTTGGGCCCGTTCGGGCGTGCCGCCTCGCGTCAGTCAACAGCATAAGGGCAAGAAGGCCGGCAATCTCCGTAGATTCGGGCTGTAGACACAGGGCCACGCGCGTCAGGCGTATTCCTTCGTGTGAAAGGTCGGCGCGCCTCAGCTGTGGTCCTGAAGTAGCCGTATATCCCTCGTTGAAGATCAAGTACAAAACGTGGAGCACGGAGCGCAAACGCACCCCGCGCTCCTCGGCATCAGGAATTTGGAAAGGTATCCCCGATGCCTTGATAGTCTGCTTCGCCCGGCTGATTCGCTGCGCCATGGTTGCTTCCGGAACCAGGAAAGCACGCGCGATTTCAGCCGTGGTTAGTCCCCCAACGGCGCGCAGCGTCAAGGCGATCGCTGAGGAAGGTGTAAGAACAGGATGGCAGCACAGAAATAGAAGAACCAGCCCGTCGTCTTCGGCCGGCGTAGCCGCTAAGACGCCTTTGGACACGCGGACTGCCTCCTCCACCAGATCCTTCTCGCGGCGCCTCCGTGCAGATTCGACCCGGATACGGTCCGTCATCTTTCGAAACGCAACCTGCGTAAGCCAAGCGCGTGGATTGACCGGAACTCCGCCGCGCGGCCATTGCATTACAGCCGCAATCGACGCCTCTTGAACGGCATCCTCTGCCGCGTCGAAGTCACGGAATCTTCGCGCCACAAGTCCGAGCACCTGTGGCGTCAGTTCTCGCAGCAGCTCTCCAATCGCAAGATCCGATGATGTTTCGCTCAATGCCACGGCTGATGTCCGCGTCAGAAGCCCAAGTCGCTGTGACTGCTGAGCACTTGCCGTACCTCAATCGGCATATTCGCCGGCCTCCCGCCCACCCCTGGCGCTGCCGACGCCTGCGCAGCGATCGTGTAGGCCTGCTCGGGACTTTCTACGTCGATGACCCAGTAACCGGCCAGAAACTCCTTCGACTCCGGGAATATGCCGTCGGTAACTGGCTCGCCGTTGTCTGCCGCGCGAACAACCTTCGCCTCCTGCGGCCAGGCCAGCCCCTCTGTATCCACAAAGACCCCCGAATCGTGAAGCTTTTTATTGAAGCGGCCCATGAAGTCGACGTTGCGCTGCAGATCTTCTTTCGACCACCTGGCGTAGTCATCCCAGGAGCCCTTTTGGCCGTGCATCATCAAAATGTACTTCATCAGCTTCTGCGGCACCACATTGTCTACCGTTCTATGGCTGCGGAACGCGGATTGCGAACTGGCGCACTTCGATCGGCATGTTGGTAGAGACTCCGCCGGGACCGGGCGCCGCTGCGATGCGGCCGGCGATCTGGCAGGCGCGTTCCGGCGTGTCTACATCGATGATCCAGTAGCCCAGCAGAAACTCCTTGGATTCTGGGAAAATGCCATCCGTGATTGGCATTCCTTCGGTCAAGCCGCGCACGACTTTCGCTTCGTGCGGAGCCGCTAAACCCTGGGAGGCCACGAACTCGCCCGACTTCACGAGCTCGTGGTTGAGGCTGTCCAATGCGGCCATATGGGCATCGATGTCTTTTTTGGACCACGCGCGGTACGTATCTACTCCGGTCTTGTTTCCCGACATCAGCAAAATGTATTTCATGTCTCCTGCTCCTTTTCGCGTCGCTCTTTTCTGGCGCGTTCATGGGGTAGTCGGAGCCGCACTGCCGGTTATCGACATGCTGCCGACTAATTTTAAGAAAAGAAAAGTTGGCGATCGGATGTCGATTTCAGGTTCCCTCCGCGGACTTATCTACGGCGGCGCGAAATGATAAATCGAACCGGTGGTGGTGGACGTCAGCCGGGATCGGGTACCGGCATGCGGGCTGTAGAAACGATTCATGGAAAATACCGTCCGCCGAAGCACAAAGAGGCACACATGGTGCCCGCTGCAGACAGATCCACGCGCTCGACGGCGGTTGCTTCCACGTCGTACGCTTGCCCAGCAGGAGTGTGAGGCTTGCCGTCACCAATGCTGCGGTAAGGGCCTTCCCGCAGCGCTCATTGCGGCGAACGGCAGCCGGAGAGCATTGTTGAAGCCGCGTTCGCGGCCCTCGACAAATTTTCAGGCGACAATCAAACCAACGACGCGACCATTCTCGCCGCCCTGATTCACTGACCACAAGAGGATCCGGAGAAATCCAAATGTCAATCGACAAACGCTTCCAGGCACCGCTGCAGAAGTCCGCTGCCAAAGGAGGCTGGACGTACGTAGTGATGCCGGACTCGGCCGCGTTTCTTCGGCACTCGGGGCATCGTCAAGGTCCGCGGCACCATCGACGGCCATCCATTCAGCAGCTCGTTCATGGCTTTGGGAGACGGTACCCATAAGCTGCCCATCAAATTGGAGGTACGAAAACGCATCGGCAAGGGGGAAGGCGATATCGTCATTGTTCACTTGCTGGAACGAATTTGAAAGCCCATTGCAACTCGCGGTTCAACGTGCCATTGCAGAGAGAGCGTATTGGCAGCAAAATCTCCCATGGCATAGCGATCCAATGAATCAAACGGGGGAAGGTGTGCGGTGGCAAAGCAATCGGTTTCCGAATCGCGTGTCGAAGAACGAGTCTCGCTTGGACGAGTCGAGGGACGTTATGGACCCTTATCGGACACTTTCTCGGTGCGACAAAGCGGGCGTAATTGGCCCTGCTTCTGCGTGCGCCATGGCTGCTCTTCATCCGTTCAGGAATCACTGTCTTTGTTCCGTGGGGTGTGTAAGATCTAGGGGCGATCCTGCCAGATAATGGCAAACGGTCCCTACACGACCCGTGCACCCTTGGATAGCCGGCCCGTCGTGATCCAGATTGACCGACGACTCGCGCGTCATCCGATGCTGAGAAAATACTCGTATGGCTGCCGAGCAAAATGCTGTTCCCTGTCCGGTTCTCACCTCTCGCGACATTCAGGGATTTGTCCGGGACGGTTTTGTGCGGCTCGAGGCGGCCTTTTTGCGCAGCAGTGCGGAAGAAGCTCGCGAGATCCTGTGGCGTGACACCGGATGTGACCCGCTCGACCGCACGACCTGGACTCGCGCGGTCATCCGGCTGGGCAGTTACTTCGATCCACCTTTTCGTGCGGCGGCAAACGCGCCGCGCCTCGTTGCCGCGATTGACCAACTCGTCGGGGTTGGCCGTTGGCGGCCACTCCCAGCGCTTGGCACATTCCCGATACGATTTCCGAGCGAGAGCGATCCCGGGGATACCGGCTGGCATGTGGATGCCAGTTACCCGCCGCTGGATGGGTCGGAATCGTTCCTTTCGTGGCGTGTGAATGTACAGTCAAAAGGCCGCGCCCTGCTGCTGCTGTTTCTCTTCTCCGACGTTAGGGAGTCCGACGCCCCGACCAGGATACGTTTGGGATCCCATCTGGACGTAGCTCGCATCCTTGCTCCCGCAGCGGAACGTGGCATGTCGTTCATGGAACTGGCAAACTGCCTTGACGAGACCGCCTGGAGACCGGAACTCCCTGCGACGGGTGATGCGGGGACCGTATACCTCTGCCATCCATTTCTAGTGCATGCGGCTCAGCCGAACCGAGGAAAGGAGCCGCGGTTTATGGCACAACCGCCCCTTGAAGCGCTCCAGCCGTTCCAACTAGAGCGCCGCGACGGTGCATATTCTCCTACTGAAATCGCGATCCGTTTGGCGCTTGGTTTCGAGAAAATGGAGCAGTAGCTCTGTGATTCCGCGCTGATCGTAGTCCATGCGGAAGCGATCATCACCAAGCGAATAGCCGGCGCGCAAAGACTCACGAGCATCGTGCCCGTTACGAACGAGTCGTTCCAGTCGCGGGTCGAAGTACGAGCTTCGGTTGCACATCCATCTTGCTGGAAGCTGTGGACACGGAGATTCTTTCGCGCCCAGTTTCCAGGGTTATTGCTCGCGGCCGCGTGTTCGCGTACGGCCGGTGATCGCTAGCAGATCAGCGAGGATCCAAACGGCGCCGACCGCGGTAATGTTATACGCATTCGACCCCCAGGGTACCTGGTTGTGTGGACGAGCAATGGCGCCCGGTCCCAATACGAGCACGCTGAAAATAAACAGCATCAAAGCGAGGAGCCGGGCGGCGATGACGTCCAGAGTCGCTGTCAAAATTGCAACTCCCGCGGCCATGAACGCGATCCCGGTCGCTATCGACCAAAACTCACCGCTGAACGGCATCCACACGGGGATCATCTTCGCCACCAAAGGAAGAGCAGTCAGGTGGGCCAGCCCGAAGGCAACTGAAGACAGTCCGAATATGTAGCGGACGACGCGCCGTACTCCCGACAGCCGCGTCGAGTCGGTCTCCAGCCGGAGGAAAAGAGTCATTGCTGCAGCTCCGAGGATCAACTGCTGAGCGACTCCCACAATTATGCCTACGATCACGGGGACGTTGAACCCGAGCGCGCGAGGAGCCGTATACAATCTCGGAAACCAAAATATGACAAAAATCGAATAGATGCCCGCCAGCACTGCCGCACCAATCCGAGCAGTCTTTCGCCACAGAAGTGCTGCCCCTCCCCCAACGAGGCAAAGAGCGGCCACGTACGCGAGTATTTCGCGACCAGGAATGTGATCTCCAAAAGCCTGAATTGGTTGGTGGGCACTCTCAAAGTCACCAAAGATCAGATCGACAATTCCAGTGGCAATCGATCCCAATGCATAGACCCACAATCCCGCTGGCATGTGCGCTGCCGGCTTGCCCGGTGCCACGGTGAATCTTTTCCCACCAAGGATATTCATCACCTGACTGCCGTGTTGTGCTTGTTCCGCAGGTAACGCTCGTGAAGCAGCGCGATGTGGTGGCTCAGATGTCCAGCGATGATGTACGCCAACGAGCGGACACTGAAATGTTTATCGCTGGCAATTCCTCCACACATCCAGCCGGAAGCAGGCATGTTTTTAAAAAGTGAAATGGAAGCCAGTCGCACCCGCCGGAACTCCTCGACGTGCGCGGACCACGGAACCTCGTCCGCCTCCGAGTTGCGAACCGCGATTTCCTGATCGAAGCTTGGCAGAGATGTCTTGAACCCTCGGGCGAACCAAAACGCGCGAGACGCAAACACGCGTTCCGCGTCGGTAATGTGCTTGAGCACTTCCTGGAAGAACAGGTTATTTCTTGGTTGCCCACCGTTCTCGCTGGGCTGCGGCCATTCGTTCCCGCGCTTCTGGGCTGACACTTCTCTTCGGCTTCGATGTTTCTTCGGCACGGTAACTTCGCCCCTTGAAACGGCCCACCGCTTTCTCTGCGCTTCTGCGATCCGCTTCCGGGCCGCTGGGCTTAGGGTTCGCTTCTTAGCTTTTGGTATCGGCCGAAGCCCGATGCGAGCGGTTCCATTCTTTTGGCGAAAGCCTGACCTTTGTCGCCCAGAAAACGTTCAACCTCGTGAATCTGCGCTTCGATCTGTAAGTGCTCTTGGACGAGGCTACGATGCGCAGCTTCCAATATCGCTCTGCTCAACTCTGATGTATTGATCACAACTCATACTAAATCACTCTTGCTCATTCGAGAGAAATGAGTGCTGCAGAGCTTTCGACCTCACGCAAGAGTGAGGCTGCCCTTGCCGGAGGGGACTCGTCCAGGACCAAACTCTAAACGCCCGGTCCTTTCTTCCCGGCACCATTCGCGTCGTGTCCCCAAGTCGCCATGGCACCTTCGTGGCTTTCTGGTCCAGGACTGATATCCGTTCGGCATCTGCGGGGGTTCGGGGCCTGGTGACCAGTTGCACACAGGACACGGCATCCCGGCGCCACCGCAATGGCACGCGTCATCATGACCACTTGCTCCGTCCCAGGGCTTTTCTGGGTGATCCTCACAGATTCATCGCGCTGCATGGCAGATAGAGCAATCCACACGTCCATCTTGTCACTCAGTCAGAAAAGAAGACGGCTCCCGTCTCGCTGCTCGGCCCTCGGCCAATCTTATCGGCGTGGTTGCGAGTCGAAGTTCATCAAGGCTCGCTGTTCCCGCCATTGCATCTCGACGAACAGTTACAAGTCGCCGGACGTTATCCACCCTTATCGGACACCATTTTTCGCGTCCATCTTCGACCATTGCTCGCGACTTGTACAGGACCGCTTCCAATTTGCACTCGGCAACCGTTCTTCATTCCCAATCTCTGGATTGCAGACGGAACCCCTGGAGGAACTCACGTTCCGGTAACGGGACTCTTGGGTCCTTCTCGCCTGGTCACGTACCGGCGGCGGGCCTGATACGTCAGCGTGATGCCGGCATTCTAGACTCACTGTCTCGCGGGCGGCAGATCCTTCGCGTCATTCCAGCCGAGTCGCCACCCGCGATTGAGCCTGTTTTCCGGCCTGTGGACATTTTGCGCCACGAGGGCCGGAATCCGTTATTCTCTCCAGTCGCCCATCGGAAATTGCTTCCGTGAAATGCAGGTGATAACGGTGCCGGGGTCGGTCACGATGATTTGAAGTTCATTCCCGCTCGCGGCGATCACGAAGAAGCCGTGAGTTGTTAAGCCGATAGGCGAAACTTGCATTGTGTATGTGCCGGTGCAATCAGGATTTACCGTATAGGTGCCCCTCTCCGTCACTGCGACGATGTTGCCGTTCAGGCTTACGGTTCCAGTAGCCGTAAGAGTCCCCTTCCCGTCATAGTTTTGCGCACTGACGCCGGCGAAGGGGCCGGCCATCTCCGGCGGGGCCGTAAGGAATCCAGTGTCTTTGTCCGCGAAGTTGCCCTTTAGGGTTGCGGTCGAACAGCCTTTGTTATCTGCGTTCGCTAACGAAGGTACACCCAGACCGAATACAGTGACTGCTGCGATTGCGAAAGCCTTTGCGATAATGGTGCGTTTCATGATCATTTCCTTTGCGCTCATAACTTCCTTCTTTCAGGGAGAAGATCATCCAACCGCCTGTTCTCCTCCGCCAGTACAGGCGCCAAGCGAGGTCCAAAAGCGGCCACGCATCTTGTTTAAATTTTTTGGAGAGCCATGGGAAGGACGGGCCAGCCATCGACCCAAGAGCTGAAGAAATCACGCTTTTGTTGAAGGCTTGGGGCGCCGGTGATGAAGGCGCACTGGCCCGGCTCACGGAGCACGTCTATCCTGAACTGCGTCTCATGGCTCGGCGATACATGAAAAACGAAGCCCAAGGCAATAGCATCCAGGCTACGGCGCTAGTCCACGAGGTCTACCTTCGCTTAGTTGACGCCACCCACGTGGAATGGCAGGCACGCGCGCAGTTCTTTGCCATAGCGGCTCAGATGATGCGGCGAATCCTCGTGAACGCCGCTCGCAGGCGGGGTTCGCGCAGGCGCGCGACGGGATACCGGATAAAGTCAACTTGGACGAATCCGCCGTCCTGTCCCCCGCGACCGACCGGTCCATCCTCGCTCTGGACGAGGCCCTCACGGCGTTCTCACAGGTCGCGCCTCGCCAAGCCAAAGTGGTAGAGCTGCGTTACTTTGGAGGATTGACTGAGGATGAGATTGTCGCTGCTTTGCAGATCTCGCCGCGTACCGTCAGACGCGATTGGCATCTTGCTAAGGCTTGGCTGTTACGGGAGTTAAGCCTACACTAGGAAGCTATCGGGACCCGAGACATGACTCCAGAGCGTTTTCGGCAAATCGAAGAGCTATTTCACGTGGCTCGAGAGGCCACGCCAGTAGAGGCCGCGGCTCTGTTGGCGCAGGTAGATCCCGATTTGCGCCGCGAAGTGGAATCCCTTCTCCTGGAGCGAAAGGGCGGCAAATTCCTCGATCAGCCGGCCGTCCGAAATGCTCCCCATCTGGTGGAAGATGCCGCTCTGACCGGACTGGCTCCCACCGGAGTAGCTCCGGGTGAAAGCCTGGGACCATACCTTATCGAAAGCAAGCTCGGCGAAGGGGGCATGGGTGAGGTGTTTCGAGCCACCGACACGCGATTAGGCCGCGCCGTTGCCATCAAAACCAACATTGAGCGGTTCAACCCCCGCTTTGACCGCGAGGCCCGCGCGATTTCGTCCCTGAACCACCCCAACATCTGTACGCTTTTCGATATAGGGCCCAACTACCTGGTCATGGAATTAGTGGACGGCGAAACACTGGCGGCTTGGCTGAAACACGGGCCGATGCCTATCCAGACTGTAATTCTTTACGGTTCCCAGATCGTGGCAGCGCTGGTTGAGGCGCACGGCAAGGGCATCGTTCATCGTGACCTTAAGCCGGGAAATATCATGATCGGAAAAACCGGCATCAAAGTCCTTGATTTCGGTCTGGCGCGCTCCCACCATGATGAGACCGTTACAGCCAGCCGTATGATCGTGGGCACACCCGCGTACATGGCACCGGAGCAGCGGGAGGGCAAACCGACCGATCCACGCACAGATCTTTATGCATTCGGCTGCGTGCTTTACGAAATGCTCACTGGCCAACGGGCGGCCGTACAGCGGAAGCGCCTTCGTCCGCGAAAGCTGGAGCTTATCGTGAGCCGGTGTCTGGAACAAGACGCCTCGCGCCGCTGGCAATCCGCTGTCGAATTACAGCGAGAGCTCATGGCGGTTCCCAGGGTAAGCCGCGAACTGTACGCGACGGTGTACGCGACGGCGCACCCTAGTTCGCAAGCGGCGCCGAAACTCACCCGGAGGAACAAGGTAGTGGTGGGCGAGTTCGAGAACAAGACGGGAGATGCAACTTTCGATAGGATTCTTCGCGACGGTTTGTCGGTGCAGATGGAGCAGTCTCCTTCCCTAGCGCTTGTCTCGGATCAATCGGTCCAGCAGATATTGCGCTTAATGCAGCGGACTCCCGAGACACGCCTTACGCCCGATGTCGCACAGGAGATCTGTGAGCGCGCAGGCGGCACGGCTGTCCTGGAAGGCTCGATTGCAAGCCTCGGAAGCCGGTACGTCTTGTGGTTACGCGCGAGGAACTGCAGCACCGGAGAAATTCTCGGCCACGAGCAGTTGCAGGCGGAAAACAAAGAGGAGGTTTTAAATGCGCTCGCAAGGATTGCGGTTCAAATTCGGGCCCGACTCGGCGACTCGCTGGCCGCGATAGAAGAGCACTTCACTTCGCTGGAACAGGCGACCACCCCATCCCTCGAAGCGCTGAAAGCATACAGTGCCGGCCGGAGTGCACTCTTCACCCGTGGTTTCTCTGCTGCGATACCTCACCTTCATCGCGCCCTCGCCATTGACCCTCAATTCGCCATGGCGCAAGCTGATCTAGGGTTCTTTTACTGGAACATGGGACAAACCAATCTCGCCATGGAGCACACCCTCAAAGCCTATGAAATGCGAGATCGCGTAACCGATCGGGAAAGGCTGTTTATCCTCTTTCTGTACGACCGGCAGGTAACTGGAAACTTGCAGAAAGAATTGGAGACCATCGAGGCATGGGCGCGAACTTATCCTCTGGATTGGCAGCCTTGGGGAGTTTTGAGCGGATGGGGCACCCGAGGGACTGGCCAGTACGAACGTGGAATTCAAGCGGCCAGGGAGTGCATTCGGCTTAACCCCGATCTCCCGTTTCCCTATGACGGACTTGCTATCCACCATATGTCGCTGAACCGGTTCGCAGAAGCTGAGGCTGCAATGCGGCAAGCCGCAGAACGCAAGTTGGAAGTTCCGAATTTTCTAGCCAACCGCTACTACTTTGCGTTTCTGAAGGGCGACCAGACTGCGATGAAGCGCGAAATCGACCGGGCACGCGGAAACCGGGAGGCGGAAGATTGGATGTCGCACAATGAGGCTCTTGTCCTGGCGCATTCCGGACAAATGAAAAACGCGAGGACAATGTGGCATCACGCAATCGTCTTGGCGCAACAGAATGGCGATCGCGAAAAGGCCGCAATTTACCAGGCAAGCGCGGCGGTAAGTGAAGGACATTTCGGGAATCAGGATGCGGCGAAAGAGCGCGCCTGGGCAGCTCTCGAATTGGGGAAAGGCCGCGACGTTCAGTATGCAGCAGCTTTTGCACTTGCGCTCGCAGGCGACCGATCCGCATCGAGGGGCCTTGCCGACGATCTCGCAAAACGGTTTCCAGAGGACACGCCCGTGCAATTGGAGTATCTCCCCACGCTGCGTGCACTTCTCGCGCTTTTGCAGACAGAGCCAATAGAAGCTATCGAGCACCTAAAGACTTCACTTCCCTACGATTTGGCCATGCCGGGGACAGCCTTTTTCGCCAAGTTCGGAGGGCTGTATCCACCGTACGTGCGCGGGCAGGCGTACCTGGAAGCAGGACAGGGGCGGCAGGCGGCAAAGGAATTCGAAAAAGTCCTGAATCATCGCGGAATTGTTCTTGCCGATCCCATCGGCGCCCTGGCGCACTTCCTATTGGGAAAAGCGCTCGTTCTATCGGGAGAAAAGGATAGGGCTAGGATCGCCTACCAGGATTTTCTCGCTCTCTGGAAGGATGCTGACAAAGACATCCCAGTACTCAAACAGGCCAGCGCGGAATGCGTGGAGCTTTAGGTATTCCGCCTCCTCCATCCTATGCGGCATAAGCCCTACTCTTCCGACGCAGTCTCGGAACCCGTAAGCTGGATCCAATCCTCCGGCGGACCGGGGCGGCAATCCCACTGTGAACTGGCACAAGGAGAAGCGTTCGAACGAAACGCATGAGTCGCTCACCGATCCGTTTGCACGGCTGTACAAGAAGAGCAAAGGTGCGGCAGCCAAACTGGGGTATCTGGGACATGTACGCACGGAGAACCGCAATGGAGTGGTGGTGGATGTGCGGCTGACGCAGGCCACCGGCACCGCGGAACGCGAGGCTGCTATGGCGATGATGGCGCAGAAGCCAGCATGGAAACGGGTAACATTGGGCGCGGACCGCGCCTATGACACGAGCAGCTTCGTGGAGCAGATGCAAGCCGTACAGGTGACGCCGCATGTGGCACAAAACGACACCAATCGGCGGAGCGCGATCGATGAGCGCACAACGCGCCATGAAGGATATGGAATCAGTCAACGGAAACGCAAGCGGGTGGAGGAAGTCTTTGGCTGGATGAAGATGGTGGCGCTGCAGCGTAAGACGCGGTTCCGCGGCTTGGAGCGGGTGGGCTGGATGTTCACAATTGCGGCCGCGGCCTACAATTTAGTTCGCATGCGCAACCTTCAGGCAGCAACCACGTAGGAGAGCTGCGTCCAAAGTCCGGAGATCCAGCCATTTATCCGGTCAAACGAGCCGACTTCAGGGCTCTCAGCAAAGCTAATAGAAGCATTCGTCCAGCTTCCATCCCTACGTCATAAGTGATCACCCTACATTTCAGCAGCCTGCTAGGCGATACCGGCGTGCCCTTTGAGTGGGAATACGGCGAAAACGCTGGAAGGTCGTGAGCCCTGAGACAGGCGGGGTCGCTTGCTGTGAATACCGCTGCCCAGCTTCTACGCGATTGATCTCCGCTACTGACGCGGGAGTGGCGGCTGGCGCGCCTGCACTCGTTTTGTCGCCGCCACTAAAAAGGATTCGCCAGCCGGCTTCCACCCGCACTGCGGCCCTGCCGAGTCACCGAACGTTATTACTCATTATTGGACACTCTTTCCACGTCAGTATCGACGGACAACACTGTTGTCGGGCATGGATTCCGTTGCCCATCACCTATCAAACCGCTAAGGGGAGTACAACGTTGCGCCGAAACCTGGGCACGCGAGGCGTATATTGAAATACGCTAATACAGCTGAGGGACAGACGAACGTGGCGGAGCAAAATACCCAAACTTTTGGAACGAGCGAGGCCGACGAGGGCAGCACCATCGGGCCGTATCACTTGCTTCAAATGGTGGGTCAGGGCGGGATGGGTGAGGTTTGGGTTGCCGAGCAAAAGCATCCTGTTCGGCGGCGGGTTGCTGTCAAGTTAATCAAAGCGGGCATGGATACCCGCGAAGTAATCGCGCGCTTTGAATCGGAGCGCCAGGCCTTGGCGCTGATGGATCATCCCCATATCGCTAAGGTATTTGACGCCGGTGCCACGCCGCAGGGCCGGTCGTACTTCGTGATGGAGTATGTCACCGGCGTTCCCATCACAGAGTATTGCGACAAACACAAGCTCGACGTGCGGCACCGTCTGGATCTATTCGTCAGTGTATGCGAAGGCGTGCAGCATGCACACCACAAGGCCATAATCCATCGCGATTTGAAGCCTTCTAACATCCTGGTCACCGAAATAGATGGGAAGCCGGTGCCGAAGATCATCGACTTCGGCGTGGCGAAAGCGACGGCGCGGAGTCTGAGTGCCAGTACGATGTACACGCAACTAGGAGCGATCGTCGGAACGCCCGGATATATGAGTCCGGAGCAAGCCGATTCAGCTGGAGTCGATGTGGACACGCGCACCGACGTGTATTCCTTGGGCGTTGTTCTATACGAGTTACTCGCGGGGACGCTTCCGATCGATTTCACCACGACGCCGATCGATCAGTTCCCCAGGCGTCTCCGCGAGGAAGAGGCCCCACGTCCGAGTACCCGGCTATCGAACGCTCCCCGAATGAACGTTCCCACGCTGGCGGGGGAAGTACGCGGAGACTTGGACGCGATTTGTCTGAAAGCGCTGGAGAAGGACCGCGCGCGCCGTTATGCAGCGCCCAACGACTTAGCCGCCGACATTGAGCGCTACCTTCGCAACGAACCCATACTGGCGCGTCCGGCAAGCGCGAGATACAGGGCGCGCAAGTACATACAAAGGCACCGCGTCGGTGTCCTTCTAACCGGGATCGCGGCCGTGCTCATGCTCGTTGTAGCGGTGGCGCAAACCTTTGAACTACGCAGGACGATCATCGAGCGTGATCGTGCCAATCGCGAGCGCGATCGCGCCAACCGCGTCGCGGACTTCATGAGCGGGATGTTCAAGGTGTCCAACCCGAGTGAATCCCGCGGCAACGATATCCGCGCGCGCGAAATCCTGGATAAGGCTTCGAAGGACATTGGCGAAGGCTTGGCGAAGGATCCCGATCTCCAGGCGCAGATGATGCAGGTGATGGGAAGCGTTTACCGGAGCCTGGGCCTGTACGCGAAGGCGGATTCACTGCTGAGCCACGCTGTAGCGATTGGACGAAGCAGGCTGGGCGCGAACAACCCAGCCACTCTGAGATCCATGCATGAGCTCGCGCAGGTGCGAAGTGCGGAAAGCCGCTATTCCGAGGCTGAAAAATTGGAAAAGGAGGTGGTTAGCGCCCGCCGCACGGTGCTGGGCCCGCGCGATCGCGACACTCTGGAATCCATGTCGCGGTTGGGGGCCATTTTGAATAGTGAAGGACGTTACCCGGAGGCGGAAAAGCAGCATCGGGAAGTCACCGGGATGGCTCAGGCCGCATTCGGACCCGAGGACCCCTTGACCCTATCGGCGATGGATCTTCTGGCTACCGACCTGGATTATCAAGGGAAGTATGCGGAATCAGAGAAGATGTTCCGCCAGGTACTCGAGCTCGAGCGGCGAGCAAAAGGGCCGGATAATCCCGACGTTCTCAACGAGATGAACGACGTTGCCGCCAGCTTGCAGAGACAAAGCCGGGCCCGAGAAGCGGAAGCGCTCTATCTCGAAATCCTGGAAGCCGAGCGGCGTGTGCTTGGTCCCGAACATCCGGACACATTGATGGTGATGGGGAACCTCGGTGGCGTGCTGGTCCAGCAAAAGCGCCTTCCCGAGGCCGAGAAGCTCTTCCGGGAAACCCTAGAGCTGAAGATCCGGAAGCTTGGTCCGGAGAACCGCTCGACCCTGGTAACCGCGGACGATCTTGCGGGGGCGCTCGAAGAGGAAGGGCGGTTCGCGGACGCGGAGCAACTGGTTCGAAAGACTCTGGCGATCGAGCGGCGAGTCCTGGGCCCGGAGCACAACGATACTCTTTACACAATGGTAACGCTGGGTGACGTTTTGAAGTCCGAGAAGCACTATTCCGAGGCCGAGAAGGTGTATCGAGAAGCTTTCGAAGGGCAGCGCCGGGCGATCGGAGAAATTCATCCTCGGACCGCGTACACCGTTTACCAGCTCGGCTGCGCGCTGGCCTTAGACAACAAAAAGGATCAAGCCTTCGCGAGTCTACAGTATGCGCTCGAACACGGCTTGTCTGCGAATACCCGAGCAAACGTTCAAAAAGATGATGATCTTAAGTCGTTGCATGAAGATCCCAGGTTCAAAGCACTCTTGGCGCGGCCGCCGGGGAACAAGTAACCCATGCGCGCTCATGACGGTACAACTGAGTATGTCGGTATAGGTGGCGTGGTGACGGGCACCGCCATTGCGACGGTCCAAAACGGCGGTTGTAGCAGTGCCGCTCCCACCGGAATCGCGGTCGATGCGAGCGGTGGCCTTCCCCAAACGCTCATCGTCACCGGGAACTCTTCAGCTTGCACCTGGACTGCTTTTGCGACCGTTCCGTGGGGCTGATTTCCACATTGATAGTTTCCTTAAGCTCGAGCACGGTTCAACGCACTCCGGTCACAATGAACGGCGCCCAATAATGAGGCTGCGGGAATTCCTTGCGAACACGCAGACCAGCGGTTCGAAGCGCGTCCGACGGAGCGGCCCCATTTAGCAGCTCTCGGTGGAATTCCTCCATCAACATCGCGGTGGAGCGATCGTCCACTTGCCATAAGCTGGAAATTACCGTGTCGGCTCCGGCCGTGAGCAACGCCCGTGTAAGTCCCGATAGTTCATCGCCCTTTGAAAGGGTTCCTTTCGCCGTTTCGCAAGCGCTCAAGATCACTATCTTTGCGCGAATGGCCAGCCCGGGCAGTTCGTAAACGGATAACTGGTTCGGCTGGCCGGGCGCAGGTGCCGTAACCAGACTGTTGAACATCGGCGATTGGGAGTCAATCTCTCCGTGCGTGGCGAAGTGAACCACATCGTCTTCAAGCAGCGCGTTCCTGGCCCGGTCATGCGTGAAATCTGCCTCGTAGGCCCGTTCCGTTTCTGGGTAGAGCTTGGCAATGGCGGCAGTCTCATCCAATGTTCCGGGCAACGCACTCTTTCCTGTAGGAACATTGCCGATAGCGCCGAGAAATACTTTCGAATGAGCGGGAGCAACGGTGGAGACGAACTGCAGAACGGATGCGCTGGGAAGGTAACTCACGGTGAAGGTGTCGATCAACATTTTGCCTTCTTTTGTCTGAAGCGCCGAGAACGGAATGTCATTGAGAAAGCGGGTAGGAATAACGATCAGATGGTCGATGCCAGGTCCAATTGAAGGCAGGAAGGAGGCGAGGACGTTTTCCGATACGAAGCCAAGCGCCGGAGGCGTTTCGCTGTCCTGGCCACTGCTCAACCACGCTTTTAGCTCTTTCACCTTGCCTTCCAGCAGCGCGACGTCGAGGGTCCGACTGGTCAGTATGCCTCGGTTCCGCGTGGCGATTGCCACCAACAGTTCGTTCTTCGCGATCCCGAACTCCACCAGCGCTGTTTTCGGGGGCAGCAGTTTATAGAGAGCATCGAGAGAGATGGGATGAGCAGCCGCGGCATTGCCCGCACGGCTTCTGGCGAGCAACTCCCCTTCGCGAATCCGCCGCAACTCTTGCTCCAG
Source organism: Bryobacterales bacterium (assembly GCA_963814235.1). Taxonomy (GTDB): domain Bacteria; phylum Acidobacteriota; class Terriglobia; order Bryobacterales; family Bryobacteraceae; genus Bog-113. Next base: position 16,936 of record CAWFCA010000002.1, on the reverse strand, counting down.
ATTCTGCAGAGTTGCAGCCGCTGGCGCTTGCCCGGAAGCCCGCAGCACCTCCACACTTTCCGGCTTTAACTGCAACTTCGTGTTGGCCACCTTTTCCAGCAGAACATTTCTTCGCGCATCCGGCCCCGTGGCGGACGCGTGAAAGCGATTGACACCCAAGCTATCCAGAAATGAGCGGGCTTTGGCTCTTTCCATCAGGTCCCATACTTGCGCCAGGTCTCCGGCTCCTGCAACCAGAGCGAACGCGCGCGAGTAGAGATCCTGCACCATTTCGCGATCGACATACGTCTGGCGCTGGCCGGTATCGAAGATGTCGCTGCGAACCGACTCCAATTTCGCAATACTGGCGCGATACGCCGCGAGAGTTGCCGCCCGATCTCCCTTTGCCTCCGCCAGCAAACCGCGCTGATAAGCCGCGCGCCACTGGGCCTCCGCCATGTTCAACTGCTTTGCCGCGCTCTCTTCGGCAATGATCTGCTTCTCCGCCTCTTCAAGCGCATGGCTTAGGCGCACCCCAATGGTAAGGAGAAACTGCGCGTATTCTCCACGGGCTACCGCCTCATAGGTGAGCCAACCGCCGTTATGCAACTCTGCAATCGTTTTTTCAAAATACTGCGCTGCCTGCGGCAAGCGATTTTCTTTGGCTTCCATTCTGGCCAGCAGCACCAGGACGTCGCTCTTGTCGTAAGTGGCATTCCTCGGCAGACTTTCGAGCGCGCCCAACATCAGTTTTCGGCCCTGTTCGGGCTCGCCATCCGGATCCAGGAAGTTGCAACGAGCCAACCCCAGGATTGTGAGGCCGTACTGAGAGGCCGCTTTCATTTGCGACTCCGGTTCCTTAAGCGAATTGAAAGTTTGAATCGCTTCCGCGAAACACTTTTCGGCCAGGCTGAATCGCGGGAAAGTGAGCGTTAGATAAGCGTCACCCAACTGGTTTAACGTCCGCATGCGGGAATAGGCGCGCGCCTCGAAAGGCGGTTCGGTAAGCTCCAGCTTGTGCGCTTCCTCAAGAGTAGCCACCTGATCGGTAATGCTGTTCAGCGACCGGTAGAGTACGGCCAGACTAGAAAGCGCCTGAATCTGACGGATCACGTCGTTCGACTTGCGGGCGCTTTCCACATCCGCCAATTTGTCGCGCAGTGTACCAGCTGTATCGCCGGCGAGCCTTCGGCGGAAGGCGACTGTGTCCTCGATGAAGGGGGTGATTGAGAACTCGCTGAAATCCGCCTCAATTTTTCGGGAAAGACCGATTGCCTGGTCAAAAGGAAGAGACCGGGTGGCAAGAAGATTCATTGTGGCCAATTGATTAATAACTTCTGGAAGGCTCGCGCCAGCATTTTTCGCATCCTTCACGCTCGCAAGCGCTGCTTCAAACTGGCCGTCTGCGATTTGTAGGTCGGACTGCGCCAGCAAAGCGGCAGGCTTGAACTGGCTGGCCAGTAATTTCGCTACTTCCAATCGAGCGTTTTCAATATGGCCCAGCGCTATCTCCGCTTGGGCGGCGCCACGAGCAATCCAGGATGCGCGATCGGTAGTGATCCCATTCTCCGCTGCCTGCGCTTGCCGGAAACTCGCCAACGCTTCAGCATTCCGATTCAGCGCAAGGTAATCGCGGGCTACTCCTTCGTGAAACAAGTCCAGGACCTCGGTGTCGCCCGACTGTTTTTCGAACGCGAGCGCGTTTTGGGATGCTTTCAACGCGGCTTCGTAATCGTGATCGAGATGGCGGTAATTCTCATGCTGAACGCTGCTGAATGAGGCCGCGTCCGAATACCGACGCTGCTCAACGGCAAGTTCCGTAAGGCCTTCTGTGGCGCGATGCATCGCAAGCCGCTGGGGAGCGGAAGAGCTGAGATTCATTCCGGCGGACATGACTGCTTTTAATTGGGTCGAGCTGTTTTCAAGTCCCACCGTCCTAAAAATCTGGGCGTCCGCTTGCTGGTCTAGCGTCAGAGAAGCGGTTAACTCCAACCCGGCGCGCAAGGTCGCGTTATCCTGAGCCCGGCACAGAGCGGCGACCAAACCCAAGATTGTTACGAAGCGAATCATGCCCAGTTAGGCGCAAACCGGCCGTGCGAACCCTCAGGCTTCTGTACGGCCGAGGCGAAAGCCCGGCCAGCTGTTGCTCGGCCTCGACAAAGCGATGCGCATCCTCTGCGGTGAGCGAATTCGCTTTGCGAAGAACGGACCAGTTCGCGAGCGACGCCCTATACATACCCGCGGCGGCCTTGGGATCTCCCGTCCGTGCAAGGGCGAACGCCATCGCGGCTTGCGCGCGAGCCAGATCGGAACGGAAAATCGCGTTCACTGGATCGGCTTTCGAAACTTCCCCCGCGGTTTGTTCGGCTGTCCGATAGGCTTCCAACGCCAGCGGGAACCGATTCAGTCTGACTAATGCGTTGCCCTTGCTCACCAGCGCGCGGCCACAATTTGCACGGGTAAACGAATCGCTGCCCGTTTCGGGGGCACAAAATATTGCTTGGCTTCTGTCAGCATGTTCCAGACTGCCCTTTGAGTCGTCCGCGGCAAGTAAGCTTTCGGAAAGTTTACGTTCCCCTGTACCAACGTCCGCGCGAAACTGAACGTTTTTTGGCGCATTCAGGCTCAGTGCTTCGGCTATGGTTAAGGCCTGCCGGTTGTGCTCGATGGCGGCCGGAAATTGACCCGCGCCGCGAAGTGCGGCGGCCCATTGCATCTCCACCACGGACTGGCTTCGGCGATAGATCGCGTTACCCGGGTCGGCCGCCGCCAGTTTCGCCAGAAGCTCCGCGGAACGGGCCATGTGCGGGACTGCTTCCTGAGCGCGCCTTGCTTCCACCAACGTTTGTCCGAACCGCTGCTCCAAATTCGCGAGTTCGACCCTGACGTGGGCGTCGTTCGGTTCGGCCACGCTCAGTTGTTGGCACTCGGAAAGCGCCTCGGCCAGATCGCGCGCGGCCTGCTCCCGCTTTCCAATTCCACTTTCGGCAGTGCTGAGCGACAGCATCGCCTTGTATTTGGCTTTGGTCACTGGAATCCGGTTGGGTCCGTCTGTCTTCAGAAGCGAAACGATATCTCTGGCGTGCTCATAAAATTTCAACCGCTTCTGCTGTCTTACCCAGGTTGTGAAAGCCATAGCCGCCATATAGATCGCCCGTCTGCCGCTCATAGGTGGAGAGCGCCAAAATGTTGTCCACATTCTCCGGATTCGTACTCTTCACTCGCTCCCGAAGGTCAATCGCGCGCCGGTACTGGCGGTCCGCGCCTGCTAAATCGCCTGATGAATACCGCAATGACGCATCCGTCGCAAAAGCCTCCGCTGCGGAGATGAGGGCGGAAGGCGTTTTTTGATTGAGCAGCTTCTCCGCTGCTGCAGCTGCCTTGCCAGCGGTGCTCAAAGCCCCGGCCGTGTCGCCCATATTGTTCTGATATTCGTTACCCTGAACGTTGCTCATCCGGACGTAAGCATCCACAATCTCCTGTTGGAGCGCGGGGGTGTCTGCTTCCTTAGATAGATCGTCCAGATAGTGAAGCGCGTCCTTCACCAGACGGGCACGCACGGGAGTAGCGCCCGGTAATTGGTCGATTGCATCGGAATAATCGAACATCACGGAATGCGCCAGATGGCGGACGTCGTTGAAGCGCCGCTCCGCCCGGGCACGGGCGCGCGCTACCTCAAACAGTCCGGCAATCAGAGTGAAGAAGGCCAAAGCGGCGGCGGCGACGGCCATCCGATTCCGTCTGACGAATTTCTGGGCAAGATACAGAGGTGCGTCGCCGCGAGCCTGCACGGGTCTGCCTTTCAGATGCCGCCGCAGGTCCTCGGAAAACTGGTCCACGGATGCATAACGCGCCGATGGGTCCTTTTGCAGAGCCTTGCAGATGATGTTGTCGATATCGCCCTTCAGTTCGCGAAGCGCCGCGCTGGGCTTCGGAGGGTCCTCATGGCAGACCGCGTTCATCACCTGCAGCGGCGAACGCTCCTTTCCTCCATAAGGAGAGCGCCTGGTCAGCAGTTCATAAAGAATGACACCCAGTGAAAACACGTCCGACACCGTGGTGACGGCTTCTCCCCGCACCTGTTCCGGGCTGGAATAACGCGCAGTCATCCGGTGCATGCCGGTTTCCGTCAGAGGTTGGGTGGCTTCCGAAGCGTCGGGCGCGAACACCTTCGCGATCCCGAAATCGAGCAGCTTCGGCGTGCCATCCTCCGCGACTAGAATATTCCCCGGCTTCAGGTCGCGATGAATCACCATCCGCTGATGAGCGTAATGGACGGCCGAACAGATTTGCCGAAACAGCAGGATGCGTTGGGCGGTGGTGAGCGCCTTGCGTTCGCAATATTCGAGCGGCGGCGTGCCTTCCACATACTCCATCACCAAATATGGCAGGCCGTCGGCGCTTGCGCCTCCATCGAGCAGTCTCGCAATGTTCGGATGTTCCAGATTCGCCAGAATCTGCCGTTCCGCGCGAAACCGCGGGGCCAGTTCGTCTGAATCGAGGCCGCTGCGAATAATCTTGATTGCTACGTTCTTCTCGTATTCGGAATCAATCCGGATTGCGCGGTAAACCTTGCCCATGCCGCCTTTCCCGAGCAGTTCCACCGTTCGGTACCGACCGATGATGATTCCAAGACCCGCGCCGGCCGAGTGTCGGTCCAGCGATGCCGCGTTGTCCAGAGCCGATTGGCGCCAGGCATCGTTGTGCGTCGCGTCTGTGTCCGCCGCCAGGAGAGAAAGCAGTTCCTTGCGGAGTTCAACGTCGCCGTCACATTCCAGAAGTAGAAGCCGATCGCGATCCTCCGGAGCGAGGTCAACGACCCGTTCGAAAAGGTCACGCAGTCTTTCTTCTTTAGCCATGCAAATCCGTCATCTTCTTTTGCAGCCACGCCCGCGCGAATCGCCAATCCCGTTCCACAGTGGCCAGAGAAAGATCCATCACTTGCGCGATCTCAGGAAATTCCATGTCGCCGAAGAATCGAAGCTCCACCACTTGCGCGCATCTGGGATAGGAAGCAGCCAAACGCTCGAGCGCCTGATCCACCGCGAGAATATCCAGTTGCGTATTTTCCCGGACACGCTCCGGTGCATCGAAGCCGGCGTTGTCCCGCTTCGCGGCTTTCCGGGCGCGCGCGTGGTCCACCAGAATGCGCCGCATGGTACCGGTTACGACCGAAAGGAAATGCGCCCGGCCTTTCCAGTCGATGTTCCGGATGGCCGATACCCGCAAATAAGCTTCGTGAACCAGCGCGGTGGGCTGAAGCGTGTTGGCCTGTGACTCTCCGTTCAGATGATAAGCCGCTAACCGCCGCAAATCCCTGTAAACCAGAGCGGTGACACGCTCGACTGCCTTCGGGTCCCCCTCTTTCCAGAGTTGGAGCCACTCGGTGACACTCTCGCCGATCCCTGTCACGTGATCTATACATTAGAACTCTTCCGGCTCCGGAATAACAAGGCGCGGAACGGCGGCTTCCACCCTCACCGGAGATTTCACGAAAAAATTGAGGGTTCCCGCAAGGCTTCCGCGCCTCTCTTTCTGAAGCGAGGAACAAACTACATGAAACTTACGCGATGCGCCCTAATTTCCCTGACATTAATCCTTCCAGCCCTGGCCCAGAACTCAGGCGACCCCGAATTCGCGGCACCCGCTCCCCGCACTTGCGCCTCTCACAACTTGCCCCAAAGTGGCGCGCTAACGGCGGCACAGGCCAGACAGTATGTAATCTGCGACCTCGAAAAATATATCCGGAACTCTTCGCAACGGGCGGCAAGTCTAGTCAGTAATTTGAATGTCGAGGTCGGCAAGGGGCGTCCGTTCAATCCTAGAACCGATTCGTGGCCGGATGTCGATCCTTCGCAAATGATTTATCCGATTCGCGGGAGTTTCACGGAGTGGTTATGCTATGCTCCACGGCCGGAAGTCGGTCCCGATAGCTTCCCGGTTCCGACGCGAGGCAAGAACTGCACGAAAGCTGAAGCTCCGGCCGCAACCGGTCAGTGCTACAAGGACTCGTTTGGCGACTGGCACTGCAAGTTCTGCTGCTCGGGAAACGTGATCACGGAAACAAAATGGATGGTCTCGTACTTTCCTCCGCCTCCCGCGAACCGCTGAAAAGAACGCGGCTCTCAGGCCCAGCCGCCGGCATTCACCAGCCAGGGTATTTAAAACATGAATCTGACAAACTGTGTTCTTGTGGCCGCGATCCTTTCCCCGAGCGCCACGGCCCAGACAAAGGTGGCGGGTTACGTGGCCGATGCCCACCCGGCGTGGGTATTCCCGGACGGCACCCCCGCCCAATTTCCCTCGCCGGTTGTGCCGGGGCAGGTCCTGCATTCATCAGGGAAGGGCGCCGCGGTGATCACGATCGCTTATCTCGATGGCACGATCGATACAAAACCTTGCGGTCAGGGCCCCTGCGAATACCGCGTCAAAACAGTGCAACCGAAGTCTTCTTTGCCTGAGTTTCTTGTAGCGCTCGGCAATTTATTCGCTCATCGAGACGTTCCGCTGGTACCTGCGGTGACAAGGAGTGAAAGCCCGCTCCGTCCGCAAGTGTTGCTCTTAAAGGAATCCAGGCTAGACCTACGTGACGCTGTCATTCATCTCGATCCAGGCCGTTACCAGGTTCAGCTCAAACCGCTTCGCCCCGCCAGGGAGCAGGTGACTATCGTGACCGCTTCGTTGTCCTGGGAATCGCCGGATCGCACCTTTGCCAGAGTTCCCGGCCTCTCACCAGGACTTTATGAGTTGTCGCTTGCCGCCGAGGATGGTCAGAGCATGGGACGCCAAATTGTACTGGTTTCCGCGCCAGAGGACTTCGCTGGCAAGAGTGAAATATTCAATCGAACCCGCGAAAGCCTAACTGTACCGCCGGCGGACGCGAACCCTACGGCCACACTTAATATGCTTAACGCTTTACTGTTGGAGCTGGCGAGCTGATTCCGATGCAAACCGCCGCGCACAAGCCTGACTTTCGGCGCTACTTGCTCTTGGGCTTTTTCTGGATGGCAGTCTGCGAAGTGGCCCATTATGGCCTGCAACACATGTCATTTTATAGACGCATGGAGAACGCGAATCTGGACGCACTGTTGGCGGCCAGTACTGCGCCCCATGAAGACGATCCGAATGGTTCCCCTGTCTTCGTGGTCTGGATAACGGAAGAGGATTTTCAAAACCCGGAACTGTTCGGGGGCATTAGTCCGCTCAATCCCAAGACGCTCGCACGTCTGATCGACGCCGTTCTCTCAACCGGGCCGAAAGCCGTAGGAGTGGATTTCGATACTGCTCTGTGGCCGCCGGAAAGTCGCGAATCCGCCGCGTTCTTGCGCAAGGACATACCCGTAGTCTGGGCAAAGACCCCGGTGCATCTTCCCGATCCAGAAGATCACACCCGAAGGCTGAATCTGGGCAACGAGTTCAATCAAGCCACCCGCGCCTGCTTTGGCGTACCTATCTATGTTCCCGATGAGGATGGCGTCGTCCGGGAGTACCAGGACTATTTTCAGACCCAGAACAACCGCTACGTACCCTCTCTGGCTTTTAACCTGGCGAAAGTCGCTGACAGCCCGGACAAAACCTGTCAGCAGGGCATCTCCGCTCCGCCTTCGAAAGAGGAAAGGGAACCAAAGCTGATCGGGTACCACGGCGCCTCGGCATTCGGTCATCTTTCGGCCGGAGCCCTTCTCAAGTTTGCCGGCTCCAAAACCTGGCTTGCGGACAATCCCTTACGCAACAAAGTTGTTTTAGCCGGGGGCGCTTACTCCGAAGCAAGAGACGATCACCCGACGCCCCTGGGTTATCTGGCGGGTGTGGATATTCTCGCGAGTTCCGTGCGCTCTCAGTTGCGGGGCGGCCGCCTGGATCATGAGCCCGCCTGGAATACTGGGCTCGGCTACCTAGAAGGAATCATCTTATTGGTGGCCCTTTATTTTGTCCCGCTACGTTGGAGTTTGCTGGTTACTCTTCTTGCTGGCCCCGTGTATGGGGTGCTGGTCAACTGGCTGGCGTTTCACGGGCACGCGGTCTTTATATCCTTCGTCCCCAGTCTCATCGGGCTCATCATTTATAAGTCGGTCGACTACGCGCGGGAGCATCGCAGGTTGCACGAGGAAAATATCCGTCTGACGAACGAAGTGGAGCGCCTCCGCAAAACTGTTGAGGGTTCCCGTTTGGTGTCTTCGCCTTCCTAACCAGATCATGACCAACACTTACAGCAGCCTGCCCCCGAGTCCTCCCCGCCCTACTTGCGCCGTGAAATTTGAAAGTGACTTTACCGGCACGGTACGCCGTCGGGCCATTGAAGCACCCGACCAGAGCCATCGTGCCGAGCGGCCGGTACACCGGCGGACATGCACTCTTCATCTCGTACATCAGTTTCCAAATTTGCAGAATGCGCTGTAAACTCGTAGCGTGCTTAACGGCGGAAATGCGGCACGTAGCGCGTGGGGTTCTCTTCGCTCCATAGCGTTTCCACGACAAACGTTCGGCCGAGCGAAAATGAAGCGCCCGCGTGGCCGGCCGGAGAGGTTCACCGCGTCGAAGTGCACTTTCCCTGTCAAGTCAACCCGAAGTGCGCGGCTAGGCGGAGACGCTGAGACTATCGCGCGAGAGATAGCGGAAGAGGCAGTCCCTCCGTGCAGTCCGTCGTATTTCGACCCGGTGAGAGAAAGCCCTTTCCCCCAATTGCAGTCAACCCGAAACCACTGACTTCGCGCCGTAAGTGTTTGGCTCCCCAGGTCACACAAAGACATGCAAACTCGACGGGGATGGCGCTCTAAGTCGTTGATTCCACGAGAACCCGCTGCTCGCGCACTCGGCGGTGAATAGCAGGTTGAAAGCGCAACCTGGGCAGGGGCTCGTTCCCGCCGATCCCGAGAGAGTTACTCTGGCCCTTGCCTGTTCGGCGCTTCCGAGCAATAAAGTGTCGTGCCCAACGGTTTCCTCCCATATGAAACCAAGTTCCTATGCGTGACGGCCGAAGCAGAACTCGGTTCCCTAATCGATGGATGGCAGGTTGTCTGGCGCCAGCCCAGCCGCAAACGCATCGTCTGGCATGTGATGGTCATGCGTCGCAGAGTTCAGTTCCGCAGTTGTTGTGACTGAAGAATTCTCTCCGATCGAAGTCGGTTCGTCGATCACTACGACCGGGGCTAATGGACGACCGGCGGTCCGATTACTCTGCTGCGGTACTCGAAGAAGGTATCGCTTACCGCCGATTCCAGAGTAAATCACCGTCGGATCGGCCCGCAACGGCATTTTTACTACGTTGCTCCTGGGCATACCGGGACACTTTACCTCGTTCGGGTTTTGTGGCTGCCGAAGAGAACGGGAGTGGCAGATGATTGTTCCTGAACGGCTATATCGCCACCTCAACTCCTGTAAACATCTAAAGAGACGACACTTACGTTGATTTGGAGGCAAATCGAAAACAAAAAATTACAATCATCTGCAATCATCTAGGCAAGGGAATCAGTTCATGCGGAAGCGTGAAAACGGCATGTAAAGTAAGGCACGCCGAGAACGTCTTGCTCTTTGGCGGCCAGCCATCGTTGGCGTCGATGGCGTCTGGCACTTGGGGCAGTGCCGGTTTCGGCAGAAGTTATAGGAGAGGGCCTGATGGCCGCATCGGGAACAGGAATCGATATGGCCGCCCCGCGCCGCCGTCCGGCAACGGGCGATCGCCAGGTCAGATGTCGCTGGGCGGTTGTGCGCTTCACAATTGGGCTCATCGCCTATGCAGTAAGCTTCTCAGATAGAGATGCGACAAGTTCCCGTTTTTGGTTTCGCCGTAATGTGTTCCGTTCTCGTCGTAATCATGGCCAGTTCTGCTACCCCGGGAGACATTCCGAGCGAAGCTTTTTCGACGTCAGACTTGCAAGCCTTCAGAACCATCGAGCCGGTCGACACGCATGCCCATGTTTCGAAATCTGACCCAAGGTTTGCTGCGTTCCTGAAGTCTCTTCATCTGCATCTGCTCGACATTGTGGTGGCGAACGGCGAGGATACGGCGTCGTTTCCGAATCTGGAAGACAAGATCGCGGCTGCGAAAGCGTTTGTCAAAAGCAGCGACGCGCATGCTGTGCTCTGCACTACTTTTGATCCCTTCAAATTTAATACCCCGAGCTTCGCTGCCAACGCTATCCAGCAACTGAATCGGGACTTCGCCGGAGGCGCCGTTGCAGTCAAGATTTGGAAAAATATCGGGATGCAATTGAGGGATCAAGCCGGACAATTCGTTATGCCCGATGATCCGCGGCTGGACCCGATTTATCAGGACCTCGCGAAGAACGGCAAAACGCTGATAGCTCACCTGGCGGAACCCGACTCGTGCTGGCAGTCGCCCAATCTGAACTCTCCCGATTACAGTTATTACCGCGAACATCCCGAGTGGTACATGTTTAAACATCCCGATTATCCCGGAAAGGCAGCGATCCTTCAGGCCCGCGACCACATTTTGAAGAAACATCCTCAACTCCGGGTCGTGGGCGCGCACCTCGGGAGTATGGAAACAAACCTGGATGAAATCGGGAGGCGCTTTGATGAATATCCCAACTTTGCGGTGGATGTGGCGGCACGAACGGTGTATTTGACTCTTCAGCCTCGCGAAAAAGCGCGGCAGTTCCTAATGAGATATCAGGATCGTGTTGTGTATGGAACTGATCTGGGGTTCTCTGGGCAGGAGGAGCCCATAACGGCGGAACGAAAATGGGCCGCGCAGTATGCGATGGACTGGGCCTTTTTTTCATCGGATGGGTTAGTGACTTACAGAGGAAGAAGAGTCAAGGGACTTGCGTTATCTCGGCAAGTACTTCGGAAACTCTATCATGGCAATGCCGTCCATTGGATCACCGGCGTTGTGCCAGGCGATGCGAGCCTTGGAACCAAGTTTGGGGGTAGTCAGTAGAAGCCGCCCACCGCGTAGGCAGTTCGCACCTGCGTTCTCAGCGTTATGCGCACTTATCGGTAGCTAACTGTGCCGGATGACTTTGTTTCACGGTCAGTTTCTGCGCGCGGCTCAAGCAACACACCTCATTTTCGGCAGCAACTCGACCGTGAACTGGCCCTGGCCGTCTTCGCTGATTTGACGCTCGAGGGCTGTTTCATCGGTGAAACGGCGGGTTTTGAGCAGTACGACAGTCTGGCGGGGAGAACTCGGGCGTCGCAGCGCGGAGTGCGTTGACCACGGAAAGAGCGAGAAGAACGAGCGTTCCCGTTTTCTCCATGTGTTTTGAATGTACTCCCGTGATCGCTGCTCACGCTCTGATGGTAAGTCGGTCGAGCACCGCGGGGAGATGGGCCGGCACCATATTGGCTCAACCCGCCGATTCCTGTCGCCCACAATTACTCAATGTTCTATAGGCGGGCTGCATGAATTTGTTTACCTTACGCCACTACCGCGCACGCCAGGGACGCACTGCTTGCCGGCCGTCGTTTCGACGCAACGTCGTTGTGTTTCTGTTATATAATCATGCCTCGTCCAATCGTGGTTCGGGCGAGCCGGCCGAATCGTAGTCTACCCAGGCCAGCATATTTAGGAGGGATTCTAATGCAGCCGACAGTACCAGCCCCAGCCAAGAGCAGGCTAGACGCACTGCGCATCACGGTCGTCGAAAAGCAACGCGAATTAGAGCGGCGGATCATGCACTTGCTCGCAGAGAAGGATCGAGACGGAACACGTAATTCGGCTGAGTGTCATCTCTTAGACCAAAAAATAATTGAGTTGATTGAAGCGAACAAGGACCTCGAGACGCAACTCGAATACAAAGGGAAGAAACCGTTTGGCATGTTCAAGAACGGTGTCATTGAAGCTGCCAAGTGCCTCGCCGAGAGCCGTGGCAAAATCAAGGAATTCCACTTGGCAATAAATAGTGTTGTTCCGGAGCAATATCGGCTTTACTGAGATCTGGTCCGGGTTTTCGATGTACGTTGCCTTCGCACCGAATCCGGGAACCGAGCTAGAGTCGGTTGGTCGAAACCAAGCCGAACTTCGAAAGCCCGTCTTTCCCGATGAGTTTGGAGTCACTGCCCGGACTACTCCCAAAGGAGCGGCGTTCTTCCTCTTTTCGTGTGTTCCCATTCCAGCCTTTTCCAGATCAAACCTCACGCCAAAGAAATATCGGAACCCAATGCAGGTCAAAACGAAGGCAGTCTCCAAATTTGCAGAATGCGCTGTAAACTCGTGGCGTGCTTAACGGCGGAAATGCGGCACGTAGCGCGTGGGGTTCTCTTCGCTCCATAGCGTTTCCACGACAAACGTTCGGCCGAACGAAAATGAAGCGCCCGCGTGGCCGGCCGGAGAGGTTCACCGCGTCGAAGTGCACTTTCCCTGTCAAGTCAACCCGAAGTGCGCGGCTAGGCGGAGACGCTGAGACTATCGCGCGAGAGATAGCGGAAGAGGCAGTCCGTCCGTGCAGTCCGTCGTATTTCGACCCGGTGAGAGAAAGCCCTTTCCCGCAATTGCAGTCAACCCGAAACCACTGACTTCGCGCCGTAAGTGTTTGGCTCCCCAAGTCAAACAAAGACATGCAAACTCGACTGGGAGGGCGCTCTAAGTCGTTGATTCCACGAGAACCCACTGCTCGCGCACTCGGCGGTGAATAGCAGGTTGAAAGCGAAACGGGAACAGGGGCTCCTTCCCGCCGATCCCGAGAGAGTTACTTTGGCCCTTGCCTGTTCGGCGCTTCCGAGCAATCAATGTGTCGTGCCCAACAGCTTCCTCCCATATGAAACCAAGTTCCTATGGGTGACGGCCGAAGCAGAACTCGGTTCCCTAATCGATGGATGGCAGGTTGTCTGGTGCCAGCCCAGCCGCAAACGCATCCTCTGGCATGTGATGGTCATGCGTCGCAGAGTTGAGTTCCGCAGTTGTTGTGAATGAAGAATTCTCTCGGATCGAAGTCGGCTCGTTGATCACTACGACCGGGGCTAATGGACGACCGGCGGTCCGATCACTCTGCTGCGGTACTCGAAGAAGGTATCGCTTACCGCCGATTCCAAAGTAAATCACCGTCGGATCGGCCCGCAACGGCATTTTTACTACGTTGTTCCTGGGCATACCGGGACACTTTACCTCGTTCGGGTTTTGTGGCTGCCGAAGAGAACGGGAGTGGCAGATGATTGTTCCTGAACGGCTATATCGCCGCCTCAACTCCTGTAAACATCTAAAGAGACGACACTTACGTTGATTTGGAGGCGAATCGAAAACAAAAAATTCCAATCATCTGCAATCATCTAGGATATGCCGCGTGAAACGGGGCTTGCGGCGTCGGATACCCGTCAAGATTGAGCGGAACGAGCGCCAGCGTTGCTTGATTAAGAACGCCGGATCGTGGGGGCTTTGGTCGCGCGCGGAACCAGAGAAACGGCGGAATCACTCCGGCGCGACCACAGCGATTCTGTCGCATTATTGAGCATGTTCGACGATGTTCGCGATAAGACGTCCGCGGCCAGGGAGTGGGATAGACTCATTAACTTACCAGCCGAAGGACCGCGAGCGCCAGCATCAGGCCCACACCCGCGAACGGGAGATACCACCGGGGCGGCCATTTCACCTCGCTATAAATCTCCTTGCCATCCACCGATACGGTGAATCGCAGTCCCCACGGACCTTTTGAAAAACGAGTGTTGGCGTCCACCTTCATAGACCGGTTCCCGTCGGGAATGGTCGCCTGAAAGCTGCGCGGTTCCCAAGTGGCGCCTGGCTGCCTGGCGACTTCCTGTCCATCGACAATCAGCCGCTCCAGATTTACCCGATTCTCCAACTCGATGACATGTCCTTTATACTCGGTCTTCCACGTGGTTTTAAGCACTCAGAGCCTCCCGGCATGCGGCGAAACGTCAGATCATATCAGTTTTTGGGTGCGGTTGCGCTGACCAGGCCGCGCTCCCTGTTGCGCTTCACCTTTCACCAACGATCTGCCGCCTGCGCCAGAGAGTCCGCCACGGCGCTCCCCTGGGCACATTGCTCCGCGTTCTGCGACGTGCCGCGCGAAGTCAATCCAATAGTTCACGGTCGGGAAAAGACGATCGGCTGATCATGCGACAGGCGCTCGCAGCCATGGTCTGACGACATCGGCGTGTAGTTGGCGCAATATTTCCACCGTTCGACAGACCAACTCGGTCCCGAAGACATCCGCGAGTACATTGCCCACCTGTGCAGCCAGGTCGTCGATGTGCCCGTCCGGATAGCTGCTGGATGACGCGCAAACCGGAATTTGGCCTTAAGTCCGGTTGTAGGACACCACGCAGGTATACCTACCTGCTCGCGCCCCCGCGAACGCGCCGACAATTTGCGCCGCGGTATAGCCCGGCACTTCACGCCATGACAGCCCGCCTTGCGAAGCGTCGGCCAGTGTTACGGCTGGATTGGTGCGCCCCGGAGATTGGACCGAAGGTGAGACTGAGCGCGACAAGCATAGCGCCGGTTGGCAGTGTATTGGCCAGCAGAGCTATGGCGACGTTTCTTCCGGCCAGACGTTCGCCCATCATGATATACGCAGGAACGATAAATGCGCTGTTTTTAGTCATCGTTGTGGTCCTCTTATAAAAAATCCGGAGCCGGATCGGCGGCTCCGGTCTGCGCTGGACTTTCAGCCACCCGGAACTCAGGGTATGACTGTTACCCGTTCCAGGAAACCGGCGTAAACGGCCGGACTGCACGAATTTACCGCGGATTGGGGACGACTCAGATGAAACTCCACATCGAAGGTGTGGTTTTGCGGAAGCGTCGGCTGCGGAATCTCGGCCGTCCAGATGCCGCGGTATAAAGTAAAGGGATTAGTCCCCCAGTGCGAGACAGGCGTCGCGGTCGTTCTGTCTACAAGGTACACTTCGGCGCCGCATCCAAGGCCCGCAGTATCGTTGGAGAACGCCAAGGCGAGAGTATTGATGTTAGCCCACGTCAGCCCATTCATAATTCCCGGCATGTCGCAGATCAGCGAGACGGTGCCAAACGCGCCGGGAGCGAAGGCGACAAAAGAGGGAGCGCTGTAGTTGATGGCCAACGCTGCCGATCCGGCAAGTTTTGTACAGAGCGGGGCTGATACACTCCACCCGATCAATCCTGACGGGGCATTCTGAGTAACGTTTTGGGCGGACGCCTGCGTGGCGCCCCCGAACGTGAGCGCGATGGATAGCGTTGCAAGTAACATTCTGAGTTTCATATCGTTTTCCTTTCGTCCTGAGATTCCTGAAGGTTCCCGGACACCTTCTGACACGCAGGCCGGGCCGGAAAACTGTCATTTGGGAAAATTTTTGCTGGCCGGCTGCCGGGACGGTCCTGATTGGAACGTGTGTGGAAGTAGGGGCGAAAGACCTCCGCACCTTCCCGCTATTGGCTCCTGACGCTGACCTTTGGACATACCGGAGCATTCCTGAGCATTTCTGCTTAAAGCCTGTTCAGGCCGGCGACAATCTGCGGCGTGGGAAGATAGCAGCGCAGCCGTTAAAGAAGGGCTCAGATGAACACTAACAACAAAACGCTTCAGGCGCTGGCTTTGCTCGTGATTGTTTGGTTCCTTCCAACCGAGGCCCGAACGCAAACAATACCCAACGGGGCCGCCATTGACGCCGAAGTGCATAAACTGATGGCCCGTACGAGCGCCAATGGAATGGCACTGGCCGTGATCGAACACGGACAAGTCGCGTATGTTCACGCGTATGGAAAACGTAATACCCAGGGCGATCCGCTTACCGTCGACACCGTGATGTATGGCGCATCGCTTACCAAGACGGTGTTTGCTTACACGGTGATGCAACTGGTAGATCAAGGCAAGCTCAGTCTCGATGGGCCCATAAAAGATGATCTGGACAAGCCGCTGCCGAGTTATGGACCCGACTCGGTCTTTCCGGACAAGTACGGACCGTATAAGGATCTGGCTGGTGATCCGCGATGGGAGAAAATCACGCCGCGAATGGCCCTGACGCATTCGATCGGCTTCAGCAATTTCTGGTTCATTGAACCGGACCAGAAGCTGCGCATCCATTTCGACCCGGGCACGCACTTCAGCTATTCAGGTGAGGGCTTCATCCTGCTGCAGTTCGTCGTGGAACACGGACGCAAGGCGCAGGGTCTTGGCCTCGATGTGGGCGATCTGACCAACGCTACCTTCAATCGGCTGGGGATGCACCGCACAAGCCTGGTGTGGCAAATCGGCAATCCGGACACCAATGTCGCGAACGGCTGGAACGATCAGGGCCAGCCACAACCCCACGATAAACGTAGCAAAGTGCGTGCAGCGGGCTCGATGAATACGACGATCTCCGACCTGTCGAAGTTTACGGCGGCCTTGGTGCGAGGAGACGGCTTGAGCAAAGCCTCTCGTGCCGAGATGACGAAACCGAGCCTGCATATTGCGACCGCCAGTCAGTTTCCGCCGTTCTCGCCGGACTTGCCGGTCAGTGAGCAACGCAAGGATTTGAACGCGGGTCTCGGCGTGGTGGTGTTCGAAGGCCCGCAGGGTCACGGCTTTTATAAAGGCGGGCACGACGGCCAGACAGCGAACACGATGGTCTGCATTGAAAGCAGTCAACGTTGCGTGGTCATCCTTTCGAACGACGTTCGGGCAGAGGCTGGATTCGGCGAGATGGTCAAGTTCATCCTGGGCGATACCGGCGTGCCCTTTGACTGGGAATACGGCGAAAATGCTGGAAGGTCGTAAGCCCTGAGACTGGCGGGGTCGCTTGTTGTGAATACCGCTGCCCAGCTTCTACGCGATTCATCTCCGCTACTGACGCAAGAGTGGCGAATGGCGCAACTGCACTCGTTTCGCCGCCAGTAAAAAGGATTCGCCAGCGGCTTCCACCCGCACTGCGGCCCTGCCGAGTCACCGAATGTTATTTCACATTATCGGACAGTGTTTCCGCGTCCTCGGCCCCAGCTTCGGCCCGTTGTTACTCTCGATTGGTCAAGCAGCACTGGCATGGTGCTCACCACTTCTCCTGTCTCTGAGACGAATTG
>CAWFCA010000001.1:0-731864 GCA_963814235.1 Bryobacterales bacterium | reverse complement strand
ATCATCGTTGGCCGGTTTTCAAGTGATCGCCGAGGGATCTCTTCGCGAAGTTCCTGGCCGGCGAGCTCGCCACTATCGACCTGGAACTGGAAACAGTCGAAGCCGCCAATGGGGATAGCCGGCGCATCGTCAAACAGCTCGAAACAGCCAAAAAGCGCCTCAAGGTCCGCTTCGAGAAGAGAGCCAATCGCGAGAACAAAGATGACACGGTCACCTTCGAGGACCTAGGCATTACCCAGTTATCGAGAGCTTTCGATGAACTGGGTTTATGCGGAGGAGAGATTTATGCGGAGCAGTGAAGCGGAAAGTCCGGCTGAACGGCTGGCAGTGCGAGTTTCCTTTTCATAGTTCCGGAGTAGTGACTGCATTGCGGCGAAAGCCGTTGACCTCGGTCAACAGGATTGTGGCGATGAGGGCCAGCCAAGCCGTCACTCCATATGCGCCCTGTGGTCCTTCCGGCCAGCCGCCTGGTAGGAGATCTTTGGCAAGGAATAGGGAGAAGAGGAGAGCTGTCAGGACAAAGCTCACCGTGATCATGATTCGAACGACTCTGGAATGGCTCGGCCTCGTGCGTTGAATAAACCTTCTATCGATCCATACGGCGATTGCAAACCAGTACAGTCCCACTGCGAGGGCCAATGTCACATAGGTGGCCCATGTGGACATAAGGGGCTTTGTTTCGGAGTAGAACAGCCGCGGTACCGGCGCGATGATACCGGCGACGGCAAATGCTGGCCACTGAAGACCGATCGCATCCTGTATTCTGGCGCTGCGCTGAAGCGGAAAAACAAAAGGGACCGACTCGATGTCGTTATTCGTGACGGTCTTTTGATGTGAGCTCTCGCGCTGCGTGTACCACATACGCTGCTCTCGGTCTGCCGCATTCAGGGTATAGATGAGCATCGCAAGCATGAGGGCTGGCAGTGCTAAGCGGAACGTGAGGCTCACGACTGTATTAGACACCGGATATGCGGTACGCACCCAGGTCAGCCGAGCTATCCCGTCTTTCACGCCCTCGTCCGTCAGCCGGTATCCCGGCCTCCCGTCCAACGAGGGAACCTGCTCGATCTCATCGCCGATCACAAGCCGCTCATTTTTCCCGACCACCGCCTCCAGCAACGTGTACTTGCTCGCCGCCGTCGCCGATGCCTTGCCCCTGGCTCCGCTCTTCAGGTAGTCCGACAGGTACAGCCGCTCCGCCGCCGTCCAGCTCCGCTCGTACTCCAGCGTCAGCATCCCGGCGAAGAACACCATCGTCAGCAGGATCGCCGTCCACGTCCACACCGGCGTCCGGCTCGGCCACTTCTTCGAGTATTCCTTCCGTCCCCATTCCGCCATCGTCAGCCCTCCTCTGGATTGGTCTCCGCTGCCGTTTCAGCCTCCGATTCCGGCTCCGCCACGGTCGCCCGCGCCGCCGCCCGAACCGCCTCCATCCGCTCCCGCGCCCGCTCGATCTTCGTCCCGTCCGCCCGCTCGATCAGGCCGCGCATCTCCGCCTCGGCCACCGGCTCACCCTTCGCCGCACGGAAGTGCAGGTTGAGAAGCAGCGACCGCAAGGCCAGGATTTCCCCCAACGCGACCTCGCCGGAGTCCACGCCCGAACCCGCGACCGGTTCCACCGGCGCGGCCAGCAACGCCTCCCGCACCCACTCCGCCAGACGCATCCCGGCCCCACGCGCACGTTCCTCCAGCAAGGCGAACTCCGCCTCGCTGACCTTCGTGCCGACTGATTTTGTGCGGAGCGGCGGCTTCATCGCGCACCGCCTGGGAGGATTTTCGGGAAGAGGCCACACGCTGCCGTGCGTTGCTCAGATTCGGGCAGCGGGGCCGGAGACGGGCTAAGGGGTTGAGACTCATATGGTTCCCCATCAGCAACGTGCGCTCGCCTCTAGGGTAACGCCGACATAGATGCTTTTGTCTATTAGCTACTGTTTTCAACAAGTTCCCGAAGCGTAACTTTCGGTTACTCCACAGCACCCGATCCGGGGTGGTGTGTCACCCTCCAGCCGATGCCGTAGGCAGCGCGGCTTTTGCTGGACGCGGCACAGTTCCCGGATGAAGCTCCATACGCAGCAAGGCCGCCCCCGAAGGGGCGGCCTGCTTGGCTAAAACTGCGGAAGTCCTAACCGGCTGTTTAAGAAGGCGTTGATTCCGACGATCAGCAGGAAGAGAACCAGCAAGATTCCGAATGTCAGCCGCTTTGCCTTCTTGCTCAACGGAGCAGATTTTCTAGTCCACGTGTAGTACCTGAACCAACCAACTAGACCCGCAAAACCGAGAATCAGGACTAGCACTGGAAACGGAACGGGCCTTATCCCATGCATGCTGCTCATGAATGCCCCGCCAGACAGGACTGGTAGTCCGTGTATGTTCCATATGCATCACTCAATGCCCCAAGACCGCTGATAACAGCGCCTACTCCCGGGAGCGCCTTTCCTCCAACACCAATAGCTTTAGCTGCGTAACTAGTAAATGTTGCAGGTAAGCCGAGCACGCCAAGAACAGAACCTGCGGCGGAATTCGCGGTTCCGTTGTATTGCACAGCTCCGTTGATACCAGAGGCAACGGAAATTGTTGCTTGCACTCCGGCAACTACAAGGTCTCCTCCCGGGAGGAATCCGGCCCCTACACCAGCAACGTCAAGCCCCAGCGCAACCTTGTTATTATTCAGCGCTTCGAGAGCACATTGCCCCTTAGTTTTGGGTGTCCCGTTATTTGGGGCAATCACGGCGACGCCTGAATCACAAACCCTCCAAACAATAAGCGCCTGATCATGAATCAGTGGCTATCAGCTGTCCTAGAAAAATCGACAAAATACTTCGAGAGGTCACAGCTTGCTGGAACTTGCGACTTCGGGAAAGGGACGATTTCGGCGATATCCCGATGCGCTTTAAGAGCAGGAACTACAATGACAGTTAGTTTAAACGAATGCAGTTTATTACCTTCGAAGGCGGGGTCGAATATCCGCAGCGTCAGCCGCATCCCTCTCAGCTCGAAGTTCCGAACGGCACCGAACTCAGGGATATTTGCGCATTTGCCGACCAGGCTTGGCGCAAAGAAACGTCCCCGACTCTCCCAATCCCGACTCTGGTCCAAATCCTCAGTCAGAAGCGTGCTGTAGGTGTTTCGACCGTCAGCCAAGATGAGGCGGCATTCGAAGTCGCCGCTGTAATCAAAACCAGGATCTCCTTCATATCCAGCCGAATGGCACTTTAGTGAGTACAAATCACGACCGTCTTTCGCCTTGATGTGCAGCGAAACGGCGGCTTTGTTCACGTCAGAAACGTCGAAGGTCTTCCTGATTGGTGCTGGAGTGGGATAAGACTGGGCACTCGCACCCACCGCTATAAGGAGGCAAACAACTATGACAGTTAGGTAGCTTCTTATAACAACTGTCCTCATGGGTGTGTTCCTGCCGGGCAACCAAGAGATCGCGGCACACTAATAGACACAGGCGCGTTCGCCCCTTGGTCCTTGGCTCCGGGAATTTCCAGGATTAGCTGACCGGGGAAAAGTTGCTGCAACGCTAAGCGCACGGGAACACCGGGAATGGGAGATTTCCCACCGTTCACATCAGTAATGGAAGTGAAGCGCGCATTTCCCACAGTCCCGTTGATATAGGGAGCGAATGGACTCAGCGCCCCACCATTTGGAACATTGAACTGAGTAGGAGTGACAGCAGCTGTATTCAGCTGCACCGTTTGACCAGGAATGCCTCCCTGCCTGCCAACCAGGCGCGTATTGCCTGCAAGCCCGCGACCAACACCTGCGCAGGTGATCATCTTGTAGGGGTTATTTGGGGCAGCAGTGGTTCGCCCATTCCCATTCTGTCCTGCCGCGGTTACGGTAATCACAAAACTGGAGTTGCATCCTGGTATCGCGGCGAAGGGAAACAATCCGAGTAATGTTCCGCAAATATCCAACGAGGCGGAGTTGGTGCTCGGGCTAACGTTCGCTGGCTTGCATCCGTCGCCATTTGGACCGGGCACGGTGCCTGGCGGACAAATTCCATTCTTGGCGCTATAGTCTCCATCCAGCCCACTCGGATCAATCTGATCCAGCGGATCGTTAGCCACATACGCGTACCGGTTCAACGTCTGCGGATTGCTCAAATCCACCGCTCCCATCCCCGCGGGGTCGGGGCTGACCCATCTTCCTTCCGCCTGATGATATAGCCGCGTCTGCGACTGGTACGCGTCGCTGATTGGACCCGCGTCTGCGATCCCCAACATCCCAGCGAAGAACCCGTTCCCCCCGCCCGGATACAACGCGTACTTCTCCCCGAACGCTGTAAACGCCCCTCCCACGTTGGCACTCGGCGAATCGCTGGGGTACGACATCACCACTTGACTTCCCTGCCAGTTCGGATGCCGGTACTGCGCCAGTCCTCCGCTATTGAACACCGCCTCGCCCCCGCCCGGCAGCGGGAAACGTATTCCCACCGCTGTCGGCGTCGATCCCACCACGTTCGCCAGCGCCAACTGGTAATTCGGCGCGAACGGTGGATACACCATCAGGTCGTAACTAAACCCGCTGCCCAACTCCACCCTTCGCCCAAGCGCGTCGAACGTTCCCGTCGAACCGTCCACCGTGATCAGGTTGCCCTCCGCGTCCCACCCATAGTTGTGGAATCCGTCGAAAGTGAGATTGCCATTGGCGTCGTACGTCGGTGTTGTGCTACCGATAGTCGAGAAACGGTTCGTGGTCGTATTGTAATTCGCTTGGAACGTAGTTCCCGGGCTACCTGCGATGGTGGTCTTATTGATGTTTCCCAGCGGATCATACGAATAAGCCGCACCCCACTTCGACCCGCAGTTCTGCGACATCAAGCGTTGCAAGTCGTCGTAGGCAAACGCGCAGTTCTGCGTTCCGACCGAGTTGATGTTATCGACGATATTCAGACCCGCCGCCGTTCCGTTAATGTTGTTGGTCATCGTGACCGTTTGCGACATCACCGCCGTTTGAGCCGGATTGTTCACGTTGATCGAGTATCCGATGGGCTTGCCCGTGTTGGGGTCGAAGGAGAATGTGTCGTTGTCCTTCGTCGTACCGCCTGCGCCGTATTTTACCTCGTTGGCTTCGCGAGTCCCTTGGCCTCGAGCCAGAAGTAGAACTCGTCGATCCAGTAGTCGCTGGTGGCGCCTTGCTTGCGCATACCAAAGCCATGGCCCCCGCTGCTGAAGATATGCGCTTCAGGCATGTTGCCGGCAGCTTTCAGCGCTTCGTAAAATCTAGCGGCGGGTTCTTTCGCGACGGTGTCGTCCTGAGCCCACGCCATGAAGATGGGCGGCAGTTGGGCGGGAACCGGCGGCATGACACCGAACGGTCCACCATAGATCGGCGCGGCGAAGTCAGGACGCGCGGCAGCATCCTTCTGCAACAAGGTCGCGCTGGTCACCATCGCACCTGCCGAGAAGCCGAGAAAGCCCACGCGATTGCGGTGAATGCCCCATTCGGAAGCATGTTCGCGCACGACTTTAATCGCTTGAATTCCATCGGCCATGCCATACTGCCCGGCTTCGTCCATATTGAGCCCCGGCGGAATGCCCTCGCCCCTTTTTTCGATTGTGCGGTACTTGAGAACGAAGGCCGCAATCCCGCGCTCCTGTAGCCACCGCGCTACGCTATTGGCTTCGAGATCGATGGCAAGCGCGACAAACGCTCCGCCCGGCGCAATGATGATGCCCGTACCTGTCGCCTTACTTTTCTCCGGCAGGTACGCGGTGAGGGTGGGAGTGACGACGTTGAACACGACAGCGCCGAGCGGGGTGTTGACCTCCACGCGCTCTTTCTGTTTCCAGGCCTCTGAACCGGGTGCAATCCCTGGCCACAGGTTCACCGTCTGCGCGCTGGCACGGAAGGCGATGAGGAGTGTGAGGGCAATGAGGCGAGCCATGTTGAGCATCATTCTAACGTCGAAGGGAGTACAGGAGTGGCAGTAATGGCCATTTTGGCTGACGCGCTGGTGTTCAAAGGCCACAATGGGAATACGTTGCGATGGGTAATGCCCAGCGTTTGAATCGGCGCTCGCCGGCGTTTCCGCTAAACTACGAAAGCGCGTCCAATGGCGCGCACGCGCTTGCCCTGTGAGCAGGCCATCCGGCTCGTCCCCCGCGATTCCATCGATAGGTATAAATGAACGAACATGCTGATCCGTCTAGGCTATGACATCGAGTTTGAACCGTACACCACAGTGCCCATGGTTGCGCTGCTGAACGTACATCCGTCGCGCGTCAAGGATTTGAAAGAGCCTGATGTACTGCGGATTGAACCGGAGATCGAGATCACCCAATACACGGACGTGTTTGGAAACATCTGCTCGCGGTTCACGGCGCCGCCGGGAAAGCTTCGCCTGTATAACTCGACATTGATTGAGGATTCCGGCATCCCGGACGTTCCGAACACGGGCGGTCAGGAAGCGCTGGTCCAGGATCTTCCCTCCGAGGTGCTGCAATACCTGCTGCCCAGCCGCTACTGCGAGGTGGATCTGTTAACGCACGTAGCGGCCGAACTGTTCGGGCAACTTCCGCACGGGTGGGGCCGGGTGGAAGCGGTTTGCTCCTGGGTGAAGTGGAAGGTGCAGTTCGGATACAACTTCGCGCGCGCAACTAAGACCGCTCTGGATGTCTATACCGAGCGGGTGGGGGTTTGCCGCGATTTCCAGCATCTCGCCATCACGTTCCTGCGGGCGCTCAATATCCCCGCCCGTTATGTCACCGGCTACTTGGGCGATATCGGCTATCCCTACACGACGCCGATGGATTTTAGCGCCTGGTTCGAGGTGTACATGGATGGCAAGTGGTGGACCTGCGATGCGCGCCACAACATCCCGCGAATCGGGCGCGTGCTGATGGCGGTGGGGCGCGATGCGGCCGATGTCGCTCTCACGACTTCATTCGGCGGAGCACCGCTGACCAAATTCGTGGTGGTCACCGACGAGGTTCCAGAAGAGCCGGTTGTCACGTCTTCGGCGAGCTGAGCGTACACTGTCGATAAAGGAGCAGTCGCGTGACTCGCTGGTGGTTGCTGATCGTCCCGTTTCTGGCCGTTAGCCTTCTAGTGTGCGCGGCTACGGGTCCCCGCCCTTTTCGCCAGTATCCGGGTTGGGAGTATGGGCCTGAAGACATTCAGCTGCCGGCGGATTGGCAACAGCCGGCCGAATGGGTCTTTGCGCGCTTGATGTATCCGTCGGTCCGCCTTAGTGACCGGCCCTATACGGATTGGTTGGCGGGTCGCGCGAATTGGACGATGGATTATCCGCGGTCGGACCGGCACCTTTCCCAGGCACTCCGGCGGCTTACTCGCATTGCGGCGCGCTCGGTGGAGCAGCCTGTAAATCTCGATGAAGATGGCGATGTTTTCGACTGGCCTTGGCTTTATGGAGTTGAAGTTGGGCATTGGGATCTCACCGACGCGCAGGCGGCCAAGATGCGCGAGTACTTGTTGCGCGGCGGCTTTTTCATGTGCGACGACTTTCATGGCACGCATGAATGGGAAATATTCACCGCGGGCATGAAACGCGTGTTTCCGGACCGGCCGATTGTGGAGATCGACAATAAGGACTCCATCTTTCACACGGTCTACGACCTGGATGATCGCTACCAGGTGCCTGGCGAGCAGTTCGTGCATTCGCGCAAAACCTACGAGCACAACGGCATGGTGGCGCGATGGCGTGGGATCTACGATGACAAAGGCCGGATCATGGTCGCCATGTGCCACAACATGGATCTGGGCGACTCGTGGGAGCATGCCGACAACCCGGAGTACCCGCAGCAGTTTTCCGCGCTGGGGATTCGTATCGGCGTAAACTATATCGTTTACGCGATGACACACTAAGGTTCACCAGGAAGGATGACGCGCCCGTATGTCATTCGTCTAGAGTTTTGCGGCCGGATTTGGCCGATTGATTACCATTCCGATTCGCGCGATAATAAGGTACGCCTAATCTGTTCATCCAGGTTGCCCGGTGGTCAGCGAGCAAAGGCGCTCGGGTTCTTCGATCGCCATTGCTAATAAGGAGGGAATCGCGTGAAGCGCACTGGAACTGATGAAACTCTTCGCTGCTCATTCTGCCATAAGAGTCAGGATGTGGTGGGGAAGCTGATTTCTTCCCCGAGCGATTATCCCCGCGCTTATATTTGCGATGAATGTATCGCGGTATGCAACTCGATTCTCGAAGACGATAAGACCGATCAACCTCCCGCCGCTACCGGTAAATTCCCTAAACCTTTAGAAGTCAAAGAATTCCTGGATCAATACGTCATTGGGCAGGACGCCACCAAGCGAAAACTCTCGGTAGCCGTTTATAACCACTCCAAACGAGTGCAAATGAACAAGATGCGCAACCCGGACGTGGAGCTTTCCAAGTCCAACATTTTGTTGATTGGGCCGACTGGGACAGGGAAAACCTTGCTTGCCCAGACGCTGGCGCGCGTTTTGGACGTGCCTTTCGCCATTGTGGACGCAACCACATTGACCGAGGCCGGGTACGTCGGCGAAGATGTCGAGAACATTATTCTCAAGCTGCTGCAGGCCGCGGATGGGGACGTCCAGCGGTGTCAGCAAGGCATCATTTATATCGACGAAATCGATAAAATTTGCCGCAAAGACGAGAATCCTTCGATCACCCGCGACGTTTCGGGGGAAGGCGTCCAGCAGGCTTTGCTGAAGATTCTGGAAGGGACCATCGCTAACGTGCCGCCCCAGGGGGGCCGGAAGCATCCGCATCAGGAATTTACCCCGGTCGACACGTCCAATATTCTATTTATCTGCGGCGGCGCGTTTGTCGGCCTGGACAAGATTATTGCCCGTCGAACCGGCAAGAAGACCATGGGATTCCTGGAAGATCAAGGCGATCGGAGCGCGTCCGGGAAAACTGTCGCGATGCCGGGACATCGCGATCCGGAACTGCTCGGCCAACTCCAACCGCACGACCTGATGAAATATGGCTTCATCCCGGAATTCATTGGCCGGCTGCCAGTCATAGCGACGCTGGAAGAGCTAGATAAAGCAGCCCTGGTTCAGATTCTCACTCGCCCCAAGAATGCCATCATCCGCCAATACCAGAAACTCTTCGAATATGAGAATGTGCGTCTGAAGTTCTCAGACGATGCCCTGGACGCGATTGCTACACTTGCGTTGGAACGTAAGGTGGGCGCGCGCGGGTTGCGCATGATCCTCGAAGAATTGATGTTAGACCTGATGTACTACATTCCGTCGTATAAGAAGGTGAAGGAATTCCAGGTCACGCGCGAAATGGTGCTATCCCAGAAGATCAGCCTTACCCTGCTCGAAAAGGCAGGCTAGAGTCCTTTCCGTTCCGTCGTAATCTGAAGGAGTAGGCAGGCGGTTGCGTTCAGCCCGCGCGAACGCCTGTTTCTATCGGAATCAACGAGTAATTAATCCATGCTTACATCGAAAGAAAAACCAGACACGCGGCGCTTGCCAATGATGCCGATCCGGGATGTCGTCATTTTCCCTTACATGATGACGCCCTTTGTGGTCGGCCGGGAATCGAGTGTACGCGCGCTTGAAGAGGCTATGGCCGGGGATAAGAAGATCTTTCTAGCTACCCAGCATGATGCGTCAGTGGACGAGCCTCGTCCCAATGAAATCTTTTCTGTAGGAACTATTGTCAACATCGTTCAGAGCCTGAAGCTTCCGGACGGGAATATTAAAGTTCTAGTTGAAGGTGTGGAGCGGGCCAAAGTCGTTTCGGTTGCCGACGAAGAAGGCTTTTTCCGTGCGGTGGTTCGTGTTTCCCATTTCAAAGTGGAGCAAGGGCCGCAACTGGAAGCGCTCGTCACGCGCGTTACGACCCTTTTTGAGCAGTACGTCAAGCTAAGCCAGAATCTAAATTACGAGTCCATGATCGCGGCGATCCGGGTGGATGATCCGGGCAAGCTGTCGGACACGGTAGGCGCGAATCTCCAACTGACGATTGAGGAAAAGCAGGAACTGCTCGAGATCTTCGATCCCATCGACCGGCTCACGCGCGTGGCGGAGATGCTCGATATCGAGATCGAGAAGCTGAATGTCGACCGCACGATCCAGGGCCGCGTGAAGCGCCAGATGGAAAAGGCGCAAAAAGAGTACTACCTCAACGAGAAGATCAAGGCGATCCAGAAGGAGTTGGGCCGCGGCGAAAAGAGCGAGATCGACGAATTAAAGAACCGCATCGAGAGCGCCGGGATGACCAAGGACGCGCTCGATAAGGCCATGGCGGAATTGAAGCGGCTGGAGAATATGCCGCCGATGTCGGCCGAATCGACCGTCTCGCGCAATTACCTCGATTGGCTCCTGGCTGTGCCGTGGAAGAAGAAATCGAAGGAAATTCGCGACTTGAACTTCGCCGAGGAAGTGCTCAATAGCGATCACTACGGCCTCGAGAAGATCAAGGAGCGCATCCTCGAGTTCCTGGCCGTCCGCAGGCTGGTGAAGAATCCGAAGGGTTCGATCCTCTGTTTCGTTGGGCCTCCGGGCGTGGGTAAGACGTCGCTTGGGATGTCCATCGCCAAGGCGACTGGCCGAAAGTTCGTGCGGATGTCGCTCGGCGGCGTGCGGGATGAGGCGGAAGTTCGCGGACATCGCCGCACCTATATCGGCGCGTTGCCGGGACAGATTATCCAGATGATGAAGAAGGCGGGCACCAAAAACCCGGTCTTCATGCTGGATGAGATCGATAAGATGTCGACCGATTTCCGTGGCGACCCGTCTTCGGCGCTGCTGGAAGTCTTGGATCCCGAGCAGAACTTCATGTTCGTGGATCACTATCTGGACGTGGAGTATGACCTTAGTCAGGTCTTCTTTATCGCTACCGCTAACGTGATGCACACGATTCCACCGGCGCTGCAAGATCGCATGGAAGTGATTCGTCTTTCGGGCTATACCGAGCTCGAAAAGATGGAAATCGCCAAGCGTTTTCTGGTGCGTAAGCAGCTGGAGGGAACCGGTCTGAGCGGGACTGAGATCGAGTTCACCGACGAGGGCATCAACGGCCTGATCCAGAACTACACGCGCGAGGCGGGCGTTCGCAACCTCGAACGCGAGGTAGGTAATGTTTGCCGCAAGATCGCCCGCAAGGTGGTCGGCAACGGGGACGGCACCAAAGTGGATAAGCGCGTAATTACCGGCGATGTTCTAGCCGATCTTCTGGGACCGGCGAAGTTCCGGGACCTGACGACCGATCGCAGAAACGAGATTGGCGCGGCGACCGGCTTGGCGTGGACCGAAGTCGGCGGGCAGATTCTGACGACCGAGGCGACGCTCATGGAAGGTAAGGGCAAGCTGACGGTAACCGGCAAACTGGGCGAAGTGATGCAGGAATCGGCCCAGGCGGCAATGAGTTATATCCGGTCCCGGGCGCACCAGTTCGGGCTACCCCGCGATTTCTATCGCAACCTCGACATCCACCTTCACATTCCCGAAGGGGCCATTCCGAAAGACGGACCGTCGGCGGGCATTACAATGGCGACCACCATTGCCAGTGCTCTGACCAAGATTCCGGTACGCGGCGATGTTGCCATGACCGGGGAAATCACGCTTCGTGGGAAGGTGCTTCCGATCGGCGGCCTGAAAGAAAAACTGCTGGCGGCGCATCGGCATGGCATCACCGAAGCGATCATGCCGAAGGATAACGAAAAAGACCTTCAGGACATTCCAGAACCGATTCGGGCCACCATGAAGCTGCATTTTGTGGAATCGATGGACGATGTCTTGCAAATCGCCTTGGAGCGGGAAATTGTCGCGCTTTCTCTGACAGTTGATCCGCCGGCGGTGGATATTGCTGTTCGTCCGCCGATTGAAGAGAACCGCGCGCACTAACGCGCCGAACCCATCCACAAACGCGGAGAGCAGGATGACGCTCTCCGCACCCCCTATCTAATGAATTCCGCAACCGGCAACGATTTCTGTTGCAATTGGAAAATCGTGTATAATTGAAGGCAGAATTCGTAGCGAGCGCAAGTGCACCCGAGCAGTTTCCCGCTGGCGGGTTGCCCGAAATTGCTTTTCTTGGAAGAAGCAACGTCGGCAAGTCCAGCTTAATCAACGCTCTTACCGGCTTGAAAGGGCTGGCCTTTACCAGTAATACTCCGGGGCGAACCCAGACGATCAACTTCTACCGCGTGGACGACAAACTGGTTTTCGTCGATCTTCCGGGGTACGGGTATGCAAGGGTTCCAAAGGCCATCACAGATGACTGGAAAAATCTCATTGAGCGTTATCTGGTTGAGCGAGCGCAATTGGAGCTGGCCTTTCTCGTTATCGACGCCCGCAGGGGCTGGATGGAGAAAGACCTCGATCTAAAAGACTGGCTGGAACATCGCAACCAGCAATACCTGGTCATAGTGACCAAGATGGACAAACTCAATCAATCCGAACAAAGACGGGGACTGGCGCAGATCGCGCTGGTAGCTCCGGAACCGATTCCGTTCTCGGCCACTACCGGCCGGGGAGTGAGGGAAATTTGGCAAGCAATATCGAAGACACACAGCAAGTAGACCTCCCGCTTCAGGACGCAAACGCAGAAACTCCCGCCCGGGAGACACCCGTGGTTCCTCAAGCAGATGGGGCCGATGGGCAAACGTCCGCACCAGAAAAGCAGGAAGGCGGCAAGCCCGTCGAGGCCAACCCGGTCCCGCAAGCCGAAAAGGTGGCAACCCACGAACGCCCGCGGGATGAGCGCCCTCGCGAAGAGCGTTCCAAAGACGAGCGGCCTCGCGAGGACCGGCACAAGGAAGACCGGCCGCGTTCCACCGGGGATGGGTCCCGTCAAACGATCGGCTCACGTGCCGCTGGTGAGCGCGAGCGGCACAATCATGAGCGCCGCGAACGCCCACCGCACTCCGCGCAAGGGGATAGGAATGCGGAAAAAGTGAACGGCGCGCCGAGCGGAAACGCTGCATCGACCATCGATTCCGCCGCTTCGGCCAATCCACAAAATCCAGGTGGCAATTCGGGCGAGCCTGGCGGAAACGGGGCGGCTAACCCTTCCTCTACCAACTTCGCACCGGACGGCACGCCGGCTGAAAACGGGAATGGCGGCCCGATCGCCATCACCTCGCAAGGCGCTGGACCCAACCAACACGGTTTGCGGCGCAGCCGAGGCGCACAACAACAGCTCGCCAAAAACGGATCGCCCACGCTCGACCTGGTCGAGCTGAAGGATATGAATATCCAGAAGCTCAACCTGGTTGCCAAGGATCTGGCTGTTCCTGGAGCGGCTGGGCTGCGCAAACAGGAGCTGATTTTCAAGATCCTGCAGACCCAGGCCGAAAAGAGCGGACTGATCTTTTCCGAGGGCGTGCTGGAGTGCCTGCCCGACGGCTTCGGATTCCTGCGCGCTCCGGAATACAACTACCTTCCTGGCCCGGATGACGTCTATGTTTCGCCGTCCCAGATTCGTCGTTTCGATCTGCGCACCGGCGACACCATCAGCGGCCAGATTCGCCCGCCTAAAGAAGGTGAACGATATTTTGCGCTAATCAAGGTCGACGCCATCAACTTCGAGCCGCCAGAGGAATCTCGCAATAAGATCTTCTTCGATAACCTCACGCCCCTTTATCCGAATGGGCGGTTGAAGCTGGAAACGGCGCGCGATAACTTCTCCGGACGTGTGATGGACCTGCTCGTCCCGATCGGCAAAGGTCAGCGCGGATTGATCGTCGCTCCGCCGCGAACCGGCAAGACCATGCTGCTGCAGAACATCGCGAACTCGGTTACGGTGAATCAGCCCGAAGTCACGCTGATCGTTCTACTCATCGACGAGCGCCCCGAGGAAGTTACCGACATGCAGCGTTCGGTGCGTGGGGAAGTCATCGCGTCTACCTTCGATGAACCGGCGACGCGTCACGTGCAAGTGGCCGAGATGGTGATCGAGAAGGCCAAGCGGCTCATTGAGCATAAGAAGGACGTTGTGATCCTGCTCGATTCCATCACACGCCTGGCGCGGGCCTATAACACGATTGTTCCGCCCTCGGGCAAGGTGCTCTCGGGCGGCGTCGACTCTAACGCTCTGCAGCGTCCGAAGCGCTTCTTCGGGGCTGCGCGCAACGTGGAAGAAGGCGGCTCGCTGACCATCATCGCCACCGCGCTGATCGACACCGGAAGCCGCATGGACGACGTGATCTTTGAAGAGTTCAAAGGTACCGGCAACATGGAAATTCACCTTGACCGCAAACTGGTCGACAAGCGCGTCTTCCCGGCCATCGATATCAACAAGAGCGGCACCCGCAAAGAAGAACTCCTCATGCCGCGGGAAGAGCTCAACCGCGTATGGATTCTACGTAAGGTGCTCAACCCGTTGTCACCGGTCGAAAGCATGGAGTTACTTCTGGATAAGTTGGGTAAGACAAGGTCCAATGCCGAGTTCCTGGGCTCGATGAGCGGGTAAGCAGAGACGAGACATCAGAGTCGATTCGGGCGGCCTTTGGGTCGCCCTTTTTCGTTAAGAAGGCCTACGCTCCGGTCCGCAGCACTGCCCGTAATATACTCATTGCCTAGACATGAGCGCTACCGCCGTCCCCCCCATCGAACGTCACTCCGAATACGATAAGTCTCGAATTTTCCTGGTCAGCGTGCTCAGCCTTGTAACGGCCGGGATCTGCGCCGCACTGCGGGGTTTTATCACCCCGGAGTTGAAATCCGCTTTCTTCGACCAGATCGATCTTGCCAACTCCGCCACGCTTGTCAGCCAATCGTTAAGCGTCGCGTTCCTGGGTTTCGCGATCACGATCGCAGTGGGCAGTCCGCTACTCGACACGCTGGGGATGCACCGGCTGCTTCCTCTGTCCAGCCTTTGCTTTATCGTCGGGACAGTCGAAATGATCTTCGCGGGGCGGATCAGTCAGGGGCCGAACGTGGCTTGGGTGATTTGGAGTTCGGCGCTGGTGATGGGGATCGGGTGGGGGCTGACCGAAACGGTCGTGAACCCGTTGACGGCCACGCTCTATCCGGATCACAAGACAGAGCGCTTGAACATACTGCACGCCTGGTGGCCCGGCGGCCTCATTATCGGGAGCCTAGCGGGATTAGGACTCGACGCGTTGCATCTGAACTGGCAATACCAGATTGGGCTCACGCTCATTCCCGCGATCGTGACTCTGATTCTCCTCATGGGCGTGAAGTTCCCGCCGACGGAGCGCGCGGCCGCGGGGATACCCTTCTCCGCCATGTTCCGCGAGCTTGCGAGGCCTTTGTTCATCGTTTTTTGGCTTTCCATGTTCCTCACGGCTGCCAGCGAGCTTGCGCCAGGGCAATGGGTGGAGTTTGCTTTGACCAAGACCGTAGGCATGCACGGCATCCTGTTGTTGACCTACGTGAGCGCGCTGATGTTCGTGATGCGCCATTTTGCGGGCACGTTGGTTCACCGCCTCTCGCCCGTGGGTTTGCTTTGGATCTCTTGCGCGTTGGCGGCGGCCGGCCTAGTGCTGCTAAGCTTTGCCAATTCACCGGTCACCGGACTTCTAGCGGCCACCGTGTGGGGTACGGGCGTCTGCTACATGTGGCCGACCATGCTGGCAACTGCTTCCGAGCGCTTTCCTCGCGGGGGCGCACTGCTGATTGGGCTCATGGGAACCGCGGGAACGCTTTCGAGCTTCTTTGTTTTACCAATTCTCGGCCGCGTCTACGATCACACGAAGATTCAGGTGGCTGGTGGAGAAGCGGCGTTCCGCGCTCTTAGCGGCTCGGCCTTGGTGGATGTCCAAAATATCGCCGCTCAGACCTCGTTCCGCACCGTGGCAATCTGTCCCGCGATTTTGCTTTTCGTCTTCGGGGCGGTGTGGCTTTGGGATCGCGCGCGCGGCGGCTACCGCGTCGAAAAACTCTAGATCGGCAGTACCGTTCTTGAGCCGGACTTCGTAGGAGTCTAAAGTCTTTCCCGGCATCCGTCGAACACATGCATGTCGAGGATGCCATGCAAGATCTCCAACGAAGACTCTCATCTTTAAGCTTCAACTCCCGTTTATCAAGAACGTCCGCGCTTGTAGTTGCCGCAGTAGTTGGCTGCGTTCGTGTTTACGGACAGGTCGCACCACCTCCGGTGCCACCGGAGTACCAGAACCTGGCAAACGCGCTGCACAGCAACATTTCCAACTTTACGACTTCGATCCAGGCTACCTGGAACGGAGTACGCTCGCCGGTGCTCTACTCGGCGCAACTGCGCACCGCGTCTTCCAATGAAGGGAGCGCGTTGATCGACCCGGCCCACCAACCGCGAGTCGATGCCGAGTTGGCCGCCCTGCAAGCGCTGGGAGTGAACGCCGTCACGGTGCATATCGATTTCCCGCTTTTTTACGAACCATATTACGGCGGCAGCTCGGACCTTCAACTTTATGAGCAGTTCTACATGGAACTTGCAAGCGAGGTCCGCGCCCGCGGGCTGAAGTTGATTGTTGAAACTCAGCTGATGAAGTTCAGCGCCCCGCAGCTGAATTATGCCAAGTCGTTGAGCTGGACTGAATACCAAGCAGGCCGGGCGCAGAATGCGGTTACGGTGGCGCGGGTGTTGAATCCGGATTACATGGTTGTGATTACCGAGCCAGATACGGAGGAGAGCTTCAGCGGCCAAGCCCAGGTAAGCACCATTCCGGGAAGCGTTCAGATGCTCACTACGATTCTGAATGCGCTCAAGCAGGCTGGGCAATCGCACATCCCTGTCGGCGCCGGTGTCGGAACCTGGATGAACTCCTATTCCGCCTGGATGAATGCTTACGCCACAACACCTGTCGCTTTCCTTGACTTGCACGTGTATCCGACCAATCGCACCTACTTGCAAAACGCGCTGACGATCGCCGACATTGCTCACCGCGCCGGAAAATCCGTGACGATGAGCGAGGCCTGGCTGCAAAAAGTGGGCGACTCGGAACTTTCCGGCAATGTGATGGCCACTGATTCGCGGAACCCGTTTGCCTATTGGTCTCCGCTGGACAGTGAGTTCCTCCGGGCAATGGTTCTGATGGCGAACTACAAGCAGTTTACGTTTATCTCGCCGTTCTGGACCAGTTACTACTACGCGTACAGTTCGACCAGCGAGACCGATTCCGCCGAGCAAGCGTCGGTCGCAAATAGCGTGGGGGCATTTACCCCGACGGGCTTGGCCTACGAGCTGTCCATCTTGTCCGCCCCGGATAAGACTGCTCCTCTTACACCTGCTGCTCCGACGGCCAGAAGTTCACAGGCCGCTGTTCAACTCAGCTGGAAAGCGGATTCGGACAACGTCGGGGTAGCGGGCTACACGGTCATCCGGTCCGGCAAGCCATTAGCTAATACATCGACGACGTCGTTTGCCGATTCAGGTGCGCCGGCTGGGTCAATTTCTTACTCTATTACCGCCTTCGACGCGGCGGGAAACACATCACCAACGTCAGCATCCATTCAGGTTCGACATTAAGAATTCGAAATATTCTCACAAAAGATTACGAAATTATCCCTGATATCTTTTGTGAAATACCGAGTCTTCCATTTGGAAGTTGTGTTCAAAGTAACAGATAAAAAATCTGACTTCACACCTGTAGCGAGGAACGCGGGCCGCCTCGGCGGCCCCAGCTTCTTAGGAAGCGTTTTCGACAATTCTTATACTTACGCTTCTAGATAACCCAAAAAATAACTTTACTTTTGCCGGAGAATTAATTTGAAATTCTGTAGTCTAGCTCTGCTTTTTCTGAGTAGCTTTCCGTTATTTGCGCAGAACCCGCCGGTCCCAGCCGAATATCAAGATATTTACAGTATGTTGAAGACGCAGATTTCGGCGTTCGATGCATCGGTGAAATCGGGCTGGAACGGTGCACCGTCAGGCGTTCTCTATGCGCCTCAGCTACAGAGCGCGGATTCTAACGACTACACCAACATGCTCCAGCCGTTCTACTATTCCAACCAGGTGCTGGTGGAATTGGACCAGCTTCGAGCCGTGGGCTCCCAAGCCGTTACCGTGCACATCAGCTTCCCTATCCTGTACCAGCCGTTTTACGCGTCGAACCCATCGCTTTATCAGTCGTTCGTGAATTTTTATGCCCAACTAGCCGTTGACATCCACGCGCGTGGGATGAAGATGATCGTGGAATCTGTCGTAGGTCACCCATTTGACGGCAACCTTGCGGCCGCGTTTACCCCGTACTACAAGAGCCTGGATTGGAATGCCTATATGACTGGGCGGGCGCAAAACGCGGTAAATGTAGCGCAATTGGTGCAGCCAGACTACCTCTCGGTGATCACGGAGCCTGACTCCGAAACCACCTACGCATTCCAGCCCAACGCGAGTACCGTCTCCGGCAGCACGCAACTCCTTCAGACGATCTTGACGAATCTAAAAGCGGCAGGAACAACCAACGTAAAAGTGGGCGCGGGTGCGGGCACGTGGATCCCTTCCTTTACTCAATACATCCAGAGCTACGCGGCAACTTCGGTCGACTATGTCGACATGCATATCTATCCCATTAACAAGAACGATTTGATGGCAGTGCTATCGGCGGCCGATACAATCCACGCGGCGGGCAAGCATGTAGCCATCAGCGAAGCTTGGGAGTACAAGGTACGCGACACCGAACTGGGGAAGTTGTCACCCACTCAGCTTTATGCGCGCGATCCATTCAGCTTCTGGGAACCGGTTGATGAGCAGTTCCTTTCCGCGTTGGCCGACTTCGCAAACTACAAGCAATTGCTCTTTATCTCTCCATTTTGGAGTCACTACTTTTCGGCATACCTGGACTACAGCACCTACGGCTTGCTGCCGGACACAACCATCTTGACCGACTCATTTAGCGCGACGGCCTTCGCCATTCAGGTCGGAACAACGACACCCACCGCCTTAAGTTGGCTTCATAGAATTATCCCAGCCCCGGACTTAACAGCGCCGGTAGTTCCACAAGCGCCGACGGCGACCGGGGTTTATCCAACGACCGTGGCACTCAGCTGGCAGCCCACCAGCGACAACGTCGGCGTGAACGCCTACCGCTTGTTTCGGGATGGAGTCCTTCTGACGACTACGAGTCTTCTCGTCTACGACGATCTCAATCTGGTTCCCGGAGCGACTTACACATATACTCTTGCCGCGACAGACGCTTCCGGCAACGTGTCTGGCCGGTCCTCACCGCTCACCGTGCAGACCACGGACACGACACCACCTTCCGTTCCAACCGGTTTGAAAGTCACTGGTATGACCACCAAGACAGTATCTCTGTCCTGGAACGCGTCAACTGGAATCGGCGGGGTCGGCGGTTACTGGATCCTGCGCGGGTCGACGCCTACTTCGATGACCACCCATGGAAGTTCCGCGACGACTTCGTACACTGACCCTTACACCCAGAAGTCGACCACTTATTACTACTCCGTCGAGTCGTACAACCCCTTGTACATAGCGTCCGCGCCGAGTACCCCGGTGAAGGTCACGACGCCCGCCAACTAATCGCTTAACGGGCGCCCCGTTTGTTCGCGGGAGCGTTCCGGGCGCGCGTCTTCACCACGATCGGCGTCCCTTCGAATCCGAAGCGTTTGCGGATCTGGTTGGAGATGTAGCGCTCGTGCGAAAAGTGCAACGGCGTGTTGCGGTCGGTGAAAAGAATAAAAGTTGGGGGACGGATACTCGATTGCGTGATGTAGAGAATCTTCCGTTCCTCGAACTCCAGCGCTTGAACGAAACGGTTGAGCTCTCCGGTGGTGATGCGCTTTGAGGCTGCTTCGTGTGCCTTGCGAATCGTTCGGAAAAGGCCTTTCACGCCGTCACCCGTCTTCGCCGAAAGAAAAATCACAGGGGCATACTCGAGGAACTTGAGATTGTCGCGGAGGTCGGCTTCAAACTTCCGCTTTATAGGTTCCTCGATCAAATCCCACTTGTTCACGACTAACAGGACGGCCCGGCCGCCTTCATGGGCGTAGCCAGCGATGGTCGCGTCCAGACTCAGTACGCCCTCGGTCGCATCCAGAACCACAACCACGACATGGGCCATGCGAATGTTCCGGCGAGCCATTACCACGCTCAACTTCTCCGCCATCAGGTTGGTCTTACCCTTACGCCGGATGCCCGCCGTGTCTACGAAGATGAACTCAACTCCGTTAAAGACCACTGCTTCATCGACGGAGTCGCGTGTAGTGCCCGCAATTGGCGACACGATCGAGCGCTCCTGACCCGTGAGCGCATTCAAGAGAGTCGATTTCCCGACATTCGGGCGACCGATAATCGCCACCTTGATCTCCGGCAATTTCTCCGCGGCCTCGCTGCGAGAAAAGTCGGCGGTTACGTGATCGAGCAGTTCATCGACTCCGATGCCATGCTCGGCCGACACCGGAAACATGTGACGGATTCCGAGGGAGTAGAACTCATGAACCAGCGCGTCCCGGGCAACGGTGTCCGCCTTGTTTACCGCCAACGATATTGGCTTACCAAGACGCAGGAGCATTTTGGCAAGGTCGCGGTCGGGCCCGGCGATTTCACTCCGCCCGTCGACCAGGAAGATAATCTGCGAAGCCTGTTCCAAAGCAACGCGTGCCTGGACAAGAATCTGCGAGGGAATGTAGTTCTCGTCATCAACCACGATTCCGCCGGTGTCGATCATCTCGAATCGTTTGCCGTCATGCTCGGCAAGGCCGTGAATGCGATCGCGGGTAATGCCCGGCTCATCGCCGACAATGGACCGCCGCTCCCCCGTTATCCGATTAAAAAGCGTCGACTTGCCGACGTTGGGACGGCCCACGATGACGACAGTCGGCAGATCTTGGGGCATCATTCAAAGTAACATCGGAGTAGTGCCCCTTAGCTCCGGCTCAAAGCCGTTGGATTCCTCATCGAAGGCCGCCAAGTTCTTCGGCCGTAACGGCTCCCTGGCAAAATGGCACCCAAACTACGAATTCCGTCCGGGGCAGGTCGAGATGGCCGAGGCCGTTGAGGCCGCTTTGAAACAAAAGCGTCATCTGCTGGTGGAGGCAGGCACCGGGACGGGAAAAACGCTGGCCTATCTGGTTCCGGCGCTGCTATCGGGCAAGCGCGTGATTGTCTCGACAGGTACCAAGAATTTACAGGAGCAGCTTTTTTTTAAGGACGTTCCGTTTCTGCAGGAGCACTTCGACCGGCCGCTGCAAGTGTCCTACATGAAGGGCCGGAGCAACTTTGCCTGCCGGCAGAAGATCTACGAAGCCGAGCGTGGGGCGGTTCTTGAAGGCCTGGAAGAGGTGGCCGATTTTCAGGTAATCCAAAACTGGGAAAAGACGACCGCCTTCGGAGACAGGGCAGAGATCAAGACGCTACCGGAGTCAAGTTCGGCATGGGCCCGGATCGACGCCCGTCGCGATCTCTGCTCAGGACAGAAATGCCCACAGTACGAGCGCTGTTTCATCACGGCAATGTACCAGCGAGCGGGTGCGAGCGACATCGTGATCGTCAATCACCATCTTTTTTTCGCCGACTTGGCGCTTCGCGATGACGAGTTTGCGGGTATTTTGCCCGAGTATCACGCAGTGATTTTCGACGAGGCACACGAGATCGAAGACATCGCCGGCCAGTATTTCGGGGTGCAGGTCAGCTCCTACCGGTTTCAGGAGTTGCGGCGGGATACAGCGGTGATGTCTCGGGCGCGGCATTTCGGGTCTTCGGAATTGGACCGCGTCTTGGAAGCCTTGGAAGGACATGCGCTCCAGTTTTTCGCACACTTGCCCATGGGCGAGGGTCGCGGTGCATTTCACGGACGCCGGTCGTTTGTTGAAGCGCATCGCGAAAATTACGACAGCTTACTGGGGGCGCTGGAGCTACTCTCGTCACATCTGAAACTGATCCACGACGCTCCGAGCGAGGTCTCCCCATTGATTCGCCGGAGCAATGAATTACGTGAAGAGCTGCATTTTATTTTCGAAACCGAAGAGTCATCTTACGTGTACTTCTTCGAGCGCCGCGGACGTGGATGTTTTCTCCACGCGACGCCGATCGATGTGTCGGCCGTGCTTGCGAAACGGCTCTTCGACACAATTCCGACCGTGATCCTGGCCTCCGCAACTCTAGCGGTGAGCGGAAGCTTCGATTTCGTTCAAGCGCGACTAGGCGTCACGAATCCAAGATCGCTGGTGGTGCCCGGGCATTTCGATTATCAGAAACAGGCGCTGCTTTACGTTCCGCAGCATCTACCCGATCCGCGGAACCCCGGGTTCGCGCCGCAGGCAGCGCGGGAGATTTTGCAGATTCTGCGCCATTCCCGCGGCCGGGCGTTCGTCTTATTCACGAGCTACCAGCAGATGCGGCTGATTCACGATATCGTTTCGATGGCGCTCGAGTATCCGGTACTCCTGCAAGGCACCGGACCGCGCGGGGCACTTCTCGAGGAGTTTCAAAGCACCCCAAATTGCGTGCTGTTCGCGACTTCGTCCTTCTGGCAAGGTGTGGATGTGCCGGGCGAGCAGTTGAGCTGCGTGATCATTGATCGGCTCCCATTTGCAGTTCCGAGCGATCCCGTGGTCCAGGCGCGAGTCAACGCGGTGCGCGCGGCCGGGGGCGATCCTTTTTTCGACTACCAGGTCCCGCAGGCGGCAATCGCGCTAAAACAAGGGTTCGGGCGGCTAATTCGCTCTGCCCGCGACCGCGGCGTCTTGGTCCTGCTGGATAATCGAATTACGAAGCAGCGTTACGGCCAGGTTTTCTTCGATACCCTGCCCGACTATGGCTTCACAACGGAGATCGCGGACGTGAAAAGGTTTTTCGATGTTTGAAGTTTGCGTGGAACACACGTTTGCCGCAGCGCATGCGTTGCGCAATTATCATGGCAAATGCGAGAATCTGCACGGGCACAATTACAAGGTTCAGGTGCGTGTCACGGGTTCGAAACTAGACGAGGCCGGAATGTTGGTAGACTTCGCGGAACTAAAACGGCTGCTACGGGGCGCAACCGGCCGTCTCGACCATCAGAATCTAAACGAACTGGATCCGTTCGACAGGATTAATCCCTCGGCGGAGAACATTGCGAAGTTTCTTTATGAAGAAATCAGCGGCAATCTGACTAGAGAGAATGCCGCCGCGTTGGAAGAGGTGAAGGTTTGGGAAACCGATATTCAATACGCTTGTTATCGGCCTTTGCCGAGTACGACCAGCACTTCAACTCCTATTCCGTCCAGTAAGTAACCAGAACACCTTCACCGGCAACGTCCAGATCGATGGCGTACTCAGCCAGATTGATCGTATCGGTGGAATCGTCCGCTTCCAGCACGAACTGGTCGGAAATGGTTCCGCTGGGATTAGGCGCGAGAATACGGGTGACCCCGGCCAAGGTCGTTTTGTTCATGGCACGCGAGCCCAAATACGCCTTGCCGGTTAGCCCCGGAACCATTTGAATGAACAGCTTCGATACTCTCAGTGTCGAACTCGTGGACAGCGGAACCGGCGTACCGGGTGCCGTTTGATTGACACGTCCTAACGACGTCAACGTCATGCGATCTCCTCAATCGCATCTTAGGATCAGGGAAGGCAGAGGGTTGCCGCCGGTCAGGATAACTCCTTACGGCTCAACTGAAAATATTTGGCAAACGAAGGTGATTCGGATCTAGCGGCCGAAGTAATCGGCGTTGATCTTAGTAAAGTTGGACCACTTCTCCGGGAGATCGTCCACCGCGAAAATCGCGGATACAGGGCAGACCGGGACACAAGCGCCGCAATCGATACACTCCACTGGATCGATATAAAGCAGTTCAGCCTCAGGGAAGCGGGGATCTTCTTTCTTTGGGTGAATGCAATCTACCGGGCACGCATCTACGCACGCTGAATCTTTTGTGCCAATGCAGGGTTCTGCTATTACGTAAGCCATATCTCTGGGGGAAAACTAGGTATAACACATCGTACCAAGTGCCAAGTTGGGCTTGTCCCCCCCAAACGGATGAATCTCTACCGTGCGGCCACTGGACCGAGTAGAGGGACCGCCATACGCGATCTTTCCGCCCGCGGTGGGATGCGGTAACGGTGAGCACGGTCGGCGGTTGCCGCCTTTCCGAAGTAGTAGCCCTGGAACACCTCGCAACCCATCCGGGTTAGCACCTCATATTGTTCCGGAACCTCGATCCCCTCCACGACAACGTTGAGATTGAGACTCCTGGCCATTGCCAGTACGGCTTCGACGATGGGCGCGCGGTCGCCTGTTTTTTGAATATTCGAGATGAACGTCCGATCGATCTTCAGCTCGTCAATCGGCAGTACATGGATCCGGCTGAGCGACGAATAGCCGGTGCCGAAATCATCAATAGCGATCTTGATCCCGCGCTCCCGAAGGTCCCTTAGTTTGGAAAGCGCGTCGCCGTGTTTGCTCAGAAGTGTGCTCTCCGTGATCTCGAGCGTGAGCTGGGACGGCGGAAAACCCGTCTCTTGCAGAATTCGCAAAACGTTTTCGATGAACTCGGCGTTGTCGAGCTGCACTGGCGAGACATTAACCGCAATTGGCACGGGCGGATAGCCTTCGAGGTACCAAGCGCGACCCTGTTCGCAGACGCGGCGCATGATCCAAAAGCCGAGGGGAACCATCAGGCCGGTCTCTTCAGCAAGAGGAATGAACTCCAGCGGGGGAATATTCCCGGAGACTGGGTGTGTCCAGCGGATCAATGCCTCAAAACCAGCCAATTCGCCCGCTGCATTCACCTGGGGCTGGTAATGAACCTCGAACTGATCTTTCTCCATTGCTTCGCGGATATCGCGGGCAAGGTCGTTGGATTGGAAACGCGGAGAGCGCCGCGAGTCCCGGAACATCCGGTATGTTCCCTTACCAGCAGCCTTCGCGCAATATAAGGCCTGATCGGCGGTACGGAGTAAACCTTCCTCGTCGTGGCAATCTTCGGGGAAAACGCTCGCACCGATGCTCGCAGAGGCTGCTAACCGGTGCCCATCCAGAATCATCGGCTCTTGAAGTTTCTTCAGCAATCGCCCCGCGATCGCACCTGTCTCTTCCGCGGAGGTTCCCTCCTGCAACAAGACGCTGAATTCATCGCCACCGAGGCGCGCCGGCAGCCCAATCGCGTAGCAGCTGGATTTCAGACGATCGGCGATCTCACGCAGGAAAAGGTCCCCGACGCGATGCGAAAAATTATCATTTACTTGCTTAAAGCCGTCCAGATCGATGTACAGTAGCGGAATTGTCCGGCCAGTAGAACGAGCCAATGTTATGGCGGCGCTCAGACCCTCGCGCGCGGCAAAGCGATTCGGAAGCCCAGTTAGCGAGTCCTGGTGCGCGCGAATCGACAGTTCCCGATTGTCTCGAAGTTGCTGCCAATATTGACCGTGCAATCGGCGCGTTTGGTTGATCAGATAGAAAAAGTAAAAAACGATGGCGATGGAAAGCCAGAAACCCTGCCGGCCTTGAAAGGCGGCAAGGATCGCGGTTGGCGCGATGATTCCGCAAAGATAAATGGCCACTAGGCGAACGCTTTGGATCAGAACGTGGACACCCGCTCCGGCGATAGCGGAGATATACAAGATCAGCAAAGTGGCGTTGCGGCTGTCACACCCGTAAACGGCGGACGTAAATCCACCGAGAATGCCCCAAAGGAACCCGGTGGCGAACACGGTAAGCATGACCTGAGTCCGCCAGCGATCCGCGTTCCCCGCAGCCGACCGGTCTTTATTCAACAGTAGGGGAATGCGGCTTGCGTTGATTGCGACGAATACCGCGGCAAAGATCCAAAACTGCACGGGATAATCGGACGCAACTGTTGTTGTGAAGAAAACTAATGCGAGCGTAGCCGGGTTGAAAAAGCTTCCCTGAAGAGTACGGTGGGCAAGATCGCTATCTACTTTCGCTTCCAGATCTTCGGCGACGCGGCGGGCACTCATGTTTAGCCTATCGGCGGATCGCGCCTAAACATTATGCCCACTTGGTGCGAATTGCCCCGAAACTAGGGCCAGCGCTAACGGCTAGCTGAGATTCTTGAAGAAATCGCGGGCCGCGTTAAAATCCTCTGGAGCTAGCTCGTGGCCAAGGTTGCTCCAACGCACTTCCACCTTCGCCCCGGCGTAACTCAACGTCTGAGCGAGCTTTTCCGTGGCTTGGGCCGGAATCACAACATCGTGCTGGCCGGCCAGGATCAGCACCGGCGTCCCGGCCACAGGTAGCAGCGCTCCGGCGAGCTCCGGCATTCCTGGTCGCAGCAGCACCGCGCCTGACAGTAGTTTCGGATACAAGATAAGGATGGCCGCCATCATAGTGGCGCCATCCGAATACCCCAAACCTGTAATGCGGGTGGGATCGACACCGTATCGCTCCGCTGCGTCGCGCACGAAGGTCTCAAGGGCAGCAGCCTGGCGGGGGATTTGGACCTCCGCGTCAGCTTCGTCGTAAAAACGGAATTCGCCAGCATGAACCGTCGGACCCCGGGGGCTCAGCAACGCCAAGGCCGGAGCAACGCCCCTTCCCACAGGGATTAGCGCGTTTTCGTCGCCGCCAGCTTCGTGCAAGAGGAGCAACGTCGAGGCCGATCCACCGCCCGGCAGAAACACATGCTGCATCAAAGGATTCATGAGCTACTCGTATTTTCCCGCCATCTGATTGCGCCGGATGGCAAACAGGTCCAGAAAGGATTGCGCGCCGTTCCAAAGTCCCAC
The DNA here is from genome assembly GCA_963814235.1 of Bryobacterales bacterium. Taxonomy (GTDB): domain Bacteria; phylum Acidobacteriota; class Terriglobia; order Bryobacterales; family Bryobacteraceae; genus Bog-113. The sequence goes on along the minus strand of CAWFCA010000001.1, from coordinate 705,313 downwards.
TTTAGTGCCCTCTACGTGGCTCCAACGTACCGGCACCTCTTCAATGCGGATGCCGTGCCGCCTGGCAATGAACAAAATTTCGACGTCGAAACCGAACCGGTCCACCGTCTGGCGCGCAAAGCAAACATCGGCCGCGTCGCGCGAGAACAGCTTAAATCCGCATTGCGAATCGGCAATCCGCAGCCCCGTCGTCAGGCGCATGACCAGATTAAAGAATTTGCCCGCGGTCTCTCGAAATCCGGGCTGGCGGACCGCGATTAATGCACGATTCACAGCACGGGACCCGATTACGATTCCCGCGCCGGTGGAAGCGGCATTCCGCCAAAGACTTTCTAGTTCATCAATGGGGGTCGAGAGATCGGCGTCGCTAAACAGCCGCCAGTCGCCTGTTGCGGCCAGCATTCCTTGCCGCACCGCATATCCTTTTCCACAATTTCCCGGGTTCCGCAGCACCCGCACGCTCGCATGTTTAGCCGCAAACACGTCGGCAAGTTCGGCTGTCCGGTCGCTCGACCCGTCATCCACCACGACGACCTCGGAAAACTCCAAAGCGCGTGCATCCAAATAACGCGATACGGTTTCGAGCGTTTGCGGTAATCGCGATTCTTCGTTATAGGCGGGGATGATGACGGACAGCGAACGAATCAACCGTTCATAATACCAGCGCGCCTATAATAACGACTGTTTTAGGACTACAAGCCAGCAGGGGAGAAACCGTTGTCGATTGAGGATGAATTTTTTGAACGCCGCGAGGCGCGGGCGAGGGAAATGGAGGCGAGCGGAGAACAGCCTTACGGAACGCGCTTCGATTTCACTCATAACATCCCGGACGTCATTCGAGAATTCGGCTCAAAATCTGCTGAAGAGTTAACTCCCGCCGGCCAGCCCCCGTCCACGCATGTCCGCGTCGCCGGCCGCGTGATGACGGTGCGGCGAATGGGAAAGGCGGCGTTTGCACATCTGGCCGGCGGTGGCGAGCGCATCCAGATTTACGTTCGGAAAGACGCGGTGTCCACTCCGGACCAGGCACTTTTTGAGAAACTCGATCTCGGTGACATCATCGGCGTCGAGGGCTACGTCTTCTGGACGAAAACCGGAGAGCTGAGCATCCATGCCGAAAAGCTCACGTTCCTCTCGAAGATCCTGCTCGCATTGCCGGAGAAGTGGCACGGGCTGGAAGATGTCGAAACCCGCTATCGCCAGCGTTATCTGGATCTCTTGAATCCCGATGTGCGGCGTGCCTTTATCACACGGAGCCGATTGATCGGGTCGCTGCGCGGGCAGCTGGAAGCGCGCGGTTTCGTCGAAGTCGAAACACCGATGATGCAGCCGATCTATGGAGGAGCGGCAGCGCGACCGTTTGTGACACATCACAACACTTTGGATATCGATCTTTTCCTTAGGATCGCCCCCGAGCTCTACCTGAAACGGCTGCTCGTTGGTGGGATCGATCGCGTGTTTGAAATCAATCGCAACTTTCGAAATGAAGGAATTGGATGGAAATACAACCCGGAATTCACGATGCTGGAGTTCTATCAAGCCTATTCCGATTATCGGGGTTTAATGGATCTTACCGAGGAATTATTAGCGCGCGCCGGGTCGGATGCTATAGGAACGACGATGGTGCCTTGGGAAGGACATTCGCTCGATTTCAGCAGCTGGCGCAGACTCTCGATGCGTGAAGCCGTAATTGAATTCTGGGACGGAGCGGGCAAACCGAGTGCCGACAACGTGCGAGACCCCGAGTGGCTGCTCCGGCAATCCGGTAAGACGAATGCCGGAGAAGCACTCGGGCATTTGTTCGAAACGGTCGCGGAGTCAAAGCTGATTCAGCCAACCTTCATCTACGACTACCCGATTGAACTTTCGCCACTTTCCAAACAGAAGCCGGATGAGCCCGGAATGGTGGAAAGGTTCGAGATCTACGCCGGAGGCATGGAGCTAGGCAACGCGTATACCGAATTGAACGATCCGCAGGAACAGCGCCGCCGTTTCGACGCACAGCTTGCCATGCGGGCGGGGGGCAATGATGAAGCGCATCAGATGGACGAGGATTACTTACGCGCTCTTTGCTACGGCATGCCTCCAGCAGGCGGCGAGGGGATCGGCATCGATCGGCTGGCGATGTTGCTGACCGGCTCGCGGTCCATTCGCGACGTCATTCTATTTCCGCTGTTGCGCCCGGAAGCTTCGATCGGGATCGCCCAGCGGCTTCGGGATCTGGATGAGTCACGCGCAGCTCACTGATGCGCTTTGAGTTGTTCGTCGCATTGCGGTACCTGCGAGTCCGCCGGAAAGAGGCCGTAATCTCCGTAGTCACACTGATATCCGTCGCGGGTGTGGCGGCGGGAGTTGCCGCGCTGATTATTTCTCTGGCCATTAACAATGGCTTCCGCTCCACCTTGCAGCGTGATTTGTTGGGCGCCACCTCGCATGTCAACGTGCTGGCTAAAGAACCGGGCGAAGGCATCCACGGCTGGCAAGGTCTGATTGGCCGCTTGCGCCGGATTCCGCATGTTACCGGAACGGCGCCGGTGCTGTATGCCCCTGTGTTTCTTTCCAGCCCGTTGAACGGGAAAGGGGCGATTCTCAAGGGTGTCGATTTGGAATCGGAACTGGCTGTAAATGGCGTTTTGAGGCACCTAAAATCGGGAACACTTGGCGATGTGGCGGCTGCGGGGCGCTATCCAGGCATCATTCTCGGCTCACGCCTGGCGCAGGATATCGGGGCGACTCCACGGAGCGTTGTCAGCGTAATTACCGCGCAGGGCGAACTCACCCCGATGGGCTTGCGACCCGGCTATCAGCGATTTCGTGTCGCGGGAACCTTTGAAACCGGCTTCTATGACATCGACGATTCCTGGGCGTACGCCACGTTGCCCGCCGTGCAACACGTGTTGGCTCTGGCGGATGTGGTGAACTCAATTGAATTGCGCGTGGATGACGTGGATGCCGCGCCCGCCATCGGCGCAACCGCGGCCTCGGTAGCCGGCCCGGGTTACAGTTCGACAAATTGGCAAGAACAGAACAAACAATTATTGAATGCTCTGAAAATGGAGCGGGCGGTTACTTCTATCACTATCGGTTTGATTGAGATTGTAGCGGCGATAAATATCCTAATTACCTTGACAATGATCGTCATGGAAAAGTATCGCGACATCGCCGTCTTGATGTCTCTCGGCGCGCGCCGCGCACAGATCCGGCGAATCCTGGTTTTCCAAGGTCTTATCATCGGAGCGACCGGGACGGCGACCGGTTTGGTTCTGGGATACCTGCTCAGCTTTCTGGCTGACCACTATCATTGGATTCGCCTCGATGAAACTGTGTACGCACTTAGCTTTGTGCCCTTTGAAGCACGCTTATCCGATGGGGTGTGGGTCGCAATCACGGCCATGCTGGTGAGTATTCTAGCCACACTGTATCCCGCCCACAACGCTGTCAGCATTTCCCCTGCCGAAGCGCTTCGCTACGAGTAGTCAGGCCCCTCGCGGATAGCAGCCCAAAACGCGATGGAAGTCGGCCAATTCGGCCAAATGTGCCACCGAATTACGGGCGTTCTCGTCTTTCATATTCCCCAGAAAATCGAGGTAAAACAGGTATTCCCAAGGCTTGCCGCGTAGTGGACGCGACTCGATTTTGGCAAGGCTGAGATCCCGGAGAGCAAAAGCGCCCAGCGCGCGGAAGATAGCCCCGGGCCGGTTCTTGGTCGTAAAAACGACGGACGTCTTCCACTCTTTTTTGGCGGTTTTGGGGTTGGCTTCATCCGAGGCCTCGGAGTTTGCAGCATCCCGCCGAGTCAAAAGAAAGAATCGTGTAAAGTTCTGGCGGTCGTCTTCAATGGAGCGCTTCAAAATATGGGCTCCGTAATGCTCGGCGGCCGCAGCAGAGGCGATAGCCGCCGCGTCTCGGACCGATTCGGTCATCAGCATCTTCGCGCTCCCCGCCGTGTCGTAAAAGGGCGTTTTTTCCAGTCCCGGATTGGCCGCAAAAAAATTTAAGCACTGGTTCAGGGCCACCGGATGGGAGTAGACCCGGCGGATCTGGCGAAATGTCACCCCCGGTACGGCCATCAGATGGTGCACAATGCGCACCTGTGTTTCCGCGACGATCACCAGGTCATGCGCCAGCAGATGGTCATAATTCTCGTGTACGGAACCGTGCAGAGTGTTCTCGATCGGTATCGCGGCAGCCGCTGCTTCGCCCCTGGTCACCATCTGAAAAACGTCCACAAAGCGCTGGCACGGGATGGTGGCGATATCGCTTCCGGCGAGCCGCCTAGCTGCTTCCTCGCTGAACGCGCCGGGCTCGCCTTGGAAAGCCACCGTCATGACCGGCTTTATTGCTGATTTCTTGGAGGTCCGTCCCACCGCTTGGCTCCTTCCACCGGTAATCCAATCAGATCCAGCACTCGCTCCACTGTGTGGTTCACCAAATCATCGACGGTTTGGGGCCGGTGGTAAAACCCGGGAATCGGAGGCGCGACAATCGCTCCCATTTCTGTAACGGCCACCATGGCGCGTAGATGGCCCAAATGAAACGGCGTTTCCCGAACCATCAGGATCAGTTTGCGCCGCTCCTTCAGCATCACGTCCGCCGCGCGAACCATTAGGTTCGACGCGATTCCATGAGCGACAGCCGATAGGGTGTGCATGGAGCAGGGCGCGATCACCATCGCATCGCACGGAAATGAGCCGCTCGCCAGCCGCGCGGCGATGTCCTCGTTCGAATAAGAAAAATTTGCGAGGGACTTCAACTCCCCGGCTAGCCGCCCGGTTTCAAGAAAAAGCGTCTTCTCCGCAGAGCGGCTAATCACAAGATGTGTCTCCGCCTGCTCGCGTTGATGCAACTGCTCCAGCAGCCGGATTCCATAAATCGCGCCACTGGCCCCTGAGATTCCGACCACAATCCTCAATTTACACACCCCCCCATTTTTTTGTTCTGAAAATGGAACATCTCTAAACTGCGTTCCAGTGGTGAAACGGCTGAAATGGAGATATAATGCGGGCTACGGCACAGCTTTTCCAATCCGACCGGCGTCCTACAAATTCGCGCCGCACCGCGTCTGACAACTTCTCCACCTTGGGGTTGGGTGCCGTATCCGGCGATCCCGGCCAGAAGTTGAAGCGAACGCGCGAACGTTTGAAATTGAAATATCGCGACGTCGAAGAGGCCAGCATTCAAGTCGCGAATCGTTATAAGAATGACGAATTCATCATGCAGCTGAGCCGCCTTTCCGACATAGAAAATAAAGGAACTGTCCCATCTATTTTCCGGCTTTATTCCCTGTGTGTTATCTATCGCCTGGATTTTTACGACGTCCTGTCCTGGTATGGGGTTAGACTCGACCAGCAACCCTCCGATACGGCGGCGATACAGATCGACGTAACTCACCTGATCGGATTTAATGCCAATACCCCGGGTGAGGTCCAGATTCCCCTTACGCTTGATCCCGGCATCGATCCTAAACGCACCAGCTACCTTAGTCGCTTGATCCAGTCCTGGGGCAAACTTCCTCTGGCGCTGCTGAACAGCCTTGATATCAAAAACCATCGTTACGCCTTTATTGGAACCGACGATTGGAGCATGTACCCGCTGATTCAACCGGGTTCCCTTGTACTCATCGACGAGACCCGCCGAAAAATCGTCAACTCTGGATGGAGTAATGAATTCGAACGTCCTATCTATTTTCTCGAGCACCGTCACGGGTTTGTTTGTGTTTGGTGCACGCTGAGCGATGGCCAACTCGTTCTGCAGCCGCACCCCGCCTCGATGTGTTCTCCTGAAGTGTATCGCTATCCCACCGATATTGAAGTAGTTGGCCAAGTGACCGGCGTCGCTATGCGTCTGGATCCGGAGCGCCGACGCCGTACTCGCGCCTGATTAGTTCAAGCAGAAGTTGTAAGTCGCTTAAAAGTAATGCTCGCTCTGCATTCCGGGCATTTGCCGGAACCCACGTCGCAAACGGCTGCACCCGAAGCCACGATCCCAAGATCTCGGCGGGAGTCTCTTCCCTTCCCGATAGGTACGTGATCAGTTCGCGTTTCTGAACTTCCAACGAAAACCCGATCCAATCCCCAAAAATGCGCTCATGGCTGGACCGCAACGTCGCCTCGGACCGCTCAGCCCCAAAGCGTTGCTCCAGCCCGAAATGCTCATACCGCCCCGTGTGCGCATTGCGTAGGGACGACAGGTATTCGAGCCGCCCGAAAACCGTGTCGATCTGGGACAAGGTGTGACGCCAGAGATCATCCGCCGTTTTATCGTTACGCATAATCCAAACTAACCGGCTCGGGTGCGAGATTTCGCCTTAGAGCGAACCAAAGCCTTGTTCCATTTGCGAAAAAAGGGATATTAACGCACTCCTGCTCGTGTTTCCAGCCGATAGACTCGAACCAACTTCCTGATCATTTTAAGGAGAAACACTCAGAATGTTACGTCGCCTACTCATCGCCGCCGCCGTGTTCCTGCCGCTCGCCTCCGCAAGCGTCCACACCCTGGCCGCTGGCATCATCCCGCCTCCGATGTGCCACCCGACCGGTTGCCCTCCGGAAGAAGCCGATAAGATCGCCGCCGTCATTCCGCCCCCGATGTGCCACCCAACCGGCTGCCCGCCGGAGGAAGCCGATAAGGTCGCCGCCCTCATTCCGCCTCCGATGTGCCACCCGACCGGCTGCCCGCCCGAGGAAGCCGATAAGATCGCCGCCGTCATTCCGCCCCCGATGTGCCACCCAACCGGCTGCCCGCCGGAGGAAGCCGATAAGATCGCCGCCGTCATTCCGCCTCCGATGTGCCACCCAACCGGCTGCCCGCCGGAGGAAGCCGATAAGATCGCCGCCCTCATTCCGCCTCCGATGTGCCACCCGACCGGCTGCCCGCCCGAGGAAGCCGATAAATTTGCCATCCAGACCTCGCGCCTGTTTCCAGAACTGCGCATAGCCTCCTAACAGGGGCTCCGCAGTCGTCGCGGTATTCGATTTATTTACCTTAATTCGAAAAATCGCTAATTTTGTTATACTAGCCGCCGAGCACGTAGCCGGTTAATCATGGTCTTTTATTTCGCGGCTCTGGTAGTTACCACGGTACTGAATCTTTTTGCGGTGGTGCGCATGATTGGCTTCCGAGTTTACCGGAAGCTCCCAATCATGGTCGTTTTTCTCGGGTTTCAGCTCGCCCAATTCGTGTTCCTGATTGTTACGACCCGCTCCATGCAGTCGCGGATCTATCAACAGGTTTACGACGTGACCGAGCCGCTCAACTGGCTCCTTTACGTGATGATCGTGCGCGAAATGTACACCCGCGTGTTCTCGGAGTATCCCGGCATTGCCAGTCTGGCCCGCTGGTCCACGTATACCGCCGCGGGCCTGGCCGCGCTGCTCTGCCTCGCACTCGGCAAGATTTCCCCGGTCGAACACTGGCAAGGCGCCCGCGTCTTCAGCTATATAGAAACGTGGGAACGATTCGTCTCCTTCGCGCTGGCGGCTTTTATCGTCATGATGTTGTTCCTGCTGTCGCGCTATCCCATCAAGCTCGACTTCAACATCGCATCCAGCATCGTGGTTTTCACCATCTATTTCGCCGGATCTTTCGCCTTCCTGGAAATCGGTAAGCCGGCAACCTCGACCGCGCTTCAGTTGCAAACCGGTGGGCTGCTCTTCCTGTCAGCTGTTTGCTTCGCTGCCTGGGGGATTGCTCTGAAGCATTCCAGTGAAAGCACTCAGGTGCAAGTCCGCATCAACCTCTTACCGTACGAGGAACAGCGACTGCTCGACCAATTGGCGCTCATCGACAATATGCTCCTAAAGTCCGCCCGCCATTAATTCTGAGAATATAGGAAAATTACTCGGGTGTTTTCAGGAAAACTATTGCTATTTTTTTCCAGCGCCGATATGCTAGCTCAAGTCACCCGAGGAGAAGGTCCACTTGACAGCCGTCGCATGCAGTTTCGCCGTTTTCTTGTTTCTTGGCGTAATGATCAGCCTCCGCGCCAGAAGTTCATTCCGGCCGGTGGGCCCCGTCGCCAGAGATATCTTCGAGCTCTCCGCACGGTATCGCCCGATGCTGCGCCTTTTGGACGGGGCAGACTTCGACTTGATCACTGAGGCCGGCGACCCACGGCTGATGCGAAAGGTGCGCTCCGCCCGCCGCGAGATCTTCCGTGGCTATCTCCGTAGTTTGCGCCGCGATCATGCCTGCCTGTGCCACCAGATCCGGACCCAGATATTAAATGCAAGTACGGACCGGCAAGACCTCGCTTCCACTCTGTTTCGCGTCGAATGGCGATTTCGGCTCCTCATGTCCGTGGTGGAAACGAAACTTCTCCTCCACTCACTTGGCGTGGGTACCGTGAGCGCGGGGCGTTTGGTCGCTTCACTAGAAACAATCTCCCGGAAAGCCGAGTTGATGTCCAGCTCCGCAATTGCCATCGCCGCCTGAACCGGGCCGCTTCTCGTTACAGCTTCTTCAACATTTCCTGCGCTTCCAGGAACCCCGGGAACCTTCGTTCCGCCTGCTGAAATGCCCGCGTGTGCACGCATCGGCGCGGTCCCCGGATCTCCACCGGGAACTGCAGATGTAGCATTTCGTGGAACATCACGTACTCCAGAGCAAGCCTTGGCACCTGGAGACGATCAAAAATCGCGCTAACCACGATCACATTGTGACTGGGATCAAAGTGCGCCAATCGCGTTCTCGACCGCTGCGCGCTCCAGCCGAGCTTCGGCTTCGCCATCAGCCCATGGAAATGCGCCACATTCAATTCGTCGAATATTTCCTCTAAATCGTAGTGATTTCCCTTAGCTGGCCGATAGATTTTGCGCCCGCGTTCTTGGCGAAATACCTGGGCGCGCTTCCGCATCTCGCGGCGGTTGAGGAAGAGCCGATATCGGTAAGCGTAAATCTTCGGGATTTGTTTCCGCAGCATTTTACCCAGCAGCAGGTACGCGAGCGCTTCGTGGATCGGCGACGGCGCACCTTCCAACAGGTCCGTCACCCTGACCAGCAACCGGCCGTTGTCGAAGCGAATGCTGCTATCCGCGTTAACGAATTGCTCAAACCGCACCTCGACTGCGGGTGTTGCCGAGCGCGGCCGCAGAACGCGGTAAACTCGCTGATAGATTTGTACCGGCGTCTCAAAAAGCAGCGCGCTCGGCCAGCCTCCATCGGCTGGCGCGGTGACGGGTGACTCTAACCGAAACTCACTGTCGCCAGGCGGGTCCCCTTGCATCCGGTCCGAATGTAACATATTGATTTCACACCACGTGGATCGCAGACAAAACGGAAATTCATCGCCCATCTTTTTCATTCATGAAACCTTGCCAACCGATCATCACCGCCCTGGGTTGCTACGTCCCGCCCCATGTCCTGACTAACTTCGAACTCGAGAAGATGGTGAAGACCAATAACCAGTGGATTGTGGAGCGCACGGGAATCTCGGAGCGCCACATTGCTTCTCCTGACATCGCGACCTCGGACATGGCTGTACTGGCTGCCCGGCAGGCGATCGAAAGTCGCGGCATTGAAGCCGGCGATCTCGACGTGATCATCGTTTGCACCGTCACACCGGACATGTTTTTTCCTTCGACCGCGTGCATTGTCCAAAATCACCTGGGCGCCCATAAAGCCTGGGGATATGACCTGAGCGCCGCTTGCTCGGGCTACATTTACGGTCTGGCATCGGCTGCGGCCTTGGTGCGCTCCGGCATGCACCGCAAGGTGCTCGTCATTGGCGCGGACACCATGAGCCGCATTCTGGATTACACGGATCGCGCGACTTGTATCCTCTTTGGCGACGCCGCCGGTGCCATGCTCGTTGAGGCGTCCGAGGGCGATTCCAATCTCGGCTTCATCGACTTTCTCGGCGAAATCGACGGCTCCGGAGGCGACTTCCTGAAAATGCCGGCTGGCGGCAGCCGCTTGCCACCCTCGGCGGATACCATCGAAGCTCACCTGCACTACGTCAAACAGGATGGCGGCCAGGTCTTCCGCTATGCTGTCCGAAAAATGTCGGAAATCTGCGAAGAACTGCTCACTCGCAACGGGCTCACGCCCAAAGACGTGTCCATCCTCATTCCTCACCAGGCCAATAAGCGCATTATCGACGCCACCACGGAGAGACTAGGGCTCGGGCCCGAGCGCGTGCTGATTAACATCGGCAAATATGGCAACACGACCGGAGCCACGTTGCCGCTAGCTACTTATGACGCCGTTAAAGAAGGCCGTTTGAAAAAGGGGGACCTCGTCCTCTTTGCCACCGTAGGCGCGGGCTATACGGCGGGCGCAGCCCTGTGGCGCTGGGCCTACTGAGGTTTCCGGTTCGTCGCAATTAGCTGTCGACAAGCCTTTGTAGTGCTTCGGCAACTATTCCGACGATTTTGGTTTTACTAGCGCTTGTTGCGGCGCAGTGTGCAGCGGGAGGTACAACCGAGCTCACGGGAATCCTCCACGGACAGGAGGGAGGAGTCGATGGAACAGCTTCCGGCACCGTCCGGCTTCGCATAGAAAACCAGATCTACGCTCTTTCCTACGAGAGAGATATAAGCAGAAGTTCCAGAGCCGGGCATGCGACTTACCCGGGTCGATATCTGGAGCGTTAAAGTACGTGGTGCAATCACCGTCGCGCCCCGTTCTGGGGGATGGAACTCTCGTGCAGGCCAGATCCTCCGTTACGGCGTGGATGGCTCCGGACCAACGGTAGAGTTCACGTTTGACGGATCCTAGTTATACTACTTGCAAGGTTCCTTGATCCAGGCAAGCGACGGTAGCTTCATGGGTGTGGCTATTACTAACGGGAAACGGGAGCAAGTGATCTTTAAGGTGGCTTCAGGAGCGCAAACGGCCGCCACTTACCCGATCCCGCAGCAGAGGAATAAACTCATGATCGGCAACTTGACTTAAGGCGCCCTCGGTGGGGTGGTAGGCACCATGTATATGGTTCACGCCGATCCATCGCTCGGCTCGGTACTCGGTTATCAACCTCTCGCTTCCCAAGCCTCTTCCGTCCGTTCTCGGTTTCTACCCCGCTTCGGTTGCGGAAGGCGGAACCTTCGCGATATTAGGGGACCATTTCGTGGGAGTGCAGAGCGTCACCGCGAACGGTCAGAGCCTGCCCTTCACCGTGATGGCTTCCGGCGCGCTCTCCGTGACCGCGCCGAACACTCCGTTTACTGGATCTGTCGTCGTCACGTCCCCGGCCGGTTCGGTGACTAGTTCGCGAACACTTACGGTTCAGTAATGAGACCCAAGCGTCAGATTGGGAGCATTCTAGCCGTCTTATTCCTGCTTGCGAACGCCGCCCACGCCTCCGACACGCAAGTTACTATTCAAACCGTCTCTCCGACTTACAACGGCACAGAGGTGGTCTGGGGCAAAGGCGGGCGCATCGGCAATTGGTTAAACGGGTCAGGCAACAACGTGGTGATGGACGCCAATTACGCGACCGGCCTGACCGGTTACGACACGAATATGGGCCGCCCCCGGCAGCAGGGCGGGGTAATAGTACGAGCCCATGTGAAACACAGGCAAAGCCTCTGGTTTCCAAAGATCCTGTAATTTCCTCGCTTATCATTCCCTGCACCATGGTCGACGCGTGCAAGCTAATCACTGACGGGCTTGACCGTCAGGCTTCCGATACCGGACTCTACAGTCGTCACTCGGATCTCTCGGCCAAAGTCATTGCCGCGAAAGCAAAGGCGCAGACTTCGATATAAGACCCTGAAAAGAGGTCCAAGCGACCTCCAGTGCCATCGGCCACACGATGATCATTGTGATAAGCCAGCCTGATCTTGATGTGACGGGTCCTTCTGCGCTGCTATAGACGACCAGGCAAAGCGCGGCGTTGGCGAGATAGGCCGTACTCAGACCGATCAGACAGGCGCGTGTAGCGGTTATGCTGTCTCGGCGAAAGAAAAGAGCCGCTCCGGCAGCGATGATAATGCCGAAACCGAGGCAAAGAATCGTTAGGCGCTGCCACTCGCTGGTTCCGGCCAAATGTAACAGGAACGGCGTTTCTACCGCTATAGTCCCGCAAATCGATAGGCCCACTGTGATCCAGATTGAGCGTTGGCCTGTCCTTGTGGGATTTTGCTTTGAGGCGAGCAAACGTGAGCGGACCCATATCATCGGAAATGCTAAAAAGAACGGCGCTCCGACAAGTGCGTGCCACCAGTTGCCCTGATTGCCCGGCACCCGTAGCAACAGGGTATCCAGAGGTGACGTGTTGGAAGCAAACGGAAGGAACACGACGACCCCAGCAACCAGCGAGATCAACAACGCGAAAAAATCGCGTAACGGCGCACTTCCCCCGTCCTGCCGTTCGGTCATTGATCAATCTCCTGAAGTTCGCGTCGCGCCATGGGCCACCCTTGTGTCACATAACGCATGCGAGCGGCAGATTGTTCCCAGCCCCTTTATACGGATTCGTTCTACGGAGCTTATATGAGTGGCGGAAGATAACCTCGCGAATCGTGTCCGCCGCACGATTTCAAACAGGTGTTGCGCAGCCTTGCCCGGATATTCAACGGTCGACCTAAACAGCCCAGGCACCGCGCGATTGGGGGAAGCTCGCGCTTTTCCACCCAGCGACCAGTGTCCGATATGTAGAGGTAACGTGCGGCCACAATCCGTCCGTGTAAGTTAGTTCAATCAGATCACAGGCTGCTCGCCTTCGAGTGACCCCCTGGTGAGGGCCGACCCTGGCGGGCCGTAGCGTTGATAACCTGTGACAATCCAAGCGGCTGCAGGCGTTACAAAATCCAAGGAAACTTATTTCAATACCCAGGATTTTACGCAGGCGTGCATTCAGCCGTTTACTCCTGTCTTCGGGGATCTCAACGGAGACGGTTTTCCCGACCTCACATTAGGGTGCGTGGATGGCAATGTGCCCCTCTATCTCAATGACGGAAAGGGAAACTTCACCTATAGCAAAGGCCTGGTGGAAAGCGTAGTCAGCGATTTCATGCAACCCATCATCGCTGACTTGAATGGAGATGGCATCCCAGACATAGCAGTCCTGACGAATTTCGACGTTGCGGTCTTTTTCGGCAAGGGCGGCCTCAACTTTACCGCTCCGATCTACTTGGGGACAGGCACATTTCCAGCGTATATGCTGGAGATGAATCTGCACGGGCAAACGCCGCAGGATGGCACTCCAGACTTAGTTGTTCCCGATAGTTCCCAGGGCAAAGTTTTGTCCATCTTGAATCTAACCAAATAGAAACCGTATGGAGAAAAAAGCCGAACTCATTCGTTCGCCTGAATCTGCGATGAGGGTCGCTCGCGATGACCATAACAAATGGGCCCGTCGTCTGGCGTATGTTACTGGCCTGGTGAATCAAAAACTATTGCTCCAGAACGAGTATCTGGTCGCCGAAAACCGGATTCTCCGGTCTCACTTGCCGAAGCGCTTGCGGCTGAATGATCCGCAACGGTCCACGCTTGCGGAAATCGGAAAAAGGATGGGCCGCAAAGCGCTTTCAGAAATTGCCATAGTAGCCCAGCCGGAAACGATTCTCGCTTGGTACCGAAGGCTCGTTGCCCAGAAGTTCGATGGATCGAAACAGCGCAAGAACATCGGCCGTCCGCCACTTGCCCGAGAAGTCGTGGATCTCATCGTCCGGATGGCCAAAGAGAACTCCGGCTGGGGCTACGACCGAATCGTCGGAGCGGTTTCGAACCTCGGCTACTCGGTTTCCGACCAGACAGTCGGAAACATTCTCCGGCGTCACGGCATCGCTCCGGCACCGAAGCGGAGCCAGACGACGACCTGGAAGGACTTCATCGCGGCTCAGATGGCGGTGCTCGCCGGAATCGACTTCTTTACTGTCGAAGTGCTGACCTGGCGCGGGCTGGCCACCTACTACGTTCTTTTCTTCGTTCAGTTGGAGAGCCGACGAGTGCATTTGGCCGGAATAACGAAACATCCCGACACAGTGTGGATGGAGCAGATGGCGCGCAATGCAGTCGACGAATCCGGATACCTGCGGAATCAACGCTACGTTCTGCACGACCGCGACACCAAGTTCTGCGCGAGTTTTAGATCCATTCTAGAGTCGGAGGGAGTGAAGTGCCTCGCCCTACCGGCGCGCAGCCCGAACCTGAACGCGTTCGCGGAGCGCTGGGTGCGATCGGTGAAACAGGAATGCCTTCGTAAGTTAGTTCTGTTCGGCGAAGGTTCACTCCGGCGAGCGTTGAACGAATACCTGGCGCATTTTCATGGCGAACGCAATCATCAGGGGAAAGGGAACGTCTTGCTGTTTCCAGAAACAGCCTCGATTAACTTCGACTCTCCCGCGATCACAAGAACCCCGCGTCTTGGCGGCTTACTCAATTTCTATAGGCGGGCTGCATGACTTTGTTTACCTTACGGGATGTGGAATCTGGCAGTATCTAAACTCCTATGAGACTGCTACTCCTGACGGCCGCGATTTGCACAAGCACTTGTCTGGCTGATGTCTTACCAACGATTACCCAGAACGTAACGTATTAAGGGAACGGCTTTGCATCCGCCAGCTACTCGCGTGGGTGACGACGCTCAATCACTGTCGCCGACCGGAACTTATCGCTTCGATTAGCGCCATTACTTTCTCTGAGAATCGAGTGCGCCGAAGCGAAGCAGGTGGACGAATGGAACAGGAACGTTTTTGGAAGCATGGCGTACACACCTGGCCATGACACTCCGGACAAACAGACTTTCCGTCGGAACTCAAGTCGCACAGGTCACCGCAGTGATTACAAACAAACATAATCTCATGGTTCATATCTCAATGTAGTGTAGCAGCCACCCCCGTCGGCGCTAGGTAGAGTACATAATGCACGTGCCCGGCTCCTGCTGATATTAACAACTCTTAAAAGCATGTTTTCTGCCAAAACCTCTTCACACGTGACACTTTACTTTTGGAAGCGTTTAGAGTGTGTTCAGCACTGATGTGGCATCAGTCGGCATGCATATGCCAAACCGTGACCGCCACTATCGTCCAAGACAAACGAGTGGGGGTGAAAGGTACACTCCGACCTGGGTATCAATCACTCTCGAGTGCAATCATGTGCCTGAGCACGCCGTCGCTTGCGATACCAGTTGCCCAGAGGTGTTCACACAAACATAGCGGTTCCCCGAGATCGACTTGAGCGCGGGATAAGTCGGCACAGTCTGAATGGGAGCGGGGTAAAGCCACGGAATGGAGGGATCACTTGTTATTAGCAGGCCGGGCATTGATGTGTACCAATAGAGTTGATAGCCACTGTAAACAGCTCCAGCCCGGTTCAAGTAATCCTGTACAAACTTGGTGTACCCCCCGTTGCTCGTTAGAGTGTCAATTGTTGCCGACCCGGTATTCTCAATAACGATACAAGCGTTGTTAATGTAATTATTTGGTGAGCAATCGACATTAGAGATCTTCGCATAGGACACGACATCGATACAGGTATACACACTCTCACAATGGACATTATTGATAGTCGGGTGTCCACCAAACACTAAGATTCCCGAATTAATGACGCCCGCTTGCTAGCCGCCATTGACTGTGATATCCGGGGAACGCGATCAAGTGCGCAGCTCCCGGCAGTGGGGGAAGAAATGGAGTCCTCCGTTTTGAAAAACGCGAACTGGCTCCCAAACGTGGATGCGACCGAGCCTGCGAGTGATCAGCCAATGAGCCGAGGATGGCCGGAGCCGCTCGCGCCGGAAGCCTTTCATGGACTGGCCGGGGATATTGTTTCGCTGCTGGAGCTACACAGCGAAGCCCACTCGGTCGGCCTTCTGATGCATCTGCTGATGGCATTTGGCAATATGGTCGGGCGATCGCCCCACTTCGTTGTAGGCGGCACCATTCATCACGCAAATTTGTTCTGCGTGAATGTTGGTGCAACCGCAAGCCGGAAAGGCACGGCCAAAGACGATACTTTTTTCGTAATTCGTACGGAGGGTACGGTCTGGTTCGACTCGCGGGTTCAATCGGAATTGAGCAGTGGAGAAGGATTCATTGGGCGGTCCGTGACCCAACTACGGAGCGGCAGGCCATTCGGGAGAAAGGGCGCGTTGTGGATCAAGCGCCAGTTCGGGACGAACCCCTAGGCGAAAGATGGCTGTATACAATGCGAGGACGAGAGCGGCCATTCCGCTGGTAGTCCCAACGGCTAGAGCAAACGGCTCTGGAAAGCCACCCCAGAAGTTGCGGGATTGTCATGAGCATGACTCAACTCAGGTCCGAAATGCCCTCAACGCGCTGCCCTTTTGTGAAAACCAATCCGTAACCGTGCACTAGGTTTGCCGCGTAGCGATGCGCAGTGAATCCGTCGTCAATCAGCAAAACTTTGATAAGAAGAAAGCAAACTAGGATAAGAAGAAAGCAAACTAGGCATACGCAAATTAAATCAAGCCATATGGCCATGAATGACAGTTCCTGCCGACGCTATTGTGAACCTGAAATGTCACCGTGACCGGGCCGCTTGGTGGGCCAAGGCTTTCGTATGTCACGCAAATGGAAGGGATCTTGGACCCTTACGTCTGTGCGACTCGCTTGCACCAGTTCGTTAAAGCGGCAGCGAACCCTTGGACCGAGCACAATTCTTTTATTCGCCCCTTTGCTGACGGACGTCGCAGGTTGATAAGCGACTCATCCCGCTGATCGGGCGTGGTCAGCGAAATCATGCGTCCTAGCGCGTCGAAGCTGTACGTTTTCCAATATTCCGTAGCGCCCGGAGCATACGGCTGGATGTAACCAGAGCGCGACCGAGTGGGCGTACACGCTGGCTTATTCGGCCCCCGCTGTAAACACGATTGGTTACGGCTTGTTGAACAATAATGTTGGCCGGAGAAGACCACGAATAGGCATTCGTCCCATAGGTCCACCTCAGATACCCGCCGAGTGGCAGCTGCATGGAAGTGACGTTGCCCGAACCGTCGTATCCGAATTCATGCTGGAAATTCATTTGGTCGTGGAACGACAGCAGCTCGGCGGCCGCCCGGTAGCTCGTAGAAAGGGACGGGTCCTTGATCGCAGCACGGGAAGTCGAGTCGCCCTGCTGCGGCAGAGCCGCGTGCCCACGCGCATACCACGCCATGAACTCATCAATCGCCCCACATCTCGGGAAGCAGGTACATTCACGCAAGACTGCTAAACTCAGTTGAGCTATCTTTCATGGCACTCACGAACACCCAGTACTATGATTGGATTTACAAAGTCCTCGTGCTCGTTCTGATACTGGGCCTGGCTATTCTCACCAGCCTCGTCGTCTCGGTACGAACGGAAATTGCGACCTTGCTTTTCGAAGTCACCCTCTTCGTCATTGTCATTGTCGTGTCGCGGGCCAAAGTTGTCAACCTAGTAATCGCGTATGTTATAACGGACCATCTGTGTCAGTTTTTTAAACGTTTCATCTTCCTCTGGGGTGCGCAATCCCATCCACTTTACTATGGTTTGCAAGTCCTCCCAAGCCTGTTTATCATCACCGCCGGGCTACTTATATTCGGAGATCTTCTCAAAGCTCAGACAACACGCAGCTCCAAGTTTTTGACACTGTTTGCCGCTGTTGCCATTCTGGTTTCCCTATTGAACATTCGTACCGTGCCCTTAACGTCGGGGCTCGCAGGTCTAAACCAGGCTGTCTTAAACCTGCTCGCCGTGTGTATAGGACAGATGGTTCCTCTAACAATTTTCAGTAAGCTCGGCCGTGTGTTTAGCGCACTTATTATTATCTCTGTTCCTTACGGAGTGTATCAGTTTGTCGTTGGCCCGACTTTGATCGATCAAGCATGGGCTGAAGCCATGCATGACTCTTCCATTGAGGCCGGCAAAGTGTTTGAGGCAATGACGGTCAGTGGGAGTGAATTTCGTTCCTACTCCTACTACGCAGACCACACCACTTGGGGTCTTTTTCTCGCGCTTGCCGCGATTGGAGTTGTTATGGCCGCCACTCTCAATATGTTTCCTGCGAAGTGGCTTTATCTCGTCATACCTTTGGCGTTAGTTGGTCTAGTTGTCTGCCAAACTCGTTCGGCGTGGCTTGCGCTTCTTGGTACTCTTATTGTCTATCGGATTATCAGCGTCCGTTTGCTTCGGCGACCTATGTTACTTATCTTGGGAGTTCTCTCATCCTTCGCAGTCGTGGTTACACTCGGGACCTATGTCACTGAGCATTTTAGAATCGCCGGATTCTCTAATGCGCTTTTGAATCGTTATACCACCATTGGGACGATGGAGGCTCGCACTTCGGCTTGGAAGCTATTCGCACGCAACATACCTGCCCACTGGCTCTTGGGAACCGGTTTCGGATTCGGCAGCACGAACTCAAACGTCTCGCTAAAAGACGAAGTTTTCTCGCATAACATGTACGTGGAACTGCTGGTGATCACAGGGCTGCCGGGGCTGACTCTATTCCTCGGATTTTTCTATTTCTGGATTCGAGAAGCGTTCTGGGTTGCCCGATCCAGCCATCGCAGAGTTTCCCGGGTTGCGCTT
Source organism: Bryobacterales bacterium (assembly GCA_963814235.1). Lineage (GTDB taxonomy): Bacteria > Acidobacteriota > Terriglobia > Bryobacterales > Bryobacteraceae > Bog-113. The sequence goes on along the minus strand of CAWFCA010000001.1, from coordinate 686,861 downwards.
TGGGCTATCGCCCTTGCAGTTGGAATGCTTCTTACTGGTAGCGTGCAAGGAATGAACTTTATGAATGTTTATCTCTGTCTAATGCTCGGGATTATTAGCGGTGAATGGAAGCGTTTAAGGCGAGCAGAATACACTAAGTGGATGTCGGCCAGTACCTCACAAATCCAGACCGCACCACAGCGCACACGGGCACCATTCCGGCGGATCCGACAATTGGGGTGAGCGTGAGGGTTACCGGTGGCAAGACATCAAGCCTTTGCTGCTGTGGATTGTGTCAAGGGCGCCGAAAAATATACCAGTGGGGCGGAGTAAAAGGGAGCCAGTTTCGGGGTGGTGTTTTTCTCGCTGTGGTTGCGGTTTGGGCTTTTATTGAGGGATAGCTTTACGAGTGGACTTCTGGGCTTTGCTTTCCTTGAGCCGGTAACTTTCGCCGTTCATTTCAAGAATGGGGACGTGGTGGGTCAAGCGGTCCAGGAGTGCGCCGGTCAGGCGTTCCGAACCTAGCGTTTCGGTCCACTCGGAGAACGGGAGATTACTGGTAACCATTATGGAAGTCGTTTCGTAGCGTTGGCTGAAGACTTCAAAGAGTAGTTCGGCTCCGATCTTGGACAACGGCACGAATCCGAGTTCATCGAATCAGCAGCTGGTGGACAGGTAGTGTCGCAAGCAGCCGCGGATCTCGTTTGGTACGGTGAAACGCATGGGTGAAAGCCGACCGGCGTTGTTCCGGGGTCGGCATTTCCATGATGAGATCATCGTTCTTTGCGTCCGCTGGTAACTGCGCTTTCAGCTGAGTTATCGCAATCTCGAGAAATGATGGCTGAACGCGGATCGTCGATCGCTCACACGACCGTTGCCTGCTGGGTATTGCATTATGCGCCGATCTTGAACAAGAGAATCCATGCCGGATGCGGAACCGGAACCGCTCCTGGCGTGTGGACGAGACCTACATCCGCGTGGCGGGTCGCTGGACATACTTGTATCGGGCTATTGACTCGGATGGAAACACGATCGACTTCCGGCTATCGCTGAAGCGCGATTACACGGCGGCCAAGACGTTTCTTCGCCTGGCTCTGAGTCGTGCCGGTGCGATTCGCCCGCGCATGATCAATGTGGATGGCCATCCCGCTTATCCGAGGGTCATCAAAGAACTGAAGCGGAGCGGCGAGTTGAGACGCCAGTGCTGCTGTCGACCTTCGCGGTACATGAACAACATCATCGAGCGGGACCATCGCTTCGTGAAGAAGCGAGTGGTAGCGAGTCAGTGGTTCCGCTCCGTTGCGGGAGCACAGAATACGATCGCGGGATACGAAGCAATGAACATGATCCGCAAGGGGCAGATTCGGTGGTTGGCTAAAAACAACATCGTCGGGCAGGCGACCTTCGTGCGTCGCCTCCTCGGCATCGAAGCCTGATATAGAGGAACCCCCCACTTAACCCGGGCCCACAATCAGGTTTGCGACACTGCCCGATTGACGGATACTGATATGAAAAACCTTCCACTCGCTTTGGTATTCCTTGTATTTCTAACTAACGCAGCATCAACTTCACGGTCAGAACGACGCCTGTGTAGAACCTCAAGTGGACGTCCCGCTCTCGATTAGCGGAATCTATGGTGCTGATCTCATTAAGACCCTAGCCCAAATTGGGCGAAAATCCGGTGTCTGCTTCGGCTTAGATATCAAAAATCCGAAACTGCTAAAGCAAGAAATCAATTTGTCCAGTCCCACTACTCTGCGCAACCTAGTGGGTTCGCTTGGACCATCATTTGCCTTCTCTGTTGAGAATAACGTCTTTGTCTTTACTGTCGGTGTTCCCGAAAAGCCCGATTGGCTCGATACTCGGATACCTGACTTCAAGAGTATTTCAGCACCAGCTGAGTACATAAGCAGCAAGGTATATTCCTTTCTGGAGGCAAAAGCTCACCCCGAAAGCTTCGGCTCAATTGGGTCTACGTCAGTATCAAACACCCGCGGAACTGTACATGCATTTGAGCTGAGGAATGCCTCCGTTCGTTCTCTCCTGACAGCTATTCTGGCGAATAGCACCCAGCGCGGTATGTGGTTTACTGTAACAAGTCATTCGTCGGATAAGCCTCTCCCAGAAAGACCTTTTTGGAACCTATATTTTTATACGCAAGCAGAGGAATTAGACAAATATGACTTCAGACCTTGAACACGCACTGTGAAGATTCGATTCGATCCCCTCTCGATGACCTTCTGGACTCTCAGGGCGGCTGGTCGGGGGATTTCGCAGGTTTTTGGGATGGGGCCTTACTTTGTGCTGCCATATGTTGGATCGCGTGTTCAATCGTGCTCGGGGAATTCGTCGCACGGGCTTTGATTCACTGAATGGTTAGATTCGCGCCTGCTCTTCAGTTTTGGGCCAACTTTTTAAGAGTCGAAACGAAGACAGAATTGCAGAGACCGGCTGTTAACCGAAACTCTCTTTTCTCAAGTCAGACACTTCGTATAGCCCGTTCGCCATCTTCCGGCAGGACCAATGCGTGGAGCCGTCTGATGGCCTCTGTTGCGTCTTTCGAGCGATGCGCGCCTGCACGGCCGCATTGGCCACGCGCGGCTGGCTACCTTTGTGGCGCGGGTCCAGGGGTTGTGTTGCAAGAAGGTGGCGGGAACATGATAGGCTGCGACGATGCCTGGGTCGCTCCAACCGGATCCCTTCAAGTGGCGTCATTTCGAGCCCGCCATCATCTTGTGCGCAGTGCGCTGGTATCTTCGCTATTCGCTCTCGTACCGAGACGTAGCGGAACTGCTGTCCGAGCGAGGACTGGACGTCGCACACACGACAGTGTGGCGTTGGATTCAGCGCTACGGTCCCGAGTTGAATCGAAGACTGCGGCCGCGTTTGAAGCCGACGACTCGTTCGTGGCGTATGGACGAAACTTACGTCCGTGTAAAGGGCATCGGATGTATCTGTTTCGGGCGGTTGATTAGAAGGGCACGACGATCGACTTCGTTTTGCGCGCGGACCGTACGGCGGAAGCGGCGAAGCTATTGTTTTCGAAGGCTCTCGCGAACCCGAGGCACCCGCACCCCAGAGTCATGATCACTGATAAATATGTCGGGTACCCTGCGGCGGTCTTCGAGTCGAAAGACGAAGGTGTGCTGCGCCAGCGATGCAAGCACCGGCCTGTTAATATCTGAACAACATGTTGGAGCAAGACCATCAAGCGATTAAAAGAAGAGTTAACGCAAAGCAACACTTCCGTCGATTCTCCTCGGCACGGAAGACGATCGAAGGATACGAAGCGATGCATATGATCCGGAAGGGCCAGGCGAGATGGGTAAAGAAAGGTGATGTCCGAGCTCAGACACGGCTGATCAGAAAACTCTTCGGTCTAATTTGTTAGGTCGTTTTGCTATCGCCCCATCATCTCCGGCTGTTGCCCATCTTTGCAACACTGCCATGGCGGTCCTGAGAAGCTTCGTTGCATCGTGCGAATTGGTAAGAGTAGACCCCTCGTGTGGTTCCGGGATGTGCTTTCGCGCATTGCCGATCATTCCATCCAACAACTCGATCTACTCCTACCGCATCGCTGGGCAGAGACTCGGTCCTAACTCCGTTCTCCTAGCTTCTCCAATCCACTCACTGGTGTTCATGTGAGGCATACTGCACTTCCGTATGCTTGCTCCTCGACATCCTTGCCCCCCTTCCAATCGCATAAAATCATATTCAACTTCATGCGGTTTTCGGGGGGCAGGTCAGCCTGTCCAAGCTTTCCTTTGCGAATAGCTGATACGACCCGGTGCCAGCTCGGGCAACAGCATCTCGCACGAGCGGCAACTCAGTGGTGTAGGGCTGTATAACGCTCAGCTGTCGATTGAGAGTGAACACGCCTAGCCAGGTATTTGGTCCAAGCTCCGTGTCCAAGAACTCATTGGCAAATTGGGTGGCGCGGCGGCGTGTGTCTGCGCTCATTCCCTCGAAAACGATAGAGACAAGATTGATCTCGCGCAGGCGATCTTGAATCGGCGCGGGCTTAGCCGGTTTTGACTCCTGACTGCCCGCTCCAGTTCGATAGACAAAACTCGTCAGGCGTTGCAGCACATTGTCTTCATAGATGTTCACCTCATCAGCTCGAAGGTCCGTAATCAGCTTTTGGTGTTTGTCGCGCGCAATGAAGTCGAGAAGCACCTCTTGTGTTCCGGCTTTGAGCGTTAACTCGCCGCGAGTCGAAACTGCGGACTGTGCTAAGAGGAACGTTGGAGTGACTGCAACCACGACGGCCAAGCCCACTCGGATCATAAAGTCGGAATCTGATTTATAACGGTTTGGAATGCAGAAAACGAGATCGGTCCGTTGTACCGCTTTCCGTTGATGAAAAAAGTTGGTGTTCCACCCACCTCGGCCATTTCGCCCTCCTTCATATCCTCTCTTATTTCATCTGTGGTCAAAGGATCTGAAAGATCATTCTCAAAGGCTTTCCGATCCAGACCCGCTATGACAATCGTGTGTCGGAGAGCCCCGTCTAGGTGATCATCCGTGTAACTGGAAGTTTTTGTGATGATCGCGTCCAGCGCTTGCAACACGCTTGCGCGCGGCAGATGCTCCCAGTTCGCGGCGAGCATCTGACCGAAATCCCGGGCTGGATTCATTTGGAAGCTCGTAAGCGCATTCCCGAACAAAATGGCCCTCCGGGGATCATCTTCGTCTTTTAGAGCGGCAAGCAGCAGAGCAACTGAGTCGAAGGGATAGTGGCTACCCGAACCCATGTTTAGGAGGGTTACCGCGTCATCGAACCTTCTCTTATCAATCAGTTTTGGGATGATCGTGCGGATGGCGCTATTTCTTGAATCTGGGGGTATGGCACGAACCATTTCCAGAGCTCGAGTGAGATCTAGGCCGCTCATGGATCGCACAATAAAAGTTTCTAAATGGCTGACTTGCGCCCCCTGACCCGCTCCCGCTACAGACATTGCCTGCTCCAACATCTCCATTGCCTTCTTCTTGTCCAAAACCGTGTAACAATTCGCGATTTGCCACAACAAGGCAGCCTGCGCACTTGGGTGAGCTTTACCCAAAACAGCGTGTGCTGAGTCGAGTAGCTGCCAAGCAACTTCGTGCGGCCCCTCAGGCCTTTGCTCCTGGGCTGCAAAGTTTTAATCGTCTTGCTTCCTGTCCGTCTGTGCGGAAGCCGAGCTCACGAGCAGCAAAAGAAAGATGAATGCCCGCATTCGGGATTCCCCGAGCCCATTCTAAATTAGCTAATCACGGAACCGCAAACTGCATGTTTGAAAAGGTCTGAATCCTTGAGTTGTCGATAGGCGGCCGCCGCGAGAACGGAGTGGCTGAATCCGGCGCGAATCCATTCCCGAAAAATGGGTGAGATGCAATGCCCACCTAGACTTGTTTGTCAGTCAAATCGAAGTGCATGCCTTGGCAGAGACGCTGAGAATATCGGGCAAGAGTTCGGGAAGAAAGCCGTCGCTCGGTCCGAGTTTTAGACCAAAGATGGTATGCCAGAAGAAATCTCAAAGCGAACAGGAGAAGCAACGAGGCTTAAGTTGCGCCAAGAAATGGCCATTTGGAAACACTGGCGACGTTACCAGATTGCTGGTTCGAGTTCGACTGAAATATTGTGGCTGTCCGAACCGATTTCGAACCTACGCGCTTCCGCTAACATTGCGCGCCGGGCAGAGGGTGATACCGAACGAGCATCGCTAATCCCGGTGATCTTGGACGCCCTCTCTCGGTCAGGAGCACTTGTCAGAGCGGACGCACCAACGATATTACCGGAAAACACAATGACCAAGGAGTTCACCCTATATTTCTTTCCGGTTGATAACGCGGCCGTCTGAAAAAAAGGGCGACCTAGTCCTCTTCGCCACCGTACGCGCGGCTACACCGCCCGGGGGCAGCCCTCTGGGGTTGGCTTACTGGAATTTTCCATTCGTCGCAATTAACGATTTCTTAAACCCAAGAAAATGTTCGCTGCGAATCTGCGCACCTGGAAACAGTAGCTTCATCTCCCGCGCGGAGAGCAGTCGAATATCGTCGATGAAATGATTGAGGTACCAGAGTTTTTCCTGTTTGGTAACTTTGGAAAACATCTGCCAGAAGGTGAACCGCCGGATCACCCAACCGGCCGCGCGCTTCGGTAGCCAGTGGACGAACGGGGTAAGCAGATGGGTTTCTACCGGAAAGTAACGGTTAGGCGTCTGCACCCAATAACTTCTACCCACCCGCATCACCTCGGCTGCAAACGCCTGCTGCGCGGATCGTGAGCCGACGTGCTCAATTACCGAGTTGCTGAATACAATATCGAAGGATTGGTCTGCGAACGGAAGCTGGCAGCCGTCTCCTTCCACATGCAGAAATTGTGGCGAGCAAACCTCGTTTCTGGCCCGCGGCAGATTCAGCAGGACCACGCGCGCCGCTTGCGGTAGTCCGGACCAGATTTCTGGGGTGCCGCCAACATCCAGAATCAGTGCGGTCGTCTCAAGGGGGAAAAGGCTGCCGAACGCTTGCATGCGCGCCTTGCGAAAGCGGCGTTGCAGCCTCTGCAAACCCCCGATCAGTTGGACCGAAATGCGTTATTCCTTCGCCGTCGCCGATTCTCTCTGCTTCGTATAAGCATCCACGTTGCTTTTATCGAGCAGAGTGACTCCCGTGTCCACGAACGTCGGCAGCGTGGAGAATGAATCCTGCTTCCAATCGTGATCCATCGCGGTCAATTTGTTGTGATGCATGGCGTCCAACATCTGCACGCCATAGTAAGCCATAGTGAACGGCTTCTGCGCGATCGTGGCCGAGATCATACCCTTCTGAATCCAGTTCAGCGTCCGATCGTCCGCGTCCATCGCCACGATTGTCTTTCCGCTAACCTTCTCCCGATCCAGCACTTCCGCCACTTCCGGACAAGCGATAGCTTCCAGACACACAAAAGCATCCACTCCCTTGATGTTCTTTCGGACAATGTCCATCGTACTGTCGAATGCGATTGTGTGATCGCCCTTGATATCGACCGTCTGGATCACCTTGACTCCCGGATGCGCCGCCAGCACATCCGAGAACCCGTGCATGCGCTGCGCTAGATTCGCCTGCTCTGGCATCGTGTACACCACTACGTTCCCATGCCCGTTCAGCTTCTTAACTACAGCCTGAGCACTCATTGTGCCCGCTTTGTAGTTATCGGTCCCGATGAATAGCAGCCGCTTGCTGTCCTCGGCATCGGAATCCATCGTAATTACCGGAATCCCTTGCGCGATTGCCGCGTCAATATCGGGCTGGAGTAACTTCGCGTCACTGACGGAAACCAGAATACCCGCCGGCTTCTTAGCCATCGTCGCCCGGAATTCCTCGTGTTCGGCCTTCGGATCGTAGGTATCGGGGCCCACCATGTCGGTGCGGATGCCCTTCATCTGGTAAGCCGCCTTCGTCAGTCCTGCGAGCGAGGACTGCCAGTAAGGAACTTTCGTGTTGGTTGTAACGAGGAAGTATTTCTCGTCCGGATTGTGAGCAGAACTGGCGCAGCCGGTCAGCGCGGCGATCGCAGCGGTCGTGGCCAGAATCCCAGTAAGTTTACGCGTTGACATCCGATCGTTTCTCCACATTTGCGGAAGTATATCGCGACCGGGCCCACGTGTTGCAACACCTGATTTTGCCGGCGCCTATTTACCGTGAATCACGCCCGCGTCGGCTAGCCCATTAAGCATGAATTGAACCGCGATCGCCATCAGCAGCAGTCCCATTAGACGCATCAGAATGCGAATGCCGGTCGCTCCCAGGTAGTGGCGGATACCGTCCGCGCCAGCCAGAATCAAATATGCAGCCGCCGCTGTGAGCGCGATCGCGACGAAGATCGGAATCATCTGCATCCAACTCGGCGCCTGACCGACCAGAACCATCACGGCCGAAATCGATCCCGGTCCCGCCAGCATCGGAATTCCCAAAGGAATGATTCCGACATCCTCTTTCTCCGCGCCCTCCTCGGTCTCACCCGGGGTTTCTTTCGTGTTCGAGCGCCGCGCCTGCAACATCTCCAGCCCGATTAACAGCAGAATGATGCCGCCCGCAATCTTGAAGGCCGGAAGAGTGATGCCAAACATCCGGAAGATGAGCGAACCTCCCAAGCCGAACGCCGTCAGCACGACAAAGCACGTGAACGCAGCGCGCTTGGCCATGTGTCTCCGATGCGCCTGGTCAGCGTGCGAGGTCATCACCAGGAACGTGGGAATGGCCGCGATCGGGTCCACCAAAAAGAACACCGACGTCAATGAAATGAAGAATACTTGTGCGATCGAGAGAACTGCGGGCAAGACTGGCTCCGAAAACGGTTAGATGAGCCAGAGTAGCGCGAGGGCTCCGGTTTCAGCATCTCGTAAACTGGGGAGAGTCCTAAAAAAATGCGAGCCAAGTCCCGATCCGCGTTCCAGATTTACGCTTGGGGCGTGCTGGCCTATCACGTGACCGTGGTCATTCTATGGGGCGCTTTCGTGCGCGCAACCGGCTCCGGCGCTGGCTGTGGCGAGCATTGGCCTTTGTGCAACGGCTCGGCCATCCCGCAATCGCCCACTATCGCCACCCTCATCGAATTCAGCCATCGCCTGACCAGCGGTGTCGCTCTGGTGCTGGTCCTGGGACTTCTGGTTTTTGCGTTCCGGCGCTTCCCTGCCCGGCACCTGGTGCGCCGTGCCGCTACCGCGGTGGTTTTCTTCGAACTGATGGAAGCGTTAATCGGCGCCGCGCTGGTGCTGCTGGGCCAGGTTGCCCGGGATACGTCAACCGGCCGTGGCTTTACCCTCAGTATTCATCTGATCAACACGTTATTGCTGGTCGCCGCGCTTACCCTGACGGCGTGGGCCAGCTCACGCACAGTCACCATTCAGCGACCTGCCACTAGAGGTTTCAACGCCGCTTTCGGAGTCGCAATAGTCGCCATGCTGATCCTGGGCGTCAGCGGAGCCATTGCCGCGCTCGGAGACACACTCTTCCGCGTAGCTTCCTTATCCGCCGGACTTGCCCAGGACGTCGCCACCGGGGCTCATCCCTTTTTGCGATTGCGCGTCTGGCATCCTGCCATTGCCATCGCGGTCGCCGTCGGGATCGGTGTGCTTTGCTATTCCGTAATTCAAAGCCGCATCAGCCACCAGGCAACTCGCGCAGCCTATGTTCTCGCCGGTTTGCTCCTCCTCCAACTGATGATGGGCATGACGAATCTGGCGCTACTGGCCCCCATTCCGCTTCAATTGATTCACCTGCTCCTTGCCGATATCGTTTGGATTAACCTGATTCTTCTCACGGCTGAAGTCCGTTGGCGAGACCCCGCTGATTCGCCCTTAGCCGTGCAGCCTAGCCCGCGCGCTTTGCACATCCCCGCCACGGTCTAAAATGTTGCCAGGAAAAAACAAATTTTTAGGTCGCACTATTCCCAGCTCGCTTATTTGATTAAAACTGCTAACATATTTCCTACCCAGGGGTTTATCCGCAGAAATAGACAAAATAGAAAACAAATCTCGAATGGTTTCATATCCTGAGATGGATGAACTAACTAAAGTTCGCGACACATCTGTAAGACAACCGGGCCCGATTTTAAGTTAGAGTTTTCTTGCTTAGGTAGTACAACGTGTGCAGAAAAAGTTTTGGTTTAGCGTTTCAAAACTGGAGATTTCGTGACCACGGACGACCCCGGAGCACAACAGCCAATCAGTCAGGAATGCCGCTTCCTGCTGGCTGCCGTTGGTGAAACCAGCGAGGCGGTTTTAATCACTGACGAACACTGGGAAGCGCCGGAACCCGCGATCGTTTTCGTCAATCCCGCTTTTTGCGCCATGACTGGTTTCAGCCGGGAGGAATTGCTTGGCAAAAGTCCTGCTCTGCTCGACGGGCCAAAATCCGAACGGGTCCCGCTCATCCGCGTCGAAGAAGATCTCAAACTCGCCAACATTGGCATCTATCAACGCGTTTGTTACCGAAAAACCGGGGAGCCGTTTACCGTCGAGTGGCAGGTGAAAGCTCTGCGAGATCCCTCCGGTGTCATTACCAACTTCCTGATTTTTCAACGGGATGTAACCGAGCGCAACCATCTCCGTGAGCAGATTCAGCAGGCTCAGAAAATGGAAGCCATCGGCCGCTTGGCCGGCGGAATCGCTCACGACTTCAACAACCTCTTGACGATAATCGTGGGTTACAGCGGCCTCCTAGCCACCGAATTAGCACAGAATGGCGCCGCCGCTAGCAAGCAACTCCGCAGCCTCAATGAAATTCAGCTTGCGTCTGAAAAGGCAGCCGCGCTCACAGGCCAACTCCTCACGTTCAGCCGCAAACAAGTCCTGCGGACGCGCGCGGTTGATCTGAATCGGGTCGTCTTTAATCTGGGAGGAATGCTCCGCCGTCTAATCGGCGAAGACGTGGATCTCGAACTTTCGCTGAGCGATAAGGAGTGCGTGGTGCGCGCCGATGCCGGTCAGTTGGAACAAGTCCTGATGAATCTTGCTGTCAACGCCCGCGACGCCATGCCGTGGGGCGGCATGCTGACCATCCAAACCCGTATAACTGAGGTCACGGCGCATTACGCTACCGCCACGCGCCTTGAGTCTGGCCGGTACGCGGTCCTATCTATCAGTGACACCGGCATCGGGATGGATGAAGAAACCCGCTCCCACATCTTCGAGCCGTTCTACACCACCAAGGATGCCGGACGTGGGACCGGCCTCGGGCTGTCTATGGTCTACGGATTTGTTGCTCAACATGGCGGCGGCATCGAGGTTTCTAGCGAACCCGGTATGGGGGCGTGCTTCAACGTTTACTTGCCTTGTTCCGAATCGGCCGCCGACGCCGATACACAGGTCGCGGCCGTGGGCTCCCGGCGCGCCTCCGGCGTCGTCCTGGTCGTTGAAGACGAAGACAGCATTCGGGATTTAGTCCGCGAAATTTTGGAGAGCGTCGGCTATGAAGTCCTCACCGCCGCCAACGCCCAGCAGGCCATTGCTCTGGTCGGCACGCACCCCGGACCTCTGGATCTCCTGCTAACTGACGTGGTTCTTCCCGGCGTCAGCGGCATCGATCTGGCCGCGCAGCTCAAGGCCCTTCGCCCAGGCATGCGCGTCCTCTTCGCTTCCGGTTACTCCGATCACGCGCTCCTGCGTCAGGGAAATCTGGCCCGCGGGGCGGCTTTCATCCAAAAGCCGTTTGCCACGGAAGCGCTCCTGAGTTCTATTCGGGACATGATCGACGGCCAGAGCGCTTTCCAGGCGCATTGAGCACGCACCGCGCTGCACGCGCGCGGTCTTTTCCCATTTTGCATACGATGAGGTATCGTGCTTTCCATCGGGAACGGTCCCCTCGGTCTTGAACAACTAGCCAGCGTCAGCCGGAGAAGCGAGACCGCTACTCTCGCAAGCGAGGCTCGCGACCGCATGACACGCGCTCGCCAAGCCGTCGAAAACATTCTGGCCGAAGGCGCCGCCATCTACGGAGTCAACACCGGCTTCGGCCGGCTTTGCGACTACGCCGTTCCGGCTGGCGAACTCCAGGCCCTGCAACGCAATCTGGTGCGCAGCCATGCTTGCGGGACTGGCGACCCCCTTAGCCCCGAAGAAACCCGCGTCCTATTAGCTTTGCGCGCCAACACTCTGGGCCTGGGCTTCAGCGGCGCCCGCCCCGAAGTGGCCGAATTGCTGCTGGAAATGCTGGCCCACGATGTCCTTCCGGTGATTCCTTGCAAAGGATCGGTCGGAGCAAGTGGTGACCTCGCGCCCCTGGCTCATCTCGCCTTGGTCCTGATTGGCGAAGGTTCGGCCACGTCCGGCGGTGTTCCCGTGTCGGGCGCCGCTGCTCTTCGCAGCTTCGGCCTCCAGCCTCTGACACTGGAAGCCAAGGAGGGTCTGGCCCTTCTCAACGGCACTCAGGCCATTAACGCCGTCGGCGGGCTGGCGCTCTGGCGCGCCCTTCGCGTGCAGCACGCAGCTACTATCGCCGGGGCGATGAGTCTCGAAGGCCTACTCGGCACTCCGGTCGCCTTCGACCCTCGCATCCACGCCAGCCGTCCCCATCCCAACCAAGCCCGGGAAGCCGCGCTGCTCTGCTCCCTGTTGCGTGACAGCGTGATCCGCGCAAGCCATCTCACCGGAGACCCGCGCGTGCAGGACGCCTATAGCCTGCGGTGCATTCCCCAAGTGCATGGGGCCGTCTTCCACGCTCTCGAACACGCCCGCCAGGTGCTTGAGATCGAAACTGGATCGGCCACCGACAACCCCCTCATCTTCGTCAATGAAACCAGCCCCGACAACGCCCGCGCCGATATCCTCTCCGGAGGCAACTTCCACGCCGCGCCGCTCGGCTTGGTGCTTGACTACGCCGCGATCGCCATGTCCGACCTAGGCAGCATCTGCGAGCGCCGCATCGACCGCCTCATCAATCCCGACCTCAACGAAAGTCTCCCCGCGTTCCTGACTCCGCACCCCGGCGCCTCGTCGGGCTTCATGATCGCGCACGTCACCGCAGTCAGTCTTCTGGCGGAATGCAAAATTCTCTCCCACCCCGCAAGTGTCGACAACCTTCCCACGTCCGGCGGCAAGGAGGACCACGTCTCCATGGGAATGACCGCCGCCCTCAAGTTCCGCGGCGTCGTGGCGAATCTAGAACAGGTGGTTGCCGTAGAGCTTCTCTGCGGAGCTCAAGCCCTTGATTTCCGCCGGCCTCTTAGCGCTGGCGAAGGCGTAGAGCAGGCTTATGCCGTGGTTCGCCGGCACGTGCCGAAACTGGAAGACGATCGCCCACTCGCCCCCGACATCCTCGCAATCGCTGCGGCGATCGCCAACGGAGAATTCGACGCGATCGGGTAACTGCTACAACAAAGGAATGGAAACCAAGGTTCTCGGAAACAGCGACATGCCCCTCACCGCCATCGGCGTCGGCGCGTGGGCCATCGGCGGCGGAGGGTGGGCGTTCGGCTGGGGGCCTCAAGACGACGACGACTCTGTCTCGGCCATCCGCGAGGCCATCGACCGCGGACTGAACTGGATCGACACCGCCGCTGTTTACGGACTTGGCCACTCCGAGGAAATCGTCGGCAAAACAGTAAAGTCGCTGCCCAACCGTCCATACGTTTTTACAAAGTGCGAACGCGTCTGGAACGACAAGCGCGAAATCCAGAAAAGCCTCAAACGCGATTCCATCCGGAAGGAGTGCGAAGACAGCCTTCGCCGCCTGCAGGTGGATGTCATCGATCTCTACCAGATCCATTGGCCGGAGCCCGAGGAAGACATTGAAGAAGGCTGGACCGCGATGGCTGAGTTGCAGCGCGAAGGCAAAGTTCGCCATATCGGGGTGTCGAACTTCAACGTCGGCCAACTCAAGCGCGCCCAGCGAATTGCTCCCGTGACGTCGCTCCAGCCTCCGTATTCCATGCTCGCCCGGGGCGTCGAAGATGAAATCCTGCCCTACTGCCAGAAAAACAACATCGGTGTGATCGTCTACTCCCCCATGCGCAGCGGTCTGCTTACCGGCGGCATGACGAAAGAGCGCGCGCAAAACTTTGCCCCCGATGATTTCCGCCGCAATGTGAAAGATTTCCAGGAACCCCGGCTCTCGAAGAATCTCGAACTCGTCGAGCGCTTAAAGGAAATCGGACATCGCCACGGACGTACACCGGGTGAGGTCGCCATCGCCTGGACGCTCCACAATCCTGCCGTCACCGCCGCCATTGTCGGTGTACGCTCGGCAAAGCAGGTCGGCGGTGTTGTCGGTGCGCTCGACTTCCGCCTGTCTCCCTCCGAGTTCGACGAGATCGAAAGCCATATTCCGTCTGCTTAGAATCGCCCATGCTCCTGTCCCGCCGCCGTTGTCTGCAACTCGCCGCGCTCGCGCCGGTTCCGCTACTCGGCGCCGCGCCTAAGCTCATCAATCGCAGCTCTGAAGCCGTTCCCATCACCCCAGCCGAGCGGCGCGAACGAATCGACCGCGCACGGCAGCTAATGGCCGCCCAGAAACTCGACGCTATCGCTATCGCCGGCGGAACCTCGCTCGACTACTTTACCGGCATTCATTGGGGCAATAGCGAGCGATTATTTATCATGATTCTGCCTCGGCGTGGCGAGCCGTTCTTTGTGTCGCCCGCCTTTGAGGAGGATCGCGCCCGTGAGCAGATTGCCTCGGGTCTTGGGCCCGGGCACCAACAGGTGCTCACCTGGCAGGAGGATGACGATCCGTACGCGCAAGTCGCCTTCGGCTGCAAAGAGCGTGGCGTCGCCAATGGCCGCATTGGCATCGAAGAAACCGTCCGCTTCGTCTTTGCCGATAGCCTCGGAAAATCTCTGCCCGCGGCCACCATCACCAGCGCCACACCCGTGACTGCGGGCTGCCGCATGATCAAGAGCCCGCACGAGATTGCGCTGATGCGCCTCGCTTCTTCAGTCACCTTGCAGGCGTACGAATGGGCATGGCGTCAATTGCACGAGGGAATGACACACCACGAGCTTTCCGGGCTCATCGGCGCGGCTTATGAACAATTAGGGTTTGCGGGCGAAGCCAGCGTCCAGGTGGGTGCGTACTCCGCGCTGCCGCATGGATCTGTGCAGCCGCAGGTAATTGGCAAGGGCCAGATCGTCCTGATCGACGATGGCTGCTCAGTTCACGGCTATCAATCCGATATCAGCCGCACCTTCGTGCTGGGGCAGCCCACTGACAAAATGCGCCGCGTTTTCGACATCGTGCATCGGGCTCAGGCGACCGCGCTCCATACAGCCCGTCCTGGATTGCCCGCCGAGCAAGTAGACGCCGCTGCCCGCAAGGTGATCGTGGACGGCGGATTTGGCCCCGCTTACAAGTTCTTCTCCCACCGCCTCGGTCACGGAATGGGAATGGACGGACATGAGTGGCCCTATCTGGTCCGCGGCAATTCGCTACCGCTCGCCCCGGAAATGGTATTCAGTGACGAGCCCGGCGTTTATATCCCTGGCGAATTCGGCATCCGCCTGGAAGACGACATGCACATCACGCCGGAAGGCGCCGAGCTCTTCACGCCCCAGAGCTACTCTTTAGAAGCTCCGTTTGCGACCTGAAACGATGCTTATCGATCCCGAGTGCCCGGATCTTCGATTCGAGCGTTGACGCCGGGATCCGCAGCCTTAAAGCCGCTCCGTTCGGCCCAGAAACGCGTCCCCGCGTCTGCACCAGCACCGCTTCGATACTCTCGCGCGTTTGCTCCCGCAGCGGGTTTACCTGAACTGGCGAGTGATCCGAAGAATGGTTCGTGCCGGCCGCCGGATGATGGCTCAATGCTTCCGGCTCCACGCACAGCACTCCGTTGTCAGCCAGAATCACACCGCGTTCCACCACGTTCTGTAATTCGCGGATATTTCCCGGCCATGAGTAATTGACGAACAGATCCATGGTGTTCCGATCCACTCCCCGAATTCGTTTCCCCATCCGCGTCGAAAACTTCTGAATAAACGAATCCACCAGCATTGGAATGTCTTCCGCGCGCTGCCGCAACGGTGGCACGTCGATCGGAAACACGTTCAGGCGATAGAACAAATCGCTCCGGAACGAACCCTCGGCAATCGCTTGGTGTAAGTCGCGGTTGGTGGCGGCAATTAGCCGCACGTCGGTCTGAATGGTCTGTGTTCCGCCCAGCCGCTCGAACTCCCGCTCCTGCATCACGCGCAGCAGCGAGACTTGAACTTCCAGCGGAATCTCACCCACCTCGTCTAGGAAAAGCGTGCTGCCCGACGCCATCTCGAAGCGCCCGATGCGCCGCTGCGTCGCGCCAGTAAACGCCCCGCGCTCATGTCCAAACAACTCCGACGCAATCAGAGCTTCGGGAAGCGCCGCGCAATTGACCCGAACCAGGTTCTTCCGCGCCCGTGACGACTTTCGGTGTAAAGCGCGCGCCACCAACTCCTTTCCCGTCCCGGTCTCCCCACAGATCAAGACCGTCGAGTCGGTATTCGCTACCCGCTCAATCGCTTCTAAGACGCGCCGGATCGCGGGCGACGTCCCCACCATCTCTTCCGGCTCTACCGTCTCGGCTATTTCCTGCCGAAGCAGAATATTCTCTTCCTGCAGAAGGTCTTTCAAACTCCGGATCTGCTCGTAAGCCAGCGCGTTAGCTAGCGCCGTCGCCATGATGCTCGAGACATCCTTCAGCAGGCTGACCTCGTCGTCCGAGAATGCCTCCACTTCCCGGCTGCTGAATACCAGCGCCCCAATTAGACTATCCCGAACAGTTACCGGGCAGAGCACGTAAGCGGTCACCCCGAAATCGAGTAGCTTCTGATCGAACGCAAATCGCGCACCGGCCTGCTGCAGATGGTTAACGACTAGTGGCCTTCCCAACCGCGCGGCGTGTTCCACATTAGAACCCGCCAGCGGCTTCTCCAGCGGAGCGGCCCGGCTCATTGCTTCCGGAGAAATGTTCAGTGCCCGCGCAGCAACATCGCAAATCGTTTCGCCGTCGCGCCGCGGCACGCCGGAAAAGTGAATGGAACGCGATAAGATGCGGTCATTCTGCACCGTCAGTAGAACGATGGTGTCGATTGCCGCCAACGGTCGAAGCGCTTCGGCAATAGCATCCGCCACGTCCGCTAATTCCAACTGGGCGTTGACAATGCGCGAGATTTCAAGAAGTAGCCGATATCGATCCTCGTGCGTAACGATTCCGAGCTCGGCCATGAGTGTCATTTTAGCGGAAATTTACTTACCCTGGACCTACCTCTTCGGGTAGAAACCGTAGAGGAGTAGGACTATGTTGCCGGCGCGAAACCGTCGCGCGGTCCTAGTATCGAGGTGAGGAGCGATCGCAATTCCGCGCGCGCCCGGAATAACCGGCTCTTCGCGGCGGATACGGAAATACCCATGGCGTTCGACAAATCGCGCATGCTTAGCCCTTCCAGCTCATGCAGCATCCAGGTGCGCCGCAACGCTTCGGGAAGCCGGTCCAGCGCACGCGCAATCGCAGCCGCGGTCTCCCGCTGCACCAAAACTTCGTGCGGCCCGGGTAATTTGGAACCAGAGAACAATGGCTTGGCTGGCTCGTAGGCCAACTCTTCCATGCTGACCACCGGCGCGCGGCGCAGTTGCCGCAACCGCATCAGACACTGATTCACAACGATGCGGCTGATCCACGTACTAAAGCTGGCTTCTTCGCGAAATCCATCCAAATGCCGCAATGCATTGCCATACGCCGTCTGCACTGCGTCCGCCGCTTCGTTGTCTTCCTTGAGGATGGATCGTGCAAGTCGCAGCGATCCCTGGTAATGATGCTTCAGTAAGCTATCAAGCTCTTCCTCGACGAGAATCTTCATTTCGCAATGCTTAAGTGCATGGCAAGGCCCATCGCGAATTCGTCGCTAACTTATAGCAAACAATTGGTTAATCGCCAGGCTCACAGGCTTGCAATTACGAGAGCTCACGAATTCGCGAAACAGAAAACCCGCGATTTCCCTGCCGGCGCTCGCGCGCAGCCTGCTTACAGCTTCCCGCTGATCCGTAATTTGAACAAACGCCAGAGCTGCTTGAAGGCGTCATTCACCGCCGTGTTCCCCAGTCGCGGACTTGCGGACCGGTACGTAATCGGCACTTCCGTGATTCTCAAGCGCCGGCAGTATGTTTTGATCTCGGTCTGGAAAAAGTGCGCGCGCGACTGAATGCCGCGATCTAGCACCATCTGCAAAGCGTCCCGGGAGAACAATTCAAAGCCGCTCGTCATGTCCGCCAGATGCGTGCCCAGCATGAGGTT
Source organism: Bryobacterales bacterium (assembly GCA_963814235.1). Classification (GTDB taxonomy): domain Bacteria; phylum Acidobacteriota; class Terriglobia; order Bryobacterales; family Bryobacteraceae; genus Bog-113. The sequence continues at coordinate 669,160 of CAWFCA010000001.1, read as the reverse complement.
AGTTAGGGTCGACCCACCTTTGCTTACCCAATACCGCTTGGTCGAACTGTCAACTACCTTTCCGCCGAGCGCAAACCGCGTCCCGAAAACGCAGTCGTACCCTTTCTGCATCGCCGCCCAGAACTTCGGTATATCTTCCGGATCGTGGCTAAAACCTGCGTCAATCTCCAGAATCCAATCGGAACCCGCCGCCAGTGCTTCGCGATAGCCACGCACATAAGCGTCCACCACGCCGCGATTCTCCGGCGCCCAGACTACCGTGAGGCGCTCTTCATGCGCGGCATAGTCGCGCAATAGATCCACCGTATTGTCTTTTGTCGCGCGGTCGAGGATAGCAAAAAAACTGACCTGGCCAAAGCCCTCCGTCTTTTCCAAAACCGCCTTCACAAAGCGAACCGCCTCGGGCCCTTCGTTCGCCATGGGACACACAATACCCAGGGTGATCTGGTCCAATTCTATTTGTGACTTATCGGCTAAAGCTAAGCTGGGAGTGGCCATTAGTTAGGAAGATGAATCGTTTATTTTAACATCCGAACGAGTGATTCTTCTTCTGCCAGGCTGCCGTGGACTGACGTCAGGTGTACATGGTAACCCATTTCGGCCCAGTACTAAGGTCTGGGTTACGAACAGGTACGCCTGAATCACTGTTGCTACGCCAAAACCTTTACCGTCGCCGCCTGGAACTTAGCCATTTCTTCCGCTGTTCCTACCGTGATCCGGCTATAAGTCGGCCAGGCCGGCCACACACGTCCTACATATACTTTCTCGGCCTGCATGGCTTTCACATACTGGCCAGCCGGCCGCTTGGTGTCCAGCATGAAACAGTTACTGTCGGAAGGGATGAAGCCGATATTGTTCTTCGCCAGAAAATCGAAAACGTCTGCGCGAATGGCCCTCATATTCCTCTTGCGTTCTGCGATAACCGCCTTGGCCTGCAGACTGGCCGTTGCTCCCGCCATTCCAGTTACCGGAAGCGCGCCAGCCCCATAACCTTGGATGCGAGCCAACAAATCAGGCCGCCCGAATGCCGCCCCTGCACGTAACCCCGCCATTCCGTATAGCTTCGAGAATGTCCGCAGGATAATCACGTCCTTATCCGCCGCTACCAGATCGGACGCGGGCTGCGAGTCCGAAAAGTGCAGATACGCTTCATCCAGCAGAACGATGGAGCCTTTGGGCTTATTCTCAATCAACCAATCGATATCCGCCCGCGACGTCAAGGTCCCCGTCGGATTATTGGGATTGCAGACATACAGCACGCCCGCGTTCGGGTCCGCCGCCGCCATCGCCCGGACATCGTGCGCATACGCTTTGGTCAGCGGCACCTTGTAAGTCTTCGCGCCAACAAACTCCGCCGCCCGGAATCCCGCTTCGTAACCCGGATCAGCCGCGACGAAACCTTTCGACGGCGACGTGTAGGCCAGCACCGCGCGATGCAGCGGATCGCTCGAACCCGCGTACGGCAACACATACTTAGGCTTCAAGCCTTCCTGTGAGGCGATCAGATTGACGAAGCGCGTGGTGTCTTCGTACCGGTAGCGCCCGCCTTTTTGCACCACGCTGTGAATCGCATCGGCGGCTTCCGCGCACGGCCCCAACGGATTCTCGTTGGCATTGATCTTCACCGCATCGGGAGGAATCTCGCCCACATCGGAAAGCTGGGCCAGCGCCGCTTCGTTATAGAACGGCAACGCCGCTCCAGCCGCCAGCAGGCCGGCGAATTTACCAAAAGCCCGGCGTGAAAAACCACGCTGGATAATTTCTGCTTTCTGATCGGTGCTCAGAATGTCGATCATGCCTGGGAAGCCCTTCGAGATGGACGATCTCTATTCGCCATAGTGTAATCCAGTTTTCACCCAAGTGCTCCGATTAAGGCAGGGTTTCCACCCGAATCGTTCCCTTTCCCCAAACCGTTTGCCGTCCCACTCCCGTCCATTCCGCCGCCCGCAGCCAGGGAAGGAACTCGTCAAGGTCCCCGGCATATTCCGCCCACCCGGTAAAGCCGCCAATCCCGTGCGTTTGCCCGGTGCGCGAGCTGCGCCGCTCCACCCGCGACTCCGCTACCGAAAACGCCTCCATCCGCACCCGCGCTGCCCGATCGCCCATCCCGCGGAAGTCGAGCGCCAATCGTTCGCCCCCATATCGCGCATGCAACATGGAAACCCGATCCCGCACGCGCTGAAAGAAAACGCCAAATTCCGGAGACTTAGCTACTCCGCCATTGACCTTTAACTCTGTGGGCGTCAGGAATTCCACTCGAATCCGCTTGCAGTGATCCCCGGAAGCAGACAACGGGAGCACCACCAATTCTGACTTCACCTTTACCAGTTCCGCCCGTCCATTCCTCGGTCCCAAGCCGTCCGCACCTGCCCGAGCCATTCCGGTCCGCAGCGCTGCCTCGGCCCTTGGCGAACGCAAATCGAACAGCCGGACGTCCACCGCAAATGGCTGGCCCGCCGCTACAGCAGCTCCGTCTAAGTGTGACGCTCGTATCACAAATGGCCCCGAGTAATTGCGCAATCCGCTCGGCCCCCCGTTGGCCTGAGGCGGCTCAAACAGCCATGCATAATCGCAATCCTGCACAAGTTTGCACAATGCCGTGGGTAAACCCCGCCCGGCCCGGCAAGTCGCCGCGCAGGCACCTTTTCGTAGCGCCAGTCCAAGAGCGCCCCGCAACGTGTTCGCCGCCTTGCCTCGTGGGAATGCGATCGGATCTAACGCCACCAAGTGAAACGTCAGCGCGCAAACCTGGAAGTTGCTGGAGACCTGCATTCCCATCACCGGCTATCATTATGCGTATCCGGAATTTCGCGTTTAGTGCACAACTTTGCACAACGACCGTGCTCAATGGCTTGCGTGACAAACCGCGATAAGCGGGCTGCTTATGCTATGCTCAGATGCTGGATGGTTTGCGAACCAGTCTACGAGATCGGGCGGTCTGGTCTCCTCCGGGTATCTAACTCGAGGCAGGCGGATCGAACCATCGGACGGACAGGTGGGTGAGTGGTTAAAACCGACAGACTGTAAATCTGTTGTCTTATGGGCTACGAAGGTTCGAATCCTTCCCTGTCCACCAAAGTTCGCAGGCAGTAGGCCGTTGTAGCTCAGATGGTAGAGCGCGTCCTTGGTAAGGACGAGGTCACCGGTTCAATCCCGGTCAACGGCTCCAAAATCGTTATTCAAGGTCCCGATTTCATTCGACTTCACCGGTATTAGGCAGGCAACAAATGGCTAAGGAAAAATTCGACCGCAGTAAACCGCACGTCAACATCGGCACGATCGGCCACATCGATCACGGTAAGACAACCCTGACGGCGGCCATCACTAAGACGCTTTCGAAGCACAATCCGAAAAACAAGTTCCGGAGCTTCGATTCGATCGATAACGCGCCTGAAGAGAAGGCTCGTGGGATCACGATTGCCGCCTCGCACGTGGAATACGAAACGGCCAACCGCCATTACGCCCACGTCGATTGCCCGGGCCACGCCGATTACATCAAGAACATGATTACCGGTGCCGCGCAAATGGATGGCGCGATCCTGGTCGTCGCCGCGACTGACGGCCCCATGCCGCAGACCCGGGAACATATTCTGCTTGCCCGTCAGGTCGGTGTGCCGTACATCGTGGTCGCCATGAATAAGGTCGACATGGTGGATGATGCCGAACTGCTCGATCTGGTCGAACTGGAAGTGCGCGAGCTATTGAGCAGCTACCAGTTCCCGGGAGACGATCTGCCGGTTTGCCGCGTGTCCGCTTTGGGCGCATTGAACGGCGAAGCGCAGTGGGAAAAGACGGTTGACGATCTGATGGAGAACGTCGACAAGTACATCCCGATGCCGGAGCGCGTGGTCGATAAGCCGTTCCTGATGCCGATCGAAGATATCTTCTCGATCCAGGGCCGTGGAACCGTGGTGACTGGACGTATTGAGCAGGGCATTTGCAAGGTCGGCGAGGAAATGGAGATTGTCGGCTTCCGGGATACGCGGAAGACGGTGGTCACCGGCGTCGAAATGTTCAAGAAGCTGTTGGACGAAGGCCGGGCCGGCGATAATGTCGGGCTGCTGCTGCGTGGCGTGGAAAAAGAGGAAGTGGAGCGCGGGCAGGTCATCGCCAAGCCGAACAGCATCAAGCCCCACCGCAAGTTCCGTGGCGAAGTGTATGTGTTGAGCAAGGAAGAAGGCGGACGGCATACACCGTTTTTCAAGGGCTATCGGCCGCAGTTCTATTTCCGGACCACGGACGTGACCGGAGTCGCCATGCTGCCGGAAGGCACTGAGATGGTGATGCCGGGCGATAGCGTGCAGCTCGAAGTGGAACTGCAAACACCGGTCGCGATGGATAAGGGCTTGCGCTTTGCCATCCGTGAAGGTGGACGCACGGTCGGCGCCGGAACGGTTTCGGAGATTCTGGATTAAGAGGTCAATGGACAATGGCTCGCGAAATTATCACTTTTCAATGCACCGAATGTAAAAATCGGAACTACTCGAACACCAAGAACAAAAAGACCACGACCGAGCGGCTCGAGTTCAAGAAATTCTGCCCCTTTTGCCGCAAACATCGCGCTCATCGGGAAATCAAGTAAACTGAGATTGCGGAATCGAGCTTTGACCGGCTCTGGTTCCGCGATCCCGGCTATTTAGGGGCGTAGGTTAACGGTAGACTAGCGGTCTCCAAAACCGCCTGTGACAGTTCGATTCTGTCCGCCCCTGCCACTTCACCTGGATAAACGGAACATTACATGGCAGGCTCTTTAGAATCGATCAAAACTTGGCCGCTGGCCACCCGCACTTACGTTGAAGAACTCCGGACCGAAATGCGCCGCGTCACATGGCCAACGCGCAGACAGGTCCAATCGACCACCGCTGTCGTCATCGTGACGGTATTCGCCTTCGCGGCTTACTTCAAGGTCGTCGACATCGTTATCAACAACACGATCACCCGGCTCTACACCGCCCTCGCCAAGTAAACTTCAGCTCCCAGAGATATCGAAACCAAGAGTTCATGCCCAGCGAAGAGAACTTTCAGATGCAGGAGCCCGCTGTCGTCAAAGATGACGACCAGACCGCCACGCATCACCACGAGTTTGTAGAAGGCCTTCCCGAACCGTTCGAAGACGGGGACGAAAGAAGCCTGAACGCCTCCAACGACGATGCTCCCGTCGACGATACCCCGGCAGAAGCCGCCCATGAGGCAGTCGCCGCAGTCGAACCGTCTACTAAGAAGTGGTTCATCCTCCACACCTATTCCGGATTTGAAGAGAAAGTCCGTGAGTCTCTGCTCACCCGTGGCGAAGCTTTCGGTTTTGCTGATCAAATAGGTCAGATCCTCATCCCGAAAGAAGACGTCATCGAACTCCGCAAGGGCGCCAAAGTGACCACCAAGCGTCTGGTCTATCCGGGCTACGTGCTGGTTGAGATGGAGATGAATGACGATCTTTGGCACCGCGTCAAAGAAACTCCTCGCGTCACGGGTTTCCTCGGCGGCGGTAACGTGCCCACTCCGCTTACTGCCGATGAAGTGAACTCCATCCTGTACCGCCAGCAGGAATCCCATGAACGCCCGCGGCCCAAGATGACGTTTGAGAAAAACGAAAATGTGCGCATTGTCGATGGGCCGTTTACGAATTTCTCGGGCAAGGTCGACGAGGTCAATTCCGATCGCAATACTCTGCGCGTGCTGGTCACCATTTTCGGTCGCGCCACCCCTGTGGAATTGGACTTCTTGCAGGTAGAAAAAAGTTAGTAGTTCGTTCTTAGTGCAGTTGGTTTTTCGAAAGGTTTAAGAAATGGCAAAAAAAGTAACAGGTCAGGTTAAGCTGCAGATTCCCGCCGGTAAAGCGACGCCCGCTCCCCCGGTCGGTACCGCCCTCGGTCCCCAGGGCGTGAACATCATGGAGTTCTGCAAGGCGTTCAATGCTAAAACATCCGCGAAGGATCAGGAAGGCTTGATCATCCCCGTTGTCATCACGGTGTTTTCGGATCGCTCATTCACCTTCATCACCAAAACGCCTCCGGTTCCCGTTCTCATCAAGCGCGCCTGCGGCTTGGCTAAGGGCTCCGCGGAACCCCATAAAACCAAGGTCGGCAAGATCACTACCGCGCAGATCGAAGAGATCGCCAAGTTGAAAATGCCGGACTTGAATTGCTTCAGCGTGGAAGCCGCTATGAATTCCGTGCGTGGCACCGCGCGCAGCATGGGCGTCGACATAATCTAACTACTGCTAGGAATTTTCCGGATTTACGGTTACCATACTCGCAGGATTTTTTCATGCGAATATGGGTGCGGCTCCTGATTTTCAGTTCGTTGTCTTTTGCGGTCTTCGCCCAAGACCGGGATTTCAACGGCCGTTGGTACTTAAAACCCGAAAAGAGCGATCTCCAAGCGTTACCCGAAGCACCGGAAACGATCATGAGGATCGAGCAGCATTCCGGCGTTATTCATGAGTTTCGAGTCACCGGCGCCGGCGGCTTCGGTGAAGAGATCCGCACCTACAGCACCGAAGGCAAGCCGACCCTCCGCACCAATGGCGAAACAATCTTAAATAGTCAAACCAAGTGGGAAGGCGCCGCGCTACTCATCAACATCATCGTCAGTGCGCCCCACGATAGCTATAGCATTGCCGACAGGTGGAGGATGGCAAAGGACGGCAGCCGCCTGACAATCACCCGGCACATCGTTCGGCCGGGAAGCGAGACCGAATCCACGCTCGTTTATGAACGTGAACCGAAAGCGATCGCCCCACCAAAATTAATCACCAACTCCGCTCCTTTACCTGCGCCACCCGCGGCCAGCGACCCTACTCCCCAGGAACCCGTTCCCGCCGAGACCGCCTCGTTAGCGCAACCCGTCGAGCAACCCGATTTCGTCGTCGCCCAAGGCACGAAGATTCCCTTGCGTTTGATCAATGCCGTCGATACCAAGCACTCCGCCGTGGGTGATCGCGTCTACCTGGAAACCGTTTATCCGATCCTCTCGCACGGGCACGTCATCATTCCACCCGGTAGTTACGTGATGGGGACGTTGACCCAGGTTCAGCAGGGCGGGCGCGTCAAGGGCAAAAGTTCCTTCTTCCTCGGCTTCGATTCCCTCACGCTACCTAACGGCACCACACGTGACTTCCGCTCCCGGATGTCCGGCATGGATGGGGATGGGCGCGGATCTTTGGATCGTAAAGAAGGCGTGGTTCGTGGCGAAAGCGGGCATGGCGCTGACGCCCGCACCATGGGGACGGCGACCGCGATTGGCGCTGGCGCTGGCGCTGCGATCGGGAATGCCGCCGGTCACATCGGATCAGGTTTGGGTATCGGAGCGGCTGCGGGCGCACTCACCGGTTTGGCAGCCGTCCTCGCCAGCCGCGGACCAGACGCCATCCTCCAGCGCGGCACCACAGTGGAGATGGTGCTTGATCGCGATCTCAGCTTCACGCGCGAGGAACTCGGCCATCGCTGAAACCCCGCTTCGAGTATGAGAGTATTAAGGTGTGCCGCTTGCCCAAATGGCGGAATTGGCAGACGCGCTGCATTCAGGTTGCAGTACTCGTAAGGGTGTGGAGGTTCAAGTCCTCTTTTGGGCACCACAGTTCGTTTTCTTAGGCCACCTTCGGGTGGCTTTTTTCGTGTCGTCGCATAAACCGGGACTTCAACTGCCCCAGCCGGGGTAGAAAGGACGCAAGATGCCGAAACCGATCGCAGGAAAAAAGGTGGCCATCCTGGCTACCGAGGGTTTTGAACAAATTGAGCTCACCGAGCCGCGCAAAGCGCTGAGGGAAGCCGGCGCCGAAGCAGTCTTGATTTCTCCCATGAAAGGACGGGTTCGCGGTTGGAACCACACCCAGTGGGGTGAGGAGTTCACGGTCGACCTTCCGGTCAATGCCGCTAACTCGTCCGACTACGATGCCTTATTCCTTCCCGGCGGCGTCATGAATCCGGATAAGCTGCGCACCAACCCGAGAGCCGTCGAATTCGTAAAATCGTTTTTCGACAGCGGCAAGATTGTGGCCGCCATCTGTCATGGCGCTTGGACGATCGTCGAAGCCGATTGCGTCCGGGGTCGAAAGTTAACCTCTTGGCCCTCGCTGCAGACCGATATCCGCAACGCCGGCGGCATCTGGGTGGATGAAGAAGTCGTTACAGATAACGGCTTGGTGACCAGCCGTAAACCAGAGGATATTCCGGCTTTCAATAAGAAACTGATCGAAGAAATTGCGGCTGCCCGGCAGGCCCATCAGAAGGCTCGCACTGCCTGACGTATGACCATCGAACCGGAGATGATACTTAATGGCCGTGATCTCCGGCTAACAAATCTCGATAAGCCTTTCTGGCAAGACCCGCTGATCACCAAACGTGATCTGCTGCAGTACTATGCGAACGTCTCGGCTGCCCTAATTCCTCATCTCCGTGATCGCGCCATGGTGATGAAGCGGTATCCGCACGGTGCCGAGGGCGAGTTTTTCTTCATGAAACGCACGCCAGACCCGCATCCCGATTGGCTCCGGACGTGCAGCATCACCCACGCCTCTGGGAACGTCATCGCCTTCCCGGTGGTCGATGACTTAGCCTCCCTGCTGTGGGTAGTCAATCTCGGCTGTATTGACATGAATCAGTGGTACGCCACTTGCGACGATGTAGATCGCCCCGATTACGTTCACTTCGATCTCGACCCCACCCCCGGTGCCCACATGAAGCAGGTTCTCGAAACAGCTTGCGCCGTGCGGGAAGCCCTGGACGCGCTAGGAATGCCGAGCTTTCCCGAAAACCACCGGCTCGCGTGGCGTACACATTTACGTTCCGATCGTCCGCGGTCCTGTGCAGAAAAAGGTTTGGGCCTTTGCCAAGCAGTTCGCCCGCTCTCTTGCCGCCAAACATCCCGGCTTTATCACCGCTGAGTATCGCGTCGCTAAACGGCCGGAAAAGCATGTGTTGGTGGATTATAACCAGAACGCGTGGGGACGTACGCTCGCCTCGGTGTATTCGGTCCGGCCTAAACCCAACGCGCCAGTTTCCGCTCCGGTCACCTGGGAGGAGGTAAAGGCTGGGTTCCATATTGAAGACTTCCTCATGGCCAACATGCCTGCCCGGTTGCAGCAAGTGGGTGATCTGTTTGCGCCGCTTCTCGCCGGGCATGGCCGCGTGAACCTGGAGCCGCACCTGAAATGATGGCGCCGCCATATCCGCCCATGGAGGCGAACGTTCGCGAATCGCTTCCAGCAGGCGACCAGTGGCAGTACGAACCGAAGTGGGATGGGTTCCGCTGTATCGCATTTCGCGACCGCGATTCTCTTCACCTGCAATCCAAGTCTGAGCAATCGTTGGAGCGTTACTTCCCGGAGTTAGTCGAGGTCTTGCTGGGTCTCTCCGCCCAGCGGTTTGTCCTCGATGGCGAGATCGTTATCGAGCGCGACGGCCACTTGAATTTCGACGATCTCCTCGCTCGCATTCACCCGGCGGCCAGCCGTATCAAGAAGCTCGCCAAAGAGACACCGGCGCGGTTCATCGTCTTTGACTTACTGGCAGACCAGGACGGTACGTCGTTTGCTGAGCAGTCTATTGAAGTGCGCCGGCCTGCCCTGGAATCATTCGCTGAGAAGTACTTCAAGGTTTCTTCCGTCGTGCTGTCCCCGGCCACCCGCGACTTCGATCTGGCCCAGCATTGGCTGCGGGGCGGCGCTGGTGACCTTGACGGAGTTATCGCCAAGCGCATAGATCTCCCCTATCAATCCGGCAATCGTGAGGGCATGGTCAAGGTCAAGAATCTTCGTACCGCTGATTGCGTCATCGGCGGGTTTCGTTATGCCGAGAAAGGTGGTTTTGTCGGTTCTCTTCTACTCGGCCTCTATGAGGATGGCCTGCTTCACCATGTGGGTTTCTGTTCCGGTATCAAGACTGTCGAGAAGCCGGCTCTTACTGCGCGCTTGGAAGCTTTGATCGAACCTCCGGGTTTTACTGGACGCGCGCCGGGCGGCCCCAGCCGCTGGTCAACGGAACGCTCCGTCGAATGGAAACCGCTCCGGCCCGAGTTGGTCATCGAAGTTCAATACGATCATTTCACCGGAGGCCGCTTCCGTCACGGTACGCGCCTCTTGCGATGGCGTCCGGACAAGAGCCCGCTTCAGTGCCTGCTCTCGACTGTTCAGAGTGGCGTGGCCGGTACGAACCCCTTATAGGCTTCCAGCACTTCGCCGATCTTCCCTTGCATCACCAATTGCCCCCCGTCGAGCCACAGGCCTCGATCGCAAAGCGAAGTAAGCATCGCCGTGCTGTGCGACACGCAGATGAACGTCGTCCCCATCGCGCGAATCTCCAGAATGCGCTTGAGACACTTTTCGGTAAACGACTGATCACCCACCGCTAGCACTTCGTCGACAATCAGAATTTCGGGTTCCACCGTAACCGCAATCGAGAACGCCAGCCGCAAGCTCATGCCGCTGGAGTAAGTGCGCAAGGGTTCATCGATGAACTCACCGATGCCGGCAAAATCGATGATCTGCTCCTGCTTGCCTTTGATTTCTTTCTCTGTAAAGCCCATCAACGCGGCATTCAGCAGCAGGTTCTCTCTCCCGGTAAGTTCCGGGTGAAAACCGGAGCCTAGTTCCAACAGCGGAGCTACGCGGCCCTTGACCTTTACCGTCCCGCGATTAGGCGTCGCCAGTCCGCTGATTAAGCTGAGCAGCGTACTCTTCCCCGCCCCGTTGCGGCCCAGGATCCCGATGCTCTCGCCTTCGGCTACGGAGAAGCTGACGCCTTTTAGCGCCAGGAAGTCGTGCTGCTCGCGCTTGGTGAACAGGCCGCCGATGCGGTCGCGCAGCAGACGCGTCCCGCCATGCAGGTGAAACCACTTCCAGACATCCACACACTCAAGGATCGCCATGTTACAAATGCTCGTAGAATCGGCTCTCCACGCGGCGGAACACCAAATGGCCGACGGCAATCGTCAAGATGGAGACACAAGACAACTTGGCCATCAATACCAGTGATGGAGCTCTGCTCTCCAGCAGGATGTTGCGCATCGCCAGGATAATAGCGGCTACCGGATTGAACTGGTAAATTTCGGCATATTGCTGGGGCACTACCGAGAACGGATAGAAAATTGGCACCAGCCAAAAGAGCACTGTATTGGCCGACTCCACAAAGTAACGCGTGTCCTTGATAAAGACGTTAAACGCCGAAAACAACAGCGCCAGTCCACAGACAAATCCGATCTCGAGGCTCCAGATCACCAGCAGCCAAAGCCAGTGCCAACCCGGCGCGATACCGTAGAGAAACACCATGGTGATCAGGAGTCCGAGTTGGATCATCAGGTGCGGCACGCTCGATAGAACGGTCGATATTGGCACCACTTCCCGCGGCACCGAAACGCGCTTGATCAGTGTTGCGTTACTCATCACCGACGATGTTCCCGTCGACCATGCGAACGAGAAGAAGTTGAACGGGATAATGCCGCAGAGTACAAACACTGGAAAGCGCGGCTGTGATGACTTGAATATTTTGGTGTATACGAACGTAAGCACCACCATCATCACCATCGGATTCAACAGTGACCAGAACACGCCGAGTGACATGTTCCGGTACCGAATCCGAAAGTCCTTCAGGATGAGTTGTTTGTAGAGAAAACGAAGGTCGCCGCGCCAAGCCATGCTTACTAAGCCATGCTACCAAGCATGCTAGATTAAGACCAACACCGGACACGGCCTAGAGCCGAGCCTGAGCGATTCCGGCTATCTGGGCAGTTCGCGGATCTTGCAGAAACACAATCACACGCGTCGTACCGGGATGCGCATCGACGTGCACATCGCGGCTTAGTGCGTCGGCACCATTCCAACTGGCTGCTTTCTTGAACGAGTAAGCCACCGCGACATGGGTCAGTGCTCGACCGGCATTCTCGCCGCGAGCTACCTGTGAGCGCATATGATCGGACGCTAGCACCACATAGAGATCGAGATTCGCGCCCGGCGAAAGCCGCGGCGGAGCCTCGACATGAATCGTGCCGGAGCCGGAGGCTTTCACCATAATGGGAAGCTTGGCACCACCCAGGTTCTGCTGAATGGCGTGTAGAACTTGCGGCCGGTCGCTGCCCACCAGTTCGGAGCGGCCATTCACAATTAGCTGGGGCGTGTAGACTTCCGACGTCCCCAGACGGCTCGAGTATTCGCGCTGGCGTGAGCTATAGAAAGCCGAGGAGAAAGGATCCGACCAGCCCAGATGATTCCAGTAATCGACATGCTCGCTGATTACTACTAGGTCGGCACCGGCGACAGGTTGTTCCTTATCCAGCTTTTCCAAGAGCTGGTCGGCCGGAGGACAACTGGAGCATCCTTCCGATGTGAACAGCTCCAGCAACACCGGCGCCCGGGTTTGTGCCCAGGCCAGGTTCATCATCGGGATCGCCAAACAGGCGGCAAGCGCAATCTTTTTTGTCATCTGCCGGAGTTTTCGCTGGGAAGCGGAGGAAAGTTACAGTGCCATAATTGCGAAGAGCGTGGAGCTTAAGTTGGAGCAACTGATGGCAGAGTACCAGCAGTCCGATGCGCACGCGGCTCAAAGCCTGGTGGAAGCGCTCAGCCCCCAGTTTTTTCGCTTCTTTCTAGGGCAGGTTCGGAACCGGGCATTGGCCGAAGACCTGTTGCAGGATTTCTGGCTGCGAATCCATTCCGCGCGCCATACCTATCGGCCCGCCGCTCCAGTGCTCCCTTGGATGTACGCCATTGCGCGTCGCGTGCGTATCGATCAGTATCGAAAGAATCGGCGCATGATAGCTCATGAGTTTCAAGTCGATTCGCTCCCCGAGGTTCCGGGACCGGAAGCCAAACCTGCTGTTGATCTCGACCTTGGCCGGCTCCTCGGGACTCTGCCTGATAGCCAGCGCGAGGTCATCCTGATGTTGAAAGTCTCCGGGCTTAGTCTGGAAGAAGTGGCGCAAGCGACCAGAAGTTCGGTAGGCTCGGTGAAACAGAAAGCGCACCGCGCCTACGTGAAATTGAGGTCGCTGCTGGAGGGGTCGGACATTGCCTTCTGACTTATTCGAAGAACTCAAGAACGCGGAGCCCCAAGCGGACCTTCTAGTCGGTATTCGGAGCACGATTTCGCGGTCGCTCCGGCCCGTGCGCCCGCTTCCCTCCGACAGCGCGTTACTTGCGGTGGTGCTTCTTGGCCTTTTCGCTTTGATCGCGATCGGCACGTTGATGGCCGGCTGGGTCGGCCTGCTGGCCACCACTCCTAGGCAGCGGCTTCTTTATTACGGTCCTATAGCTATAGCCGCTTATCTGCTGGCCAGGGCTTCTATCAGCCAGATGATCCCTGGTTCGAGATCCCGAGTCGCGGGGAAGCCCGAACTCCTCGGACTGTTGGGTGCTCTGATCGCTCTGGTGTGGTTCCTGTTCCCGGGAAACTTAACAGAGGATTTCGTGAGTACTGGTATCCCATGCCTGCGATTGGGACTTCTCTGCGCCCTGCCCGCTGCCGCTCTGACCGTGATCCTGCTACGCAAAGGCTTTGTCACAGATTGGATTGCGGCCGCGTTATCGTTGGGCGCGCTGTCGGGGATTGCGGGATTCGGCGTGCTCGCCCTGCATTGCCCGATTCAGAACTCTTTCCACATCCTGGTCTGGCACATGGGCGTGATTGGGATTACTGTCGTGCTGGGCGGGGCCGCGGGGTGGGCCGTAGCGCACCGCCGCTAGCACTTACGAGTGCCCCAAAATCTTATGCGGTTGGTAAGGCTCCGCAAGCGCCTTTAACTCGGAATCGTCCAGTTTGATGGAGAGCGCGGCAATCGCGTCATCCAGATGCTGCATCTTGCTCGCCCCGATGATGGGTGACGTGATACCCGGCTGCGCCAGCACCCACGCCAGCGCGATCTGTGCGTTGTTGACGCCGCGCTTAGACGCGATCTCGGACACGCGGTCCACGACCGTGAAGTCCGACTCCTGATAGTAGATCTGCTTGGCGTAATCGTCGGTCTTCGCGCGCACGGTCTCGCCGAAATTCTGTTTAGTGCGGTTGCCGGCCAGGAAGCCCCGCGCAAGCGGACTCCACGGGATCATCCCGATGTTCTCCTCGCGGCAGAGCGGAATCATCTCTCGTTCTTCTTCGCGATAGACCAGGTTGTAGTGGTTCTGCATCGTGACGAACCGGGAAAGACCCAGCGCATCGGAGGTGTAGAGCATCTTGGCGAATTGCCAGGCGAACATTGACGAAGCGCCCAGATAGAGCGCCTTTCCGGCCTTGACGACATCGTCGAGAGCTTCGAGCGTTTCTTCAATCGGAGTCTCGTAATCGAACCGGTGAATCTGATAAAGGTCCACGTAGTCGGTACCCAAGCGGCGCAGACTGTCATCGATGGCGTGCATGATGTGCTTGCGCGAGAGCCCGCGCTGGTTAGCGTCATCTCCCATGGGATTGAAAACCTTAGTGGCGATCACCACGCGATCACGTGAGGGTCCAAAGTCTTTCAACGCCCTGCCCAGAATCTCCTCGCTGACGCCGACCGAGTACATATCGGCGGTGTCGAAGAAGTTGATTCCTTGCTCCAAAGCTCGCTGAATGAAGGGACGGCTTTCCGCGTCTTCCAGCACCCATTCACGCCATTTTTTAGACCCGTAGGTCATAGTGCCGAGGCACAGCCGCGAGACTTTGAGTCCAGTGCCGCCTAAGTTCACGAGTTCCATAAATCCTTGGATTGTCCTACAGGTGAGAAGTCGCAGTCCACATGAGCTTTCCAATACGCCCGTTAGGACCGGTGGCGTAGGCAAGATCGCCAGGGCCAACCCCGATGGCGTGGAAAGGTCCATCGTCGAATGGCGTCCAGTGCTGCCCGTCATCGCGCGACCACTCGGAGCCGCTAGGGCCCACTGTGATCCAGATGCGATGATCCGGCAGCCAGGCCACTCCGGATCGATATCCGCGTGGTTTCGAATCGGCGGGTTCAGTCCAGGTTGCTCCGCCATCGGTTGTAACTGCGATGCTGTGGGCTCTCTCGTTCGGCTTGGTGTAATCACCCCCAACGGCGATTCCGTGCTGTTCATCGCGGAATGCCAGTGAGAAGATCCCAGCGCCATCGCCGCCGCCTAGTGCCGTTCGTGCGATGGACCACGACTTTCCTCCGTCGCTCGAACGAAAGACCCGCGCTCCAGACTTCCCGCCGGTCCCAAACCAGACATGCGCTCCACGGACAGCCATTGCGGTATTGCTGGCCGCGAACGCACCTTCGCCAGGGAACGCGGGCGGCAGCGTGATGCGCTGCGGGCGCGGTTGTTTCAGGTTCCACCGGAACAGAGTGAACGCCCCATTCACGGGGTCTCCAAGCAGCATTCCAGTACCATCGTTAGTGGTCACAAGCGTGTCGAAGAACCCCTTCGGATCGGGGTCTGCGAAGAGCAGACTCCATGTCCCGCCACCGTCGCCGGTTCGATAAACGGCGGACTGCGCTCCCTCCCCGCTCGCCATCAACAGCGCGGAGTTCGAGCCTAGCCCAACCACGCCCCGAAAATCTACCTTACTGGCTCCGGCCACCGGCGTTTGTATCCACGATTCGCCGCCATCAATGGTGTGCAGGCACGTTCCGCCCGTTCCGCTAGCCCACGCTTCGGTCGCAGTGACAACGCTAGTTCCACGCAGCGACGCAGTGCTTTTTGAGGGCGTTAGGACCCAAGTTTGCGCGAGAGCCGCCGGTGCAAGCAACCACAGCCATCCTGTCCACATGTGACAATTTCAGTTTCGCATCCATTTCCTTTTTCCATGTCAAAGCCGATCGACAGCTTCCTCAATTCCGACCCCCTGTGGTTTAAAGACGCCGTTATCTACGAAGTGCATGTGCGCGCGTTCCAGGATAGCGACGGGGACGGCATGGGAGATTTCAAAGGCCTCACCCAACGCCTTTCCTATCTGGCCGATCTGGGTGTCACCGCATTGTGGGTGCTGCCCTTTTGTCCGTCGCCATGGAAAGACGATGGATACGATATTTCCGACTACAACAACATCCACCCCGCTTACGGAACACTGCGCGACTTTCAACAATTCCTCAACGAGGCGCATCGCCGCGGCATCCGCGTCATCAGCGAACTGGTCCTCAATCACACATCCGATCAGCATGCCTGGTTTCAACGCTCCCGGCGCGCACCGGCAGGCTCGAAGTGGCGAGACTTCTACGTTTGGAGTGACACGCCCGAAAAATACCAGGAAGCCCGGATCATCTTCAAAGACTTTGAGCCCTCGAATTGGACCTGGGACCCGATCGCGAAATCCTACTTCTGGCACCGCTTTTACTCGCACCAGCCCGACCTGAATTTCGATAATCCCGAAGTGCGCCAGACCATGATTGACGCCGTCGATTTCTGGTTCGATTTAGGCGTCGATGGCTTACGGCTGGACGCGGTTCCGTATCTCTACGAACGGCCGGGCACCGATTGCGAGAACCTGCCCGAGACCCACGCCTTCCTGCGAGAACTACGCGCCCACATCGATTCCAAGTACGCGAACAAAATGCTGCTGGCCGAAGCCAATCAATGGCCCGAAGACGCCGTCGCTTATTTCGGAAAAGGCGATGAGTGCCAGATGGCGTTCCACTTCCCCGTGATGCCGCGCCTGTTCATGTCCACGCGCATGGGCGATCGCTACCCGATCACCGACATCATGCAAATTACGCCGCAGATTCCCGAGAGTTGCCAGTGGGCTCTGTTCCTGCGCAATCATGACGAACTAACGCTCGAGATGGTGACCGACGAAGAACGCGACTACATGTATCGCGTCTATGCGCATGACCGCAATATGCGGATCAACCTGGGCATCCGCCGCCGGCTCGCGCCATTGCTTGAGAACGATCGGCGGCGCATCGAACTGATGAATGGGCTGCTGTTTTCATTGCCGGGCACGCCGGTTCTCTACTACGGCGATGAGATCGGGATGGGCGATAACTTCTATCTCGGCGATCGCAACGGCGTGCGCACCCCAATGCAGTGGAGCCGCGATCGCAACGCCGGATTCTCTAATTCCAATCCGCAGCGGCTCTACTTGCCGGTTGTGATCGACCCCGAGTATCACTACGAGGCTATCAACGTCGAAAATCAGCACAGCAACCCGAACTCTTTGTTGTGGTGGATGAAGCGGCTCATCAATCAGCGCAAGCAGTCGAAGGCCTTCGGACGCGGCGCACTTGAGTTCCTTTACCCGGAGAACCGCCGCATTCTCGCTTTCCTGCGGACGTTCGAAGAGGAACGGATTCTGGTGGTCGCGAATCTGTCGCGCGTCGCTCAGGCGTGCGCGATTCCTCTCGCTCAGTTCGAAGGAATGGTGCCCGTGGAACTGTTCGGCAATACCGAATTTCCTGGCATTGGCGAAGAGCCGTACTTCCTGTCCCTGGGTCCGCATGCTTTTTATTGGTTCTCGCTCGAGCGGCCGCGGCCCGCGCCGGATTCACTTCGTGCGCCCGGGGACGTCAGTTCGATACCCACGTTCCCGGTGTCCTCGTTCGACGCCATCCTGACCGGAGACAACCGGCAGGACATTGAGCGCTATCTCCCGCACCTTCTACGCACGCGGAGGTGGTTCCAGGGCGGTGAGCGGCAACTGGCTCAAGTAGCGGTGCAAGACTTGATTCCGTTCGCCGAATCGGCATCGTGGCTTGCGATCTTACGATTCGAGTTCACGGCTGGAGACGCCGAACTCTACAACATCTTGTTGAGCGTGGGTGAAGGAGCACGAGCCGGACAAATCGCGCATGATGCTCCCGAGTCGGTCCTCTGCCACGTGCGCACTCCCGATGGAAGGACCGGAACGCTCTACGGCGGCTCGCGGAATCCGGAGCTTCTGGAGCAACTCCTCAGCACCGTGTCCCGGCGCAAACGATTTCATGGTGAAAACGGGCTGCTCACTGGTGCGCACACCACGGCGTTTCGCAAAATCTGGCAACACGATCCGAATCTGGAACCGTCCCTGTGCAAGGCCGATCAGAGCGGGACATCGGTACAGTTTGGCGAGCGCTTCATGCTCAAGCTCTTCCGCCGAATTGAGGCGGGTAAGCATCCGGAACTTGAAGTGGGCCAACTGCTTGCTTCGCGCGCCGTCGATCTTCATCTAGCCCGTCTGGCCGGCTGGCTGGAATACCGCGATCTCAATGGGGACCAGTACATCGCAGGTGTGGTCCACGAATACGTTGAGCATGAAACCAGCGCCTGGCAATTCACGGTGGATCACGTCAGTACATTTTTTGAAAATGCGCTGGCGTCCGAGTCCGGGCATGTGGATGCCGCGCTCTTCCGCGAGAGTCCGCTTCTGCTCGCGGCCAATCCGACGCCCGCGGAAGCCGAAACAGCAATGGGATCTTATGTCGGTTCGATTGAACTGCTCGGCCAGCGCACCGCGGAACTGCACGTGGCCTTGGCGCAATCGGGGGATGCCGACTTCGCCCCAGAACCGCTGAATGAGTTTTACCGATTAGGCCTCTATCATTCCCTTCTGGGAACCAAGAATCGCGTCATGCAGCAGCTCGCCGCCTTGATGCCGAATCTCGCGACCGAAGCGCGCGCCGATTGCCAGCAACTGCTTGACCTGGACCGCGAACTGACTTCGAAACTGCAGATCCTGAGAGATCTGGGAAGCGGTGGAAAACGGATCAGGATTCACGGGGATTACAACCTCGGTCAGGTCCTGTTCACCGGCAAGGATTTCTACCTGATCGATTTCGAGGGCGAAGTGGAACGTTCGCTCGGTGAGCGCCGCATCAAGCGTTCGCCCCTGCGCGATGTCGCCGGACTATTGCAATCGCTCTACAGCGCTTCGCACTCGTCACTATACGGCGGAGAAGTCCGCCTGGTCCATCCCGATGTGAAGGAGGCGGTGCTTCGCCCGATCGCGGCAAGCTGGTATCAATGGTCCGCTGTTGAGTTCGTGCGCGGCTATTTGAAAGTTGCTGGGGTTACCGACTTGCTCCCGTCGTCACAAGCCCATCGAGCCGCGCTGCTGGACATCCTGATGCTCGAGCAGGCGCTGCGGGATATCGCACGCGATGCGGTAATCCGCCCGGCCCGCGTTCGGGTCCCGGTGCGCGCGGCATTGCACTTGCTGGCTGTGGAAGAGCGGTGAGCGTGCCGACTCCACTTTCCACCTATCGTCTGCAATTGCACGCCGGCTTCGACTTCGCCGCGGCGGGTGCGATCGCCGATTATTTAAGCGTACTCGGGGTCTCACATGTCTATTGCTCGCCTTACTTACAGGCAGCCAAGGGCAGCATGCACGGGTACGACGTGGTCGATCATAGCCGGGTGAATCAGGAGCTCGGAGGAGCGGCGGCGCACGAAGAGTTCTGCCAAACTCTGGGCCGCAATCACTTGGGCCAGGTGCTAGACATCGTTCCGAATCACATGGCGATCACGGGCCGCGAAAATGCCTGGTGGTGGGACGTTCTCGAAAATGGCCCGGCTAGTCCGTACGCCTCATACTTCGATGTGGAATGGCACCCACCGGAAGAAAAGCTTCGCAATAAGGTGCTGGTTCCCATTCTGGGCGAGCACTACGGGCGCATTCTCCAGGCGGGACAAATCCAGTTGGCGCGGAACGCCGGGGACTTTGAAATCCGGTACTTCGAGCATGCGCTTCCTGCAGCTCCGCGTGCGCTGCAAGACCTACTGGCGCAGGCGGCGCGGGAAGCACAGTCTGACATGCTGGCCTTCCTTGCCGATTCGCTCGGCAACCTTCCGCGTCCGACCGTTACCGACCGCGCGAGATTGCTGCAGCGGCATCGCGATAAGCAAGTGATCCGAACGCTCTTGGCGCGGCTCTGCCAGGAAGACGGCCCGATTTGCCAAGCAATCGATCACGCGATCGACCAACTGAATAGCGACGCCGTCCGGCTGGACCAATTTCTGGAAAAACAAAACTTCCGCGTGGCCTTCTGGAAAACAGCCGGCCGCGAATTGGGGCACCGCCGGTTCTTCGATGTCAACACGTTGATCGGGTTGCGCATTGAGGAGCAGCAGGTGTTTGACGACACTCACCGCCTGCTCATCGAGTGGCTGGGCAAAGGAGTGGTGGATGGGCTACGCATCGATCACCCGGACGGTCTGCTCGACCCCAAACAATACTTCGAACGCTTGTCGCGAGCGGCGCCCGGGGCGTGGATTGTTGCCGAGAAAATCCTAGAGCCGGGTGAACACCTACCCGATAACTGGCCGGCCGCGGGAACAACCGGATACGACTTTCTGAATGTCTTGAACGGAGTCTTTGTGGACCCGGTAGGCGAAGCTCCGCTCTCGGCGTTGTATGCCGAATTTACGGGAGAGCCAGCTGGCTTTGCAGAAGTGGCGCATGAGAAGAAGTTGCTGGTGCTCCGCGACGTGCTGGGGAGCGACGTCAATCGTTTGACCGCGTTGTTCAGCCAGGTCTGCGATGCCGACCGCGATCATCGCGATTACACGCGGCACGACATTCACCATGCGCTGCGCGAGGCGATCGCAAGCTTCCCCGTTTATCGAACCTACGTGCGAGCCGACTATGGCGAAATCGCGAACACGGATCGGCATTACATCGAGCAAGCCATCGAAGCCGCCAAGGCGAGACGGCCCGATCTTGAAGCGGAACTGTTTGATTTTCTACGCGCGGTCTTGATGCTTGAATCGGTCAGCGCGCTGCAATCGGAGTTTGTCATGCGCTTCCAGCAGTTCACCGGTCCGGCGATGGCGAAAGGCGTCGAGGATACCGCGTTCTATTGCTATAACCGGCTCGTGTCGCTGAACGAAGTCGGAGGCGATCCGGGGCGATTTGGAGTATCGCTCGAACAATTCCACCAGTTCTGCGAAGACTTGCAGGCCACTCATCCAGCCACGATGGTGACCACCGCCACGCACGATACCAAGCGGAGCGAAGACATCCGCGCGCGGATCAATTTGCTGTCGGAAGTGCCGGCTGAGTGGCGGGACATTGTCAGCCGGTGGGCGTCGGCCACGGAGCGTTATCGCTTCGATGGCCTTCCCGATCGGAACACTCTATACCTGCTCTACCAGACTCTGTTTGGAAGTTGGCCCATCACGGAAGAGCGGCTGCAAGCTTACATGCTGAAAGCCTGCCGCGAGGCCAAGCAGCAGACCTCATGGCTGAATCCGAACGCCGCGTTTGAGGAGTCGCTCAAGAACTTTGTGGCTGGCATTTTCGCCGATGCGAAGTTCCTAGCCGAAGTGCGCGGCGTGGTGGACGGCTTGACGGAATCGGCGCAAATGAATTCCCTTTCGCAAGTGTTGATCAAGCTGACCGCGGTAGGCGTACCGGACTTGTATCAAGGTACGGAGATCTGGGATTACAGCCTGGTGGACCCGGATAACCGCCGGCCGGTGGATTATCGATTGCGGCGGGAATTGCTCGCCGAGCTTGACCGGCTCAGCGTGGAACAGATCTGTAAGCGCAGTGAGGAAGGCCTCCCGAAACTGTGGGTGGTGCGGCAAGCGTTAGCGCTTCGGCGTGAGCGTGCGGCTAGCTTCTCGCGATCCGGCGGGCATCATTCAATCGCGGCGGAAGGGGAGCAAGCCAGATGCGTGGTGGCGTTTCGCCGTGGGGCCGATGTGGTCAGCGTGGCGCGCCGGTTCCCGCTAAGGTGTAGTTCCGGCTGGGGTAACACCACGATCCTGTTGCCGCTGGGCCGATGGAAGAACAGCCTCACTGGGGAATGGGTGGACGGCGGCACCGTCGCACTCCGCGACCTGCTGCAGCGCTTTCCGGTAGCGCTGCTGAGTATGGAGGGCGTGCACTGATGTGGACCTTCTCGGTGTGGTCGCCGCTTGCCCGAAGCCTCGATGTGCGCATTGAGGATCGAGACTACGCGATGCAGCAAACAGGGGGCGGATGGTGGATGGCGGAAGTTGCCGCCGCGCATGCTGGCGTCGATTACTTCTTTGTGGTCGACAAT
Organism: Bryobacterales bacterium; assembly: GCA_963814235.1. Lineage (GTDB taxonomy): Bacteria > Acidobacteriota > Terriglobia > Bryobacterales > Bryobacteraceae > Bog-113. Next base: position 647,275 of record CAWFCA010000001.1, on the reverse strand, counting down.
GGCCAGCCCCTACCCGACCCGCGCTCTAACTGGCAGCCCGCAGGTGTGCATGGCCCGTCGCGCACCGTCGATCATCAGGCGTTCGGATGGACCGATCACGACTGGGAGCCAACTCCATTGGAAACCGCGATCGTCTATGAACTGCACGTGGGTACGTTCACGCCCGCGGGCACATTCCTAAGCGCGATCGAGCGGCTGGACTATCTCAAAGAACTTGGTATCACCCACATTGAGCTGATGCCCGTAAACGAGTTCTCCGGCGAGTGGGGCTGGGGTTACGACGGCGTCGACCTTTACGCGCCGCACCATGTTTACGGTGCTCCCGAGGCGTTGAAGCACCTGGTGGATGCGTGCCATGCGCGGGGCCTGGGAGTCATCCTCGACGTTGTGTACAACCATCTCGGACCAACGGGGAACTATCTGGCGCGGTTCGGGCCATATTTCACGGCGAATCACAAGACTCCTTGGGGCGATGCGGTGAATCTGGATGGGCCCGCCAGCTCTGAGGTCCGCCGCTTCTTTTGCGATAACGCTCGGCTGTGGCTGCGGGATTATCACATCGACGGGCTGCGGCTGGACGCCATTCACGCGCTAATCGACTCGTCCGAGAATCACTTTCTGGCGCAGCTGGCCAGCGAAGTCAAAGCGCTTCCAGGCCACAAGTTCCTCATCGCCGAAAGCGATTTGAACGATCCCGTGGTGCTTCTGAGCTTCGGAATGGATGCGCAATGGAGCGACGACTTTCATCATGCGCTGCACGCCGTCCTCACCGGCGAGAAGACCGGATACTATTCCGATTTCGGTGAGATGGCTCAACTGGCAAAGGCGATCCGCGGCTCTTTTGTTTATGACGGCATCTTCTCCCGCAACCGAAATCGCAATCATGGGGCTTCGGCCGAAAGCATTCCGCAGCATCGGTTTCTGGGATACTCGCAGACGCACGATCAGGTGGGAAATCGCGCGCAGGGCGAACGCCTCTCGCATTTGGTCAGCCTGGGACTCGCGAAAATTGCAGCCGCGCTGGTCCTGCTATCGCCGTTCACTCCGATGCTTTTTCAAGGCGAAGAGTTCGCGGCCTCAACGCCGTTTCTATACTTTACCCATCACGCGGAAGAAGAACTCGCGCGCGCGGTTTCGGAAGGGCGGAAGCGCGAATACGGTGGCGATGACTGGCACATCGATCAGGTCCCGGACCCTCAGGACACGGCCACGTTCTTGCGTTCGAAGCTTGACTGGAGCGAGATCGGGCGCGATCCGCATCGCCAGATGCTTGCCTGGTATCGCGCGCTGATCGAAGTGCGAAAATCGGAACCGGCGTTGAATATACTACAGTTCTCGCGGGCAACCGTCGATTACGGAGACGGATGGCTGAGTATGACACGCGGTAGTGTTTCTGTTTTATGTAACTTTGCTAGCGGGCCGCAATTGTTGCCGGTCCCACGGCACACGCGGTTGTTGTTGGCTTCCGAAAGCGGGGCGCAGCTTGATGGATTATCGAGCTTGTTACCCGGCGAGAGCGTCATTGTTGTCTCTGGCGCAGTGCCTGGATCGTAGGCATTTAAACCATAGAGAAAGAACTGAACGATATCTGAATGCTGAAGAAGATTCTCCCTGGAAAGCCATATCCGCAGGGTGCTACCTGGGACGGTACCGGCGTCAACTTTTCGATTTACTCCGAGTATGCGACAGCCGTCGAGCTCTGTTTCTTCCATGACGTGAAGAGCCCACCAACCGACAGCGTGTTCCTGCCCGAGGTCACTGGCTCCATCTGGCATGGTTACCTGCCGGGAATCAAGCTGGGCCAGTTATACGGATACCGCGTACATGGCCCCTACGCACCCGAGCGAGGATTGCGATTCAATTCCAATAAGGTGCTGATCGACCCGTACGCCAAGGCGATTTCGGGCGAGGTGAAATGGACTGAGCCGGTGTTTGCTTACCATCTCGGCGGGCCCGATCCAGACCTGACGCGGGACGACGGAGATAGCGCGTTGGGAGTTCCCAAAAGCGTTGTGACCAGTTCGCACTTCGATTGGGAGAACGATCGTCCGCCACTCACCGCGCTGCATGACTCGGTAATCTACGAACTACATGTGAAGGGGTTTACGGCAACGCACCCTGATATACCAAAGAGTTTGCGCGGCACGTACGCGGCGCTGGCTCATCCGGCGGCCATCGACTACTTAAAGCGGCTCGGAGTGACGGCGGTCGAGCTGATGCCGGTGCATGAGTTCATCGACGATGCCCGCCTATTAAAGCTCGGGCTCAAGGACTACTGGGGCTATAGCACGATCAATTTCTTCTCGCCCACAGCGCGCTATTCCAGCGCGGGCAGTACTGGAGAACAGATTGGCGAATTCAAGACCATGGTGAAGGCGTTGCACCGGGCCGGGATCGAAGTGATCCTCGACGTGGTTTATAACCACACCTCGGAAGGCAACCAGTTAGGGCCGACGCTGAGTTTCAAAGGCATCGACAACACCACGTATTACCGCTTGGTCAACGGCAACGAGCGGTTCTACATGGATTACACCGGCACCGGGAACACGATCAACATCCGGCATCCGCAAGTGCTCAAGCTGGTGATGGACAGTCTCCGCTATTGGGTGCTGGAGATGCACGTGGACGGATTTCGCTTCGATTTGGCTGCGTCGCTGGCTCGCGAGTTGCACGAGGTGGACCGGCTCTCGGCGTTCTTCGACATCATCAATCAGGACCCCGTGATCTCGCAGGTGAAGCTGATCGCCGAACCATGGGACGTTGGTGAGGGCGGCTATCAGGTGGGGAATTTTCCTCCTTTGTGGGCTGAGTGGAATGGCCGTTACCGCGACACCGTTCGCCGTTACTGGAAGGGCGATGAAGGGCAACTGGCGGAGTTGGGCTACCGGCTGACTGGGTCGAGCGACTTGTATAAACGAGATGGCCGGAGACCGACCGCGAGCATCAACTTCGTGACCGCGCACGACGGCTTCACCTTGCGTGATCTGGTTAGTTACTCCCAAAAACATAACCTTGCGAATGGCGAGGAGAACCGCGATGGGAGTAACGATAACAACTCGTGGAACTCCGGCGTGGAAGGTCCCACCGATGACCCGGAGATCGTGAAGCTTCGGCAAACGCAGACCCGCAATTTCCTCCTGACGCTGCTGGTATCGCAGGGCGTCCCGATGATTTGCGGCGGAGACGAGTTGGGCCGCACGCAAAGCGGGAACAACAATTCGTACGCTCAGGACAACCCGACCAGTTGGACGGACTGGAAGGCGGACGACGAGAAACGCGCGTTGTTTGAGTTCACGCGCCAGGTAATTGAAATCCGTAAGCAGCATCCGAACCTGCACCGCCGCAAGTTTTTCCAGGACCGAAAGGTCGAGCCAGATGCCCCTGACCATCAGGCAAACGGATCGCGGGAACACGATATCCTGTGGCTGCGGCCCGAGGGTGGAGAGATGACCAGCGAGGAGTGGGAGGTGAGCTGGGTGCGCTGCATCGGCCTGTACTTAAACGGCAAGACACTCAATGACGTGAACGCGTTCGGCGACCCAATCACCGATGAGACGTTTGTTATGCTCCTCAACCCCAGTCACGCCGACATCTCGTTTGTGATGCCGCCTGCGCGTGAAGGCTGCGCGTGGGAGGCATTGATCGATACCCGCCACGCCGTCGATAGTCAACCGGCGGTGCTGAAGCCAGGAGAAGCGTATCAGCTTTCGGCTCGTTGTTCTGCATTGCTATGCGAGGCGGTCATCGTACCGAAGACGCCAGACAGTCCGGTGCTTCCGCTAGGAAAGTAACATGGCGCTACGAAGGATTGGCATCGTCATGAACGGCGTCACGGGCCGCATGGGGACCAATCAACATCTAGCGCGGTCCATCGTCGCCATCCGCGAGCAGGGTGGAGTGGCGTTAGCGAACGGGGACCGGCTATATCCGGAACCGGTTTTGTTGGGGCGGTCGCAAGAGCGGTTGCGCTCTCTGGCCGATCAATTCGGAATCGAACGGATCTCGACCGACCTCGACGCGTGCCTGCGCGATCCGGACTTGCAAATCTACTTCGACGCTCAGACAACCGGGGCACGCGCCAGCGCAACACGACGGGCGCTCGAGGCTGGCAAGCATGTCTATTGCGAGAAGCCCATCGCGTCCTCCCTAACTGAAAGTCTGGCGCTCGCGAAGCTGGCGCGCGATTGCGGTGGAAAGAGCGGCGTGGTGCAGGACAAGCTGTTCTTGCCGGGCATTCGCAAGCTGAAACGAGTGATCGATAGCGGTTTCCTGGGGAGTATTCTTTCGGTTCGCGGAGAGTTCGGTTATTGGGTGTTCGAGGGCGGATGGCAAGCCGCGCAACGGCCGTCGTGGAACTACCGCAAGGAAGAAGATGGCGGAATCATTCTGGACATGTTCTGCCACTGGCGCTATCTCTTGGACCATACGTTCGGAACGGTGACTGCGGTCTCTTGCTCGGGTGCGACCCATGTCCCCAAGCGCTTCGATGAGCAGGGCAATCCGTATGCGGCAACAGCCGACGACGCGGCTTACGGCTCTTTCGAGCTGACAGGCGGCATGTTCGCGCAGATCAATTCTTCCTGGGCCACGCGTGTCTATCGGGATGAGTTGCTGACGTTGCAAGTGGATGGAACGCTCGGAAGCGCAGTGGCCGGGTTGCGTGATTGCAAGACGCAGCATCGGGTGAATACGCCGAAGCCGGTATGGAATCCGGACGTGCCAAACCCGATCGACTTTCGCGCTGGCTGGGAGGAAGTACCCGACAACGCGATGTTCGATAACGCCTTCAAAGTCCAGTGGGAGATGTTTCTCAGACATGTGGTTGAAGACGCGCCGTTTCCGCATGACCTTCTTGAAGGAGCGCGCGGCGTGCAACTGGCCGAGTTGGGGCTGCAATCCTGGCGCGAGCGGCGATGGATCGACGTGCCGCCGTTGACAATCTGATATGCCATCACGTGAAGTCTTGCTGCCCGCCGCTGACCGGTCATTGACGCGTTTCGAAGTGAAGGATGCGCGTGAGTGGCCGAAGCCGCTGACGCCGATTCGCTCGCGCATTGCGTATGCGGCGGCCCATGTGGTTGCCGATCCGCTGGATTCCGGCGACCCTTGTGAGAGCTGCGCGCTCGATTGGGACGCCACGTTGGCCTATCGAAGGCTGCTCTGGTCTTACGGGTTGGGTGTGGCCGAGGCCATGGATACGGCGCAACGTGGCATGGGCTTGGGATGGAGCGCGGCACGAGAGTTGATCCAACGTTCCGCGGCCGAAGCCAAAGCAGTTCGCGGCAGGATCGCTTGCGGGGCAGGCACCGATCAACTTGATCCCGCCAACGTTTACGACCTCGATGCAATCACCCGGGCTTACGCCGAGCAGTGCGAGGCGGTCGAGCTCTGCGGTGCGCCCGTAATCCTCATGGCGAGTCGTGCATTAGCCCGGACAGCGCAATACAGTTCCGACTACATGTCGGTCTACGGCCGGATTTTACGTGATGTGGAGCGGCCCGTGATTCTCCATTGGCTGGGAGAGATGTTCGACCCGGCGCTGGCGGGCTACTGGGGTCCGCATGCGATGGAGAGCTGTCTGGAAGTGATCCATGCGCATAGCGGCAAGATCGATGGCCTCAAGGTATCGCTGCTCGACGCATCCGTCGAGATTGGGATGCGCCGGGCACTTCCATTCGGGGTGCACATGTATACAGGCGATGACTTCGCCTACCCGGAGTTGATCGCCGGAGACGCCGAGGGACATAGCGATGCGCTACTTGGAATCTTCGATGCAATAGCGCCAGCGGCCAGCGCGGGGTTGCAAGCGCTGGATCGCGGAGACACGGCGGAATTCCACCGCTTGCTCGCTCCGACGGTGCCACTTTCGCGAACCATCTTCGAAGCGCCAACATTCAACTACAAGACGGGAATTGTTTTTCTGGCTTATCTGAACGGTTATCAACGGCATTTCCGCATGGTGGGCGGAAGGGAGAGCGCGCGGTCGATTCCGCATCTTTCAAAGGTGTTTATGCTGGCGGCCGAAGCGGGTCTGCTCATCGACCCAGACCTGGCGTGCCAGCGGATGAAGCTGATTCTCGCGCAGGCTGGCGTGTGCTGAGTCTGAACCAGATTACAACGGAGCGGCTGTCGCTCGCGGAAGCGATTGCGGCTTGTGTACGGCATGCAATCCCGGCGATTGGAATCTGGCGTCATAAACTGGCTGAGGTAGGGGTTGCGCGAGCCGCGGCGATGCTGCGCGATGCGGACCTGCGGGTCTCCAGCCTTTGCCGCGGAGGAATGTTTCCGGCTGCAACGCAGGCCGAGAGACAGGCTCGAATTGACGATAACCTCAGGGCTATCGATGACGCGGCGGCATTGAAAGCGGACGTACTGGTGTTGGTTTGCGGCCCCGCCCCGGACCGCAATCTGGAAGAGGCACGCGGCATGGTAGCTGACGGGATCGGGGCCATTGCGGATCATGCGCGAGCGTGCGGTGTACAGCTCGGGATCGAGCCATTGCATCCGATGTTTGCTGCCGACCGGAGCGTGATCACCACGTTGTCGGAAGCCAATGCACTGGCGGAGCGGTTCAACGCCAGCGTGGTGATCGACGCATTCCATGTGTGGTGGGACCCGGAACTTTATACCCAGATTGCGCGGGCGCGGGGTCGCATTGCCGGAGTTCATCTTTCCGACTGGCTCACGCCCTTGCCGGATGTTCTCCTCGGCCGGGGAATGATGGGGGACGGCGTGATCGAGTTGCGGCGGATTTGTGAAGCGGTGGCTGGGGCGGGATATCACGGCCCGGTTGAAGTCGAGATTTTCAACCGGGCGATTTGGGATGACGACGCCGACCGTGTGCTGGCAACGATGATCCAGCGCTTCAAAGAGACACAACCGGAACGAACGCTTCAGGCTTAGGCGAGACCTGCAAAGGGTTCCGCAAGTCGCGCCCGAGCGGCGGCCAGGAGACGACCATCGTGTCGCCGGCCTGCAATTCGAAGCCTTCCCCGAAGCTAAACGCATCAGCGCCGAAGAAGTGAATGTGAACGTCGCCGGGGCGACGATGTCCGGGGTACTTGAAGTGGTGATGTTCAAGATTGGCGAGGGTGTGGGACATGTTGGTTTCACCGGTGAAGATGGCCGCGGACCAGGCGGGGACGCCGGCACGTTCGATGGTGACGGTACCTTCGACAGTTTGGAAATCGAGGTCCGTGACAAGCTCGGGGCCAAGGGCGCACTCGCGCAGCTTCGAAGGAGCGAGATAAAGATAGTTCTGACGCTCCATTTTATGGTCGGAGAACTCATTGCCCGCCGCGAGGCCGACGCGGTAAGGCGCGCCATCGGGGCCAATGAGATAAATGCCAGCGACTTCCGGCTCTTCCCCGCCATCGCCGGCAAATGACGGCATAGAGAGCGGTTGATTGTGAGCGCGCAGGACTGCGCCGGTACCCTTATAGAACCATTCCGGTTGGACTCCGACCTGGCCTGCGGCGGGCGATCCACCTTCAAGGCCCCATTGATACATGCGCATGCTGTCGGTGATGGAGGAAGGTTGCTGCTGATGCATCTTGGACCGGTTTTCGGCGCTGGCCTTGTGGGTAAGTCCAGTGCCGGCCACCAGGCAGCGAGCGGGCTCGTGGGGATGATCGAAGGGCGGAAGCAGTTGCCATTCAGAGCGACCCTCATAGATCTCGTCATAAGAAAGGTGGTCCGAGCCGCGGCTTGCATGAGCGATACTGGCGAGGCCAACGCCACGGGTGATGGCATCGTTAGCCAAGGCGTAGATCGTGTTGTGGGTTGCCAGGAGTTGCAGATCGGAGTCGTCGACGATGGCAACGCGGCGGCCATGCCCGGGATGATTGAGTTGAACGAGATGCATGCTGTGGTGCCATGATACAACCCAAAGTCCTCCGTATTCCCCGTGAATAGATGGAGAGTTGACGGCGATAGAAGCTTTCTGCAAAAGTAGGGTGTCAGGCGAACAGAAGGCGAATATTGAACCAGCGACCCTATATCGAACTGCACGTCCGTTCGGCTTTCAGCTTTCTGCAAGGGGCGAGTTTGCCCGAGGAATATGTCGCCACGGCGGCGCAGATGGATTATGCGGCGCTGGCGTTGCTGGATTTGGACGGGTTTTACGGATCGCCGCGTTTTCACCTGGCGGCGACTAAGGCAGGGGTCAAGCCGCATATCGGGGCGGAAATCAGTTGCACGGACGGTGCGCGGTATCCGCTTCTGGTCAAGAACCGGGCCGGATATCAAAACCTGTGCCGGCTGATTTCGCGGATGAAGCTGCGTGTTCCCAAGAATACGCCGGCGGCGGCGAGTCCAGAGGAATTGGCGGAGTTTGCCGAGGGGTTGATCTGCCTGACGGGGGATGCGAGCGGTCCCTTGGCTGGCGCGTTGAAAACAAAGTGTGGGCGGGCTTGCCTGGACCGGCTGTTGTGCACATTTGGGCGCCAAAACGTATATGCGGAAGTGCAGCGGCACGGAGATCGCGAGCAAGAAACGCAAAACGAAGCCATTGTGTCGCTGGCGCGCGGCATGAGAATCCCGTTGGTGGCGACGGGGGGAGTGAGCCATGCGCGGCCGGAACAACGGCAAATTCTGGATGTCTTCACGTGTCTGCATCATAAGACCACCTTGGCCGAAGCGGGACGTTTATTAGCGCGAAATTCGGAGCGGCATCTGCGTTCGCCGGGAGAGATGGCGCAGTTGTTCGCGGACCTGCCGGACGCGATTGCCAATACGCAGGGCGTGTCATCGAGATTAAATTTCACGTTGTCCGACTTGGGTTACGCATTTCCCGAGTATCCGGTGCCGCCGGGGGACACGCAGATATCGTTCCTGCGGAAGCGCACGGAAGAAGGGGCGCGCCGACGATACCGACCGTACCACGACCGGGCGCGCCAGCAGGTTGAGAAAGAGCTGGCGTTAATCGATAAGTTGAAGCTGGCCGGATACTTCCTGATTGTCTGGGACATTGTGAATTTCTGCCGGGAAGAGGGGATTCTGGTGCAGGGCCGGGGGTCGGCCGCAAATAGTTCCGTGTGTTATGCGCTGGGAATTACTGCGGTGGACCCGGTTGCGATGGACCTTCTGTTTGAGCGGTTTCTCTCGGAAGAGCGCGGGGAATGGCCGGATATTGACCTGGATTTGCCGTCGGGCGATCGGCGGGAACGCGTAATCCAGCATGTCTACAAGCGCTACGGGCAGATGGGCGCGGCGATGACGGCGAACGTGATTACGTACCGCGGGCGGTCGGCCGCGCGGGAAGCCGGGAAGGTGTTGGGCTTTGAGGTGGAAACGCTGGATCGCCTATCGAGCCTGGTGCCGATGTGGGGGTGGAAAGACCAGGACAACACGGCACAGAAGCAATTTCAGGACGCGGGGCTGGATGTGGGAAATCCGAAAATCCGCAAATTTCTGGAGCTGGTGCTGGGGTTGCAGGATCTGCCCCGGCATTTAGGGCAGCATTCGGGCGGCATGGTGGTGTGTCAGGGCAGCCTGGATCAGGTGGTTCCGCTGGAACCGGCGACGATGCCGGGGCGCGTGGTTGTGCAGTGGGACAAGGAAGACTGTGCAGATTTGGGCATTGTGAAAGTAGATCTGCTGGGGCTGGGGATGATGGCGGTGCTGGAGGATGCGCTGCTGCTGATCCGGGATCACTGGGGCGAAGAGATCGATTTGGGACTGTTGCCCGCTAACGATCCACCGGTGTACGAGGCACTGCAGAAAGCGGACACGATCGGCTGGTTCCAAGTGGAAAGCCGGGCGCAACAAGCGTCACTGCCGCGGATGCTGCCCACGCGTTTTTACGATCTGGTGGTGCAGGTGGCGATCATCCGGCCCGGCCCGATTGTGGGCAAGATGGTGCACCCGTATCTGGCGCGGCGGCAGGGGCGCGAGAAGGTTGAGCCGCTGCATCCGCTGTTGGAACCGGTGTTGGCGCGAACGCTGGGGGTGCCGCTGTTTCAGGAACAGCTATTGCGGATCGCAATGGTGGCCGCGGACTTCACCGGCGGCGAAGCCGAGGAACTGCGGCGGGCTCTGGGCTTCAAGCGATCCGAGCAGCGCATGAAAGAGATCGAAGTGAAGCTGCGCGCGGGGATGACGCGGAAGGGGATTTTAGGCGAGACGCAGGACCGGATCGTGCAGTCGATTACGGCATTTGCGTTGTATGGATTTCCGGAATCGCATGCGGCCAGTTTCGCGCTGCTGGCCTATGCAAGCGGCTACCTAAAGACTAACTATCTGGCGGCGTTTACGTGCGCCATTCTGAATAATCAACCGATGGGGTTTTATCATTCGTCGGTGTTGATTAAAGATGCGCAGCGGCACGGGCTGCGGGTACTGCCGATACACGTTAATTGCTCGGAATGGAACTGCACGATCGAGGAAGATGGGGTCCTGAGACACTTGCGGTTGGGATTGCGGTTTGCGCGGGGGTTGCGGGCGGAAGCAGGCGCGGCCCTGGTGGCGGCTCGGGTGGATGGGCCGTTTGCGAGCGTGGACGATGTAGCGCGGCGTGTGCCGGAACTGCGTCGCGACGAGATGAACCGGCTGGCGGAGACGGGTGCGCTGAATCCGCTCGATCCGGAGCATCGGCGGGATGCGCTGTGGAAGGCTGGGCGGGCAGTACAGAAGGTGGGTCCGCTACTGGAGACGGTTCCCGAGATGGGGGTGGAAGCGCCGTTGCGGCGCATGACGACCGAAGAGCGGGTGACGGCCGACTATCGAGGAACGGGCGTGACGGTGGGCAAGCATCCGATGGCGTACCGGCGCGCGGAGATGAAACAGCTTGGAGTAACGGCGGCGGCAGATCTTAAGAAGGTGCGGCCCGGGGGCATGGTGCGGGTAGCGGGGAACGTCATCGTGCGGCAGCGCCCGGGGACCGCGGCGGGGATTGTCTTCCTAAGTATTGAGGACGAGACCGGGATTGCGAATGCGGTGGTGATGCCGGATCTGTTTCAGACGGATCGGCTATTACTGGTGACCGAGCCGTGGCTGCTGGTCGAGGGGAAACTGCAGAACGTGGATAACGTGATTCATGTTTTGGCCAAGAAGGTGACGCGGTTAGGAAAGAAGACGGAGGCCGCGCCTTCACATAATTTTCGGTAGGTGGGGGGAGTTAGTGGAAATCGGGAACGAGGGGAACAACAAGCGCCGGCGGCGGCGAGCATTTCTGGCCGTGCGTGCGCCGCTCGTGATGACCTTGGGAGTTATCGCCGTATTCTGGAAGTTAGTACTTACAAAACAATATACGTTCCTCGAATTGCCCGACGAGGCGCGGCAGATCCTCCCTTGGTTGAACGTTCAAGCGTATGCGCTTCGCCATCACTCGCTACTGCTGTGGAATCCCTATGAAGCCGCGGGGCAGTCACTTATCGGGCAGGTGCAGCCGGCGGTAATGAGTCCTTTCACGTGGTTACTGGCATTAGCGCCATTGAGCCCCACGGGACATATTCAGATCGCCTGGGTACACCTCTGGTTCGTAATCCTGCATTTAATCGCCGCGTGGTTTGCTTATGCGCTTTTTCGGGATCTGCGGTGCACGCGGGCAGGCGCGGCTATCGGCGGACTGTTTTATGCGACATCGGGTTACATCGGCAATATCGCTTGGCCGCAGATATTAGGCGCAGCAATCTGGACACCGCTGGTATTTCTGTTTCTGCTACGCGCATTGCGCGGGCGCACGCCGATGAAAAGCGCGGCTTGGGCGGGAATTACCTTGGGCGCATCCTGGCTCGGCGGTCATCATGTACCTTCGACTTATCTTACTTTGGCGGCCTTCGGCACGGGACTGTACTACTTAGTCATAAGATCCGGGTATCGGGTGACCATCGCCAAACGCCTCGGAGTCATGCTGGTGGGAATGTGTCTTATCGGAGCCGTGCAGATCCTACCCGCGGTCGAATATGGCAGGACGGCGCTCCGCTGGACGAACGCCGGCCCACGTACCTGGAGCGAATGGATTTCAATATCGGAGCACGAAGATCTCGGGATGAAGCCGATGGATCTTATCCACATCGTCGTGCCGGGGGGAAGTGGGTTGCTTGCAGATCCCTTTGTGGGATGCGTGGCGCTCAGTCTTGCGGTGCTGGCGATTGCCTGCCGGTTTCGCAACCGCTATGTCCGGATATTCAGCGTCATCGGGATCTGCGGGTTATTGGCGTCGATGCCCAAGAACAACGTGTTCTATGGGCCGCTGTATGCGTTGGTTCCCGTAGTGGAGCGCGCGCGGGAGCCGGTGGAAGCGTTTCTTTTATTCCAATTTAGCCTGGCCGTGTTAGTGGCGATGGGAGCGGGGTTACTGGTGAGGGCGGCGCGGCTGGCACTTACTCATGCGTACTTTGTCGTCCGGTTACTGCTTTGGTTCGGTGGAGTCACGCTGGGGCTGTTCTATCTTCGTTTCTATATCAACATACCGAGCGCCTTGATAGATGGCGACGGGCGAATGGGTGTCATTGCGCTGTTGGCGTTACTGCTGGCGGGAATTTGTCACGCGGTCGCGAGGGGTCTCCTGAGGCCGCGTGTGGCGATCATCGCGATCGGCGCATTATTGGTGCTTGAGCAAGGCAACGAAGTCGGGTTTTGGGGATTCGTGCATGAATCGGATACAGCCAGGGCGATTTACTTAAAGCCGATTCGAGAGTCCCAGGACGCGGGAGACTTTATTAGACGCCAGCCTAGCCCGCGACGCGTGGAGTGGAACCAGAAAGACGTGGAGTTCAGTTTTGGGGATTGGAATCGGGTTGACGGGATGGGGATCGCGGGCGCGAGCGCACCGGAATCATTCCACCGGCTCGATCCGTGGACCGATAGGATCTCACAGTTGTACGGAGTGGGATATACAGTGAGCCGCGCGCCGACGCGTCCGAATCAACGAGAGATATTTTCCGGCGCAGCGGGATATAAGGTATTTTCGAATCCGGACGCCTTTCCACGGTCCTGGACGGTGCACCAGATTCAGAGGGCACGCAGCGAGGAGGAAGCGCGCAGTCTGACGGCACGAGGCCCGCTGGATCTACGCGCGACCGCAGTGATGACGGTCCAGGGTCCGGCGATGGCGCAGTGTCCGGAGCCGGATCAGATTGAGTCTGTCGTGGAGCAGCCAGAGTATGCGGAGGTGTCCGTGAGGATGGCTTGCCGCGGGCTGTTGATTGTTAGTGACAACTGGTACCCCGGCTGGAAGGCGGAGGTGGATGGGAAAGCCGTGGAGATTCTGCGCGTGGACACGGCAATTCGTGGAATCGCGCTGGAGGCGGGCCAGCACCGCGTGGAAATGAGTTACCGGCCGAGGTCGGTGATGCTCGGGGTGCTGTTACTGGTGATTGGCCTTGGCGCCGCCACATACGCGCAGTTCCGAACGGAAGCGGATGGAGCCGATGTCCTTGCGGAAATCCCGCTAAGTGCCCGAGCAAGGAGCGGCTTGTGATGTTAACTTACCGGCGGTGTCGACACAGACATAACGAAGGCCGGAGTTCGACCGGATAGCCGGAATGCCTATGTTGGACGGGAGAATCCAAGGGACTTGGGGATCACTCGTGATTAGTTGGCCCGTGCGGCCGACATTCGATACATAGGAATAGTAATAGCCGATGCCGCCGAAGTTACCGAGAACTGCGCCGCTTCGCATGAGCTCGTCCTTGACGAAGGGGACTAAGCCGCCGCCGGGATTTTGGCCGGTCATCACATTGATAATGGCGCCAAATGTATTAGGGCCGATGATGACGGAAGCGGTTTTCACTCGAGGTCCGGAATCGATATTCGTCAGGTAAGCACCGCCGCCGTTAACAATGTGAATGCAAGCGTTGACGGACTCGCAATGTACGTTGGCGATAGTGACGATGTTGCTGTAGACCAGGATGCCGTCGCTGAAGCCGCCGGTGAGAGTAAGGTGGGAAAAGACGACCCGGGAGTTGGCGTCGGTGATGATGCCGATCGTGTTCGGTTGGACAAAGATATAGAGATTGTCATAGTCCGAGTTCTCTGCCCCGCTCGTCTGGATGACTACTTGCGCATAAGTGCCGCCGCCGATCAGGATGTTATGAAAACCGGATTGTTCTTCGCCGCACTGATTAAGCATGACTACCTGAGTCATACGGACGGCGGAGACAATCATGTCGCGGTACTCGGAGTAGGCAACGGCAGGAGTCTTGCAACTCGGGGCGGAGTTGCCGCCGCCAATGGAAACCATGTAAGTACGGGCGGTGCGATCGCGGTCATCGATGTAAGTGGACCAGACGCCTCCGGCAAGCGCAACCAATCCGGAGTTGGAACTAGGGCCCTGGCCTCGGAAGATGATTTCGGAAGGTAGATCTATCGACCGTTTGATCCCACACGGGTGCGAGGTGAGCGGAAATTGGAGAGTGGCGCCGCCGAGGGTTGCGGCTGTGTGGATGGCGGCCTGGATGGCTGGGAAGTCGTCGGTAACACCATCGCACTTAGCGCCGAAATCGGCAATGTTGATGGTGTCCGCTAGTTTGGCACGAAGCGATCGGGGCACCGAGCCATTAGCGGGGTATTGGAACTGCATCGAAGAGGCGTACGGAAGAGGCATGCCCTTTTCGTCGATCAACGGACGCGGGGCCTGCCCTGCAAGGTTCGTAGCGGCTAGAGAGAAGATAAGGGCGAGAGCGGCTAGTTTCATGATTCCACGGACTGGGAGCCGAGCCCCTCTACGAGGTCTCTCCGTCGCGGGCTGCGAAATGCGCGCTGACTGCGGCGCCAATGACTCCGATTTCATCGCTGGTCGGAATGACTTCAAAGACGCTTCCCTGGAGCGGAGACATCTTGATCATTTCGTGGAGATATTGATGAAGGATCGGGATCTCGATATAGACGGAGTTTGGTCCGGTGATGTAGAACCGGCCAGGACCATCGTGGTGCACGATATTCGAGGTGGCGGCGGCGAGTGCGCGGTGCCAGAGTTTGGTGAAGGCCATGCATTTGGAGTCGCCCAGGCGTGAGCTTTCGAAGACTTCCTCGGGTTCCATGTCGAGAAACCGCAGGCGCATGGAGCGGTAGCCCATAATGCCTTCCAAATGCCCGCAGCCGCCGCAGCCGCAATACTGCTCCTTGGGATCGAGGGTGACGACCATGTGACCGCATTCCCAATCGCCGTCGGTACGCGGGTAGCGTCCAAAGCCGATTCCATTGCCGAGAGTCCAGACGCGAACGAGCTTTTCCAGTCCGCCGCGCGTAGCGGCAATTCCGGCTGCCATGGCGTCGGCGTCATTGACCACCAGGACGGGCGATTTGGAGCTTACGCCGCTCAGGATTGTGCCGAGCGACTGCGCAAGATTGAGACCTTTCGCCTGTTGAATGTTCGGAGAATCTTCGACAATACCGTCGCGGATGATGCCGGGAAATCCGATGCCGATGGCGTTCAGAGAGACCGGGTCCACATCGGCGCCGCGGCAGGTTTGGCAGATCTCGCTATAGATCGCGCCGGCGAGGGCATCGGGCGGAAGAGAAAGCAATCCTTCGATGGTGCGGATGGAACCTCGGATCTTATGATCCTCAACCAGGCCGATGGCGATATGGTCGGACGCCATGACGCCGAGGGTCACGGATCCGGGCGACGCGGAGACGGGGGAACTCTTTTCAGCCACAGGTAACTCCTTTGCGCGTTACTGCAATTTGGACAGTTTATTCAACCCGTTGAATGCCGCTGCCTTGTAGCATTCGGCGAGTGTGGGGTAGTTGAACACTGTCTGGATGAAATAGTCGACTTTCCCGCCCAGAATGAAGACGGCTTGACCGATGTGGAGCAACTCGGACGCGCCTTCGCCGATGATATGGATGCCGAGCAGGTAGCGAGTCTCGCGGTGGAAGATCAGTTTGAGGCGGCCGGTAGTGTCGCCGCGGATCTGGCCGCGCGCGATCTCGCGGTAGTAGGCCACGCCGACCTCATAGGGGACATCCTCATCGGTCAATTGCTCTTCGGTCTTGCCGATGAAGGAAATTTCGGGAATGGTGTAGATGCCGTAAGGGTAATTGGCGGGATCTGACTGGGCGGCGACGCCGAATGCGCGGGCGGCGGCGATACGGCCTTGCTCCATGGAGACGGAAGCAAGACTGGGAAATCCGATGACGTCGCCGACGGCGAAGATGTGAGGCTGCCTGGTGCGAAAATCGGCGTCGACCATGATGCGACCACGGGAATCAGCTTCGATGCAGGCAGCGGGCAAATTCAGGTCGTCAACGCTGCCCTGCCGGCCTACGGCGTAGAGCAGGGTTTCACCGGCGATTTTCTTTTTGCTGGCAAGATTGGCGACGACGCCGCCGCCCGGCACTTCTTCGACACTCTCCACTTCCTCGTTGAGCCGCATGGTTACGCGATGGTCGCGGAGGTGATAGGAGAGCGCTTCGATCATTTCGGCGTCGGCGAATTCGAGCAGGCGCGGGCGCTTCTCCACCAGGATCACGCGAACGCCGAGGGTGGCGAACATGCACGTGTATTCGACTCCGATGACGCCGCCGCCGACCACGATCATGGACTTGGGAATGTCCGGCATCTGCAGGATCTGATCGCTATTTATGATGGTGGTGTTGTTGAGCGGGACCTTGGTAGAAGCAGCAGGCCGGGTTCCCGTGGCAATGATGATGTAAGGCGCTTCGTATTCGGAGACGCCCTTCGTGTTCTCGACGCGGATGGTGTTCGGGCTGGTAAAGCTGGCCACGCCGAAGAGCACTTCGATATTGTTCCGGCTGAGTTGAGCCTGAGTGACATCGACCTCGGTTTTGATTACATGCTGTACGCGGAAGGAAAGATCGGACATGGTGATCTTTTCCTTGAGGCGATAGTTCATGCCGTAAATACTTTGATATTGATAGCCGGAAAGGTGCATGACGGCTTCCCGCATCGTTTTACTGGGAATGGTGCCGGTGTTGATGCAGGCGCCGCCGAGAGCTTCCCGTTTCTCGATGACCGCCACGCGGCGGCCCGACTTGGCTCCCTGGATGGCGGCGCGCTGTCCAGCCGGTCCGGAGCCGATCACAATCAGATCGAAGCTTTGCATCTGGTGCCTCTTAGTCTACGGGATTTTGAAAAGGAGTGGGGTGGCGAAGCGGTGACTATTCGGTGAAGGCCTGATAGGCCCGGTCCAGAACCTCGACCACGTGGAGCACCTGCTGGCTGTTGCCGTGGAGGCGGACGCCAGCTTCCAGTTGCAGCATGCAACCGGGGTTGGCGGTGACAATGATATCGGGACGAACGCTGTTCACGTGATTCATTTTCTCGGCCAATATGCGCATGGCCATCTCCGTGTGCAGAACGTTGTAAACGCCGGCGCTCCCGCAGCACGCGTTGGCGTAAGGCATCTCCTGGAACTCCAACCCGGGGACTTGAGCGAGCAACTGGCGCGGGGCCAGCGTGATTTTCTGACCGTGGGCGAGATGGCAGGAGTCCTGATAGGTAGCGCGGACCGGGACCGGCCCCATTTGGGTGTTGAGGGGGAACGAAGCGAGGAACTCATTCACATCGCGCATCTTGGCGACAAACGCGGCGGCCTTGGCGGTGTACGCGGGGTCCTGATCCAACAGATCGTGATACTCCTTCAGCGTGGAGCCGCAACCGGCGGCGTTGCTGAGGATGGCGTCGAAATCGGCGGGCGGGATCGAATCAATATTCTGACGGGCCAGGCGGCGTGCGGCGGGTCGTAGGCCGGAGTGAACGTGCAGAGCTCCGCAACAGGTTTGGCCTCTGGGAACCACCACTTCGCATCCATTGCGTTGCAAGACACGCACAGTAGCCTCATTGAGGCGGGCAAAACTGACACTGCCGATGCACCCCGCGAGCAGGGCGACCCGGTACCGGCGCGGGCCGACGGGCGGAAAGGTCTTCCCGATGCTGCTGAAAAAGAAGGGAGGCTCGGCGCGGGGCGCGAGGCTTTCGAGATCGGCAAGTTTGAGCAGCTTAAGAATTCCACTTGCGCGAACCAGCTGTTGTAAGCCAGTGGACCGGTAGAGCCAGAGCGCCGTTCCCGCGATAGTCAGCAAGGCGGGCGAACGCAGCAGGTGATTGAACACGAATCCCCGGAACAGACGTGACAGAAGCGAGTGGGGCGCATTCGATTCGATATGCGAGCGGGCAGCTTCAACCAGCCGGCCGTATTCGACGCCGGACGGGCACGCAGTTTCGCAAGCGCGGCAGGCGAGGCAGAGATCAATGTGTTCACGGTAGGAGTCAGTGAGGGGTGCTCCGTTATCGACCTGGACCATCTGGTAGATGCGGCCGCGAGGGGAATCCATTTCGACGCCCAACTCGCGATAAGTAGGGCACGCTTGAAGGCACAGGCCGCAGTGGACGCAGCGGTCGAGATCGGCGCGCTGGGGCCGATCGAGCGTTGCGCTATAGATGTCGGTAAAGTCGGCCACGGTTAAGGAGCAAATCGGGATCGAAGAGGTGCTTGATCTTCTTCATGATCTCAAAATCGGAACCAGGCTGGGGCCAGAGGGTGTGGTGAGCGCGGGTGGACTCGGGGGCGAACTCCATCAGCGCAAACCTGCGGCGAGCGCACGCACCGACCATCCAGCGCGAAGCGTCGATACTGCGGGGGAAGAATGCGTAGATAACTCCGGTGGCCGCGCGGGCGATGGCTGAGACGGGGATTTCTTCGAGCGCGCAGCCGACATGGTCGAGCAGGCAGGAGACGCGGACGACGGCACCGTCCGGATGGGTTGCCATGTGCTGGCCGGAGAGCCGCTGGATGGTGTCCCAGATATCAGCCGCTCGGGAAGCTGCCGGACCAAGTGACGGCACCAGACGTTCGCAGCGCTCCATGAGAGCATCGTTGCCGCCAAAGCGAAGTAGCAGGGTCCATAAAGAAAACCCGAGCGAGGCGGCGAGAGGGGGATTGAGAAGATCAATCGCGAGTGGTTGGACAAGGCCTTGGATAAGGCGATCGCGGGCGGCGAGAGCTTCGGCGGCGGTGTTGAATTCGAGGGCAAAGGTGCGCTCGGCAGGCGGAATGGGGAACACCTTGAAGTTGATAACGGTCATGACGGCAAGCGTGCCGAAAGAACCAATGAGAAGCTTGGCCATGTCCAGACCAGCGACGTTTTTGACTACCATGCCGCCGGATTCGACGAGGCGGCCGTTGAGCATGGCGAATTGCATGCCGATCACGCAATCGCGGGCGGTGCCGTAATGGCGGCGACGCGGGCCACTGATGTTGGCTGCGACGATGCCGCCGATGGTGGCGTGATCGGGAAAAATCGGGTCGAGCGGAATCATCTGGCGGTTAGTGGCAAGGACGGCGGAGAGGTCGTGATAGGGAATGCCGGATTCGACGCTGATGGTGAGATCACGCGGCTCGTAGTGGAGGATGCGGTTCAGGCCGCTGGTAGAGATGGTCAGGGCCGCTCCCGCGTCGTTCGGACCTGCCATGAGTTGTTTGGTGAAATGGCCGCCGATCCTGATCCGTTCCTTGTTCTGAGCGGCGGCGTGCAACCGGCCGGCTAAGTCGCGGGCTGACTCGGGTGCAAACACGGTCAGAAGTGCATGCCACCGCTGACGATGAGAACTTCGCCAGTGATGAAGTCCGCCAGTGGTGAACAGAAAAAAACGACGGGTCCGGCGGCTTCATCGACCGTGCCATTGCGGCCAAGCGGGCTCAATGATGTGAGGGTTTCCATGACCTTGGGCTGGACGCCCACGGGAATATCGCGGCCTTTCACGGCGATCAACGAATCCGGGGAGAGAGGCTGAATCAGCCGGGTTTCGATCATGCCGAAGCCAACGCAGTTGACGTTGATGTTGTAGCGGCCCCATTCCTTGGCAAGCACTTTGGTGAGGCCGATGACGCCGGCCTTTCCCGAGCCGTATCCAGACTGGCCCGGTCCGCCATCGGTCCCCGCGATAGATGTGATGTTGACGACCTTGCGCATGACGCGCAGGCCGGCGCTATTCTCGCGTTTGGCGGTCTCGCGAAGCCAAGAAGACGCGGCTCGAAGCAAGCGGAACGGCGCAAGAAGGTGGATATCCAGCATGGCCTGAAACTGTTCATCGGTGGTTTTCTGAATGACGTTGTCCCAGGTGTAGCCTGCGTTATTGACGATGATGTCGATGGATCCGAAGCGGTCGAGCGTGGCGGCGGTGAGTTGTTCGGGAAAATCGGGGGCAGTCACGTCGCCTGGGAAGGCCTCGGCGCCGGGGATCGCTTCGGCCGCCTCGTGGCAGGGCGCGGGATCGAGATCGTTGATCATGACGCGGGCGCCGGCTTGGGCGAGTTTGGCAGCGATGGCCCGGCCGATGCCACGTCCGGAGCCGGTGACGATAGCGGCCCGGCCGGTGAGATCGATCATCGTAGAAAGTCCTCCAGTTGAATTTTGTGTTCCGTTTTGCCGTCGCGGTACTTCACGATGACGGGAGTATAGAGCGAAAGGCCCCACTGCTTTCCGGGGCCATGGGTGATGGAGCGCGACCCGGCAACGACGACAGCTTCTTCCGGGATAACTAGGGGCTGACCGGGGGACGCGCGATGCACGGTTTCCCGCACGAGATCGTAAACCGGGGTGGAGGCGTTGAGGATGGTGCCGGTGCCCAGCACGGCGCGTTTCCGGACGAGCGTGCCTTCGTAGACACCGCAATTACCGCCGATCAACACATCGTCTTCGACAATGACGGGCAGCGCGCCAACCGGTTCCAAAACGCCTCCGATTTGGGAAGCCGCCGAGAGGTGGACGCGTTTGCCGATCTGAGCGCAGCTTCCGACGAGCGCATGCGAGTCAATCATGGTTCCTTCGTCGACAAAAGCGCCGACATTAATGTACATGGGCGGCATGCAGGTGACGCCGCGCGCGACATATGCGCCGTCGCGAATGCTGGAGCCGCCGGGAACCACGCGCACACCGCTTTCGAGGGTCAAGGCTTTGAGCGGGTAGGTCGACTTATCAAAAAACGGAGGCGCTTGCGGGAGGTTGATGGACATATCGACCAGGCCGCCCAAGCGAAAACCGACCAAGATGCCTTGCTTCACCCAGGCGTTGGCGCGCCAGCCGGTCGGCTGTGCGGGATCGGGCTCTGCGGCGCGGATCTCGCCAGCGTTAAGAAGCGACTTGAAGCGCTTGAAAAGAGCGAAATCCGCTTCGACGAAGGGCGCGGATTTAGCGAAGAGCGCCTCAATTTCGGCAGCCAGGCCGTTCATTGCGCGACGGCTTGGCGGAGCAGCCCGCAGGTTTCGAGAACTGCATGGATCCTTGTCTGGGAGTCGAGCCGCGGCGGGACCATGGGAAGACGGTAGACAAGTTCAAGCAGGCCCATCTTGGCGAGAGCAGCTTTGACCGGGATGGGATTGGATTCGATGAAGTTCACTTCCATTAAAGGCAGCCATTGGCGCTGCAACTGGCGGGCAGTTTCGAAATCGCCCTGCATGCAGAGTTTAGTGAGCCGCGTCATTTCGGCGGGTATGAGATTGGAGGCGACCGAGATGAGGCCTTGTCCGCCGAGCGCGATGAGTGGCAGGGTGATGGCGTCGTCGCCGGAGAGGACGAGAAATTCCGGTGGCACGCTCTGCAGGATGGCCGCCTGCTGGGAAATGTTTCCGGAGGCTTCTTTTACCCCCGCGATACGGGGAAGTTGCGCCAGACGGGCAAGAGTGGCGGGTTCGACATTGACCCCGGTGCGGCCTTGGACACTGTAGACGATCAGCGGAATGCGAATGGCTTCGGCAATCGCGCGGTAGTGCTGGAACAGGCCTTCCTGGGTGGGCTTGTTGTAGTAGGGGGTGACGGATAAAATACCGCTTGCGCCCAAGGCCTGACAACGATGGGCAAGTTCGATGACCTCGCGGGTGTTGTAGCCGCCGGCGCCGGCCAAAACCGGGACGCGACGCGCTTGAGCTTCCTCGACCGTAATAGCGATCACGCGCAGGTGTTCCTCGCGAGTCAGGGTCGGACTCTCGCCCGTGGTACCGCAGGGAACCAGGAAATCGATTCCCGCTTCGATTTGGCGTTTCAGGAGTCGCCGAAACGCGTCCTCGTCCAAGCTGCCGTCCTGGCGAAATGGAGTGACTAGCGCCGTGCCGCATCCGGTAAACATTTTGCCTCCCCTACTGGAAAATTATCTCGCTGAACTCATGGAAGCCGCGCTTTCCGCGAATCCATTGAGCGGCCACGAGCGCGCCGCGCGCAAACCCTTCCCGATTGCGGGCAGTGTGTCGCAAGGTTATTGTATCGGCGCTCGAATCGAAGCCGATCTCGTGGGTGCCGGGAACGGCGCCCGCGCGATTGGAAGCCTGGTCGATGGCGCGGTCCCACCCGCCGGCCCGCATGTTTTCGACGAGCTTCAGGAGAGTGCCGGAGGGCGCGTCTTTCTTGGCCGAATGGTGCAGTTCCCAAGCCCAGGCTTCGTATTGCGGTTTGCCGGCGAGCAGGTGCGCGGCTTGGGCGACCAGCCGTTGAAACACATTGACGCCGATGGAGAAATTCGGGCTCCAGACCAAGCCCATGGAAGAAGCTTCGACAAGTGCTTGCACTTCGGCCAAATGATCAAACCAGCCCGTGGTGCCGACCACGGTGCAAACGCCGAGGCGGGCCAACTTTTCAATGTTCGCTACCACGGCCTGTGGGGTTGAGAAGTCGATAGCGACATCGACGTTGGCGAAGTTGGCGGCGGTGATGGCGGAGGCATGCGGATTGTTGGAGCCGTCGAGACGGAGCACGACCTCGTCCTGCCCAGAGGCAGCGAGCTGGTCCAAGAGTTGGCCCATTTTGCCTTGGCCGAGGAGAGCTAGTTTCATGATTTTAGCGAGAGTTGATGGCCATCGAAGGCCCGACCGAGCATGGGCCGAACAAGGTCGACTAGGGGCTGAGCGATTTTTCTGGCAGCCGGGCGCGTGGGGCTGGACGCCCATTCCTTGACTGCTCCGTAAAGGGCGCCGCTGGCCGCTGTGGCGATGATAGAAGCCGGCAGCAAGGTTTCGCTATTCGTCGGCAAGCCTTGGAGCAAAAGGCGACGAATGGCGTTTGTTACGGCAGCGTCCATCAGGGGTTGGAAGGCGCTCTGATGTCCGCAAGCGGGGCTGCCGTGCACCTGGGTCAGGTAATCGCACGCGGCAATTACAAGATCGGAAAGCGCTTCCGGGGAGGCGTGGCTGAAAGTAATTTTTCGCTCGTGGAGCAATTGGTGGAATCCACCGCCAACCATGGCCTCAAGCAGCGCGTACTTGTCGGTGTAATGGTCGTAGAAAGTGGCGCGATTCAAGTGCGCCGTTTCGGTGACATCTTGCACCGAGATCTCATCGAAACTCTTGGCGGCCATCAGGGTCTGAAGGGCACTCTGGAGAGCGTGCCGCGTGCGCCGGATACGCGGATCGCGCACCTCACAATCTGAAATGGGATGGGATCGCAAGGCAAACAACCCTGGGCGTCAGATATTAGACTAACAGAAATCCGAATCCTCAAACCAACATGTGTCGTCTTTACAAAGCAACAGGTGTCGTCTAGACTCAAAGGACTCCTGGACGGAAAACCTAATGAAAGAAGGGCCACTATGAGAATTACATCGATCATTGCGCGATACCTGCTGGGCGCGCTGTTTCTAATCTTCGGACTGAATGGCTTCCTGAGCTTCCTCCCGATGCCCCAGATTCCGGGGCTGGCAGGTCAGTTCATGGGTGCGTTTGTCGGCTCTCACTACATGATGGGAGTTTGCCTGTTCGAGGTAGCTGGAGCAATTCTGCTGCTGGCCGGGCGTTTTGTGCCGCTGGGGCTGACATTCCTGGGCCCGGTGATTGTGAACATCCTTTTCTTTCACGTTTTCCTGCAACCCGCGGGTTTACCGCCGGGCATTATCGCCGCTTTGCTCTGGTGCCTAGCCTTCTACGGCGTTCGGCGCGCATTCGCGGGTATTTTCCTTGCTCGCGTACCGGCTGAAGCGTAGGAGCGAGGGCAGATGCAACTAGGAATCGACAGCTTCGCAGCGGCATTGCGCGATCCGGTTACTGGTATAGCAATCAGCCCAGCGGACCGTATACGGGACCTGCTGGAAGAAATCGAGCTTGCGGACCAGGTTGGTTTGGACGCGTTCGGGGTAGGGGAACATCATCGGGCGGAATTTCTCGATTCCGCGCCGCCGATCTTGCTGGCAGCCGCGGCATCGCGGACTAAACAGATTAGGCTCACGAGCGCGGTGACGGTGCTGAGCGCTGCCGATCCGGTGCGCGTGTTTCAGGAGTTCGCGACGCTGGATCTAATCTCTGGAGGCCGCGCGGAGATCGTCGCGGGCAGGGGTTCGTTCATCGAATCGTTTCCGCTTTTCGGCCTGAGGCTCGAGGACTATGACTCGCTGTTCGCAGAGAAGCTCGATCTACTGCTGAAGATCCGGGACAATCCGCACGTGCATTGGTCGGGGCGTCACAGAGCGCCGCTGAGCGGACAAGGGATTTATCCCCGGCCGCTGCAAGATCCGCTCCCGATCTGGTTAGGCGTGGGAGGCACACCCCAGTCGTTTGTGCGGGCTGGGACTTTGGGGCTTCCGCTTATGGTTGCGATTATCGGCGGGGAGCCTCATCGCTTCCGTCCATTGATTGACATGTATCGGAAAGCGGGAGCGCAGGCGGGTCACGCGCCAGAGAAGTTGAAGGTCGGGCTGCATGTGATTGGATTCCTCGCTGAGACGACCCAAAAAGCCGCAGACGATTATTTTCCGGGCTATGCGCAAGCGTTTACCGAAATTGGGAAAGAACGTGGATGGCCACCCACAACGCGCGCGCATTTCGATGCGTTGCGTGGACCGAAAGGGGCGCTGCTGATCGGCGACGCGGCAACGGTCGCTCAAAAGATTTTAGCGATCAATGAAAGTCTGGGCGGTCTTTCTCGGCTTAGTTTCCAGATGAGCGTGGCGCCGCTGGCACACAGCAAGATCAAGCGCGCAATCGAAATACTGGGAACGGAAGTATCGCCGCTGGTTCGCCAGGCGCTTGGCCGGTGAAGGTGCTCCAGAAGTTAGGCAAACACAGCGGGGTCAAGTTCAGAGAAGAACTCGCGGTGGAGTGCCTCCACGGCGCGCTGCACATCGGAGTCGGCAATCACGAAGCTCAAATTAAGTAACGAGGCGCCCTGGGACACCATGCGGGCGTTGATGTCACCCAGTGCGGCGAACACGCGGGCGGCCACTCGAGGGGTATACCGAATGTTGTCGCCGACTAAGCAGACGATGGTCTGATCGCGCTCGATATTCACGTCGGAGAACTCGCGCAACTCCTGACAAATTGCGTCCAGCCGGTTGGTCTCGTCGATTGTGAGTGAAACGCTGACCTCGCTGGTGGCCACCATATCCACGGCAGTCTCATACCGATCGAAGATTTCAAAGATGCGGCGCAGAAAGCCATGCGCCATGAGCATGCTGTTGGAATGCACGTTGACGATGGTGATGCGCCGTTTGCAGGCAATCGACTTCACGGCATTCGCGCAGGGCACATGCTCGCCCACGATGCGGGTCCCTTCGACCGTGGGCCGTCGTGAATTGAGAATGAGAACGGGGATATTCTTCTCGACAGCTGGCACTACTGTGGCTGGATGCAGTACCTTGGCGCCGAAATAAGCAAGTTCAGCGGCTTCGGCGAACGAGATGGCTTTGACGCGATGACCGCCAGGGAAGATAGTGGGGTCGGCGGTTAGCATGCCGTCGACATCGGTCCAGATTTGAATCTCGGAGGCGCCGATGCCAGCTCCGACGATGGAAGCCGTGAAGTCCGATCCTCCGCGGCCAAGGGTGCTGGTGACACCCTCTTCGGTAGCGCCGATGAAGCCTCCCATGACGACAACCGCATCCTGAACCAAGGGCGGGATCGTCTCCTTCAAGCGCGCGTAGGTCTGTGGAAGAAGGGGCGCGGCATGGGTGTGCTTGTGGTTGGTGACGATGACGCGGCGCGAGTCGAGGTGGGTGGCGCGCAGGCCGGAATGACGGAAAGCGAGCGTGACGATCAGGCTGGACAAGCGTTCACCGTAACTTGAGATCGCATCGATGGAACGAGGGGTCAGTTCACCCACGATGGCAAGACCTTTGACCAATTCGGTGAGTTCCTGGAAGTGTTCATCCAGGGTGCGGTCGAGTTCGGCGCGTTCGGCCAAAGGCACAACCAGTCGCGCTTCACGGGAATGAAAGGCGCGCAGATCGTGAATCTGGGCGAGGAACTCATCGCGTCTGCCCGTGATGGCGGTCTTAGCAATCGCTAGCAGCCGGTTCGTAGTTTTGCCCATGGCGGAAACCACGACCACAGGTTGACGATGAGCCTGGGAGGCGACGATCTGCGCCACCCTGGCGATGGCGGCGGCGGACTCGACTGAAGTGCCGCCGAACTTCATGACGATCATCTAATCGAGCATCCCTTCCGCGTACATCAACTCCGCATTGAGAACGGCCGCTCCGGCCGCACCACGAATGGTGTTATGAGTGAGTGCGACCATTTTCCAGTCGAGGACCGGACAGGGCCGGAGGCGTCCAACGAAACAGGCCATTCCGCGCTCTCTTTCAGCGTCGCGGCGGGGCTGAGGACGATCGGGCTCTTCCATGTACTGCACCGGCTTCGTGGGTGCGCTTGGCAACTGGCGATGCTGGGGAACACCGCGGAATGCGTCGATGGCGGCGATAATATCTTCCGCTGCCGGCTTGTGGTGAAGCTCTACGGAGATGGTGAGCGTGTGGCCGTCGATGACGCCGACGCGATTGCAATGTGCGCTCACGCGAGCGTCCAAGGGCCGGAGTTGATTGCCGTCGAGATCGCCCAGAATCTTCTGGGTCTCCTCCTGCATTTTTTCTTCTTCACCGCCGATGAAGGGGATTACGTTGCCCAGGATGTCCATGGAAGGAACACCCGGGTAACCGGCGCCGGAGACAGCTTGCAAAGTGGTGGCAACGATGCGCCCGATGCCGAAGGGCTTCAGCGGAGCCAATGCCATGGTCAGGGTGACAGTGGCGCAATTCGGATTGGTGACGATAGCTCCGGACCAGCCGCGATTTTTTCGCTGTGCCGCCAAAATGCCCAGGTGTTCCGCGTTGATCTCCGGGACCAGTAGCGGGACGTCAGAATCCATGCGGTGGTTCTTGGAATTGGACACGACAATGTGACCGGCGCGCGAGAAGGCCTGCTCAATCTCTCCAGCGACGTTCGCGTCCATAGCGGAGAAGAGCAGCTTCGGAATACGGCCGGTGGAGTTCGGCGCGGCGGGTTCGACGCGGGATTCAGAGATGTGCGCGGGGGCGTTTCCGCTCAGGTTCCATTTCGCGGCGTTGCGGTAGAGCTTGCCGCTGGAGCGTTCGCTGGCGCCGAGCCAGGTGAGATCGAACCAGGGATGTCCCTCCAGAAAGCGAATGAAATGCTGCCCCACCATTCCGGTGGCGCCCAGGATACCGACTTCGAGTTTGTTCGTCATGAGTTCTTCAGATCGCGCACCATGCGCGCGTACAAGTCTACGGCGTCACACTGCTGCTGTTTGGGGATGTGCTCGTGCGGCGTGTGGGCTACGTGAATGGTGCCTGGGCCGAGTAGATACGGCTGCCCCCACGCGCGGTTAAAAGCAGGAATATCGGTAGCAAAGGCAACAACGCAGGTGTCAAATCCTGGCAATTCACCGAACCGCTCGGCGGGGATTTCTAAAACGAATTTGGCGTCTGCGAGACCGCGGACCGCTTCTTCGACGGCAGTCCGGGTCGGGGCGGAATCACTAACCAGACGGAAGAATATTTCGGCGCGCGCTTCGTCGGCAATCACATTGGGCGCGCGGCCACCAGAAATCGTGCCGATGTTCAAGGTGCTCTTCCCCAAGATGGGATCAACGGGAAGCTCGACGCTTCGCAGACGGTCTAAGGCGTCCAGCAGTTTTTCAATCGCCGACTCGCCCAGTTCCGGATACGCTGAGTGGGCCATCTTGCCGGAAGCGGCAATTTCATAACGCAGCGCGCCTTTGCCGCCGATGCCCAGTTTATTTTCGGTGGGTTCGCCATTGATGAGAAAGCGGGAGCCGCGCGGATGCTGGGCGGCGTGCAGGGCGCCGGCGCTATTACGTTCCTCGCCGACCACGAACAGGAGCCCGAAATCGCGCTGACCGTCATTGAGGAGCTTTTCAGCGGTACAGAGCATGGCGGCGATGATGCCCTTGGTATCGCAAGCGCCGCGGCCCCAGATGAACTCGCCGTCTTCGCGCCAGGGAACAAACGGCGGAACGGTGTCCATGTGGGTGGAGAGGGTCACGATGGGAGCGTTGCCGAAGCGGACAAAGACGTTGAATCGCCCTGGCTCAACGTGCATGCGTTCGGCTACACCCTGGAAGCGGGTGGCCAGACCAGTGCAAAGGTCAAATAGGCGAGTGCCGATCCGCTCTTCATTGGGAGTGATGGACTCGATTTCGATCAGTTCTTTGGTGAGTGCGGAGAGATCCATCTCACTCTATGAAAGCAGAGTGGATACGGGGCGCTTCACCGGGGGCCCGTTTGATAAACTCAGAGCGCTTAGGAGTGAACATGTACCCTCTCAAAAAAGGCACTGTTACCAGACAGGCCCACGTCGCGCTGCCGGAGGGAACCTTCGAGGAAGAGCATGGCCGCAAGGGGTTTTTCGGCAAGAGCGCGCACCTTTATCACAAGAATCCGCCGACCGGTTGGATCCGTTTTGAAGGCAAATTACGACCACATCTCTTCGATTTAAACGCGCTGCAACCGAGTGATCAGACCGATTCCGATGGAGCGCCCATTGCCTTCCTGGGCAACGACGACATTCAGGTGATGGTTTCGCGAAGGGCGCAGCCAATGCCGTTTTACTCGCGAAACGCGGATGGCGATGAGTTACTGTTCGTGCATCGCGGTAAGGGAATTATCGAGACCGACTTCGGGCCCATCGATTTTGAAAAGGGCGACTACATCAACCTGCCGCGCGCGGTGACTTACCGCCTAGTTCCTGAAACGCGGGACAACTTTTTCCTGATTATCGAGTCAAAGCACGAATTCGACCAGCCCGACAAAGGCTTAATCGGACAGCACGCGCTCTATGATCCGGCGGCAATAGTCACTCCAGAGCCTACCGGTCCACTGCCGGACGAGCCGGGGCGCACCGAGTGGGAAGTTCGTATCAAGGTGGAGGGCGAATTTTCTAAAGTGTTTTATCCGTTCAATCCTCTCGATGTGATTGGGTGGAAGGGCGATCTTACGGTTTGGAAAATCAACATGCGCGACATACGCCCAATCAACAGCCATCGTGCGCATCTTCCGCCCAGCGCGCATACGACGTTTGTCACTCAAGGCGCGGTGGTTTGCAGCTTTCTTCCACGGCCACTGGAACAGGACGAAGACGCGTTGCGGGTGCCCTTCTTCCACCGGAATACGGACTACGACGAGTTCATCTTCTATCACGACGGTGACTTTTTCAGCCGCGATAACGTGGAAGCCGGTTACGCCACTCTGCATCCGCGAGGAATCCATCATGGGCCGCATCCGAAAGCACTGGCAAATCAGAAGAAACGCACGGCGACCGACGAAAGCGCGGTGATGCTCGACGGGTTGAATCCCATCCACGTTCTACCGGCCGGTGAACAGGTGGAATGGCAGGATTACTGGAAGAGCTGGATGGGCGCGAAGAAAGAGGAGCCGACGGCGGCTGGCGCCCACCGGAACGGGAGCAGCGGGGATTGAGAATCGATCCGTCATCCACGGACGTTCAGAACATCTACAAGCTGCTAATTGGCGTGATCGTACCCCGCCCCATCGCACTCGTCTCCAGTATTAGCGCGGACGGGGTGTTGAACCTGGCCCCATTTAGCTTCTTCACGGCGGCGAGCGCTAATCCTCCGGTGGTGTGTTTCTGCCCGATGCTTAATGGACAAGGCTCGCCCAAAGACACGCTGAGTAACATCCGCGAAACCGGCGAGTTTGTAGTTAATATCGTTTCCGAAGAGATCGCGGCGCAGATGAATATTACTTCGGGCACTTATCCGCCGGAAGTGGATGAATTTGTTAAGTCCGGGCTGACGCCGATAGCAAGCGATTTAATCAAGGCTCCGCGTGTTGCCGAGTCGAAGGTCGGTTTGGAATGTAAGCTTTTCCAGATTGTCGACGTGAGCGTGCAGCCAATGGGCGGCAGCGTAGTGATGGGCGAAGTACTCCGTTTTCATCTGGAGGACGCGCTGGTATCTAATTTTCGCGTAGACCCGGATCTACTTAACGCTATTGGCCGCATGGGCGGGCCCACTTACTCGCGCACCAAAGATCGATTCGACCTGGACCGGCCGCTGGTGTAACCCATGGGTAAGTGGATTTGGGAGCCTCACCCGGAACGCCTCAAAGACACCAACGTTTGGCGTTACATGCAAAAGCTTGGTTTCGACGACCGGGAAGAGTTTCTGAATTACTCGGTCGACCGGTTAGAAGAGTTTTGGGGTGATCTAGCAGTCGAGATGGGAGTGGAGTGGTCGCGCCCGTTCGAACGTGTGCTGGATGTGAGCAAAGGGGTCGAATGGGCGGACTGGTACGTGGGCGGCAAGCTGAACATTGTCGCGAACACTTTGGACCGGCATGCGCGTGGACCCGCCGCGAACAAGTCCGCAATCATTTCCGAGTGTGAAGATGGAACGCGCCGGGAGCTGAAGTTTGCGGAACTGGCGCGGGAGGTCGATCGCCTTACAAACGCTCTGAGGGGATTCGATCTAAAGATCGGCGATCGCGTCGCGCTGGTGATGCCCATGGTCGCAGACGCGGTGATCGTGCTGTATGCCTGCCTGAAGCTGGGGTTGGTGGTCGTGCCGATTTTTTCGGGTTTCGGGGCGGGAGCTATTGCGGCGCGGCTGCAAGACTCGGGAGCACGCGTCGTTTTCACCGCGAAGACGCTCACCCGAAGAGGGAAGGCGATTCCGCTTGCCGGGAAGGTGCAGGAGGCGGTCGAACAATGCCCAAGCGTGGAGCATGTGTTCGATGAACTTCCATCTGGGCCTGAAACGCGTTCGAAAACCGAACCGATGGATGCGGGCGCACCAGCGCTGATTCTTTATACCAGCGGGACGACCGGGAAGGCGAAGGGCGCTGTTCATACGCATGCCGGGGCGCTCATGCAGACTGCAAAAGAGATCTTCCTGGCGTTCGATCACCAGCCGGGCGACCGTTTCTTCTGGCTTTCCGATATCGGTTGGATGATGGGCCCATGGACGATAATCGGCAATCATCATTTCGGCGGAACGATCTTTCTATATGACGGCGCGCCGGATTTTCCCGAGCCCGACCGCCTCTGGCAAATCCTGGAGCGCGAGCGCATCACGACGTTCGGCGTGTCGCCGACAGCGATCCGGCTGCTCATGCGGACGAGCGATCCCTCGCGATTCGACTTGGGCTCGCTGCGGCTACTTGGCTCGACGGGCGAGCCTTGGGACGACGTTTCCTATCGCTGGTTTTTTGATCGCGTAGGGGGAGGCCGTTGCCCGATCATCAATATCTCGGGAGGCACAGAAATTATCGGGTGCTTTCTGCTTCCACTTCCGATCCAGCCGTTAAAGTCGTGCTCCTTGGGCGCACCTTCGCCGGGAATGGCTACGGAAATATTCGATGAGAACGGCCAGCGCGTGCTCGGTAAAACCGGGCATCTTGTGTGCACGAAGCCAGCGCCATCCATGACACGCGGGATATGGGGAGATTCCGCCCGCTATCTCGCCACTTATTGGGCAAAGTGGCCAGGAGTGTGGAGTCACGGGGATTGGGCGAGCGTGGATGCGGATGGCAGCTGGTTTCTGCATGGACGCGCGGATGAGTCGATGAACGTGGCGGGCCGTAAAGTGGGGCCGGCGGAGATCGAAGACGCGTTGATGGAGCATGCCAAGGTATCTGAAGCCGCCGTGATCGGGGTGCCCGATGATCTGAAAGGAGAGGCGATTGTGGCTTTTGTTGTTATAAAACCGGCTTCACAGCCTGCTGCAGAAGCGGAACTGATCGCTCACGTGAGCACGGTTATGGGACCTACCTTCAAGCCGAGAGAAATCGTCTTTGTGAACGAATTGCCGAAGACGCAGAGCGGGAAAATTGTCCGCCGCCTGCTGCGGCTCAAGTACCTGAACGAGCCGCTAGGTGATGTATCCACGGTGGCCAACCCCCACGCGCTGAGCGCCCTGTGAGCCGATTTACCAGTATCAGCGGCACGCCCGTAGAGGCGCTCTACACACCGGAGAACGTCGGTAACTTCGATGCCGACCGCGACCTGCCGGCAGCGGGACAATTTCCCTACACGCGCGGTATTCACCCGGCGATGTATCGCGATCGGCTCTGGACCATGCGCCAGTTCTCCGGCTTCGCGACTCCGGAAGAGACCAACCAGCGTTATCGGTATTTGTTGGAGCAAGGGCAATCCGGACTTTCTGTTGCCTTCGATCTGCCCACGCTCATGGGATACGACGCGGATCATGCAAAAGCCGAGGGCGAAGTGGGAAGGTGCGGCGCTCCGGTTTCGTCGCTAGCGGATATGGAAGCTTTATTCGCAGGCATTCCGCTGGAGAAGGTTACGGTTTCCATGACGATCAACTCGCCCGCATCCATTCTCTGGGCGATGTACCTGGTCACCGCCGAAAAACAGGGCGCCAGCTGGGCGCAACTTTCAGGCACATTGCAGAACGACATTCTCAAGGAGTACATCGCGCAAAAGGAATTCATCTATCCTCCGCGTCCTTCGATGCGGCTGGTGACCGACACAATCGAATTTGCCACCAAGCACGTGCCGCGCTTCAATCCGGTATCAGTCAGCGGGTACCACATTCGCGAGGCAGGCTCCACGGCCCTTCAGGAGTTGGCGTTCACACTGAGGGATGGCATCGAGTACGTGGATGCGGCCATAGAACGGGGGCTGACCGTGGATGAGTTTGCTCCGCGTCTGAGCTTCTTTTTCAACGCGCACAGTGACTTCTTTGAGGAGATCGCCAAATTCCGCGCGGCTCGGAAGCTTTGGGCCACGCTACTGCGCGAACGGTATGGTGCGAGGGACGAACGCAGCCTGAAGCTACGGTTCCATACGCAAACGGCGGGCTGTTCGCTCACGTGGCAGCAGCCCTGGAATAACGTAGTGCGGACGGCGATCCAGGCCCTGGCGGGTGTTTTGGGGGGAACGCAGTCTTTGCACACCAATTCGCTCGATGAAGCCTATGCGCTGCCGAGCGAGTATGCGGCTACGCTGGCTCTGCGCACACAGCAAGTGATCGCATTCGAGAGCGGCGTCACCGAAGAAATCGATCCGTTCGGAGGCAGCTACTTTCTGGAACGGCTGACGCTCGACCTGGAAGAGGGCGCGCGCGACTACATCCGCCGCATCGACGAGATGGGGGGCATGGTT
The DNA here is from genome assembly GCA_963814235.1 of Bryobacterales bacterium. GTDB lineage: Bacteria > Acidobacteriota > Terriglobia > Bryobacterales > Bryobacteraceae > Bog-113. The sequence continues at coordinate 613,988 of CAWFCA010000001.1, read as the reverse complement.
GCCGCCATCGAACGCGGTTTTCCGCAATCGGAAATCGCCAGCGCCAGCTACCGGTACCAGGGAGAAGTGGAGCGCGGTGAGCGGGTGATTGTCGGCGTGAATCGCTTCACGGCGGATAAGGACGAGGATCAAATGGAGTTGTTGCGCATCTCCCATGAAGCAGGCGAAGCGCAGGCTGCCAAGCTCGCCGTTCTGCGCGCCACCCGCGACGCGGCTCTAGTTGACCGCGTTCTAGAGAATGTTCGTCGGGCTGCCGCGGGGTCTGAGAACACTATGCCGTCGATTTTGGAAGCGGTTCGAGCTTACGCGACGGTAGGTGAAATCTGCGAGGCGTTACGCGATGTGTTCGGTACGCATGTGGAAAAGAGTATCCTGTAAAAAGTCCCGCATGAGGGTAAGCTCAAGTTGCTGATTCCGTCCGAGAAGAAGCCGCCGATACGGGTTCTCGTGGCCAAGCCGGGTCTAGATGGTCATGACCGGGGAGCGAAGATCATCGCTCGCGCGTTGCGCGATGCCGGGATGGAGGTCATTTATACTGGTCTGCGTCAGACTCCGGAGATGATCGTCAATGCCGCCCTGCAAGAGGATGTGCAGGTGATTGGGCTTTCGATTCTTTCCGGTGCTCACAACGCTATCGTCCCGCGTCTCATGGAACTGCTTCGTCAGCAGGATATGGCGGATGTGATGGTGGTCTTAGGCGGCATCATTCCGGACGAGGATGCCGAGCAGCTGAAGAGTCAAGGAGTGGCCGCAGTGTTTCAACCGGGCTCTTCATTGGAAGAAATTGTGCAGTTCATCCGCGAAAACGCGGGTTATCCGTCCAAGCAGACCGTTCTCTGATGCCATCCGACACACCAGAGCGTCGCTTCGGCGAGAAAAAGGAATGGGTAGGGTTTGGAATGGAAAAGCAGTTAAAGATTGCCGTATTTATTGATTTCGACAATATTGAAATCGGAGTGAAGTCCACCCTGAGCCGCGAGTTTGACGTTGCGGCGGTGCTGGAGGCTCTCAAAGAACGCGGCGAAATCGTCACTAAAATCGCGTACGCCAATTGGGGCCGGCAGGATGTGTTTACGCGCCAGCTTTCCGAGCACGCCGTCCAAATGGTGCAGCGCGACCCGTCGCCACGCGGGGATAAGAATGGAGCGGACATCAACCTGGCGCTAGATGCGCTGGAAATGGCCTTTACTCACGATCACATCAACGCCTTCGCCATCGTGAGCGGCGACAGCGATTTCATCGCGCTCGTTAACAAGCTGAAGCAGTACGATAAGACGATTTTCGTGGTGGGGGGCCGCGCGTTCACCAGCACGATCCTGCAGAAAAACTGCCACGAATTCATTAGTTACGAGAATTTGGTGGATGGATCGAGCCGTCCACCAGCACCGCAGCCACAGCAATCGCCCGCGCAGCAGCAGGGCGCGCCTCGCGAAGACCGGCCTATGCATGGACCGCGGCCGCAAGGGAATCAGGGCCAGCGCCGACCGGTCTTGGATCTTGTCCAAGCCATGCCTTTGGTGGAGCGCGCGCTCACCGTGTTGGAGCGCCGCGAGGTCCGGCCTCAGTTAGGTTTACTGAAATCCACCATGTTGCAGTTGGATTCCAGCTTCAGCGAGAAAGCTTACGGAGCTAACTCGTTCACCGACTTCGTGGAAAAGTTGCGTAAAGCGGATTACGTCTTAGTGACTGGCGGCGAAGGCCGGTACATGATCCAGCGGAAGCATTCAGCCGCTGCTCCCGAAAAGACGGTGAAGCCCGAGGAAGCGCTCCCGTATCTCCGGGATGTTCTGGAAACGCACCGGCTGGAGATGGAGGACGGCGTTCTGGCTGCGGACCTGGAAGAATGGGCGCGTGAAGAGCAGCCCGATTTCGCGTGGACCAAGTTTGGCTTCCAGGAGTTTGGGGAGTTTCTGAACTTCGCGCAGGATAAGAGCGTCGTCAAAGTGCAGCCCGACGAAGAGAAGGGACTGATGGTGTATTTGGGCGCGGAGTTCCATCCGCCGGCTCTTCCAGAGCCGGAGCCGGTCGCTATCCCCGATGAGATCGTCGAAGAAGAAGAGAAGCAGCCGTTTGTGCCTAACCAGCCTACAGCCCGCGGCCCGCGAACCAAACGCGTGGCGACTCGGAAAGGGGCTGAAGTGAACGGAAACACCGACGCTCCCCCGCCTGTCACGAAACGGGCTCCGGTCAAACGCAGCGGCATCAAGCGCCCGCGCAAAACGCCACCGCCCCCCGGAGTTATGCAGTAGGCTTTACCTTTCGACTGGGTCAGTGCGCGATCGCGCGGTGTTGGATTTCCCGATACTCGCCGCTCAGACATCGGCTGACCCATTGCTCATTGGCCCGGTACCATTGCACGGTATGGCGAAGCCCCTGCTCGAAGGGAATTTTCGGTTCCCATCCAAACTGGTCACGGATCTTCGACCAGTCAACCGCATAGCGGCGATCATGACCGAGGCGGTCAGTCACTTCAGTCAGCAACGAATCCGGCCGATCGAGAATGTTCAAAAGCATTCTCAGAACCGTGAGGTTCGGCAGAGCGTTGCCGCCTCCAATGTGATAAGTTTCGCCGCTGCGACCGCTTTCAAGAAGTAACTCCAGCGCCGTGCAGTTATCCTCCACGTGAATCCAGTCCCGAACCTGCATGCCGTCCCCGTAAACGGGAATCGGCTCGTTGCGGATAGTTTTAGAAATAGCCAGTGGCAGAAGCTTTTCAGGAAATTGATACGGCCCGTAGTTATTGCTTGTCCTAGTCAGGACGGTATGCAGGCCAAAGGTGTGATGCGCGGCATTCACCAGGTGCTCGGCTGCAGCTTTGCTGGCCGCGTACGGGCTGCTAGGGCGCATCGGTCCATCTTCGGCGAACTTACCCGGGAAGTCGATGCTGCCGCCAACCTCATCTGTCGAAATGTGAATGAAGCGTGCAGTTTTCCGGGCACGTGCCGCGTCCAGCAGCACCTGAGTCCCAAGCACATTAGTACGCACAAACTCCGCCGCGCTCAGGATACTTCGATCGACATGCGATTCCGCCGCGAAATGAACAATGGCTTCGCAGTGCTGAGGAATGGCGTCATGGACGGCGGCCAAATCGCAGACGTCACCCTGGATGAATCGATAAGCCGGATTAGACTGAACGCTTTCCAGGTTATCCGGGTTGCCGGCGTAAGTAAGCTTGTCGAAAACCACCACAGGTCCGCGATTGCCGGATATGTAACTGCGGACAAACTGCGATCCGATGAACCCCGCACCACCGGTAACGAAGATCATTTATGCTGAGTCTCCCAGTCATAGTGAAGCGAGCTATCGTCGTAAGGAATGCGGCCCTCATCACTCGGGTTATAGAACTGATCGGTGGCGTAGACTAACATGCCGGGATCTGTTCCGACAACCTTGTAACCGTGCGCAACTCCGGGCGGGATTAGTAATTGCCAAGGCCGTAGCGGTCCACAGTACATCGTGTTTTTGCGGCCGTAAGTGGGCGATCCGCGGCGCAAGTCAATCAGCGCGAATTGAAACACGCCGAGCACCGCGCTCCAGCAATCGGTCTGGCGCAGATGATAGTGAAACGCTTTGATGGTTCCTGGATAGCTCAGCGCGGCTGACACTTGCGTGGTGTCGGCAAATCCCGCTACAAGACCTTGACCGGTTCGAAAGACTTCCAGGAAGTAGCCGCGGTCGTCGGGCCAGATTGCAGTTGTTTGCAGGCGAACGCCATCAATCAGGCGGTTGGAATCCGGCTTGATGATGATGTCGCCCACACCGCGGTCGCAGATCGGTATAGCGAGTTCCAGGTCTTCGAAAACAGCGAGCGAGTCGGACATAGCATTAAGCAATCCGTAGCGTAACAGACGGGCGGTTTAGCAGCCGTGACGCGTCCCAGCTAAGCGGAGTGAAGCATAATCAGTCCATGCCGCGCCTTCACGCCGGGTCCTCGGGGTTCGCTTATCCCTCGTGGAAGCCGGAGTTCTACCCCGCTAAACTGCCTGCAAACAAGTTTCTGGCCCATTACAGCAGCCGGCTCAACGCTGTCGAGGTCAATTACACCTTCCGCCGGCTACCTTCCCTGGCTATATTAACGAACTGGGTGAATACAACCCCGGACGGGTTTACCTTCGCCGTGAAGGCCAATATGCGGATCACGCATATCCTGAAGTTGAAAAACGCTCAGGAGCCCACAGAGCTATTTCTGAAGATGATCGATCCGCTCCGCACGGCGCGCCGTTTGGGTCCGATCCTGTTTCAACTGGGCCCAACGTTTAAGGCGGACCAGAACCTGCTCGATGATTACCTGGGGACCTTGCCGCGCGATCTTCGCTATGTATTCGAATTTCGTCACGCGTCCTGGCTCGTGGACGGCACGTACGAAATCCTCAGTCGTCACAACGTCTGTTTGTGTTTAGCGGAATCGGACAAATTGGAAATACCAAAAGTGATCACCGCCGATTTCGTCTATAGCCGCTTGCGGAAAGCCGACTACACGCAGGAAATGATGCGTGAGATCGAACAGCAAACGCAAAGCGAACTCAGCGCGGGCCGCGATGTATTTGCCTTCTTCAAACATGAAGAAGACCCGCATGGCGCGCTTTATGCCGAGGATCTGCTGGCGCGCTTCTGACCTGCCCTTTTCTTGATGGCAACGGGTTGCTGTTCGGAATCAGACTCGCCTTCAGCCGTAGCCGCTTCGGCACGCTTGACAGGCTTTTTCTGCTCGAGGCTTTTGCGCAGCGCTTCCATGATGTCGATGACCGGTGCAATGTGCGTCGCAGGCGTTTCAACCACCTTGTGGCCTTCGATCTTGGCCTGAATCATCTTGTCCAGATTGGCGCGATAGGTGTCGGTGTACTTTTCGGGCTCGAACGCCGCAGCCAGGGCGTCGATTAGAGTGCGCGCTAACTGAAGCTCCTTTTCCTTGATCACCGTGGTGTCGGTCCGAAACTCATCGGCCGCCCGGATTTCCGACCGATAATACATGGTGTGAAGCACCATGCCAGTGTGCGCGGGCCGCAGGATAACGATGTGCTCGCGGTTATGCATGGCGACCTTGGCGATCCCGTAATACCCGCTTTCCTTGAGGGCTTCGAACAGGAGCGCGTACGGCTTTTCCCCACCTTCGTCCGGCGAGATGTAATACGAGCTTTCGAGATAAACGGAATCCACGTCGGTGCCCTTGACGAATTCCAGAATTTCCATGATCTTGGCTGTCTTAGGGGCTACCGCTTTGATCTCTTCCTCATCGATCACGACGTACCGGTCTTTTTCGTATTCGTAGCCCTTGACAATTTCGCTACGGGGAATCGGCTTATCTTCTTTCTGGCAGAATGTAACCAGCTTGATGCGCGAGCCATCGGGCTTATGCAACTGGTTGAAGCTGATTGTCTCGCTGCGGGCTGCAACCGAGAGATGCACCGGGAAGGACACCAGACCGAAGGCGAGATGACCTTTCCAAACGCTGCTTGGCATATGTGTATCCTCACGCAAGCCCGGAAGGGGCCGAATCAAACTAGCACTATCATCTATAACATTTACGTGGGAACATTTCCACCGTTCTATGTCACTCGAGGAATATAAGCGCAAGCGCAATTTCAAGGCGACGCCGGAACCGCCGCCCGCGCCGGTTGACCCCAAGATCGGCACACAGCGCTTTTACGTCCAGCGGCATCACGCTTCGCACCTTCATTACGATTTCCGCATGGAAGTGGACGGAACCCTGAAATCTTGGGCGGTACCGAAGGGTCCGACGCTCGATCCTGCGCCGAAGCATTTCGCCGCCATGGTGGAGGACCATCCGCTCGAGTACGGCAATTTCGAAGGGAACATTCCTAAAGGTAATTACGGCGGCGGGAGCGTAATGCTTTGGGATCGCGGGACTTACGAGTTAATTGGGGATCTAGCGGCGGGCCCACAGATCGCGCGCGGTGATTTCAAATTTCGTCTTCAGGGCGAGAAGCTGAAAGGTGAGTTCGCCCTGGTTCATATGCGCAACCGGGGCAAAGGCAATGAATGGCTTCTGCTGAAAAAGAAGGATGGCGAGGCCGTTCCGAATTGGGATGTGGAGGCCTTTGCTGTCAGCATCCTTTCGGGCCGTACGCAGGAAGAAATCGCCCAGGATCTTCCGGCCAAAGCTAAGACGTCCTCGCGGAAGAGTCCCCGGGCGAAATCCGAAGCTCCTGCTCCCGGCGCGGTTCAGGCGGCAATGCCAGGGTATTTCACTCCGATGGGTGCAACGCTCACGAGAGATCTTCCTTTGTCGGCGGACTGGATTGCCGAGCTGAAATGGGACGGCGTGCGGGCCGTTTGTTTCATTGATCAGGGCAAGCTCGAGATTTACACGCGCAATGGAAACCGGTGCGAACGCCAGTACCCGGAGCTGTCGGTACTTCCGCATCAAGTGCAGGCGTCGCAAGCCATTTTAGACGGCGAAATTGCCGTGCTGGATGAAAAGGGAGTGCCGAGTTTTTCCATGATCCAGCCTCGCATCATGGCTGCCGACGCCGCAGCAATCGCGCACATGACCCGCTCGCGGCCCGTGCGCCTGTTCCTCTTCGATCTTCTTTACCTTGACGGTTGGGACCTGCGCAATTGCGCCTTGAGTGACCGGCGCAAGTTGTTGGACGGAACGGTGAAGGTAGGCGACCCAGTGCGCATCTCCGACGTATTTCCGCCCCAGGCGGATCTACTGGAAGCGGCTCGCAACAATGGCTTGGAAGGTCTGGTCGCCAAGTGCCTGACCAGCACCTATGAAAGCCGACGCAGCAAGAACTGGTTGAAAATCAAGCTTCTGAATCAGCAGGAGTTCGTGATTTGCGGTTACACGATCGGTGAACGGGACCACTTCGGGGCGCTGGTGCTCGGTTATTACGAGAACAAGAAACTGGTGTGGGCCGGTCAGGTCGGCACCGGGTTTGACAACCAAATGCTTGGCGCCGTGCGGGAAATGCTCAACCCTCTCGAGGTTAAGACGCCGACGCTTCCGCCAGACGCTAAGATGCCCCGCGATGTAGTGTGGGTGCGGCCGGAGCTTGTCTGCGAAGTTAAGTTTTCCAATTGGACGCCAGATAAGCGGCTGCGCGCACCTGTCTTCCTGGGCTTTCGAAAAGACGTGAGCGCGCAGGAGACGCGCCGCGAGGAACCGGAAACGGTAAACACAAAAAGGCCCGCGCGAGCTACCAAGAAGCGTCTGGCTTCCGCACCGCTTTTGCCCCCTACCGGCACGGAAGCGCTCTGTACCGTTGACGATCAGCAACTGAAGTTCACGAATCTTAATAAGGTCTTCTACCCCGAGGACGGGTACACCAAGCGCGATTTGCTGAACTACTACTCCGATGTCGCGCCGTTTCTGTTGCCGCATCTTAAAGACCGGCCCCTATCGTTGAAACGCTATCCGAACGGCATTCACGACGACTTCTTCTTCCAGAAGAATTCGGCGGAGAGTTTCCCCGATTGGCTCCGTTTTGAAAATGTGGATGACATTCGCTACGTATTGGCCGAGAACCGTGCCGCGCTTTGCTACCTGACCAATCTTGGGTGTATCGATCAAAACCCGTATATGAGCCGCATCGGATCGCTGAGCAACCCGGATTGGATACTGATCGATCTTGACCCTGTGGATTGCCCGTTCGACTTGATCATCGAAGCCGCTAACCTGGTGCGCGAGATCCTGCAAGAGATCGGTCTTACCGGCTATCCCAAGACGACCGGGGGCGATGGCATGCACGTCTATATACCGGTCAAGCCGATCTATAGTTACGAGAACACCAAGCAGTTCGCTGAGGTGCTCTCAGGGATCGCTGTATCACGCAAGCCAGATTTGTTCACGACGCCCAGATCCGTAGCTAAACGCGAAAAGCACCGGGTTTATTTCGATTTTCTACAAAATGGCGAGGGCAAGACTATCGCTTCGCCGTATGTACCGCGGGCTTACGATGGAGCGCCGGTCGCGACACCTCTCGACTGGGATGAAGTGCGGAAAGGGTTGCATCCAAGCCAATTCACAATCAGGAATTCGATCGCGCGGTTCCGGAAACTCGGCGACCTGTTCGCCGGAGTTCTGAAGAAGCCCCAGACTTTGGATAAAAGTTTTTCGAAGCTGGAGAAACTGGTTAAGGGCTAGGTCGCGCTACTCAGGCCGAGGTTGCTCATCCGGGGAGTTGAGATCTCGCCGGAGCCGCCGAATTTCAGCCAGCCGTTCCGCAATGCGATTCTCGTGACCGCGGCCGGTAGGTTGGTAGAACTCTACTCCTCGGAGCGCATCAGGCAGGCATTCCATTCCGGTGATTGCGTCGTCGAATTGATGAGCATGCTGGTAGCCGGCGCCGTAGCCCCACTGCTTCATCGATTTGGTCGGCGCGTTGCGGAGCTGTAGGGGTACGGGTTCGGCGCGAGATTCTCGAACCTGCTTCTGTACGGCCCCAAAAGCCCGATAAGCGGCATCGGACTTGGGCGCCAGAGCAAGATAGATTGCCAGTTGAGCGAGCGCAAGATCGCCTTCCGGCACGCCAAGAAAATGGACGGCCTGCTGCACGGACATCGCCTGTTCCACCGCGCGCGGGTCGGCGAGTCCGATATCTTCAACCGCCATGCGGACCAGGCGGCGCGCCAGATACATCCGGTCTTCACCGGATTCGAGCATCCGAACCAACCAATACAACGCGGCATCGACATCGCTCGACCGCACAGACTTATGCAGCGCCGAAACCAGGTTATAGTGCTCTTCACCGGCCTTGTCGTAGAGCAGGACTTTGCGCTGGGAAGCATCTTCGACGGCCTGCTGGGTGAGCGCTTGGCCCGGTGGAGTGGCGGTCACCGCAGTTTCCAAAGTGTTGTAAGCGGCGCGGGCATCGCCATTGGAGTGAGCGGCTATCGCTGCAAGGAGTTCTTCGCTCGCCGTGACCTGCCGATCGCCCAGCCCGCGTTCGGTGTCCGTGAGAGCGCGGCGGAGCAGCTCGACGATAAGGCTTTCGGGTAAAGCCTCCAGCGCATAGACCTTGGAACGCGAAAGGAGCGCCGCATTGACTTCAAACGACGGATTTTCCGTGGTGGCGCCGATCAGAATGATGTCCCCGTGTTCCACGTAGGGGAGGAATGCATCTTGTTGCGCTTTGTTGAAGCGGTGGATTTCGTCAATAAACAGGATGGTTCGGCGGCCCAAATGGCGAAACCGTTCGGCATCGGCCATGACACCTTTGATTTCCTTCATGCCGCCCAGCACGGCGCTAAAAGGAATGAACTCGGACCGGGTCGACGCCGCGATGATGCGGGCCAGAGTCGTTTTCCCAACGCCTGGCGGGCCCCAGAGGATGATGCTGGACAGCCGATCCTGCTCAATCTGCCGGTTAAGCGGCTTATCGGGGCCAAGAATATGCTGCTGTCCCGCGAAGTCTTCCAGCCGCTCTGGCCGCATACGCTCAGCGAGTGGACGGGTTTTGTCGCTCGGGCGGTGGGTAAGCGGAGCAGCGTCAAAGAGGCTCATGCGCCTTCCTTTGCCGGGCCGCTTCGTACAGCAAGAGACTGGCTGCCACGGCCGCGTTGAGTGATTCTACTCCGCGCGTCGGGATACGGATCGGTTGAGCGATCCTTAACACCGAAGAACTTACCCCGCTGCCTTCATTCCCGATGACGATTGTGCAGGATTGTGCAAGATTACAATCCCAGGCCGCAGGCGCATTAGGGTCGGCAACCCCCGCGAAAATCGGGAAATTCGTTGGAATATCCGATTCTGCCGAGGAGCGTACGAACGGAATGCGGAACAGCGATCCGGCCGACGCCCGCAGGGTTTTGGGACTGAGCGGATGCGCCGTGGCGTTCAAGAAAACGAGGCCGCTCGCGCCGAGAGCTTCCGCCGACCTGGCAATTGTTCCGGCGTTGCCCGGGTCTTGAATGGAATCGAGAACAACCACGAGAGCGCGCTGATTTAAGACCAACGTTCGAGACGGAGCAGGCGGCTCAACCAAGGCCAGGGTGCCTTGCGGCGACAAGGTTCCGGAGATGGTGCGGAACACTCGATCCGGAACCTGGATCAGACGGGCGGGTTTGACATTCTCAGGAACGGGGGACCCGGGCGTAAGCAGTAGGCAGGCGATGGACAATCCACTCCGGGCTGCTTCGTGAACCAGGCGCGGCCCCTCGGCTATCAGCCAGCCGTGCGAGGTAAGGCCCCCCTGCTCCTGCGCTTTACGAATCTCCTTGAGCAGCGAGTTAGCGGGACTGGTTATAACCTCTACGGGAATCTCCTTTACAATGTTGTCATTAGCATATCTCGAACCCTAAGACGCTCCTGGTGGCTGCTGTTAGCGTTGCCGCTGGTTTTCGCGCTGGGCTACTTCACGGCCCTGACGCTGCGAATCGCCAGACAGTCGACGCATGACGAAGCGCAGAAGGCCGACGTGATTATCGTGATGGGCGCGGCCGAGTACCGGGGCCGCCCATCCCCGGTGCTGAAAGCGCGGCTGGATCACGCGTTGACGCTATATACCAAGGGGCTGGCGCCGATAATTATGACCGTCGGTGGGGCGGGCGGAGATCCGCAATTCACGGAAGGCACGGTCGGACGGGCGTACCTGATCGACCGTGGCGTGCCGCCGGAGCGCATAGTCGTCGAATCCGAAAGCGACACGACCGCCTACTCGACAGCTGCAGCTGCGGAGATCATGCGGAGGATGGGATTACGCTCGTGTATTGTGGTCAGCGACGGCTATCACATATTTCGGACCAAGCGCATGATGCAGGCGCAAGGCATCGCGGTTTACGGGTCGCCGCGCTACTCGCAACCGCAGAGCAAGAGCCGTGAATATTGGCTTTATATCAAGCAGGCGTTCGCCTATGCACTCTGGAAAATCGGGGTTTCGGTCTAAACCGGTGTAAGCTCGTGAGTATGAATCGAAGAATCTTTTGTTTGACGGCCATGATTGCCGTGTGCGTGGTCGCACTTCCCGCGCAGGAAAAACCCCGTAAAAGTCCGCACGAGAAAGTGTCGGTGGAGCTGACTGGGAAGACGGTCACGATCGAGTATGGCCGCCCGTATCTGCATGGTCGCAAAGCGGTTGGCGGAACCCTGGTTCCCTATGGCCAGGTGTGGCGCTTGGGGGCTGACGAAGCGACGAAGCTGACGACGCCGGTGGATTTGCAGATTGGAACCTTGAGTGTTCCGGCGGGCAGCTACGCGCTATTCACTCTGGCGACTGAGAGCGGATGGACGCTGATCGTGAATAAGACGGCCGAGCAATGGGGCGCGTTCACGTATGACGCCTCCAAGGACCTGGGCCGCGTGCCGCTCCAGGTTTCCAAGACGGCGAGTCCGGTAGAACAGTTCACGATGGCGCTGGCAAAAGTCGGGAGCAATCAAGCGAAATTGACGCTGAGCTGGGAAAACACGATGGCGTCGGTGGACGTAAGCGCCAAGTAAAGTTCCGGTATACTGGGGTTGCAATCGGTGCAAAGCCACCCTAGCTCAGTTGGTAGAGCGGCTGATTCGTAATCAGCAGGTCGCCAGTTCGATCCTGGCGGGTGGCTCCAGTAAATTAATAATCTGAGGAACTTACGCGGTTCGCTTCGGACGTACGTCGACTTTTGGATCGGCACTGCGACCAACTAATGCCCACCCTACGCTCCCACTTCATTTCAAGAGCTTGCCAGCATGCTCATTGCTCAGCCGCAACACTCTCTTTTACTCGGCTGGTCAGCAAGACGCGGTTCTCAACTAAGCGTGCGGCGACGATGACTCTCTTCAAGTTGTTGTCCGTCTGAAACCGGATCAGTGATTTGCCAGTACCTCCGTTGAGGTATTCTGGCGGGCGCGCTCAAGACGGGCGTACATTTCAGGACGGGTTTCGCTCAACGGAGGGACCGAGCGCTGGAGTTCATCTTCGCCTTCGCGGATGTTGGCATCGACCTCATGATCGAGAGCGACTTACAAGGCAATCGTCCCGTACACTTGCTTCAGTGTGAAAGAAGAGAAGTTCTGGCGACTCGTTTCCGGCGAGTCTCCCGCTCCGAAGGAACACACGATGGTGTCCGAAGACAAACGTTGCCGGCGATATAGAACCTCCGTTGCGCGCATCAAATGTACTCGCTTCCCTCCAGAGTCGAGTCTAGAAGTTTCCCGCCACCGTCGCTCAGCAGTTCCTCTTCCTGCGGGAATTTTTCACCTGCATCACGATGACGGTTTGATCGTCGAATCGGACGGTGTTGTAGCTGTCCAGGTCCTCGAAAATAGCGTTGATCAAGTCCTGGGGACACGCGGAGCAATGCCGTTTCACTACTTTGGCGAGCCGGGTGCGTCCGTACTCTTCGTTCGCCGGACTTTGGTGATCGGAGACGCCATCGGAGTAGAGCACTATCGTGTCGCCGGGCTGGGCTTGGAAGACCATCTCGTCATACTCACGGTCGGGAAGCAGCCCAAGAGGCACGCCCTCGACGTGTAACTTGAGAATCTCGCCGCCCCTGCAAATCATAGGCACCGTATTGCCAGCGTTGGCAAGCGTAAACTGCATCAACTGCGGCGACCACAGCATGAGCAGCAGCGTGACATAACGGGCTTCGACTGGCCGTTCGACCAGTTTGTCGTTCAACGCTTTCATCAGCAAAGCCGGGCTACGCCAGCGTGGGGCCAAGGTGCGTAAAAGTCCTGCTAAGACCGCTCCATAGAGCGCCGCCGCGGCGCCTTTTCCGCTGGAATCACCGAACGCGGCAACCCAGTTGGAATCGGAATGTTGGAAGAAGTCGTAGACATCTCCGCTGATCTCGCGCGCGGGGCGGAGACCTACCGCGGAATCGAGTCCGCGCATGGCCGGCGTGGTCGCCGGAAGCAGCACGATCTGGAGTTCCCGCGCCGCGCGCAGATCATCCTGCATGCTGCGCTCGCGAACGGCGATCTCCTGATAAAGCCGGGCGTTCTCGACCGAGCTAGCAATCTGGGGCGCGAGCAGTGAAAGCGTTCGCACATGCTCGTCGGTAAACGCGCTGAGGGTGCTACTTTCCAAATCCATCACGCCGACTACGCGGTCGTGCACGATAAGTGGTACCGCGATCTCGGAGAGGATATCGGGATGGGAGGCGATGTAGCGCGGGTCGTTCCCGACATCGTCCACACGGACCGGTTTGCGGGACTGCGCGGCTGCGCCAACAATTCCGGAGCCGAGAGGTACTTCGTCAACCTTCACCCGCTTGTCGTACCGGATGCTTACACGATGCCGCAAGACTGAGCGAGCTTCATCGACCAGCAGAATGCTGAACGCGTCGTAGTCGATCAGGTCTTTCACGCGCGTGGCGATCTTGTTGAGTAATTCGTCAAGTTCCAGGATGGAGGTGAATTCCTGGGAGATACGAGAGAGCGTGCGTAGGGTGCGATTTTGGCGCTCGGCCCGGCGGTAAAGCCGCGCATTGTCGATTGCGGTGCCGACCCTGGAGGCGATAAGACGGAGCATGCTTCGGTCGTATTCGGCATACGCGCCTTCGCGGGTCGACTGCACGTCGATAACGCCCACCAACTTGTGACGGGCAATCATGGGGACAGCAAGCTCGGCGCGAACGGCGTCGACCGAATTGAGGTAACGCGGGTCACGGCGCACGTCGGGCACCAGCACCGGCTCGCGCTGCGCGGCGGCCGCCCCGACGATGCCTTCATTCAGACCAATGCGGAGATTGCGAACCAATTCCTCGCGGTGACCAACGGCGTAACGAATGGTCAATTCGTTTTGCTTCTCGCTGTAAAGAAGAATGGCGAACAGGTCGGTGTGCAACACCTTGCGCACAATTCCCGCAACGTTGGTGAGCAGTTCGTCCAAGTCAAGGGTCTGCGAGGTAACTGCGGAGACTTCTAGCAGGAAATCAAGGAGATCGGAACGCTCGTTAAACTTAGCCTTGCGGCTAGCGGGAACGCGTGGAGGTTTAGCGGTAAGCGTTTGATCAGGCAGCGGCAGCCTCGACAATCTGGACGCCGGAACTCGCTCCAATTCGAGTAGCGCCGGCGGCCACCATCTTCTGCAGGTCGGCTAAGCTGCGGATACCCCCGGAAGCTTTCACGCCCAGTCGGGGACCCACGACCCGCCGCAGCAATTCTACATCATGAACGGTGGCGCCGCCAACGTGAAAGCCGGTGGACGTTTTGACGAACTCCGCGCCGGAGTCCTTGACGATGAGGCAGGCGGCCTCCTTCTGCGCGTCGGTGAGCAGGGACGTTTCGAGAATCACCTTGACAATGGCGCCGCCGCGATGGCACTCCTCGACCACGGCTTCGATGTCCCGCAGTACACCTTTCGGATCTTCGGAGACCAGTGCGCCGATATTCATCACCATATCCACCTCGCGGGCGCCGTTATCGACGGCTTCGCCGGCTTCCACGACCTTGGCCGCGGTGCTGGAGGCCCCGAGCGGAAATCCCGCCACGCTGCATACTGCAATGCCGTCCGCACCAAGTTCCCGAAACGCGGTCGGGACCCAATACGAGTTGACGCATACGCTGGCAAACCCGAACCGGCGGGCTTCGGCGCAGAGTTTGGCAATTTGATCGCGTGTGGCGTCGGGGCGCAGTAGCGTGTGATCGATCAAGCTCGCAATTTCAGTCAGTGAGGGCATCTGGAGACAGACAACTTTCGTAATATCTATTGTAATGAACGTCGGGAGAAAGCGTCTGTGAAACGTGGGTTTCGGTGGTCCGGCATGTTATTGGGCGTATTGTCGATGCACGGTCCTTTGGGCGCTCATCCCATGGGGAATTTCAGCATCAATCACTATGCGCTGATCGTGCCCAGCGCTCACCAGGTCGATGTGTTGTACGTATTGGATCTGGCGGAGCTGCCGAGTTTTCAGATGCTGCAGCAGTGGGATCTGACCAAAACGAGCCCCAGGCTGGCTTTGGAGCGCCGAGCGCACGCCCAGGCGGCGGACTGGGTGAAGAATCTTGTCGTTGAACAGAATGGAACGCGCGTGCGCCCGGTGTTGGGACGGACCGATCTCTCGATCCAGGATGGGGCAGGCGGGCTGCCCGTGATTCGAATCAATGCGCATTTGACGGTGGCGGGCAAGACGGGAAAATTTAGTTATCGGGACGGCAATTTCCCCGAGCGCGCAGGCTGGAAAGAAGTCGTGATCGAGCCACGGCCGGGAGCGATGATCTCCGACGCCACTCCGAGCGAAAAAGACCGTAGCCAGGCGCTTACTGCTTATCCTCAAGACCCAACGCTAGCGCCACCGCAGGATATTACGGCGCAGTTCACGTCGATGAACACCGAGCCGTTAGTGACGAAAGCAGCGCCGGCCGATAAAGCGATAAGGGTGGGCACGAGCACGCCCGCGGTTACCGAGCCCCACGCGGAGATTCCGGCCGCCCCGTCAGTGGTTGTGGCTGCCCGGCCTGCAACAGGAGCCACACCCGCCGAAGCCAACTCGCTCGGGACAGTGAAGCGCAATGATTTCCTCTCCCGCACCTTGCAAGGCAGCAAAGGGCCGCTATCGTTGGGACTTACGCTGCTCTGCCTCGCCGCGGCTTTCGGAGTAGGCGCGCTTCACGCGATAGAACCGGGGCACGGGAAGACGATGGTGGCCGCTTACCTAGTAGGCTCCCGGGGCACATACCAGCAGGCAATCTTTCTTGGCGGCATGGTCACTTTCACGCATACGATTAGCGTATTTGCGCTCGGCCTGGTCACGTTGTTCCTCTCGCAGTACCTATTGCCGGAGACGCTGATTCGCGTGATGGGGGTAATCTCCGGGGTTTCGATTATCTGGATCGGCGGCCTCTTGCTCTACCGGCGAGGACGGAAATTACTGGTACCAGCCGGGCACGCGCATTCCCACGCGCACGGGCATGGTCACTCTCACGATCAAGGGCATACTCATTCGCATGATCACGGGCATAGCCACGATCATTCCCATACGCACGATCACGGGCATAGCCACGCTTTAACGCACACCCACGACGGGCACACCCATAGCCATGTTCCAGAAGGGGAGGTGACGTTCGGAAGTCTGGTGGCGCTCGGGATTAGCGGTGGCCTGGTTCCCTGCCCCGCGGCGCTCGTGCTGCTTTTGAGCTGTATCTCGATCGGGCGGCCTGGGCTCGGACTGCTGCTCCTGGTGACATTCAGCATTGGGCTGGCGCTGGTGCTGATGGCTATAGGGATGATGGTGTTAGCGGTCAAGAAGTCGGTTCCGGCAAGCAAGAAGCCGTCGCATGTGGCGGCGTGGGCGCGCTACGCTCCGGTTTTCTCCGCAGCGCTGATTTTTATGATTGGGATTTATATGACCGGAGTCGCGGTGGGTGCGTTTCCAGTGGTGCGCTTCATTGGTTGATGAGCTAGCAGCTCGCTCAGAGCACCGCTATTTCGCAGGTCCCGCAGCTGATTTCTGCGAGTCCTGAAGCACGTATACCATTTCGCCCGGTTTTACCATGTGCAAGCGCTTGCGGACTTCCAGTTCCTGCGCGGCCGGATCGTGCTTCAACTTATCAACGCGCTTATCCAAGCGATCGATTTCGGCCTTCAACCGCGCGTTTTCCTGTTCCAGATTGTGAACCTGCTGGCGCTTTTGGAGCAAGCCCGAGTATCCGTTCGGCCCTCGAAACTCCGTGACCCCATAGACCACGGTCATCAATGCCAGGGAGGCAATCGCGATCTTTCCGTAGGACAGCTTCATGACTTGGGGATCTGCCGAATCATAACACTTTCGCGAGGAAATGTTCATGCAATAACCTGCTCCGCTGGCAAGGTAAGGTAAAGAACGCGGAGGAACATTGCATGGAAGCTGGCAGGGGGAGATGGTCGGCCGGATGAGTCCAGGGCGGGTGGCGTTGATCTTCGACATGGATGGCGTGATTGTGGATTCGAATCCCGTACATCGGGACGCCTGGTTGCGATTCAACAGGTCGCACGGACTGGAAACAACCGAAGCCATGCAGCAGCGGATGTACGGTAAGCGCAACGACGAGATTATCCGCGATTATTTCGGCGAGCACTTGAGCGATGAAGACGTGTCCGCTTATGGAGCTGCGAAGGAGATCATCTATCGCGAACTGATCGGGCCATTGTTGCCGCAAGCTTTGGTTCCGGGCATCCAAGAATTTCTGAGCCGCCACCAAGACTTGCTGATCGGATGTGCAACTAATGCGGAGCCAGCCAACGTGGATTTTGTTCTCGAAGCCGCGGGGTTGCAGCAGTTATTTCGAGTGGCAGTAAATGGGCATCAAGTCTCGCGGCCGAAACCGTTCCCCGATATCTACCTGAAAGCCGCGGAGTTGCTCGGCGTGGAACCCGCCAACTGTTTGGTGTTCGAGGATTCGTTTGCCGGGATCGAGGCGGCGCGGGCGGCGGGAATGGAAGTCGTTGGATTACGTACCACACACAACCGGCTGGATCATGTTGCGCTCGAGATCGACGATTTCCGGGCAACGGAGCTTGAGCCATTTCTATCGCAATTCCTGAAGCGCAAGGAAGCGCAGTGACGCGCGCGGAAGTAGAATGACGAACATGTGGCGCGTCCTATTCACTTCCTGCGTTTTGGCAATGGCTATCAGAGCCGATGCTCCAACCGTGCCGGAACCGCCGAAAACAGATTTGCCCTATCTTTTGATGGCGCAGGATCTTGTGCCGACAGACGCGATCGATGCGCAACAGGATGTGCGGAACGCGGGCAAGAAAAACGAGGAGACGACCTACTGGGTTGCGGGTGAGCACGCCACCGCCCGAACACCTCTGGCGAGTCCGATCTTTGTCTTGAAGGAAGATTCACTGGCTGTCGAACGGCTGTCGATCTACCCGTTTGAGTTGCGCAACGGGCGGCGCGAAATCACCTTCTCCCACAAAAAGCTGCTGAAGCCGTTCACGCTCACGCTGAAGAAGGTAAAAGACGCGCTGTACCGGATGGAGGTGAATGAAAGCATGCCCGCAGGTGAATACGCGTTGACTCCGAGCGGGTCGAACTCGGTGTTCTGTTTCGCAGTGTTCTAGGTTGCCGACTGCTGGCCGGAATAATAGCGAGTGACTTCGCCCGCACTCGACACGCTGCTACTCTGCCCGGTACGCGGTTGTCACCTACCACTGCAGCGGGATGGGCGGCGCGTGGTCTGCGAACGAGAGCATTCGTTCGACATGGCGCGCACGGGTTACTTGAACCTGATGCAGCCACAAGATCGCCGTTCGAAACAACCCGGTGACACGGCGGCGGTAAATTTAGCTCGGCGTAGGTTGCACGACGCGGGGATCACGGCGCCGTTCGTTAGCGCGATCAAATCAATTGCGAGCGTGTCGACCGATGACGTCATCTTGGATGCGGGCTGTGGAGAGGGTTTCTACGCGGGATCGCTAGCGCTGGATTGCGGGTGCGCGGCGCACGGCGTGGACATCTCGATCGCAGGCGTGGATGCGGCTGCACGGCGTTATCCGGAGTGCGAATGGGTCGTAGCCAACGCGGACCGTTTCATTCCCTATAGAGATGGCGCGTTCTCCCGGGTGTTATCAATTACCGCGCGCATGAATGCGGAGGAGTTTCGGCGCGTCTTGGAACCCGGCGGGCGTTTGATCGTCGGCATCCCGGCACCCGAAGACCTGATCGAGTTGCGGGGGGTGGGGCGCGACCGCGTGGAGCGAACGGAGGCAACGTTCGAAACCGAGTTCGAATTGCTGGAGCGGCGGCGGGTAGTGACTGCGGCGGAACTCGATGCGGACGGCGTCCGCGATGTTCTAGAGTCCATCTACCGCCCCATGGGCGCGAGGGACATCACAGCCCGGCGGGTGACTTTCGGTTTGGACCTACTGCTATTCGGGATGAAGGCAGGGTAGGCCGATAGCGGGTCGGCCGCTGGAATCCTATCGTGCAAAGATACAGAAATGTTCCGATTGAGTTGCGTTGCTTTTTTGGGATGGACGACGCTCACCGCAGCTTCTTTAATGCCGCCGGAGGCGGATCAGAAACTCGCGAGAGAGATTTACAAGGAGATGATCGAGAGCCGGTCGGGATTTACGACTGGCGAGACGACCACGATCGCGAAATCGGTTGCGGAACGTCTCAGAAAGGAGGGATTTCCGGACG
Source organism: Bryobacterales bacterium (assembly GCA_963814235.1). Taxonomy (GTDB): domain Bacteria; phylum Acidobacteriota; class Terriglobia; order Bryobacterales; family Bryobacteraceae; genus Bog-113. The sequence continues at coordinate 594,968 of CAWFCA010000001.1, read as the reverse complement.
CAGACATTTTCGTCGGAGGCGCCATTCCGGCCAAGTACAACCTGGTCGTGCGGTTTCACGGAACTGGAGCGCGGAAGCCGATCTTGTTGCTGGCGCATACCGATGTTGTGGAAGCCAAGCGCGAGGATTGGACGGTCGATCCTTTTTCATTCCTTGAGAAAGATGGTTATTTCTATGGACGCGGCACTTCCGACGACAAAGCGCAGGCGGCGGTGTGGATCGCAAACTTGGTCCGCTACAAGCGGGAAGGCTTCCGTCCGGATCGCGATCTGATAGTGGCGTTGACGGCGGACGAAGAGGGCGGCGGCCCGTATAACGGCGCGGATTGGCTTTTAAAGAACAAACGCGAACTCATCGACGCAGAGTACAGCCTCAACGAAGGCGGGCACGGCGAAAGCGTGGGTGGCAAGCGCGTCGCGAACGATGTCGGGTTGGCGGAGAAGACCTATGCCGATTTCCGGTTCGAGGTGCGGAATAAAGGCGGGCATAGTTCACGGCCCGTGCCCGACAATGCAATTTATCACCTAGCGGGCGCGTTGAGCAGGCTTGCGGCGTATGGGTTTCCGATGCAATTGAGCGAGGTGACTCGGGCGTACTTTGGCCAGATGGCGAAAGTGGAGAATGGGCCGCTGGCGGCAGATTTGGCGCAAGTGGCGGCGGGTTCGCAGGATGCCATGCAGCGTTTGGCGGCGCAATCTCCGGGGATGAATTCCATGCTGCGCACTACGTGCGTGGCTACCCAACTTGAAGGCGGCCATGCACCGAACGCCTTACCGCAGCTGGCGGCTGCGAACGTGAATTGCCGCATCCTTCCGGAGGACACCGTGGATAACGTGTTGGCAACGCTGAACCGCGTGGTTGCCGATGAACAGGTTGTTGTAACGATTCACCTGGATGAGGGTAAGGCTCCGGCTTCTCCGATGAAACCGGAGGTTATGAAAGCGATCGATCAGGTGACCGACACGATGTGGCCGGGAGTCGTTACGGTGCCGAGCATGTCTACCGGCGCGTCGGATGGGCGGTATCTGCGCGAGGCCGGAATCCCCACCTACGGCGTGCAGGGATTCTTTCAAGATCGCAATGATGTAAGAGCGCATGGCCGGGATGAGCGGATGCCGGTGCGGTCGTTTTATGAGGGCCAAACGTTTCTATACGAGTTGGTCAAGAAGCTGGCCACAGCGGGAAATTGACCTTGGACAAAGTGCGGGTGGACAAGTGGCTGTGGGCGGCGCGGTTTTTCAAGACACGCGGGTTGGCGGCCAAGGCTTGTGAATTGGGGCGCATCGAGTGTAACGCGCTGGCAGCCAAGGCCTCGCGCGAAGTGAAGGTGGGTGACCGGCTGCGAGTGAAGAACGAGGGCGGCGAGTTCCACTTGGATGTGCTGCAAGTCAGCGAGCTGCGCGGCCCGGCCGCGGTAGCTCAGCTAATGTACCGGGAGACGGAAGAAAGCCGGGAGCAGCGGACCAAATTGGCGGAAGAGCGGAAAGTCGCGATGCGGTCGGAAGGCGTCACCGAGGGCAAACCCTCCAAGCGCGATCGACGGGAGCTCGATCGATTCCGTGGGAGGTGAATGATGACAGCGGAGGATTTTCGCCGGATCGCCTTGAGCCTGGAAGGTGCGACGGAAGGCTCGCATATGGGCGCTGTCGACTTTCGAGTGGGCGGACATATTTTCGCAACCCTCGCCGCGATCGGCAGGGGTTATGGCAACCTGATGCTCACGCCCGATCAACAGGCCATGTTCGTTGCGGAGCAGCCGGAATTATTCCTGGCTGTGGCGGGGGGATGGGGCCGAATGGGGATCACACATCTTCGTCTAGAGCTGGCAGATCAGGATATTTTGACCGGCGCTCTGCAGGCGGCCTGGGCACTGAGGGTTCAAAAGAACCAGCTGACGAAGAAGAAAAGACGCGTGCCGAAGTCAACTGCCTAGGGCCTGTGTAATGGCTGCCTCGGCCAACGGCGCCATGATCGCGTAGCCGGACTTATTGGGATGCACGCCGTCGCTCGCCAGAGCGGCTTTCATTCCTTGGTTCGCAGGATCCACCATGGCGGAGAAGTAGTCCAGATAGACGAACCGGTTTTTGGCTGCGTAATCTTTCAGCCAGGTATTCAAGGCGGCGATTTTAGAAACGGGCTGCAGACCGGGCTTCCAGGGATAGTCGAAGACCGGCGTGACGGAAGCAAGCACGACACGGATGCCATTTGCCTTGGCGATGTCGCACATCGACATTAAGTTGTCTTCGACCGCTTCGAGCGTAATAGGTCCGGTGTTGCCTGCGATGTCGTTCGTGCCGGCCAGAATCACAACCACTTTCGGCCGCAACGCGACCACGTCAGCCCGGAACCGGAGTAGCATCTGCGGCGTGGTTTGGCCACTGATGCCCCGATTGATATACGGCTTGCCGGGAAAGAATCCGCCATTCGATTCGTTCCAGCCTTCGGTGATCGAATCGCCCATAAAGACCACACGATTCTCGGTGGGAGCAGGGGCGGCAACTCGCGCGTTGGCCGCGGCGAATTTCGAAAGGTTGGGCCAATCCTGGGCTACACCGAGCGAGGTAAAAATCATTAGCGAGAGCAATAGTCGCATTTACGCCACTCCTTTTCCTATCGTGTCTGCCAGGTGCTCGGAAGCGCGCATGGAGAGCGACAGAATCGTGATCGTGGGATTCTGCCAACCAGCGGTAACAAAGCTCGCGCCATCGACCACTACCAGATTCTTCATATCGTGCGCCTGACACCACTTGTTAAGCACGCTCTTCTTCGGGTCGTCGCCCATACGGCAGGTTCCGACTTCGTGGATGCTGTAGCCGGGGGGATTGACGCGATCGGTCTTGCAGATGATCTCCCACCCGGCTTCGTGAAAGAGCTCCTCGATCGTGTTGGCAGCGTCGCGAGTCATGTTGTGCTCATTTTCGGTGTCGCGCGCTTCAATATGGAGAACCGGAATTCCCCAGCGGTCCTTCACGTTGGGATCGATGCGGACATGGTTCTCGAAGCGCGCCACACGCTCGCCAAAGATGCCGCCGGAGACGCAAGCGTTGGCGTAGCTATCGAGCTTGGCTTGCAGTTCCTGGCCATACAGTGGGAAGAAATTGGGACTGGCACCGCCGCCGCTATTGATGGTCATGCAGTAACCCTTGATGAAGTCCCGCTTATCGGCGCGCGTCAGATTACGGAAACGCGGGATGAATGTACTGCCGCCCATCATGCCGGGCTTAGCTTTGCCGTCGCGCGCTTCAGGCACTGAGGCAACCACCGAAACGCCGTACATTTGATCGACCAAGTAGTGGCCGAGCACGCCACTCGAGTTGCAGATCTTGGAATTCAAAAGCAGCCGGGTGCTCTCCAGGCAGCCAGCGGCGAGAACCACGATCTTGGCTCCAACGTGCATCTCACGGCCGGAATGCCGGTCGACAAAGTGGACGCCGCTAGCCAATCCGGTGTTCTTGTCGACGCTGATTTCACGGACAATGGCATTTTCCACGATGTCGAGCTTGCCGGTCGCAAGTGCGTCCGGGAGCAATAGATTGATCGAACTTGCCAGGCCATCGCGCCCGAGCGCGGAACGATTTTTCGAGCACGGGATGTTGCGCTTGGTCGCGATGTCGATAAAGCGCTGCATGCTCGAGGACTCGGCCGGATACTCCGTGGGGACGAAATTCCCATCGGGGAACTGCGGCCAGCCTTCCTTGCGGCCGGACACGCGGAAGATCTCCTCTACGCGGGAGTAGAACGGCGCAAGATCGGAAAGGCTGATGGGCCAGTTTTCGCCGGAGCCATCGATCTCGGCGGCTTTGAATTCGAGATCGCTGAGGCGGAAACTCTGGCGCGCCCAAAACAACGAACGTCCGCCCAACAGCCGCACGCGAACCCAGTTATAGGGAGCGTCGGCAGGCGTCGTGTAGGGAACTTCTTTCTCGTCCACCCATTGGTTCGCGTTGAATTCGTCGGCCTGAAAGACGTGCGGGAGACGTCCAGGCTTGTTGAAACCGCGGTAGGGCAGTTCATAAGCGGCCTTGCTGACGCGATCCTTATCGAGATCGGCCTCGGGACCGGCGTTGAGCATGAGGCAAGTTGCGCCGCGTTGGGTGAGGATATTGGCAGCCATGCCGCCGGAGTGTCCAGAACCGACAATCAGTACATCGTAGTTTTTGATGGGCATTGAAAGGATTTTCCTTAGTCGCCGACGATGGGGTCGACCGGCTTCCAGTAGGTGCCGGTACCGCGGCCACCGCGTGAGAAGCGGCGCGTGCCTTGAGCGGCGGAAGCGGCCCACTCACGCGAGTTTACAGTGGCAGTGCGAAGATCCTCATGCACTTGGGCGATGAAGCTTTTCACGGGGTCGGCCGGCAGGTCCTCGGGCCAGGGGCGGACGACAAGCAGCGGACGCAAGACCGCGTCGACCTCTGCCTCGTCGAGTTCCGCGAAGGGCTTGTGGAACTTGTGCTTGGACTGGGCATTCAGGCTATCGAGGCCCCCGCGGTAAATGCGCTGGCGATCGGCGGGCGAAACGCTGATCAGAAAGTCGAGAAATTCAGGCGCATGCGCGTCAAGCGCGCCGGGATTGCCTTTCAACGGGGGCATAAGCACGCTGCCGAGCTTTTCGAGAGCGGCGAACTGGTCGGCGGTGAAGAAGCGGGCGTCGGTCTCGCCAGCCAGGTCGAGCGGCGTGGTCTTCAGAACCGGAATTTCCTGAGGCTGTCGCGGAACCTGGCGGGCGGGGGTGTTGGGCTGGGGTACCGGCTGTTGCGGGGTCGGCTGTTTGGTGGACGGCGGCGCGGCTTGCTGAGCGGCGAGTCCGATGGGAACGGCGGGAACCGCAAGGAGGCTGCGCATGAAGTTCCGGCGCTGAATAGGCATCAGCGCAATTATAATGAAAGCGGAAATTCCATGCGATTCGCGAATCTATTTACTATTTGTGTGACGGCGGGGCTGTTGATGGCTATACCGAGCGGAGCGCGGGCGGGAGACGATAGTCTCCCGGATGGTGCGGGGAAGGTCCCACTCCAAAGGATTTGCAGCGCGTGTCATGCTCCGGAAATCGTCGTGGGCCGGCACGAAACGCGCGGACGCTGGGACGGGATTGTCAGCAGCATGGTGGAAAAAGGAGCCGTGGGAACTGACGACGAGTTCAATCAAATTGTCGACTATCTGGCCGCGAACTTTGGGAAGAGCGCAGAAGGGGCGAAAAGCGCGACGGACGAGAAAAAGTAAGCGCTCTTTTTTTTTGGGGATGCACGGCTTTCCCGAATGTGTTCTTATCTTTAGATGCAGATACGCTCCTTGCTTTTCGGATTGGCAATCGCCTCTTTGCTGACCGTCGGCTCATACGCGCAGGACGGCGCGCCGCCACCGCCACCTGCGGCGCCCCCAGGCCGCGGCCAAATGCCGGCCCCGAAGAATTTGAAGTTGTTGTCGCCGGGTGAACTTATGCCGACCATGCAATTCTTCCGGACATCGCTCGGTGTGAAGTGCAGTTTCTGTCACGTGCAAGGCAACTTCGCGAGCGATGAGAACCCGCACAAAGATATGGCAAGGACGATGATTACCATGGCGCGCGATCTCAACACAAAGTATTTCGATGGCAAGTCCAGGGTGACCTGCTACACCTGCCACCGCGGCGCTTCAGAACCACTCAGCGCAGCGGCTGAAGTGGCCCCGCCCGCCCCAGCAGCACCGCCCGCGCCTACCGGAAAGCAGTAACCTTCGCCAGTGTCCGCGCCAGAAGATTCCAGTTCAGACCTGCTGGCGAGACTGCGATCCGCGGCCGATCTACTTGAGGAGATCGACGCCAACAAGGGGCTGCTTGATCATTTACCGGCTTTCGAGCGGCAGCGCCTGCACCGCGCCATTGCTCAGGTGTACAACCCCGATGCGACGTCGCGCCGCAATCTTCGGCGGGCGTCGGACCGGGAGCGCAGCCAGGCGACGACGGAACAAGCTACGGCGCTGCTGAATCAAACGGGCATCCGCGAGTTGCGCCGGAAGCCGGTATTCACAACTCCGAACTATTTCCCACCAGCGCAGCCCACTCAGTCAGAGCAGGAGGAAGACGCCCGCCGCGTACCCGGGGAGCCTCAGCATTGCTATATCTGCAAGCAAAAGTTCTCTATCCTCCATCACTTCTATGACCAGATGTGCCCGGATTGCGCGGCATTCAATTTTGCGAAACGGACCGAGATGGCTGACCTTCATGGACGCGTCGCGCTGCTGACCGGTGGCCGGGTGAAAATCGGCTATCAAACCGGGCTCAAGCTGCTGCGCGCTGGTGCGCGGCTGATCGTTACAACCCGATTTCCCAGGGACTCCGAGAAACGTTATTCAGCGGAATCGGATTTTGATCACTGGCGCGACCGTCTGGAAATTTTCGGCCTCGATCTGCGAGACGTACGTAGCGTAGAGGCGTTCTGCAAGCATCTTCTGGAGAACTGTTCGCGGCTGGACTTCATCGTGAACAATGCGTGCCAAACAGTGCGGCGGCCGCCCGATTTCTACGCGCACATGATGGCTGAGGAGCGCGCGATGTGGAAGCCGGAGCGGGGTCTCACGAGGCAGCTCCCCGCGCCGCCCGCCAATGGTGAAAACCGGCCAGCCGCGGAGCTTTCTCAAATCGCCTTGCTTGAGGAAGATCTGCTGCCGCGCAATGAACTTTTCCCGTCAGGCCGCTACGATAAGGATCTGCAGCAAGTCGATTTGCGAGAGCGCAACTCGTGGCGTTTGCAAATGGCTGAAGTGTCCACCGTGGAATTGCTTGAAGTCCAACTGGTGAACGCAGTCGCGCCTTTCGTGTTGAACGCCAAGTTGAAGCCCTTGATGCTGCAGACGGCGAACCGGGACAAGCACATCGTGAACGTTTCGGCGGTAGAAGGCCAGTTCTACCGGAACTGGAAGACGACGCGGCATCCGCACACGAATATGGCAAAAGCAGCGCTTAACATGATGACGCGCACGGCGGCTGCCGATTACCACGCCGACGGCATCCACATGAACAGCGTCGATACCGGGTGGGTCACCGATGAGGACCCGGTGGATATTGCCGCGCGAAAACAGGTCGAGCAGCGATTCCACCCGCCGCTCGACATTGTGGACGGGGCAGCGCGCATACTCGACCCAATTATCGACGGCATAAACACCGGCACGCATCGTTGGGGCCAGTTTCTAAAAGACTATCGGCCGACCGACTGGTAGCCGTATACTAATCCCAATCAGATCATGACTAGTGTCCTCTCTGTTTGGGAGCGGATTCGCTCGAGCAAGCTCAGCCAGGTGGCCGGGGTGCTGCCCAAGGCGGATGCCCCGCTCGCCTTTCTTTGGTGGACGGTGCTGGTACTGCGCGGATGCCTCCCTGCGTTATTCGCCGTCGCGATCGGGAGCTTGGTTGGCTCGGTTCAACAGCGTGCGAATTTGACGGGGCCGCTCGTGACGTTCGGAGCAATTTTCATTATTTTGCAAGTCCTCCCACCTATTCATCGGGCGGCGGGCGCCAATCTGGGAAACCGGACGGCGGCATGGCTGTACGACCAACTCACACGAGCGTGTGTGGAACCTTCAGGAATGGGACATTTGGAAAATCCGGCGCTCACTACGGATCTCACCGTGGCGCGCGACTTCGATCTCGGAATCACCGGGCCGCCGCTTGCGATCTCAATGGACTTTATCGCGGGCGGGCTGGTTGAGCTGATCGGTGGATTAGCTTCCGCGCTGGTGCTGGCGGCATATACCTGGTGGGCGCCGGTGCTGCTGGCCGGAGCATGGATCAGCACTCACTGGCTACTTCGAGAGAGCGCCATTTGGAAGGACCGCAACACGGACGAAGTCCGGCAGGCGCAAAGGGACGCCGATTATGCGTACCGCCTGGCCGTGGAGCCGCCCGCCGCCAAAGAGGTACGTTTATTTGGACTGAGCGAGTGGATTGTCGAGCGGTTCCGTTCGCGCCGCCGCAGGCTGTTCGACTTGCGCTGGAATGCGACGCGACTGCGCCAGCGTCCGCTGATCTGGAGCATCCTGCTGGTGCTCGGTGCGAATCTCATCGTGTTCTGGTCCATGGGGGCTTTGGCTGCGGACGGAAAGCTTTCGCTGGCCCGCTTAGTTACCTTTGCCAGCGCGGCAATCGGGACCAGCGCTATCGCATTCGGAGGTTTGTCGTGGGCCATTGACGGAACGGCCGCGCCCATTGAAGCCGTCTTGCGGCTGGGCGCACGGATGGCGACAGAGGGAACTCTGCCCGTAGGGAGCCATCTCGCCACGCGCATGCCGGTGCGCGAAATCCGATTTCGCGATGTTACGTTCGCTTACCCCAACGCACCCGCGCCTGTGTTGAAGAATTTCAACTTGACCATTCAGGCCGGATCGTCGCTGGCTATCGTGGGACAGAATGGCGCAGGCAAGACCACCATTGCGAAATTGCTTTGCCGGTTGTACGATCCGCAGGAAGGCGCGATCGAAGTGGACGGAGTCGATCTGCGAAGTCTCGAACTGGATAGCTGGCGGTCACGGCTGACCGCAGTCTTTCAGGACTTTATCCGGTTCGAACTGCCGCTGCGGGAGAACGTTGCTCCACGGGGTGCGGCGGACAGCGTGATTCTAGAATCGCTGGAGCGAGCGGGCGCTTCTCACCTGGCAGGTCTGGGCACGGTGCTCGCACGCGGATATCCGGACAGCACGGAGCTCTCCGGTGGCCAGTGGCAGCGCGTGGCATTGGCGCGAGCCCTGTGTGCCGTCCAGTTGGGGGCCGGCCTGGTTTTGCTGGACGAGCCGACGGCACAGCTCGACGTGCGCGGCGAAGCGGAGATTTTCGGAAGAATCCTGGAATCCACCAGGGGCGCGACCACCATCTTGATCTCTCACCGCTTCTCCACTGTTCGGCAGGCGGATCGCATTTGCGTGCTGGAGCACGGGGCGGTGGTGGAATCCGGCACGCATGAGGTGCTACTTGCCGAAGGCGGACGTTATAAAACGATGTTTGAATTGCAAGCCTCTCGTTTCAATGAAGAGGAAGTCGCGCTAGAGGTTCTCGATTAGAGCCATGGGAACTGCAACGCAAGCCGGAGCAATGCCGGCAGCCTGGCCTGCCATGTGGCGGGCAGTTGTGCGGGCACGAAAAGCCGAACCGCTGATGCTAGCCGTGTCGCTCTCACTGGCTCTGCTTTCCGCGGTGCCGGATGCGCTGCTGGCCCTCTGGCTGGGTCTGCTGGCGAACGGGCTAGTGGCCGGACGGCGCGCGGAGGTATTGGGCGCTTCGATTGGCTTAGGAGTATCGGCGGCCGCCACATGGATCTTACGCGTGGTCAGCGACCGAACCCAAAGGCACTTTCGCGAACGCTTGACGATCTCTCTGGAATCGCATGTGGCCGGACTGCAGGCTTCGGTAGCGAGCATTGAGCATCACGAGCGGCAGGAGTACGTCGACCGCCTGGCGATGCTGCGGAACCAGGTGTTTGTGCTCGACCACATGTACTTCTCGCTCTTCACCACTTGCGGGTGGATTTTGCGGCTGATTGTCACGGTAATTCTGCTGGTCTCGGTGCACCCTGCTTTGTCGCTGTTGATCATTTTTGCGTTGCCCACGGTGTTTACATCGACATGGCGTCCTGATGTCGAGCGCAAAGCCGACGAGAGCGGCGCGTCGCCGAATCGGCTATCCCGGCATTTGTTCAATCTTGCGACCACGGCCGCCCCGGGCAAGGAAGTGCGCGTGACACGGATGGGAGAAAGCCTGGTTAGCCGCCGTCGCGACGAGTGGGAGCGATGGTACCGGCCAGTAGCCGCGGCTCGGAACGGCAGCGCTTTTTGGCAAGCCCTGAGCTGGGCGTTTTTTGGCGTAGGATATTTGGGGGCCGTTGTCTTTGTCTCCGCTATTGTGAAAGCACCGGCGGGTTCTGTACTCCTTGTGCTGGCCGCTGGCGCGCGGCTGTCTTCCTATATTGGTGCGACTGTCGGCGAGATCGGGTTCCTGCGGGGATTCTGGCTGGAGGGATCGCGAAAGCTGGCGTGGCTTGAGGATTACGCGGCATCGCTCGAGTCGGGTGCCGACGCCCCAGCGCCCGCCTCTCTCCGGCAAGGAATTGAATTCGAGCGCGTCTCGTTCTCTTACCCCGGGACCGATCGCGAAGTTCTGGAAGACGTGAATTTGAGTTTCCAGCCCGGCTCCGTGGTGGCTATTGTCGGGGAAAACGGCGCGGGGAAGACAACTCTGGTGAAATTGCTGGCGCGGCTTTATCAGCCCTCAGCCGGACGCGTTTTGGTGGATGGAACGGATCTAGCGCGCATCGCGCCGCAGGAGTGGCGGCAAAGTCTCGCGGGAGCGTTCCAGGACTTCTACCGCTTCGAATTTCGCGCCCTGCAGAGCGTGGGTGTGGGCGACTTGCCGGCTTACGAGGATGAAGACTCCGTATCGAGGGCGTTGGGCCGCGCCGGCGCTGAAGATGTAATTGAGCGCTTGGCAAACGGGTTAAATACTCAACTCGGGCCCACATGGCCGGAGGGCGTCGATATCAGTTTCGGCCAATGGCAGAAGCTTGCCCTGGCGCGCGGGCTCATGCGTTCGAACCCGCTGGTTCTGATCCTGGATGAACCGACGGCGGCTTTGGACGCTGAAACCGAGCACGCGCTGTTCGAACGTTTCGCGGCGGCTTCCCGCCACGATACAAGCGCGGGAACCATTACCATTCTGGTATCGCACCGCTTCAGCACGGTTCGAATGGCCGACTTTATCGTGGTGTTGGATGCCTCTCGAGTGGCCGAATTCGGCACCCATGAACAGCTCATGGCGAAGGGTGGCCAATATGCGGAACTTTACGGGATTCAAGCTAACGCTTATCGTTGAGAGCAATCGTTGAGAGCAATCGAGGCTTGGAACGCATCGACTTCGGCGCGCGCCGGGGCTGAAGCTTGAGCGCCGGCACGCGTGACCGATAGCGCGGCGGCCGCGTTCGCGAACCGGATCGCATCAGAGAAAACTTGCTTCTCCGCTAAAGCAACTGCCAGCGCTGCATTGAACGTGTCCCCTGCTGCAGTCGTATCTACCACCTGGACGGAATGGCCCGGGTAATGGGCGGCGTGTGCACCGTCGTCGGCAAAGCAGCCGTGGTCGCCCAGTTTGATGATCACCGCTTTCGGCCCACGCTCCAGCAGCTGGGCCGCGATCGGCTTCGCTTCACCGGCTTGCAGCCGCCTCACGGGAAGCCCGAGCAATCCCAAGGCTTCGCTCTCATTCGGCGTCAGGATATCCACTCGCGACAAGAGCTCTTTCGAGAGTGGCTGAGAGGGCGCTGGATCGAGTATCGTCGTCAAGCCTAGTTCCCGCGCCATCTGCAATGCGGCGCTTACAGTATCGAGCGGCGTCTCAAGTTGAAAAAGCGCAATCTTGGATTTCTGGAAGGCTGGCCGCATCGCTTCGACATCGCCCGGACTCAGATCCATGTTCGCGCCGGAAGCAACCACGATAGAATTCTGTCCGGATGTCTCGACCGCAATCATCGCCACACCCGTTGCTTCCGAGTGGGAATGGAGGACATAGCTGACATCCACCCCTGCGGCGGATAGATTAGCCTTGAGTTGATTGCCGAATACGTCCTGGCCGACGCGGCCGATCATTCGCACAGAAGTACCGTGCGTCACCAAACGTGCCGCGGCGTAGCACTGATTCGCGCCTTTTCCGCCCGGTAACGTAACGAAGTTGCGCCCCAGAACGGTCTCACCCGGCGACGGCAGCTGCTTCACCGACACCACGAAGTCCATGTTCAAACTGCCGGCCACCACGATCATCGGCTGAAATCGATACCGAGCTTTTTCAACTCCTCGCCGTAATAGCGCTGGTGCAGAAGATCGAACTCTTCACTTCCCTCCGGAATATCGCGCTTCATGGACCGAACCTTGTCGCGAGCGGCGCGATCTACTTTTTCTTCGGTTGAAAGGATTTCAGTGATGGCTTTGACAATTTCCAGGCGAATCTCATTCGGATCCTTTTTCAAACGGAGTTCGCGAACCTTCTTTAGCTGCGCCACCAGCTTATGAGAGACATCCGTAATTTTGTCCCGCGAAAGCTTCATGGCGTCGCCCGTGTCGCGGCCCGTGGCACGTACGATCTTGCGTTGCGCGATTAGAGTGTTCTTGGCGCGCCGGAACATTTCCTGATAACTGACGCCCTCGCGCCGCATGTATTCGCTGTAATCGTCAAGCAGCGTGCGAACTTCGTCGTTCAGCTTGTCCTCTGCCAGGAGCTCGTCGGAGATCGTTTCCGAAATGATGTCCGAAACCCGCTGCGGCACGGCGGTATCGATCATGCCCGGAGTGAGACGTTGCGCCACACGACGGCCAATGAAAGTGACAAACTCTCGGGGAAGCAGCATGAAAAAGTTAGGCCAAGTTTAACATTTCACTCGGGCGTGCGCAGACTCAGGAAGAATCCGATCACCATGAAAGCGCCCGCAAGAAACGCCCATGCATTCAAAAGCCCTAGGCCGATTAGCCCCGTGGCTAATGGCGGTGAGACGATCTGAGCAATCGATTGCAGACTCTGCGTGATGCCCAAAATAAGCCCTTGTTCGTGCCGGCCGGCTTTGCGCGTAATAAGGCTGGTAACGGTCGGCCGCACCATACCGCTACCCAGGGATAGCGCACCGGTCGCGGAGATGACGGCGGGAGTGTTCATCGCAAAAGCCAGGGTTGCGCTCCCTACCGAACTGCACACAAATCCAGAAGCCGCTATTCGCGCTTCGCCGAAGCGTTTGACCAGCATCCCCAACACGCGCCCTTGCATCACAATCCCCAGGATGCCAATAGCTAGTAGAACGTGTCCGACCTCAGTAGGCCCGTAGTGCAGACGCTTTTGCGAGAACAGCGCGAACCCGGCGAAGAAGGTTGAAAACGAGAATGCAAAACACAGAAATTGGAGAAACAGGCTTCCCAGTCCGGGCCGTTTCAAGTAGGCGAAATAGAGCGCAGGTTGAAATATGCTAACCCGTTCAAAGGGCGAAGCGTCGGCTCCAGCTTCCACACCCTCCGGGAGTGGCGGTTTGGAAGGCAGAAGAAACGTCGTACACAGGATGCTGGTAAATGACAGGGCGCAGGCGGCCAGAATCGGCGCTACATAGCCCATCCGGGCGAGTTCTCCGGAGATGCCGGGACCGATCGTGAATCCCAAGCCGAACGCGATTCCGATAACTCCGAACGACTGCGCGCGCTTCTCAGGGGCAGTTACGTCCGCGATATAAGCTTGCGCTAACGACAGATTGCCTGCCGTGATTCCGTCAATAATGCGTGCGACAAAGACCAGCCACAGCGTCCTTGTCGCCGCCAGCAATAGGAATCCTGACAAGGTCCCGATCTGACTGAATATCAGCAGAGGCTTACGCCCATACTGGTCGGAAAGCTTTCCCAACACGGGGCCCGCTACTAGCTGGCAGAGTGCATAACTGGAGAGCAGCAGACCGACGGTAAGGTCCGAAGCACCCATCGACTGCGCGTAAAACGGCAGCAGCGGAATGATCATCGTAAAGCCGAGGATATCGACGAAAACGATGAGGAAGATCGGGAGCAGGGGCGATCGGCGCACGATTTAGTAGTTCACGATGGCTGCGAAGGATTGTGGATCGAGACTCGCTCCGCCCACCAGAACGCCATCTATTTCTTCTCTCGCCATCAGTGACTTAACGTTGTCCGGCTTGACGCTGCCACCGTAAAGAATGCGGACACGGGAGGCAGCATCGTCGCCGAAACGCGCGCGGACTTCGTCGCGAATCATGCGATGCGCTTCTTCGGCGATCTCGGGCGTGGCCGTCTTTCCTGTGCCGATTGCCCAGACCGGCTCATAGGCGATAACAATTTTTTCGAACTCCGCGGCTTCGAGCGGGGCAACGCCGCCTCGAAACTGCTCCACCAGAATTGCTTGCGTCTGGCCCGATTCGCGCTCAGCTAAGCGCTCGCCGACACAGACAATCGGGGTCAAACCGGCATCCAAAGCCGCTCTGGTCTTGCGGGTGACTTCTTGTTCGGTCTCATTGAAGTACTCGCGCCGTTCACTATGGGCAATGATGACGTAGCTGCAACCGATTGAACGGATCATGGGGCCGGATACCTCGCCGGTTACGGCGCCTTCCTTCCCCCAGTACAGGTTCTGTGCGCCGATCTCGACCACTGATTCACGCGTTTCCAGAACAGCGGCTTCCAGACTTGGGAACGGCGGGCAAATGACGACCTCCCGGCCTTGGACGCCCTTAACCAGCGGCAGAAACTTTTCAAAATAGGCACGGGTGTCGGAAGCGGTCTTGTACATCTTCCAGTTGCCCGCCATCACAGGGGTTCTCATAATTGGGACAAAAAACTGATTCCTTTCGCGATCTGGGTACCGAAGTTCTCGGCGACAGTTTGGCCGATATCGGAGAGAGTGTCCCGGGTGCCAAGATCGACGCCGGTCAAGTTCCGGGGGCGATAGGCAAGCAGCGGGACGTACTCGCGGCTATGGTCGGTCGAAGCCGTGGTGGGATCGCAACCATGATCCGCGGTAATAATTAGCAGGTCGTTCGAATCCAACTTCTTCACAAACCCTGGAAGCCACGCATCGAATTCCTCCAGAGCGGCGGCGTAACCGTCGACATCATTGCGGTGGCCGAAATTCTGGTCGAAATCAACCAAGTTCGTGAACACAAGACCTTCTTTGCACTCCGTTAATGCTTCGCTGGTTGCGCGCATACCGTCAGCATTATTCTTCGTTTTGATGTGGTCCTGGATGCCGCGACCCATAAAGACGTCGAAAATTTTTCCCACGCTAAACACGGGCACACGCGCAGCATTCAGCTGATCGAGGAGCATCGCTCGCGGCGGCGGAACCGCGTAGTCTTTCCGATTCGACGTGCGGACAAAATTGCCAGCAGTGCCGGTAAAGGGACGAGCGATCACACGACCCACCTCATAATCGCCGCGGCAGAGTTCGCGCGCGATTTCGCAGGCGCGGTAGAGTTCCCAGACCGGCACGACATCCTCGTGCGCGGCAATCTGGAAAACGCTGTCAGCTGACGTGTACACGATCAGTGAGCCGGTGCGAATATGTTCAGCCCCGAGTGCTTCGATGATCTCGGTGCCGGAAGCAGCTCGATTGCCGATGACCGCCCTCCCGGAACGACGTCCGAATTCCTCGATGAGCGCCGGTGGGAAGCCCTGCGGAAATAATCGGAATGGCCGGTCCAAGTGAATACCAGCCATTTCCCAGTGACCCGTGGTGGTGTCTTTGCCCGGAGAAGCCAAGGCGCATCGCCCGTATGCGGCAGTAGGAAGCGCGGCCGGGGGCAGGCCCTCCATTGGCTTCAAACTGCCAAGCCCCATGGCGCAGAGGTTAGGAAGGTGCAGGCCGCGTACCCGGACGATGTTTCCGAGGGTGTCGCTGCCCGTATCGCCATAGTCTCCCGCGTCCGGCATGGCGCCGATGCCAACACTATCGAGAACAATCCAGGTGACGCGCGGAAACACAAATACCGAGTGTCGCATGGCTCTTGCGCCGGAAAGCAGCGAGTGGCGGGCCGCTTTGTCTCGACATTCCACACGGATTGTGAAACGATGACAGCGGAAACCTAAATGATTAAGACTCTCCTCCTTCTTTCCTTAAGCGTGTTTGCGCTCGTACTGAACGCCCAAAACCCGCCTGCAGCCAAACCGATGGACATCTCCGGCGCTTGGCATTTCGTGCTGGACACTCCGGGTGGAGACCGTCCCTCCGATGCAGACTTCAAAGTCGACGCCGACGGAAAAGTAAGCGGAAAGTACGGCAAAGCGGACGTGGCCGGCACCTTCACTAACGGCAAGCTGGAACTAGCGTTTCCCATCGATACGGACGAAGCCGGTTCAGGGACATTGAAAATCTCCGGCACCAGCGACGGCACCGCGATCACAGGCGACTGGAGTTTCACCGAGTACAACGGCACGTTCAAGGCGACGCGCCCCGACGCTCCCGCCAAACCGTAACGGCTCCGCATTTGTAGAGCTTGATAACATCAAGCTCATGCAGTCCCGCCGAAATTTCATTGGCAAGGTCGCTGGAGGCATAGCTGGTTCGCTCGCCGCCACCAGTGTGCTTGGCGCCAATGACCGCGTGCGTATCGGCATCATCGGCGCGGGCGACCGCGGGATGCAGATCCTCCGTGAAGCTTCCCAGTGCCCGGGTGCTGAAATCGTCGCGCTTTGCGATGTTTACAATAAGCGCCTGGAAACAGCGGGTAAAGAATTCCCGAAAGCAGCCAAGTCTTCCGATTACCGGCGCATGCTGGAAAGTCCGGCGATGGACGCGGTTCTGATTGCTACGCCCCAACACCTTCACGCGGAGCACTTTGTAGCCGCGATGGATGCAGGCAAGCACGTTTATCAGGAAAAGACGATGGCGTTCACCGTGGAACACGCGAAGCGGATGCGCGCGGCTTACTCCCGGTCCGGTGGAAAGCAGACCGTGCAAATCGGGCACCAGGCTTGCTCGTCGGGCCATGTTCCGGACGCGATGCAGATGCTGGCTTCGGGCAAGGTGGGAAAAGTAACCGCGATCCACGCCCACATGTTTCGCAACACCCCGCACGGCAAGCCGCAATGGGCCCGGCCAGTTTCGCCGGACATGACGGCGGAAACCATCTTATGGCCGTCATTCCTTGGCTCTGCACCGCCCAAGCCTTTCGATGCAAATCGGTACGTCAATTGGCGCTTCTTTTGGGATTACTCGGGCGGCAACGTTTACGAGAACATGTGCCATCAGGTCGCCTTCTGGTACAAGGTGATGGATCTTAAGATTCCCAAGTCGGTGAACATGGCCGGCGGTATCTACCTCTGGAAGGACGGCCGCGAAGTTCCCGATACTATGACGGTCGCATTGGAGCAGCCCGAGGGTCTTCTTTTTACTTGGGACTCGGGTTTCGGCAACAGTGAGTTGGGAGTTACCGAGGATGTGCTCGGGACCGATGGAACCATTTCCCGCAGCCAGCAGATCCGCTACACACCGCAGAAAGTCAATTTGAAAGATGTGCCGGAAACTTTGGGATTGAGTCCCACGCCACCGCGCGCGCACATGCAAAACTTCCTGGACTCCATTCGCGCCGGCAAAGCAACGAATAGCCCGTTTGACCTGGGCTTCAAGGTCTCAATCACCTGCCGCATGGCGGTGGAAAGTTATCTTCAGGGCCGTACTGTGCGCTGGGATTCCATGCGCGAAGAAATCATCTAGCGCATCGACAAAACACCCAAAGGAAGAATCGTCTCGATGGACTTTGAATTTACAGCGGAGCAGAACCAACTGCGCCGCGAGGTACGCGATTTCGCAATCTCCGAAATTGCTCCCCACGTAATGGAGTGGGATGAAGCTCAAATTTTCCCGCTTGAGGTAATCAAGAAACTGGGTAAGCTCGGCTATCTCGGGTCCATCTTCCCGGAAGAATACGGCGGCGCCGGTTTGGGCTATGTCGAGTACTCGATCATCATTGAGGAGCTCTCGCGCGTGGATGGTTCGGTTGGAATCATCGTAGCCGCGCATACGTCTCTATGCAGTAATCACATCTTTAAGGCTGCCGACGAGGAACAGAAGCAGCGCTATCTCCCGAAGCTCACCACCGGCGAGTGGATCGGCTGCTGGTCCCTCACTGAGCCTGAAGCGGGATCGGATGCCGCCGGCACGCGCACCACCGCCGTGCGGGATGGTGATCACTGGCTGATCAACGGCTCCAAGACCTTTACCACCAACGCCCACTATGCCGATGTTTGCGTGGGCATGGCGGTGACCGATCGCGCAGCCTCCCAGCACGGGATCTCGGCCTTCATTTTCGAGAAAAATACACCGGGTTACAGGGTCGGCAAGAAGGAAAATAAACTCGGTCTCCGCGCCAGTGCGACGGGCGAGGTGCTCTTCGACAATTGCCGCCTTCCGCAGAGCCAGATGGCCGGCAAGTTGAACGAAGGCTTCATCGATAGTCTGCGCATCCTCGATGGCGGGCGCGTTTCGATTGCGGCGCTCTCGATCGGTATGGCCCAGGGCGCTTATGACGCCGCATTGAAATACGCCAAACAGCGGAAGCAGTTCAATCGTCCGATCTCCGAATTCCAAGCAATCCAGCACAAGCTGGTGGACATGGCGCTGCAGATCGATGCTTCGCGCTTGCTGACCTATCGAGCCGCCACGATGCTGGATGCCGGCAAGCGGGTCACCCGGGAAAGCGCGATGGCAAAGCTTTTCGCATCCGAGTCCGCCGTGAGTATCGCAAACGAGGCTGTGCAGATCCACGGAGGTTACGGTTTCATAAAAGACTATCCGGTGGAGAAGTTTTATCGCGACGTGAAGCTTTGCACCATCGGTGAAGGGACCAGCGAGATCCAACGGCTGGTAATTGCACGTCAACTATTGAAAGATTAGTGATGCTCCCGTTTCGCCAACTCGCGCAGTCCATCACGGCGCTCGAGAACCACGAGGCGGAAGCTCTTGCGGCCCTCCGGAGTTCGGCCCCGGGCACGGGATTAGTGGTCGGAATCACGGGTCCGCCAGGAGCCGGCAAAAGCTCGCTCGTTGATGCGCTCGCCCGCCAGTTGCGCGAGCAGAATAAGACCGTAGCAGTGCTTGCTGTCGACCCATCCAGCCGTGCCACTCGCGGAGCTCTTCTGGGCGATCGAATCCGCATGCAGAAGCATCACGCCGACCCCGGAATTTTCATACGTTCGATGGCAACACGTGGCCACGCAGGCGGACTAGCGGGCGCTACACGAAGTGTCGCCGAATGGCTCCGGTGCAACGGCTTCGATTACATTTTCGTGGAAACGGTCGGCGTTGGGCAGGACGAGATTGCGATAGCGAGTGTGGCCGATGTTGTAGTGGTCACGCTGGTGCCCGGCATGGGAGATGACATCCAGGCAATTAAAGCGGGAATCATGGAAATTGCCGACGTGTTCGTGATCAATAAAGCCGATCACGAAGGCGCCGCGCGTACCGCAAGCGAAGTCGAGTCCATGCTCAATCTCGGGCATGGCCCAAAACCGCCGATTCTCCAGACCGTGGCGATTGAAGGAACGGGAATCACAGATCTCCTGAACACTTTGGATGGCCTTGCGCGACGAAAGCCAGCGACCGCCTTGGCGACATTCGCCATCGATCATCTGGGAATCGCGGTGAAATCAATTGACGCTTCCCTGCCCTTCTACCGGCTCCTCGGCCTTGAAGATGGTGCTCGTGAAGAGGTGGCTCACGAAAAAGTAGAGGTAGTCATGCTGCCTGCCGGCGAGAGCCGAATCGAACTGCTTCAGGCAACGGCTTCCGACTCCGCTATTGCCAAGTACATCGAAAAGCGTGGCGAGGGTTTGCATCACGTCGCGTTGCGGGTTCCCGATCTTATTCGCGCCGTGAGCGATTTGCAAACGGCTGGGCTTCGCGTACTCAACGAACCGCGGCGGGGCGCGGGCGGACACCTCTATTGCTTCGTCCATCCGGCCAGCGCTGGTGGCGTACTATGGGAACTGATTCAAGACGAGGGAGCCGCGCCGGGTTGGAAAACGTAACGCCGAAAATCGGGATTATAGGCGGGAGCGGGCTGTATTCCATGCCCGGATTCTCGGCCCAGGAAGAGATCAAAATTGAAACCCCGTTCGGTGATCCGTCCGATCCTTTTATCGTCGGCTCCCTGGGCGGCAAGCAAGTCGCGTTCTTGGCGCGTCACGGCCGCGGTCATCGGGTTTCCCCTTCCGAGCTGAACTACCGCGCCAATATCTTCGGCATGAAAAAGCTGGGAGTCGAGCGCATTCTCTCGCTCAGCGCCGTTGGCTCTCTGAAGGAAGAACATCGTCCGTTAGACTTCGTACTGCCCGATCAATTTGTCGATCGTACCCAGGGCCGCAAATCAACATTTTTCGAAGGCGGTCTGGTCGCGCACGTGAGCTTTGCCGACCCTGTCTGTCCTGAGCTCGCCGTGGTTGCCGAGAGCGCCGGCATCTCCGTGGGCGTGAACATCAAGCCCGGCGGAACATATTTGTGCATGGAAGGCCCGGCGTTCTCAACACGCGCCGAATCGAATCTCTACCGAAGCTGGGGCATGGACGTCATCGGGATGACGAACTTGACCGAGGCGAAGCTCGCGCGTGAAGCTGAGATCTGTTACGTCACCATCGCCATGGTGACCGACTACGATTGCTGGCACGCCGGTCACAATGCAGTCACCGTTACCGACATCATCGCGGTCTTAAATAAAAACGCCGAGAATGCCTGTCGTCTGGTCCTGGAAGCGGTGTCTCAAATGCCCGCGGAGCGTCACTGCAAATGCTCGTCGGCTCTCCGCCATGCCATTCTTACGTCGCGAGACTGTGTTCCCGCAAGCACACGCGAAAAATTAGAGTTGTTGGTGGGCAAGTATTTCCTGTGATGCTGGGGGTGAGCAAGCCGCGGCCGAGCTACTGCGCCAATGTCTGGCGGGAGAACCTTGGGACCCCGCAGTAGTTGACACGCTTGCCCGCGATGGGTCGAGCGACGCTCTCTTCCGCATCCTAGTCGAAGGACTTGCCGACCGTTTCGAGCCCCGTCTTTGCGAAAAGTACGCCGCGATCTTTGCGTATATCCTGGAACGTTCGGATCCGCAGTTAAGCGCGAGCGAGCTGCTCCTCCGCTACCGGCAGATCCGGCAAGCGCGGGTCTGCCGTTTGAACCCGGCAAGTGTGGTTGTGCTCTCGCGCGTTACCCTGGGCGCCGACATTGCCATCACCAGCGTGATTCTGGACGCGGTGAAACGGCGTTTCCCCCAGGCGGCCATCCATCTGGCAGGCAGTGAAAAGGCTGCGGAGCTGTTCAGAAACGACACTCGCGTTCGGCACATCTCTGCGGAGTATCCGCGCGGGGGCAGCGTGCGCGATCGGCTGCGGAGTTGGCGGAAGCTCGCCGCGTCGATCGCGGTTGACGACACGATTGTGGTAGACCCGGACTCACGCCTGACGCAACTCGGGCTCTTGCCGCTCGGCGCGGACTCCCACTATTTCTTCTTCGAGAGTCGCGCGTATGGCGGGGACGCCAACGCTAGCCTAGGCGCACTGGCGGCGGATTGGGCCACCCGCACATTCGGCGTCGATGTTCCACGAGCCTTCATCGCTCCATTGCTCACCGCGGCCCGGTATCCGACCCCCTTCGCCACGGTAAGTCTTGGCGCCGGAGGGAACGCGTCCAAGACGCTGCCGCAAGCTTTCGAATCTGCGTTGATCAAGCTCTTGTGTCAGCGCTTTGCGAGCGTTGTGGTGGATGCCGGATTCGGCAACGATGAGGGTACGCGCGTGGCAAGCGCCGTGGCGGGAACCCCAGCCTACATTTTCCAGGGCACTTTCAGTGAATTCGCGTCGCTCATTGCGCAGAGTGCCTGCTACGTGGGTTACGATAGCGCCGGGCAACACGCGGCGGCGGTTTCTGGAACTCCCTTACTCACGCTGTTCAAGGGTTTTGTTACCGACCGCATGTTTGCACGTTGGCAGCCCGACGGACCAGGACCGAAGCAGATCCTCAAGCTGACCGAAACTCCTGGCCTGGATATCATCAGGGCTTCTTTGGATGCTTTGACCCGAACGGCTTAACTCGAAGGAATTTCTGCGGATTCTGCCGGAATTTGCCTAAGAATGTCCCCGCTGTCTGAGATTCCGTAGCGACCGCATCGTACAAATGTCGCGACTGCAGATACTGACCGAACTTTCCTTTCGGGTCGGTCAACTGGTCAATCGACGCATTGATGCTTTGCATCTGAGCCTGCAGCTTTCGGTATTGCTGGTCGCTTTTCAAGAGCGCCGCATTGCTCCCAGTGCCGGAGTTCATATCCGCGAGCGATCGATGAAGGCCTCTGATCTGGGTAACCGTACTGTCGTAAAGCGCGGGATCGGTAAGCAGCTTGCCTGCCGGGTTCTCTCCCAGTTGCAATTGCTCCAACATGCGATCCAGATTCAAAATCGGCTGCCGGACTTGATCATACGCAGCGTTGGTGAACAGTATTTCTCCGGCCGGGCTCTTTGGATCAGTGACCGATCTAATTGTTTCTCTGAGCCCGTCGATCTGCGCCAGCAACCCGTCGTAAAACTCGCTCCCATTTACAAACTGCGCGAGTGGCGAATTACCTTGCTGAATCTCAGTGATGATGGAATCGACTCGCTGCAGGGTCGTCTGCAGGGACATTACCAGGTCGGCAGGGTTGAACGGGCCGCTCTGGACAAGACTCGCGATTTCTGCGCCATTGGCTACGTGCTGGTCCGCGCGGCCAACAGTAATATCGACGTACTTGTCCCCGAGCAGGTTGTCAGCGGTCAGAGCGGCAATCGAATCGACCGGGATCGCATCCATGAACTTCCGGTCGACTCTTAGATCCACTTGGATCGCGCGGTTCGGGTCGCTGCCCGGCTTCGCTAGACGCACATCCGCTACTTTGCCTGCAGCCACGCCATTGAGGAGGACATCGGCGTCTTTGATCAGCCCCCCGGAATCGCTCAAATAGGTGTGAAGGTAGATTTTCGGGTGAAAGAATTCCGCCCCACCCCCCGAAAGGAGCCACACAAGGGTACACATCAGGACGATTGCCGCAACGATAACACCGACGCTTCGCCGGCGCGTGCCTGGAGGGAGTGCGTCTAAATCCTCGTCGCTTTCGTCCGCCATCGATCTCTGTGGCCAGTCTATCAATCTCGCCCGCCGCGGACTCATAGAAGGAGGTGGAGCACGGCAGCAGACATCTGATACACTCCACGAGCGAAGTCGAGGAGGAGACGAATGAAGGGTTTGGTCCAGGTTTTCTACGAGCCGGGCAAGGTGTTCGATAATGTCCGAGATAAAGGAGCGTGGGCGACGGCGTTTGTGGCCGGCATCGTTCTATTTGTTTGCATGCTCGCCTACATGTACCAGGTAATCGGAGCGGGGAACATTACGCGGCACGCGCTGGAACAGAATAAATTTGCCGCTCAGATGAGCCCCGAAATGAAGTCGACGGCGATTGCCAAGGCGGATAGCACGGCGGGAAAGATTCAGAACATCGGGTTCGCAACCATCGGCTATAGCGTAGTGATGCTTTTCTTCGCGCTGCTTTTTATGGCGGTGGCGGGCGCATCGGGCAGCAAGCTCCGGTTCACCCAAGCTCTAGGGACCGTTTCCTACGCGGGTTGGCCATTCACGGTGGTGCGGTTTATATTGTCAGCCGTCGTCATCATGATGGCCGCGGACAAGGCAGACCTGGACCCGCAAGCCCTGCTCGCCTTCAATGCAGGAGCATTTCTGGACAAAGCAACTACGGCGAAACCCCTCTTCGCATTAGCCTCCGCCTTTGACCTGCTTACCTTCGCGCAGATTGCTCTCGCCGCATTCGGGCTCAGCCGGGTGGCGCGGATCAGCTTCACTAAAGCGCTGATCGGCCTCGGGTTGATCTGGGTTCTGTTTACATTGATTGCCATGGGGTTGTCGCTCGTTTTCTAAACACTCAGACGCAATCGGCAACAATGGAGTAAGTGTCGGGACGACGTGATTTCCTTTGTTGGGCTGCCGGGCTAGCGATCGGCGGCCGCGCCTTTGCGCAAGGTGTATCCGCGCGTAGCGTGCAGGCGCAACCCCGCGGAAAGCCGTCGGGACTTCCATTCAACGCCAAATTTGTCGACGTCGCGGCCCAAGCAGGCCTCACGCTCCCCATCATCTACGGAGGCGTCGACAAGAAAAGCTATATTCTCGAAACCACGGGTTGCGGTTGCGCTTTCATCGATTACGATAATGACGGCTGGCTGGATATTTTCCTGCTCAACGGCTCCCGCCTGGAAGGAGCTCCTGAAGGCGCTTCCAATCGCCTTTACAAGAACAATCGCAACGGCACCTTCACCGACGTCACCGCCAAAGCGGGGCTTATAAGATCGGGTTGGGCTTCGGCGGTGTGCATCGGCGATTGCGACAACAATGGCTTTGACGATCTTTTCGTCACTTACTACGGTCAGAATGTTCTGTACCACAACAATGGGGACGGCACCTTCACGGACGTAACGGAGAAAGCCGGCTTGCTGCGTTCCAAGCCTCGGTGGGGTTCGGGATGCACGTTCCTTGACTACAACCGGGACGGATACCTGGATCTGTTTGTGGCCAACTATCTGGATTTCGATTTGGCGCACGCCCCGGTGGTCGGCGCTAATTCCAATTGCGCCTGGCGAGGCATTCCCGTCATGTGTGGACCGCGCGGATTCCCTACTCTGGCCAGTACTCTATATCGCAACAACGGCGACGGCACATTTACCGATGTTTCGGAAGCCTCCGGAATCGGCAAGACGCGCGGGAGTTACGGTATGACAGCAGTTGCCGCCGACTTCGATAATGACGGCTGGCCGGATATTTACGTAGCTTGCGATTCCACGCCCAGTCTTCTTTTCCGGAATAACCACGATGGAACATTCCAGGAAATAGGTCTTGAGACCGGTGTGGCCCTCAACGAAGATGGCATGGAACAGGCCGGTATGGGCGTAGGCGTGGGCGACTACAATCTGGATGGCAATCTAGATATCGTTAAGACCCACTTTACCGACGACACGAGCGTGCTTTATAGGAACAATGGGAAAGGCATGTTCGACGACGTAACTATCCAGTCCGGCCTGGCTGTAGAAACGCGCTTCGTCAGCTGGGGCGCCGGAATGGCGGATCTTGACAATGACGGGCTGCCCGATATCTTCGTCGTGACTGGCGGCGTTTACCCGGAACTCGAAACCAAACTCCCCAACTATCCGGTCAAAGGGCCTAGGGTGATCTTCCGGAATTTAGGCGCAGGCAAATTTGAGGAGTTGTTCGATCAGGCTGGTCCGGCCTTGGCTGCTCCTCACGTGAGCCGCGGCTGCGCTTTCGGCGACTTTGACAACGACGGGGATCTTGATGTTCTGATCGTGAACATGAACGAACCGCCATCTCTGCTACGTAACGACCAAACCGGCGGTAACCACTGGCTTAAGTTGAAGTTGGTCGGAACGCAATCCAATCGCAGCGCGATCGGAGCCCGCGTGGTAGCAAAATACGGGGGACGGCAACAGGCCCAGGAAGTGTTGAGTCAATCGAGCTTTTACTCTGCGAACGATTTGCGTTTGCATTTTGGACTTGGAGCCGCCACCAGTGCCGATTTAGAGATTCGTTGGCCCAATGGTGGTCGTCAAACATTGACCGGCGTCAAAGCCAACCAAATTCTTAGTATCAAAGAACCCGTGTATCCAGTGAGAAAATCGGGTTGACCGCAAAGCAAAACAAATCCTTACAGCGATCGGCTTTCAAGCTTTTCCAATGCCCGTTATTCTTAACAAATGCGAGCCGGGCGTTTGTTTTGGGGGTTGTTCTTTGTCGCGGCTTTTACTTTGCGAGCGCAGGACTTCCGTGTAACATCCACTAAGCAGGTTTTGCCCTCCGGCGGACGGGTGACCTGGGGCGCGAAGAACAACCTTCTGGCTTACGATCGCGTAAACGCCGCCACCGGCTACTACGATGTATATACGAGTAATCCGGATGGCTCAAACGAAGTCTGCCTGTCGTGCAGTGTGATGCAGTTTCCGTATAGCAAGGGTAATCCGGAATGGCATCCGTCGAATAACTTCTTAGCGGTGCAGATCCAATGGCAGCACGCTCTCATCGGTGAGTCTCTGGATACTCCGGGAGCCGGCGTGAGTAATGACTTGTACATCATGGACGCCGCCGGGCAGAATTACTGGCCTGTAACTCAGAATTCCAAAGGAGTGTTACATCCGCGCTTTTCTCACAATGGAAGCCAACTGCTATGGGTGGAGCGAACGTTCGCGAACAACTGGCAGCTTATGCTAGCGGATTTTGCCATTATTAACGGCGTTCCTCAAGTGACCAATGTCCAGTCTTTGCGGCCTTGTCAGAATAATGTATTCTGCGAAACGGGCGGATTTAGTCTGGACGATTCCGCGGTGTATTTTACTCATTCCGGCGATTCTGGAATTAGCACTGCGCTGGACATCTATTCATATAATCTGGCTACCCAAGTGACCACAAATCTAACTCATTCTCAGAACAATTGGAATGAGTTTCCGACATCATTTCCTTTCTCGAATCGCATTCTTTGGATGTCCGGAACGTACGGGAGCCAAGGTCTTCAAACCGATTATTGGATGATGGACGCCGATGGATCGAATAAAACTCAGCTCACTTATTACAATTACAGCGCGGCGCCGTCCTGGTATCTTGGCGCGGTGTCCACGGCGAAGTTCAACTGGAGTCCCGACGGAACGCAGATTGCAGCGTACTTTATTCCGAACGGTACCGCTAACGGTCAAACCGGCAGCATCAATATTTTGAGCCTGGAGCCCGCCGCGCCTACAGTTTCCGCTGCTAGTTTTGCGCGCCCCCCGCTTGCCGCGGATTCTATCGTCAGCACCTTCTACCCGAACCTGGCCACTGCCACGGCCGCAACAACGTCCACCGCGCTTCCCAACTCTCTGGCCGGCACCACCGCAACCGTGACTGACGCCCAGAACAGCGTGCTCCCAGTGCCATTCTTTTTCGTTTCTCCGGGTCAGATCAACTTCCAGGTACCCACAGGAACGGCGTCTGGCCCCGCCACTCTGACATTTTCGAGCGCCAACGGGACCGTTTCCCGGGCAACTATTAACATTGAACTGGCGGCCCCAGGCATATTTACAGCGGCAACCACTGGCGCCGGTCCTGCGGCGGCGTACTTGTTGCGGTATGCACCTGGCGCCACCGCGCCCTATGACTCGCAATCCGCATATAGATGTGCGCGGGTTTGCGCGACGGCTGACTTAGATCTCGGGGCATCGACAGACTCGGCTTACCTCGTACTTTTCGGCACCGGACTCCGTCACGCTCACTCAGTTTCAGCTACTGTGGCTGGCCAGTTAGTCCCCATATCCTATCGTGGTCCACAGCTAGGTTATCCGGGACTGGACCAAGTAAACATTTTGCTCCCCCACCAGTTTGCTGGTTCGGGCGCAGTGTCGCTACTTCTCTACGCTGACGAAGTAAGTTCCAACGCGGTTCAGATCTCCATCAGATAATCGCCTTTCTGAAAAATAACTGTTGACCTAAGCCGGTTACTCGCGTATTCTCTAGAGTTGCCGTGTGTGACGCACGTCGTCACCTTTGGCTCATCAAACTGGCTCATAGAAAGAGGTCGTCAATGCTTTTCCGTTCCCGCTGGAGATTGGTTCTCCGTCTGGTTGTTCCTTGCTGTGCCATTCTCTGCCTCGCGGCCACTCACGGCTTCTCGCAGACGTTTACGCGTCTGCATAGCTTTGCTGGCCCTGACGGATCTTATCCACTCGGCGGCGTCGTCTCCGACGCTTCTGGTGTCCTTTACGGAACTACCGAAAGTGGAGGGACTGGTTTTGGGACGGTTTACTCATTGACCCCGCAGCCATCGAATGGCACTTTTCAGGAGTCGTTGATTTATTCCTTCTCGGGAGAGGAGGGACAAGGGCCATCGGGTAGTCTGCTCTTATCGAGTGGCGTTCTTTACGGGACGGCTTCGGCTGGCGGAAAGTACGGCGCCGGTACCGTTTTCGAACTCACTCGGGGAGCTATTGGAGACCCATGGACCTTCACTCTCATTTACGACTTCCAAGCGCAAGCCGATGGCAATGGACCGTTCGCGCGTTTAACCGCCGGGCCCGGAGGCCTCTTATATGGAACTACGACCTACGGCGGGAACGCGAGTTGCAACACGGGGCAAGGATGCGGCACCGTCTTCCAGTTGACCCCGCCAGCGCTTCCGGGCAACACCTGGACCGAAACCGTGCTTTACCGATTCCAGTTCGGAACCGACGGCAATAATCCAGCGGCTGGAGTCGTGTTAGGTCCGGATGGCAGCCTCTATGGAACCACCGCCGTGGGCGGGTCGTTCAACGCTGGTACGGTTTTTCAATTGACCCCACCAGCGATACAAGGTGGCCTCTGGACCGAATCGATCATTTACAACTTCCTGTCCGGGTCTGATGGCGAACAGCCGCTTGCCGCGGTCTCGCTCAGCAAATCGGGGACGCTGTTCGGCACCACTCAGGGCGGAGGAAACTCCGGGTGTGGAACCGTATTTGAGCTGACTCCGGCACCCGCGGTAGGTCAACCCTGGAATAAGTACACGATTCATCACTTCAGATGCTTCGACGGGGCTTACCCCGAAGCCGCGGTATTGCTGACGCAAGGTCTGATCTACGGGACAACCGCAAGCGGCGGGAATTCGGGAAGTGGAACCATCTTTTCCCTACGAGCACCGCAAGTTGCCGGGACTGGTTGGGCCGAATCCACTCTCTATAACTTCCAGCCCACCCTGGATGGAGCCAATCCAGTCAGCAATCTAATCCTGAATCCAAATGGAAATCTGATTGGCACTGCGATGTCCGGCGGCCGGAACGGTCTTGGAACGGTTTTCCGCCTAACTCCCTAGACAGTTATGGCCGGATCTCTGCACCAATCGTTTCCCGCGGAGACTCCATACTATTAGATAGATGGAGACGCACGCAAAATTGAAGATCCTGGCCGATGCGGCCAAGTACGATGCTTCGTGCGCCAGTTCCGGCTCTCACAGAAAACGTACCGAGAAGGGTCTGGGGAACACGGAGGGCATGGGAATTTGCCACAGTTATACGCCGGACGGCCGGTGCGTTTCGCTGCTGAAAATCCTCCTCACCAACTACTGCATTTACGACTGTACTTACTGCGTGAACCGCATCTCCAGCGACACACCGCGGGCACGATTCACCCCGCAGGAAGTTGTTTTCCTTACCCTCGAGTTCTACCGGCGAAACTACATCGAGGGTCTGTTTCTTAGCTCCGGCGTGATTCAGGACGTCGACTACACGATGGACCAGCTCATCCAGGTGGCAAGATCGCTGCGGGAAGAGCACCAATATGGTGGTTATATTCACCTCAAGGCGGTTCCGGGCGCTTCCGAAGAAGCGTTGTTCCTGGCCGGGCGTTACGCTGACCGGTTAAGCGCGAACATCGAGCTCCCGCGGGAGCAAGATTTGATCCAACTTGCGCCCGCCAAGTCTCACGCCGAAATCGAGCAGTCCATGCAGCAGATCCTGTTTCGTTTGCGGGACTCTAAAGATAAGACTAAGCGCGACGGGACGCAGCCTCGTTTTGCGCCCGCCGGCCAAACCACTCAAATGATCGTCGGAGCTACGCCCGCTTCCGACGCAGATATCCTTTCCAAAGCGTCGCGACTCTACGATCAACATCAACTTCGCCGCGTTTACTATTCGGCATTCAGTCCCATTCCGCATAGCGACCCAAATTTGCCGCCAGCGAGCCCGCCGCTGATTCGCGAACACAGGCTGTATCAGGCGGACTGGCTGATGCGCTTCTATGGATTCGATCAGGCGGAGTTGACCACGCCAGCTGAACCGAATCTTTCGCTGAAGCGCGATCCGAAGTTGAGTTGGGCCCTGCGCCATCGCGCGTTTTTTCCGATCGACGTCAATAGCGCTGCGAAAGCAGCGCTGCTGCGCGTCCCGGGTCTAGGTGTCCGGAACGTGGACCGAATCATCCGCGTTCGCCGGCACCATCGCATCACTTTGGAAGATCTGCGGCGTTTGCATGTCCCGCTCACGAAAGCTTCACCATTCCTGATCACGGCGGATCGCGATAGACCGCGCGTTCTCGATCAGGAAAACTTGCCGGCGTTGGTCACCCAGCCTGTCCAATTCTCCCTTTTCGAGACCACCCAAACCGCGCGCACCGGCGAACTCTAGTCTGTTAAGTGTGTTTTCCTTCATGTGGCAGGATGGTTGCTCGTTCTCCCTCAGGCTCCTAGCCTTCGAGGATATTACGTAATGCGCTTGTTCCACCACCAATGCAAACTGATGCTCATCCCGCTCGTTTTCTCTTGCGCGATTGCCAGCACAGCAGCTACAACCAGCACGGAAAAGGTCTTCAGGCCAAAAGGCGTCCATCCAAAGACTCAGGCGGCCACCGGCGTCGCGATAGTTAACGCCGCAAGCTATCTGCCCGGCGTATGCCCGGGCGGCATTGCTTCGATTTTCGGAGTTGGGCTAACTTCCGTGACAGACGTTGAGGGTGCCACC
This sequence comes from Bryobacterales bacterium, assembly GCA_963814235.1. GTDB lineage: Bacteria > Acidobacteriota > Terriglobia > Bryobacterales > Bryobacteraceae > Bog-113. The sequence continues at coordinate 564,932 of CAWFCA010000001.1, read as the reverse complement.
ACCGATCCGCTTCCCTATCAGATTGCCGATGTCACGGTTTTCGTCAATAACGTCCCTGCACCCCTATACACCGTTGCTTATACAAACGGCGGCGATCAGATCAACTTCCAGGTTCCTTACGAAACTCCTGTGGGGTTAATTGCAAATAATGCCGGTTCCGTCGTGGACGTATACAGCAACAATGTTCTGGTCTCGTCGACGCTTGTCGATTCCTATACCGAGGACCCGGGAATTTTCATTTACGTTCAGAACAACATCCAGTACGCAATCGCTGTACATCTTCCAGATTACGCGTTGGTGACTCCGCAAGATCCGGCAGTGGCTAATGAGTACATCGTTCTTTACACAACCGGACTCGGTCCGCTTACGGCAAACGTTCAGGATGGTTTCGGGGCTCCATCTGATCCCCTGGCGTACACCGCCGATCCCTTCACCGCGAGCATTGACGGTTTATCGTGCGGAGTTCCTGCTACGCCAGCCCCGCCGTGTTCCGTGCTGTTTTCCGGGCTTGCACCAGGCTTTGTCGGCCTGTATCAGTTGAACTTGCAGATGCCGTCCAGTTTCTCCGGACCGAACGTCCCAGTTCAGATTTTCACCGGCTATTCCAATAGCGGCGTCGCCTACCTGCCCGTGCAGTAAGTTCGCTTGGGCTCTGGCTGCGACTGTCGCGAGAACAGCGGCGGTCGCAGTCAGACTTGTATCTGCGCTTCGTGCGCAGGTGCATCGAGCTTCCGCCAACCTAGTGTCCCGTGTTCAAATCGTTCCCATTGGCATGGCCGATAGGTCCGCCTCCCTTCCTCCCAGCGATAATGTTGAATCTCGATGGTCTCGGGACATAGGTGGATCACATTGAACGAGTTCGGCTCCCCTTTGTTCCGTTTGCTAATTGCCGTGCCAGCCTGGGCGAAAATCACTGAATGGCCAGTCTTCTGATAACGCGCGGCCGTCGCGCCGGTGGAACTAAGGTGGATATGACCTGCCAACATTAGATCGACCGAGCACGATAGCTTCTCCACCGCTTTTGCCGCATGACCAACCAGCTGGCGCTTGGTGAAGGTTTCCGGAAGATCCAAAGGATGATGAGTAACCAGCACCTTTACCTGCGAAGACGGCTTCTTCCCCATCAGCCTTTCCACGTTTCTCACCTGCAACGAATTAATCCGGCCACCCTTGATCGGAACAATACGCGGCGTACTAACTCCGGCGACAATCATCTCGTCATCAGAGTAGACCGGTGTCAAATCGTCTGAGATAAAGCGGGTATAACGCTTCAGCCCGATGCGGTAGCGTTTCAGGGGGTCATAGAACGGCAGATCATGATTCCCGGGCACAACTAACTGCGGGGCTGGCAATTCCTTCATATACGCGACAGCCTGTTCAAATTCCTGGCGGCTAGCGTGTTCCACAAAATCGCCGGAATTGATCAGAAGGTCGGGTGCAAGCCGAACCACCGTTTCTTTCAAGGGCTCGAGTAAAAAGTCGAAGTGATTGCCGAAGTGAAAGTCAGACAGGTGAACAATAGTGCGAATGGAACACCTCAGTGCTTCAAAGCATAGGCTTCAGGAACTATCACACGTAACGATTTGGAAAGAGACTTGTACTCGAGCGGCGGTTGCAACCTCACCACCTCGCCATCGAGGGAAACTCCAACCGTCTTGCGACGGCTTTCGACTACCACCGTGCGCGCATCCATCAATTCGAAGTCGCGCTGCTTGCTGAAGCGCCCCAGCAGCACGCTGAATGCAAGCCGCAGCAAGCCCCATCGACTCATTCGATGCATCATGTATACCGACAACTGACCCGTACTTAGGCTTTGGCGGTTTCCAAGTCGATAACCTTCCATTTCATGACGGTTATTGGCAACCATCAGGAACGGCGTCTTGCGGTTAAGTGTCTTGCCGTCAGCTTCGAGTCGCAACCGCAATGCCGGATTCCGCCGAAAAATCCCTAATACCGCCGCCAGCATGGCCAACCACTTGAAGCGGCCCTGGCGTTCATGGCGCTCTCTCTGGAAACGGTAATTCGGATACAGCCCGATGATCGCGTTATTGATGAAACGCTTGCCGTTCACTTCCCCAACGTCAACCAGGACGGTATGGCCTTCACTAACCACCTGCATCGCGCGCGGCGGATCGAAAGGGATCTCAAGGTCACGCGCGAAGTGATTCAGCGTACCCATCGGCAACACTCCGAGAGTTACCTCCGTGCCAGCCAAGACCGAAGCCACAGCATTGATAGTCCCATCCCCACCTCCAGCAACGATTACCTCGGCTCCGTCCCGCACCATCTCTCGCGCAAGCTCGCACAAGTCGGTGTTCTTGTCGATCAAGCGGATGTCCGATTCCACTCCGCCTTCGCTTAATACCCGCCGTAGCGCTTCCCCCGTTTCCTCTTTCTTATCGAACCCCGACGAAGCATTCAAGATTACGTGGATGGTTTTAGCTTTGGTAGCAGTGGACATCGCCATCTTCGTGGCACTTGGAATGCCATGCTTAGAAAAGTGACACAGCCGCAAATACCTCGACGCACCTTATGGCGTTTACTGCTAGGTATTGGCGCGGCGCTGCTTGCGCTCTTTCTGTTCGAGCAACTCGCGGACGAAATTCTGGAAGGAGAAAAGCTCGCCTTTGACGCCGCTATTCGGAGCTACGTCCATACCTTTGCTTCGCCCGGTCTCACCGAAGTCATGCGCGTGCTCTCCGATATTGGCAACATCACAGCGGTTCTGGTTACCACGGCAATTGCTTGCGCCGCGCTTTGGCTGAGGCACCGCCGGGCGGGCGCAGTTCTGATGGCGGTAACCGTCGGGGGGGCGGCCATCCTCATGAGTGCACTCAAGCTGCTGTTCCATCGCGCCCGCCCGGAGCCCTATTTTGGAATCCCCATGCCTGCCGACTATAGCTTTCCGAGCGGGCACTCGCTCGTGGCTTTCTGCTTCTATGGAGTTCTTGCCGCCATGATCTCGACCGAACTCACACGGCGGCCGGCGCGCGTTGCCGTCTGGTTTGCCGCGGCTCTTATGGCTTTCGGAATCGGACTGTCACGCATCTATCTCGGAGTCCACTATCCGAGTGACGTCTTAGGCGGATATCTGGCGGGTGCCGTGTGGATCTCTTGCGTGACTCTGGTCTATCGTCGCCTTCGCCGCCACGAAGCAGGAGGCTTGCCCAATGAATGAAGCGCGCCGGTCCAATCCGTTTGCGTCCTCGGTCAGGGTCCTCGGCATTTACATCCGTGCCGCCGCGCTGATTTTCCTGATCCAAATGGCGCTGTATACCGTCGGCTTTTGGCTGACGCAAATCCCTGCCTGGGGACTCATGGCCGTCGTCTGCGCCCTCTGTGGACTGGTGCCGCGAATCGGAAGCCTTGTTGGTATCGGGTTAGTCCTGGCAATTGCGGCCACCGCCGGAACAGACCTTCTTCACTTGGCTTTCGCGGCCGGGGTTTGGATTGCGGTTCAGGCCATCGAAGGCTTCTGGCTCACGCCACGGTTGGTCGGAAAGCCATTAGGATTGCGACCGCTGGCCGTATTCGTTGCGGTGCTGTTTGGAAGTCTGGCGTTCGGACCACTTGGGTTGCTGTTTGCTGTTCCTGTTTTGGCCGTGGCAATGGTATGGATCCGATTCTTCAAAGAATCGAAGCAGCGGGCGCTTCCGGCAACTCTTCCTGCGTCTTCCGTCCGAAAGTATGTCCCGCCCATAAGCGGAAGCGGTCCAGATAGAGATAGGTGACCGGCGTCGTGTAGAGCGTCAGCATCTGGCTGACGATCAAGCCACCGACAATCGTGATCCCGAGTGGCTGCCGCAATTCCGATCCAGTCCCGCCGCCGATAGCCAGCGGTAACCCGCCGAGCAGTGCTGCCATTGTCGTCATCACAATAGGGCGGAATCGAAGTACGCATGCTTCGTAAATCGCGTCACGCGAACTCTTGCCTTCATGGCGTTCGGCTGCAAGCGCAAAATCGATCATCATGATGGCGTTCTTCTTCACGATTCCAATCAGCAGAATGATGCCAATCAACCCGACCAGATCAAGTTCCGTATTCGTCAGCTTCAACGCCAACAAAGCGCCTAGCCCAGCGGAGGGCAGCGTAGAGAGAATCGTGATTGGGTGAATGTAACTTTCGTACAGAATGCCAAGAACGATATAAACCGACACGAGCGCGGCCAGGATCAGCAACGGCTCATTCGCGAGCGAGGCCTGAAACGCTTGGGCTGTCCCAGAAAAGCTCCCGGTAATGCTCCCCGGCATCCCGATCTGCCGTTCGGCATCCTCGATTGCCCGGACGGCGTCGCTAAGCGAAGCGTTTAGCGCAAGATTAAAGGATAATGTGATGGCCGGAAATTGCCCTTGATGATTAACGGCAAGGGTCGTATACGTCTGCGCGTAGTGCGTGAAGGTGCTCAGAGGAACCGGTACGCCGTTCGACGACCGAACATAGATTTGCTTCAGCGCGTCCGGGTTTTGCTGGTATTGCGGCGCCACTTCCATCACTACGTGATACTGATTGAGCGCTGAGTACATGGTGGATACTTGACGCTGCCCGAACGCATCGTAGAGTGCATTATCAATGGCCGATGGAGAGACGCCCAAGCGGGACGCGGTATCGCGATCAATGACCAGATTCGATTGCAAACCCTTGATCTGCTGGTCCGTGTTGGGATCTTTAATCTCGGGAACGCTCTTCAGCGCCTCGAGAAGTTTTTGCGACCACTCGTTCAGGTCGCTTAGACTGTCCGCCTCCATGGTGAACTGATACTGCGAATTCGTCATGCGCCCACCCACACGGACATCCTGCGCGGCCTGCATGAAAAGAGTCGCGCCGGGCACACGCGATAGTTTGCCCCGAAGACGCGCGATGACCTGATCGGCAGTGCTCTTCCGTTCTCCGAGGGGTTTCAAAGCGATGAATGAACGCGCCGTGTTCGTGGAGCTTCCGCCCGTGAAGCCGACTACGTTGTCCACATCCGGATCACTCTTGATGATGTTCAGGAAGGTGACCAGTTTCTCGCTCATCGCCGGGAAAGAGATGTCTTGCGCGCCTTGAATCGAGCCCATGATGCGCCCGGTATCCTGCTGCGGGAACAAGCCCTGCTTGATATTCATGGCCAGGTATCCCGTGAGTCCAATAGTGGTAAGGGTCGCCAGGACGGTGAGCAACGGATGACGTAATACGAAGCTTAAAGACGTCTCGTATTCGTGCAGAACGTAATTGAATACCTCCTCGCTCGCACGGTAAAGGCGGCCGTGTTTCTTGTTGTGCTGGGAAGTGAGGAATTTCGCGCACATCATCGGCGTGGTAGTAAGCGACACCACTAGCGAGACAGCGATGGCAATGCTGAGCGTGATCGCAAACTCGCGGAAGAGCCTTCCGACAATCCCGCCCATCAGCAGCAGGGGGATAAACACCGCAATCAACGACGTGCTCATGGAGAGGACGGTAAATCCGATTTCTTTGGCTCCCCGGAGCGCTGCGTCGATGGGTGCTAACCCCATTTCCAGATAACGCGCGATGTTCTCAATCACCACAATGGCGTCATCGACGACGAAACCAGTGGAGATCGTCAGCGCCATCAGCGAGAGATTATCCAGACTGAAGCCAAGCAGATACATGATCCCGAACGTCCCCAGCAGAGACAGCGGAACTGCGACACCGGGAATCACCGTTGCCCACCCGTTCCTCAGGAACAGGAAGACCACCATGATCACGAGCCCGATGGAAATCAGAAGCGTGCGCTCCACATCGCTGATCGAGGCGCGGATGGTCGTAGTCCGGTCCATCACCTTGTGTAATTTGATCGAGGGCGGAACTGAAGCGGCCAAGACGGGGAGCAGCGCATCCACGCGGTCTACCGTGTCGATCATGTTGGAAGACGGCTGTTTGAAAAGAATGATCAGCACCGCCGGGTCGCCATCCGCCAAACCTGCATTCCGGCGATCTTCTACCGAGTCGGTCACGGTCGCGACATCCTGCAGACGAACCGACGCGCCATTGTGATAAGCAATGATCATCGGGCGATATTGCACTGCTGTATGTAGCTGATCAGTGGTCGAGACTTGCCAGACTTCTCCGGCGCTGGCGATGGAACCGAGCGGACTTATTGCATTCGAAGCACCGAGCGCGGTGCGAAGCTGATCGGCGCCGATCCCAAAACTATTCAGCGCATTCGGATTGAATTCCACGCGAACAGCCGGCTTGGCGCCGCCACCGACCACGACTTGTCCGACGCCCTCCACCTGCGCCAGCTTTTGAGACAGAATTGAGTCCGCCGCGTCGTACATGTCCGAAACACGCTTGGTGGTAGAAGTGAGCGCGATGATGATGATCGGTGAATCGGCCGGGTTCACCTTGCGGTATGTCGGGTTTCCTGGAAGGTTGGCCGGAAGCTGGCTACGGGCCGCGTTGATTGCGGCCTGAACATCACGCCCGGCGGCATCGATGTTACGGCTGAGATCAAATTGAAGCGTGATCGATGTCGACCCGAGTCCGCTCGACGAGGTCATCTCCGTGACGCCGGCAATTTTTCCGAACTGCCGTTCAAGCGGCGTGGCGACCGAAGATGCCATCGTTTCGGGACTCGCACCGGGTAGTCCAGCAGAAACCTGAATGGTCGGGAACTCAACTTGCGGCAGCGGCGCGACGGGCAGTAAGCGAAAGGCGATTGCGCCGGCCAATGCCAACCCCGCGGTAAGCAGCGAGGTGGCTACCGGTTTGCGGATGAACGGCGACGAGATGCTCATGCTTCTCCGCGCGCCACCGATCCGGCCGGAACATCCGGTGCGGCATGTGCTTCCGCTTCCGACCCGATGCGCAAGTGAGCAAAACGCCGGGCAATGCGATCGAAGAACAAATACACCACCGGCGTTGTATAGAGGGTCAACATCTGGCTGACGATCAAGCCGCCGACAATGGTGATTCCAAGCGGACGCCGAAGTTCGGACCCGACGCCACTACCGAGAGCCAACGGGACCCCACCCAGCAACGCCGCCATGGTCGTCATCATAATCGGGCGGAACCGCAGCAGGCAGGCCTGGTAAATCGACTCATCCGGAGTCTTACCCTGGTGGCGCTCGGCATCCAGCGCAAAATCGATCATCATGATTGCGTTCTTCTTCACGATGCCAATCAGCAGGATGATGCCGATCAGCGCAATCACGCTCAGGTCATTCCGGGTGATCAACAGCGCCAGGCAAGCGCCCACACCCGCGGAAGGCAGCGTGGACAGAATCGTAATGGGATGGATGTAGCTTTCATACAAGACGCCGAGTACGATGTACACAGTGACCAGCGCCGCGAGAATTAGCAACGGCTCGTTGGCGAGCGAGTTTTGAAACGCCTGGGCCGTGCCTTGAAACGAGGCTTGGATACTCGCCGGAAATCCGATATCGTGCTCCGCCTGGCGGACCACCTTCACGGCGTCTCCCAACGCCACCCCCGGCGCGAGATTGAATGAAAGTGTGACAACAGGGAACTGCCCTTGATGGTTCACGGCCAGCGTTGTATTGGAAGTCTGCAACGTGGTGAATGTGCTCAGCGGAACCTGCTGCCCGCTCGCGGACCGCACGTAAATCGACTTAAGATCGCCGATGTTGTCTTGAAAATTCGGATCCACCTGCAGGATGACGTGATACTGATTCAACTGCGTGAAAATGGTCGAGACCTGCCGCTGTCCAAACGCGTCGTAAAGCGTGTCGTCTATATTCTGCGGAGTGATCCCTAGGCGCGACGCGGTGTCGCGATCAATCACTAATTCGGTCTGCAGGCCCCCGTTCTGTTGGTCGCTGGCGACATCTCGAAGCTCGGGGAACGCGTCGAGCTTCTTGATCAGCCGGTCAGCCCAGAGATTGAGTTCCACGGGGTCGGCGTCCTCCATGCTGTATTGAAACTCCGTGCGCGAGACGCGATCTTCCACGGTTAAATCCTGCACCGGCTGCATGTAAAGAGTGATTCCTTCCACTCCCGCCAGCGTGGGCTGCAAACGGCGGATCACGTCCGATGCATTGATCCCGCGCTCTTCCAGCGGCTTAAGATTGATCTGGATGCGGCCGTTGTTAAGCGTTGGGTTCGTGCCGTCGATCCCGATGAACGATGAAATGCTCTGTACCGCTGGATCTTTCAAAATCGCACGGCCCAGAGCCTGCTGCCGGTCAGACATGGCGGCGAACGAGACGGTTTGGCGCGACTCCGAGATTCCCAGAATCACACCAGTGTCCTGCACCGGGAAGAAGCCTTTCGGCACCACGATATAGAGCAACAGCGTCGCGACCAGAGTGCCGAAGGTGACAAACAGGGTCAGCACCTGATGGCGCAACACCCAGCGCAGCGTGGTGGCATAGCGCGCTATTACCCACTCGTAAAAATCTTCCGATTTGCGAAACAGCCAGCCTTGTTCTGACTCCGGTTTGTGGCGCAGAAGAAGCGCGCACATCATGGGAGTTAGCGTGAGCGAAACCAGCGCCGAAACCAGGATCGTAACCGCCAGAGTGACTGCGAACTCACGGAAGAGGCGGCCCACGATGTCGCCCATGAAGAGCAGTGGAATCAAAACCGCGATCAGTGAAACAGTCAGCGAAACGATGGTGAACCCAATCTGTTCAGAACCTTTCAGCGCGGCCCGGAGCGGCGATTCGCCTTCTTCGATGTACCGCGCGATGTTCTCGATCATGACAATGGCGTCGTCGACGACGAAACCGGTCGAAATCGTCAGCGCCATCAGAGACAGATTGTTCAAGCTATACCCGAGCAGGTACATGACGCCGAACGTGCCAACAATCGAGAGCGGCACGGCGATGCCGGGGATAACGGTTGCGGCCAGGTTCCGCAGAAACAGGAAGATCACCATCACTACCAGGCCGATGGTGAGCATCAACTCGAACTTGACGTCGGAAACCGAAGCGCGAATAGTTGTGGTGCGGTCGGTCAGAACGTCCACCTTGACCGATTGCGGGATGGAAGCGCGCAACTGTGGCAGCAGCTTGGTCACTTTATCGACCACGGAAATGATGTTGGCGCCCGGCTGCCTCTGAATGTTAAGAATCACGGCGGGAGTGGTATTCATCCACGCCGCCTGACTCACGTTCTCCGCGCCATCGAGGATGGTGGCAACGTCGCTCAGCCGCACTGGCGCGCCGTTCCGGTAAGCGATGATGATCGGCTTGTAATCCGCGCTGGTCATCAACTGATCATTCGCGCCGATGGTGAATGCCTGCCGGTTGCTTTCGATATTGCCCTTGGCCAGATTCACGTTCGCCTGGCCCATGGCGGTGCGGATATCTTCCAGGCTTAATCCATAAGCAGCAAGCGCGGTCGGGTTAGCCTGGATGCGCACTGCCGGCCGCTGCCCTCCGCTAATACTGACCAGCCCAACGCCCGGCAGCTGTGAAATCTTCTGCCCGAGAGTTGTGTCGGCGTAGTTTTCTACCTGCGATAACGGCAGCGTGGTCGAAGTAAGGGCCAGCGTGATAATCGGCGTGTCGGCGGGATTGGTCTTGCTATAGATCGGCGGGTTGGGCAGGTTCGCCGGCAGATAGGTGTTGGACGCGTTGATCGCCGCTTGCACCTGCTGTTCGGCGATATCGATGTTCAGATCCAGTGAGAATTGCAGCGTGATGATTGAGCTGCCGAACGAACTAGTGGAGGTCATCTGCTGCAAACCCGGCACCTGTCCGAACTGACGCTCGAGCGGCGCAGTCACCGATGACGCCATCACTTGCGGACTTGCCCCCGGATAGAACGTTTGCACCTGAATCGTCGGGTAATCGACTTCCGGCAAGGCCGAAACCGGCAGCTGGTTGTACGCCACAATGCCGGCCAGAAGTATGCCGGTCATGAAGAGCGACGTCGCGACCGGCCGCAGAATGAACGGCCGCGAAGGGTTCACTGGCTGGTTCCTCCGTTGGGCCGCCGCGTAGGACCGGTGTTCGGATTGGCGTTAGGATTCGATGGCGGTGCGTGTCCGGGAACGAAGGATTTTGCGGCCGGCATCGATGGATTCGCGTTCGCTCGCGCGGCTTTCGGAGCGCGTCCCGCCCCAGTCGCACGCACATCCACGGGACTTCCGGCCTGCAGGCGGTCCTGTCCATCGGTAACCACAGTCTCACCCGCTTGCAAACCGCTCAGGATTTCCACGTCGTTGCCTTCGGTCAAGCCGACCGAAACCACACGCACTTCTGCTTTCTTCGAGGGCCCTACTACATAGACGAAGCTGCCTTGGGGCCCGCGCTGCACGGCGGCTACGGGAGCGATCACCGCGCTACGCTTCACATCCAACAGCAAACGGCAGTTAACGAATTGATTCGGGAACAAAGCCCCGTCAATATTGCTGAAAACGGCTTTGAGCCGGGATGTACCCGTGGTCTGATCGATGGTGTTATCCAGCGTCTCCAGGTAGCCGCTGGCGATTTTGTTCACGTCGTCGCGATCATACGCGTCAACCGGAAGCTTGGAACCTGCCCGCAACTTCTTCAACACCGGTTGTAAGTTGTCAGCCGGAATGGTGAATAGGACCGCGATCGGCTGCAGTTGTGTGATCACGATGAGGCCGTTGGGATCGGCGGCGTGCACAATATTGCCCACATCCACTAAGCGCAACCCGATTCGCCCGCTGATCGGCGCAGTGATCCGCGCATACGTCAGGTTCAGTTTGGCGCTATCGATATTCGCTTGATCGGCGGTGAGCGTGCCTTTGACCTGATTCACCGTGGCCGCTTGCGTATCCAACTGCTGTTTGGCGATCACTTGCCCTTCCCAAAGCGCCTGGTCACGCTCCAGATTTACCTGGGCGTCTTTCAATTGCGCCTGATCGCGCGCTAGTTGACCGAGTGTTTGGTCCAATTGGACCTGGAACGCCCGCGGATCGATCTGCGCCAGCACTTCGCCCTTATTTACGAACTGGCCCTCTTTAAAATTCACCTCAGTGAGCTGACCATCCACCCGTGACTTGACCGTGACTGTATTGAATGCCGAAACCGAGCCTAAGCCGCGCAGGTAAACGGGGATGTCTCCGCGCCGGATCGGAGACGCGACTACTGGAATCGGGCGATTGGCCGCCCGCGCCGACTGCTGTTGAGAAGCGGCTTGCTGCGTTTTCTGCGATCCCTGGTACCACCGAAACACGCCGTACGCGATTGCGAGAACAAGCAGGAGCCATACCCACCAGTAACTGCGGCGTTTGGGCGCAGGAACATCGCCTTGGTTCTCAACTTGCGCAGGCGGCAGCCGATGATCTGGCGGCACCGGCCGATCGGGACTCTCCAGTGTCGTCGGCAAACTCTCTACCCCTTTTCACTATTCACGATTTTCGAACCGGTCCACGATTTGCGACCGGAATAACAAGCTGAGTTCCAGCCCCGATACCCCGTAGGACGTTGCTGCCAAACGGGATGTTACTCGCTCACCGGTACTGAATCGGCCTGTCTGTCCGCAAGATTAGCATCGTTTTCCGCCGGGACGAGACCAGTGTTCAAGATAAACTGGAACAAGTGTTACGACTGCTGGGCGTCCCGCTCACTCTCCTTGCGCCTTTCTCGTTTTTAACCGCGACGCTCGCCGCAGCACCTCCCCCATTGGTCTGTCCGGCGGGCGCGCCCATCGGCAGCATCGACTTGCGGGTTCGACCCGCTCGCGGCGGACTTGCGCTCCCGTTGAAAACTATCAACCGCGTCGGGGAGGGCGACATCATCGTCTATAAGCCGCTCCTCCGGGCAAGCGAAGTGCGCAAGGGCGAAGTCGCTATTGTCCTGGTTCCCGTCACCCGCGCCGCCGATGCCGATCCGCTGGTGGTTCTCGAACCTAAACCAGCCGGGGCTCGTGCCGAGTGGCAGGTGCCCGCGCGTTCCTCGGTGGCCGTTCTCGTATACGGACCGGCTGGACTGAATCGCGGCAAAGTGCGGAAATTTCTCTCCAAGGACAACGATCTTCTCTCACAGCTCGCCGACTACGCCGAAAAGACCGCTCAAACCGAGGCCGTTATCAGCGCACTCTCCGCGGACACCAACTCCGGAGACACTGTAAACGCTGCGTTCCGTGGTTTCGCCTCGCAATATGGCGCTGCCCAGCTCGATCGTTCTCAGTCCGTCGATCAGCAATTAATGCTTACCATGCGGACGTTGAATCCGGCGATGGCAAATTATGATCCGATCGCTCCACAGGATTCGCAACGCATCGGGCAAACCGCCAGCCTGGCCACCTCTGTTGCGGCTCTGTTTTTTGGGAGCCCGGTCGGTTTGGCGGCCGGCGGCACGGCCATGCTGTTGGAACTGCGTTCGATCGCGTTTCCGAATACCGTGTTCCGCTCCTCGTTCGCCCAAACCATTCCCGATGACGGCCTGGGACTTTGCGGGAAGCGTGACCCGGTTCCACCGCATACCAAGGTTGCCTATCTCTGGGCCACCCGGATTCCGAATCTACCAGCGCCACATCTGGCAGTCTCCAAACCGGAAAGCCTTCCGGCGGGAATGAAAGCCACCGTGCTTGTCGACGTCTCATCCGAAGCCGATTGGAAATATCTGGATCGCGCGCGCAACTGGACACTGGAACCGGACCGGAAGGATGCCAAACCGCTGAAAGTTCCCGTTCGCCCGGTCAGCGACGCAAATGCAAGCGAGGCGAAGCCACTGGAGTTCGATTTTTCGAAAACAGCGGTTCCCCCCGGCGCTTATCACCTGTCGGCGGACTGGGACTGGGATAGCTTTCCGGTAATGGGTGAATTCGTAGTTGTCGCTCTTGCCGAATTCAAGTCGGCGCGCCTAAACGCTGAGTCGCAGGACCGGCTGGTCGCCAAGTCTGGACGAGTTGCAGTCACGCTCTCCGGAGCTGACTTTCAGTTCGTGAAGAAAGCCGAATTGGCCCGGCCCGGTGACCCGTTCTTTACGCCCCAGCCAGTACCCTTCGTTCTCCCAAAGGGATTCCGCAAAGGTGTTCAGAACAGCATGGACATCCAAATCAATACTGGCGAGCTCGACCCCGGCGATTACCGATTGCTCCTGACCCAAGTGGATGGCAAGCCCCATTCGGTTCCACTCGCCATCCTAGCCGTGCCGCCGCGACTGGAAAATTCTCCTTTTTCGATTCATCAGGGCGATGCGGTCACCTCGATTACACTGCGCGGGGAACACTTAGACCGCATTGTTAAGCTCGATTCTCTAGCTGGCACGGTCACTTTGAAAACCGCGGCGGCGGACGGTTCCTCGCGAGATGCGACCTTGGCGCTTGACCACGGAGCTACTTCGGGTGGGGCATTCGATCTGAAGCTTTTCGTCGAAAACCGGAGCGAGCCCTTAGACGTGCACAACGGGATTCGAATCATTGGCCCGCGTGCCCGGGTGATCGGCTCCCGTGTGTCGCCCCCAACTGCGTCCGACGTCGCCTTACATCCTGGCGAGCTTCCATCACCCGCCATTCTCAGCGCGATGCTCAAAGTCAAGGATCTGGAGCCGCAGGCCGAGGTTGCTTTAAGCTGCCGGGGCGATCGCCAGCCTCGTCTGCGAGTGCACGCCGGAGAACGCGGTTCGACGAATTCGGTGGAGCCGCTCGGGGCTGAAAACCTATTTTTGACGTTCGACGACGGGGTGTTCCCGAATGCTTGTGAGTTGATGGCTTCGCTCGATGATGGAGTGGATCCCGGGGCGCCGGAAGGCTACCCGTTGGGCAGAATTGTGCACGTTCCTAAAATCGGCAGACTGGAAGTCCTGCCAGGTGCGTCGGGCGGAACCTTCGAGGCAGCGTTGAGCGGTGAGCACTTAGAGACGATTGAGCGTGTGGGATGGGCACCCGAGACCGGGGTTACCGTCGATGAGCTACCAGCTTCCGTACCAGGGGAAGCGGCGAAACAAACCCTGCGAATCACGATACCCAGCGCACCTCCAAGCGGGGATGCGCCTCTATATGTTTGGCTGACCGGGGAGACCACCGGGCGCGCCACGGCGGTTACCGGATTCCGAACCTCACACAGTGTCGCGCGCTCACAATAAAACTTACGGCTTGGCGGTTTTGCCGCCAGTCGCATCGCCTCGTTCCCCTTCGCCATTCGGTGCGCCCGTAGAATTTGACCGCGGCGGAGCATCTGTACCAACTTGCCCGCGTCCCGAGCCAACTTTAGAATCGCCCGTTCCGGCTTTGGTGGCCGTAACGCTACCGGGCGTGCCATCGCCTTCTTCCGCATCCGGACGGCCCGCAGTGTCGCGGTCATAATGGCAACCAGCACTTCCGAGGCAGGCCGCCACGGTAAGCAGGAGTCCGGTTAAGCAAATGGAGCGAGTAGATCTCATGGGTCCTACGCGATTTTAGCGCAAGACCCGCATGCCGCGTTTGACCGATTACCGGCCAAACAGTTCGTGGCGGTCGTAAGCTTCCCGCATGCCACGCAGCTGGTTCACATCGACATCCAGCGTGCCTCGATCGCGGGGCGGCATATGATTGTTGTCGATCACGTGCTGAATGCTGCCGATCGCATCGTCTAACTCGCCCTTATCGAACTTTCCGCCGTACCACTTACGCGCGAAATCCCGCAATTCCTTCTCGGCATGGTTCAGACGATCGCGGTCGCCACGGGTGAACGTCCATCCGCCTTCATAGGAACGATTCAGATCGGCATGCACACGATCGATCGTGGCCGAAACCGAATCCGGAGCATAACGATTCTCCGGGCCATACTGGCCTTGCGCGAAAGCGCTGATTGTCAGGAACGAAGCCGCGAGGATTACACCGCTAACTAGATTTTTCATAATGTTGGATCTCCTCCAGTTTCAATGATGCGCTTCAAATGCCAAACGGAAACGGACTTAATCCGGTTTTAACCGTTTTCTATACTTACGGTTTCATGCTGCGCGTTCGTTTTGCCCCGTCACCAACCGGCTTTCTGCATATCGGCAGCGCCCGAACGTTTATCTTCAATTGGCTTTACGCGCGCAAACATGGGGGCACGCTAATCCTCCGGATTGACGATACCGACGTGGAACGCAACACCGAGGCGTCGCTCCAATCAATTTACGAAGGCTTGAACTGGCTCGATCTCGGGTGGGATGAATTCTATCGGCAATCGGACCGTCTGGACTCACATCGCAAAGCGGCGGCAGAGATCCTGGCGAACGGTTTGGCCTATCGCGATTTTACCCCCGCCAATACCAATGTCGACGAGGGTGAGAAGCGGGATGGCCAATGGCTGTGCAATCCGGGCATGCGGGAACTCTCTCAAGCCGAGAGCGACAGCCGCGCGGAAAGCGGTGAGAAGTTCGTGGTCCGCTTCCGGGTGCGCCGTGAAGATGGCGGCGAGATCGCTTTCACCGACCAGGTCTATGGCGAACAGCGTAAGGCCATTGCCGACGTCGAGGATTTCGCCCTTCTTCGCAGCGACGGAACGCCCACCTATCACCTGGCGTCCTGCGCCGACGATGGAGCGCTCCAGATCACGCACATTATTCGCGGCCAGGACCACCTCTCGAATACCTATAAGCACCTGCTCATCTTCGACGCTCTCGGCTGCACTCGCCCGCAATTTGCGCATTTGCCGCTACTGGTGGCGCCGGATGGAACTAAGCTGTCCAAGCGCCGTCACGGTCCGGTAGTCAGCGTGACTACGTATCGGGATTTCGGCTTCCTGCCGCGCGCTTTTATGAACTTCATCGTTCTGCTCGGGTGGAGTCCTAAGGACAATCGCGAACAGATGTCGCGCTCGGAGATGGTGGAAAGCTTTAGCTTCGAAGGCGTGAACCGCAGCAACGCAGTCATCAACTTTACAGAAGAGGAACCGTTCGATCCGAAGGCGCTCTGGCTCAATTCCCAGCACCTGCGCACCGCGCAGGTGTCCGATCTGCTGGCGCCCGTGCGCGAGGTGCTACGGAAAGCCGGGTTCTCCCTCCCATTCCCCGACCCTTGGCTGGAGCAGACCGTCGAGCTGCTACGCGCCCGGTATACCACCTTGCAGGACTTTGCGACCCGCGGACGACCATATTTCACGGACTCGTTCGTCATCGAAGACGACGCCTTGGAAAAGCTCAACAAGCCGGGTGCGCGGCACGGTTTAGCTCAGCTGGCTGAAGCGCTGGCAATCAATTCGGAGTTCACGGAAGCGAGCGTCGAAGCAGATCTTCGTCGAGTGGCCGCCCAAATAGACGTTAAGGCGGGAATTCTGATCAACGGGGCGCGAGCGGCGCTAACCGGACAGGCTGTCGGGCCTGGCGCCTTCCACCTGTTCACCACGATTGGCCGGGAACGCTCCATCGCGCGGCTGCGTGCTGCGGGCGCAGGCCTGCCGTCCGTATGAACATTCTCGGTATCGGTACGATTGCCGGTGATTCGGCGAGTGCGCTTCTCTCGGGTGGCAAGCTGGTGGCCGCCATGGAAGAGGCAAAGATCGCGCGCCGGACGCGACGGGGAGAACTGCCGGTCGAATCCATCGATGCGTGCCTTTCAATCGCGCAATTAGAGCAGCGTGACATCGATATCGTGGCGGTGGCGCGCCCCGTGCCCACCAGTGTTGCCGGCCAACTGAATTTGAAGCTGCGTGAGCGCTTTCCGTCGAGCCGCATGGTGTTGGTTGGCCACCACTTGGCCCACGCGGCGTCGGCTTTCTACGCATCGCCGTTCACTGACGCCACCGTGCTGACGCTCGACCGTGGGGGCGATGTACGCTGTGGGGCTCGCTGGACCGGATCACCGGCTGGCCTGTCGCTCGAAAGCGAGTTCTACTATCCGGACTCGCTCGCCGATCTGTATACCCGGGTGACCGAGCTACTCGGCTTCACCCCTGACGCCGACGAACACAAAACCCAATGGCTTTCGGCTGACGGCGACGAGTCTCTGGTTCCGGTTTTTGAACGGATTCTGGGCAAGGAAGAAACGCCGCGATTCGACCGCAGCTATTTCGATCCGGCCCGGCTTACACAAGGGGGGTTCAGCCCCAAGTTTTTCGAAGCGGCCGGGACCACGCCCAATGCCGATCTCACCACCGCCCAACGGAGTTCCATTGCCACCGGAGTACAGCGCGCGATGGAGGCGGAGGTGGTCCGGTTGGCCGGTCCGGCTCGCAATTTATGCATCGCCGGCGGCCTCGGATTCAATGCCTTTCTGGTCACCGCTCTCGAAAAATCGGGGCACTTCGAAAATGTTTTCGTGCAGCCGGCTGCCGGGAACGCGGGCACTGCCCTGGGCGCGGTTTTACATGCCTGGCACGACCTACTTCATGAACAGGCGCGTATCGATGCGTCAGCCTATTTGCTAGGCCCGCAATTCGCCGCCGAAGCCATCAAGCAAGTGCTAGAGAATTGCAAACTGCGGTTCCGTTACCTTCTCACCGGAGAGGAACTGGTTTCGACGGCAGTAGAGCAGCTGTCCGATCAAAAAATTGTGGCTTGGATGCAGGGCCGGATGGAGTTCGGGCCGCGCGCGCTCGGGAACCGCAGTATCCTGGCGTCGCCTCTCGATCCCTACTCGACCGAGAATCTCAACCAATTCATCAAGCGCCGGGAAAGCTTCCGTAAATTTGCCGCCTCCGTGCCCGAAGAGCTGGCTGGCGAGTACTTCGAAACCGGACCGAACGCGCGCTACCTGGCCTCGGTGAGCCGCGTAAAGAACGCGCACCGCAAGACTTTCGAAGCGGCCATCCTGGGCCACGATTTTATCCGCGTCCATACTGTGCGGCGCGCCGACAATCCGCTTTACTGGAATCTGCTGCACGCCGCGGGGCACCGTACAGGTCTGCCAGTTCTGTACAACACATCGTTCAATCTGTTTGGCGAGCCGCTGGTTTGCTCGCCCAGAGACGCCGTGCGCAGCTTCTTTTCGTCGGGCATCGACGGGATGTTTGTCGGCAACTTCTTTCTGCAGAAGTAGGGAACTAACGCTCCGCAACGCGCTTACTTCGCACGGCCGAAGCGGCGATTTGCAGACGTTCCTGCGCAATGGCCAGTTCTTCGGGCGAGAAATACGGAGTGTTCTGACTGAGGAAAAGGATGAAGGCTTCCAGAGTTAAATCGGGCCTGCAAAGCTGAGAGAGCCGCTTGAAATCCTCTGACGCCGCGCTATGCAGAACAGCGCGGAGGTCTTCCATATTCGCTGGCTGTTGCTGGTGCCGATAGCCGGTCTCCCGCCGGCAACGGGCAAACCAGTCGATCAGTAAAACAGATACTTCCGCCACTGATCTTCGCCCTTGCCTAATAGACGCATCAAATGGCGGCTGGTATGGAGGCTGAAGGGACGCGGGAGCCGCGCCAGTTTAAGGCCTGCTTCCTCCGGCGTGCGATTGCCTTTCCGATTATTGCAGCGGTGGCAACAGGCCACCAGATTCTCCCACGTCGATTCGCCAGCGCGCGAGCGCGGGATCACGTGATCGAGCGTCATCTCCGAGGACGGGAGCGTCTTGTGGCAATACTGGCAGGTGTAGCGATCGCGCATCAGAATGTTTTTTCGCGAAAGGGCGCGAGTCTGATGCGGAATCCGCCGGTATTCAAGCAGCCGGATCACCGATGGCAACTTCATCGACTTGCGCGATGAGTGAATTGCTTGGTTCGACAATTCTTCCGCCGAGGCGACGCCTTTCAGCACCAGCACCAGCGCCCGCCGGGCAGCGCAGATATTGATCGGCTCATAACTCGCATTCAAAACAAGGACGGGCTTTTGTAGTCTGGTCGGCGTTGCCATATTCTAACTAGCTCCTGTTGTTTCGTTTCCGGAAATCTCGGCCCAGCGGCGGTCGACGCGCGCCAGGGTAAGCAGTATCACGGACCGCGCGCCCGCTTCCTTCAACGCTCGGCCGCATGCGTTGGCGGTGGCTCCGGTGGTGAACACGTCGTCGACCAGCAGCACGCCGCGTCCGCGGACGGCCTGCCGGGCTTTCGCGCCTGGAACCTGGAAAACGGTTTCCATGTTGATGCGCCGTTCCGCCAAGCTCAGTCCGGCTTGAACCGAGCTCTTGCGCGTACGGCGCAATCCCAGCCATAACGGCAATCCCGAGCGCCTCGCTACCACCGCAGCTAGCAACTCGGCTTGATTGAAACCACGGTCCCAGCGCTTTCGCCAGTGCATGGGAACAGGTACGATCAAATCCACTTGTTCATCCCGGGGAAAAGCGCTGCTCAGAAAACGGCCGAGCGGCCGGTCCAGCGTGCGTGTGCGGGCGTACTTAAACAGGTGGATCAAACTTCGTAGATCGCCGTCGTAGGAGCCGAAACAGTAAGCTGCGTCGAACGCGCGGGAGTCGTTCAGGCACGCCGCGCAACGGCCAAGTTCGTCTAGCGAAGAATCATCGACAAAGGGGGTGCGGCAAAGCGAGCAGAAAAAGTCTGCAACCAGCGGCTGAATACGCGCAATGCAGCCTTCGCAGACTGGATATCGTGTGACTTCTTTCAGCGTGAGGTTGCAGAGGCGGCAATGATCGGGGAAAAAGAGGGAAAAAAGAGCGTGCGAGATGATGCGGGAAGAATGTAGAATCGGACCGGGCCGCGTGGCCAGAGCGCGACTATCGGGGAAGTTGCACCCCGTTCCAGTTCCGCCTGCCTTGCCTTTGAGGATCGGACACTTTCATAAAATCCGCCGCGTCTGAACTTCGAGTGTAAGGCGTACGCACCTCAATGTCAAACCCGTCGGCAATCGCCGAGGCAGAACGAGTGCAATAAGGGCGAGAGACTGCAACGTCTTGCCGCAGAAGCAAGGTAACCCATCAAAGGATTAGCTTGCTGATCAGCACCCGTGAGACAAACTTCAGTTAAAAACCATCTAAGCCGATCCGGACGCACCAGCGGTTTTCGCCAGCCGCCGAGCTGCCCATCTGGCTTTCATCCGCTCCGAGATGCGGCGACGCTCTTCAGCATCTACGGATTTTCGTCCGGGACGCTTCGGCGCGATTTCCTCGGATAAGTTGCAGAGCTGCTCCAAATCATGAATCGTTGCGTTGAGCAACGCTCGCCGCTGCTCCAAAAACTCGATCAGGTGCCGTAGTTCAAAGTCTTCCATGTTATGACCCCCTTCGCGGTTCTACCGATGATGCGGTAACCGGCTTACTCGCCTAGAACGGTGTTCTTATTCACATGGCCAGCGAACACCTGTAATATATCTATTCGGTGAACAGATAGGAACAATTTCTCAGAATTTTTGGAAAAGTTTTTTTAATTACCCACTTACCCCGCAATTACTCGCACGAGTACGCTTGTAAACTTTAATACCCCGCGATGTGCCTGAAAATCACCTGAAAAGTAACTCCCATCGAAACAACAGCAGCCCGTTGCCCAGGCACCGCCGGTGCGGTGTGTTAGAAACGGGAGAGTGTCCCGCATTGTTGCTAGCATGTTGGTTGCCGCCGGATCCTACGTATATCCAGTAGCAGCTTGCTCAGTCCCACTTACGCCTTCCGCAACGACGGGGATAGTGACCGCTGAGCAACTCCTGGACGCAAACCGTTTTCACAAAGCTTTGGACGTTCTAACATCCACGCCCACGAACAGTGCGAAATATCTTGTTTCTGTCTCCCGCGCACAACTGGGACTGGGGCAGTTAGGCGCCGCCATGGAATCGGCGGAAAAGGCTTTGACAGCCGATCCTAAAGATCCGGCGAGCCATGTTCAAGTTGCCGCGGTCGCGGGCCGGACTGCCGAACATGCAAGCATGTTCCGCCAACTGTCGCTGGCCAAGCGCGTCAAAAAAGAACTTGACGAGGCACTGCAGCTGGACCCCCGCAACGCCGACGCTATCTACGGCTTGGTGCTTTATTCCGATCTAGCGCCCTCCTTCATGGGTGGGGATAAAGAGAAGGCTAAAACTCTTGCCCAGACACTCACCGCGACTGCGCCGGGGCGCGGCTACTTAACCCAAGCGACACTAGCTCACAACCGGAATGACCTTGTGGCGGAAGCGGAATTTCTCAAAAAAGCGGTCGCGGCAGACCCGAATTCTTACGAAGCCCATCTCGCCTCAGCGGTTTTCGAAGCTCGAACGGACGCGGGAAAGTTAGAAGCCGATGAGCAGGCTTGCCAAGCTCTCTATATCGATCCGAGCCGTGCGGAAGCTTGGCAGATATTGGCCGAGCAAGCGGCTTTGTCCGATAGCTTGCCCGAAATGAACGGGCTTTTATCGGTTTATCGGCGATTCAACCCGGACGACCGCACACCGCTATATCGAGCTGCCGTCGCTCTGATCGCCTCCGGCAAGAATCTGGACACGGCTCAGGAACTTCTGCAAAGCTATCTCGCCGGGCCTTCTGAGGGAAACGCGCCATCCGCCGGTCTCGCCCAATATCAACTGGCCGTTATCGCTGAAAAGCGAGGGCATGTGGCGCATGCCGTCGAACTCCTGCGGACGGCCCTGGCGAGCGATCCCTTGCTCGAAGACGCCAAGCGGGACCTGAAACGCCTGGAACACGACAATCGCGCAACTGCGGGGCAGGCGCCCTGACCGCATGCGCTACTGGACGGCGGCAAGTCCCCCCACGCTCCGCGTAATTCTAGTCGAAAGCGCGCCGCGCGCACTTACGGAGGCGGTGATTCTCCGGCTGCGCGGAGTCCTTGGCGCGGAGGTCCCGTTCGGCCTGGTCACCTGCCACCCCGGCGTTCCAAACGCATTGGAAACTTTCGCGCGGATCTGGAGGACGCAAGACTACAAAACGGATCCGTCACGGGCTCGCCTGCTTACCGAGATTGCTGAATCGGCGCCCACCGTGCTCGCTATCGTTTGCGCGGGCAATCCGATCATGGAGCGCTGGAAGTGGTGGCTCGTTTGGAAACTCCCCGCCAAAGTTTTGGTGATTAATGAAAACACCGACTGCTTTTGGCTGGACACGGGAAATCTCCGAAACGTCATGCGGCTGGTTTCAGCGCGCTTGGGCTTGTCCCATGCTTTCCCGGCACAAACCATACTGCGCTGCGCGGCGCTGCCCTTTGTGTTCGGATATCTGTCGCTTTATGCCGCGGCGGTTCACACCCGGCGCGCTGTTCGCCTTGTGTTAACCAGGCGTGTGTAGTGAACTGGTTCTTAAGCTATGAAAGCGATACAGATCAGAGAATTAGGTGGTCCCGAAAAGTTGGAGTTCGTGGACGTCCCCGAGTTGACGCCCGGACCCCAGCAGGTGCTCGTGGAACTGCATGCCGCCGGAGTGAACTTCATCGACGTCTATTTGCGAACCGGACTATATAAAGCCGAGTTGCCGTACGTCCCCGGGAACGAAGGCGCGGGTGTGGTGAAAGCCGTGGGGGCGGGCGCGGAGATGTTTTCCGTAGGCGACCGGGTGGCCTACACCATGTCTCGCGGTTCTTACGCCCAGTTCGCAGTGGTTCCCTCCAAGCTTCTGGTTCGCCTGCCCGATCACGTGAGCTTTGAGCAGGGCGCCGCGGCGATGCTGCAGGGCATGACGGCGCATTATCTGACGCACTCCACATTCCCCGTGGCCGCCGGTCAAACCGCGTTGGTCCATGCCGCAGCTGGGGGCGCTGGCGCATTAATCGTCCAGATGGTGAAGAAGCGGGGGGCGATTGTGATCGGCACCGCCGGCTCGCCGGAAAAACTAGCCATTGCAAAAGAAGCTGGCTGCGACCACGTCATCGACTACACGACTCAGGATTTCGAGTCCGAAGTAAAGACGATCACCCAAGGCGCCGGTGTCCATGTGGTCTATGATTCCGTAGGAGCGTCCACGTTCTTGAAAGGCTTGAATATTCTGCGGCCTCGGGGCACCATGGTGTTGTTCGGGCAATCAAGCGGCCCGGTTGCCGAAATCGATCCCAACATCCTGAACGGGAAGGGATCGATCTACTTGACACGGCCCTCGCTCGGGAACTACATCGCGACCGAGGAAGAGCTGCGCTGGCGCGCGGGCGACGTGCTCTCCGGCATTGCCGATGGCTCCTTGAAGCTGCGAATCGACAAGAGGTACCCACTCCAAGAAGCCGCTCAAGCCCACCGCGATCTGGAAGCAAGGAAGACGGCAGGCAAGCTGCTGCTTACTATCTGAAGGGCGACCCGTTCGACAGTCCGATGACTCTGCAGGCGCGCCTGACGCTTTGGTCCATGCTCGTCATGGCATCTATCGTCACTGTCGTCTCTATTTCCGATTTGGTCGGTGAGATCAACCGTCAGTTTGAAAATTCGCTGCAGCAAAGTTTGCTGATTCTCAGTTACGCGTCTTCGGCGACTAATCGTGAAATCCAGCAGCAACCGGGCAAGAGCGGTTCCCTGGCCATCACGCAGTCGCATTCCCTTTCCCCGCAATTGTTCGACATTGCGCGCGCCTCCGACAATCTGGTCGACGACATCGCCGTCACCGATGAAAATGGCATTGTCCTGGCCGACAGCCGTCCCGCCGCGATCGGTTCCAAAATCGGGGAACATCCCGATTTCCGCCAGATCGTTGAGCACGGCAGCTTGGCGCAAAAGTGGTGGGTGCTCTATCACGCACAAAACCCGTACACCATCTCAGCGGATCAGCAGGATCGGGCGGGCGGCACGGTGGTTGTGCATGTACTGCTGCTGCCCATTCTGATCCATAACGCAATCGATCCCATCCTTACGCATCACGCCTGGATTGCGATTCTGCTGGTCGCCTTCGCGGTCCTCTGCGCCTTCCTGTTCTCGACCATCGCCTACCGGCCGTTGGGCAAGGTCGGAAAGATGTTGGACATGGTGGCCAGCGGTGAATATGAGTTGCAGCAAGTAAACTCCGCCAACGGAGACGAGTTCGGTGTGGTGGCTTCGAAGGTCACCATGCTGGGGCAGGCGCTCAAAGGCGCAAAGGGCGAATTTAGCGATCTGAAGGGCAACGTCGAACGGCTACTCGATGAACTGGAGGATGCAGTCCTAATCTTCGGGCGGGATCGCCGATTGATTGCGGCTGCCGGAGCCGTCGAAGCCTTTCTGGGGCGGGAACGCGCGGATCTGGTTGGGCTGCCCGTGAGCGACGTGTTTCCATCCGGCACCAGCATCGGTCTGCTGCTCGGTCAGGCCATGCAGATCGGGCGTCCCATTCACAACCGGGCGGTCCCGGTGACGCTTGAAGCCGGTAGCTCCAGCCAGCTGCGGATACTCCTGCTCACCGTAGAGTTTCTCAGTGGCGAATCCGGGATGCTGATCCGCTTGCGAGATCCCGAAGCTACGCGCCAAATTGGGCGGCAACTCCAGACCGCCGATCGCCTGTCCGCGATTAGCCGCCTAACCAGCGGAGTGGCGCATGAGGTGAAGAATCCCTTAAACGCGATCCTCATGCATGTCGAGCTTGCCAAGATCAAGCTTTCGCATGGCGACTATGACGTCAATCCGCAGATGGAGGTTCTCAGCAGTGAAATCCTGCGGCTCGATCGCGTGGTAAAAACGTTTCTCGACTTCACCCGCCCGGTACAGCTCAACCTTGCGGATGTACCGCTTTCCGATTTTGTCTATGAGCTGGCCGATTTAGCGCGGCCCCAAGCGGCGGCTAGCCAAATCGATGTGTCGGTCGAAGTAGGGCCCGACCCCGTGCTTGTCACAGTCGATCCCGATCTCTTCAAGCAGGCCGTTCTCAATCTGGTGGTCAACGCTATCGACGCGATGCCTAACGGGGGACACTTGCGTTTCTGGAGCGGCGTGCAGGGCAACATGGCTGAGATTCGCATTTCCGACACCGGCACCGGCATTCCCCCGGAAATTCGGGATAAGATCTACAACCTGTACTTCACCACCAAGGAGAAAGGTTCCGGCATCGGGCTGTCTATGACATTCCGCATCATTCAGCTACACGACGGAACCATCAGCTTCGAAAGCGATCCGGCTAAAGGCACGACGTTTTCCCTTCGCGTTCCCGTGGCAGTTCTCACTGGGTGACGCCGTCAGCGATAAAATCGAAAAACTTGGCTTATCGCTACGTCTGCTTACTCCTGGCCGCGCCACTCGCGATTGCACAAAATCCGGCCGGCGCGATTATAGGCTTCGTCGCCGACCCCAGCGGTGCGCGGATTCCGCTCGCCTCTGTTCAGGCCGACGCGCAAGGGTTTGCGTTTCACCGGGAGGCACGGGCCGATCGCGCTGGCAATTTCCGATTCGATCTGCTCGCCCCAGGTAACTACCGTTTACAGGCGAGCGCGCCGGGTTTTCAGGCGGGGACAGCATCAGTCGCTGTATCGGTGAGTGCCCGTCCCAGCGTCCAAATGGTTCTCTCTATAGCGGGCAACACAACTGCGGTAAAGGTGTCCACTACGGGCCTGGAATCTTCCAGCAGTGTCGAGCAAACCTCGATCTCCGAACGGGAGCTGCGCGACCTGCCTCTCGCCGCGCGCAGTTTTGCCAATATCGCCTATGTCGCGCCCATGACCGAGCCAGTAGAGCCGTCCGATCCCACGAAGGCCCGCATCACCGCTGTGTCGTTCGCCGGCAGTTCGGGACTGAACGTGGACTTATCGGTCGACGGAGGGGACAACAATGACGATTACATCGGCGGCTTTCTTCAAAACTATTCTCCCGACGCCATTCACGAGTTTACCGTCCGCACCGCGCAATTCGAAGCGGATACCTCGCGAACCAACGGCGGATCCATCATCGTCAACACACGTCGCGGCTCCGACATCTGGCGCGCCGAGGCGGCCGCCTATATTCGCGCCGCCGCTCTCAATGCTCGCAACACGCTCGATGATCCGGCTCCTAACCCCAAGCAGCCCTTCTCCCGCCAGAACTATGTCGGGTCGGTGGGCGGACCTATCATCAACCGGAAGTTATGGTTGTTCTCCGACCTTGAGTCGGTGACCGAACACGCGAGCATCGCTTATAGCAATCCGAGCCGTCAGGAGTTTCAGGCGCTCGGCGCACTCGCGGCGGCGGGTTTGATTCCGGGCGTTTCCACGATCGCGGCGCCGTCCTTCGCCTCGGTGCCGTTCAACGACACGCTGTTTCTGACGCGCATCGATTGGGCGCAGACCGAGCGATCCCACTGGTTCCTGCGAGGCGCGACCGATTGGTACCTGACGGGCAACAACCTGCTGCAACAGGCCACGCTTCCCTCCACCGGCGCTACCACGAAGTCGCAATACTACAGCGCACTGTTGTCTAATCAAATCGAGTTCAGCCCCGCCTGGACAGCTTCACTGACGTTACAAGCCAGCGGATTCGTCCAGCAACAAATTCGTAACTCTTCGTTGGGCTTTGGCCTCGCGTTTCCGTTCAGCGCAAACTACTTGACTACCTCGGGTTTTGAAACCTTCGGCGACAATCAGTTTGTTACGCCGATCACCGCGTTCCCGGTGTATCGCGAACAGCAAAAGTATCAGGTCCGCTACGATGTTGCTCATTCCGCCGGTTCGCATGCGCCGCATTTCGGAGTCAACTTGATTCATGAACCGGTTCTCAGCGGTGCGCTTAGCGCGAATGCGGAGACGCTTGTCACGTTTCCGCAAGACCCCAGCTATTACCTAACCCACCAGAATCAATTTGCCTCCGACTACGCCGCCGGGTCGGTCTTCACACCGGCCTCCAACGGGTTCTTCGGACAAAGCATCCGGCGGCTCGGCGTGTATGTGCAAGATTCTTGGCGTGTGCGTCCGGGCCTCACGATCAATTACGGGCTTCGCTGGGACACCACCTTCGGCTTGTTTATCGCCGAAGGGCGTTCGCAAGACACGAATCCGGCTGTGCTCACGTTGAACGCTGTAGGTGTCGGGTTAGCGCGGGGCGAGCCGAATGATTACCGGCGTGCGTTCGCGCCCCGGATCGGGCTGGCCTGGGCCCCAGGAAACTCCACGCGCACCCGCATTCGCGCGGGCTTCGGCATCTTCTACAACGACTTGGCGCAGAACGGTTGGGTCAACGCTTTCCAGGCAGTCAATACTCCGGGCACTGGTCTGCTGGGTCCGAACGATCATGGCGCGGTGATCGATCCCAGTTACAGCACTCCCTACGCGCTGCAGGCCAGCGCCGGCGTGGAGCATGAGTTCGCATCCCATTGGGTGCTGAACGCTTTTTTCGAGCACCAGGAAGGCGTTCATCAGTACCGCCGCTACGAATACGTCAGCGGCGTGACACTGCCGGCCGATGCCCCCAGCGTCTCCGTGTTCCGCACCGATAACCGGTCCCGCTACGACGGGCTCGCCGTTCAGGTGCGGCATCGATTCAATGAACATTTTGAAGTGTCCGCCCACTACACTCTGGCCTCCGCCGCGACGTGGGGCGCCGTCGTCGGCGAACTGTTCGATTACGTCAATGGCGTCAGCAACGTACGGAACGCGTTTGGCCCAGGCGATCATGGCCCGTCTGGTGAGGACGTCCGTCATCGCTTCGTGGTATCGGGAATCTTCCGCCTGCCGCTCGGGATGGAGGCTTCAACGTTGATGCAGTTCGAAAGCGCGCGCCCTTTCACCATTTCCACCCCGGTGGATGTCAATGGCGATGGTTTGGACACGAACGATCGCGCAGTTGTGAACGGACGTCAAACCTCACTTGACCAGTTTCGCGGGACACCGTTCCAGCAAGTTGATTTGCGCGTCAGCCGTCCCTTCGCGATTAGCGACCACATCATCGTTCGCCCTTTCGCCGAGTTCTTCAACCTGTTAAATCGAACCAATCCGGGGAATAACTATGTGTCGAGCGTCGCCGCTTTACCCGTTCCACCGGACCAGCTTGCCGATGTCACATCCGTTTGCGTGAGCGCGGATTGTTCCCAAACGCGACCGGTGCAGTTGAAGGATTTACGGATTCCGGCGGGCGCGTTGGGAGATTTCTTCGGCCCCGGGACGACAGTGGGAATTCCGTTTGCCGCGCAACTGGGCGTCCGAGTGACGTTCTAAAAAGAAAATGACGGCCGGGGTGAGCGGCCGTCGGGAACTATTTGGGAGCATGGGCCCCCGCCATTACGCCTTTCTGCGGCGCCGGGCGAGAAGCGCCAGACCCATCAAACCTCCACCAAGCAAGCCCATCGTGGCCGGTTCCGGTGTCGGGGTAACGTTCGCGCCATTGATTGCGAACTGCAGAACAGCAGGCGCGCCGTTGGTTTCCACATAGTTCATGGTGAACGCATACAAGCCCGCAGGTCCGTTATTCACCACATTGAACGGCGATTGATCGGCCACTGTCGGTTGCGGTGAGTTCAGTACCGTGTCGCTGCCGCCGTTAAGATTCGCGAACGTCAGCACCACACCATCGTCGTGGTTGACCGAGAAGTTGTTGTTGCCCGCTTGCAGGTACGTGCTGCCCGTAATCTGCACGAAGGTCTCGTTCAAGGTATCGCTGGTCTTGAAGGCCGGCGAAACAGCCGTGAACGTGGCATCGTTGTAATACGTGCCGATCGTGTAGTTGCTGGAACCATTGCTGTAATAATTGATCGCGCCGTTGAGTGTGAAGTCGGCTGCTTCCGGCCCGGAAGGCGGCGTGCTGGCCGAGTCAAGATTCGGAATTCCTTCCCAGATCTTTCCGGTAATTGTGTTGGCGTGCGCCGCGCTGGCCGTCATCCCGGCGAATAGAGTAAGAGTTCCAAGTATCCGTTTTGTGTTGAACATTCGTTTGTCCCTTGTCGATTTGTTTGACTGCTTCGTTACAATTAGGATTGCAGCTAAGCGGCTCGAAAAGAAAGACTTGCAGGTCAAATCGCGCCGAAAACGTACCGCCTTCTGGGAGTTACTTCCGGCCTATTCCCGAGTACTGATGAGTGAAGCAGTTACACTCGCAGTAGCTCCATCCCCGCGTAGAGCCGAGCCCGATCCATCTTCGTGCCTATGAATAAGTCGGTCGCAGCGCAAATTCAAGCTTGGCGGGATCGCCTCAAGGCGCTGCACAATCTCCCGCCAGTGATGAAGATTGTCTGGGATTCCGGCCCGGCCATTTGCATTACAGGCATCGTACTGCGCATTTTGACAGGCTTACTCCCGCTCGCGGCGCTCGCTGTCGCACGGCTCATCATTGGCCTCGTGGTGGAAGCCGTCAAACATCCCGGCCAGCCAATCCCATCCGCCACGTGGTGGTTGCTTGCCGCCGAATTCTTTATTGCCGGAATCGGCAACATCCTCAACCGCGTGATCGATTACACCGACGCCCGCCTCGCCGACCAGTTCGCGCGTGAGGTCAGCCTCCGAATCATGCGCCACGCTGCGTCGCTGGATCTGCAATCTTTCGAAGATCCCGTGTTCTACGACAAGCTGGAACGCGCCCGCGTGCAAGCCACCGATCGCATCGGAATGCTGAACGCGCTTGGCCGCCTCATGCAACAGACAATCACTCTTCTCTCGCTTGCCGCCGGAGTGGTCTACTACTCGCCCGTTTTATTCGTCGTGTTAATCGTTTGCGTGGTGCCCGCGTTTATCGGCGAGAGCCATTACGCGTTTCTCGGATATTCGCTGGCTTTCAGCCTTACGCCGTTGCGCCGCGAACTGGATTACCTGCGCGACTTGGGAACGCGTAAGGAGTCCGCCAAGGAACTGAAGGTCTTCGGGCTTGGCCAATATCTGCGAGACCGCTTTTCCCGAATCAATGACGCCGTCGTGGGCAAGAACAAAGCGCTGCTGCGTAAGCGCGTGATTGCGGGCTCGCTGCTGGCTCTACTTAGTTCGCTGGGCTATTACGGGTCTTATGCGTACCTGGTGATTCGCGCTCTGCAAGGGCGGCTCAGCATTCAGGATCTGACGTTTCTGGCCGGCGCCCTGCAAGGCACCAGCAGCCAGATACAACTGATCTTCTCCACCTTCACCTCCATTGCCGATCAGGCATTGTTTCTGACCGATCTGCTGCAATTTTTCGCGGTCCAACCAAACATCCGCTCCACCGGGCGAGCGCTGCCTGCGCCCCGCCACATCCGCGAGGGATTCTGTTTCGAAGGCGTCTCGTTTCAGTACCCCGGCTCGGAGCGCCTCGTTCTGAACAATCTCGATTTCCGTATCCATCCAGGAGAGCGCATCGCGTTAGTCGGTGAGAACGGCCAGGGGAAGACTACTCTTGTCAAGTTAATCGCGCGGCTCTATGACCCCACGTCCGGCCGCATTCTTCTCGACGGAATAGATCTTCGGGACTACGATTTGGCCAGCCTCCAGCACGAAGTCGGCGTGATCTTTCAGGACTTCGTGCGCTATGACATGACTGCCCGCGAAAACATTGGTGTCGGCCGCATTGAGCACCTTTGGGACCAAGAACGGCTTATGGAGGCCGCAGGTAAGAGCCGCGCGGCCGACATACTTCAGCGGCTTCCGCGCGGTCTCGATCAAATGCTGGGGCGGCGCTTCGAAGGCGGTGTCGATCTGTCCGGCGGCGAGTGGCAGAAATTTGCCTTGGCCCGCGCCTATGCCCGCGATGCGCAACTCCTCATCCTCGACGAACCCACCGCTGCCCTCGACGCTCCTTCGGAATACGAAATCTTCCAGCGTTTTGCCGAACTGACCGAAGGCAAAATGGCGCTGCTGATTTCCCACCGTTTTTCCACCGTTCGCATGTGTGACCGCATCGTGGTGCTTGAAGCTGGGCAGATTCGGGAAGAAGGCACCCACCAGCAACTCATCGAGACGGGAGGCCGTTACGCTGACATGTTCGAACTGCAGGCCTCCAGCTACCGCTGATCCGCATGCCGACTGCAACGTCATTCCATCCGCCCCTGCTTCGCGTCGCGCCCGAATTCGAGCGGCTGCTGCGCAAAGTCTGCGAGGAAATTATTGCCGATGCCCGCGCCGGCCGGGCGAGTTCGGCGACGGGAGAATGGCTTCTCGAAAACTATTCGTACCTGAGAACGCAGATTCGCGAAATTCGCGAGTCCATGCCCCGCGCCTACTACCAGAAGCTGCCTACACTGCCGGATGCGCCGCAGCCGCGCATCTTCACCATCACCGACGATCTCGCCGCCGCGCACGCCCAGGATTTCACACCCGACTCGCTGGTGTCCTTCATCGACCATGCCCAGCAGTCCACGGTGTTGCTGCTTTCCGAACTGTGGGCCGTGCGCCCCATGCTGAAAATCGCGCTGCTGAAGCGGTTAGGCTCGAGTCTCACGTCCTCCCCGCTCGAGTCTCCCGAAACCGAAGCCTCCGTGCGTTTAATCGTCACCGGTCTCCGCAGCCTGGATGAAATCGAGTGGCCCGAGTTCGTCGAAGCACTCTACATCCCTGATCGCGTCCTGCGTCAGCAACCGCAGTCCGCTTACGCCGGCATGGACTTCAACACGCGCGATCGCTACCGCCGCGCCATCGAAGAATTTGCCCGCCATAGCCGTCACACCGAACTGGAAATCGCCGAAATCGCGGTCGGACTTGCTGTACAAAGCGGGCGTCATGTCGGCGCCTATCTGATAGGCGATGCCACGCCCGAGCTACGCCACGCCGCCCGCGCACGCCGCACTCCCGGCGGCCTCATCCTTGACGTGGTTCAAACCACGCCGTCTGTGTTCTATTTGGGCGGGGCGCTCGCCCTCTCCATCGCTATCCTACGAGCCGTCGAGTGGTTGGCCGGACCTCTTCCCTGGTGGTTCCTGGCGTGCCTCTTCCTCCCGACCTCCCAATCCGCACTGGCCACCGTGAACCTGCTGGTCAGCTACTTCCTGACTCCGCGCGTGCAGCCGCGCATGGATTTCCGCAGCGGGATTCCTGATGAGTTCCGCACCGTGGTCGTCGTCCCCACTCTATTGCTGTCCCGATCCGGCACACAACGGCTCATCGACAATCTCGAAATCTACTACCTCGCCAACCGCGATCCGAACCTTTCCTTCGCCTTGCTCACCGACTTCCCGGATGCCGATTTCCCCAACGCCAACGACCCGGGCCTGATCGAGCATTGCGTCGCCCGCATCCAGGAGTTGAACCACCGGTACGGCATCGGCGGTAACGAGCCGTTCTTCCTCCTCCATCGCGATAGCGTCTGGAACGAACAGGAATGCAGATGGATGGGCCGCGAACGGAAGCGGGGCAAGCTGGATGATTTCAACGCTTTCCTGTTGGGCCACGACAACCGCTTCTCCATCGTGATCGGCAACCTGAGTCAGATCGAGGGCATCCGCTACGTCATCACTCTCGATAGCGACACTCAGTTGCCGCGCGACACCGCAGCGAAACTGGTCGGGACCATGGCCCATCCCTTGAACCGCCCGGTGTTCGATCCGGATAGCGGCATCGTCAAGTGGGGCTACGCCCTTATGCAGCCCCGCATCGGAATCAGCATGGAATCGGCCGCCAAGAGCCGGTTCTCGCGAGTCTATAGCGGCCAGACCGGGTTCGATCCTTACACCACCGCGGTTTCCGACGTCTACCAAGATCTGTTTGGGCGCGCCACCTTTACCGGCAAAGGGATTTACGATGTCGCCGCTTTCGAACGCGCCACCCGTGGCCGCTTTCCCGACAACACTCTACTCAGCCACGATCTCATCGAGGGCGAGCATGTGCGCGCCGGTCTGGTCACCGACTTGGAAATGATCGACGACTACCCCTCGCGCTACCAGGCATTTTCCAAACGGAAACATCGTTGGGTCCGCGGCGATTGGCAGATTGCCATGTGGCTTCTCCCCCGCGTCCCCGATGCCACCTGGAAGTGGGTTCCCAATTCCCTGCCCTTTGTCTCGCGCTGGAAAATCTTCGATAACCTTCGCCGCAGCCTGGTAGAGCCTTTTTACTTCGCAGCTTTTCTAAGCGCTTGGCTATTGCTGGATACGCAATCCGCGGCCGCCACCCGGGCCGTCCTCGCCATTCTCCTATTCCCCATCTACGGCGACATTCTCATTTCACTTCTGCGTCCGCCGCCGTTGCGTTTCCTTCGACCCTGGGCCTGGACCCGCTTTTCGGATTTCCTGCGCGGTCATCTTGAGGCCGTCCTCACCCTGATCTTTCTTCCCGCCCAAGCGCTGCTGATGGTGGACGCCATCGTGCGCACTCTGTACCGGCGCACGGTCTCCCATCGTCACCTTCTTGAGTGGGAAAGCATGGCCCAAGCCGAGATGGCCTCCGGTCCCAAACCGTCTCCCTCGGAGTTTCTCAGTCCGCCCGCTTTGCTCCGAATCGTCAAAGCTTGGAATCTGCCGGAGCGCTACATTGCCGCTGCGGTCGCCGCCTCCACCATGATTTGGGCCACGCTACTTTCTCTACCCGACAGCGGAAATTTGCTGGCCTTTACCATCGTGCTGACCTGGGTTGCCTGTCCCGCTCTGATGGTCTGGTTGAATGGCGCTCCGCCGGCTTCCGCGCACACCGCCGGAGAGAGCGACTTTCTCCGCGGAGTTGCGCTCGCCACGTGGCGCTACTTCGCCGACCACCAAACGCCGGACGATCATTGGTTGGTTCCCGACAACGTCCAGGAAGATCCCCCGGCCGTCGCCCACCGCACTTCGCCCACTAACATCGGCCTCCAACTGAACGCCTACGTCGCGGCCCATCGGTTCGGATACTTAACCCACCAGCAGTTCGCCGCGCAGTTGCAGCGCATGCAAACCACGCTCACGCGGATGGAACGAGATCACGGCCACTTCTTCAACTGGTACGACACGCGCACGCTGAGCACTCTTACCCCGCGTTTCGTCTCGACGGTGGATAGCGGCAATCTGGCCGCCTCTTTGATCGTGACGCGACAGGGCTGCCTGGCCATTCTCGACGAACCAGTGGTTTCCCGCAACACCTTGCTTGGACTGCGCGATCACCTGCTCCGTCTCACCGAAGCTATTCCCCTCCAAGCCCGTACACCGTCTTTCCTGCGCGCGGCCGAAAGTCTCCATCGCCAATTAGAAAGTGAACCCGACGACTTCTTCTTCTGGGAAGGTGTCCTCACCGAAATCCTCGCCGTGATCGATGGCCTTTCTACTTCGGCCGAGTCCATCGCTCACCGTCTGCCGCCGCGGGCTTCGGCAATCGCTGGCGAGATCCGCTATTGGGCCGCCGCGCTTCGCTCCCGTGCGCTCGCCTCCCTGACCGATCTCGGTGAATTAGTTCCCTGGATCCATCAGCCCTTCGAAACCGAACTCCGCATGACCCTGCGGAATCCGCGTCTCGCCGAGCTCATGGAGAAACTCCGCGCCGTTCCCAAGCTCTGCCACATGGGCGATCTCTATGACGGCATCGAGGCCATGCTGAACAGCTTGGACACCTCCGACGCCCGCATTCACGATTCCACTTTCGAAGTGCTCGGTAAGCTCGGCAGTTCGCTGCCCGAGGCGCGCGCGCGCTGGCAGCATCTGGTCGACACCATCAGTCACAACGCCGAGCTTGCCTTCGAACTTAGCCGCGAGATGGACTTCCGCTTCCTGCTCGATGACCGCAAGAAGTTACTGCGTATCGGCTGGAACGCTGAGGCGGGGGAACTGCAAGCTTCGTTTTACGACTTGTTGGCTTCTGAAGCCCGCACTGCGGTTTTCGTTGCTATCGCGCGTGGCGACGCTCCGCGCGAAGCCTGGTTCCAACTGGGCCGCAAACTTACTTATTACCGGGGTCACCGCACCCTGATTTCCTGGAGCGGCACGATGTTTGAATACCTCATGCCAGCGCTGTTCATGCAGACCTGGGACGGTACGCTGCTTGGAGAAAGTTTGCGCTCGGTCGTTCGGATTCAACGGCTCTACGCGCGCGAACGGCGGGTGCCCTGGGGCATTTCAGAATCCGCCCACGCCGTCCGCGATGGGGCTTTAAATTATCAGTACAAGGCGTTCGGCGTCCCGTCGCTCGGCATGGATCGCATCCTGCCGGACGACCTGGTAATCGCTCCCTACGCCACCATACTCTCGCTCATGGTTGATCCGCGCGCTGCCCTCGAGAACCTGCGTCACATGGAATCCCGCGGCTGGCTTGCCCGCTACGGCTTCTACGAGGCCATCGATTTCCGCCGGCGCGGTCGCGGCCCCCGCAAGCCCGAGGTGATCCGCGCTTTTATGGTTCACCACCAGGGCATGAGCTTCCTCGCCCTAGCCAACGTCCTTCTCGGAAATTCAATCCAGAAACTCTTCCATTCCGATCCATCGGTTCTGGCGACCGAACTCCTGCTTCAGGAGCGCATGCCCGCTCTGGCGCAGGCCCAAGCCCCGGAAGAACCCTTTGCCGGATTATTTGTCGCCGGAGAAGACGCTGGACACTCGGCTCTCGAAGCCGAGCCCGTGTAAGCACCCGATCGAATCCCGACCGCTTTCCTTACTTCGCTGGATATTCCTTAGAAAATCCGGTCCGTAAATTAGTCACGCTGAACGACCCATCTTTCCGGGCGCTCAACTTAATCGCGTAGCCTCTGTCGTCTTTCTCGCCCACGTTGGCAAGGTATTTTTCATCCGCATTATTCGCATCTCCACCAGCCATGGCGTAATGCAGTTGCCAGATATCCTCCAGCCCGGGCGACGACTTGATGGCTTGATACGCTTCCGCCGTCCCGCCCTTTCGCGACCCGTTGTCCATGATGGCCACTCGCGGTGCGAACGCGTGCACACTCGTCGCCGACCCCGACATGTTCATCCCGTGATGGCTCACGATATACACGTCCACCGGCCCGACCCGGTTGACCGGACACACTAGATCCATCTCCTTGTTCCACGTAAGATCACCCAAATCAAGCGCGCGGAATTTGCCGAAAGTTAACAGTGTTCCGACCGACTGCGCGTTCTCCGTCGGATCGGCGTCCCGCTTGGCGTCCGAGCCGCAGAGCGCATTCGGTTGACCCCCGCCCGGTAGCGCCGCCGCTATCTCATTTCCTGCCGCAGACAGCACCCGCACATCCACGCCCTTCAGTGGCACCGCATCGCCCGGTTTCGCAACCAAATGCTTGGCCGTGCCACGCGCGCTCACATAAGCCTGGTAGAGGCCATCCTCGTCCTTGCCATGTTCCACGCTCTCACCGTGGTCGATAAATCTCCCAATCGGGATCCGTGATGTCAACTGCGGAACGCCGCCCACGTGATCCATATGGAAGTGCGTGATCAAGAGAGTATCGATCTTTTGCAATCCGGCTAGCTTCGCCATCGCCACGATACGATCCGCGTCGCGCCCGTTGTTGCCCGGCCACCCCGTATCCACCAGGAGCGATTCGCCCGATGGCGCTACAAACAGCGTCGCCTGGCCTCCTTCCACATCGATGAAATACGCATCCAGCGTCGCGCTGTGTGGCTTGGCCGCCACTGCGGTTACGGCCACTACCGCCAAGAGAATTAAACGTTTCATAGGCATCGGCTCCAATCGGATCTTCACTCCTTCACCACTTTTCCATCCGCGTCCATGATCTTCAACTCACCCAGCTTCAGATCCTGCAAACCGGCTTCGATTTTTGCCCGATCGCCGATCACGATCCAGATCATCCCATCCGGATGCAGCACCGATTTTGCAGTGTCGTCCACTGAAGCTCTAGTTAGAGCCTGGACTTTCTTTGGATAGGTCAGGAAATAATCGTCCGGCAGTCCAAACCGCACAATCTGCCCGATCGACCCGCTCACCGAATTCAAAGTCTCGTATTCGCCAGGCGTCTTCAACGTCTCGTTGATCTTCGTCTTGTCGAGTTCCGCATCCGTGATCGGCTGTCCGGCCACAATCGCGTGCACATCCTTATTCAACTCAAACAGCGACTCCTTAGTCTTATCCGTTTGCACCGGCGCAAGCACGACAAACGCCGAAGGTCCGCGGTTGGCCAGGTAGACCGACTGCACTCCATACGACCAGTGCTTGTCCTCGCGCAAGTTCATATTCAATCGCGCTCCAAACTCGCCACCTAGAATGGTGTTGACCGTCTCCATCGAGATGTCGCGCGGATCGGACTTCGGCGGCGCTACTTGCGCGGCCATGATGAGCGACTGCAGCGCGCCCGGCTTGTCGATCAAATACACCTGCGTCTTAGTTGCGGATTGTACGGCGTTGATCGCTTTCTGCGGGATCGTTCCCGGCTTCCAGCCATCGAACAGCTTGTCCAGCTTCGGCGTGATTTCCTCGAGCGTCGTATCCCCCGTTACGATCAACGTGGAATTGTTCGGCCGGAAGAACGTCTCATGCGCTTTCACCAGGTCGGCGCGCGTCATCTTGCTTACGCTCGCTTCAGTGCCGGTACCCGTGAAAGGCGTCGCATACGCATGGCCCTGCCCATAAATCAGGGTCGGAAACACGCGGAGCGCAATTGATTGCGGTGTGGACTTTTCGCGCTGTATCGCCGCGAGGCGCTCCTTCTGAATGCGTGCAAACTCCGTCTCTGGAAACTCGGGGTGCAGAATCACATCCGCGTACAAATCTAGCGACGCATCCAGGTTCGTTTTCAATGCCGATAGCGAGACCGTGGTTGTGTCCAGATTGGAATTCGCGTTCAACGTCGCGCCTAAATTCGCCAGCTCGTCGCTGATCTCCAGCGCTTTCCTACGTTTGGTTCCCGCATCGACCAGCGTCGTCACCATCGATGTCGTTCCCGGTGCGGAAAACTGATCCGACGCATATCCGGCGTCCACTTGCAGCGAGAAATTTACAATCGGCACTTCATGCCGTTGCGCCAGAATCACTTTCAGCCCGTTCTTCAGAACCGCGTGCTCCAGCTTGGGTAGCTTCAACTCCGGGGCGGCCGTCAACTCCGGAGGCTTGGTCCGATCCACCGAGGTCAGTGACTTGTAATCAGGGAACGGCATGACCGTCAGCACGTAGACGCCATCACTGGTCCAGCGCGCGAACGCTCCTTTCACCTCGGGACCCGAAGCCGCCGCAATCCGGTCGTACGAGACCTTATATTGCGTCGGATTACCCACGTAGGTCTCTCCGCGCGCTAGCTGGTCGCTCTTGCCGCCGAACCCGCCAATCCGTTCAATCCCGCGCACCAGTTGAGCCGCATATTGCGTCTTGGCCCGCTTCAACTCCGCCTCGGTCGGACCGTCCCGCAGAAACTTCGCCATCTCCTCGTCCAGCACCTGCTCCGCTTTGGCCACGTCCTGACCCGGACGCAGTGTCAGCTCCACGTAGAATTGCCCGCCGATCTCATTCGCGTCGTTAGTGCACTGCACCCCCGTCGCGATCTGGTCCTCATAAATCAGCCGCTTATAAAGCCGCGAGGTTTTCCCTTGCGCCAGAATGCGGCTGGCCAAAGTGAGGTAATCCGAATCCACCGCTCCGTATTCGGGCACGTTCCAAATCTTGTAAATCCGCGCTTGTGGAACCCGATCGCCCACAATCTGCCGGTGCGTGCCGGTCATCTTGGCCACCCAGACTTCCTGATGCGCGACCGGCGGCCCGGACGGGATATCCCCGTAATACTTGGTTACCTTTTCCTTCGCCGTCTTCAGATCGATATCGCCCGCCAGCACCAACACCGCGTTGCTCGGCCCGTAGTACGTGCGGAACCACTCCTTGACGTCATCGAGCGATGCCGCGTTCAGATCGTCCATCGATCCAATCACCGACCACGAGTACGGGTGCCCAGCCGGGTACGTGTTCTCCGGAATCAGGATGTCCGTGATGCCGTACGGCTGGTTTTCGCCTTGGCGCTTTTCGTTCTGCACCACCCCGCGCTGCAGGTCCAGCACCTTCTTATCGATTGAATTGGCCAGATGCCCCATCCGGTCGGACTCGATCCAGAGCGTATAATCCAGCGCCGATGTCGGCACGTTCTCGAAATAATTGGTCCGATCGTTTTCCGTCGTGCCATTCAGATCGGTGGCGCCGATCTTTTCCATCGCCTGGATATAGGTGCCGTGGAAGTTTTCACTTCCGCCGAACATGATGTGTTCGAACAAGTGCGCGAAGCCCGTCTTCCCCAGCTTCTCGTTTTTCGAACCGACGTGATACCACGTGTTCACGGCCACAATCGGCGCTTTATGATCCTCGTGAACAAGCACGCGCAGCCCGTTCGATAACGTAAACTCCTGGTACGGAATATCGACTTTCGGAAGCGCGTTCTGAGCGGCTGCGATGGAAGCAATTCCCAGCCAGCAGGCAATCAATCGAATTTGCATGGTCTGAGTGCAATCATACTCATACGCACGCGACCCATGCGAGTGCTTGAAATTTGGCCCTCGGTGTGATCCGTGGAACAAAGCCGCCCAAAATAGCGTAGAAGCTTACAGATTATGCCCTTCTGCAACCAGTGCGGAAATCAGGTCGGGGATGCCGACCGGTATTGTGGAAACTGCGGCGCCCCGCAACCCCCGGCCGCTGCCCGGACGGGCCCGCTGCCGCCACCCTCCGATCCCCTCGCGTCCATGTCGCCGCGCACCCTTGCGATGCTTTGTTACGTGCCTTGGGTGGGCTGGGTGATGGCGGTGATCGTCCTGGGAGCGCGCCGTTTTCGCAGCGACCTTAGCTTGCGCTTCCATGCTTTTCAAGGGCTCTATATCTTCGCTGCTTGGCTCCTTCTGGACTGGGTGGTCGTGCCGATCTTCAATGCCATGCCCAGCCAAGTCTTTCGGCTGGATCACCTTCTGCAAGTGCTGATCGTGGGCGTCTGGATTTTTATGATCGTCAAAACCCGCCAAGGCGAAGCCTATTCGCTGCCGCTGGTTGGCGAATTGGCTCACCGCTCCGCCCAAGAACGTAATGGGGTATAATTATTCATAGGAATGAATAATTAGTCACATGCCTCGCCGTGTAGGCGTTGCTGGCTTCCGCGGTTATAGCGGCGCTGAGCTACTCCGCCTCCTTTCTCGACATTCTGGCGTCGAAGTCGTCCTTCTCGATCATCGCGACACCACGGCCGACGGTCCCGCCTACTTCGATTCCGCTACGCCCGAGCGCATCGCGCCCAGTGCCTCCGCCGTACGCGAAGCGGGTCTAGAAATAGTATTCCTGGCGACCCCGCCCGAGGTTTCACTGGAACTCACCTCGCAACTTCTCGGCGCCGGCGCGCGCGTCATTGATTTAAGCGGGGCTTTCCGCCTGAAAACAGCGGTGAATTATCAACGCTGGTATCACGCCGAGCACCCCGAACCGGCACTGCTGGCCGAAGCCGTCTACGGCCTGCCCGAGTTCTACCGTGACTCCATTGCTGGCGCCCGTCTGATCGCCAATCCGGGCTGCTATCCGACCGCCGCCAACTTGGCCATCCGCCCGCTCGTTCGCGCCGGGCTAGCCGACCTCGACCACGGATTCGTCTGCGACGCCAAGAGTGGAGTCAGCGGCGCCGGACGCAAAGCGTCCCTCCGAACCAGCTTTTGCGAAGTCGCCGGCAACTTCTCCGCCTACGCCATCCTCGAACACCGCCACGTGCCCGAAGTCTTATCCCATAGCGGCATCGAAGAACGGCAGTTCAGCTTCACTGCCCAACTCATTCCCGTCGACCGGGGCATCCTCGAAACTATCTACTTCCGCGGCCGCCCGGGCATGACGGCGGAGAGAATTTATGAAGCCTATCGGGACGCTTATGCCAGTGAGCCTTTCGTGCGCCTGCACCTTCCGGAATCCACGCCCAGCCTTCACCAGGTTGCCCACTCCAATTTCTGTGACATGGGCGTGACTTTCGACGCCAACACAAACCGGGGCGTCATCGTCAGCGCCATCGACAACCTGGGAAAAGGCGCTGCGGGACAAGCCCTGCAGAACATGAACCTGCTCCTCGGTTTCCCTGAAACGGTGGGTTTGTTTTGAAAATTCTTGTGAAAATCGGCGGAACTCTGGTCGATAATTTCGAAATTCTGCACAATCTTGCACAACAGGTAGCCGCGGTTTCCCAGGCCGGATACCAACTGGTCGTGGTGCATGGCGGCGGACGGCAGCTAACGCGCTTCCTCGATGAGCGCGGCATCTCCAGCCATTTCATCGGCGGTATGCGCGTCACCAGCGAGCCCGCGATGGACGCCGTCCTCAAAATTTTCGCTGGAAGCGTAAACAAGCAATTGGTTGGAGCGCTCCGAGCCGCCGGAGCCAATCCCGTCGGTATTTCCGGGATCGACGGGCGCCTCACGACCGCGTCCCGCATGTCCGAAGAACTCGGGTTCGTCGGGCGCGTCGACCACGTCGATCCCGCGCTGATCACCTTGTTGCTTAACGCCGGCATGGTTCCGGTGGTCGCCTGTGTT
The DNA here is from genome assembly GCA_963814235.1 of Bryobacterales bacterium. Lineage (GTDB taxonomy): Bacteria > Acidobacteriota > Terriglobia > Bryobacterales > Bryobacteraceae > Bog-113. The sequence continues at coordinate 524,100 of CAWFCA010000001.1, read as the reverse complement.
GCCGGTGACGACCAGGGAAGCGCTTGGAACATCAATGCCGACCAGATGGCTATTGCCTGCGCACGAGCACTCGCCGTCGATCGCCTCATTTTCCTCACCGACGTACCGGGAGTGCTGGACGCCGATGGACTAGTTCTGCCTAAGCTGAATCTCGATCAAGTTCGTGGACTCATAGAGTCCGGTGTAGCTGCGGGCGGTATGCAGGCCAAATTGAACGCTGCTAGCGCGGCGGTAACTGGTGGCATTCCGGCGGTCGTGATCGCACCCGGCGCGGCCATTGACATCGTTGCCAAGCTGCTAAACGGTGAACCCGCTGGAACGGAGATTCGTCACTGATGCAGAGCGCTGTCCTAGATATAGACGTTCATTCCGGCACGCCCAGTACACATCCCGTGGTCGTCCGGAAGGCCCGCATGAGCGATATCCCCGGCCTGCTGGATCTAATCAACACGTACGCCGCAAGCGGTGTCATGCTAGGGCGCACCGAGTTCGAATTATCCGAAAACATGCGCGATTTTGCGGTGGCGTTTGTCGCTGGACAGATCGTCGGGTGCGGAGCGCTGCACTTCTACAGCCCAATAGTCGGCGAAGTGCGCTCGTTGGCCGTTGCTCCTATGTTGAAAACACAGGGGGTTGGTAGAGAATTGATGCGCTTTCTTATTAGCGAAGCGCAGGATTATTCCTTGGGCGCTGTGTTTGCTTTTACTTACGTTCCCGGCTTCTTTCAGCGCGTCGGATTCGAGGAAGTCGAACGCGGCGTCTTGCCCCTGAAAGCCTGGAAAGACTGCCTCCGCTGCGCCAAGTTCGAGCATTGTGACGAGATTGCCGTACTGCGTGTTTTGGACCGGGAACGCTGGGAAAATGTGGCAATTCCTCAAGGTGATTCCAGCCTTCTCATTCAACTCCCACACCTAAAGAATAAATTTATTCCTTAAATTACTTGTAATTATCTTTTCCCCTCGTTAATATTCATAGAATTACTTCCTGAGAAGTAATCGGGCGTTGACTGACTAAGGGTGTGGATCAGCGACATCTTCTTTAGTGCCACACGCATCGCTGGGTCCTGGATTACTGTTTCCGAAGAGGTTTCATGAAAGCTCAGACCGTCGACGTCAAGGCATCGAATGGCAGAATTTTGTGCTGCACCGTTTTCCGCCCCGGTGGCAAGAAATTACTAGCTAAAGGGCATGTCATCAGTGACGAGGATGTTCGCGTCCTGGAATCCGAAGGGATGAGCCGCGTCTGGGTGACCGAGTTAGAAGAAGGCGAGGTCGCCGAAGATGAAGCTGTTTGCGCCATCGCTGCCGAGATCGGTTGCGGGTGCTACGAGATCAAGCTGGCCGCTGGTGGCCGCGCCAACCTGCACGCCACCGAACCCTGTTGCGTCCTCGTCGATGACGACTTACTCAAACAGGTGAACTGCACCTCGGGAACGGTCATCGCCACCACCCTGAACTTCAGCTTCGCCCTGCCCGGCCAACGCATCGCCACCATTAAGAGCACCCCTTTTGCCGTTGCCAAGTCGGACCTCGATGGCGTGGTCAACATGCTGCGCGATCGCGGACCCATCCTGCAGGCCCGCCCCGTCCGTCAACCCACCGTAGGCATCCTTTATAGCGACCCCACGAACGGCGATCGCGCCAGAATCATGTTCGAAAGCATCATGCGCCAGCGCCTGGAGCATTTTGGGTTCGTTTCGTCATTCGCCGTTAGTTGTATCGAAGAAGAAAACGCCGTGGCCCGCGCCCTTACCCAACTCATGCGCTCGAAGCCTTCGCTCGTCCTGGTTGCCTCCACTACCGCGCCCGCCGGACCCGAGGATGTAATCGGACGCGCGCTGGAACAAGTCGGCGGCCAAATGGAACGATTTCTTGCCCCTGTCGAACCCGGCAACCTCATGCTCCTGTCGTACTGCCAGGAAACGCCCATCCTGTCCGCGCCCGGGTGCTTTCGCTCTGCCAAAGCCAATGTGGTCGACCTGCTATTACCTCCGCTGCTCGCCCGCTACCGGGTTTCCACCTGGGAAGTCGCCGGGCTCGGCCACGGCGGATTGCTCGGCTAGACTCGCCAGTGGTCGGGCCGCCACACCTGAATTGCCTTTTTGATTTGTTTGGCGCCAAGCTTTTCCGCCGCTGCTTGCCGCGCCAGTGCGGGTGCCTCGGCGTCCGAGGCAAATCGCAACGCGACCAGCTGACCTTCCTTCAACCCCTCCGCCACCGATCCCAACCGCAGGCGCTCCTCCAGCCGGATGACGCGATCCTGCACTTTCAATGCATAAATCCGAACGAGAAGCGCGGTCCCCACCAGCGCTGCCGCGACAATGATGTTCCAAAGATTGAACCAGCTATGGTTCCGCACCTCACGCGTCACCGCGAAGCCGAAATTCACCACAAACACAGGAAGAATGAAGTAGTGAAAAGGCGGATCTATTTTGGCGTGGTTGGAATAGTCTTGTTCTGTTGAGTTAGGCATCGGCTTATACTAACCCCTTCTCCTTCCGGTACACTCAAAATCGTTGAAAGCCTCCCCCACCCCGCGTTTGCTCGTCGGCTTTGCCGTCACCCTCATTGCTGTCTCCCTGTACTCGCTGTTCACCCTTCGCCAGGTCTCTAGCCTCCGCAAATTGCAGGGCGATACCGTGGAACGGAATCGCCTGGATACGCTTCAACTACTGAACATTCAGGACGCGCTCAACTCCATGGGTTTGGCCCTGCACGATGTCCTCGAAACCCCCTACGGAATCCTTGGCTTTGAACCGCAGTTTCAACGCCTGCGACTGCAATTGGAAGATTCCATCCAGCGTGAGGCGGCGTTGCGCGCTGGGCCGGCCAACATCGCCAACCCGAATGAACTTGCCATGCAGCTCGGCAAACTAGATACCGCCATCGACGCCACCTTTGCCGCCGCTCGCTCGAACAACGACGCCGCCGCAATCGCGAATATCAAGACTGTCCTACGCCCACTCCGCGACACCCTAAGCCAGCGCATCTCCAAGATGCTGACGCGCAACAGCCTGCTCGATCAGGAAACCGAAGCGCAGATTACCCGCATCTACGACGGCGTCGAACGCGACCTGTACACCTTTCTGCTCGCCACCGTCCTCACCATCGGCTTCACCGGCGTCACTTTGGTCTACTCCAACCGCCGCATCTTCGAACAACTTGCCACGCTCTCCGATCAAAAGGGAGTACTCGCCCGTGAGCTGATCACCGTGCAGGAGCAGGTGCTTAAGTCCGTGTCGCGCGAGCTCCATGACGAATTTGGCCAGATCTTCACCGGCATCGGAGCTATGCTCGCCCGCGTCGGCCGTAAGGAAATTCTGCCCGATTCGCCGCTTCGCGCCGATCTCACCGAGATTCGCGAAGTCACGCAGGACGCTCTCGAAAAAGTTCGCTCCCTCTCGCAGATGCTGCATCCGGCAGTGATCGACGACTATGGCCTCGAAAAGGCCATCGAGTGGTATCTCCCCATGTTCCAGAAGCAGACCGGAATCGAAGTCCAATACCGGAAGGAAGGCACTGGCCCAACCATCAAGGACGAATCCGCCATTCACGTCTATCGCATTTTGCAGGAAGCTCTCAATAACGTCGCCCGCCACTCCGGCTCCAAACGCGCGGCCGTCAGCGTCCAATACGCGCCAGATCTACTCCGCCTGCAAGTTCAGGATGACGGGAAAGGGCTCGGTACCCGCCTCACCGATGAGCGTATGGGACTCGGATTGGTAGCCATGCGTGAACGCGCGGAACTCGCTCATGGCAAACTGAAGCTAGAGAGCGCACCGCAACAGGGCACCCTTGTGTCGCTCGAGGTTCCCATTTCGCATGATTCCTAAACCTTCGATGATTACCGTTGTGCTTGCAGATGACCATAGCCTGGTGCGAAAAGGCTTCCGCCGCATGTTGGAAGACGAACCCGATATCGAGATCCTGGGTGAAGCCAGCAATGGCCGCGAGGCCGTCGATCTCGTTGCTAAGTTCACTCCCAATGTCCTTGTCATGGATTTCTCCATGCCCGAACTCGATGGCGCGCAAGCCACCCGCGAGATCCGCAAGACGAACCTGGAAACACGCATTCTTATCCTCAGCATGTATTCCAACGAGAACTATCTTCGGAACGCGCTGGAAGCTGGAGCCAACGGCTACCTGTTGAAGAACGCGATTGATGTCGAGTTGCCCGAAGCCATCCGCGCTTTGGCCGCTGGCCGGCGCTTCATCAGCGCGGCGCTCCAGAACCCACCCGAAGACGAGACGTTCGACCGCCTGACGCCTCGCGAAAAGGAAGTGCTCACTATGATTGCGGACGGTAAATCGAACAAGGAAATTGCCGCGGTTCTCAATCTCAGCACCAATACCGTGGCCGTGCACCGGGCCAATCTGATGGATAAAATCAACATCCACAAGTCGACCGAGTTGGTGCAATACGCCGTGCGTAAAGGTCTGGTATCGTTCCGCTAGCGCACGATGCGCCGTCGCGATTTTCTCCTCGGGTCCGCCGGAATCCCCCTTCTCACGGCCGGGCCTGCTTCCGATTCCGGTTTTCATCTGGTGGACGTCACCAATCCCGCCGGAATTCTCACAGTCCATAACAACGGCGCGTTCGGCCAGAAATATCTCCCGGAAACGCTGGGGCCGGGCTGCGCGTTCCTCGATTACGACAACGACGGCTGGCAGGACATCCTCATCGTTAACGGGACGGATTGGCCGGGCCATAAGCGGCGCCGCTCCACCCTGGCCCTGTATCACAACAACCGGAACGGCACGTTCACAGACGTCACCCGCCAGGCCGGTCTCGATTTCGAATTCTACGGCCTCGGCGTCGCCGTGGGCGACTACGACAACGACGGATTTCCCGATATCTACCTCACCGGCTTCGGCCAGAATCGGTTACTGCGCAATAACGGGCACGGCGCCTTCATCGACGTCACTCGAAAAAGCGGACTGGGAGATCGGCTCGGGCTTTCTACCTCCGCGCTTTGGTTCGATTACGATCGTGACGGCCACCTCGATCTGTTTGTCTGTAACTATGTCCGATGGACGCCGGAGCTCGATATCTTCTGCAACAGCGGCGACGGGAAACACAAGTCGTACTGCACTCCGGAAGCCTTTCATGGCAGCACGTGCTGGCTGTTCCGCAATCGCGGAGATGGCACGTTTGAGGATGTCACCGCGCGCGCCGGCCTGCTCGACACCAGTTCTAAGTCGCTCGGCGCGGCGATGTTCGATTACGACAACGACGGCTGGCCGGACCTGGTCGTCGCCAACGACACTCAACCGAATAAGCTCTACCGCAATAAACGGAACGGAACATTTGAAGAGATTGCCATGCGCGTCGGAATCGCATTCAGCGAGGATGGAAAGGCGCGCGGCGGCATGGGCATCGATGCGGCTGATTACGATAACTCCGGCCACCAAAGCGTCGTCATCAGCAACTTCGATAATGAGATGCTCGCGCTGTATCACTCTGGCGGCGCGGTGTTCAGCGATCTCTCGCCGCGTTCTGAAATCGGGCGCGCCACCCGGCGGTCACTTGGATTCGGCTGTTTCTTTTTCGATGCCAATCTGGATGGCTATCTCGATCTGCTGGTCGTCAACGGTCATATCGATGACACGGTGCGCGATCTGGGCGGTAAGACGGCCTACGCCCAACGGCCGCAGCTTTTCCTCCAAGACAGCGCCGGACGCTTCCGCGATGTTGCCTCCGAGATTGGTGGAGGCTTTGTCAACGCCAAAGTTGGCCGGGGCGCGGCCTATGGCGATTTCGACAACGACGGCGATCTCGACGTCCTCATGACCACCAATAACGGCCGCGTGTTTCTATATCGCAACGATGTCACCAACGGCAATCGCTCCCTGCGTCTCCGGCTGATCGGCACCCGTTCCAATCGCGATGCCATCGGCGCCCGCGTCGAGGTTCACGCCGGTGGCTTAGTCATGTCCCGCATGGTCAAGACCGGCTCGAGCTACCTCTCGCAATCCGAACTTCCGCTTACCTTTGGACTTGGCCAGCGCCTCGAAAAAGCTGAGCGCGTGGTGATCTACTGGCCGAGCGGGCGGACCGACGAATTGCGCGATTTGCGACCCGGCCGTCCGTGGACGATTCAGGAGGGTCAAAGACCGCGATAAACGATATTGCCACCGACAATGGTGGCAGCCGCTGCGCCGCGAAACGCGTGTCCATGAAACGGTGAGTTCCGGCTCTTCGACTGGGATTGATTCACATCGTAAGTCCAATTGAGATCGGGATTCAAAATGGTGACGTCCCCAGGTTTGCCCACGGCGAGAGTACCCTGTTCCAGCTTCAACACTCCCGCCGGACCGGTGGTGAACAGTTCCACCATCCGCATCAGAGAGATGTGGCCGGCGTGCACCAGGCACTCAAACGTCAACCCGATCGCAGTCTCCAGGCCGATGATGCCGAAGGGGCAGGATTCAAACTCCTGCATTTTCTCGCTCCCGGCATGCGGGGCATGATCGGTAGCAATCGCATCGATAGCGCCGCTTTTTAGACCGGCGATCACCGCATCCACGTCGGCCTGCGACCGCAACGGGGGCTTCATCTTGAAGTTGCTGTCGTAGGTGTCGAGCTCGGCATCGGTCAGCAGGAAATGGTGCGGCGTGGTCTCCGCCGTGACTGGCAATCCGCGGGTCTTCGCGAATGCGACCATGGCGACTGCATGACTTGCCGAGATATGCGCCACGTGATACTTCGCTCCAGTGAGTTCCGCAAGCAGAATATCGCGCGCCACCATTACGTCTTCCGAGGCCGCCGGAATGCCCCGCAATCCCAGCTTGTTGGAATGCGCGCCCTCGTGCATGTCGCCGCCTGCCGATAGATGCAGGTCTTCGCAATGATTGATTACGGTCAGATCCAGCGAGCGAGCAAACTCCATGGCGCGGCGCATGACGCGCGCATTCATCACCGGACGGCCATCATCGGAGATGGCCACAATCCCGGCTTCCTTCATCGACCCGATTGAAGATAACGCCACGCCCTCACTGTTCTTGGTGATGGCCCCGATGGGCCTTACATTCACCGCCGCGTGACGCCGCGCGCGCTCCACAATGTAACTGGTCACCGTGGCGTTATCGTTCACCGGCGCCGTATTGGGCATGGAACAGATGGTGGTGAATCCGCCCGCCGCCGCCGCCCGCGCTCCCGTTTCTATGGTCTCCGCATGCTCCATCCCGGGCTCGCGCAGATGCACATGCATGTCAATAAATCCAGGCGCTACCACAAGCCCAGAGGCGTCGAACTCGGGCGATTGCGGGGCCGGCTTTTCGGTGAAACGCCCCTCAACGATGGCAATGTCCCCGATTTCATCGCGCCCCGACGCCGGGTCAAGGATGCGCCCGCCGCGTATCCACAGGTTCACTGAATCACTCTTTCCAATACGGCCATCCGCACCGCGACCCCGTTCTCCACCTGGTTCAGAATTGCCGAACGCTGACTGTCCGCCACTTCCGACGAGAGCTCGCGTCCGCGATTGATCGGACCCGGGTGCATCACGATCGCATCCGGCTTAGCCACCGCCAGATGCTCAAGCCGCAGTCCGTAAAACCGGAAGTACTCGCCCGCCGACATGGCCACCTCGTGCTGCCGTTCCAATTGCACGCGGAGCATCATCACCACGTCCACATCGCGAATCGCCTCGCTCATGTCGTTGGTCAGCGTGATTCCCGGCGCTAGCGCCTGCATTTCGCGCGGCAGCAGCGACGCCGGGCCGCAGAGGATGATCTGCGCGCCGAACCGCGACAGCAAATGGACGTTGGACCGCGCCACCCGGCTATGCGCGATGTCACCAATGATGGCTACCCGTAACCCCTCCAGCGAGCCGCGCCGATCCTGAATCGTCAGTGCATCCAAAAGCGCCTGCGTGGGGTGTTCGTGCGTTCCATCGCCCGCGTTGATGATCGGAATATTCAAGTGCCTTGCCAGAAAATGCGGCGCGCCCGATGCCGAATGCCGCATCACGATTGCCTGCGGACGCATCGCCCCCAAAGTATTTAACGTGTCAACTAGCGATTCGCCTTTCGAAACGCTCGACGCCGATGCGGTGATCGATAACGAGTCCGCCCCCAAACGTTTTGCGGCAATCTCAAAGCTGGTGCGCGTGCGAGTGGAGGCTTCGAAAAATAGATTGACGATCAGCTTCTGCCGCAGCGTATCGTACCGGCCCGGGCTCTGAAAATAACGCGCCCGCTCCAGAATCGCTTCGATGCTCGGCCGATCCAAGCCTTCGATGCCGAGCAATCCGGCGGACATTGCTTACGCGCTCTCCTGCTCGGAGACTTTCTCAACTAGTAACACCTTCTCCATGCCGTCGAGTTCCTGGAACTTGACCTCGATGATCTCGCTCTCGCCGGTTTGAATCGCCCGCCCCACGAAGCGCGCTTCTATCGGCAGCTCGCGGTGACCCCGGTCGATCAACACCAGAAGCTGTACCCGCGCCGGGCGCCCATGGTCGAACAACGCATCTAGAGCGGCGCGGATTGTGCGGCCCGTATACAGGACGTCGTCCATGAGGATGATGTCTTTTCCTTGCACCGGGAACCCGATCTCCGTGGCGCTCACCACCGGCTTCGGCCCCACCGTCGAGAGATCGTCGCGGTACAGATTGATATCCAGGATTCCCACCGGGATTGCGCACTTCTCCAGGCTCTCGATCTTCCGCGCCAGCCGTTGCGCCAAGGGCACACCGCGGCGCCGGATACCGATAAAAGCAAGCTGGTTCAGATCGCGGCTTTTTTCCAGAACCTCATGCGCAAGACGGACCACGGTCCGGTCGATCTCGCTCGCACTCATCAGTTGCGACTTGATACGCGTGGCTGCCATTGGAAGCGATCAGCGTAGCACAGCGATCCGGCTAGTAGCCCCGCATGCGCGAGCGAATCCGCTTGGCCAGCTTCTCGATCTCTTCGGTGCGGTGAATACTGCTGATACTCAGTACATCCGCGCCGGCTTGTTCAACGTCTTTCTGTAAGGCTTGCGCCAGCTCGACCAGCTGCCGGACATCTTGAAGGGCGCGGGTATGTTCCGCTTTGAGGATCTCTTCCTGCTGCAATTTCCCGTTCGGAAGCCGAACCTGATCGGGCGGTGTTTCCTTCGGTTCACGCCGCGTCGGGGGAATTGTCTGCGCCGGCAGGCACGGCATCCACAACAGGACCAGGAACAGGAATCGAGCGCTCGGCGTGCGGATGGGCATAGAGAACCGTTGTTATCATAGCCAAAATGCGCGGGGTCAATGTGGGCGTTATCGGGCTGGGAAATGTGGGGTCTGGCGCGCTGGAGATCCTGGCTGAAAACGCCGGGCAGATTGAACTCAAACTGGGCTTTCCGCTGCGGGTAGCCGCGGTTTGCAGCCGCTCGGTGCGGTCCATTGCGTTGCCTCCAGAGCTTGCGCGAGTGCGCCGGATTACCGATTGGCGGGCCGTTGTGGCCGATCCCGAGATCGATATCGTCGTCGAACTGGTCGGTGGGATGGGTGCCGCGCGCGAGATTATCGACGCATCCATTTTGCAGAAAAAGTCGATTGTCACGGCCAACAAAGAGCTGATGGCGCTTTGCGGTGCCGAGATTTGGACCCGGGCCATCAAGGCCGGGATCAATCTAGCCATGGAGGCGAGCGTAGCCGGCGGCATCCCCATCCACGCCGTCTTGCGCGAGGGACTCTCCGGCGACCGCATTCAGTCGCTTTACGGCATCCTCAACGGCACCAGCAACTTCATACTCACCGAGATGGAAAAGCACGCGACCCCACTCGCCACCGTGCTGGCCGAGGCCCAGCGCCTGGGGTACGCCGAAGCCGACCCCGCCGCCGACATCGATGGGTTCGACGCCCGCTACAAGCTCGCCATCCTAGCGGCCCTGGCTTTCGGAGAACGCATCACTCCCGATGACATTTTCGTCGAGGGCATCCGCCGCATCTCGCCCATGGATTTCGCGTATGCCCGGCAACTCGGCCACACCATCCGTCTGGTCGGCGCTGCGCGCCAGATTCCCGAGGGCTTAATTCTGTCCGTCCGTCCGGCGCTAATCCCGCGCTCCACCATCCTGGCTAGCGTCGATGGCGCTTATAACGGAATCCTGGTGCGCGGTCATTACGGCAGTGACACGTTTTACTATGGGCGCGGCGCAGGCTCTAAGCCAACCGGCGTCGCCGTGGTGAGCGACCTCATGCGCGTGGCCCGCGAGATTCGGTTCGGAAGTCCGGAGCGCGTTTCGCCCTTCGCCCACGAGCGTCTGGGCGAGTACAAGCCGCTCTCGATCCTGGAGCAATCGCGGCCCTACTACCTCCGCTTCCTGGTCGCGGACAGGCCCGGGATCACGGCCACCTTGGCTGGGATTCTGGCCGAGCGTCATATCAGTTTAGAAGCGGTGCTCCAACTCCCGTGCGACGACAAACACGCGCTACCGTTCGTAATCACCGTAGAAACCACTTCGGAACGGGCGCTTCGCGAGGCGGTGGACAAAATGGCAAATCTCGATTTCATGCGCGAACCGCCGCTCGCCCTTCCGATCGAAAGCGGGCTCTAGTAAACTAAGGGTTCGTCTGCCATCGCGGGAGTAACTCAATGGTAGAGTCACAGCCTTCCAAGCTGTTGGTTGCGGGTTCGATCCCCGTCTCCCGCTCCATGTTCTTCACAACTCGCTAAACCGCTCCGCATCCTGCTTCATCCAAATATTGTTGAAGAAAACATACACGGGTTCCCGCCCCTCTTGGCTTTCCGTATGAACCATGCCAGCCAACTGTTCCAAATCACTGTCCGTATACCGATACGAATATCCACCTTTCCCGTGTAGCCGCCAGTAAACCGGCACTCCCGCCACCGATCGCCGCTGAAACGGGTCGACGCAATGAAGCAGATCAAATTCGCGGCATAACTGCAGAATCAGCGCATCACTCCACGCCCCGCGGGGTTCCCAAGCTAGCAGGAAGTCTCCGCGGTCCACGCGCGAGAAAAATGTTCGAAAGTTCGCGATGTTCTCCGGCTCAGGCGTGAACGACGCCGGACATTGGAACAGAATGATTTTGGCCCGCAAAGCGCGCGCGATGTCCGCCGTCCGCTCCCATGCCAGCCAGACTTGTTCGGTCGGTCGGAATGCTCCGACGAGATCGCGCTCCTGCGGACTCAATCCGGCTTTCAATCGCCGGTATGTCGGACTAGAAGCCTCGTGCGTGATCAACTGCCACGCCTTCACGCAGTACTCGAACGATGCCGGAGACAGCGCTCGCCATTTATCGGCCAGCGCCAACGACGGCGGCTCATAGAACGTGCTCTGTAGTTCCACGGTTGAGTATCGTTCGAAGTATTTAGCCTTCGCTTGGCTCCACCCGCAACAACCGATCCGGACCTGAGTCATCCGGCAAAACAGAGATCACGTCCAATGCCATAGGCAGCACTGGTAACGGCAGCCTTGCCCAGCGATTTAGGCCGCTCGCACCGGAACCGGCACGCATTCCAATAAGCGATCTAACGCGTCCTGTTCGTGAACCGTTTCCACCGGCTCGCCCGCGAACGCTTTCGCTGTGACCGGAATCGCCGGTTCGAAAGCGCGCGAGAGCGCCACTAGCTGACCCTGGAACCCGAGAATCGCTTCCAGGTCGAATTCCTTCTGCGCACTGATCACCCATCCGAATGGCGTCGGAGCAGTTTTCTGAACTACCGTTTTCACGTCCATGAATCCCATATCGGCGGTCGCGTCGCTTTCCTTTAGTCCGCCTGCGCGGATTTCGCTACTCTGTAGCATTGCCTGCCGCCAAACCGCCGCGAACGCTGGGTCTCTTTGACGCCACCATGATCGTGATGGGCGGGATTGTCGGGTCCGGGATCTTCATTAATCCGTCCGTGGTTGCCCGGCAGGTTCACACGCCGTTTCTGATACTTGGCGTCTGGCTACTCGGAGGATTTCTGGCGCTCGCGGGCGCATTTATCTGGGCCGAACTCGCCTGTCGTCTCCCCGATGCGGGCGGCCAATACCTCTATCTCCGTGAGGCCTACCATCCCGGCGTGGCATTCCTCTACGGCTGGGTGCTGTTATTGGTGATCCAAACCGGGGGTATGGCGGCCGTAGCCGTCACCTTTGCCCGATATGCCCGGGAACTCGCCCATGGCGCTTCCTCTCTGTCGCCAGCGGCTTCAGCCAACGACGGTTGGGTCGCCGCGCTGACGCTCCTGGGGCTCGCCGCAGTGAACTGCTTCGGAGCCCGCTCGGGAAGCAACGTGCAAAGCCTCTTAATGCTGCTCAAAGCCGCCGCCATCGGCGCGCTCGTAGTCGCCGGTTTCAGCGTTCGCCAAGCGACAGCAAGTCATCCAGCTCTGGACGGAAACCAGGGCTGGGGCTCCATCGCCGCCGCCATGATTCCCGTTGCATTCGCTTACGGCGGCTGGCAGACCGCTAGCTTTATCGCTGGCGAAATGCGCGACGCGCGACGCGATCTCACGCGCGGTCTTATCCTGGGCGTCATCGGAGTCATCGCGCTCTACTGCTCGGTGAATTATGTCTGCGTGCACGTGCTCGGTCCCGAAGGGCTGGCGCAAACCCGGACGCCTGCGTCCGCCGTAATGCGCGCGGCTTGGGGCGACGCGGGTGCGCGTTGGCTGGCCGCCGGTATCGCCGTGTCTACCCTCGGATTCCTTGGCCAGGGTGTCCTGACTGCCCCGCGCGTCTACTACGCCATGGCTCGCGATGGCCTGTTTTTTCAAAGCGTGGGCTGGGTTTCTCCGCGCACCGGAGCCCCCGTTTTTGCCATCGCCTTGCAGGGCCTGCTCGCAGCCTGCATAGTCTTTATCGGCCGCTATGAGCAGATTTTGAACTACGTCGTCTCCATCGACTTCATCTTCTTCGGCCTTACCGCGGCCAGCATCTTTGTCTTCCGCCGCCGCTCCACTTACGTACCGGACTATCGCGTGCCGGGCCATCCCTGGACCACCGCGCTGTTCGTCCTCGCTTCCGCCGCCATCGTGGTAAGCACTCTCATTTCGTATCCTTCAAATAGCCTTATCGGTATCGGAATCCTTCTGGCTGGAATCCCGGTCTATTGGTTTTGGAGCCGGAAGAAACCCGCCGCGGGTGCGCTGACCGATACGAAATCAGCAGTATGAGAAATAAACAGTCGGAGTACATGCATTGGGCCAAGCTCTCCAGCCGAGCGGCCTTCAATCTCGCCACCAGCGGCGTAGGCCCTTTTCCGCTGGCGGAATTACCATTCGATCTTCAGTCGCTCGAGATCAACGGGCCCAGCCGTTATGGCTACGAGCCGCTACAACAGGCCATCGCTCTCCACGCGGGCGTCGATTCGGATTGCGTGGTTGCCGCCGCCGGTACGTCCATGGCCAATCACCTGGCGATGGCGGCGTTGATCGAGCCCGGCGATGAGGTCGTGATTGAGCAGCCCGCCTACGAACTCCTGACCGCAGCCGCTCGATTTTTCACGGGGAACGTCAAGCGCTTTGAGCGCAGCGCGGCGGCTGGTTTTCGACTTGATCCAGCGGCCGTGGAACGCGCCGTCACCCCGAGCACCCGTTTGATCGTGGTAACCAATCTCCACAATCCCTCAAGCGTGCTCGCCGAAGAAGCCGATTTGCGCGCCGTAGGGGCTATTGCCCGCAGTGTTGGCGCCCGCGTGCTGGTGGACGAGGTTTATCTTGACGCGGTCTACCATCAAACTCCGCGGTCGGCATTCCATTACGGGCCCGAATTCCTGGTCACCACCAGCCTCACCAAAGTTTATGGACTCAGCGGTCTTCGTTGCGGCTGGATTCTGGCAGAACCCGATCTCGCCCGCGCCCTCTGGCGTTTGAACGATCTGTTCGGCTCCATTCCCGCCTTTCCCGCCGAGCAGCTCAGTGTTGCGGCCTTTGCGAATCTGGACATGATCCGCGAGCGCGCCCGCCAGGTTGTCGAGCGGGATCGCGAAGTTCTGAACGCCATGCTCGCCCGGCAGAGCGGCGTTCTCGATGCAGTGAGTACGCCTTGGGGGACCACATCGTTTGTCCGCTTGACCCAGGGCCGCACAGAGGATTTCGTCGCCCGCTTGCGCTCGGAATTCGATACCTCCGTCGTTCCCGGCCACTTTTTCGAAATGCCCGATCGTTTTCGCATCGGCATGGGCGTGGATCATGCCATGTTCGCCGAGGGAATCCGGCGAATCGAGCTCGCTTTGGGTAGTGGGTCAGTTTGAAATTGACGTGCTTGACCGGAAACGTAAGCCTGGCGACAATATCGTCATGCCAGATATCGGATGGCGAAGGAGGGCGGAATGGCAAACTTCAACAACCCGGAAATGATGTCTGAGCGAGGCGAAAAGATTTATAGCGAACTCAACGCTGGAACCACGAGCACGTGGCAAACAGCCCTCGGCAGCAAGGTCAATGGCAATTGTATTATCTGGATCCTACTAAGCCTCTGCTAAGAAGCTCCTACACTGCAACTCTTTCTGCCTTAACCAACTTATCTCAGCAAGAAGTGCAGGCCCAATCGATTATTCAGGATGCGTGGACGCAGATTCATGTTAGTTGACGAGGCTGAAGCGACATTTTAATTCCTAGTGTTAAGACTGTGCAAGGATGCTAAATCTTAAATCGGCACTGGTCGAACTGACCCACCACGCGTCGCCGCGATAAAGTGGGAAGAGGAGACCACATCGATGCGCAGGATTTTGGTGAGTGCCGCGTTTCTTGGAATTGCAATCGGCAGCGGGTGCAGCAAGAAGCCAGCGCCAGCAGCCGGTAGCGCCGCGGGCCCGCAAGCCACTGTCACTCTGAAAGACGGCTCGGGATTTGCCGGAACAGTTACGAATAGCTCCACCGGCTCCATCACTTTGACCGCGCCCAACGGCGAAACCCGGACGTATCCGATGACTCAAGTGGCTTCGGTGCAATATGGCGGCGGGGACGCAACCCCGGCCCCGATGACCTCGGCACCGGCGAATGCGGCTCCAGCTGACTCTAACCCGGCCGCCAACGGAAATCTGCCACCCGCCAACTTGCCGCCGGCAGCTGGCCCTGCGCCCTCGCAACCTGTTACTCCCGCTCCCACAAATCCGGAACCCGTTCGCTCGCACGCCGTGTCAAATGTTCCGCCGCCCACGTCCTATCCGCCGCCCAGCGCCGCTGTCGCCCAAGCCCCGGTAGTTCGGCAATCCACCGGGCCCGTTCCCGTCGAAGCGGTTCGTACTGTTCCTGCAGGCTCGCGGCTAGTTGTCCGCAACAACGAACTGATTGACTCCCGGACCACCGCTCCCGGCCAGAAGTATTCCGCGGTTATCGAAGCCAACGTCGTCGACACCGCGGGCCATGTCGTGATTCCGGTAGGCTCGCCCGCGACGCTGGTCGTGCGATCCGCCAGCCATCAAGGGCAGATTCAAGGCCAGTCCGAGTTGGCGCTCGATATCGATGCAGTGTCGGTTGCCGGAAAGCGCTATCGGGTCGAGACCGGCGATATCGTCGAACGTGGCGCCGCCGGTTTGGGTGAAAACAAACGCACGGCGAAGTTCTTGGGCGGCGGCACAGCGTTGGGTGCATTACTGGGCGCTGCGGCTGGAGGCGGTCGAGGCGCAGCGATTGGGGCATTGTCCGGCGCGGCAGCCGGAACCGCAACTCAAGCCATCACCCGCGGCCATGGCGTCCGCGTCGCCCCGGAAACACTGATGACGTTCCGCCTCGAATCCCCCATCCGAGTTCGTGAGATCCGGTAGCGGCAATGGCCATGGCTAGACACTTTTCGCGCGTGCTGGTCTTGGCCGCCGGCGCTCTCTCACTCCTCCACGCCGACGTCAACCTTCCGCACGTGTTCAGCGACCACATGGTGGTGCAGCGAAATCTGCCCGTGCACGTCTGGGGCAATGCCGCGCCGGGTGAACCGGTGTCCGTCTCTTTTCGTGGCGAGGCGGTCAGTTCCAAAGCTGATACCACCGGCCACTGGAGCGTTTACCTATCGCCCGGGGAAGCCGGTGGGCCGTTCGACCTCGACGTCAAAGCCCGTAACCATGTCACGCTTGCCGACGTGTTGGTTGGTGATGTCTGGATTGCCTCGGGCCAGTCCAACATGGAACTGCCCTTGTCACGCAGTGCGAATCCGGAGAAGGCCATTGCCGCAGCTAACGATCCCGGCATTCGCCTGCTCATGGTGGACCGCAAAGTTTCCGATTATCCCGTTCAGGACATGGACGCCAAGCCATGGCAGCCGTGCTCCCCGCAGTCCGCCGCCGGATTTTCCGCGGTTGCCTATTACTTCGCCAGCCACTTACGGAGCAAACTCCACGTCCCCATCGGCCTGATTGAAACCAACTGGGGAGGAACTCCTGCCGAAGCTTGGACTAGCCTGCCCGCGCTGTCGACCGACCCCGCGCTCATGCCCGTCTACGCTGCATGGGCCGGAATGATGCAAAGCCAATCAGCCGCTCTCGCAGCGCGGCAGGTGCTGCTTGCCAAGTGGGAAGCCGACGGTCGCCACGGTGATCAACCATGGACCCCGAATCAGGAAAACTCCTGGCAGCCCGGCGGTTTATTCAACGCCATGATCGCTCCCCTGACTCCGTTTCCCATTCGGGGCGCCATCTGGTATCAAGGCGAAAGCAATGCATCGCGGGAGCGCGCTTCCCTGTATGCCCGGCTCTTTCAAACCATGATCCGCGATTGGCGGCACGCCTGGGGCGAAGGCGATTTTCCGTTTCTGTTCGTTCAGCTCGCCAATTACACAGCCGGTGGCGATGGAAGCTGGCCGCTCGTGCGAGATGCGCAGCGGCAAACGCTGGGTCTGGCCAACACCGGGATGGCTGTGACGATCGATATCGGAAATCCTAAAGACATTCATCCCAAGAACAAGAAGGACGTGGGAACGCGTCTCGCTCTTGCCGCTCGCTCGATCGCTTATGGAGAGAAGCTGGAATATTCCGGCCCGCTTTATCGTCAAACCACGCCTGCGACGGATGCCGCTTTGCGCATCTGGTTCGATCATGCAAATGGACTCAAATCCAGCAGCGGACCGCTCGACGGTTTCGAAATCGCTGGTGCCGATGGCAAATTCGCGCCCGCTCAAGCCCGGATCGATGGATCGAGCGTTCTCGTTTCCAATCCGGACGTCCCCACGCCCGTCTACGTTCGCTACGGGTGGGGCGACAGCCCCTCGTGCAACCTGGTCAATGCCGACGAGTTACCCGCCTCGCCGTTCTCATCGCTTTGACGAGTCCGGCAGCGCCCAAGCCAGAATCACATTTTGAATCGGGGTCAGCAGGTACTGCCGTCCATCCAATTCGTAGGTCATCGGGGACGCCTGCATGGCCCCACCGACGCTCACATGCCACAGCGTCTTACCTGTTTCTGAATCCAGCCCGAGTAAGTTGCCGGAGTTATCCGCCGTGAATAGGACATTACCCGCGGTGGATAGTATTCCGGCGGTATCTTCTCCTTCACCCATGTCATGTTTCCACCGCGCTTTCCCAGTCTTATAGTCGAGCGCGGTCAGAAAGCTGTTCGCCCAGAGATTGCGGTCGCGTCCCGCCCAGCCTTCCGGCTTCCCATCCGCCGTCATATAGAAGATGCTCCAGATCTGGCGCGCCATGAGGAAAAACAGCCCGTTCGATGGATCGAAACTCGGAGACATCCAATTCGTTGCCCCGTCCGATCCGGGCGACACTAGCGTCCCATCCGGCTTAGGCTCCTTGGCGTAGTTGGATCGCGGCTGGCCATGAGCATCTACCCCCGATGACCAGTTACTCGGCACGAACGGCGCAGTCAAGATGTGCTCACCCGTTGAACGATCCAATACAAAGAAGTAGCCGTTGCGGCTGCCCTGCGCTAGAAGCTTTCGCTGCACGCCCTTGTATGTGTCGTTAAACAACACCGGCGTCTGTACGGCGTCAAAATCATGTGTGTCGTGAGGCGATGGTTGGAAGTGCCACTTCAGTTTCCCAGTGTCGGCGTCCAGCGCTACAATCGAGCAGGTGTATAAGTTGTCGCCCTTCCGGATATCTCCGTTCAGCACCGGATTCGGGTTGCCCGTCCCCCAGTAGACCAGGTTCATTTCGGGGTCGTAAGTGCCCGTCATCCAAGTCATGCCTCCGCCATGAGCGATGGCGTCGGTCCCTTGCGGCCACGTCTCCGCCCCTGGTTCGCCGGGCTTTGGTTCCGTATCCCAGCGCCACTGCACCTTCCCCGTATCCGGATCGATTGCTTCAAGAAACCCAGGAATATCGGTCACATCCCCCGAGACGCCAACCAGCACCCGGTCATGTACCACGAGCGGCGCCATGGTCGCGAAGTATCCCAGCTTCGGGTCCGCCAGTTCGATATCCCACCGCTTCTTGCCGGTCTTGGCATCCAACGAAATGAGGTGACAGTCGGGAGTTTCGAAGTAGAGCCAGTTCTTATACATCCCTACCCCGCGCTGACCGATATGATCGCCCTCGGAGTCACGCAGGTAATGCCAGATTGTCTGCCCGGTGCGCGCATCCGCCGCCCAGACGTTATCCGGCGTGGTGAAGTACAAGATCCCGTTTACTTCCAGCGGCGTCGACTTAATCGTCACCGACTTCATGTTCGCCATCCACGCCAAGGTCAGTTGCCCTACATTAGAGCGGTTTATCTGGCTAAGAGGACTGAATCGCCGGCCCGAGTAATCGCCGTTGTAAGTGGGCCACGCATCGGTTGGCTCTCTCAATAGTGTTGCCGGATCGAGCCCACCGGCTGCCCGTAGATTGGGTGCGAGCGACGTCAGCGCGCTAGCGGTCGCATAAGTAACAAAGACAAGTCGAGCGGAAGTTATCCACATAGTAGGTTCAAGAGTTATTTCAACGTTTCCAGATAGGCGAATAAATCGTGCATATTCGCATCCGTGTATTTCTCGGTTAAATCGCGATGCGCCTGCATCGGATCGCTCACTCGCGCATGCACGCGACCGCGTTCCCAGGAATGGTATTCACTATCGCTCGTGGTGATCGCGATTGTAAATTCATCCAGATGCCGCACCGTACCTTCCCAAACCTTGCCGTCTGGCGTAGTCACCGTGGCTGTCACCGGCTTTTGACTGTTCGGGTAGACCAGACGCTGCTGTAAGTCAATGGGATGATACTTGGTGGCGATTCCAGCTAGATCTTTCGTTGCCGAATGACACCCCGAGCAGCCTCCTTCCCCTTGAAAATAGGCCTTACCCTGGGCGGCGTTGCCGGTCAGAAGTTTGGCCAGCGGGTAGTCGCGCGGCACACTGGCGCTATGCAGCGCAATATACGCCTGGCTATGAAGAAAGGTCACTATGTCGGCAACCTGTGTTTCGGAAAGCGTTCCAAATGCCGGCATGCCTTGATCCGGCCGGCCGTTACGAATCACTGGGCGCAGCAGATCGCCTCCCGTATCGTGATTCAGTATGGTGCTGCGGATCAAGTCCGGAGCACGATTGCCCGCCGCGTCGTTGCCATGACAGAACCCGCACGACGATTTGAATTCCGAGTGCCCCCGCTCCACGACTTGCGGATCGAATGTGGGCGGCGACGCCGCGTTTCCAGGCACACTGAAACTACCTGCCGTCAAAATGAATACGATAGAACCGAGACGCATAGAAAGTTGATAGTGCCACCCTATCAGATTTCAAAACATCCCGACACTGCCCCCGGCCATCCCACTAACTTGCATCCGCCTTTACGGACTCGCCGGGAAATGCTTGCCTTGCTCGCTGCCGCCCAGGCCGGTTGTCAGCGGTCCCGATATCCGCGCGATGGCCGGGTTCATCTGGGTTTTCTCGCGTGGGGTGAAGGCGAGGAGTGGCAGGCCTTCGAGCGCATCGCCGCCGCGTACAACCGCTCGCAACGGCGCGTCACGGTCCATATGGAACCGGTCTCTTATAAGTTCAATGAGCATCTGGAAGCGCGCTTAGCCGCGGGCGTCGGGCCGGACCTATTCCGCGTCAGCTATACCAATCTTGGGCGCTTCCTTCCCAGCGGCGCGCTGATCGACCTCTCGCCTTATCTCCCGCCCGATCTCGCCGCCGGATTCTCGCCCCCGCTGTGGACCGCCATCACCCGCAATGGCAAGCCTCACGCTCTGCCGCACCAGATCGATACCAGCACGCTGGCCTGTAATGCAAAAATCCTGCAACGCCTCGGCGTAAAGCCGCCCCAGAATCTGAACGAAGCCTGGACCTGGGAACAATTCCTGGATATCAGTCGCTCCATTCAAAGACATGGTCTGGCCGACTTCGGATTCGCCATGAACTGGACCTTCGAGGGCGCATTTCGATGGCTGAACTTCCTCCACCAGCACGGGGGCCAACTCCTGGAAGCGGACCTGCGCACCCCCGCGATCACCTCCCGCAACGCCCTTGAAACGTTACAGTGGACCCGAGACTGGTTCACTCAAAGGTTGACCCCAGCCAGCGCTTCTACAAAAACCGGCGAGGATGTCCACCACCTCTGGATTACCGGAGTCGTCGGCATGAAGTTCGATATTGGAGTCAACGACAACAAACTCTATCCTGCTGACTTCCCTTGGGTTCTCACCTTCCTGCCTCGCGACCGTGCCGCTGCCTCCGAACTCGGTGGAAACGCTGTCGGTATCAGCCGCGACTGCAAACATCCGGAAGCCGCCGCCGATTTCCTCGTCTTCCTCTGCAACGAACACAATATGCGCGATTTCTGCGCTGCTTCCCAGTACCTCCCGGCCCGTACCGCGCTCATGAACGGCGGAATGAACTATCGTTTCCGGCCCGATGCGCTTCGCATCTTTGTCGAACAGGCTTCCACCATCCCGCAGCCCTTGATCCGTACGGAGACGCTCCCCGGTTTCGACCGCATCAATCGCAAGCTGGCCGAAGAGCTGAATTTTTGCTTCGCAGGCGCCCGTGCTCCCGAAATCGTACTGCAGCGCTTGTCTCTGGAGTTGCACCGTGCCCTCGCCTAGCCGCACTGCTGCGGCGTTCCTCGGCCCGCACCTGGCACTGTTTACTTTGTGGACCTTGGTCCCACTCGCCATGGTGCTGACGCTCAGTCTCTACGATTGGAATCTGCTTGGCGACCGCCGCTTCATCGGGCTCGATAACTACCGCGAAATGCTTGGCGACCGATCGTTCTGGCTGGCCATCGGCAACACGCTCCGCTTCGGTGCTGTGATGACGCCGCTCGCCATCGCCGGTGGTCTCGCGCTCGCCGTTGCCCTCAATCCGCCCCAACGCGGACGAGGCCTTCTGCGCGCTGTCTTCTACACTCCCGGTATCGTCTCGGGCGTCGCCACCGCAACTGTGTTCGCCTGGATTCTCAATACCAACTACGGCGTCCTCAACGGCGTCCTCGTGACTCTCGGCCTGCCGCGGGAGGACTGGCTCGATTCCAGCCGCGGCGCGTTCTGGGTCCTCACTTTCACCACCGTTTGGATGCGCGTCGGCTTCTGCATGCTCGTGTACCTCGCGGGGCTCCAAGAGATTCCAGCCGACTTATATGAAGCCGCCCGCGTCGATGGCGCCAGCGCTTGGCTGCAGTTCAGCTCAATCACGTGGCCCCTGCTACGCCGCTCCACGCTCCTGCTAGCCGTACTGAATATCGTCTTCTCGTTTCAGATCTTCGACCTTGCCTACGTGATGACCGGCGGCGGTCCCGCTTTTTCCACCACCATGCTGGTCCAGTATCTCTACGACACTGGCTTTTCGCTCCAGCGTCAGGGCTACGCGGCAGCCGTTTCGATTGCCCTGTTCACCCTGATGCTGATCTTCACCGCGGTGGCGGCGCTGGTGGAACAGCGGCGGGCGAAGTGAAGCGATTCCTCCTGTTCGCCCTCGCCGTCCTGACTCTCTTCCCTTTCTTCTGGATGGCGGCCACGGCTCTGAGCCCAGCCAGCGAAATCTTCTCCCGCACTCTGCGCCTGTTCCCCTGGCCAATCGCCTGGGGCAATCTCGCCCGTGTGTGGAACTTGTTTCCGTACGGCTGGTGGCTGCTCAATTCCACTGTCGTCAGTCTCCTCGGAGCCGCGCTTTCCTGCGCCTTGAGCATCACCGCCGGGTATGCTTTCGCTAAGTTTCCGTTCCGCGGCAATGCCCTTCTTTACGCCCTTCTGATCGCCACCATGATGGTGCCGGAGCAGGTCTTGCTGGCCCCGCAATTTTTGCTGGTGGCCAAAGCCCACGGCCTGGATTCCTACTGGGCGCTCATTCTGCCCGGTGCGGCCCAGGTCTTCGGCGTTTTCCTCTCCCGGCAATTCCTGAGCGGCATTCCGGACGAACTTCTGGAAGCCGCCCGCCTGGATGGCGCTGGCGAATGGACCATCTTCTGGACGATTGTGGTTCCCCTCAGCCGCCCCCTGCTGGCGGTATTGTTCCTCTTCACTGTCCTAGATCGTTGGAACGAATTCGCCTGGCCCTTGGTCGTCTTACAGAACCGCACCGCAATGACCCTGCCCGTGGGCCTCAGCCTCTTATTCGGCGAGCATTCCACCGATTGGGGCGCGGTAATGACAGTAGCGCTCTTCACCGCGCTTCCGATGCTCGCCCTGTTCGCCTTTTTACAGCGTTACCTGGTGCGTGGGGTCGCCCGCGAGGGCATCAAGTAGGCCGCCCGCCACCGCGTCTCCGCTTGCGGGATCAAAAAAGAGCACGCCGCTTCCAGCTGGCTGCAGATGCATGGTGCATCCAGCGGCTACCCGATTCTCAGCCGCCGCTCGAACCACCACTTCCTGACCATCGCCAAGCGCGCAAGTCACTAGACTCTCATTGCCCATCGCCTCGTTCAGCACTACCCGCACCGGGATGGTCGAACCATTCGGCTCCGCCCGCAATTCCAGATTTTCCGCCCGGTATCCCAATTCAATCGGCCCCGACCACGTTGTCGCGTCTGGCGGCCACTGTTTCCCCGCCACTTGAAACTTCCGTTCGCGCGCTTCGGCCCGAATCACTTTCATCGGCGGGGTGCCCATGAATGTCGCGACAAACCGGTTCACCGGTCGCCGATAAATCTCTAATGGTGTGCCCGCTTGCTCGACTTTGCCGTCCCGCAAGACCACTAAACGATCGGCCATGCTCATCGCTTCCACCTGATCGTGCGTTACATAGATGGTTGTCGCCCCCAGCCGCTCATGAAGACGGCGCAGCTCGTTACGGGTAGTCGCGCGCAACGCCGCGTCCAGATTGCTCAGCGGCTCATCGAATAAAAAGAGCTTGGGACGGCGCACAATGGCCCGCCCTAATGCCACCCGCTGGCGCTGTCCGCCGGACAGCTGTCCAGGTTTCCGGTCCAGGTAATCGCCCAGCTCCAGTAGCGTGGCGGCTTCGTCCACCGCGCGATCACGTTCCGCCCGCGGCACCTTCCGGACCCGCAGCCCGAAGCCAATATTCTCGCGGACCGTCATATGCGGGTACAGTGCGTAATTCTGGAACACCATCGAGACGTCGCGCTCGGCTGGAGCCAGCTTGGTGATCTCGCGCCCATCCAGAAACATCTGGCCCGTGGTCGCGTCTTCCAGTCCCGCGATCAAGCGGAGCAGCGTCGATTTCCCACACCCTGAAGGACCCACCAGAACCACAAACTCGCCCGAGCGTACCTCGAAATCCACGGGCCTCACCGCCGGCCGGCCAGCGGCATAAGTCTTCGACACCCCCCGCAGAACAAGGTCGCTCATAAGTTGGGATGTAGACGCACAGGTTCCGCCACTGAGGTTAGCTTAACCTCCCACGGTCATCGATTAGTAACCTTAATGCCATCGCCGGTTCATCTCCATTGCTTATTGTTGCCAAGGTGGTCTAAGTTCAGTACCGCCAAATTTTGCAAGGAGCGTTTTAATGTCGCTGAAACATTTAGTACGCGAAGCGCAACGTGTGTTGCGAACGAGTACTGTCATTCTGACAGTCTCTCAGTTAAGTCTAGGAGTCGGATTGAGGGCCCAGGAGCCTTCGGGTTTGAAACTGGCCCAGCCTGTCTCACCTATCCAGCATGTAATCATCATCGTCGGCGAGAACCGTTCTTTTGACCATCTCTTCGCCACGTATCAACCGAAGCCAGGTAACACGGTGGACAATCTTCTGTCCAAGAGAATCGTCAGGGCGGATGGGACCCCGGGGCCGAACTACTACCACTCCGTGCAAAACTCCGCCAATGTTACTCCCAGTTCCACTTATCAGTTGAATCCGAATAAGAAGTCCGCTTACACCACGCTTCCGGCGCCGCTGACCGGCGGTCCTACCGATGTATGCGCGAACAACGGAATCTGCACCCTGGCCGATGCTACCTCTTCGGAAAATGGCCTGCCGTCCGAATACTATGCCGAGATGCTCACCGGCGGTACCGGCTTGCCAGGGAAGACGCCCGATACTCGCATCACCGGCGTCAACAGCACCGCACCCTATTCGAGCTTGCCCCCGGGTCCTTTCCAACTCACCAACACCAACACGACCGATACCTTCTCTTATGACGCCTATGCAGCCAGCCCTGTCCACCGCTTCTACCAGATGTGGCAGCAGGCCGATTGCAGCGCCGCGTACGCCACGCCCACCAACCCCAGCGGCTGCCAACAAGATCTTTTCCCCTGGGTAGAAGTCACCGTTGGCTCCAATGAAAACGGTATCCCTCAGCCGGCCAATTTCAGCACCGACTACGCGCCCGGAGCTTTCACCACCGGGGAAGGCGCCACTTCCATGGGCTTTTACAACATGCAGCGTGGCGATGCTCCCTACACCAAAGCCCTCGCCGATAACTACGCGATGAGCGATAACTATCATCAACCCGTCATGGGCGGCACCGGCGCGAATAGCGTCATGCTGGGCTTTGGCGATGCTATCTGGTTCAGCGACGGTAATGGACACGCCGCGGTACCTCCCAATGGCCAGAACACCTGGGCCGGGGGTCCGGTCTATGAGATCGAGAACCCCAACCCGCAGCCCGGAACCAATAACTGGTGGATTCAAGACGGCTACGGCGGTTACGGCAACAACGGAAACTCCACGGGCGTGTATGGTGGCGGTTCTTATACCAACTGCTCGGATAACAGCCAGCCGGGCGTCGCGCCTATCGTCCATTACCTTACCGCGCTCAAGCACTCCATCAAACCGAATTGCGATGCCGGTCACTACTATTTACTCAATAACTACAACCCGGGCTACTTCGGCGATGGCTCCAATGCTTATACCGACACCAACCCCAGCAACACGCCGTTCACCATCCCGCCCACCAGCCAAAAGAGCATTGCCGATGTTATGACTGCTGGCAACGTTTCCTGGAAATACTACGGCGATCAATTCACCCAATACTTAACCGACAAGTATCAGCTGAACTACGGCGCCGTCGGTCCTAACAGCGATCAGTACTGCAACATCTGCAACCCGTTCCAATATTCGACGTCTGTGATGACCAACCCTACCTTGCGGGCCAACCTCGTCGATACCACTCAGCTCTACTCCGACATTCAGAACAACACTCTACCCGCCGTGTCGTACGTCAAGCCAAGCGGTTGGGTGGATGGACATCCAGCCTCGTCCAAATGGGATCTCTTTGAGGGCTTCGTCAAGAAGATTGTCGACGACGTCAACTCCAATCCTGCTCTGACGAACAATACCGCGATCTTCATCACCGTCGACGAGGGCGGCGGTTACTATGACTCCGGCTACATCCAGCCGCTCGATTACTTCGGCGATGGCACCCGCATTCCGCTGATCATTGTTTCCGCTCACGCCAAGAAGGGTTACATCTCCCACGACTACACCGATCACGTTTCGATCCTGAAGTTCATTGAGCGGAATTGGAAGCTTGGCACCATCAGCACCCGTAGCCGCGACAACTACCCGAACCCGATCTACGATCCGAGGGTCAGTGTCTACACCCCGACGAATAATCCCGCTATCGGCGACTTATTCGATTTGTTTAACTTCAGCGGTAAGTAACGACTAGGCCTAAGAACACTTGCCCCTTGATCGGCTGCCACCCGGGCAGTCCCGTCAAGGGGCTTTTTAATCTGCAGCTGCGAATTAACAGGAACGTGCTTAGTCCGCTTCCACTACTGGCAAATCCACCAAGTGTTCGCTGACAAACCACACCTGCAACTCGTTGGTGCGGATCACGTCGCTCACCAGCAGATCGTTCGTGCCGTCGTCTCCGGCGTCGTCCGCCTTCTTTGCAAACTCGTGGCACTCCTTCAGGATGAGTTCATGCGCTTCCAGTAACCGGGAAATCTGCACCGGAACTTCTTCCCTGCCTCGCGGAGGGCGTTCCACCTTAGTCATTTCCGCGACATCCGCCGCCATCGCAATGCTGATTCCTCCCAGCAGTTGAATCCGCTCCGCAATCGTATCCACCAGTTCCGATTGCTCTTCGAAATGCTTGTCAAACAGCAGGTGCAACTGATAAAACGTGGGCCCGGCTACCTGCCAATGATGCTTCTTGTACAGGTCCCGCAGCGACATGGTGTCTACCAACACCTGATTTAGTGCTTCAACGCTCTGCTTACAAACCTTTTCATCCAGTCCGATCGGCAGCCGCGCTACCGTTCCAAACGCTTGGACCTCTTTGCCACGCTGCGCCAGATGAGGTCGTGCACGGTCCATCACCGACGACCCATTCTTTGAACTCTGCTTGTTGCTCATGTCTTACAGCTCTGCAATCGGGAAGCCACATCGGCATCGGCAAGGCCCGACCTCTACTGCTCCGCCGTGTTCTGCAAGACCAGCGCGTTGCTCACTACCCGGCTGCCGGGAGTCAATCCCGAGGCGATCTCCTGCATGTTCCGGGGCAGCGTTTTCCCACTCACCACTTCCATCCGCCGGAACTTACCGCCCTCCGGTGTGTACACCCACTCGCGATCGTGTAAATGCAAAATGGCCGACGCCGGCACTACCGCGTGCACCTGTTTTTTCAAGCCATGGAACGTGGCCGTCACAAACATGCCCACGCGCAACATTCCCGGATTCGCGACCTGCAGCCGAACCTTCGCCGTGCGAATCGCCGGATCGAGCGTCGGCCCAATCTCGCTAATCCGTCCCTTCAACACCAGATCCGGATACGAAGCCAGATGCACATCCGCCAGTTCGCCGATCTTCACGTGATCCAGATCGTTCTCGTACACGTCGCAGATGATCCACACTTGCGATAGGTCGGAAATAGTAAACAGGTTCGGCGAGTTATCCAAAGTCTTCACGCCCGCGGCCGCCGTCACGTTTTGTTCAGTGATCACGCCCGATGCCGGAGCTCGCACGTCTATCAGGCCGCTCGGATGGTCCACCTCGGCGCCCAACACGCGCAGCCGCTCCGCGTCCGTGCTGACTGTGACTTTAGCGTCCTCGTCGGCGTTCTCCGCCACCTCGACGTCCTTCTGCGCGATCGCGCCTTTTTCCTTCAGGTCCTTCGCCCGCTCCAGCTGCGAGCGCGCCAGCTTCTCATCGGCAATTGCTTTCTGATAATCCGCAAACGCACCCGATATATCCGCGCTCTGGATGCGCATCAGCAACTGGCCTTTTCGCACCGTGTCCCCGAGCCGCGCGTGGATCTCCACCACCCGGCCCGACGCCAGCGATATCACCGGAATCTGCCGCGCCACATCCGCATTCACCGTCCCATTCGTAATCAACGCCGGCGCTACATCGATCTCCGTTGCCGCGACCACAGGGTATTGCTCGGGATGATCCACCGTCACCAGATTGACGTTCGATTCGGAAACGACTTGCGCCGCCGGAGGAACCTCCGCCGATGGATTCGGCTCTGCTTTACTCCCGCATCCCGCGCACAGCAGCCACGAAGCTACCGAGGCCGCCGCCCACACTACTCCTGACCGCTTCATTGAATCGCCTCGCTGCCTACCGCCTGATTCAATTGGCCGGCCGCCGTAAGATACGAACCTACTAAGTTGAGATAACTCAATTGAATGTCCCGATAACTCTTCTGCGCGTCTAGAAAGTCAAGCAACGTGGCTGCCCCGCGCTGATACGCGTACGACACCGTATCCCGCACCTTCGCCGCTATTGGAAGATACTTCGACTTATACGGCCTCAGTAGCGACACTGTGCTATTCAGCGTCGCGAAAGCCGAGTCCACATCCGAGAAAACCTGCGCCCGCGAAGCTTCCAGTAGTCTTTGGTTGCGCGTCACGTCCAATTCCGTGCGCAGCTTTTCCCCTTGGTTCTTATCGAAAATACGCAGCGGAATATTCACGCTCACACCGAGGTATCCCGTCGATGGTGGATTCCGCCCCCCATCAAAGCCAAACGTAGGGTCGGTGGTCCCATTCGCAATCGCCAGCCGCTGGTTTGCATCCGCTTGTTCCACCGTCTGCATCTGCGCCCGCAAGTCCGGCCGCGTATCCAGCGCCATCTTTCGCAGTTGCTCCAGACCCGGCGCTTGCTCAGTGAAGTCGAACGGCCCCGTAACGTCGAACTGTTCCAGCGGCGTGCGGTCGTTCAACAGTGTGAGCAACTGAATCTTCGCCGTCCGCGTATTCACGGTCGACGTTTCCAGATCCGACTCGAACTGCACTCGCTGCAACTCCAGGCGGCTCTCGTCGACCTCGGCAATATCGCCCGCCTTCAACCGTTCGCGATTGATCTCCAGTTCGCGGTCGAAGTAAGCCAGATTCTCTTTTGCATTCGCCACCACCGCCTTGGCCTGCAGTAGCTGAACGAAAGCGCTTCGCAATGTGAATAAGAGCGTGCGCTCCAGATCCGCTTGCTGTGAAGCCGCAATCGCCGTCCCCTTCTCCGCGACTTCCCTGCGCAGCTCCCGCTTATGCCCGCGCTCGTGAAGATAAGTCACCGCCGCGATCTGGCTCGCATTCACCAGTGGCTGCAACGGAGACGTCAGATTAAACTGGTCGGCCGCTACTGTCAGATCCGGATTCGGCCGCAGAAAAGCCGTGATCTCCTGCGCTCGCGCTTCATCGATACTGATCTTCCCCGCGCGCAACGTTGGATTCGCCGCTTCAAACCTTTTCTGAATGTCTTGCCACGTGTACGCCTGCTGAGCCCGGCCCATTTGTGCCAGCAAAATGAGCGCGACCCACTTCCACCGCCGCATGCCGGGCTTAACTCCTGTCGTGTTCACTTTTGGGTTTCTGATGTTGCTTGGCGGGAATAACTGTATAACTCGACTCGCGTAGATCCACTCTTTAATGTATCCGAGCCGGAGCTTATCTAACACTTATCTTTCAGGTATCGGCGAATATCTTTCGGTCAATCGACCGCACGCGCCCCCGCAACCGCCAAGATTCATTCCTTCTATGAATAAGATAGATAAGGAGCGGCAGCCCCGCACCGTGAGCGCTCGTCTTACTTACTTATGTTTCCTTCATTGCTTCAAGGCAGCCCCCGCATCGTTCTTATTCGCGCCGGGCTGATGATCGCGGTGATCGCGTTTGCGGACTGGCTCATAAAAGCAAACGTCCCCTTAGGCTTTCTTTATCTTTTCCCCATGCTGCTGGTCGGCAGTGCGGCCCCTCGCTGGCAGATTGCCGGCGCGGGCGCTCTTTGCACTGTGCTCACCGAAGCCTACGACACTTTCGAATGGTCGCCCGGCTCCGGATTCCCGCGCGATATCCTCTACTTCGCCGCTTTCTTCTGTATGGGCCTGTTCGTCTTCGAAGTCGGGCGCAGCCGTAAGCTCGCGCTCCGTCACCTCGATCAGATTGAAGGTCAAATCGAGGCTCGCCGCAACGCCGAAGAGCAACTGAAAATTCTGGTCGAAAGCAGTCCCGCCGCCATCTTCACCACCGATGCCGCGGGCTCGGTTCTCTTGGCTAATGACGCCGCCGACCGCCTATTCGGTCTTGCTCCTGGGCAGCTGTGCGGCCAGAACATTCGCCCCTATCTCCCTTCCCTCGTCAACGTCCCCGGCCAGTGCGATAACAGCCAGCTCTTTCGCACCGTCATGCAATGTCGCGGGCTGCGTCAGGACGGCGAAGTTTTCCTGGCCGATATTTGGTTCTCCACTTACCGCACCACCGCCGGCGCGCGTCTCGCCGCCATGGTCGTCGATACGTCGGAGGAGTTGCGCACCCGCGAAGAATCGAGCCTCCATCAGATGCTCGCCGGTTCACGCATCCTCGCTGGCGCCGTCTCCCACGAAATTCGCAACGTCTGCGGAGCCATCGCCGTTGTTCACCAGAACCTTACCCGTCACACCGGCCTCAATCAGAACAAGGATTTCGAAGCCCTCGGCACGCTGATCCGTGCCCTGGAAAAAATCGCCGCGATGGAGCTTCGCCAGTCCGCGAATCAAGCCTCCGGGCTCGACCTTTATTCGCTACTCGAGGAATTCCGAATCGTCATCGAACAGTCGCTTCGTCAGAACGACATTCACGTCGATTGGCGCATCGAACCTGGTCTCCCCCACGTCTGGGCCGACCGGCAATGCCTCATGCAAGTGTTCCTCAATCTCACCAAGAACAGTGAGCGCGCCCTTCTCCAACGCGACACCCGCGTTCTCACCATAACGGCCTTTCGGGAAGACGTTCGCGTCACCGTCCGCTTCGACGATTCCGGCCCCGGCGTTGCCCATCCCGAACGCCTCTTCCGCCCTTTCCAGCCCGGGGCACAGGCCACCGGACTCGGCCTCTATCTCTCCCGTGAATTCATGCGCTCATTCCGAGGGGACCTGCGCTTCGAACCCGCCGCCAACGGAGCCGCCTTTCTCGTCGATCTCGCGCCCGCACCCACCAATCCTATGGAAGGAACCGATGAATCCGCCAATTCGCTTGCTCCTCGTCGACGACCACAGCCTGTTCCGGGAGAGCCTCAGCCGCTTACTTCAAGCCGAGCCTGATTTCCTCATCGCCGGCACCTGCGCCACCGCCGCCGAAGCTGTCAAGGCGCTCGCCACCGTGGCTGTGGACGTCGTCCTGCTGGATTTCGATCTCGGTCATGAGCAAGGTTCCGCGTTCCTCGACGCCGCCGCCCGCATGCATTTCCAGGGAAAGATCCTGATGGTCACGGCTGGCATGACCGGTTCCGGCACCCTGCGCGCGTTGGAATCCGGAGCTTCCGGCATCTTCCTCAAACACAGCCCGCCCTCTCAGTTGCTCGAAGCCATCCACAAAGTTCATGCGGGCGAAATCTGGCTCGATTCCAAAGCCGTCGGGTCCCTAGTCGCCGGAGCTAGCGGCAAAACACCTGTCCCGCTTCCCACGCACTCGCTTACCCCCCGCGAAAGTTCCGTCCTCCGCGGCGTCTTCGAAGGCTTCAGTAACAAAGAAATCGCCGCACGGCTCCAGCTTTCCGAAAGCTCCGTCAAAGCCACCCTCCAACAGCTCTTCGACAAAACCGGCGTACGTACCCGCAGTCAGTTGGTCCGGATCGCTCTGGAACGTCATTCCCCCCACTGGTTGAATCAGCAGCAATCAAGCTAAGCGGGACAATAGCCGCATGCGCCCTTCCTTCTCCGCTGCGATGGCCAGCTACGGCGTGCTCGCACTCGTCGCCACCTTCGCTCTCGATGGCAAAATGCGCATCGCTGTCTGGATCATGCTCGGCGGCTTGGCCGTCAAAACTCTCATCGCACGCTTCGCCAAGTGGTAGCCCGTTCCGTTCTGAAAAGCTCGTTCCAAATCGAACCGTAATCGGGTTCAATCCGGCTCATTTCTCCGCTCTCCCAGCTCGCCCGGTATCTCTGTACTAGGTATTTCAAGTGTTAAGAATCAGTCACTTGCATTAGGTACTCCGCCCCCTGTTCTGCGCCAAAATAGCTTGGCGGTTCATATGCATTTGTAAGACGGGTCCGGACACTCCGGCGTGACTCAGATGAAACCGAACAGGGGAAATAACATGACCGCAGTCAAAGCCGCAACCGAATCTCAGAATGCCTCTTCAAATTCCCAACGCGATGAACTCGTGATCGGTAGCATGCCCCTGGTTCGGGCCATCGCCATCCGCGTCCATGAGACCCTGCCCGTTCATGTGGATCTCGATGACCTCATTCATGCCGGCGTCCTCGGCTTGATCGATGCCGCCGAGCGATTCGATGGTTCCCGCGATATCGTGTTCGCCAGCTACGCCAAACACCGCATCAAAGGCGCCATCCTCGATAGCCTGCGTCAGCTCGATTGGGCGTCCCGGGACCTTCGCAAGCGGCATAAAGAACTCGAACAGGTCTGCCGCGATCTTACCGCCACCCTGTCCCGCGCTCCCTCGGACAGTGAAATCGCCCAGAAGATGGGCGTGGGTGTCGAGCGCTGGCGTCAAATGGCCGTCGAACTTCGTATGGTCGGTTTGGTATCGGCTTCCGCCCACGCCAGCAGCGAAGACGACTGCCTGCCGGAATTTCCCGCTAAGCCCGATCTACAGCCCGATCGTCTTTTCGCTAAACGCGAGCTGAATAGCGCTCTCCAGGGCGCCATCCAAACTCTTCCCGACCGCTACCAGAAAGTCGTGATGCTCTACTACACCCGCGAGATGACCATGAAAGAAATCGGCGCGATTATGGGCATCAACGAAAGCCGCGTTTCTCAGATCCACAAAACCGCGCTCGTCAAAATGAACAGCGCTCTGCAGGCCGCCGGCATCGCCTCCAGCGCCGCGCTCGTCTAGCCGGGCTTCCGCAAGATGAGCACCGCGTTCAAGCCGCCGAATGCGAACGAATTACTCATTGCATACTCGACCTCCACGGCGCGCGCGGTGTTCGCGATCACGTCGATATCGCAAACCGGATCGCGTTCACGAAAATTCGCCGTCGGCGGGAGCGTTCCATATCGTAGTCCCAGAGCGGTTGCCGAAGCTTCTAGGGCTCCCGCCGCTCCCAACCCATGCCCATGCATCGATTTTGTCGAGCTCACCGGAAGCCTGTCAAGATGCGCGCCAAACGTCAATCGCAAACCTTCGGTTTCGGAAATGTCATTGGCCCGCGTGGCCGTGCCGTGAGCATTCACATACCCGATCTGCTCTGGTTCAAGCGCCGCGTCCCGTAACGCTTTCCGCATCGCCCGCGCCGCGCCTTCCGCCCTCGGCATCGTGATGTGGCTCGCGTCCGCGGACATCCCAAAGCCGCAGATCTCGCCCAGTACTTTCGCTCCACGCGCGCGCGCCGCATCCAAAGGCTCAAGCACGAACATCGCGGCCCCCTCGCCCAGAATCATCCCCGTCCGGTCGTTCGAAAACGGACGGCAGGTGTCCGGCGAAACTACCCGCATGCCTTCCCACGCCTTCAAAAACGCGTAACTGAACGGCGCCTCGCTGCCGCCGGTGATCGCCAGATCCGACACGCCGCTACGCACCATCCAGAACGCCTGCCCGATTGCATGGGCCGACGACGAACAAGCCGTCGTGATCGTGAAACTCGGACCCGTTACCCCGAACTCCATCGAAATGTGGCTCGCCCCCGCGTTCGCCATCGTACGCGGAATGCTCAGCGGGTCCATCCGGTTCCGGTTCAGCTTATATAAATCGTGAAATCCATGGTCCTCGGAAATCTTCCCGCCCACGCACGACCCCGTCACAATCGCCGTGTCTTCCCGCAGCGCATCCGTCCACTCGATCCCCGCCTGCCGCACCGCTTCCCGCGCCGCAATCAGTGCAAACTGCGCAAAGCGGTCCATGAACGTCGCGCGCTTCTCTTCGAAATAGTCCCCGCTCGCATAACCCGGAACTTCCGCGCCATTCTTGAACCGGATACTCGCGCAATCCACCGTACCGATTGGCCCGATCCCGCTCCGCCCCGCCGCCAAACTCGCCCAAAATTCGCCAGAGTTCTTGCCGAGCGCACAAATCACTCCGATTCCTGTTATCGCGACTCGCCGGTTCATGCCGCGAGTACGCCATCCCCGTCGCTCAACTCGGATTGACCTCGGGCTGCTCCCCCGTGGTGCCCGCTGCCCGCTGCTCCACCGCCTGCGCCACCCCGTCCACCAACTCCCTCACCGTCCGGACATTTTTCGCTACTTCGTCCGGAATATTTATATCGAACTCGTTTTCCAGCGCGAACACCAGACTAATTCCGTCCATCGAGTCCACGCCCAATTCCTCCAGCGTCTTGTCAATATCCACCTTCTCCGGTGGCAACCGCTGCGCATCGGCGATCACGTGCAACACTCGCTGCTCTAATTGGTCGGACATAAAAGCTCGCTCACGGTGCAAAATCGATACCCGCGCTCCCGCAACTCCGGAATCACCCGCCGCGCGGCTTCGATCGTACTCTCAATATTTGGCTTTCGCATTAACTCTCGACCATCATGCAGGCAAATGATGCCGCCATTTGTCACGGTTCGTAGAACCCGATCCGCCACTCTTCCGGCATCCAGCACCCAATCCCGCCCGATCACCGTCCACATCACGCCGCATAAGCCCAGCTTGCGCTGCATGCTGTCGAACCCGAAC
The DNA here is from genome assembly GCA_963814235.1 of Bryobacterales bacterium. Taxonomy (GTDB): domain Bacteria; phylum Acidobacteriota; class Terriglobia; order Bryobacterales; family Bryobacteraceae; genus Bog-113. The sequence goes on along the minus strand of CAWFCA010000001.1, from coordinate 489,849 downwards.
CAGCGCGTACCGAATGGCGCCCGCAGCAGCCGCGCCCGCACGCCCAGCGTCTCGCCGATGGTGTCTTGTGCCCCCGCAAACTCGCGCAAAATGAAATCCGCCGAACGCAAATACATCGCCGCATGGCTATCGCTGTGGTTCCCGATCTCGTGCCCGCGTTCCACCACTTGCCGCGCGATTTCCGGCAGCCTCCGTATGTTCGCACCGCACTGGAAGAATGTCGCGGGCACCTGCTGTGCCTCCAGCAAATCGAGAAGCGCAGGAGTACTCTCGCTCGGACCGTCGTCAAAGGTCAGTGCGATTGCCCGGTGCGCCGGGGAGCCCCGATATTCCGACCGCCCAAAGATCTGCGCCGACCGCCCCCGCGCCGCATACGCAAGAAAACCCGCTCCGCTCAACGCCAGTCCCGATAGCGTTATCGCCGCCGGTAACGCGCTTCCCGCCGCGTGCCAATCGCCCCCGCTTTCCGCATTTGGATTTACCAGTGGCATCCGCTCTCTACGCCGGCTTGCGTACCCGCATCCCGCCCATCCCGATCCGATGCTTGGCCGCCCGCGGCAGCATCGCGTAGCTCCGCAATAGCGACCGGTATCTCCGTCCCGGAATTACGAAAAGCTGGCGCGTGCGCAGGCCGGCCAAAGACTCCCGCACCACTCGCTCCGCCGACAACCACATCCACCCGGGTACATTACTCGTGTCCATCGCCAGCGTCTGATGAAAGTCTGTCCGCGTGAACCCCGGGCACAGCGCCTGTACCGCCACCCGCGACCTACTCAGCTTCAACTCCAAGTACAGGCCTTCAGTGAACCGGTTCATCCACGCCTTAGTCGCGCAATAGCTAATGCTGCCCGCCGTCACCATGAATCCGGCTACCGACGACACGTTGATGATCCCGCCCGCGTTGCGCGCCACCATGCCCGGCAGCGCCGCGTGACACAGCCGCATCGGCGCCAACACGTGTACCCGATGCATCTGGTCCTGCCCTTCTAGCCCCGCTTCGAAAAACTTCCCCATCGTTCCGAAACCCGCATTGTTCACCAGCAGCGCCAGATTCCCGGCATCGCGCACACGAGTCTCCACCGCGTTCACGCCCTTGTCGTCGCCCAGGTCCGCGCTCAAAGTCCCGCACGCCACGTTGTGCACCGCCGTCACTTGGTCCGCCACCCGGCGCAGTTGTTCCTCCCGCCGCGCCACTAGCAACAAGTCGTATCCTTGCCCCGCCAGTTGCCGCGCAAACTCCGCGCCCATCCCAGCCGACGCGCCCGTAATCACCGCCAGCTTCCGCTCCATCAGCCGCGCTCCCCGCCCGGCGGCTTCGGCTTCCGCGACAGCCGCTCCATCTTGCTCAAATGAAACACTTCCTCCGGCGTCAGATACCGAAATTCCCCCGGCTTCATCGACCCGATCGTCAGCCCGCCGATCCGCACCCGCTTCAGCTTCTCCACCAGCACCCCGCTGTGCTTGAACATCATCCGGATCTGGTTCTTCCGCCCCTCGAACAGCCGCACTTCATACCAAGGGTTTTCCGCCGCGCGAATCAGCCTCAGCCCAGCAGGCGCGGTCATTCGCCCCTCAATCGGCAACCCCTGCCGAAACTGTTCTTCCTGGTCATGACTCAAGGTCCCGGTTACCTTCACCAGATATGTCTTCGGCACGTGCGATTGCCGCGCCGTCAGCTTATTGGCGAAGTCACCGTCGTTGGTCAGCAGCAGTAGGCCTTCGCTGTGATAATCCAGCCGGCCCACCGGATATACCCGCTCCTTCACCCCGCGCAGCAGGTCCATCACCGTCGGCCGGCCCTCCGGATCGCTCAACGTCGTCACGCAATTGATCGGCTTATACATCGCGATGTACAGTTGGTGCGCCGGAGCCCGCAGCAATTTGCCGCTCACCTTAATGTGATCGGTCTGCAGATCCGCCTTCGTTCCCAACTCCGTCACCACCGCCCCATTCACCGTCACCTGCCCGGCCAGAATGAGTTCTTCCGCTTTCCTGCGCGACGCCACCCCCGCCGTCGAAATGATCTTCTGTAAACGCTCGGCAGCCATTTCAGTCCGCTCTCTCGTCCACGGGTTGCACTGGGGTTACGTCAACTGGCGCTGCTTCCAGAACCTCGGCTTCCGGAACCTCGGCTTCCACCGCCACCTCATCCATCTCCGGTTCCGCCGTCGACATCCGCGCCAGCTCGTCGAACTCCTTCAGCGAAGGCAGCTCATTCAGATCCTTTAGCCCAAACTGCACCAGAAACTCCCGCGTCGTCTTGTAAAGGATCGGCTTCCCCACCACGTTCTTGCGCCCGCCCGCCGCGATCAGCTTACGATCCAGCAGCGTCTTCAGCACTCCCGCCCCTTGCACCCCGCGAATCTCCATGATCTCGGGCGCGGTAATCGGCTGCTTATAGGCGATCACGGCCAGCGTCTCCAACGCGGGCAGAGACAGCTTTAATGCCGGCTTCAGATTCTTCACGAATGCCCGGACGGCCTCATGATGCTCCGGCTTGGTGGACATCTTATAGCCACCTGCCACTTCCTGCACCGTAAGGCCGTGTTCGGGCTTAGCGAACTCCGCCGTCAGTTCCGCCAGCAGTGCCGTCACGCGCTCGCGCGTTTGCCCCAGAGCCGCCGCCATCTGCTCCATCGTCAGCGGCTCGTCCGTGATGTAGATGATCGCCTCCAGAATCGCGCGCACCTGCGCATCCGTCTGCTCGACAATCACTTCCGGCTCAAACAGTTCAATACTCTCCATGGCGATCAGTTGTACTCTTCTTCCAGCGGCAACGCCTTTTGTCCGGCGAACGCATTCTCGAATTCCGGACTCTTCAGCAGCGCGATCTCGCCGAACAAATCTTTCTGCGTAATCTGCACCGCTTGCCGCTTCACCAGCTCTAGCACCGCCAGGAACAGGCAAATCATCGCCCGGCGCGTTCTCTGCTTATCCAAAACTTGCAAAATGAATAGCGGCCGATCGTTGCGCGTCTGCTCTAACAGCTTCCGCAGATGCGTGATCATGTCGCTCACCGTGATTTCTTCCGGTGTCACTTCATAGACCGGCCGCGTTTTGGCCCGCTCGATCACTTGCCCAAACGCCTTGATCAAGTCGAACAGATTGACGTCCAGTCCCGGGTCATCGTCCTCGGCCGCAAACTCGGCAATGCGCGGGTTCGACCACACGTTCTCTTCGATCATCCGCTTCTGCTGCAGCATCTCCGCCGCGTTCTTATACCGCTCGTGCTCCAGCAGACGATTCACCAGTTCCGCCCGCGGATCTTCGTCCTCCTGCGCACCCGTCTGCAGCGCCGGATCGGTCGGAAGCAGCATTCGCGATTTGATGTAAATCAGCGTCGCCGCCATGAAAATGAACTCCGCCCCCACGTCGATATCGCGCTCGCGTGCCTGCTCCAGATACTCGAGATACTGCGACGTAATCGTCGCGATCGGAATGTCCCGGATGTCGATCTTCTGGGTGCGGATCAGATCCAGCAGCAGATCGAGCGGCCCTTCGTATTGCTCAAGGTGGAACTTTAACGGCGCATTCACGGAACTACTCAGTCTACCGTGAAGGCCACAATGCAGCCGTCTGTGCCGCGTGCAATCCAGGCGATCCGGGTGGCGCGTGTTTCGAATGCATCCATCTCTCGGATTCCACGTCTTGGCCGTTGAATGAGACGGGAAGTTTTCGATCCTGGGAGAACACTTTGTAGGCATACAGAGCGTAACAGCCAACGGCCAAAGCTTGCCCTTCACCATGATGGCATCCGGAGCGCTATCAGTGACCGTTCCCGCCGCGCCTCTCACTCGGTCCGTTGTCATCACCTTCCCGGCCGGGTCTGTAGTCAGTCTGCAAACTCTGACGTTCAGTGATGCCGCGCTGTATACCCACGCCTAGTCTGATTGATGATCAGCGGGGCGTGCGTCGAGGTCCCCGTCGACGTCTCGCCAATGCTGAACTCACGCGGCCTCGACTACCGGAAGAGGCCCGTGCAACCACCCCCATTCTCCAAGGAGCGAATTCGGGGAACGCCTTTTCGTTCGCGCCCCATCCGAGCTACGTAACGGATGCCGTCGACAGCTTCTATTGCTGCGACGATGGCGATAATTGCATCAACCGGCAACCGGGAACCGGCAATAACCGGATCGCCAGAGTGCTTTCCAGCCACACATTCGACCAGCGGGCAATCAGTCCAATCCACCGCAAGCTCGTCAATAATCATCAGATTACCCTAGCCTGCGACCGTGCAAGCGTCTCCGTCCCATAAACTCCGACCCGAAGCGTGAGCCCGCCACCTCCACCCAATCCCCACGTCCCCGCCTTTATTTCCCTAACGTTGTTAACCACTTAGCCCCTCCACCTGCCACCACACCCTTCCTCGCCTGCTACTTAGAAGCCGAGAGGTCAAACTTATCTATGAAAGCCATTCAGCAGTTAGAAGCCGAGATCGAGCAGATCCGCGCCACCGCGCCCGCCCTGCTCGGCAACTCCGGCCCCAAAACCGTCCCCGGCAAACAACGCGTCGCCCTCAACGGCGTCACTCACGGACTCACCGGCCAGAATGTCTTCCTCGAAGCCGGCGAGTATCCCGCTTACATGAATCTCGGCGCGCAATATATCGCCGAACTCCGCCCCGTGGGCGTCCGTGAAACGCAGCTCGCGCAGAAGATCATCGACACTAACTGGCGCCTCAACACCATCGCCGCCGTCGAAAACAATCTCTTCAACAGCACCCTCGTCGCCTGCCTCAAGGCCAGCGATCGCGACGGCGATCCCAGTGACGATAAGACCGCCACCATGGTCGCCAAAGCCAACGCCTGGAAGACCGACTGCGAAGGGCCCAACGCGTTCGACAAGCTCGGCCGTTACGAAGCCCGCCTTCAGCGCGCCCAGTACAAGCTCACTGAGGAGATCGAACGTTTCCAATCCCTGCGCCTCAAGAAAGGTCCGGACACCTTTGATCTCGCGACCTGCACGGCCCACGCCTGGTACGACAAGATGTACACCCTGCACACCGAACTTGCCGCCGCCCGCCTGGTCGAAGCCGAAGCGCGCACCCAAGCCGAAGCGCTCGCCGAAATTCAACTTCCCGCTGAAGCCGCTCCCGTAAACGACTCTGAATCAACAGCTTCCACGGTCGAATTGCTTTGCAAAAAACCCGAAGCCGCTCTCGAGCTCCTGCGATTCGCCGCCTCCCAAAGCCTGCTCAGCCCTGAAAATCAGGCCCTCGTCGACCGCCTCACGGCCCAAAAAAAAGAGGAGTCTCGCTCCAGCGAGACTCCTCTTTCCCCTAACGTGAAAAAAGCCGCGAACTAGCCCCCGTTCTGGCAGGGCGACAGCTTTTGCCCCTGGAACGTAAAGTAGTTATTCACCGACGTCGCCGGATTTGCCCCGAAATACGGAAGCGTCACCAGATCCTGCAGGTTATACGTGAAGCCGTTCAGCACATACGGATAGCCGCCGAAGTTGGGACCGCCTTCCAGCGGATCGCCAACCTCAAGAATCCCGCAAGCTACCGGGTTCCCGTTCGGATTGGCAACCAGCGGATCGTCCACCCACTCGCCTACCTCGTGCGACAATGCCGAAACGTCCTGCGAGAATGCACCCGCCACGTCCACATACGCCGCGTACGTGTAGGACTGCGCTCCCGTTGCGCTGTGATAGCCGCCGATGCAGCAATTGTTCAACGTCGGCGCTCCATTGGTCAGGTACACGTCTTCGCCGATGAAGATCGGGAACTGGTCCGCCGTGATCCCCAGCTTGGCAATCAGCGAATTCAGCTGCGTGTCCAGATAATTGATGTCCACCAGTCCGGCATTCACGCCGAACGCATTGCCGATCGAACCCGAGGCAACCGGAATCGTCAACGTTTGCGTCGCCGCCAGCTGCGGAGCCAGCAGGACATGGTAGTTCGGATTGCTCTTCACCACGCCCCAGAAATTGGCGCGTTGAAAGGCGTCCAGATACTGCGTGGTCCCCACGTCCACTCCACCCTGCGTGTACGTCGTCGTCGAATCGAAGATCGGCGAATCCACCGTGTTCTGCACCACCGTCTTGCCGTTCGGCAACGTCTTGTTCGGATTGAAGTTGTAGACCTTGCCCTTGTACGTGATCGCGAACTTGATCGGTACAATCACCGCCGTCACCGTGGTCGCTGCCCCGGTCTTGGGAGACGTTCCCACCATGTTGTAGCTGTACTTCACCCCTTTATAGGTAAATGCGCCGTTCCAGGTCGTCAGACTGGCCGCCGGTGCGCCGGCTTCCGCTGCCTTGCCAGGCTTGGCCGGCAGTACGGTGAACATTGGCTTCATTCCCGTGTTCTGCGTTTCCTGGGCGATAGCCGGACTAATTGCACACGCCGCGAGCGCCAGTGCGCCCGCAAGGGCTGCTTGAATTGTAGAGCGTTTTTTCATGTATTGATAAAATCCTTCAAAACCTCAGATTGGTAAAGCAGCTAAAAGTATATAGATGGAGCATTTAGAAACGGAAGAGGATTTGCATAAATTTTACAAATCGGGCCCGCGCCTGTGGTCCGGCGTCTACCTCGTCGCCCTCCTGTACTTCCTGGTGCACATGCTCACCAGCACCCGCTACGGCATCTTTCGCGATGCCATGTATCTGCTCGATTGCGGCCGCCACCTCGCCTGGGGCTATGTCGATCACCCGCCCCTGTTCCCCTTCATTGCCTGGATCGCCATCCACACCTTCGGTACCTCGCTTCCCGCGCTCATCTTCTGGCCTGCTCTTGCCGGAGCCGCCCGCATCGTCCTCACCGCCCAGTTTGCTAGCGCCCTCGGTGCCTCCGCCTTCGGCCAAGCCGTCGCCGCGATCCTTTCCGCTACCACCGCCGGCTGGATGCTCATCGATCACCAGTTCTCCATGAACGCCTTCGAACCCCTGTTCTGGACCGGTTGCGCCTTCGTTGTCCTTCGCCTCATCCAAGGGGGAAACCCGCGGCTCTGGCTGCTGTTCGGAGTCATCGCCGGACTCGGTCTCAACAACAAGTACTCGATTGCTGCCTTCGCGCTTGCTCTCCTCGCCGGCGTCCTGCTCACGCCTGCGCGCCGCATCCTGTTCACCCCCTGGCTCTTCGCGGGAGGCGCCGTCGCGTTCCTCCTGATCCTGCCGAACCTGATCTGGGAGATCGCCAACCAATGGCCGTTCCTGCAGTTCCTCCATAACGTGAGCGCCTCTGGTAAAGATGTCCTCCTCTCGCCAATTGCCTTCGTTGCCCAGCAGATCCTGATTGCCGGTCCCCCAGCCTTCCCGTTCTGGTTCGCCGGACTTCTGTTACTCCTCTTCAGCCAGCGGCTTCACCCCTACCGCGCGTTCGGCTTCGCCTTCCTCCTCACCCTGCTGATCTTCGAATTGAGCCACGGCAAGAACTACTACTCGCTGCCCGCCTATCCGATCGTCCTCGCCGCCGCCGGAATCGCGATCGAGCGCTGGCTTGCCAACCGCCCCACATTGACCCGCGTCGCTGTCCCTCTGATGGCTCTATGGATCTTCATTCCCTTCTTCTTCCTGCTCCCGGTCGTCTTGCCCGTGCTCCCCATTGACCGCTTCCTCGCCTACCAGCAGCACCTGCCCTTCACCATCCCTCGCTCCGAAACCGGGCATCTCGGGGCCGCCCTGCCCCAGTACTACGCCGACGAATTCGGCTGGGAGGAAATGGTCCAATCCGTAGCCCGCATCTATCACGCCCTTCCACCCGCCGATCAGAAACAGGCCGCCATCCTCACCAGTAACTACGGCCAGGCCGCCGCCATCGATTACTTCGGCCCCCGCTATGGCCTTCCCTCCGCCATCTCCGGCCATAACAATTTCTGGCTCTGGGGAACCCACGGCTACACCGGAACCATCGTCATCCGCGTCGGCAGCACCCTCGCCGATACCCGAAAGTACTTCCAGTCGGCCGAAATCGCGGCCCAGCGCACTAATCCCTACGTGCTCTCCTATGAGCAGGGACCCATCTTCCTTTGCCGTGGCCTCAAGGGAGATTTGCAGTCGCTTTGGCCGCGCACCAAGGACTGGGACTAGCCGCCATGAAATTCGGAGTCAATACCTTTATCTGGACCGCCGCCTTCACCCGCGAGGACCTCCCGCTGCTTCCACGCATCAAGGCTGCCGGCTTCGACGCCATCGAAGTCTTTCTATTCCGCCCGCGCGAGTTCCAGGCCGCCGCCATCCGCCAGGGCGCGCTCGATCAGGGCCTCGAGGTCACCGCCTGCTCCGTGCTCGGTGACGGCCTATCCATGGTTTCTGAAGACCCCGTCATTCGCGCCCGCACCCAATCCCACATGGAAGCCCTGGCCCATAAAGCCGCTGAAGCCGGCATCCATCTGCTGGCCGGACCGCTCTACTCCCCGGTCGGCTACCTTCCGGGCCGCCGCCGCACTCATGACGAATGGCAGCGCGTGGTCGAGACCTACCAGTCCCTCGGCGACACGCTCGCCTCCATCGGCGTCTCAATCGCAATCGAACCGCTCAATCGCTTCGAGACCTACTTCCTTAATACCGCCGCCGACGCGGTGCGCCTCTGCGACGACATCGCCCACCCCAACGTCGGCATCCTCTTCGATACCTTCCACGCCAACATCGAAGAGAAGAACATTGCCGATGGCTACCGCACCGTCGCCCGCCATCTGAAACACGTCCACACCTGCGAGAACGATCGCGGCACCCCCGGTTCCGGCCATGTCGATTGGCCCGGTGTCTTCGCCGCACTCCGCGAGATCGGCTACGACGGCTACCTCACCATCGAAAGTTTCGGCTTCTCCCTCGGCGAAATCTCCGCCGCCGCTTCCATCTGGCGTGATCTCGCCATCACCCCCGAAGCCATTGCCTTCGACGGCGTCAAGTTCCTTCGTGCCAACGCATGAGACTCGTCCTCATCGGCGCTCTCGCCTGCAGTTCAATCTCTCTTTACGCCCAAGCCGGACACTGGGAAGGCGTCATCAAGCAGGAGAACCGCGACGCGCTCATCACCATCGATCTCGATAACCATCCGGATTGGAACGGTGCCTTCTCCGTCCCCGGCCAGAACGCCCCGCCGCTTCCGCTCTCCGCCATCGCCGTCCACCTGCCCACGCTGCAATTCGAAATTGCAGACCTACCGGGCAACCCCGTCTTCAAAGGAACCCTTGCCGAGCAGGGCTCGTCCATCCGCGGCACCGTCAGCCAGGGCGGCGGCATCGCGCTCTTCGAAATGCGCCGCACCGGCGAACCGCAAGTCCCCGCCGTCCCCTCGAACACTCCGCTGGACCCGGCCTTGCTCGGCGAGTGGACAGCCACTCTGCCCGCTTCGTCATCGCAAGCAAGCCCCATCGTCCTGGTCCTTCATCTCACCCTCGACGACGCCGGCCTCGCCACCGGTACGCTCTCCACCGCTGACCGCCGCGCCCGCAACCTGGTGCTCAGTTCCATTCGCCAGTCGGACTCCGGTCTCTCCTTCGACGTCCGCATCCTCGGCGGCTCGTTCCACGGCGTTCCCGACCCCGCCGCGACCCGCATCGCCGGGGACTGGACCCAGAACAATACTTCCGCCCCGCTCGTCTTTGAGAAGCAGAAGGTGGCCCGATAGTGAAACGCCGTGCACGCTCCCGCCCCGTCCGCCGTCATATCCTGTGGAGAGTGGAATCTACGTGGAACCTACTGTGATCAATCAACCGGCTTCGGCCAAATTTCGCGGCTTGCGCGGCTTCTCGCTGATCGAATTGCTGATCGTGATCTCGATCATCCTCATCATCCTCGCCATCGCCCTGCCCAAATTCAACAAGGTGACCATGTCCGGTCACGAGATGGCCGCACAAGCCACCGTTCGTACCCTGCATGCCGCCGAGGCTCAGTATTACTCCACCTACGGCAAGTACCCGGAATCCCTTTCCGCACTCGGTAAACCCACCAGTGGAGCCGCCACCGCAGCAGCCGCTGACTTGATCGGCGCCGATCTCGCGAAGGGTGAAAAACAAGGCTATAAATACAATGTCCAGGCCACCCCAACCGGCTACACCATCAACGCCGACCCGGTCGCCTTCGGCAATAGCGGCAGCCGGACCTTCTTCTCCGATCAGAGCGGCGAGATCCATGCTCACAGCGGCGCCGAACCGGCCACTGTCAATGACCCCGAGATCAAGTAGTTTTAATGCGCTCCGGTGCACCCGCGCCACGCCGTCAGCCGTCCGATCAGATAGACTTGTGTCACTAGTCATCGAGGATCATTCATGCGCACATTCGCTATTGCCGTTTCCGCCGTCAGCCTGCTAGCAGCCTCCGCCTTTGCGCAGGACGCGCCCAAGGGAGACGCCGCCAAGGGTAAGTCGACTTTTGAGGATTCTTGCTCCGGCTGCCACAATGCCGATAGCACCGAAAAGAAGATGGGCCCCGGTCTTAAAGGCCTCTTTGCCAAGGAAAAGATGGGCACCGGAGCCAAGCCCACTTATGAGAATGTCCTAAAGCAGATTAATGAGGGCGGCAACGGCATGCCCGGTTACAAGGACACGCTCAGCGACGACGAAAAGTCGAACATTATGGCTTACCTGAAGACCCTATAGCCTGGTAGCTCACAAACACGAGCCGTTTGCCGTCCGGCGACCAGGGATGCATACTCAGGCTCTCTGGCCCGCCACCGAACCTCGCGAGCATTTTCAGAGTTCCGTCGGCTACCGTGACTACAGCCAACACGGTCTCACCGTGGTCGTCGAGAGTGATCGCGATGAGCTTCCCGTCGGGCGATGTTCGCGAACCTCTCGCGGGTAGCGCCGCCGCCACTTGCGGAACCCCGCCCGCTACCGGCAGGCTCTGCACCTTGTCGCCGGATCGGAACACAATCGATCTTCCATCCTCGCTGTACTCCGGCGCGGTGACCTGCTCGCGGCCAACGTAGCTCACCCGCGCGTCGGTTGAAGCCACGCTGATTGTCTCGATCGTGCTGTAGCCTGCCACGTACCGCAAATCCACATTGGAGAAGAGGACTTTCAAAATCCCTTCCTTGTGATGCGCCGATACCCCGATCCCGACATAGAACGGTGCCTGCAGCACCACCCGCGTATCGCCACCAGCAAAGGTCTCGCCGCCTGGAGCGTTACCGATAAACAGATAGAAGCGGTCGCCGTGCTTCTCGATCCGCATGCGCCGGGGCGCCGTGTCGCTCACTTCGATCTCATGCGTAGCCGCACCCCGCGACTCCCGGAATTGCAGCGAGGTCAATCCGTTGCCATGCACCGCCGCGTCCGCGTAAGCCGAATCCGCATCCAGAGTTTGCCGAACCATCAGCACGGCCTTCCGGTGTGGATCGCCATCACTCCCCAACATCGCAATGTCCGCGGCCAGACTAAGATCGACAGCGGACACCTTCTTCCAGGCGAACTGGAAGTCGTCGCGCACGCCCCAGATATTCTCGCCGCTGCCCGTAAGCGTATAGCCGTTCGCGGCTGCATCGAACACGGTCGAACCGGGATGCGCCACCATGCCAATGTCGGTATTGCCTTGGAACAAGGTTTGTGAGAAAGCCCCGTGGACACCCGCACTCATCAGCAGGCACCCGCACGCGTAAGAAGCCAGGCGTCGATTCATAACTGCTCCAGTCTAATCCGCAACAATTTCTGGCAACGTTTCATCTAAGCTGCGAGGAAATATCGCAATGCCGAGAATTGTACGCTTTCACGAGTTGGGCGGACCTGAAAAATTAGTTCTGGAAAACGCTCCTACGCAGGAACCTGGATCCGGCGAGGTTCGACTCCGCGTGCAAGCCATGGGTCTCAATCGCGCCGAAGCCCTGTTTGTTCGCGGCCAGTATCTGGAACACCCCACCCCACCATCGCGCATCGGCTACGAAGCCGCTGGCGTTGTGGAAGCCGTCGGACCCAATGTGGATCAGGCCTGGATCGGCAAATCCGTCGCCACCATCCCCAGCTTCCATATGGCGCGATACGGCGTGCAAGGCGAAGAGGCCGTAGTCCCGGTCACCGCTCTCGGTGAATATCCGCCAAGCCTCTCGCCCACCGAGGCCGCCGCGATCTGGATGCAATACCTGACCGCATATGGCGCCCTCATCCCCATCGGTAAGATCCGCCCGTCCGATTATGTCGTCATCACCGCCGCTTCAAGCAGCGTTGGTCTGGCCGCGATCCAGATCGTCAAAGCCGAAGGCGCCATTGCCATCGCCACTACCCGCACTACAGACAAACGCGACGAACTGCTCGCTCTTGGGGCCGATCACGTCATCGCTACCGACACCGAGAATCTGCCCCAGCGAGTCAGACAAATCACCAGCGGTGCCAATGCCCGCATCGTCTTCGATCCCGTCGCCGGGCCATTCCTCGAAACGCTCGCCGCCGCCACCGCCCCATTCGGCATCATCGTCGTGTACGGCAATCTGTCGATGCAGCCCACTCCGTTTCCGCTGCGGTTCGCGCTTGGTAACGCCCTCACGATTCGCGGCTACACATTGGGCGAAGTCACCACGGATGCGGCGCATCTCGCCATCGCCAAAGCCTATATCAGTGAGCACCTGACCAGCCGCCAATTCGTACCCAAAATCGCCCGCACGTTTCCCTTAGCTCAGATCGCCGACGCCTACCGCTATCTCGAATCCAACGCTCAGGTTGGCAAGGTTGTCGTGACCGTATGACCGGGTTAGGGCTGGAAGCGCCACACCGTCCCGGCATGCGCATTGGCCAGCCACACCGAGCCATGTCCGAAGCCGATCGAGTCGCCGCCTTCGCCCGTCCACTGCTGGGTGACCTCGTTGCTCTTCAGATTGATTCGCGTGACGGGAATGCTAAACACGCTGACCCACACCGAATCCCCGCCAACCGCAATATCCCCGCCATCGCCGCCTACGCCGCACTGGATTGTCGCCGCTACCTGATCGGTGTCCGGTTCGATGCGGCTCACCGTGCCATCGCCCTGATTCAGCACCCACACGCGGCCGCCGCCCACGGCAAGAAAGCGCGGCTTGCTGCCCACCGGAATCGTCGCTGTCACCTTCTTCGAAACCACATCCACCCGCGTCACCACGTTCTTCTCCGGGCTGGTCACCCACAGCGACCCCACGCCATACCGCACGGCCACCGAGCCTTCCGCCACCCGGACGCTATTGGTCACCTTCCCCAGCTTCGGATCGATGCGCACCAGCGTGTCTTTGGAACCGGTGATCATCCAAACCGCATCGGTCGAGGTTGTAATCAGGCCCTCGCTGTCGGCGATCGTGACCGGAATCGTGGCGATTACCTTGTTCGACGTCTCATCCACCCGCGCCAGCACCTGCTCCTTGCAAAGTGGAACCCAGACGCTTCCGAAGCCCGTCGCCAAACCCGAACAGGGCTGGTCCAGTTCGACCGTGGCCGCGACCTCATTAGTCTTTGGATCGATGCGCGTCAGCAGATTGGCGCTTTGGCTCGACACCCAAACTGCGTCATCGATCGTCACCCAATCCGAACCGGGCCCGGTCTTGATCACAGCCCCCGGTTGCAATGCACTGATCTGCTTCTTGATGGTTGCGTCGGCAACTCCCGGACGAGGCGCCAACGCTTTCTTCGATTGCGCCAAGCTCAATACGGCAACAGATACCAGGACAATCGTGCGAGCCAACACCATACTTCAATTAACTCACGAGTTGCCTAATGCGCGCCCTTCGGTCCCGCCCCGGGTACGTTCTTCTTCATCAGAAACGCGATCGGAACCATTACCAGACAAACTCCGGCGAAGATCCAAATGGTATCGATATAGGCGAGCGCCGAAGCCTGCTGCCCCAGCAAACGATACATCTGCCCATAGGCCTGCTGCGTGGAATCGGCGGCACTGGTCCCCCGCCCGATGAACGCCTGCGACAGCCCCTGCACCGCGGAGCGAAACTGCTCACTGTACGTGCTGAAGTTGGCGGACAGCCGGTTCTCGTGGAATTGGGAACGGCGGGAGAGCATGGTCTCCACCAGGGAAATCCCCACACTGCCGCCCACGTTTCGGAACAGATTCGTCATCCCAGAGACCGCGTTATTCTTCTCGCGCGGCACCCCGACATACGACATCGTATTGATCGGAACGAACAAGAACGCGAGACCAATAGCCTGATACGCCCGATATTTGATCGCTTCGCCGAAGCTGATCTGCAGGTCGAGCGAAGTCATGTGATAAAGCGCGAGCGCCGTCGTGGCGAAGCCGAACGCGATCAGGTAACGCGCATCCAGCTTGGAGACCATGATCCCCACTACAGGCATGCAGATCAGCACCACCACTCCGCCCGGCGAAAGCACCATACCCGCCTGCGCCGCCGTGTACCCGAGCAAGGACTGCAACAACTGCGGGATCAGCACCGTGCTGCCGAACAGCGCCAAGCCCAACATGAACATCATGCCGCACGAGATAGCAAAGGTTCGGTTGGCAAACAGCTTGATGTCGACGATTGGATCTGGCTGGAAGTACTCCCAGATGATCGTCCCGAGAATGCCGATCCCGGCAAGCACCGAGAAGATCACAATGAACTGGCTTCCGAACCAATCCTCGCGCTGACCCTTATCGAGTACCACTTGCAGCGATCCCAAACCGAGCGCGATCAAACCCAGCCCCACGAAGTCCACATTCCACTTCTTCTCTTTAACGCGCTTCAGCCAAGGCGGATCTTCAACCAGCCTGTGCGTCAAAAACAGCGAGACCAGCGCCACCGGGATGTTGATGAAGAAGATCCAACGCCAGTTGAAGTTGTCCGTAATGTAGCCGCCCAGCGTCGGCCCGATAGCCGGAGCGAGCACGACCGCGAAACCGTATAAGGCAAATGCCATGCCGCGCTGGCGTGGCGGAAACGTGTCCGCCAGAATGGCCTGTTCACTGGGCGCAAGCCCCCCGCCGCCGATGCCCTGCAAGACGCGAAAAAACACCAGCCAGCCGAGCGATGGCGCCAATCCGCAAAGGAACGAACTGATTCCGAACAGCGCCACGCAGACCATATAAAAGCGCTTGCGCCCGAACACCGTGCCGAGCCAGCCGCTCATCGGCAGAATCACCGCGTTCGACACCAGGTAAGAGGTCAGCACCCACGTGCTCTCGTCCTGCCCAGCCGAAAGATTACCGGCAATGTGCGGCAGCGCCACGTTGGCGATGGACGTATCCAGCACCTCCATGAACGTCGCCATAGTCACCGTAATGGCAATCAGCCACTTGTTGTGCTTCGGCGTCCAGTCGTCATGCGCGTCCGCCGGGGGCGCAGCCTTTTTCGGAGTTTCAATCGCCGTAGCCATTCTGGTCTATTTGCCGCTGGGCACGAACTTGTTCAGATTCCCTTGAGCCTGGCCGAGCGAACGCGCCAATTCGATCTTGGCCAGATTGTGCTGGTAGTTGGCATTAATGAGGTTGGCGTCGGCCGTAACCACCGATTGCTGCGCCTGCACAACTTCGACGTTATCCGTCACACCCGCCGAAAACCGGTCGCGCGACTGCGTGAGAGTCTGATGCGCAAGGTCCACGCTGCGCCGCGCCACCGCAACTTGATCGGCGGCCGATTGAAGATCGAGCAGCGCGGCCCGAATCTCCTGGTCGATGCGCCCGCGCAGGTCGTTAAGGTCGTCGCGCTGTTGCCGGAGAGCCACGTCAGCCTGCTCGATTTCAGACTTGATCCGCCCGCCAGAGAAGATGTTCCATTGCACCGCGCCGGTCACGCCGAACACATTATGGGAGTGGCCCAGGTTCACCCCCGCGTCTCCGAAATTGCCGTTCAGCGTGGCCGTGGGATAGTACTCCGCCATAGCCGCTTTCCGCGCCAACTCGGCCGCGCGGATGCGTTCGTTTGCAGCCTTATAGTCGGCGCGATTGGCGTAAGCTTCCCGCAGCGCTTCTTCCGGAGTGATTTCCGCCAACGGCGCAAACGGCAAAGTATCGGTCAGGTTGAATTGCTGACCCGAGGGCAAGCCAATGACGCGCGCCAGGCTGAGCTTGTCTTTGGCGAGTTGATTCTGCGCCACCAACAGCGATTGCTGATCGGTGCGCAGTTGCACCTCCGCGCGCAACTGGTCGATGGCCGGAACCGTGCCTGCCGAGCGCTGATCCGTGGCGCGTTGAAACAAAGTCTGCGACGTATCGATCTGGCCACGGGCCGCTTCCACGCGTGCGGCATCGGAAATGATCAGCAGGTAAGCGTTTCCCACGGCCTGCACGACCAAATCGCGACTATCCTCGATCGAAAGCAGCGCCGCGCGCACGCTGGCATCAGCCGACCGCAGATTGCGAAGCCGCGTGAGATCGAACAGCGATTGCGACAGGTTCACCCGCGTGTCCACCGAGCCGAAGGTGACGATCTGCGGAATCTGAAACGGAGCTCCGGGCGGCAGGCTGATCCGAAAGCCTTCCGCTGCCAGGTTCACCCGGTTATAACTCTGGGCATAATTCGCGGTCAGGTTCGGCAGCAGGTCGCTCAACACGCGCAGCCGTTGCGCCCGCACATTCAGGGAGGATTCCGTGCTGTTGAGTACGCCCAAATTGAACTTCAAGCCGCGTTGCACGGCATCGCCGAGAGAGAGATCGATCGGCGTGGCGCTGGCTTGCCCTTCGGACACGCTGCCCTGGAACGACGCGTTGTTTTGGCCCGAATTCACCACGGGCGGCTGGGTCGGCCGGGTCGGAGTCATGGCTCCGGATGGAGGCCCCAGTTGGGCACCGAGCGGCCAGCCGCACGCTGCCACCAGCATGCTCGCTGTAACGCCTAAACCCCGGGCTGCCCTGCTATTCACAATTTCTCTCATTGATTGCGGTCTTCCTCTAGATGCGAGCCAACTCTTGAAGTTTCATGGACTCACGGGTGCTCTGTCCAGTACTACCAGGGTAATTGTGTGATCGCAAATTCAAGATCGGGCGCTATGATGATTTGGAGTTCCCGCGGAGGTTCTAAAAGTTGAAAGTAGTGATTGGATCGGATCACGCCGGTGTGGATTTGAAGCGCGTCGTCCTGGAAGACCTCGTGGGACGCGGCTATGAGGTGATCGACGTCGGCACCGACACCCACGAGAGCGTGGATTATCCGGATTTCGCCGCCAAAGTCGGTCATTCGGTTCGTGCTGGCGACGCCGAGCGCGGCATCTTGATTTGCGGGAGCGGCATCGGCGCTTCCGTAGCCGCGAATAAAATTGACGGCATCCGGGCCGGGCTCGCGCACGATTATTACTCGGCCCATCAGGGTGTGGAGCACGACGATATGAATGTTCTTGTCCTCGGTGCACGCATCATCGGGGAGGAGACTGCCAAGGAGCTCGCCCACGCGTTCCTCGCAGCCGAATTTTCCGGCGCCGAGCGACATGTACGGCGTCTTGCCAAAATCGCACAACTCGAACACACGCGGGGCGTCTGAATTGCAACACTTCGGGCCGTGACGCTGCTCAAAACAGGAGAACGATGCAACTAGGAATGGTAGGGCTGGGCCGCATGGGCGCCAACATGGCGAAGCGGCTGATGAAAGCAGGTCATGAGTGCGCGGTCTTCGACCTGGACCCCAAGCGCATTCAAGAGTTGGGAGCCGAAGGCGCGATCGCCGCGCCATCGACCGACGACTTCAAGAAAGTTCTGACCGCACCGCGCGCCATCTGGATCATGGTTCCGGCGGGCGAACCCACCGAATCGATGGTGAAGTCGCTGATCGAAAAACTGGATGCGGGCGACACCATCATCGACGGCGGAAATTCCTTTTATAAGGACGACGTCCGGCGGGCAAAGCTCGCCAAAGAGCGCGGCATCCACTATGTGGACGCGGGCACCAGTGGTGGCGTCTGGGGCTTCGAACGCGGGTATTGTCTGATGCTTGGCGGCGAGAAGGAAGTGGTCGAGCGGCTGGACCCGATCTTCCGCGCGCTCGCTCCTGGAGACGGCGGCATCTCCCGCACGCCCGGTCGCGATGGCAAGAGCACCGCCGAACAGGGATATCTGTACTGCGGGCCGGTAGGCGCCGGACACTTCGCCAAGATGGTGCACAACGGCATCGAATACGGCCTCATGCAGGCCTACGCCGAAGGGTTCGACATTCTGAAGAACAAGAACTCCGAAGTTCTTGAGCCAGAACTGCGCTATGACATCAATCTGGCGGACTTGGCGGAGACCTGGCGGCGCGGTAGCGTGGTCGGTTCCTGGCTGCTAGATTTGACGGCGATCGCGCTATGCGAAGATCCGCAATTGGCCGAATACACCGGCTTCGTACAGGACTCCGGCGAAGGGCGCTGGACCATCGAAGCGGCCATCGAAGAAGCCGTGCCGGTGGATGTGCTCGCGACCGCACTATTCACGCGCTTCCGTTCTCGTCAGGAGCATACGTTTGGAGAGAAGATGCTCTCGGCCATGCGTCAGAAGTTCGGCGGACACGTCGAGCTGAAGTCGGGAAACTAGGTCCCCGTGAGTAAACCCCCCGAGAAGATCAAGCCCGAAGAGCAAGGCCGTTTGGGCGACCCGTGCATCATGGTTATCTTCGGCGCCTCCGGAGATCTAACCACGCGCAAGCTGATTCCGGCGCTCTACAATTTGCGCCGGTCGCACCTACTGCCCGACGATTTCGCCCTGCTAGGCGTCGCGGTCGACCAGATGACCGAAGAGGCCTTTCGTGAAAAAGTGCGGAGCGATATTCGCGAGTATTCCGGCGCGCCGGACGACTGTAAACACTGCGATTGGCTGGTGGAGCGGCTGTACTATTTTGCGGGAGATTTCCGCGACGACGGCACCTATCAGCAGATCAAGACGCGGCTTGCCGAACTCGATAAGCAGCACGCAACCGGCGGGCGTTACCTCTACTACCTGGCGACGGCGCCGTCGTTTTTCGGCGAGATCCCGACGCGCTTAGGTGCTGCTGGATTGACCGCCGAAGCGGACGGCCACTGGAGGCGGGTCATCATCGAGAAGCCTTTTGGCGGCGATCTGGATTCGGCCAAGGCGTTGAATCAGGAACTGCTCAAGTGCCTGACCGAAAAGCAAATCTATCGCATCGATCATTACCTGGGCAAAGAGACCGTTCAGAACATCTTGGTGTTCCGCTTTTCGAACGGAATTTTCGAGCCGATCTGGAACCGTCGCTACATTGACCATGTGCAGATCACGGTGGCCGAAAGTCTCGGCGTCGAACGGCGCGGCGGTTACTACGATCATGCAGGCGCACTGCGCGACATGGTTCCGAATCATATTCTCCAATTGGTCACGCTGACTTCGATGGAGCCGCCGATTTCGTTCCAGGCGGACGCCGTGCGCGATGAGCAAGCGAAAATCCTGCACGCCATCCAGATCATGTCGCCCGAGGATGTGCTGACCCGCGCCGTGCGTGGCCAGTACGCGTCGGGTTCGGAAAACGATGCGCACGTGCCGGGCTATCGCGAAGAGCCACTGGTGAATCCGGACTCGAGCACGGAGACGTTTGTGGCGCTCAAACTGTCAATCGATAACTGGCGCTGGGCGGACGTTCCGTTCTACATCCGCACCGGCAAACGCCTGCCCAAGCGGGTGACTGAGATCGCCATTCAATTCCGGCGGGCGCCGTTTATTCTTTTCCGCGACACGCCGGTGGAGCGGCTTACCCCGAATCTGCTGGTTCTGCATATCCAGCCGGACGAAGGCATTTCGCTGCGCTTCGGAGCGAAGATCCCGGGACCGATTGTGCGCGTGGGCGCGGTGGATATGGACTTCGCGTATGTGGACTATTTCGGCAGTGAACCGAGCACCGGTTACGAGCGCCTGCTTTATGACTGCATGATCGGGGACGCGACGTTGTTCCAGCGGGCTGACATGGTGGAAGCCGGTTGGAGCGTGGTCGCGCCAGTAGCAGATGTTTGGAAGGCGCTACCCGCGCGCAGTTTCCCGAACTACGCGGCTGGGACGTGGGGGCCGAAAGAAGCCGACGATTTACTCAAGCGGGATGGCCGCGCCTGGAGAACGATCGAGTAATCGGCGGCTCCGGGCACGAAAAAAGGGAGGCCCTTTCGGACCTCCCTCGAATAGACGAACAACCTACCTCTAAAAGCTAAACTTTGCGGCGAACTGGATGGTACGGGGCTGCGAAGAGAATACGGCTTCGGGTTGGTTGAACAAGCTAGTTTGGGGCCGGAGAAAGTTGGTTACGGCACCGCTCGTGAAACCGAGAGAACCGATATCATTGAGATATCCCGGCACAAACTGCGGATGGTTAAGTGCATTCAGCAGTTGAGCTTGAAACTCAATCTTCAGGCGTTCTCCATAAGAAAAGCGTTTTACTAATGTAAGATCGACATCGTCGATCGGGCGGCCTTCGAGGGTGTTGCGTCCACCGTTGGCAAGTACGCCCTTGGGAAGCGCAATGTACTCAGCATTCGGATTCTTGACCAGGAATGCGACCGTATCCCCGGCGCTGTTCTTCAATGCCGTCGTGGATGTTCCCGTTCCAGGGACCCCGCTTGAATTGACATAGGTACGATCCCCGGCAGCATCGCCGTTAAAGTTGGTGTCAGCACCGCTTTGCACGGTGTAGTACTCCGGCGTCTGGTAGGTAAAGATCGGCGCTACTTCCCAGTTGCCAACAAGGTTCTTCATGAAGTAATTGCTGCTGTGAGCGAAAAACGGAACGTCATAGACTAACGCGAGAGTGAAGCGTTGGCGGCGGTCGAGAGCCGACGACGATTTATCCTGCCTCAGGTTCGTGGCGTCCTCCGCGCGGCGGGGTGTCAGGACGGTCGAGAAAACGTCAGCCGTGCTGTCGTCAATGGCGTGGCTCCAGGTATAAGCGCCCCGGAACTGTAGCCCATTAGAGAAGCGCCGGTCCAGCTGCAGTTCCAACCCATGATAGGTGGAGCTTCCCCAAGGCTGGAACGAGGTGATGGACGATTGGAAGCCAGCATTCAGATAAGCCGGCTTAATTGCATTCGTGGCGTTAAGTTCGCCTTGAAGACTCGCTTGAGTCAGGGCCAAGCTATCCAGCGTCCCTTGATCGGGCTGCGAGAAGAATAGCGGGAGCGAGTGGCCAGGGTATGCAATCGGTGCACGATCCAGCTGCACCTGCACGGGAAGATGAATACCGCGAGTTCCCACGTAGCGAGCCTCGAAGGTGAAATTACTCCAGAACGCGTGCTGGATTCCAAAATTCCACTGAATCGAATACGGTAGCTTCTGGTCCGGCACGTAGGCCGAGGTTCCCGCGCGAGCATCGTCCGCACTCAGAGTACCGGCGCTCGCTTTGGAGGAAATGCCGCCGTTCGCGAGGAAGTTGCTACCGGATAAACCACCGACGTCGACCGTCTGCTGGAATTGCGGCGGAGCGGACAAAATGCCGAGGTTGTCATAAAGCGTGTCGTAGTTCATCCCGAACCCGGCGCGGATAGAGGTGTTTCCACTGTTTCCCGGTGAGTAGGCGAGCCCGATGCGCGGCGCGAAATTCAGATACTGCGGCGCGGGTTTCTTGAAGTCGATCAGGCCCGGAACGCTGGCCAGAGAGTTCACGGCTTGAAGACGTTCGGCGTAAGGCACACTTGTGAACTCATAGCGAACCCCCAGGTTCATAGTGAAATGCGGGGTTACCTTCCAGGTATCTTGAGCGTAGCTATAGGCATTGATGTTATCGCCATAGTAGATGTAGTTACCGGTGCTTCTCTCGCCGAATACATCCGGATACTGGTCAGTCAGGAACACGCCGATATTGCTGTATTCATAGTCGCCGCGTGATCTTTGGGTGAAAGACTGCGGAGAGATCAGTTTGCGACCGTCGAAACCGAACTTCAAGGTGTGGTTCTTATAGGTCCAGCTCAAGTTATCCGTGACCTGGTAGGTGTTCTGGATTGTAAACTGGGGTGCGTTGCCGTCGGGGCCGACGCTGAGCCCGAGATCGTCAAGATCGAGGTTGGGAAACTGATCGAGGCCCGGGAACGTGAAATTGCCCGAGGGAGTGGAGTTGTTAAAGCGGTTATAACCTAAACGGAATTCATTGACAACAGAGGGAGAGAAATTATGGAATTCTGTCAGGGTTCCAAGATAGTAAGTTGTGGGCAGGGCCTGGAAGAAGACCGGGAGGGAAGCTGCGGTGTCGATGCCTTCATTCTTATTGTAAATAAATCGACCGCGAATTTGGTCCTTATCCGAGAAGTTATAGTCCATGGATAGAATTCCATAGTAGTTGTTGGAGTAGCTCGGCCCAACGACGTTGAGTTGACCAATCGGAATGGAGTAATTGTTCCCGTTCACCGTGATAGCGGTGGAGTCTGTGCCTACCGAGGCGGCAGGTAGATATTTTTGAAGAATACCCAGGTTAGTGCTGCTGATACCAGGAATGGAAGCGAGTTGAGAGAACCCCGCAGCGGTCGGAGAGAAGATCGAGGCAGGAACCGCCGCATTTCCGATTGGGTTGTATTCGAAATCGGCGAAGAAGAATAGTTTATTCCGCAGCATCGGCCCACCGAATTGACCACCCAGGCGGTTGTAATCGTAACGCGTGTTATACGGCTTCACACCGCCAGCGAGGTCGGAGTTGGCAACCTGCTGATCGATGGCATCCAGATTACGGTTCTGGATATAGTCGAAAAGCATTCCATGGAAGCTGTTGGTTCCGGACTTGACGACAGTGTTGAACTGCCCACCCGACGAGTGTCCGTATTCAGCGGTGTATTGATTCTGCAGGAGTGTGAACTCCGCAACCGCGTCATTGGGAATGAACACCAGCGGGCCTGTTACCGATTTGCTGTTGTTGTCGATGCCTTCAATGGTGAAGTTATTGTTGCGCGGCCGCTGTCCGCCGACTGACGGACCGGCACCGGCACCCAGGCCTCCGCTGGACGTCACACCCGCGCTTAAGAGCGACAGATTGAGGACGCCGCTGCCGACGGTAGCACTGGGAAGATCCGCCGTGAGTTTCGTATCAAATGTGTTCGTAATTTGGGCGGTTGAAGTGTCGATAGTAACGGTCGACTCGCTGACCTCTACCGTGCTCGTCGCGGAGCCCACTTGGAGAGTGATATTAAACGTGGACACTTTATTCAGGTCGACAACAACATCCTTAAGCTCACGCGGGCCGAACCCGGTAGCCGCGGCAATGACGTTGTAAGTGCCGGCCGGGAGATTCGCGAAGTGGTATTCACCGCTCGCGTTCGAAGGAGACGTGCTCTTAACGCCCGTTGCTTTGTTCACGGCTTCAATCGTGGCGTTTGGGATGGCAGCGCCGGACGCGTCTGAGATTACGCCGCTTAAGTCGCCGCTGATCGTCTGCGCAAAGCTGAGCGCCGGCAACCACAGAGCCGCAAGAACGACAGCGAACACACGGGAATTACGGTAGAGACTTTGAATCATGGGTCCCCCTTGTGCATTTCAGCCCCCAATTGTTGGCCCTTCTTTTTCAACTAGTTGCGGAAACGAAAAGTACTGAAAATGCCAAAAATGGAAGTGTGGGGACTCTGAATACGAATGTCCATAGAATGGACGGCTCGCAATCGGGGAGTTCGCGGGACTACTTAGGCAGGCGGGTCGACTGGTGAGCGATTAAGATCCAGTGCCCGTTCTGGTGAACGTAAACATGCAGGAAGCGCAGGTGCGGATCTGAGGCCTGGCCGTTGTTGATGGACTTAACTTCAGCCGATCCGTTCAAGACCGCGGTTTTTCCATAAACGCGGACGGAAATGCCAGGGTCGTACTGGAATTGCGTGTACTTCAGGGTGCCGGAGCGGATGCGGCCGAGATAACTGGCTTTGGTGTCCATATCGCCGGTTGCGTGGCCGTATGTCAGGTCTGGGCCCATCGCGCGGTCGAGAGCGTTCACATCGCCGGAGACAAGGGCGGCAGACCATGCGTTTTCGGCGTCGAGCACGGCTTGCTGCGCGGGTTTAGGGGGCGGCGTTGCGGACAGGGTTAGTGATAGCGCGGCGGAAATCAGCAAGGATGTGCATGCATGAAGGGACATACGAGGTTCAGTATATGGCGGGTGCCTTAGTGGCGAGGCCGCGCCGACCACTCCGCGCCAGCGAGCACGACCATGGCGGACACAAGGCTGAGGAGGAGGATCGCAATCGAGTTATGAAAAGGTCCATATTCGCGCTGCAACTTGGCGATGAGCATCGGGCCCATCAGGAGAAAGATGTACTTGGTGATTTCTAGGGCGATGCCGACGAAGATGCTCACGGAGATCAGGGGGAGAGCGGGAACGCGCCGGTTGGGCAGCGCCCAGTAGACCACAAATAGCGCCAAGATGGTGAAAGGAAGCGCGGCCAGTTTGAAGAAGATCCAGGTGAGCCAGCCCGGAACGCTCTGCATATAAAACAAGGATCGCGCCAGTTCCTGATCTTTGGCTGTGAGCAGCAGCGAGGCCATCACGAGCCCGCCACAAAAGAGGATCAGGCCGAAGCTGAGTATCTGGTTTTTCACGTAGGAGCGATTTTCGGCGACGCCCCAAACGCGGTTTAGCGCTACCTCGAGAGGTTCGAAAACGCCATTGGCGGTGAACAGTAATAAGAGGATGGAGATGATCTGGGTGGGACCGTTGCGCGAGACCGCGGCGGACAGATTACGAACCACGAATGCCCCGACTTCGGTCGGGAAATAGTCCATCAGCGCGAGATTGATGGCGTCGACCGCGGCTGGCCAGTGGAGCGTGTACCGGCAGATGGAAGCGACCACGATGAGGAACGGAAAGAACGATAAGAGAACGCTGGCGGCGATGGAGAGAGCGTAGACGTGGCTTTCGGTTTGCGCGAGGAATCGGGCGGTGGCGCGCCAAGCGGCCAAGCGGAAGGCGGACTTCAATATGGCAGCGGGCGCGGCGGGAGCTTGGGGCGCAGGGTCGGGAGCGCTGTCGAGGTTGAGGGTGGGCACGGGCGTCTATTGCTATACTCTAAGACGTTGTGATTTGGACCATTCTTCTTACTAGCCTGCACGTACTCGTGTGTTTGTTTCTGATTATCGTTGTGCTTCTGCAGAGCGGAAAGGCGGCGGATCTGGCGGGCGCGTTCGGCGGCCAGGGTTCGCAGACGGCATTTGGACCGCGCGGTTCGACAACGCTGCTATCGAAAGCGACGACGATCTCGGCCATTTTGTTCATGCTGACTTCGCTGTCCTTGTCGATTGTGGCAACGCGCGATAAAAGCGGAACAAATACGATTCTGAATCGCAAACCGGTGAATCAGAGCGCTGCTCCGGTGGTGCCCGGCATCAAGCCGACGGTAGTTCCGGTGCCACGAGCGGCGGCCCCGGCACCGAGTCCCGCAGCTCCGGCTCCCGCACCAGCGGCGAGTCCTGCGAAGAAGTAGCGTATTACCACCTGCGGAGGTGGCGAAATTGGCAGACGCACTAGCTTGAGGTGCTAGCTCCCGCAAGGGAATGGGGGTTCAAGTCCCCCTCTCCGCACCACTTTAACCCTTTTAATATCATCAGTTTACGGACGCCGTTTTTTCGTGTGACTGGTTTGTGACTGAAGTTGTGTCCGGCAGCGTCTGGAAATGGTCGATCATGAGCCGGTCGATGGTGTCCTGACGCGCTTTCGACCACTTGCCGTAATGCTTACGCACCACGTTCGGCGAGTTCCCAAGGATGTCCGCTACCTGCTCACACGTCGATCCTCTCCCGAGAAGCCACGTCGCCAGCGTGTGGCGGAAACGGTGTGCGTGCGCATTCGGCACTCCCGATAGCTTGAAGACCGTGGCCACCGTCCGCTCGGCAATGCCGACCACCGCGCGCTCGGTACTGACGCCATTCCAAAAGTAATAGGGGCAATCGCGCGGCGCGTTTCGCGGCAGAGGCAGCAGATCCAATGCCCTCTTCATGTCCTCAGGAACCGGCAATCGCACAGCCTCTCCCGTCTTAGTGGTGCGAACTCGGACTTCCCACCGTCCTTTAGCTGCTTCCCAGGCGATGGCGTCTTTGCGAAGCTTGATCACGTCCGAAATGCGAAGCGCCGTGTGCCGAAGCACCAGGATGATTGCCTTCGCGCGAAACCTCTCGTAAACGGCATCGGTGCGGATGTATCGGCCGCCGCCGATCCGATCGCATGCGGCGAGTATCCTGATTTCCGGCGGCCGGGAACACCATCGATTTCTGCTCTCACCACACCGTGACCTGGTTGCGGCCAAAACGTTCCTTCAGCTTGCGTTGACACAGGCTGGCGGGATACGGCCACGAGTGATCAACGTGGACGGCCATCCTGCCTATCCCGCCGCAATCGAAATACTCAAACGCTCGGGCGAGTTGGGAACAAGCTCCCAGTACCGAACGTTCACGTTATATGAATAACCTCCTTGAGCAGGACCATCGCTTCGTGAAGAAGCGAATCGTCGCTAGCCAGTGGTTCCGATCCGTCGATGGTGCCCTGAACACGACTGCCGGATACGAAGCGATGAACATCATCCGTAAGGGCCAAATCCGCTGGATAGCTAGAACCGACATCGTCGGCCAGGATCGCTCCATCGAGCGCTCACTCGGTATCTGAGCTTGATCGCTACCATCCCCCCAATTGCCTCGAACCGCGCGCAACTACCCTCAGCCTCCTTGCGACACTACCAATAACTCAGTCCGGTAGACGCTTGGCGAGGACAGCCTAGTTCGGCGAAAACCTGAGATGATTCGCGATGAACGGCAGCACCTGCGTGGCTACTCTCACCGGAACTTGATTATTGTGATCGCCGTGATAGCCTTCCACCATCACTGGTATGTTCAGTTGCAAGAGCTTGAGTGCAAACTGCCGCGAAGTATCCGGAATATGGCGGAAATCGTCTTCATACCCGAAGTCAATCGCGATTCCCGCTAATGATTTTAATTGGTCTGCATGACTCTCCACCAGATTCAACGGCATCACGCCTTTCCAACGTGTCACGACCGTGGGCACAGGCACAAACTCCGCACCAGACAACCGGTACGGCATATCGGCCTGCAGCGCTACGCCCGTGTTCGGACTCGCGGCAATCGCAAAGGCTGCCAACGCAGTCGTCCAAAACTCGTCGTGCGCCGCCGCGGCCTGAATATCGGCGACCGTCTTCAACGCCATCACCTTCCGCCACTGCGGATTGGTGCTCGTAAAATCATCCTGCAGGTCCAGGCAGCAGGGACTCATTGCATACGCCGCATTAAACAGATCGCTGTGTAGCATCGCCAGGCGCAGTGCGGCGAAACCACCCATCGAGTGTCCGGCGACGGCGCGGCTGTGTTTGTCTTTCAGAGTTCTGTAATGGGAGTCGATGTAACTCACCACGTCGTGAGTAATGTAGTCTTCCCACTTACCGCCAACGTCTGAGTTGAGATAGTAACTGCCAAACACTTTACTCGCGCCATTGGGAATCACGATGATGAATGCCTGACCCGGATGCGCCGCCACGAAGCTATCCATGGCGCCCGATGCCACTTCGCCCCAGTCCTTGAGCACCGGTCCCAGGGAAAAGCCATGCAGCAGGTAGAGAACCGGGTAGTTCCGGTCTCCCGTTACTTTATACCCAGCCGGCAAGCAAACTAACACCTTCTGCGACACCGGGTCGCCCAGGCGGTTCCCCGCAAGCGCCGGCGCGGGTACCTCCAGTGTCTCGATCGAGCTGTGCCCCTGGGTCGCTTGTGCCCACAGTAGCGAGGGAAGGGTCAACATCAGAACACATTCAGCGGGGCGCATCGCACTATTGTACTGAGTTACGGATTCGCTGCGGAGCTGAACTTACGACCGCACAGCTCTTCGATCACGGAGCTTCCGTGGCCATCGCTTGTCCATACAGGGCCGTTCTACTGTCACGAAAAAAAACGTGAAACGACAAGTATCGCGGGAAAGAGCAGGACGAACCGTCGCGACAAACTCCTCCTCCGGCGTGCCGCAACCGTGGTTCCCCACGAGCGGCGGATCAAAGAAGCACACCTTCCCCGGGTAAAGACACTCGAGGAGTTTGATTATGTGTGAAGACTCCGATGGTCACCGCGGCAAAGATGCGCGAACTCGCTGATAGCGGCTACATCGAAGGCGCAGAATCAGTGGTTTTAATCGGGGATTGTGGGACCGGAAAAACCCACCTTCTGAGTGGCCTCTGCGTAGCCGCATGCCTGTTACTCCATTTACTTTTCAATCAATTGTCACCACTTCAAGATAGCCGCCTCGTATCCGTGCGATCTTAGAACCGTTGGGCGAAAGCGCGGGATCCGTCGATCTGGAAAGGGGATCCCACTCAATGGAGGCTTTCTCAACTCCTGACGCCAGCTCAAAAATCCGAACACGCGCGAAATTCTCTGGTCTGATGTTCTCGATATCCAGGAGGTTCTCCATCGTGTTAAGAAAAGTGTATCCCTGTTCGTAGATTCCGAAACGTCCTCCGTCCAGGCAAGTGAGAAAATGGCTGCGCTCCGCCCGCTCGATTCGATAATCATACTTGTGGGATCCGTCCAGCCCGAAGATCATAGCTCTTTTTCGATCAGAATCAAGAGCACCAACGTAACTGAAATCAAGGAATCGGACACTGTGCCAAATGATTCCTGCAGCAGGGATCTCGAAGGCGCGGTTGCCGTCGAGATCCCGCACGGAGACCCGCCCGCCTTGACTCACGAGAACCGCCTTATCTCCGGGGCTAACAGTTTGCAATCCGTCTGCAACTCGATACTCGTAAGCCGACAATTGCCTCAGGGTGACGGCGTCAAAGATTTTGGTTGCTGTTCTCCCGTAGCCGCCAACCGCAATCACCTTGCCCCGCGGGGACACGAGAAGAGGGGGTAGTTCCGAAATGCCAGGCGACACACACCCAAACGAAGAATCGCATATGCGAACCCCTTTTGCGGTAATCACTGCAAGCCGGCCACCTATGACAGCGCTTATCGATTCTTTGTTCTTTAATATAGGAATGTGAACAGGACCGGTAATGCGACTCGACGAGAGCTCGACAGCGATTAGCGTTGCGTTCGACCGATCTGCTGAGCCTAATGCGCCCCCAACGTAAGGATTGTCAGGTACTTGTTGGTTGATCGCAACGGCCACTAAGTTCTCCGAAAAAAACGCCACGCTGCTAAAGTCAAGAACATTGATGTTCGAGCCCGTGAGCAGGTAGCCGTACTTTCGTAGATCGACTCGAGTAGTTGGAATCACCTCAGCTTTCAACACCCAGGGGCGACACACCAAGATGGTGGTAATCGTTATAGCCGCGGCCAGCGTTACTAACGATTTCCATGCGAACTCTCTTCCCTGCACGGGATACTCGATAGGCATTGAGCGAGTTGGGGCGAACTTCCGAGCCGCCGGTTTTCAGCAAGCTCAAGAAGCGTAAGTTTCGTTATTCTACAGCACCCGTTCCGGGGTGACGTGTCACCCTACACCGCTGCCATAGGCAGCGTACCTTTTCTCCAGGTCGGAACCGGCTTCCACTGGAAGCCCAAGACGCAGCAAGGCCGCCTCCGAAGAGACGGCCTGCTGAGTGGATCGGATGAACTGCGCTATTGCTTCATCTTCTCCAGGAGGTGAGCCGGACGTGCATAGATCACGAAGTGGCCGGGACTAGCTTGCTGCACTTGGGCGTTACAGTCGTTCGGCGTCACCAAACCTTTGGAAATGATCTCGCTGACGCTGAAGCTGGCCTGATTGGGGTTGGGGAAGCAAGGCACGCGACCGCCCGTGAAGACCTGGAGCCACTGCGTCTCCGTCGGGTAGATCGTCAGCGTCCCTATCCCGCTCTTGTCGGTCTTCACTCCAGTGTGCTGCGCGTGAGTCTTGACCGCACCAGCGGACAGGCCGGTGAACACCAAAACGTGCTGGTCCGCCATCGGCTTTCCGTTTCGCCCATCAAGAACCTGCACCGTGATGTCCAACGTCTTCTGCATTTCTGCATTCTGCGCCTCAGCCATTGAGCCGAACAAGAGCAATCCTCCCAGCGCACACATGCCTATACGATTCACTCTTCCCTCCACCCAGTTTTGACGTTTCTGGCCTCTCATTAGCATGGCCCCCGATGAGCACCCTTATCTCTTACGTCGGCAGTGTCGCAAACCTGATTGTGGGCCCGGGTTAAGTGGGGGGTTCCTCTATATCAGGCTTCGATGCCGAGGAGGCGACGCACGAAGGTCGCCTGCCCGACGATGTTGTTTTTAGCCAACCACCGAATCTGCCCCTTGCGGATCATGTTCATTGCTTCGTATCCCGCGATCGTATTCTGTGCTCCCGCAACGGAGCGGAACCACTGACTCGCTACCACTCGCTTCTTCACGAAGCGATGGTCCTGCTCGATGATGTTGTTCATGTACCGCGAAGGGCGACAGCGGCACTGGCGTCCCAACTCGCTGGTCCGCTTTAGTTCTTTGATGACCCTCGGATAAGCGGGATGGCCATCCACATTGATCACGCGCGGGCGAATCGCACCGGCACGACTCAGAGCCAGGCGGAGAAACGTCTTGGCCGCCGTGTCATCGCGCTTCAGTGATAGCCGGAAGTCGATCGTGTTTCCGTCCGAGTCGATCGCACGATACAAGTATGTCCAGCGACCGGCGACGCGAATGTAGGTTTCGTCCACGCGCCACGAGCGGTTCCGATTCCGCATCCGGCGCTGGATTCTCTTGTTCAAGATAGGCGCGTAATGCAACACCCAGCGGGCGATGGTCGAGTGATCGACCGACAATCCGCGCTCAGCCAGCATTTCTTCAAGATTGCGATAGCTCAGCGGATAGCGCAGGTACCAACGCAAGCAAAGGACGATGATCTCTTCCCGGAAATGTCGTCCCCCGAACAATGCTGGTCGGCTTTCATCCATGCGCTTCACCCTACCAACCAGAGCGGCGGCTACTTGCGACACTGCTTACCCACGCACCACAAAAGGCGTAAACCGGAGTTGGACTTAATGGCCGGATCAGTAAACTCCAGGTTGCTTGAGGGTGGTTGGATAACGTGATTCATGTGCTGCGAAGAAAGTGACGCCCCTGCCGCATATGAGAATGCCGCTCCGGCGCACAACTTTCATAAAAGGTCACAACGCTCAATGACCGCCAATCGAGTACGCCAGCAAAACGTTCCCGGGCATTCCGCCGTACTTTCCATAACCCGACATGACGTAAACGATGCCATCTGCGATTACTGGGCCAGCGACGTCCAGCGATCCGCCGTGGGCGATCTCGCCATTCACTGTCTTGTACTCGTGCTCAGTGTCCGCATCCCAGATTATTAATCCGCTCTCAGTGGCATAAGCGCGAAGATGTCCATCGAGCGATCCTGAAAACACAGCACCTGAAATCCCGCTTACTGCCGCTGATTGCGCCGGACTGCATGGCTTCCGCTCCGCGCACGGTACGGGCTTTGCGCTCCAGACAACCTCGCCCGTCGAGGTCGAGAGCGCAAACAAGCCTCCCCCTTTCGCGCCGTCACCCTCAAGTCGGTACCCGGACTTCTCTTTCTGATCGGGTACGGCTTTCAGTCGCAGATCGGAAAGTGCCACATATACGCGCCCGCCGGATGCAGCCGAGCCCCATTGGACACCTCCCAGCGCGCCGCCCTCCCCAATCCGCCTGGTCCACAAAGGCTTTCCATTTGCATCGGGGTCGAACCCGTATACGATCCCTGATTTCTGCCCGATCACAAGCGCTCGTCTTTGTTTCTCTAGATCGACCAGGATCGGGGGCTGGCCGAAGTCGAAGTCTTGCCCATGAATTTCCGGGCACGCGCCATGCACTCCAGGGTCGCAGCCCGTGTTGTAAATGTCGCCCTGCGTGACCTGCTGCGTCCACAGTACTTTGCCCGTTGCCAGATCGATAGCAAAGACCGCGTCGCTTGTGGCTGTCGCCGGAGCCGAGTAGTTATCCCCCGTCGCTACGTAAAGCCTTTGGAGTTTTTGATCGATCGTCGAACTTGACCAGACGCCAGCTCCAGACGGGCCTCGATATGTTGTACCGCCGATCTCACGAGGAGCGACGTCGATCGTATACGTCTTCCAGACTTGCGCACCCGTTTCCGCGTTAAGCGCTACGACGCTTCCGCGAAACGAACAGCAGGCGTACTTCGGTGATGCCGCCATTACTTCCTCAAAAGAGGAAACACCTGCGTACACGACACCCTTATAAAAGACCGGGGTGCCGGTGATCATCGCGGCGAAATTCTCATCCACGTGGGACTTCCACAGGAGCTTTCCGGTCTCCGCGTTCACCGCATAGATGTGCGCCTGATAGTCTCCGAAAAAGACGGCGGGTCCATGACCCGGGCCCTCACCAACCATGACCCCGGTTCGCACCGGCGCCTCCGGCCCGAACACCCAGCGGGTGCAGCCCGATCGCGCATCAAGAGCGTAGAGTTGCCCTGCTCCCACATAAACGGTTCCGTTCACGACAGCGGGCTGAGAACGCGGCTCAGCATCACTGCCTAAATTGAACGCCCACTTCAGCTTCAGCGCTGGGACTTGAGCGGCGGTCAGGTTAGCCGCTTCTGGGGTCTGGAAGCGCGAGTTTGCCAGATCGGCGCCCCAGCTACTCCAATTGCGTACCACCGAAGAATGCGCGACCGGGGGATTGAGCGCCAGACAGGAGTTGGTCCAGGCTTGCGCGGACGTCGTACCCGCCGATCCCAGGTATCGAGCAACGGACGTCTTTTCGGCTGTCGCCAATCCCGCCGCTTGCATTTTCATTACACCGTTCTCAAGAGCATTCAAGATGGCCGCCGCCGACATGGCCCGCAGGGAGCTCACGGGAGGAATGCGTCCTTGCGGCGTGTCATGACACCCGGCGCAGCGCGCATTGTAAATTGATCCGCCGTCCTGAGCCACCGCCAGGACGGCCCAGAGCAGGGTCCAGGAGCACACCCGTGTTGCGATACTCAAGCGAAGGTCCTCGGAATAGGATACCCGGTGGCAATTTACGAGTTGAAAGATGAAGGCGTCCCGCGACAGCGATTCTCGTCAGCGCGGAAGACGATCGAAGGAATGAGGCGATGCATATGATACGCAAGGGCCAGGCGCGATGGGTAAAAGAAGAGTGATGTCCGAGCTCAGACGCGGCTGATCAGCAAGCTCTTCGGCCTGGTTTGTTAACTGTCCTGCGATCAGCCATCATCTTCGGCTGCTCGCGCATCTTTGCAACACTGCCGTGCCACTCGCTCCTTTGCCGGGCGAAGACAGACATCTGGTCAAGGTCATTCTAGGCGACACCGGCGTGCCCTTTGAGTGGGAAAACGGCGAAAATGCTGGAAGGTCGTAACCCCTGAGACGGTCCGCATCGCTTGCGCGCCGGGCGTATATTGAAATACGCGAATACATCTGAGGGACAGACCAACGTGGCGGAGCAAAATACCCGAACTCTTGGAACGAGCGAGGCCGGCGAGGGCAGCACCATCGGGCCATATCACTTGCTTCAAATGGTGGGTCAGGGCGGGATGGGTGAGGTTTGGCTTGCAGAGCAAAAGTATCCTGTTCGGCGGCGGGTTGCTGTCAAGTTAATCAAAGCGGGCATGGACACCCGCGAAGTGATCGCGCGCTTTGAATCGGAGCGCCAAGCCTTGGCGCTGATGGATCATCCCCATATCGCTAAGGTATTCGACGGCGGTGCCACGCCGCAGGGCCGGTCGTACTTCGTGATGGAGTATGTCACCGGCGTTCCCATCACAGAGTATTGCGACAAACACAAGCTCGACGTGCGGCGCCGTCTGGATCTATTCGTCGGTGTATGTGAAGGCGTGCAGCATGCCCACCACAAGGCCATAATCCATCGCGATTTGAAGCCGTCTAACATCCTGGTCACCGAAACAGATGGGAAACCGGCGCCGAAGATCATCGACTTCGGCGTAGCGAAAGCGACGGCGCGCAGCCTGAGTGCCAGTACGATGTACACCCAGCTCGGAGCGATCGTCGGAACCCCCGGATATATGAGTCCGGAGCAAGCCGATTCAGCTGGAGTCGATGTGGACACGCGCACCGACGTGTATTCCTTGGGCGTTGTTCTCTACGAGTTACTCGCGGGGACGCTTCCGATCGATTTCACCACCACGCCCATCGATCAGTTTCCCAGGCGTCTCCGCGAGGAAGAGGCTCCACGTCCGAGTACCCGGCTATCGAACGCTCCCCGAATGAACGTTCCCACGCTCGCGGGGGAATTACGTGGGGACCTGGACGCGATCTGTCTGAAAGCGCTGGAGAAGGACCGCGCGCGCCGTTATGCAGCGCCCAACGACTTAGCCGCGGACATCGGGCGCTACCTTCGCAACGAACCCATACTGGCGCGTCCGGCAAGCGCGGGATACAGAGCACGCAAGTACATACAAAGGCACCGGGCCGGTGTCCTTCTAACCGGGATCGCGGCCGTCCTCGTAATCGTTGTAGCCGTGGCCCAAACCTTTGAACTACACAGGACGATCATCGAGCGTGATCGTGCCAATCGGGAGCGCGATCGCGCCAACCGCGTCGCGGACTTCATGAGCGGGATGTTCAAGGTGTCCAACCCGAGTGAATCCCGCGGCAACGATATCCGCGCGCGCGAAATCCTGGATAAAGCTTCGAAGGACATTGGCGAAGGCTTGGCGAAGGATCCCGATCTCCAGGCGCAGATGATGCAGGTGATGGGAAGCGTTTACCGGAACCTGGGCCTGTACACGAAGGCGGATTCACTGCTGAGCCACGCTGTAGCGATTGGACGAAGCAGGCTGGGCGCGAACAACCCAGCCACTCTGAGATCCATGCATGAGCTCGCGCAAGTGCGAAGTGCGGAAAGCCGCTATGCCGACGCCGAAAAATTGGAAAAGGAGGTGGTAAGCGCCCGCCGCGCGGTGCTGGGCCCGCGCGATCGCGACACTCTGGAATCTATGTCGCGGTTGGGGGCCATTTTGAATAGTGAAGGGCGTTACCCTGAGGCGGAAAAGCAGCATCGGGAAGTCACCGGGATGGCTCAGGCCGCATTCGGACCTGAGGACCCCTTGACCCTATCGGCGATGGATCTTCTGGCAACCGACCTGGATTATGAAGGCAAGTATGCGGACTCAGAGAAGATGTTTCGCCAGGTACTCGAGCTCGAGCGGCGAGCAAAAGGGCCGGATAATCCCGACGTTCTCAGCGAGATGAACGACGTTGCCGCCAGCTTGCAGAGACAAAGCCGCGCCCGGGAAGCGGAAGCCCTCTATCTCGAAATCCTCGAAGCCGAGCGGCGTGTGCTCGGTCCCGAACATCCCGACACATTGATGGTGATGGGGAACCTCGGTGGTGTGCTGGTCCAGCAAAAGCGCCTTCCCGAGGCCGAGAAGCTCTTCCGGGAAACCCTGGAGCTGAAGATCCGGAAGCTGGGTCCGGAGAACCGCTCGACCCTGGTAACTGCGGACGATCTTGCGGGGGCGCTCGAAGAGGAAGGGCGGTTCGCGGAGGCGGAGCAATTGGTTCGAAAGACTCTGGCGATCGAGCGGCGAGTCCTGGGTCCGGAGCACAACGATACTCTTTACACGATGGTGACGCTCGGTGACGTTTTGAAGTCCGAGAAGCACTATTCCGAGGCCGAGAAGGTATATCGAGAAGCTTTCGACGGGCAGCGCCGGGCCATCGGAGAAATCCATCCACGGACCGCGTACACGGTGTACCAGCTCGGCTGCGCGCTGGCTTTAGACAACAAAAAGGATCAAGCCCTAGCCAGTCTTCAGTATGCGCTCGAACACGGCTTGTCTGCGAGTACTCGAGCGAACGTTCAAAAAGATGATGATCTTAAGTCGTTGCATGAAGATCCCAGGTTCAATGCAATCTTCCCGCGCCCTCCGGCGAACAAGTAACCCATGCTTACACAAGCTCGCCCCCCAGAACGCCCACTAACCCCTATGACTTCAGAAAGTCCTGAATATTGATCCCCGCGTACGCGAGCGTCAGCCCGATCATCACCACGACGATTCGAATTGGGCTCACAACAGCAAATCAACTGCTCTACGCACAACTCGCGTATCAGCTCGGTCATGAGCTTGGTCGGGTGATGCTCAATCCAGCAGTCACCAATCAGACCGCCGAAACCCTTGCCACGGCGCTTTCTCTGGAAGTCCTCGATAAAATGGCTAGGCGGTGGCAAGACGCACCGCCTAGCGACGTTTTCGATGCGCCTTCTTATGCATTTGACTTTTCAAAATACAGACAGGATACTCAACAGCAACAACTGTCGTCGCTGCCTAACGCCATTGGGGATGCTGTGAAGCGAGGTGATTGGTCAATTGTCCGCCACTATTTGAATCAAGAAAATAACGCTATCCCTCCGGGCATGCAGCAAGAGCTGACTACAGCACACGCTCGCGCGTTACAGCATTTAGGTAAGGCCGTGTACCAGCATTGGCTGAGTAATGGCGTGCGTTTCGATCATCCTCCGCAGCGTCAGGTCACGTTGCATAGGGTGGAGTTACACGTAGGTTTCAAATAGGATGACGTCGAGGTTCCAGTGAGAAAATGGCTGAAGTGGGCGGGTTACGCCCTTCTAGCGCTTGTCGTCGCCAGCATTCCGGCCTCTTGGTGGCTCTTAGCGGAGAGCCATAAATCTCCGGCGGGAAGCTACGCCATCGACATCGCCCAAGTGAGACGGCTTGCCGACAATCAGCCCGGCGAGAAACCCGTGCTGCTTCGCGTGGAAACAGTGGCGCATGTCTCCCCGCCCGGGGTGTTTGTCGTCGCGGGGGACAGCTGGCATAGTATCGATCTGCCGATATCTTCCTACGAACTGGTCTACCGGGATCACACCGCGGTCTTGGACGCAGCGCTCAACGAGGACATTGCCAAGTCCATGGGCGCGACGTTTGACAGTGCTGCGTATGGCCGGATGAGCGATGCGCTGGCGCGTGCCAGCCTGATCGTCGTTACCCATGAGCACCCTGACCACATCGGCGGTCTGCTGGCTCAACCCGACCTGAAGAACCTGCTGACCGTAACGCGGCTCACACGAGAACAGGTCGCCGAGCTCAAACCCAACCTCGGTGTAGATTCTTTCGCCACCTTGCATTTGCCGTCCAATCTCTTTGATGGCTATCAGTCGTTCGACTATGTCCGATACCTGGCGCTGGCACCCGGGGTCGTGCTGATCAAATCGCCGGGTCACACTCCGGGCAGTCAGATGATCTATGTCAGCCGCGCCGATGGAGTGGAGTTTCTGTTCCTGGGCGATGTCGCCTGGAGTATGCGCAACGTCGAGACTCAGCGGGAAAAGGCGCGGTTAGTCGATTGGATAGCCGGCGAGGATCGCATCAAAGTTAGGGAGGAGCTGGCCGGCCTCAATCAGCTTCACGCTGCCCATCCAGAGATTTACATGATGCCTGGCCACGACGCCGCGGCAATCAATTCATTCGTGAAAATCGGGCTGCTCGTGAAGGGCTTCTGAAGCCAGTCTAGTTCCAAGGCACTTTCTAAGACCATTGCACTCACCACCGTTCAGCCGGAAACCGTATGTAATGTCGCATGATGCTGAGCGACTTCCTACACGTCAGGGTAACGTCATCATCTCCCGCGTGATGCCGAGGTTTCTGCAGTGGCCCGACACGAGATTACTTTTCGGAACTTCTTATTTGGGATAGGATTAAGGAATCTGAAGAAGCCGTCCTCTGAATCATATGTAGCCAGAATCGTTCTGCCAATTGCGCGGGCCGCTCCTAGACGCAGTCTGTCGCGACGTCCAAATCCCCTCCGTAGTAACTCTCCAGAAAATCAAGAAACCTCGCCGCAACGATTTTAAACTCCTCATGGGAGGTATCGTTCGGAATCAAGAGCTTGAAATGCAAACCCGAGCGAGCCTATGCGAGGACAAAGATGGCAAGGTAGTACTTTGCGTCGTTAGGTTGGATCTTTCCGGGTAGATCGAATCGGGAAGAGGGCCGGAACCGAGCCGAAAGCTCTCCGCCCGCTTGCAATGCTATGCGCCCGGAATCAGATGTCACGTGCTCCCATTCGAGCGTTTGAGTACGCGGCGGAATCATTGTTCAATGAAATAGATTTCCTTTCAAGTCAGTTCGGCAAAGCTCACGAAGGTGTTACAAGTCGGCCATCATTGGTTTGTTAGCTTGATCATCCGCGGCCTGGATAAAAGCCGTCCGCACTTGGAGGAAGCAGGGAAAACGAATACGCCGGATGATTAGCCGCGCTGGTACGCACCGACGATACGGCGGAAGCAACAGGGCGGGCTCGACCTCAACGCGGCCGCTGCGCGCCAGCTGTCTCCCTTACGATCACCCGCGACGGGAGCTCACGGCGAAACGCTGTCACGTCAGCCTCTAAGTCTTGCCGGAACTCCGGAGTTACCGAATAAATTCCAACCGTATCCGCCACAGAAATATAATTTCCAGGAATCGTCCATGTCGCTACTTTGCTCCAGCGCGGCGATGCCACGAAGACGTAAGTTATGGCTGCAACCGCCCCTCTTTCATGGCACCATTGATCTAGCCAGGCGGTTGTAAACTTCTTTTCGATCCGGGCCTCCATTGATTCCTTGCTACCAAGTCCGACGGTATCGAGAACTCTGGCTTCAGAAAGAAAGCTCACCGCGCCGATATCATCCAGAACGATTGTCTTCCCGGCTAGGTGTTCTCGGACAAATCGGCCCGATTGATACTGCTGATCGTAGATATCGGACACAGCCCGGGGAGCCCGCATGAACGCGTGCCCCGATCGGTATATGATCACCAAGCCAAAAGCTCCCGCGAAAATGTAACCCGATGCGGCGAGCATTCCCCTCCTGGGGAAGCCGTCGTCGAAAAAGGCGACTGCCATTACGAGGATGCCCAGGGCGATTAAATACGATTCATATCGATAAAACCAGCCGACCCGAGCACAGCAGAGATGCATTCCGGCCGCGGCCGTGAACAGAATCAGACCAGTTCGCGAATAAGAGCCTGCCGTTCCCCTGCGCCCGGCGATTAACATCAACGTGGCCGCCCCCATCAGCAGGACCACATGAATTCCCTGGAGAAAGTTGATGCGCAGCGTGCCCAGAAAACTCCCGAACATTCCTATACTTTCTGAACCCGGCACATTGGCTTTGAGCAACAGGGAATTTGGAACGAGATACCAGCCGTGCCGCAGGGAAATCCACCCGTACGCGGCGAGAGGAACCACGGAGGCGGCCGCTAGACCGGCGGTTACGCGCCACCTCCCTTGCAAGAGAAATAAAAGGCCTGCGGTGCCGATGAGAAAAATTGATTCGTACCTTACTGTCGCTAAGAGCGATGTGAAAACCCACAGGGTGATCCACGAACCACGGGCTGAATTTGCAAGTCGCGAGCCGCAAAGGTGAACGAAAATGAGCGTGAGCAGCGTGTGGAGAACATGCTCCATTCCCACAAGCGCCAGAGAAGGTAAGGGAATGGCAAACACGATAAGGCACAACAGGGGGATTCGGATCCTTGCCTCCATCCCGCGATCCCGGAAGACGAAGTCGCACCAGGCAATAAGGGCCAGGCTCGCGGCCGCATTGAGCAAAAGCGGCGTGATCTCCCGCACTCCGGAAATGGCATAGCTCGCAGCGAGCAGTAGCGTGTAGAGTGGGGAAGACGTAGAGGAGGAAAATTCGTACTTCGTGATTCCCCACACGCCATGGAGAGCGAAATTCTTGGCCATTGCCATATGAATGTAAGCGTCATCGAGTGGATACCCGAAATGCCCCTGGCATGCACGAATGGCGGCGAAGACCATCCACCCCAGAATTATCAGGAAGAACCCGGAGCTCGCAGCCAACGTCAGGAGGCATTGCCTGAGAAATCGATGTGTGGGCACTTTAACTTGCTCGGTCCATGCCATCTAGTCAGCATAGAGGCACGCCAGCCCGCACTTTGCATCACTGGCTATCTCAGGTCAGAGGCGCGGGTTTGGAGCAGGTCAACGAAGTCGGAGCTCCGATGGCAAAAAAACCCTAGTTGAAGAGTTATTCTAACGAGTCCCCCGCGATCAGACATTTACGTACTTCACTAAACAAATGGTCGCAGCGGCATTGTCAACTTGTGTGAGATTTAGCGCGGCTCGCGCGATAACCGACGCATGCGCCTCTCGCGCTCACGTGTTGGCTGATGAGAGTTTTCGGCTCCGTTATTCAGGTACCGATGTTGCCGGTGGGCAACGCCGGGCATCACCATTCTCTTGGCCGCAGCATAGCTTCTTAACTTATCGGTGACGATGACACGGGCCCACCATGGCGCGGCCGCCAGCAGTCGGCGAAAGAACCGCATCGCGGCGAAGCGATACCGTTTCGGTTGAACGAGGATATCGAGAACCACCCAATTCTGATCGACTGCTCTCCACAGGTAGTGAGCGGCGCCGTTGATCTTGAGGAACACTTCGTCCAAGTGCCATTTATCGCCGGTGCGAGCCCGCCTCCGTCTGGGCGATGATCTCTTTCGGGAATCCATACCCGCGATACGGTTGCTCAGGCACTCCTCAGCATCCCACCGACCCAAGTTGACAATACCTTGCGCCGCACGTATCGAGTTCACTACGCGCGACTTGGCCCCGTAACTGGTGGTGAGAATAATGCGATACTGGTTACTCTGGCCCACGTGACCTGGCTATTGCTTAGCACCGCAACTTCATCCTTTAGGAGCTTTCTGTAGATGCGTAGGGCTTTTCTCACTGCGTTCATTTCGATTTTTGTTGCCCCAGTCGTCTTCGCGATGACGGTCAGTGTTACGGCCGGGCCACGAACCCCAATCATGGTTGGCGACACCGTGGAAATCACGGCGACGATCGCCGATGCAGCTCCTGGAAACATTGTTTATCGATTGAGCGTATCCCAGCTAGGTGGTCCTTTCCAGGTTGCTGTCGATTATAACCATTACAATGCTTTTAATTGGGCGCCCACTGCGGCTGAAGGCACCTACGTCTTCCAAGTCACTGCAGAGAACGTAGAAACGGGTGAAACGTGTACCGGAACGACCCAACGAAATGTCCTGTCGCGGATCGTGAGTGGTAAGCCTTCAATCGTCAGCACCGCGAACCCTCTCGTCGCGCTTTACAGCGCACCCGCTTGCCTCGCAGGTAGTTCCATGTATATCCAATTTGGATCCGACGGCAACGTGAACCATACGGATGAACGTCCGTGCACAGGCACCACCAGCATGAATTTTTACATCGGGGGGATGCTAGCAAACACCGTTTACAACATGCATGCTGTCGTCGTCGCCAATGGAAAATCGACGGCGGGCCCGATAGGGCAATTTACGACAGGCATTATCCCTCCCTCGCTAACGTTCCCGCAGTCTGCGCTTTTGGTGCCGCCTAATGCCCAGACGGCCATCTCACAAAGCGTTCTCTTGATGGACGACCTTTCGATCGATTCGTCCAATTTTGGTGTTTATTATTTCCCGACGGCTACGGATTTGAACGGGAATGTGATCTGGTACAACGCGATCGGCAACATCCAGCAGCGCGGCGACTATTCTCTTCGCCCGGTAAAAGGCGGTACCTTCATGCTCAATGTCGCCGACCCTGGGTCCGTGCGCGAGCGAGGGCAGATCTGGCGGGAGATCGACTTGGCGGGAAATGTGATCCGCGAAACCAACGCCTCTCGCGTTAGTTCGCAGTTGGTCGCCAGAGGCCTGCTCGGAATCATCGACTTCGACCATGATTCAATACGGCTGCCGAATGGCCACACTTTGATTCTCTGTACTCAGGAGAAAATATTTCCGGCTGGAACTCAGGGCTCTCAAGATCCGATCGACATTCTAGGCAATGCCATTGTCGATCTTGACAAGAACCTACAAGTGGAATGGTCGTGGAGCGGTTACGACAATCTGGATATAAACCGGTCGGCTATCCTGGGCGAACTCTGCGCCCCGAACACGGCTGGTTGTCCGCCGATGAGCCTAGCGCCGGTCGCGGCGGATTGGATGCATGGAAATTCCTTGAACTACATCCCCTCCAGCGGAGATCTTCTGCTCTCGATCCGGAATCAGGATTGGGTGGCGAAACTGGATTATGAGAATGGAACCGGTTCCGGGGCGGTTATCTGGAAAATGGGAATCGACGGGAACTTCACGATCAACAGCCCCGATGTATTTCCGTGGTTCACTCATCAACATGATGTGGAATATGAACTGAGCGGGACCACCATTTTGTCGCTCTACGACAACGGAAACACCCGGGTTGTAGAGAATCCGGGAATTCTAGAGAACAGCCGCGGTATGGTGCTGAATGTGGATGAAGTAAATATGATCGTGACGCCTATTATGAGTCAGGACCTTGGCGTCTTATGCGGCGGGGTAGGGAGTGCTCAAAGATTAGACAATGGAGATTACTTTTTTACTTCTGGGTTCATTGACCCGGGACCAACGGAGTACGCTCAACACTCTGAATTTACGCTAGGTGGAATCGAGGTATACCTCTTTCAGGGGAACGATCTAACTTACCGGGGCTACCGGATGGACTCCTTGTATCAATTAGACGGCCCGGGAAATTAGGTCGAGAATTCGAATCAAGATTTAGCGCAGGCTCTTGGATCTTTGCTGTGAGTTACGGATGCGTCCCCGGCAAACTCCTGTAAATGTAGGCCGCGAGTCTCGACCTGCGGTAAATGACTGTCAGCGTGCAATTCTTCCCTGGGAGCCACAGGTCCGCCTAACGATGTCAGTTCGGATCGGCGTTCGCCAGTCGATGCTTTCGAGCAGAATTGACATTTCTGCGCGGCTCAAACAGACACCGTCCCCATTCGCTCGCGGCTAGATGAAGCGGCCGCGCTTGAACCAGCGCGCTCTGATGGCCCGAGCTAAGCGCGTGCTAAACGAACTCCGAAAACTGGGCTATACCGTCTCGATCACGTCCCCGGTCCAGCATTCCATCCCAGAGAAGCGATCAATTACGGTTGTGTTGCAGAAAAAGAACGCGACTTGATAATGGTAAACGTGAGGCGGCGGCGATGAGCTTCCAACGGCCGTCATCGCAAGGAAGGAGGGGGATGCTCGGTTGGAGCAGCGGCATTGAAACGGAAGCGGGCCCAGACTGTCACGGGCAAGCCTCTAAGAACCAGATCTTTTATAGTCACCTGAACCGCACCACGATCCCAGGACTGAACGGCTTACGTGCATTCGCAGTCTTTGCAGTTGTGCTTTATCACTTTGATCAGCACACAGGCCTAAAGACATGGCCCTTCCCCGGCCCCTATGGCGTCGTATGCTTCTTCGTCCTCAGCGGGTTCCTCATCACATGGCTGCTGGTTAAAGAGAAAAATGACCGCGGGGCGGTCAACCTTCGCAACTTCTGGATTCGGCGCGCTCTCCGCATTCTGCCCGCCTTCTATGCATACTGGCTGATTCAGGTCTTCTTGCTCGGCCGCGTACCAGTCGACTTCTGGCCGGCTGCACTTTACTTCTACAATTATTTCCAGGGCTCCGCGCGCGGCTGGATTCCCGGTTTAATGGCCCATACGTGGAGTCTCGCGGTAGAGGAGCAGTTTTATGTGTTTTGGCCAATTCTGTTCGCTCTCTTCCCTGATCGCCGTATGTTGAAGCGGTATCTGTTAGCGGCCATTCTGCTGATCGAGTTCCTACGGCCGATTGCCTGCTTCTTCCTCCCGGAATGGTATGTGTACGAAGCCTTCGAGTTTCGTTGCGACGCGCTGATGATTGGGTGCCTGACAGCTTTGTTACTTCGGGACCGGATCGGAATCCCATCCTGGATTTTCAGCCCAGTGACGACCGTGGCGGCAATCTGTACTTTCCCTATCATGATGAAGGCCAACAGCCAGATTGTTTTTGCGATGGTCGGGAACACCGCAACAGCTTACGCGTCTGCGGCTCTG
The DNA here is from genome assembly GCA_963814235.1 of Bryobacterales bacterium. Classification (GTDB taxonomy): domain Bacteria; phylum Acidobacteriota; class Terriglobia; order Bryobacterales; family Bryobacteraceae; genus Bog-113. The sequence goes on along the minus strand of CAWFCA010000001.1, from coordinate 446,268 downwards.
ATTCTCCAAGCGATCCTCTATGCCCCTCTAATTCTGGAAAATAGCGTTATACGCCATCTCGGCACAATCTCGTACGCGATTTACCTCTACCATGCTTTGTTTCTGGATATTATTGACCACCATCGCAACTGGCCTATCCCTGCCTTGATACTGATTTATCTGGGGGGAACCTTGGCCGCGGCAAGCGGCTCATATTATGTCGTGGAGCGCAGGTTCATGCGATACAAGCGGATATGGGCGTCGAAGCGGAACAATAGTTTGTTGCAGTAATCACACTGCTATCGTTGCGGCCAGTCGTCCTGCATCGCGGCCTCTGATCAGACCGTGTTCCGTTGCGCGCTGAGTTGCTTGGAAAGTTCCAGGCCGTTCCCGCTTGTGCCGCCGGTGATGAGAATAGTTCTTCCAGTTAGTTCACGATTGTTCCTCTGTAAATGAATTATTCCTACGAGCTGGTTCGTGATTCTTGATCATCTACGGGGCTAGTCTCTGGGCCCATGGGGTCAAGACTGTATAGACCGGGACTGCTGTAGGGCGCGACTTGCGCTGGCGTACAAGGCGGCGCTGAATCAGGTGGGCCAACGCCGATTGGACAGAGCGCCTGGAGATTCCGGTCAAATCTGCCAAAACAGAATGGCTCAGCGCCGCAGAGTCGCGGCCGGCGCCGTGAGTATGCCGGTAGAGCTGCAGGTAGACCAGGAAAGCCGTGGAAGACCGGCTATGGCTCACCAAATCCCGCATGAGAACATCCACTATGTGAGAATCGATCCGCATTCTATAGCAATCCAAGCTATAGCACGGATTGCGCTCTATCGTACCAAAACTATTGATTTCGGACTGCTCTCGAAGGCATGCTGGTCTAGATGATTAAGCGCATTAAATTTCTTGGCATTCCGGTTAAGGACCAGGACCGGGCACTAAGTTTCTACACGGAGAAGCTGAACTTCCGAGTGTTGACAGACCAGCACTTTTCGGAGTCGCAACGCTGGATTGAGCTAACGATCCCGGGGGCGGAAACAGGAATTGCGCTCTTTACACCTGAAGGCCACGAAGACCGGGTAGGGACGTTCGTCAATAGTTCATGGGAGGTGAACGACATCGATAAAACTTACGCGGAACTCCGGGATCGCGGCGTCGAGTTCGCGGGTCCACCCGAGAAGCAGCCTTGGGGGAGCTTCCTCAAGATGAAAGACTCGGAAGGCAATCAGATTGTTTTGTCGTCCCGTTGATTCGTGAGTCGCCGGCCATGGGCGGGGCACCTAAATAGAGACTGGAATGGTGTCGTGAACACCCTTCGTGGAGCACCGCAACGCGACAAACACATCAAAGCCACGAAAACAGCGAGTCCGTTTAGGTCCGGCTTGTACGGAACGAGATGGTAATCGCACGCATCTTCACGTTTTGCTTGCTCTGTCCCAGGGCTTTTCTGGGTGGTACTCACAGACCCAGCGCGCTGCATATTTCAAGCCCTTTGCATCCGCTCCATAAAACTTGTTGTTCCCCGGCGCGAACCCGACGAAACGCATTTCCCTCTGGTCCGAAAGCTGGAGGAACGAGTTTGCGCTAGACTTCAGGCACTACGAGTGTGATGGCAAATTTACTCCCGGCTCTACGCCGCCCGACCATGACTTATTGGACGTTGCCTGACGGAACCATCGCTCGTGCTCAAAGCGAAAACGCGGATCTGATCGAAGCGAATGATTATATGTTCAAGTTGCCTTTCTCCTCGAATAACATCGTGGGCTGCAATTTATTCACGTTTATCGCGGGTGAAGAGGTCATTCATATCTACCGATCGCTTACAGCGCGTGTTCTCAAGACCGGGCGTGCAATTACCTTCAAATATCGCTGCGATTGCCGGGAAGTCCGGCGCGACATGAGCATGGAGCTCTCTCGTGATGCCACGATGATCCGGTATGAATCCGTCCTGGTATGCGAAAGGCCACGCAAACGGCAGATCCCCAAAGACGAGATCGGAGCCTCCATATTTGTGGCTGTTTGCAGCGTCTGCAAGAACTATCGTTTTCCTACGAGCTCCAAAGTTTGGAAGGACCTTGAGGACCTGATGATGGAGAAGGACTTACCGGACCACTTTAGCTTCACTCACGGTATTTGCGAAGACTGTTATTTAACTCTTATGAGCGGGTTGGACGATTAACAAAAGTGGATTCGGTGCCCGATCAACAGCTCGACCCTGGCCTAACTCAGACCCGCGCCGAGGGCTGACCTGGTGGATCGCCGTTTGCGCGCGCGCGTTGGCGGTGACCAGCACCAAAATCGTCATACATCGATGTCCTCGATCTCCATCGCCCTCGATGCCTGATTCAAAATGATCTCGGCGGCGCGCAAGCGGCTGGACGAGGGCGTGCCGGGTTCGATCAACACTTTCATCACGGTGGTGGCTGCGGCAGTCGACGCCTGCTGCAGTCGCGCGATCGATTGTGAAAACGCATTCCGGCGCGCCGCGCGGAGAGCGGTTTGGAAATCAGGCATTTGCGTCCGTCGGAAGGTCGGACTTTGACAGTCGGCGGCGTTGTACTGACCTGAACCCCAAAAACCGTGCGAAATCGATTATGATTTCGGACGAAAGAAAGGGGAAGAAGGAATGCCGAAGAGTAAGCACAGCGAAGCGGCGATCGTCGCCGCTTTGAAGCAGCTCGACGCTGGACGCAAAGTGGGAGAAGTGGCACGCGAGGTGGGCGTGAGCACGTACACGATCTACGCCTGGAAAGCCAAGTACGGCGGCATGGATGTTAGCGAGGCGCAGGAAGCCCGGCAGCTCCGGGACGAGAATGCGCGGCTGAAAAAGCTGGTGGCGAATCTCAGTCTGGATAAGGATGCTCTGCAGTCGGTGATTCAAAAAAACGGATGGAGCTCGTAGCGATGAAGGCGGCTGTCGAGCATCTGGAACGGACGTTTGCCTTCAGTGAACGCCGGGCTTGTCGGCTGATCGGCTTGCCTTGCTCCACCTTTCGCTATCAGTCGAAAAGCAACGATGAACCGTTACGCACGCAACTGGTCGAACTGGCCCACGAGAGGCCGCGATTCGGCTACCGGAGGCTGCATGTATTGTTGCGGCGCAACGGCGTGGAAGCCAATCATAAGCGTGTTTGGCGGATCTACCAGGAAGCTGGTCTCGCGGTGAAGCGCAAGAAGCGCAAGCGCCTGGTTCGCGAAGGCAAGCCGCGGGAAGCCGCGGTCGTGGCCAATGAGGAATGGGCTTTGGACTTCGTTTCCGACGTGCTGGCAACGGGCCGAAGTGTTCGGGTGCTGAGCGTCGTCGATACTTTCACGCGCGAGTGCGTGGCGCTGGAGGCCGATACGAGCTTTGCGAGCCGACGTGTTACTGGAGTGCTGGAACGAGCGGTGCGGGAACGGGGTTGGCCACAGAGAATCAAATGCGATAACGGGCCGGAACTGACCAGCCGGCACTTCCTGGCTTGGTGCATCGAAAACCGTATCGAGTTAGTCCACATTCAACCAGGTAAGCCGACCCAGAACGGGCATGTCGAGAGTTTTCACGGCAAACTGCGCGACGAGTTTCTCAATGTGAGCTGGTTCCAGAACCTGTTCGATGCGCGACGCAAGACGGCAGCCTGGAGACAAGATTACAATGAGCGCCGGCCTCACAGCGCGCTCGGATATCTCACACCGTCCGCCTTCGCGCGGCAAGCGGCAGCGTCTTCCTTCGCCCTCCTAGCCGACGATATTGCGGGAGAAGGGTCCTGTCAAGGCTACCCTGCGGCGGAGAGACACGGCCTTGACAGAACCCTTCTCCCGCAAAAAAAACAACCCCTGCCAGAGAAGAGGGCGAAGTAAAGACTTTGGGCTTGGAGCAGTAACTTAGATGCGCGGGATTATCGTAGGTTAGAAGTGCGCGGATTCTGGGGGCATATATGGACTCGGCCCGGTTTGCAAGAGAGCTCGATCAAGCGCTTGTAGGAAGACTGCGTGCATATATCCGGCCTCGAAGTTGAGGGTCGTCACCCTCGGGCCCTGATGGAATCTGCGCTTCTTCTCCTTCAACAGGTCATCGGCCTCAAAGGCCCAGCCCCCAAGCAGGTTAGAAAGAAGCCGGTCTACCCGGTTGCGCCATCACTCGACACTCGTGCAATCTCAAGGAACTGTTTTTCCCGCTATGCGGCGCGGCGGTACGGCTCATCGTGGGCGAGAAGCGCCCAAATAATCCGAGCGTTCTTGTTGGCTACTGCTACACAAGCCTTTGCCGTCCCAAGCTTCTTCTGCTTCTCTGCAATCCACTTGCTTCTAGGGTCATCTTTTTTGCCGGCGCGGTATATAACCGATCGCGACCCGTGCACCAATAGCGTCCGCAAATAACAATCACCTCTCTTGGTGATCCCAGAAAGCCGTTGCTTATCCCCGCTGGAGTTCTGCCGCGGAACCAACCCGAGCCAGGCTGCGAACTGGCGCCCATTCTTGAACGTGTTGCCGTTCGAGATCGCCGCGACGACCGCCGTTGCTGTTATCGGCCCGATCCCCTCGACTTCTGCGATTCTTTGGCATAGTGGATTCTGTTGAAAGGCCTGGTTGACTTCCGCTTCCATCGCCGCGATGCGCTGATCCAGCGCTTGCAACTCTTCGTATAGGTTGCTGAACAGGCGTTTCGCGAAATCGCTCAGGCGCTTTTCTTTCTCATCCATTAGCTGTGGAAGTGCTCTTCGAACTTGAATCGGATGCTGAGGCAACACGATGCCGTACTCGGCTAACAAACCCCGAATCTGGTTACCGATCTGCGTTCGAGTGCCGATCAAACGACTGCGGATTCTATGGAGAGCCTGCAGATCCTGCTGCTCGATCGTCTTCCTTGGCACGAACCGCATCTGCGGCCGGCTAACCGCCTCACAGATCGCGGCAGCATCGTTGGCGTCGTTCTTCTGAGATTGCAAGTATGGCTTGACGAACTGCGGAGCGATCAGGCGTACCGTGTGTCCGAACGTCTCCAGGACACGCGCCCAGTGGTGAGCTCCCTGCGTTGCTTCTAAGCCAATAATGCATGCTGGAAGGTTCGCGAAGAAATCGGTTAGTTGCGATCTCCGCAATCGTTTTTTGAATGTAAGCTTTCCGTCGCGATCCGCTCCATGAAGTTGGAACACGTTCTTCGCGGTATCGAGACCGACAACACTTGTTGCTGGCATGGATCTCCTTCGCCCGTCACCTTATCAAAGACCGCTACGAGGGCCGAGTCCATACCATCAGGTCACCAAAACGCTTGAAAAACAACTCAACAGACTCGGAGTTGACTGGGCAGCCATTGAGCAACCGCAGGCTCACCTCCCGTCGATCGATCACCAACGAAATCTGCGCATTTGCTTTTTCGCCTCGCAAGATCCTGGCTTCGTCCGGCAGATTCAGGAGCGCGGAAGCTTGGTGTAGCCGGTGCGGTCGGTCCACGTCTTCATATTGAGGAGTTCGGGAGGCGCAAGCCTCATGTTAGCGATACACTCTCGCTGCTGATCTCCGGGGCGGGTGGTACCCATCGTGATAAGAGAAGTTGTCGCTGTGGTGACACAACAACAACTAAAAGAATGGATACCATGGATACCAAAAACCGCTAAGTCTTACACCGTCAATTAGATTGACCGGGGTGCGTCGCCACACTGGTGGGTACCATCGACATCCCATGTCAATGAAGCCTTTGGACCTTGAGTGGACCTTAAAAAGGACCTCGCTGAGGACTCTGGTCAGGGAATTCGCTGTAAGTCTTTGAGAACTTTCGTGGGCCCGCCCAGACTCGAACTGGAGACCTCTACCGTGTCAAGGTAGCGCTCTAACCAACTGAGCTACGGGCCCGAAAGGGTGCAAGCGGCGCGCGCTTCCGCGGCTCTTCACACTCTCACTATATCACCAGCGCTTCGCTGCCGGACCATCCTCCCGGGCCCGGGCCGCATCAGATAAGAGCAGCGGCGACGCATGCTAAATTGAAAAATCCTTTCTCGGGTCAACCATCAGATGTATAACGTTGCGATCGTCGGTTCGGGGTGTGCCGGAAACACGGCCGCGGTGTATGCTGCGCGCGCGAACCTGAAACCCCTTGTCATCTCGGGTTATGACGCGGGTGGGCAACTCTCGCTCACCACCGAAGTGGAGAATTTCCCCGGCTTTCCCGAGGGCATCATGGGCCCGCAACTCGTCGAGAACATGAAGCACCAGGCGGAGCGTTTCGGCGCGGTATATCGGGACGGCGCCGTGCAGGAAGCCGACTTTCCAAGCGCCCGTTCCGCCTGAACGTGGAAGGCGAGTGGATCGAAACCCGGACGCTGATCATCGCCTCCGGGCGCCTCGGCTCGCTGGCTGGGTCTGCCCTATGAACAGGCCTGATCGGCCACGGCGTCAGTTCCTGCGCCACCTGCGACGGCTTTTTCTATCGCGGCAAAGAAAATCATGGTGGTCGGCGGCGGCGATTCCGCCATGGAAGAAGCGAACTTCCTGACGCGCTTCGGCTCGGAGGTCGCGCTCGTGCATCGCCGCGACACATTCCGCGCTTCGAAGATCATGCTCGATCGCGCCAAGGCCAACCCCAAGATCAAGTTCATCATGAACACCGTCGTCGAAGATGTTTTCGACGTCAACGAAGAGCTGGTCACCGGCGTGCGGCTGCGCAACCTCGTCACCGGAGAAGTCTGGGAGCAGGATGTCGACGGCTTCTTTGTCGCCATCGGCCACATCCCCGAACACCAAGATCTTTCAGCGGCCAGATCGATACTCGATCCGGACGGCTACATCTCTCCAACGGCGGCGCGCGCACCAACATCCCCGGCGTTTTTCATGCCGGCGATGTGCAGGACCGCGTCTACCGCCAGGCCATTACCGCAGCCGGCGCCGGCTGCATGGCGGCCATCGAAGCCGAGCGCTTGCTCGAAGCGGAAGGACACTAATCGATGATCGAAAGACTTTACTCCTCCGGCGTTCCCGCGCCGCGCGGCCCTTATTCCCCGGCGGTTCGCGCGGGCGATTTCATCTTCGTCTCCGGCCAGGTGCCGATTAACCCGGAAACGCATCAGATGGAATCGAGCGATATCCGCGGGAGACGCGCTTGGTTCCTCAAAATATCCGGAGCCTGCTGAGTGCCGCCGGAGCCACGCCGGCCGAAGTTGTGAAGTGTTCCGTGTTTCTGGCCAACGGCACGATTTCGCAGCGATGAACGAGGTCTATGCCGAGTTCTTCGGCGAAATCCAAGCCGACCCGTACCACCGTCGCCTGCGAGTTCGCTATGCCCGGGATGCTAGTCGAGATCGACTGTATCGCTTACCTGCCGCGATCCTGAGTCCTCGTTCCGAAAGGTGCTAGCATCGGTTTGATCGACGAACGGTAACCTTCACGAGTGTTACTTGCTGGATTTCATTAAGCCTCCCTTTCAGGCCATGCAGGAGTTCACGGTGCTCACCGGCCGTGCGCTCCGGAATATCGCCCGCAAGCCCCACTACACCGACGACATCCTCATCCAGATGGACACCATCGGCGTCGGCAGCCTGCCCATCGTCCTGCTGACCGGCTTCTTCTCGCGGCGCCGTGATGGCGCTGCAGATGGGCCGCGCGCTCGCGCAATACGGGCAGACCGGACGCACCGGCACAAGTGGTCTCCATCATCCTGGTCCGCGAACTCGGGCCGGTGCTGACGGCGCTGATGGTCGCGGGCCGGAACTCCTCGGGCATCGCGAGCGAACTCGGGCTCCATGAAGGTCACCGAGCAGATCGACGCCATGCGCGCGCTCGGCACCGATCCCTTCAGAAGCTGGTCACGCCGCGCATGATCGCGACCGCCATGATGCTGCCCTGCCTGACCGTGATCGACGACTTCGTCGGCATGTTCGGCGGCTGGGTGATCGGCAAGCATTGATCTATCGACTGCCGACGCGTGCAGTACTGGTCGCAGCACCTGGCAGGCGCTGGAGTGGAGCGACGTGGTGCAGGGTCTGTGAAGCCGTTCATCTTCTCGTTCGTGATCTCGCTGGTCGGCTGCTACTACGGGCTGCGCACCACCGGCGGCACGCAGGGCGTGGGCCGCGCAACCACCCAGGCCGTGGTCGCCGCCTCCGTCTATCTTCGTGCTGAATTTCTTCATCAGCAAGATCTTCGTCAGCAACAGGCTGATCGACTGATGCCGGAGACCGCGGCGCGAGAGCTCTGCTCTCGGTTTGAAAACGTCACGCGTTCGTTTCGACGAACGACGCAGGCGCTCGAGAACTGTCGCTTCGATGTGCACGCACGGGCGAGACCCGCGATCATTCTCGGCGCCGCCGGCAGCGGCAAGACCGTGCTGCTGAAGACGGCCATGGGTCTGAAGTGCGCCGTCAGCGGGCAAGGTTTTCCTGTTCGGCGAGAGACATCACGAACCTGCGCGAAGAGGAGCTTATTCGATATGCGCAGCAAAGTGGGGATGCTGTTTCAGGAAAGCGCTCTGTTCGACTCCATGACGATCGAGCAGAACGTGGCTTATCCGCTGCTGAACCAGACGGCGATCGACAGATGCAACCGCAGAGCAAGGATGCGAAGCCAGCGGTGCGAGGATCAGGCGCTGCGCTTCGTGGAACTGGGACAGACGACTGGTCAGACCGAAGTATCCCGAGCGAGCTCTCCGGCGGTATGCGGCGGCGCGCCGCCATCGCCCGCGCGGTGGTGACCAAACCGCCGCTGCTGCTCTACGATTCGCCCACCGCCGGCCTGGACCCGATCACCGCACACACCATCATGGCGCTCTGATCATCAAGGAACGGGATGTGGATAATACCACCGCTCTGGTGGTGACGCATCGCTATCAGGACGGGAATCTGGTGGCGAACTTCCGCTACAATCCGGACAGTGGAAGCTCGAACCGGCGGGCGAAGCGGCGACCGACACCATCTTCATGGTGCTGAAAGAAGGCCGTCTGGTTTTCGAGGGGAGTCAGAACGGATCTGGAAGCGTCAACCGACGAGTACATCCGCAAGTTCGTGAAGCGCCCAAGACTGACCGAATGGCCTCTGCCGTCAAAAACTCGCTGGGCGCAATTACGGGTGGGAGTGCTGGCCGCCGTCGCGATGGTCATCGTCGGCGTGCTGATCTTCCTGCTTACCGGCCAATACGCAACCTGTTTTCGGGGCGATTTCGAGACTCCGCACGTATATGGAAGATTCGGCGGGGATGGCCGAGAGCGCGCCGGTGCGGCTGAACGGCATCGCGGTGGGCACCATCGACCACAGTCCGGCTCTCCGGGTCCAACGATCCCCGGAACGATCGTCGAGATCCAGATGTCGGTCTTATCGCAAGTACCTCGATCAGATTCCGGATGACTCGAGGGCCGGCATCAGCGCGTCCAATCTGCTCGGCGATAAGTACATCAACATCACGAAGGGCCGCATCCGCAGCATGTGCGCCTGGCGGCGAAATCAAGAGCCAGCGACGTCGCAGGATATTCCGGAACTTCTTGCGCAGAGCTCGACGATCCTCACGCAGTTGCAGGACATTCTCGGCACGCGTGACGCGCTGCTGAGCTGTTGTCGAATAGCGGGCAGGGCAACATCGGCAAGCTGCTCAAGGACGACATGCTGTACAAGCGCGTGAATGAAACCGCCGGCGCAGGTCAGACCAGATTGTCAAAGACATCCGCAACAGCAACGGCACCATCAGCAATCTGATTTACGACGACCCGTTGTACCAGGACATCCGGCGTCCCATCCAGCGCATCGACGATCTGCTCGCGCAGTTGCAAGCAGGGAAAGGCACCGCGGGCAAGCTTCTGAACGATGACGGCGCTCTATGACGAAGCGCGGCTATCGATCACCGAAGCCCAGCAAGATGCTGGACGATCTTAACGCGGGCAAAGGCACCGCCGGCAAGTTGCTGAAGGACGAGGAGCTCTACCAGCAGCTCAACCAGATCGCGGCCAAGCTGAACTCGGCTGTCGACAAGATCAACTCCGGGCAGGGCACGATCGGGCAGTTGGTGGTGAACCCGCAGCTCTACGAATCGCTGAACGGCGCGACGCGCGAAGCTGCAGCTGCTGGTCAAGGACATGCGCCAGAATCCCGAAGAAATTCCTGCGGATCAAACTTGCGCTATTTTGAGTCCGCGCTGGTCGTCAACGCGGACGATTTCGGCTTCACGCGGGACGTGAACGAGGGCATCGTGGAGGCGCATCGCGAGGGAATCCTGACCTCGACCACGCTGATGGCCAATGGCGACGCGTTCGAGCACGCGGTGGAACTGGCGCGCGAGACTCCCACCCTCGACATCGGCTGCCATCTCACGTTGATCGGCGGCGAGGCGCTTACCGGCGGTCCACTGCCGCGAACGGCTGCTCGATTAGTGGCGGCGCTTCTGGCGAGGCGTATTCCGGTTTATGAGGAGTTCGCGGCACAGGTGCGCCGGATCCAGGCCGCCGGCCTTCGACCCACGCATCTGGATACGCATAAACACACCCATCTGGCCCCGCCGGTGCTTCGAGCATTGGCCCGCATTGCCGTGAACTTCCGGATTCCCTGGATTCGCCGCACACTGCTGCCTTTTCCGATGCCAGCGCACTGCCGGACCACCGATCACTTCGTGGGATTCCGGCTGACGGGGCGGATGGGACCCGCGGAGATGGATGAGGCTCTGCGAAAGCTGCGGCCGGGGTTTACGGAGTTCATGTGCCATCCCGGTTACTGCCGCTCAGAGCTACTCGGGGCGCCCACGCGCCTGAAAGAAAGCCGCCAGCGGGAGCTCGAAGCGCTGGTCTCCGCGCGGGTGAGGCACACCGTACAGGAACGCGGGATTCTACTCACGCCGTTCAGTTAAACTTTGGAAAGCCCACCCTCATGTCCACTCTGTACGTGGTCGCCACTCCCATTGGCAACTTGGAAGACATTACGTATCGCGCGGTTCGCGTGCTGCGGGAGGTCGACTGGATTGCCTGCGAAGATACGCGGGAAACGCGTAAATTGCTCGATCATTTTGAGATCCGCACGTCGCTGATCAGCTATCACGATCACAACGAACTGGAACGCGCCAAGGAGTTGAGCGCGCGTTTGCTGGCGGGGGAATCGGGCGCTTTGGTGTCGGACGCCGGGATGCCGCTGGTGTCGGATCCGGGCTATCGCCTGGTGCGCGCCGCGGTAGACGCCGGGGTCGCCGTGCATCCGATTCCGGGGGCTACGGCTTCCATCTCCGCCCTGGCCGCGTCCGGGCTACCGACCGACTCCTTCCACTTCCTGGGCTTTCTGCCGGCCAAAACCGGGCAGCGCGCACACTTGCTGGAATCGCTGACCCAGGAAAAATCGACTCTGATCTTCTACGAGGCTCCCCACCGCATTCTGGAAACTCTGGCTGACATTGAACGCATCATGGGTCCGCGCCCGGTGGTGGTGGCACGCGAGATGACGAAGATTCACGAGGAATTTCTGCGGGGAACGGCGGGTGAAATACTGGCGCGCATTCAGGGCCGCGATGCCATCCGGGGCGAGATTACGCTATTGATCGGGAAGAGCAGCCGGCCCGCTCCCAGCACCGTGCCCCTGAATCAGGCGGTCGCGACGCAGATGGGGAACGGGCTCTCGCGCATGGACGCGATGAAGGCCATTGCCCGCGAGCGCGGGATCTCCAAACGGGAAGTTTACAAACATGTTGCGGGACCGGCGGTGCCCAGCCGACGCGGCTAATCTGCTACAATTGCAGGGTTAACATACGAAATTCGATAGATCCGCATGGCAAATCATCTTTCAGCACTAAAACGGGTTCGGCAGGAAGCGCGTCGCACCGAATTCAACCGCAAGAACAAGACCCGGCTGCGTCACCAGATTCGCGCGATCCGCCGCGCCCTGCTCGCCAAAGACCCGTCCTCGGCCAAAGGGATGCTGCCCGCCACCTTCTCCATCATTGACCGTTCCGCCCGCGTGGGCATCATCAAAAAGAACACGGCCGCGCGTTACAAGAGCCGCCTTCACATGCGTGTAAAAGCGCTGGAAACCAAGTAGTCAGGCAGTCAGCCGGATTACAAAATCTTCCATCACAATGCGGTCGTCCGGACGGGCGCTGCGCAGGTCACGGTCGGCCTCAAAAATCATCTTCAAGCCCGCTTCCAGCTTCTCCGCTGGAAATTTCTGCGCCGTTTGCGCGACCTGTTCGGACCGAGCGCCCCACATATTCACCCCCATCTTAGAAAAGTAGCTCTGCACCTGCTGGGACGAGCGTAAGCCCGCTTTCTGGGCGGCCAGCGCCTGGCGGAATTGCGTCGAGAGAAAAGCCAGCGCGAGCGGCAGATACTCGTTAGCGCGGCAAAGCGCGTCCAGACTGTTCAAGGCGCGCGCCCGATCGCCGCGCCCCAGGGCATTCACCAGAGCGAACACGGTGCTGGTGCGCGCGTCGGGAATCAGTTCGATGATGTCTTCCATGGTGATGGCGCGGCCACCGGTCCCGTAGAGGGCGAGCTTCTCCAATTCCATGGCGATGCGCGCGATATCGGCGCCCAAAGAATCCACCAGCATGGCGGCGGCGCCCGGATCGATTCTCAGGTTGCGCTGCTTGGCCAATCCCGCCAGTTGCAGCCGGGCGTCGTCGTGCGAGAAGCGCTTCAGCTCCACGACTTCGGACACGGCGGCGTAGAACTTACGGACCCGGTCGGACTTCTTCTTCTCCTCGCCTTCCAGATCGAACCGCGTGGCTTCGAAGAGCAGCAGCACGCCGGGCGTGGGGTCTTTGACGTACGACGCGAGCACCCCTTCCGCGCCGGTGGCGGTAGGGGCCTCATCGTCGTCCTCGGCATTCTCGCCGGCGGCCGAGGCGCGAGTGGAACGGGGAAGCGCGGCTTCGGCGCTGGTGACAAGGATCACGCGGCGGTCCGCGAACAGCGACAGGGCGCGCGCATCGTCCACGATCTCCGCCAGGCCGATCTCACTGCCGTCGTAGTGCGTGATCGCGCCAGTGTGGTCTCCGGAACCGAGGTGCGCGTCCATCAGCGCCTGGCGGCAGCGCCCGCGTTCGAACGCTTCGATGCCCAGAAACAGGCACACCGGCGGAACGTCGCCCTTCTTCACGCGGGCCAGGAATTGGGCCGGCGAGAAAGTCAGAAGTTCTCCAGAATGCCGCTCACCACGCTACGGGCGACATCGCGGCTGAGGCGGCTCAACGCCCCGCTGCTTTCGTCGAAATAGGTCTTCGGGTCCACGCTGATTTCATAGCGTTCGCGCACCTCAAAATTGGGGCGGCTGAATAATACTTTCCCGCTCTCGCGCTCGCGCAGCGTGATCTGCACCTGGACGATGAACTGTACGCCGCTGGCGCGTCCGGTGACCGGGTCGTAGGTGGTGGGGTTACTGAAGACATTGACCAGCGATCCGGAAAGAATGGCGTCGGCGGTGGCCGGGTCGGCGGTGATCTGGTAGCGCGTGCGCTGGATCAGTTCCCGTGTAATCGCGGCGGTGATGCTTTCGGCAACGTTATTTTGCATGCTGCCGTTGCGGAACGCCGGAACGGCTATGGAACGGATCTGTAGCGGGAGCACGGTGGAGTGCCCGGCCACGTGATAGCCGCACCCGGCGGCGAGTCCAGCGGATAACACCAGCAGCGTTGATAAGAACCGGTTTGCACGGTCCCTCACAAAAGTTCCTGCGCCACCAGCAGGGCGTTCTGTCCGGCGAGGCGGAGATTATCGGCGGCCATCCAGATCCAGAGGGCGCGCGCGTTATTGCGGTCGCGCGAGACGGCCCCGACCGCGATGCCGTCCTGGCCGGCCATGCCAACATTATTGGGCGGCTCTAAGCCAAAATCGTGCACATTGACGTGATCACTGCGTAGCAGCGCTTCCAGGGTGGCGGGGTCCGGCGCTTCGCTCACGAATTCCATCCAGATGGAAAAGCTATACCCGTGGAAGACGGGCGCCTGCACCAACCGGATGGACGGCATTGGCGACACCCCGGAATTCTGCATCAGCGTAGCGAGGTGGCGTTCGATGCGGCTCTCGAGTTCATCGAGCTGTACGCCCGCTTCTTCGCCGAGCGCCGCCAGCAGATTGAAACTCAACTGCGTGTCGAACACTTTCTTGGGCATCGGCTTGAACGAGAGCAGGCTGACGGTCTGCTGCTGCAACTCTTCGATGCCGGCGGTTCCGCGCTCGCTTGCGGGCTCAAAGACGTGGGCGATCCAGCAGGACAATTTGTGCCTGCTTCCGATGCGCTGAAACAGGAGAGCGAGCGCGACGGCTGCGGGGTGCGCGATGGAATGAATGGCGTCCGGCCCAACCTGGAAATCGGCCGGTTCCACCATAGGCGCGCGCAGGCGCGACCGCGGGTTATCTTCGGCGGCGTGGGTCAGATCGATAACCGGCTTATCCGGCGCCAGCTCCAGGGCCAGCTTGGAAGAAGCGGGCTCGCCCGCGAGGATGACCGTGACGACGTCCGTCATCGCCAGCAGATCGAGCTTATTGAGGATGGCGGCCTCCCCGGCATGCTCGGCCAGAACGCCGCTGGCTTCATCGGCGCCGGCGATCAGCCGCACTTCGGCGCCGAACGAGCCTTGCGACAGCAGATCGCGCAGCTCGCGGCCCAGCAGAGTTTCACTGCCCACCAGGGCAATCGTTTCAGGCAATGGGGTGCTCCAAAGGAAGGGGCGGACGGCGCGAGCGCCGGAAGCGGCGGAAGAGACCGCCCATCCGCAAAAAGACTCCGCTCAATGCATAGCCGCCGGCGATGATTAACAGCACCGGCTGCGACCAGAAACCGATCAGGACCACCATGCCTCCCAACACGATGATGGTCAGCGAGGACCGCGGCTTCAAGAACGTATTGTCCTTGAACGCGTAGTAGCGCCACGTGGAAACCATGAGCCAGGAAAGCAAGGTAAGCAGCGCTAGCCAGGCAATGTTCAGGGGCAGCCACACGATGGGATCGCCATCTGCGGCGTACACGATGGCCGCCACCAGACCGGCGGCGGCGGGAATCGGCAGACCTACGAAATAACTGCGATTCGGACGGCCGGGATTCTTGGGCTTGGGATTCTTCTGAACGTTGAACCGGGCCAGGCGCAGCGAACCGCATAGAAGAAACAGGAATGCGACCACTTTGCCGGCCCGCGAGAGGTGATCGCTCATAGCGGCGGGAGCCGACGGTAGAAACTGTACGCCCCACACGTAGGCCAGCACCGCCGGAGCGATGCCGAAGCTGACGACGTCGGAGATCGAATCCATCTCTTTGCCGAAGTCGCTGGTGGTGTGCGTCAGGCGCGCGATGCGGCCATCCAGACCGTCGAGGATGATCGCAAGGCCGATCGCCTTAGCGGCGAACGCGAAGTTTTCGGCGGCCGCATTGGGGGTGGTTAGACTCGCGGCTCCCTGAACCGACCGCAGCACGGAGAAGAACCCGAGGAAGATATTGCCCGCGGTGAATAGCGTGGGGAGCGCATAGGCGGCGCGCGGAGGCGACCGGCGAACTCCCAAGCCCCCGGGAGGGGGCACTACGTCGTGCAAAGAGCGGGTTCCTCCATCGGCGCGTGACGGACCAGCACGGGCTCCACATAACCCGAGCGCCGCGCCAGAACGCTCGAACCCGCGCTGACGCGCATTCCTTCTTTCACTTCCAGAATCCACTCAGGCCCGAAGATGACATCCACGCGCGATCCGAATTTGATCATCCCGACGCGCTCGCCCGCGCTCACGTAATCGCCGGCCTTTTTGACGAAAACGATGCGGCGCGCGATCAGACCGGCGATCTGCTTGAAGACCACCCGGGTATCTTCACCGTGAATGGTCACGCGGTTCTGTTCGTTCTGGGCGGACGCCAGTTCCCGGCTGGCGACCAGGAAGGAGCCTCCCGTGTATTCCACATCTGTGATGATTCCGGAAATGGGCGCGCGGTTCACGTGTACATCGAAGATATTCAGGAAAATACTGACGCGCTTGACTCCCGAGCCTTCCGGGACCACCGCGACGACTTTGCCATCGGCCGGCGAGACGGCCACCGGTCCCGCCGGTATGGGCCGCTCCGGATCGCGAAAAAACCAGGCGCAAAAGGCTCCCATCAGGAACAGCGGGAACCCGAACCAGAAACTTTTAGTGAAGTAGGCGACCGCTGCCGCCGCAAGAGTGAAGCCGGCCGCGTAGTAAAGTCCGTCCCGAACCATGGGCTAGATATTCATACTACATCTGTGTGGAAAGACGTTCCAACTCCCGCTGCAACAGCGGATTCTGGGGATACGTCCGGGTAAGCTCGCGCAATAGCGCACGCGCCTCGGCCACGTGTTTGTCACGGAGGTAGGCCGTCGCCAGCAGGATCTTGGCGAACGATTTCAGGTAATGACCGTTCTTCGCCACCGTTTGCAGATTGCGCACGCCCGCCTGCGTATCCCCGCGGACGTCATCGAAGCGCACGAAGAGGCGGAATACGAGGGGGATGCTGCCGATCAGATATTCCGTGAAACCCGTGGTCAGGTAGGCATCGTAGAAGTCGGGAGCCACCTGCAGCAGGCGCTTGGCGTCGCGGTAACCGGTCTTGTTGATGGACAGGCTCTGCAGTTGACGCTTCTCGATCAGCGCGACGTAGTCGGTAAGGTCTCCATTGGCGAGACAAAGGGCGAAGAGCGCATTGGTGTCTTGCGGATTCTTCGCCAGATCGTGATTGGCCGCGTCCTGGGCGCGATGAATGGCCGCGTAGAACTGGTCGCGCGTGTTGGCGTCCGGTGTCAGTTTTTTCTTGTCGCCGATGCGCCGGTCATCTTTGAAAAACTCGCTTTCGAGGATTCCCAGGCGGTCGAGTTCGGAAAACAGAAATCCCGATGCTTTCACGGAGTAAGCGAGGGGGTCGCCGGCGTGCCCGGAGAGGTAGGCATCGACGATCTTGCGGGAGCCTTCGAAATCGGAATTATAGAGATGGAAAAAAGCATCGTCCATCACGGGCTGGTACTGGACCGGCGCGGCCCCCAGGGGCACTCCCAGCAGAACTCCGATCAGGGCGGCGAGGGACGTCTTCACGCCTAATTTTAGCTGAACACGCGATCGAATAACGCCCGCGTGCGCGACCGGACCATCGCCAGCGTTCCCTGAAACAGAGCTTCGGAGTTCTGCTCTCTCAGGCTTTCCGGGGCCCAACGCCGCACCAGTTCCCCAAGCGCGGCCCGCGACGAGGGCGATGTGGGCAAGGAACCGTCCGCGTGGCCCGTGCCGACGCGCATCCCGTGGTCGATGGCCCGGTAGAGAGTGGCCGTTTCGAGCATCTGGGCGGCATCCTCGCGGTCCAGGTGGCCCATCTTCTCGACCACCGCGATGCGCTCCGGGGTGTTTAGCGCCTTGAAGAACATGCCCGCGCCTTTCAAACGCAGATAAAGCAGGGCGAAATCGAGATCGTAATAACCGCCCGCGCCGGCCTTGAGCGGATTGCGCGCTCCCTGTTCTTTTTCGATCTTCGCGCGCATCTCGGCGAGCAAGAGACGCGACCGGCCGCTTTGCCCATAGCGCCGCCAATCGACCTGCTGCAGTTCATGCAGGAACCGCGTCGCGCTCTCCAGATTGCCGGCTACGGCGCGTGCCTTCATATAGGCGATGCCTTCCCACGCTTCGGCGGTATCGGCGAAGTAGGCACGGAACACGCTCTCGGTTTGAACCAGGTCGCCTTCCCGGCCGTGAGGACGTAAGCGCGTGTCCACCGTGAAGATCACGCCATCGCCCGTATAGGCGCTGATCACGTGAATCAGGCGTTCGGCCACCTGGGTCCAAAACGCGGCTTCGTGCGCATCGGCGTCGGGCAGGGCGAAGGCCAGGTCGGCATCGGAGCCGATATCGAACTCGCGCATGCCGAGCCGTCCGAGGGCGATCACCATCATCTGGTCGCACGGCTGGTACGTGGGGCTCGCGGGCGCGCTCAGCTCGCAGACTTCCGCCAGTGCGATCCGATAAGCCGCCGCAACCACGGCATCGGCAAGGCCGGACGTGCGCTTCAGCGTCTTAAACACATCGATGCCGCAGTGCACGCTATCGCTCTGGATGCGCACCATCTGCTCCCGGTAGTAGCGTCGCAGCCCGGTCAGGTTTTCCGGCGCGTGGAATCCCACCCGCCCCTGCCGCTCTCCGCAGCCTTCGGCGATTTCCAACAGCAATCCCGGATTGCGGAGCAGTTGATCTCCAAAGTAAGCGCTGTTCTCAAAGAAGGCGAATGTCGCCTGCGTCAACTCGGGGTCGATCTCCAACAGCTCGAGTAGCCCCGGTTCCTGCGAGATCTTCTCGAGGAGGTGCTCGAAACGCTGCTGTCCGCGATTCAACTGCGCCGCCCGCAGACGTTCCATGAAGAGAGGCGCGCGCTGGTTCAGGAACCGGGCCAGATGGGTGGACGGAAAGACCGGCTGGGTGGGCGGTTCTTCGCGCGGAGGAGGATGGAAGGCGGCCGGGGCCGCTTCGACCAAGTAGTCCCGCCGCTGGGAGTGAATCACACGCTCGTAGAGATTCCGCACCGCGCGCAGATGCCCGTCCAACTCATCCTCCAGAGCCTTCGCGCTCGGTTCGCGGAAGAGGGAAGGCGGCATACGGCGGGCGAGCGTTTCCAACTGCTCCGGATCGGTGGGCAGGTTGTGCGTCTGCCGGTCTTCGCGAATTTGCACCCGATGCTCCAGGTGCCGCAGAAACTGGTAGGCCGATAGCAGCTGCGAGTACTCATGATCGCTGAGGAAGTTTTTATCGCGCAGGCGCGCTAAGGCGAGCATGGTGCCGCCATGCCGCAGCCAGGGCTCACGCCCGCCGTGCAGACGCTGGAGGCACTGGACCAGAAACTCGATATCGCGGATGCCGCCGCTGGTGAGCTTGACGTTCAGCCCGCCCTGGCGCGCGCGCTTGAGCTTCTCGTGAATGCGCTGGCGCGCTTCGGAGACCGCTTCGACGGCCTCGAAGTCCAGGGTCGTGGAATAAATTAGCGGATCCACAAAGTCCAGAAGGCACTGCGCCGGCCCGGGATCGCCCGCCGCCAGCCGAGCCTTGATCAGCATCTGCAGCTCCCAATCCCGCGCGCGCGTGGCGTAATACTGCTTGGCGGCATCGAGCGAGTGGCAGATTTCGCCATAGCGGCCATCCGGACGCAAACGCAGGTCGACGCGGTAGCAGAGACCGTCGCTCGTATAGGTAGAAAGCGTCTCGGTCAGACGCTTGGCGACCTTCTGGAACCATTCCCCGCTGTCCTCGCCGGTGTAGACGAACAGGAGATCGATATCGGAACTGTAGTTCAATTCCCGGCCACCCAGCTTGCCCAGCGCGATGACGGAAAATGCGGCGCCGGGCTGCATGGCATCGAGATCGTTGCGGATGGCGGTGACCGACGCGCTGAGGATGGCGTCAGCCAGGTTGGAAATCTCCTCGGTGATGTCGGAGAGCGAGCCCATCTCGAGACTGTCCCGAAGAAAGATGCGCAGCAGTTCGCGTTTTCGGAAGCCGGCTAAGAGCTCCGGGGACCGGGCGAGTGAGCCGGGGGAGGGAGCATACTGCCGCAAGCGCACTTCATATTCGTCTTTGCGCAGCACGCGGCGAAGATCTTCCGCCGCACTCAGGTGGAGGAGCCAGCCGGGGTCGCGAAGAATCGCTTCGGAGAGAAACACGCTCTGCCCGAAGACCGCGGCGGCGAAGCGCAGGGCGGACGGGTCGGAAACCACGCGCCCGAAGTCCGGGGGAGAAGCGGCCCGCAGGCGATTGAGGTAGTTGACGGTTTGGTCGGGATCGGGCGATTGCCGGACCACGAGGGTAATGGCTTGGAAAACCGAGTCGGGAACTTCACCCAGGCCCGCAAGTTCTTCGCGACCGCGAGCGGGATCGCGGAAGAACACGTCTGAAAGCAGAAAAGTCATCAAGAAGCGACGGGGCTTCGCCTTTAGTATACGCGGCAAAACGGCCGGTTCTCTAAAGTTTTCACGCCGGTATGCCGAGCTTGTAACTTCAATCGGCATGAATAGTTACAACGGGGAGCGATGGTAGGATTGGATGCGGCTTTATGTACAATTCCTTTTTCGGATTGCGTGAGAACGCGTTCAATTTAAGCCCGAACCCGGCATTTCTTTATCGCAGCCCGCAGCACGAGGAGGCCCTCGCGAACCTGGTGTACGGCGTCCATAGCCGCAAGGGATTCATCGCGCTCACCGGCGAAGTAGGCACGGGAAAAACGACCATGCTGGAGTGCCTGCGCGATCAGTTGGGTTCGCAGGAGATCGCGTTTGCGTTTTTGTTCAACTCGCGGCTGACTCCGGAGCAGTTCTTCGAGATGCTGGCGTACGATTTCGCGCTGCCTTGCTCGCGGTTTTCAAAAACCGAAGTGTTGTTTTCGTTGAACCACATGCTGATTGACCGGGCCAAGGCTGGCAAGACCTCGGTGCTCATCGTGGATGAGGCGCACAACCTGGAATGGGAAGTCCTGGAAGAGATTCGTCTGCTTGGCAATCTCGAAAATCGGGGCGGCAAACTGATGCAGATCATCCTCGCGGGACAGCCGGAACTCGATTTGAAATTGGACGCACCGCAGTATCGCCAGCTTAAGCAGCGCATCGCTTTACGCTACAATCTGCGTGCGTTAACGGCCGAAGAGACTGGGCAATACGTGGAATCGCGTCTGGCTCACGCCGGGCTTCCGGATCAGCAGATCTTTGCCCCGGACGTGTTAGCTGAGATCCATCGACGGGCGTCGGGCATTCCACGCGTAATCAATTTGATCTGCGACAACGCGATGTTGATTGCGTTTGCGCTGAACACCCGGGCCGTGACTATCCCAATGATCGACGAGGTCAGCGCGGACTTACGCCTGGACGTGTCCGCGCCGCTGTCTCGTGCCTAACTTTTAGCGCACTTCGCTGGTGGTGACGGCAGCGTCAGCCGTGTAAACGGTGACTTCGACACGCCGGTTCTTGGCACGCGCGCTGGATCCGCGTCCCGTATCTGCCGGCTTGTCTTTACCCAACCCGATCTGGTGGATCCGGAAGATCGGAATGTCGTATTTGGATACGAGGTACTGAACCACTTTGTCGGCGCGCCGACGACTCAGCACATCGTTGTAGGAGTCCGGCCCGACCTTATCGGTGAAGCCTTCCACGGCTACGAAGTACCGCTTCCACTGGTCCTTGCCCTGGACCATCTTGTCCAGCTCCGCTTTTCCCTCGGCCGAGATGTTGTATTTGTTAAAGGCAAACGGAACCACGACCATGTTGGCCGGTTTATAGTCGTCCAGATTAGCAACGGTGTTGCGAAGCTCGCTAAGAGCGTGGGAGTTCTGGTCGGCTTTGGCGCCTGCGGCGTTGGCCGCGTTCATAGCATCTCCCGCGCGCGCGTCAGCGGCCTTCGCAGTCTCCCGCGTGGCGCTGATATCCTGTTGATTCTGGGCGACATCTTTGCGCGTAGCCTCGATTGCCTGGCCATTCTGATTGGTCTGGCCGGCGACCTGATCCACTCGACCCGAGACCGGATCGACCGTCTGTTTCACATATTTCTTGGTAGCGCAGCCCGAGCCGATCAGGGCGCCGGTTGCAAGTACGAGTGCTGCAAGTTTTGGATTCGGCAAGATATCTCTCCTTCCGGGAAGAGGTATGCACTTCGTATGCCATCGGGCACGGAAGCACGGTGCGGGTTACAATTATGCAAAGTTGTGGCGCACGGGCCGGTGTAGCTCAGTAGGTAGAGCATCTGATTTGTAATCAGAGGGTCGCCAGTTCAATTCTGGCCGCCGGCTCCATAGGTCCGAAAAACAAAAGCGTTTACGTAACGATAGCGCCAATTCTGGCAAATCGTGCGGGAACTTGAGGGATCTCGCGGGAACTCTAACGGGCAAAACTGAAGAGAAATCGGGACGGGCCCAAAGCAACAAGCCCACGTTTCACAAAGGGTAAAGTTTCGGGACACATCGAAAATGCGGCAGCCAACGCCCGGCCATTTTGAGCCGCCGCAACATGGAGCAACCGTGCGAGCGATTATGTTGTTTCGCTTGGGGGCTGATTTGTGAGGGGCCTTCGAGACTTCCACGCGATCCCGACACAGGCGAAGGCCAAAAAAAACATCATCCAAGTCGCAGGCTCAGGTATTGCGCTGGCTTGCAACTGAACGTCTAGAGAGCCTTCGAGTCAACAATCGGGCCGGAACCCGCGCACGCCGCGCGGATCCGGCCCTTTTTCATTGGTAGCCGGACTGCTCAATCACCCGCATGGAAACCAAGCAAGTTGTACAAGGCGCCGCGACCGGGGCGGTTTGCGGTCTGCTGGCCTCCGCCGCCATGAATACCGTTCCCGCTATCTGGAGCGCCTTCTCCACACCTGAACCTCCCCGGAAAGGCGCCGAGGACGCCACCGTGAAGACCGCGGAGCGGCTTGCCGAACCGGTTCTCGACCGGCCTCTGACGCCCGGAGAAAAAGAGACCGGCGGCCCCGCGGTTCATTTCGCGTTCGGCACACTCGTAGGAGCGGTCTACGGCGCGCTTGCAACCGTGCTGCCGCCGGTCACGGCAGGGCTCGGGATCGCGTATGGAACCGCCGTATGGCTGCTCGGAGACGAGGTATTGGTTCCCAAGCTGGGCCTTGCAGCGCCGCCCAGCCAGACGAAGCCGGAGGTGCACTTCAAGTCCTGGCTGATGCACGCCGTTTACGGATTAGCGCTGGACACGGGCCGCCGGCTCGCCGAAAAACGCCTCGGTTAGCGGTGGGCGGCGCGACTGCCGCCGCCACGCGGATACCGCATACCGCTAAACTGGGGTATCCGCATGTTGTGCCGCGTCTTTCCGATCGTTTTGTTGGCGCTCCTGCCCGGCTTCACGCGCGCGCAGGAGCAGCCGCCCATCCAGGTGTCCGTCAACGAAGTCATCGTGCCGGTGACCGTCACCGATGACAAGGGCCGCTTCGTGACCAATCTGGAAGAGAAAGACTTTCACCTGATCGACGAAGGCAAGCCACAGAAGATCACCTACTTCACGCGTGACCATAGCCAGCCGGTGGTCGTTGGCTTCCTGGTGGACATGTCCAACGGCATGAAAATCCAGTGGAAGAAGTATCAGGATGCCGTCACGGAACTCGTGCAGAACCTGCTGCCCGGTGACAAGAAGTATTCCGGCTACCTGATCTCGTACGGCAATATGGCGCAGATCGAGGTTGATACTACCAGCGATCCCGAAGCCATGGTTGCCAAAATCGCCAACATGAAGCCGGCCGGCGGCTCCGCCCTCTACGATGCCGTTTACGCAGCTTGCACCAGCCGGAAACTGGTACACGGGGAGCCTTTCGAGCCCCGCCGTATTCTGATCGTGATCGGCGACGGCCACGATACCGCAAGTAAACATTCGCTCGCCGAAGTCCTCGAGGTTGCTCAGCGGAACCTGGTGACGATTTACGGGATGAGCACCATCGCATTCGGCTTCGCGGCTACAGGAGAAGAAAATCTCCGGCGCCTGGCGGAAGAAACGGGCGGCCGCGTGGTCTATCCGCTCAACAACCTCTACAAAGACATTTCAGGGTATCTTTCCAAGCCGTCCGACGATGGTAACTATGCCCTCACCGTGGGAACCGGAGGGTATACGGGCGAGATTTCGCAGGGCATCTATCACGCCGTCTCCGACATCGCGGGCGAGATCACCACGCAGTACATCCTGCGCTATATCCCCGACTCGGCCGCCAATGAGAGAGACAAACAGTTTCACAACATCAAGGTGCAGGTGGACCTGGCCAACGTGAAAGTCCGCTATCGCAAGGGATACTTTGCCGGCAGCGCCCCGGGACCCAAGAGTAGCTGGTAGCACTCCGGCTCCTGGTACCGAAGCATCCCGCTCTTCCAGGCCTTCGGTAAGCGCTCCAGCCGATTCAGGATAGACTCTCAACAGATGCCCGCGGCCGCCACCCCCATCTCTTCCTATCTGCGGGCCGAGTTTTCCGTGCTTTCGCTCGCGCCGCCCGGAGCGCCTCGCATTCCTTTCGGGATCCTCATCCTGAACAGGAATTCCGGCGCATTCGATTGCAAGCTGCGCGATGATCTGGACGAGCTGCCGCTCACGCCGGAAGATCGGGAATATGTGTCGTACCTCGACGCGGATTTCCGGGCGCGGGTACAGGAAATCGGCGGACCGGAGTTCATGGACTGGCTCGAAGACACGCTGAGCGGATTCCTGCTCGTCTCCGATCGCGAAGCGGTATCCGGACGCGCCATCCCCCAGTTGTTGAACCGCCTCTTCGATCAGCATGTAGACTCGCGCGTGATCGCGTATCAGACTCACCTCCCTTACTACCCGCTACGCGCCGCCGCCACCAAATTCGGGGAAGAGGGCGATGTTGCCGATTCCGACGTTCAGTGGGTCCGCATTCCGGACGGTCTGCGAGGCTCCGATCAACTGTTCGTCGTTCAGGTAGTAGGGCGGTCCATGGAGCCGCTGATCCCGGATGGCAGCCGCGTGATCTTCCGCAAAATTGCGCCCGGATCGCGCCAGGGCAAGCGCTTGCTGATTGAAGAGCGGGGCGCTTCCGACAGCCTTTCGGCGTTTACGGTGAAGCGGTACACCAGCTCCAAAACGGGCGCGGAAAGCGGCGAATGGACGCACCAGGTGATTCGCCTGGAGCCTCTGAATCCGGAGTTTCCGGCCTTCGAGCTCGATCCCGAAGCCTTCGAAGGCCGGTACCGCGTGGTGGGCGAATTCGTGCAGGTGCTCGACTCCGGCGAGTAGCTTTGCATCCGGCCGCTGACACCTTTCACGAACGCCTGCTCGACTGGTACGATCGCGGGCACCGCGCGCTGCCCTGGCGCATCTCCGGTCCGGACGGTAAACCCGATCCCTGGCACATTCTGCTTTCGGAATTCATGCTGCAGCAGACCAGAGTGGAGGCGGTGGTCCCCTACTTTCTCCGTTTCCTCAAGCAATTCCCCGACGCGCGTTCTCTGGCGGAAGCCTCCGAGGCTGACGCTCTGGCTGCTTGGAGTGGTCTGGGCTACTACTCCCGCATACGCAATCTGCAACGCGCCGCTCAGATGGTGGCGGATCGATTTCCGCCCAGCTACGAAGGCATCCGGGAACTGCCGGGAGTCGGCCCCTATACCGCGGCAGCCGTGGCGAGCATTGGCTTCGATTTGCCGTATGCCGTGGCGGATGGGAATGTGTTCCGCGTCATGGCGCGGTTTACGGCGGATGCGGGCGACATCGCGTCCCAGACGACGCGCTTGCGACTGACCGCCGCGGCGCAGAGTTTCCTCGATCCGTCGCGCCCGGGCGACTTCAACCAGGCCATCATGGAACTGGGAGCCACCGTCTGTCTCCCCCGATCCCCGCAATGCCTGCTCTGTCCAATTGCCGCCCAATGCCAGGCCCGGCAGCAAGGCCGGCAGAGCGAGTTGCCGGTAAAGCGCTCGAAATCCCCAAGCGCCCCTGCGTCGCTCGATGTGATTATTCTCGAACGCGATGTTCCAGACAACCCCAGCGTCCTTCTCCGCCAGCGAACACCCGATGAGCGGCGAATGCCGGGCTTCTGGGAGCTGCCTGCTCTCGACGCTGTCGCGCCGTCCGGCCCGCCGGTGCGCATCGGGAGCTTTGCTCACTCCATCGTCAACACCCGCTACCAGGTGCAGGTCTGGCGCGGCGCGGCTTCCCAAACGCCCGCGGGAATGGAATGGTTCGCCTTGAACCGGCTCGCTGAAATTCCCGTCACAACCGTGTCCAGGAAAGCTCTGGCGCAAGCCTATCCCCTTAGAACAATTGTCGGAAACGCCCGATTTTTGACTTAATGGGATTACCTTATGGAATCCAGTCCAGCTTCCCCCGCATTCCGGGCGCTGCTGGCGGGAATAGCTCTTGCCGCGCCGATTTGGGCGACAGGTGCTCAGGTTCAGGCGCCCTCCTATACTGCCGCCGGCATCGTTAGCGCAGCTTCTTTTTCACCCGACGCTTTAGCGCCGAACGGAATCACCTCCATCTTCGGAACCAATCTCTCCTTTGTCACCGGTTCGATTACCGGCAGGGATCTGGTCGACGGAGGAATTCCCACAACGCTCGCCGGCGTCACGGTGTACGTGAGCGGTATTGCCGCCGGCTTGTACTACGTCTCGCCCACTCAGATCAACTTCCTGGTTCCGAATGCGTTCAAGCCGGTGGACGTAAACATCGTTGTGGTGCGCGACGGCATCGCCGGACCTTCCGTCACCATCAGCTTGCATGACACCGGACCTGCCCTGTTCCAGGATGCCGCCGGGTCTGCCATTGCTGGCCATCTAGATGGTTCCCAAGTCACCGCGGCCGCGCCGGCGCATAGCGGTGAGTGGGTGGTGCTCTACGCCGGAGGCCTTGGCCGCACCATCCCGCAAGCCTGGAACTACCTTCCCGCCACCCAGATCGCGCCGCTCGCGGACATGACTTCGTTTTCGGTTTCTCTCGACGGAACCCCGGTTGCCTCCACAGCGATCAACTACGCCGGACTAGCGCCCGGTTTTGCGGGTCTTTACCAGGTCAACGTAAAGCTTCCCGATCCCGTAAGCCCCAACCCGGAGATCCGGCTGTCGGCTGGATCGTCAACCAGCATCCCCAACATCCACCTATTTGTCCAGTGAGACCGGAAAATCCGGCTTAGAATAGGGAAAAGGCCCTGAATGCAGCTTGCGAAGTGGTACCTGCTTCCCCTAACCCTCGCCTTATCCGCATGTGGACCCGGTGCCGCGTGTGCGCAAATCACCGTCACGCCCGGAACCCACATTCCGCTCACGTTAATCAACAGCGTGAGCACCAAACATTCGCTGCCCGGCGATCGCGTTTATCTGCAGACCGCATTTCCCGTCGTGGCCGACGGCAAAATCATCATCCCGCCCGGCAGCTACGTGACCGGAACGCTGACTCATCTCAAGCGCCCCGGCCGCGTCAAAGGACGCGGTGAGCTTTTCCTGCGCTTCGATTCGCTCACCTTACCCAACGGAGTGGTCCGCGACTTCCGCGCTCGTCTCTCCTCCGTGGACGCCAACGGCGCGGAGAAGGTCGATCCTGCCGAAGGAATGGTCAAGGGTGACAGCTCGGTAGGCAGCGACGTGCGAACGGTCGCGGAAGCGACCGCCGTGGGAGCTTCCGTAGGTGTGCTCGCCGGTTCGGCTTCCAAGGCCGCGGGACTGGGGTCGGTTGCCGGAGCTAGCGCCGGAGCGGTGGTTGGAGTGCTCGGCGTGCTGCTCTCGCGCGGCCCCGACGCAGTGCTCGCGCAAGGTACCACCGTCGAGATGGTCCTGGACCGGCCCGTGACGTTCGAAACCAGCGAACTCGACTTCTCAGCGGCGCAGCCCGCGCGTACACCGATGCCGATCCCGCAGGCCCGGAATACTCCGGCGCGCTCGCGGCTTCCTTTCTAAAGGCGGAAACCGCGAGCGGTTCGTTAGTTTAACTGCAGCCGGGGTGCCCGCAGTTGCAAGCGATCTCGGTCGTACCCTTCGCGTCGCTGCAATAGGTGCTGCAATACTTTTCTCCGTCCGGCGGGATACAGCTGCATGCCGGATGAGCGCACTTCTTATCGTGATCGGCCATATGTTTGGGCTCCTTCCAAATCGTCTCCAGCTTATCCTAACGACAGCGGTCAACTCGCCTGGGCCAGCGATGTTTCCGGAAACTCGATCGCAATGCGGGTTCCGTTACCCGGCTGGCTGTCGACCCACATGCGATAGTTCGATCCGAAGAGCACCTTCAACCGCTCGCTCACGTTGCTCACTCCAATGCCCGTCTCCAGCATGCGCGCGAGCTTATGCTCCGGGATTCCCACGCCGTCGTCTTCCACGTTGATGTGGACGCGGTCGCCTTCCAACCGCGTCTGGATGCGGATGGTCCCGCCTTCCACCTTATTGCTCAGACCATGCTTGACGCAGTTTTCTACCAGCGGCTGCAGCAGCATGCTCGGAATCAGCATGTCCAAAGTTCTCGGGTCGATATCGCGCTCAAAGCGCAACTTTTCGCCGAAGCGCACCAGTTCAATCGAGAGGTAGTCGTCGATAAACTCCAGTTCGTCGCGCAGCCGCGCCATGCTCTCGTGTTTGCGGAGCAGCCTTCGCAGAATATTCGATAGCTTGACGATCATCTGGCGCGCGCGGTTGGGATCGATCCGGATCAGCGAAGAAACCGTGTTCAGGGTATTAAACAGGAAGTGCGGATTGATCTGGCTGGTCAAGGCCTGCAAACGGGCCTGCATCAGCAGGTTTTTCTGCTCCTCCAGTTTGATCTCGTTGCGCGTGTTGTTCCAGACCTTCAACGGCACGGTTACCGCGAAGTACACCGACGCGTACACGGCGGCAACGCTCAGCCATCCGTGATCGCCGGCAGGGTACAGCGAGAAAATGCGGGGTTCCTTGAACAGATGGGCGGCCGTCTCGCGCAGGAACTCAGTCAGCACTATGGTGCAAAGCAGCAGCAGGTTGAACAAAGCGGGCGCCAGCTCGCTGCGCTGCCGTAAAGATTGCAGCAAATGCAAATCGAAGAGCGGGGAAGCGCGCCAGATGTATTCCTTATCGGCGGCAACATCGCGCAACATGCCGCCCAACAGGCCGACACTCGCATAGTAAGGCAGGGTGACAAACTCGCCCGGCCCGTGAAAGAGCGCCGGCGTGGCGATCAGCAGGCCCGCAATCAGGCCGCTCACGTAGCCGCCCGTCAGCCCCGCCAGCAGGCTGCCTTCGAGCCCCAGATCGACGGCGTCATACGACCGCACGCGCACTCGCAGAGCAACGCCCGAAGCGAACATCAGGCTGAACCAGAGCGCCAGTTGCAGACGCTGGGAAAGCGTGCGGTCCTCGTGCATTAAGAGCTGGCGGAAGCCTTTGAACCGCACGAAAAAGCTGGCCAGCAAGGCGATCGCGCCCAGCCTGACCAGCAGCTTGATGAAGTGTTGTTCCACCCGCGCTTATTATGAAGGACCGCGCGTCTGTATCCTAGATCTATGCAGGCATCGTCCACGTTTCGGCTGAATAAAGTAGCCGAAGCAGCGCTTCCCAGTGTCTTCGGCGCGTTCCGAATCTATGGCTTCGAAGGTATCTGCGATGACCGGCGGGAGGAAGCCGTCGCTCTGGAGCTTGGCGACCTGAGCGGACCGCCGCCCCTGGTCCGCGTGCATTCGCAATGCCTCACCGGCGATGTTTTCCATAGCCTCCGGTGCGACTGCCGCGACCAGTTGGACCTGGCTCTGAGCATGATTGCGGCCGAGGGCCGCGGCCTTCTCATCTACGAGAATCAGGAAGGGCGGGGCATCGGTCTCCTCAACAAGTTGCGAGCCTACGAACTGCAGGATCACGGCGCGGATACCGTCGAAGCCAACGAAATACTCGGGTTTAAGGCGGACCTGCGCAGTTTTGAGCTGCCCGGAGCCATCCTCAATTTCTTCGGGTTGAAGCAGATTCGCCTGCTCTCCAATAACCCCGAGAAAGTGGACTCCGTGGAGCGCGCCGGGGTTCGGGTTGTGGAACGTGTACCCTGCGTGGCCGGAGCCATGGAGTCCCGAACCGCGTACCTGGCCACGAAAAAGGCCAAACTCGGGCACCTTTTCGATTCTGACTAGCTCGATACTGATTAACGACCCGCGCCGCACCATGGCTTTCTCCTGGTTCCCTCTGCTCCTGAGCCTCAAGGTGGCGGTCATCGCGACGCTGCTATCGCTGCTGCTCGGGTTATGGCTGGCTTGGCTGCTTGCCAATCGCAATTTCGCCGGCAAGGAATGGATCGATGCGCTCATCACTCTGCCGCTCGTCTTTCCGCCAACGGTGCTGGGCTACTACTTGCTAGTGACCATTGCGCGATCCGGTCCCCTCGGCCGCGCCTATGAGGGAATCTTCGGGCGGCCCCTGGTATTCACCTGGGAAGCCGCGGTGCTCGCGTCCACCATACACGCCATTCCGCTGCTGGTGAAGTCCGCGCGAGCCGCCTTTGAAAACGCGGATCCGGTGTATGCCAGAGCCGCCCGGTCGCTCGGCGCGAGCGAGTGGCGTCTCTTTCAGCGCGTCACTCTGCCCATGGCTCGCCGTTCGATTGTAGCCGCGGTAGTGATTGCGTTCGCCCGATCGCTCGGAGATTTCGGCGCCACTCTCATGATCGCCGGCGATATCCCCGGGCGGACCCAGACCGCCGCCATCGCCATCTACGACGCGGTGGAGAGTGGAAATACGCGGCTGGCGGGGGCGCTCACCCTGGCGTTATCCGCCATCGCCATGCTCGCGGTTTATGCGGCGAATCGGCTTGAGCACCGCCGCGCTGCATGAAGCTGGCCGCGCGTATCGTGAAGCGCCTTCCCGCTTCCCCGGAGAGCGCCGGGTTCACCCTCGATGTCGATTTCACGGCGGACGTCGGCATGACCGTGCTGTTCGGCGCGAGCGGCGCGGGTAAGTCCCTCACCCTGGACTGCATCGCGGGCTTTTCCCGCCCCGACCAGGGCCAGATTCTGCTCGGTAACCGCATTCTCTTCGATGCTCCATCGGGCGTGAACGTCAGTCCGGGAAAACGCGAGTGCGGTTACGTGTTTCAGAATTACGCGCTGTTCCCCCACATGACATTGCGCGAGAACCTGGCGTTTGCCGCGGAGCGCCGCCCGCGGCTGGAGCGTCACCGGCGCGTGAACGAGATGATGGAGCGCTTCCAGCTCACCGGCCTGGCCGGCCGCCGCCCATGCGAGGTCTCCGGCGGTGAGCGTCAGCGCTGTTCGATCGCGCGCGCCCTGATCGCGGCCCCGCAACTGCTGCTGTTCGACGAGCCCACGCGCGGGTTGGATGCGAGCCTTCGCGGAGACTTCTACGCACTGATCCGGGAACTGCGCGCCGATCTGAAAATTCCGTTTCTTCTGGTCACTCATGACCTCGACGAAGCGGTGGCGCTCGGGGATCGCATGCTCCTCTTTCAGCAGGGGCGCATGGTTCAGTCGGGTACTCCGCAATCGGTCATCTCGCGGCCCGCAACCGCGGACATCGCCCGGCTACTGGGCCACGTGAATGCGCTGGCCGCCGAGATCCTGGCCCTCGACCCCAGCCGGAATAGCAGCCGCCTTCGGCTCTTGGACGAAGCGTTTGGGAAGTATGAGCTGGCGGGATTCTATCACCCCGGCTGCCTGATCGGCGATCGCGTGACCCTGATGATTCGCGCCGACGATCTACGTATCCATTCCGGGGCCGGTCAGAATCGCGTTCCGGCGAGGCTCTCCGCCAGCGTCGACCACGCGCGCTTCACGGAGTTGCAGTTTGCAGGCGGCTTGACGGCCCTGGTACCGCGGCAGGAGTACGAATGCCGCCGCGATTTCACCGAATGGTTCGTCGAACTTCCCGCGCTAGCCCTGTTGCTCCCCGGACCGGGTTAACGGTTCGAATCGAATGCTGCGTTACTACATCACCGATCGCAGAGCCATTGGCGGCAACGTCGCACTGCTCCGCAACGTTGCATGTCTGGCTAACGGCGTGGATGTGATTCAGGTTCGCGAGAAAGATCTCCCAGCCCGCGATCTTTGCCAGCTTGTGCGCGAGATCTTGAGCGTTGCGCACCCTTCCGTTCGGGTCCTGGTGAACGACCGCGCCGACGTCGCGATCGCCTGCGGAGCTCACGGCGTTCATCTGCGTGGCAACGCCATCGCCGTTCCGCATATCCGCGCCGTCTGCCCGCCCGGGTTCACGATCTCGGTGTCCTGCCATAGCGTGAATGACGTCAGGATTGCGTCGCGCGAAGGCGCGGATTATGCCCTTCTTTCACCGATCTTCAGCAGTTCCAAAAGCGCGGCTCTCGGGTTGGCAACACTCGCGGAAGCGGTTGGCGTCAGCACCATTCCCGTGCTCGCCCTCGGCGGGGTTGAAGCGGCGTTGCTGCCGGAATGCGGGAAAGCTGGCGCGGCCGGCTTCGCAGCTATCCGTTATTTTCAGGGCGGTTCTTAACGCGCCGGGGTTTTAGAAGGCACGTGGCCATTGACGCGTGAACGCGGTAGAACTCGGCCAACTCCGGCGAGATAGTCCCGAGAGCGCTCGCTTCCTGATCCATGGCGGTCTGGTTTCCTTGCGCCACCACCCCCACCCAACTCCGGCGGCCCGAGTAAAGGAACGTGCGGAGAGTCTGAAGAAAAAGCGCTTCCACAATCTGTGCCGAGTGCGTGCCCGACAAACGCGTTCGACGAATCCCCAACATGCACGCCTCGAGCAGCGGAGTATACAGAGAACTCGCCAAGGTCGTGGATGCGCAGTAGAGAAGATGGTCCTCCGGCCGGATTTCAAGCGCAATGCCGCTGAGCTGGCGAGCCAGGTAACGGGCGGCGCGCAACGCCTCCCGGTCCCCTTCCACCAGGAAGCGGCCCTGCAACCCGACGATGGAGCGGAGCGACGCTACGGACGCACCCGCGGCGCGAAGCCACGGGAGTTGCAGGCTGAACGCGGTCGTCTCGCACAACACTACGGACTTCCCCTCCCAGTTCATCCCGGTTTGCGCCAGAAACGCGAGCAGACCGATGCAATGCTCGCCGGGAGCGCAGATCAGAATCAAAGGGCAGGCCGCGACATCGCAAAGATCGCAGGCCTCCCCGGCGCGAAGAGTGTTCACGATCCGGCTGGCCGTGCGCCGATTGATCGCCGCAACCGGACCGAGTTCTTTGCGCAGACGTGGCAAGCCCGCGACCATGTACTTGTGTACCGGTCCAGCTCCGATTAATCCGTACTGCATGCAGTAAGTCGCATCAGGCCGGAATCCCGATTCCGGCGACGTCCTTCGTACGCAGTAACTTGATCTTATCCCGCAATTGTGCCGCCTTTTCGAACTCGAACTTGCGCGCGGCGTCTCGCATTCGTCCCTCTAACTCTGTAATGAACTCTTCTTTTTGGCGCGGACTGAGGTCCTCCGTTTCCGGGTCGGCTTCCAGCGGAACAGTCACGTAGTCGCCTTCGGCAATCGCCACCAGACTCATGTCGATGGGTTTGATTATGGACTGAGGGGTAATGTGGTTCCGCTCGTTGTATTCCACCTGCGTATTACGCCGCCGCTTGGTCTCATCGATCGCGTTGCGCATGCTGTCCGTCATCACATTGGCATAAAGAATCGCGCGTCCCTCCAGGTTGCGCGCCGCGCGGCCGATGGTCTGAATCAGCGCTCCGCTCGAACGTAGAAATCCTTCTTTGTCCGCGTCCAGAATGGCGACCAGTGAAACTTCCGGCAAATCCAGCCCCTCGCGAAGAAGGTTGATTCCAATCAAAACATCATATTCGCCGCGGCGTAAGTCACGCAAGATTTTTATGCGATCGAGCGTACTGACTTCGGAGTGCAGGTAGTTACACTTGACACCCACTTCAGAATAGTACTCCGTCAAGCTCTCCGCCATCCGCTTGGTCAGAGTAGTTACCAGCACGCGCTGATTTTTTTCGGCGCGAAGGCGGATTTCATGCAGCAGATCGTCAACCTGGCCCTTGATCGGGCGGATCTCAATCTCCGGATCCACCAGTCCGGTAGGCCGGATAATCTGCTCCACCACCACCCCCGCCGACTTAGTCAACTCAAAAGGACCCGGCGTAGCCGAAACGTAGACGCATTGGTTGACACGATGCTCGAACTCTTCAAAGGTAAGCGGCCGGTTATCGAGAGCACTCGGTAGACGAAAGCCATGCGCAACCAGGATTTCCTTGCGTGACCGATCGCCATGGTACATCCCATGTAACTGCGGTACGGTCTGGTGACTCTCGTCGAGAAAGAGAATGGAATCCTGCGGCAGATAGTCCAGAAGCGTCGGCGGAGCTTCCCCCGGCAGCCGTCCGGAGAAGTGCCGCGAGTAATTCTCAATTCCGTGGCAATACCCGATCTCGCGCATCATCTCCAGATCGAACATCGTCCGCTGGTAGAGCCTTTGGGCTTCGATGATCTTCCCCTGTGTTTCCAGTTGCGGACGCCACCACTCCATCTCGGCCCGGATCGATTCCATGGCCTGGTGCTTCGTCACATCGGACATCACGTAGTGGGTTTTCGGGTAAATCGGCAGCCGCGCGTAAGTCTGCTTCACCTGTCCCAGCAGCGGGTCGATCTGCGAGAGGCTCTCGACTTCGTCGCCCCACAGTTCAATCCGGTAAGCGGAGTCGTCATAGGTGGGAAATACTTCGATCGTGTCCCCCCGGACGCGAAACGTCCCGCGCCGGAAATCTCCATCGCTCCGGTCGTAGAGGATGTCGACCAGCTTGGCCGTAATGTCGCGGCGGGAGATCTTCTGTCCCTTCTCAAGCATCAGAAGCATTCCATAATAAGCTTCCGGCGAGCCAAGACCGTAGATACAACTGACACTTGCGACGATGATGCAGTCGCGGCGTTCGAACAGGGAGCGTGTAGCCGAAAGGCGCAGCTTATCCAGTTCGTCGTTAACGGTCGATTCCTTCTCGATGTAAACGTCGCCGGACGGAATATAAGCTTCCGGCTGATAGTAGTCGTAGTAGCTGACGAAGTACTCAACCGCGTTGTGCGGGAAGAACGTCTTGAACTCGTGATAAAGCTGGGCCGCCAGAGTCTTATTGTGGGCAAGCACCAGTGCCGGGCGGTTGAGATGCTCAATCACCTTGGCCATCGTGAAGGTCTTGCCCGAACCCGTGACCCCCAGAAGCACCTGGTGCTTTTCTCCGTCGAGCGCGCCCTTCGTCAACTCTGCGATGGCGTTGACCTGATCACCGCGCGGGCGATAATCCACCACCAGCTGAAAGTCCATCTTTCCAGTATAGGAAGCGGCTTAACGGTTTCGTCCCACGTGGAGCGCGACAATCGTGGAATTCACCGGAACGCCCCCGCTGATCCGTACCCGGATTACGGCTTCAAACGGGCGAATACCCGTTCCACGGGCGGGCAGTTCGTCGACCAGCGTTTTAAGGGTGGATTCGCGCGATACAAACTCTGCCGCGGCTTGCGTTCCCATCGTGGTGGTCCCGGCGAGCACCAGAATCCAGCGTGCCGGATTAATCCCGGGCGCCAGGCCGATGAGCCCGTAATCCTCCACGATCGGAAGGGCAGCGGAAGCTAGAAAACGTTCCGGCTCACCGGGGCGGGGATGGACATTGACGAGTTCCGTATCTCCCCGGCGCGCACCCGCCTCAATCCTGCGGAACACGAAATCCTGCGTGGTCGGGATTTCCCGCAGAGTGAGATTCTCGGCCGGAGAACCGAGGAAGATGACATCGCTGGTTTTGACATCGTCGAGCGCGAGCAACCGTCCGCGCTTGACCTTGATCTCGTGATGCAGTTCCGTAAACACCCGGCTCAGTTCCGAGACTCCGAGCACTTCGCCCACGCCGGTGTAGTGATCCAGAATGTCCGCCCGGGAATCCCGCTTCGGATCGAAATACCGGATTCCGTCTTGCGGGCGGCCGATGAATTCCGCGTTGCTGAAAATCACCCATGGCCGATCTGCCGTTTGCAGAAATGGCTGCCAGAACCGCCGCATCGACTCGGTCGCGGCTGTCTCATCGCTCGCGCGTTTGGCCGACGTGACCCCGCGCGCGAAGAGGAGGGCTACGGCCGCGAGAATGGTGACTACAATCGCTCCTGCCACCATCCATAGAACCGGGAAGCGAAACGGCTGTTTGACCGGCACGGCCGGAGGAGCAGGCAGAGCGGCCGTCGTAGAGAGAGGTGCGGGCGCAGCGGGAACCTCCTTCCTCGAACGGTAATGGAACGCGAGTGAATAGGATCCTTTCGGAATTTCGATAATGATGGGATCTTCGCTGCCGGCACCTGCATAATATTCCGCCACTTTGGAGCGAAGCCGCCCGGTCTGCACGCGCACGGTGGAATCCATGCGCGGATCGAAATCAGCAGGCCGGCCGAAAACTTCGGTCGCCAGCTGGTACTCCTTAACCGGGAGCCCGGGATGGGCGAAATACTGTTCCGCCAGGTACTTCAAAAGCCGGCAAAGAGCTTCGGACCCGTGAAGCAGGCCACTTTCGGTCAGGCGTTCCACTTCGGCGAAGATCGCCGCTTTATCAGCGGGGGAAACCTCAGTAACAGCCATGTTTCACTTTCGCGTTAACAACAGTCCGCGCTTAAGGGACAACAAACAACAGTCCATTTAACATTATCAAACCTGGTTAATTCCTCAGAGATGGGTGAGGTTACCGCATCGATCTACAATAAACGTGAAAATGTCTAATCGCGAAAAGCTTCGGGGAATGTTGCAGACGCTATCAGTTCGACGTGGCGACTTCACGCTCGTTTCCGGCCAGAAGAGCGAGTGGTACGTGGATGCCAAGCTCACGGTTTGCACGGCCCAGGCCACTGCGCTCGTTGGGAAAATTTTCCTCGACAAATTTGCCGAGAACGGCTGGTTGCCCAAAGCGGTGGGAGGGCTGACCATGGGCGCGGACCCGATTGCGCTCGCGATTGCACGTGAAAGTACCGAACGTGGCTTGGAAGTGGACGCTTTCATGATCCGCAAAGAAGCCAAAAAGCACGGGATGAAAAGGTATCTGGAGGGGATTGCCGACCCTTATGGGGTGCCTGTAGTTATACTCGACGACGTGTGTAGCACCGGCGGATCGACGGTGATGGCCATTGAACGCGCACGGGAAGCGGGACTGGAAATCCTCGGAGTGGTTTGTCTGGTGGACCGTGAAATGGGAGCCCAGGCGAGCATCGAGGCCCAATTCGGCTGCCCCTTCCACAGCATTTTCAGGTTGACCGAGCTCACCGGTAGCGCGTAAACCATGTGGTTGGAAGCGCCGATTACGGGAAGTTCGCTGCCACCGAAAACGCTATGTCTCACGTTTGATGACGGGCCCGGCAGGCGGTCGGCTCAGGGCACCGGAACCAGTTCCGTGGAAATCGCCGCCTATCTCGCCCAGAGCGATATCCCAGCTACGTTTTTCGTAGTCGGCAGGCATGTGCGGGAGTTTCCGGAAGACGTCGACCGGATCCGGCACTGGGGCCACACAGCCGCCAATCACACCTTCAATCACCCCCACCTGACCGACAGCTTTCTCTCCATTAGCGAGCTCGTCGATGAGGTTTCTGATGCCGCCCTTCAATTCGGCCCGACCGGAGAACCCGCGTTCTTCCGCCCGCCCTACGGAGCATGGAGCCCGCGCCTGGCTCACTTTCTCAACAGGGATAGTAAAACGAGAGACGGCCATTTCGGGCCAGTCAATTGGGATATCGGAGGTTTCGATTTCGAATATTGGCTTCGCGGCAAAAGCACGGAAGATTGCGCCGCGGCTTACCTGACCAGGATTCGCAGGCGGCGCCTGCAAAACGGAATTGTGCTGTTCCACGACCGTTCCGCAGACTTGCCACCTGAGAAACCGATCAGCCGAACTCTAGAACTCGTGCAAATCCTCGTCCCCGCGCTTAAGCGGGAAGGTTTCCGGTTTGCGGCACTTACCGGGATACCAGCTATCCAGACACTTCTGTGAATGGTTGAGGGCGGCCCCGGAGAGTCGCCCTCACGATTTAGGGCTAGACGCGACGACGGCCCATCAACATCGTCACGAGCCAGATCACCAGGAACACGAAGAAAAGAATCTTGGCGATGCCGGCCGCAGTGCCCGCAATACCAGCGAATCCTAGAAACGCGGCGATCAAAGCAATAACGAGAAACACGAGAGACCAATGCAACATTTCATCCTCCTCGGGCGATGATTCGCCACACGCTAACGTTTGCAATCTCAGCGCCAAATATCGGGATGCAATTATTTCCTCTCAGGGTCCGCATGCGGATGCGGATGAGGGACCGGGCCGCTGCCCGCATGCGCGTGCCGATGAAAGGGTACCAGCCGCGCTTGCTGTAACAGCGGAAGATCGTGCAGGATCTCCATCGGTGTCCCCTGGCCGGCAATGCGCCCGCGATCGAATACCAGACAACGATCGGAAATCTCCTCCAGCCTCTCCAGGTCATGCGTCGCGGTGATCACGGTTTTCCGCCCGCCGCTCCACGACCCCAGCAGCTCGACAATCTGACTTTCGCTCCGCGGATCGAGCGCCGCCGTGGGCTCGTCCAGCAGAAGGACCTCAGGGTCCAGAATCATCACGGACGCGAGTGCCACCCGTTTCTTCTCGCCACCCGAAAGTTGGTGCGGCGAGCGGTCCCGCAAGCCCGCGATGTCCATTGTCTTGAGCATCTGCTCCACGGAATCGCGAATGCAGTCGTTCGGCAGGCGTAGCTGGAGCGGTCCGAATGCCAGTTCGTCGAACACCGTCGCGTTGAACAACTGTACATCCGGGTTTTGAAAAACCAGTCCGATGCGCTTGCGAAACCGGAAAGTGAACTCAGGTTCTTCGAATCGCGCCTCCGTGATCTCTTCGCCGTCCAGCGTCAAGCTTCCGGAGTCCGGGAACAGGAGCCCGTCGAGCACTCGCAAGAACGTGGATTTCCCTGAT
This sequence comes from Bryobacterales bacterium, assembly GCA_963814235.1. GTDB lineage: Bacteria > Acidobacteriota > Terriglobia > Bryobacterales > Bryobacteraceae > Bog-113. The sequence continues at coordinate 408,028 of CAWFCA010000001.1, read as the reverse complement.
CCGTTCGCCCCCAGCAGTGCCACGCGGTCCCCGCGTGAAATGGACGCCGACAAATGATCCAGTCCTACCTGGCGGTCGTATCGGACAACCAGATCCTGAGCCGCGAAAAGGGGAGCGGTCATAGTGGACGCCCGAGTGCTGCGGCCAGAATCGCCACGACGAAGAACGCTGCGAGCTGCATCCAGTCTTTCGCCCCAATCGAAACTTCATCCAGCAGATAGACCTCACCCTGGTAGCCGCGCGACCGCATCGCCGCGTGCACGTCCGTGCTTAACTGAAAACTCTTCGCAAGCAGAATGCCCACGCTCGCCGCCGCAAGCCGTCTCCCGTCAGCCGGTGGCAACGTTCCCACCAGGCGGCTCTGGCGAGCCTCAAACATCTCCTGCGCGGTACGGATCATCAGGAACACGTAGCGATAGGTCATCCCGAGAATGACGACTGCGGCCACGGGTACGCGAAAGAAGCGCAGCGCCCGCAACACCCGAGTCCATTGCGTGGTCACAATCAGAAGCGCGGATAGCGTCGCGGCGGTCTCCACGCGCAGCAGCAGCAATGAAGCGGTATACACGCCCTGGCGGGTCACCACCAACTGCAGGAACGGAAGACGATACAGGACCTCGCCGCGAGTCAGGAACACGGCCGGGAAGGCGATCACCCCGCTGAACGTGAGTGCCGGTAGCCAGATTTTCGTGATCAACATGCGGAACGGCACGCCGGACGCGATGGCGGCCCCGGCAGCCGCTAGGAACAGCATGGCCAGTACGGGCCATCGATAGAGGGTGGCGGAGACCACGATCAGGGCTCCCATACCGGCGACTTTCACTCGCGGATCCAGTTTCTGCAGAAAGCCAGGTGCGCGGGCAAGCTGCTCGGAGGATGCGGCGTGCTGCATCGTGCTGAGCAAATTCCGTATCGAGCCTTCAATAAAGCTCCGGCGAAACTTGCTTTCCGCCGGCACGCCTGCGTGGTCGCGAACCGCCCATCGCGAGAAAGCCCAGTTTCCTATCAGCAGCAAGCCGATAATGAGTCCGACGCCGACCATGGCCGAGACGACATAGCCGAAGGACGCGTTTCGGATCCACGCTGGCGCGTAGCGCGACAACGGTGCCGTCCACACGGATGACAGATGTTCCAGTCCCGCCGGCGCCTGGGTGGGCGGAGCCTGACGGCCGGATGCCGCGCTCATCTGTCGCCGCATGCTTGCATCGGAAAAATCCTGCGCCGTCCACTCGCCCCATGCGCTGCCCGCCGCCAGGATTCCGAGCGGAGTCAGGATCAACAGCACCGCCAGCCCGGCCCAAAGCCGCTTCAGCGTAGCCGGGGCCAGGCCGTTGGTAACCGCCGGGGCTAGCGAGTCAACATCCGGCGCATCCGCCGCCGTGCGCTTCAGCAGCATGGGATCGGCGCGCTGCAAGTAAGCCACCACGCCCCCGGTCACCACCAGCTCCGCCAGCCCCGCAAACGTCAGATGTCCGATCATCATTGCCGGAATGGAAATGCTGAGTGGGTAAGGACAATAGAGCGGCGTGCCGGAGGCGTCGTGAAACAAGAGTGGTTGCAGTCCGAACTCGACCGCGGCAAAAAACGCGGACACATTGATCGCGACATATCCTGCTAACGCGGCCGCAACCACGCGCCGGCCGGAGCCCAGTCCCGATCGAAATGCCAGAATCCGGTAAGCCGCATAGGCAGTCAGCGAACCGGCAATAGCCATGTTAAAGCAGTTGGCGCCAATCGCGGTCACCCCACCATCGCCGAAAAATAGGGATTGAATGATCAGCGCGATCGAGATAGCTAGAATCGACGCCCATGGCCCCAGCACCACAGTCGCGATCCCGACCCCTACCGCGTGGCCCGTCGTGCCTCCCGGGAGCGGCAGGTTGAACATCATAATGACGAAGGAAAAGGAGGCGAATACCGAGATCAGAGGCAGAAACTTCGTGCTGATCAGCTTCCGGACACGCCGCAGCGCCACGTACCAGAACGGAGCGCTTCCCGCGTAAAGAGCGGCGCAGGTTTCAGGACTCAGGTAGCCGTCAGGAATGTGCATGAATGCCGGTGCGGAGCTTTCAAAGGCGGTTGCGGCGAAAGTGGTAGGTAAACGAGGCCGTGACATAAGAACGCAGAGGGAAACCCGTCACCCGTTCGAAGGGGTCCCCTTCGCCGGGTAAGGCCAGGGTTTCCAGCGTCTGCCCGCCATATCCGCTCGCGATAAAGACATTCAGTCCGACGTCGAAGCCCTGCCGTTCGAAGGGGCGCACCAACGCGGCTCTCAACTCGCGAACCGGGACCGAATGAAAGCCGTCTCCCAGGGGTTTGATGCCCACGTGTTCATATTCCGCGCGTCCCACCAGCCGGAAGGGGAGCTTATCGTAGGTGCCCAGGATGTCCCAAATCAGCCGGGGCGCTTCGGGCGTCGGCAATCCGGTCAGTCGATCCGTTGCATTGGCGCGGGCGTACAAACCCTGAATGAAGCCGTGCGAAAAATTGCGGCGGGCCGTCGCCGTCAGCGATTGGATCAAGCCGGGCCCTTCATCCTGTTGCAGCCCCGTGTCGTTGGAGATTCGTGCAAGTTGCTGCGCCGTGGTCACATGCGCCAGAGTGACGCGAAACTCGGTTTGGGCAATTGTTTTCAGAATAACCAGTTGATAGGAACGCGCCTTACTGACGATCGTCCCGCCCTGGATCTCTGTTGTTCCAATGCGGGGGTCGTTGATGTGAAAGGCCTGACCGTAGCTCAGCGCCACCGTCGGAAGAAACGATACCGCGGTTGGCGGAATGAGCGTAATTGTGCCTTTCGGCGAGTTGATGCTCGCATGTCGGCTGAACGAGAAGCCCGGCCTGTAAAGATCCTTATTGTCGAATCCGACCTCATCACGCCGGAAGCCGATGTTGTAGTGCAGGATGCCCGAAAGCGCGCCGTCCGCGGCGACAAACGGGCTCGTGAAGTTCAGCAGAATATTGTTCGCCGTCACCGGTTGGAAAACGCCAGCGCTGTCCGCGCGACCGAGGTCCAATGCACTCGGAGCTTCGCGCCGGAAATTGACGCCCGCCAGCAGTGAGAAGGCGCTCCCAAAACGGTTCGTGTACAGGACATCCTCCGAGTTGACGTTTCGATGCTCGCTTTGCCGGATCCAGCCATCCCCGAAGTTGGGTCGAACATCGAGCGTGTAGTACCGGTAGAAGCCCGAAAATTGGAATTGCTGGCGCTTCGTTAGCTGCCAGATGTCATTTAAGATCAGGGCGCCGTTGGAGGTCTCTTCGCGCTGCCGCGAATCGTAAGTATCGCCGGGTACCGAGGTGTTGATCGGGATCAGCCCGGGTTGAAATGCAAATCCGTAGTAACCGATCCCATACACCGTCAAATGATGGTTGCCGAAATCGAACACTTTCGAGATGTTACCTTTGTACTGCTTCCGATGCTCCAGGCGCTGGAGGAAGCCATTCCCAAAGGAAACCTCCAGACCCGCCCATGCCTTATTCGCCGGATCCTTCGGGCTCCATGCGGTTACCAGGTTAAGGTCGCGGTAATCCGCAGTGAGCCGGATCATTGGTTCCAGCCGTTCCCTAAGGCCGAAAATGATCGCCGCGTTGACGGCGTTATTCCCCTCCCGGACATTAAACGCGGCTCCGTCCGTCTGTATCGCTTCGATCGCGATGGGAATGATCACGTTCGGGTCGGCGTATCCATTTCCATGCGCGTTGGCAGGAAGATTATTGGGAAACAGGAATCCGCCCACTTGGAAGAACATCGCGACCGGCTCGCCGTGATCACCTGCTACGCCTGGGACAAAGTATTGAGGTGGTTTTACTCCCCCCGCTGGAGATTCAACCGGCATTCCGGGAATTGAAACCGGCATTCCCGGCCTGCCCGGATTCGCATCCAGCGTTTCATCGCGGACCATAACCCTTTGTGCCGGGTCCGGTTCGAAAAGCCCAACGTCAGAGACATCAGAGGAGACGGTGACGGACTGGTTCTGAGAAGAAACCCCCGTGAACTGAAGATTCTCTATCAACGGCCCATCCCCGCTTACCGAGATCGTGCGTTCCAGAATGGGAAATCCCGGCGCTTCCGCAGTGAGCCGGTATTCCCCGGGTTGCAGATGGATGAAGCTGAAGGCCCCTCGCGCATCGCTCGTCGCATCGAACCGCGACGAATCGGCCCGCCTCGAAAGGCGGAGACTCGCGTCCGGAACCACGCGCCCTTGAGGATCGGTAAGGACTCCCGAAACCGTCAAAGCCGCGCGCGCATCCTGTGCGAACGAAAGCAGGGCAAGCAACAGCGCAAGGGCGAGCGGAACGTTCAAGAGCACAAAGCTCCCTCGACGCCAACCTAACACATACGATTGCACAAATAGTGCTACGGCCCTAGGCGGAATCCGGATGTATCAACCGCAGGCGTTGATTACACTGGACCGTCCAGGCTGTAACGCTGTTGGGAAACGAAAGTGAGCGCGATAGGAATCGAACCTATAACCTAGAGATTAAGAGTCTCTTGCTCTGCCAATTGAGCTACGCGCCCGCGTGGGGATGCTGGAGGCGCGAAACGCCGCCAGCACTTAAAATAACACAGCTAGAACACGTAGTTCGCGAGGAAATAGGGCAACGTATAATCCCGCCCCTTGGTCGTTTTCGAAAGAAAATCGCCGGCGAACAGGTGCCCGATCCCCGCTCCAAACTGCATCTGCAGCGTGGGCTTATAGATCATTTGAAAGTCGACTTCTTCCCCGATGTGCGTGCCCGAGTTTCCAGTCGGGTCTTTCGCAACCACAGAACCGCGCGTCGGGTACAGCGAATCGTGTGCGTTTGCCAGCCAGAAGTCATGTCCGCTCAGGTTGAGCGCCCACTTCGACGTGGGATGCGCGTCCAGCCCCAACCGGAGGTCCTTGATGTTGCGCCAGCCAATCTGATCGGCGAGTCCCAACTTGTCATGGCTGCTCGGATAGATCGGGTCGAACGTCTCCGTGGTCGCGGTGTTCTTCGGACTCGGGTCGCCCGAGGCGTAATTAAACTCGAGAAACGGCCGCGGACTCCAGACCGTCGGAATCGTATTTCCGATCAGCCAGTGTCCCGTCCACGCCTTGATGCTCGCCGCGCCTAAGTGGCCGCGCTGAATCGCCATCTCCGTGCGGTAATCGAAGTTGTCCGGCAATTCTCCCAGCTGCCGGAATCCGTACGTCCATTGGTCGAGGTGCCCTGTTTTGCCGGTCTTCAGCGCGGCCCCATTTTGCACATGCCAGAAGGTATACGGCTCAAACTGGGAATTGTGTCCGAGCTTGTTTTTGACCGTCCCGTAGATCCCGTGCAGATTGTTGCCCTGGTTGTGGTGATCGATCACCCCATCGCGCGCGATCACTACCGACGATGCGAATGCATCTACCCGATAATCCCCATGCTGGTAGCTTCCCCGGACGGCATCGAAGTTCCGCGATACATTACTCCACCACGAGTTCCCGATCAAACGCCCGTTGCCGAAGAACAATTCCTGACGGCCGGCCCGCAAGCCGAACCCGGACGTTTCGGTCCTCCCGAGTTCGACATAAGCCTGGTTAATGTCCCAGGTATTTTGATAGGGCGGAATCTTGGGACTGCGTTCGAAGACGCGCGTGTCCTGCGTTGCGGCGAATAACCGAAGCCAATTGGTCGGCTGCAGAAGCACACCCACCCGAAGCCGGTACAGATCGTAAAGATCGGAGCTGTTCGGCTTGAAGCTGGCATTCTGATAACCCTCTACCCGATCGCGGATCTCGCCCGTGAACCGCAGCCACCGCGGCAGTGTCTCATTGAACTGTTCGGATAGCGAGGGGTGCCCCGTCGCGGTTGCAATCTGGCCGGTTCGGTACGGGAGCGGACCGGTTGTTACGCCCGCCGTGCGCGGGATGTCCCCGGGCGGCTTCGTAGGGCCTGCTACCGCCTTCGGCTGCCCGGGCTCCCCTATCTGCGGCGCATTGCCTCCCGCGGAACTCCCCGGGCCGGTTGCAGAGTTTGTCGAAGCCATTTGCCCAGCCGCGGTGAAAGACAGGTAAACACCTATTCCGCAGATACTTAGAGACGCTTTGATGAACCGGGAAACACCGTTTATCTTGAGAGACACTAATCCTCCGGAACCGCTATGATAAATTTCGAGTCTGTGAACCTCGACCAAACGCCTGGACATTGCCGAGTGGGGGCTAACGCCTCCGGTCGGGCTTTATCCTAAACGTCTATAAAGTGTAGGAACATATTGACGAGTTGGCAAGCTGTTTTAGTGAAATTTCGGCACCTCGAAGCTCGTCATGAGAATCATCTCTAAAAAAACAAAGTACTGTCTTCGAGCTCTTTACAGTCTGGCTAGAACTTATGGGCAAGGGCCTTCGCTGGTGCAGAAGATTGCTGATGAAGAAGTAATCCCTAAGAAATTCCTGGAACTGATCCTCCTGGGCGCTAAGGCGGGAGGCCTCGTGGATAGCAAGCCGGGTCGCGGCGGCGGGTATCACCTGACGAAACCTCCGGAGCAAATCACCGTCGGGCAGGTGGTGCGCCTGATGGAAGGCCCGCTCGCCCCTTTACCCTGCGCCAGCGAGAGCGCGTTTCGTCGCTGCGAGGAGTGCGTCGATGAGAAAACCTGCGGCACCCGCCTAGTGATGCGTCGCGTTCGCAACGCAACCGCCGAAATCCTGGATCAAACCACGCTGGCCGACGTGTGCCACATGGTCGACGGCCTGAAGGAGCACCCTACCACCGCGGATTCGGTTCGCTAATAGGTTCCGCAATGGCGAGAAATGTTTAGCAGCCAGACTCGCAAAACCAAGGCCGGATTCGCCATCGCCGACCTGCTCGTTACCGCCCTCGCTTTTCAGGCCGCCTACGCGACGCGCCTCGCGCTCCATTTCGAGCACGAGTTCGCCATTCCGGCCCATTCGCTGGTCCTCGCCTTTTGCACCTTGACGTGGGTGTCGGCCGGCTGGTGGCTGAATGTCCACTCTCACCTGGGCCGCAGCGGCTGGCGCACCGTGGTTCGCGACTCGTTCCGGCAGGCCATGTTGGGTTCGTTAGGCCTGCTGGTTTTCGAGTTCCTCCTGCGGCTCGACCTCAGCCGCTTCTTCATCGGCATCTTCGCCTTTTACAGCGCCGCGCTGCTCCTGATCTTCCGTCTCGCCGCCGTCTACCTGATGGGCCTGGTCCGCTTCACAGCCCAGCGACACGTGCTGGTCGTCGGGACCGGTGCGCGGGCCCTCAACCTCGGCCGCATTCTCGAACGCGCTGCCGAGGATGGCGTTACCCTGTCCGCCTTCATAGCCACGGGTTCCGCACCCGCGTCGGTGGAACTGGGCCGCTCTTACCCGGTCTATACGCTGCAGGATATCCCCCGGATCTTGGCCCAACAAATCGTGGACGAAATTCTCTTTGCGGTGGAAAGCCCCGAACTGGCTTCGCTCGAAGAAGTCTTTTTGCTTTGCGACGAAGAGGGCGTGCGTACGCGCGTAGCCGTCGATTTTTTCCCGCACGTCAACTCCCAGATCCGCCTGGAGCACCTCGGGAACACGCAGCTCCTTACCTTTTCCGCCGCTCCCGATGAGGATCTGCGCCTTCTCGTCAAACGCGCCGTAGACCTCTCGATCGCGATCGCCGTGCTCCTCGTGGCTTGGCCCATCCTGCTATTGATTGCGCTCGCCGTGCGGCTAACGTCCCCCGGCCCCGTTCTTTTCCGGCAGGAGCGCTGCGGGCTGAACGGCCGCAAATTCTTCTGCTACAAATTCCGGTCCATGGGGCTCGACGCCGAGCAGCGTCAGCACGAACTGATGCATCTCAACCGCCGGCATCCCGCTACCAAAATTCCCAACGATCCGCGCCTCACTCCCATCGGAGGATATTTGCGCCGTTTCTCGCTCGACGAACTCCCTCAACTCGTCAACGTGATCCGTGGCGAGATGTCCCTGGTCGGGCCCCGGCCGGCCATCCCCAGCGAGGTCGCGCATTACCAGCGATGGCAGAGACGGCGCTTGCGAATGCGCCCCGGGTTGACGTGCCTCTGGGCTGTCAACGGGCGCGACCTGCTCGATTTCGAGACCTGGATGAAACTCGACCTCGAGTACATCGACCACTGGTCGCTCGGGCTCGACTGCGAGATTCTGTTGAAGACCATCCCTCGCGTTCTCTCGGGACATGGCGCCAGCTAACTTGCTTTGATCGGATAATCAGATATGCGTAGCGTGCTCTTCTATCGAGTAGCCGTGGAACACGAATCCGAGGACGATCTTAAGGCCATCGCGATCCAGATCGCCCGGCAGTTGCAGAAGGTCTACAGCGTGCGCTCGGCCGAACTCTCCAGCGCCACCAACTCCGACGAATAGACCCGATCGAAATAGGTGTCCGTCATGCCGGCGATGTAGTCGCAAACCACCCGATGGGGCGGCTCCATCCGCGCTGCCTGGGCGTAATTTGGCGGGAGCAGCGCGGGATTCCGCAAGAAGACGGAAAACAGCCTGGCGACCCGGTCCGTTGCCGCGCGCCGGCCCGCGTCCAGTTCCGGCGTGCTGTAGACGAAGTCGTGCAGGAATTGCTTGAGCTCGCGCGCCGCCTGCGCCGCTTCCGGGGAAAAACGCGCCAGCCGTCCGCCGAAGTGCCGCACATCGCGGTAGTCCCTCAGTCCGGCCTCTTTCGCGGCCTCCGTCGTCCCCACGACAAGGCCGGTCACCATGCCGTCCAAAAGTCCGCGCAGTGCTTCCAGAAATTGCTCGCGCGTGGCCGCTCCCGGATACTGCATCTCCACCGTTTCCCAGGCGTCCCGGAACACCGGCACCTGTTCCGCGATTAACGCCGGGTCAAAGAGCCGGGCGGAAAGCGCATCTTCCAGATCGGACGTATCGTAGGCGATCTCATCGGCCAGGTCGATCAACTGCGCCTCCAGAGGCGGCCGCTGGCCGGGGAGATACTCGTCCAGTTCCGGGAATTCGCCAGGTTCGAAATCGCGGGAGTGCTTCACAATCCCCTCGCGCACCTCGAACGTCAAATTCAATCCCGGAAACCGCGCATACTGCTGTTCGAACGACTCCACAATCCGCAGCGCATGGATGTTGTGATCGAAACGGTCCCCGAATTTTTGCATCTGCCGGTTCAACTCCGCCTCACCCGCATGCGCGAAAGGCGGGTGCCCGATATCGTGAACCAGCGCGAGCGCTTCGGTGAGGTCCCCATTCAACCCCAGCGCGTGCGCCACAGTGCGCGAGATCTTGGAAACTTCGATGGTGTGGGTGAGCCGGTTGCGGAAATGATCCGAAACCCCGGCCGCGAACACCTGGGTCTTTGCTTCCAGGCGCCGGAACGCGCGCGAATGAATGACGCGGTCGCGGTCGCGCTGATAGGGATTGCGATAACGGTGATCGAGCTCCGGGTAGCGCCGGCCGCGGCCAGCTTCGACCGGAAATCGAAGGTGGCTCAACATGAAAGTGGAAAGGCCGTGAGTCCTACTTACTTAGCAGGGATTTCGCCTTGCGCGGCCGTCGCCATCTGGCCGACGGTGCCGGTCTCTTTCGTGAGCGGAGCCAGAAGCGCGCGCGCCTCCATCGGGTGCGTGCCGGAGATCAGCCGCGCGAGCGTCAGCGTAGCCTGCGCCTTGGACACTACCTCCGTAGGGTGATCGATCAGGCTCTGGAGCAGTTTTTGCCCGTCCGCCGTCCTCTTTTGGGCGAAATCCAACTGTGCCAGAGCAAGCTTTCCCAGGGAAGCATACTCTTTGTTCCCGGAATCCGCGGTGATCTGGAAACGTTTCCGTGCTTCGTCATCACGCCCTGCGGCCGCCGCGAGTCCGCCCAACGTGTATTCCGCGATCGCGCCCTCCCGGCTTCCGCTGTACTCCTGCGCGATGCTCGTAAAGGCCTTGGCCTCCGCCGCATCCTTCGTCTTCTGGTCGGGGAACGTCACCGTGTTGGCCGGACCGGCCGGGCCTACCGGGGTATCCGCAATCTGCATCGCTTCGGAAAGCTTGCCGGCGCGCACCGCCCGCGTATGTTCCATCCAGTAATAGCCGCCCAAAATCAACACGGCTACGAGGAAAACCAGCCCGCCAATCTGAAACGCCTGCCGGCGGTGCATGCCAAAATAGTCGGCCGCGTGCTCCGCCGTTAGCGCGAACTGGTCCGTCTTCAGTTCTTTTCGTGTAAGATGCTCAGCCACAGAAATCCTTAATTGTTTGGAAACTAACAGGATACCAGAGGCCACCCAAAAGCCTCGGGATGCTTGTACAATCAGTAATCGCGGAAGGCGTGCCGAACACCCGGCGCGAAACAGAGGCACAGGAACATGTGGAAAGCAAAAAAGGCTGCGCGGCCGGCCGCCTTCAATCCGGAAGAGGTCTATACGTCGAGTGAGGTTGCCCGCATTTCGGGGGTGAGCTTACGGCAGTTGCAGTGGTGGGACGAGCGCAATGTTGTCTCGCCGTCGCAGGAGGGTCACCGCCGCGTGTATCTCCCCCGGGAGGTGGTCGAAGTCTCTGTCATCGCGGCGCTACGCAAGAAAGGATTTTCCCTCCAGAAGATCCGGCGCGTGCTCAAGTTCCTGCAAAAGGAGATGGGCAAACGCCTGGCGGACGCGTCCTCCGGGCAGTCCGATATTCACCTGCTGACCGATGGCAAAAACATCTACCTGGAAGATCAGCCGGACCGCATCATCGACGTGCTGAAGAACGCCCGCCAGCCCATGTTTCTGGTCTGTGTTTCCGACCAGCTACGCCGCATCAACGGAGCCACGGCTCGCAAGCCGGTACGACCGGAAACGCGTATCGCCGACCGCAAGCGCAGCCCCGCCCAGCACGCCGGTTAGCGCGCCGGAGCCGCTGTTCGCAGCAGCGGCCGCAACGCCAGATTCACCACGATCATCAGAACCGAAGCGATCGGCAAAACCAGCAGCGCCGTCTTCAGATGCGTGGGATCCGTGCCTGCGATAGCGCCGATGATTTTGGAGCTGAATGTCAGCCCCAGCCAGCCCGAGGTGATCGCGATTCCCATCGCCGTTGCCGTGCTCCTCGGAAACGCATCGCCCACCATCGCGAGCGTCGTTGGGAAAACCGGGGCCATCGCCATTCCGGCGCAGAAAACCAGAACGCCCGCAGCCAGACCCGTGCTCACCTGCAGCATTGCGTAGGTGGTGATCGCCATCGCGACCGCGGAGAACAGTGTGACTGTGATGGCCGGCACTTTCACCAGCACCCTCGAAATCACCAGCCGTCCCACTAGCAGCCCGATCGCGAAACCGAACGACAGAATCTTGCTCGCGTCCGCTTCATTGAAACCCTTCGCGGTCAGGAAGCGAACCATCCAATCCCAAACACCCACTTCCGCCGCGACATAAAAGAAGAGCAGCAGCGATAACAGCAGCAGTTTCGGCTGCGAGATCAGGCGGCCCGCATCCGACATCTTGAAAGCCACTTCCCCGGTCGGCGCCGGCATCGGTGTGAGGATCAGGAAAACCAGTGTGGCCGCGCAGAAAGCCCCCAGCGCGTAACTCAACGCGATCTGATTGGTCGCGAAAAAGTATGCGGCAATGAACGGCGTCACGAACCCGCCCAATCCAAAGAACAGATTCAACAGGTTCAGGGTAGTGGCGCGGCGGTTCTCGCCGATGTCGCTCGCCAGCGCGTTCGATCCCGTCACCACCATGCCGCCGCCCAGAAACAGAATCATGTAGCAAAGCCCCAGCACGCCGAAGTTATTCAGGCTGGGCAGCATCAGGAGAGCGGCCGTAATTAGCGCCATTCCGCCAACCAATGCGGTCTTTTTCCCACGCAGATCGATGATGGGCCCGATCGCGAGCGAAGCGATCACCAGTCCGATCGCCTTCACCGCCGCCAGCGTTCCGTTCTGATCGGGAGTCAGGTGAAGCCGCTCAGAAAACGGGGTCATCAGAACACCCAGTACGGACGAGATCATTCCGTATACCAGGATCGCGAGTATGGCGGCGGGGATCAGGCGGGCGCGGTTCAGCGGAGCGGCGGGGGCAGTTGGCATGACGCTATTGTATGTAAGCCCGCGATCGAAATGCGGGAAGACGTTTGGTTCGCCGATTAAACTAAACCGTAGACCCTATGCGAAGTTTCCTGATTCTCTGCACCCTGTCCAGCTTTGCGGCCGCGCAAACGACGCCCGCGCCGCACTCCGCCGCCACGCATCATTCGACGGCCACGCACCGGCCCGCTGCGCCGAAGACCGCCGCTCCCGCGCAGACCTTTCCGGCCGAGCCGGGTCTGTACGTGGCGTTCAACACCACGCAAGGTCGCATTGTCTGCAAATTGTTTGAGGCCGAGGCGCCCGTTACCGTCAAAAACTTTACCAGCCTGGCCCGCGGCTTGCGAGAGTTTACCGATCCGAAGACCCACGCCAAAGTGAAGCGCCCGTTCTATAACGGAGTCACCTTTCACCGCGTCATTCCCGGCTTTATGATCCAAGGCGGCGATCCCACCGGTACCGGGATGGGCGACGGCGGCGTCCCGACCATCATTGATGAGTTTGTTCCGACTCTGAAGTTCGACCAGACCGGCCGACTGGCCATGGCGAACACCGGCCAGCCGCACACCGGGGCCACGCAGTTCTTCATCACCGATGGCACGCCGGATCACTTGAATGGCAAACATACCATCTTCGGGCAGGTCGTAAGCGGCCAGGATGTGGTGACGAAAATCTCTCAGGTTCAAACCGGCCCGAACGACAAACCGGTGACTCCCGTGGTGATGACCAGCGTAATCGTACGCCGCGTCAGTCCGGCAGCTGCCCGAAAGCGCCCGCCAAGCGCGCCTGATGCCGTTCTCTACCGGACGTGCGCATCCTCGAGATATGTGTATCCTGCAGCCCTTCTTCATAGAAACGAAGCAGCTGCCCGGATTCCTCATATCCCAAACGGCCTTCGCGAACGGCCGCTTCCACGTCTCGCCGCAGCCGCGTCACCAGCGCATCCGACTTGAACTGCACGTAATCCAGCACCTCGCGAACGGTATCGCCTTTGATCACCGCGTCCAGGATCACTTCGCCGGTTTGGCCGAGGCGCACGTGCACGGCGTTGGTGTCGCCGAACAGGTTGTGCATGTCGCCCAGGATCTCCTGATACGCGCCCACCAGGAACGCGCCCAGGTAGTAATCCTCGCCCGTTGTAAGTGTGCAGCGGCAGCGTCCGCTTCACATCGCGGCGGTCGATGAACTGATCCACCTTGCCGTCGGAATCGCAGGTGATGTCGCCCAGCACGGCGGGCTGCGTGGGCTGCTCGTCCAGCCGGTGAATCGGCATGATCGGGAACAGCTGCTTGATCGCCCAGCTGTCCGGCATGCTCTGGAACAGCGAGAAATTGCAGAAGTAGGTATCGGAGAGCATCGCATCCAGGCCTTCCAGTTCCTCCGGCACATAATCCAGTTCGCTGCGCCATGCTTCTGCATCTTGCGGCAGATGGCCCAGTACAGATTTTCCGCGAGGCAGCGCTGCTCGAGCGGCAGATAGCCGAGGCTGAACAGATTCAGCGCCTGATCGAGCGCCTGCTGCGCATCGTGATAGCTCTCCAGCAGATTGCGCGTGGTGATCGAGCGGTAGGTCTCCTGCAGATCGATCAGCGGCTGCTCGGGCTCGGCGGGCAGCTCCTGCGGGACATCTTCGTCGCCCAGTCCCGGACACGCCCAGAACGTTGAAGACCAGCACGCTGTGATACGCGGCGATGGCGCGGCCGCTCTCCGTGATGATGGTCGGATGCGGCACGCTCGACTTCGTCGCACACGTTCTGGATGTGATAGACGACGTCGTTCGCGTATTCCTGCAGCGTGTAGTTCACGCTCGATTCGAAATCGGTCTGCGAGCCGTCGTAGTCGATGCCCAGGCCGCCGCCGACGTCCAGGTACTGCAGGCCGGCGCCCGCTTGCGCCAGTTCGGCGTAGACGCGCGCGGCTTCGTTCACCGCGCCCTTCACCTGCCGGATGTTGGTGATCTGGCTGCCCAGATGGAAGTGCAGCAGCTGCAGGCAATCCGCCATGCCGCAGCGCCTTCAGCTCTTCGAGCGCGCGCATCACTTCCGTGGTGGTCAGGCCGAACTTCGAACGGTAGCCGCCGGACGACTTCCAGCGGCCGGAGCCGCGGCTGGCCAGCTTCACGCGCATGCCGATCGTCGGCCGCACGCCGACCTTCTCGGCGTACTTCAGCGATCAGATCCAGCTCCGTGTACTTCTCCACCACCGGAATGATCTTGCGGCCCATCTTCTGGGCCAGCATCGCCATCTCGATGTACTCGTCGTCTTTGAAGCCGTTGCAGATGATCGGCGTGTCGTTGTCGGCCAGCGCCATCACGGCCAGCAGCTCCGGCTTCGAGCCCGCTTCCAGGCCGAACTTGTAGCGGCGTGCCGAACTCCAGGACCTCTTCCACCACCTGGCGCTGCTGGTTGACCTTGATCGGGATACACGCAGCAGTAGCCGCCCTTGTACTTGTGCTCCGTCGATGGCGGTCTGCGAAGGCGTCGTGAATCTCGCCCAGCCGGTGCTTCAGGATCTCGGCGAAGCGAATCAGAATCGGCAGCGAGATGCCGCGCAGGATCAGCGTGTCGACCAGCTTCTTCAGATCGATGAGCGCCGGGTCCTTTTCGGGATGGACCAGAACGTGCCGCGATCGCTGATCGAGAAGTATCCTTTGCCCCAACTGGCGATATCGTAAAGTTCGCCGGCGGCGCTCGACGACCACCGCCCTGCCGGATCCAGAACCGCTGCGTTTCGTCCGTTCTTTTCCAATTCGTTCCTCTAGAACTTCCAGTTTCGTTTGATCCACCTTAGGACGCAAGCAAAAGGTTCTCGGCGCCCGGATTCGTACCGCAAACGCGCGCGTTGGGATGCGATAGTGAGGGGAAAGGAAAACCCTTGCGCAATGCCGGAGTGTTGGTCCGAACGTGGCTATTTACGCTGCCTCTGATCGGTATAGTCACTGTGTTGATGGCGACCGCCTCGCTTTTCACCTCTCTGTTCGACCACACAGGAAATAGGATGCACAAGCTGGCGCGGGTGTGGTCCAAAATCCTTCTGAAGATCGCTTTCGTCCGCGTGGAAACCGAAGGCATGGAGAAGTTGGATCCGCATTCGAGCTACGTGCTGGTCGCCAACCACTCGAGCTATTACGATACGCCTGCGATCCTCGCGTCCGTCCCGCTGCAGTTTCGCTTTTTCGCCAAGCAAGGACTCTTTCAGATTCCGTTCCTCGGGACGCACCTGAAACGCGCGGGACACTTCCCGGTCATGTTCGACGACCCGCGCGCCTCGCTCAAGAGCATGCTCGAGGGCGCGCGCCAGATCAAGTCCAGAGGTCTTTCGGTCCTGGTCTTTCCCGAAGGCGGCCGTTCCCTCCACTCTCTGGAGGAGTTCAAAGAAGGCGCCGCCCACATGGCGATCAAGGCCGGCGTTCCCATGGTCCCTATCGGTGTCGTGGGCGCGCGCCGGATTCTTCCGATGCACGGGAAACGCATTTCGTCCGGCATCATCCGGCTCCGTGTGGGCGATCCGATTCCTACGGCTGATCTTGGTTCGCGCGATCGCGCCACTCTGACTCAGACTGCTATGCACCAGGTGGCGGAGATGATCGGCGAACCCGTTCCCGCCCGCGCCTCCTGACGCGTGGCGCGCGTTACCGCGCCGATGCCTCCGCTTTTTCCTCGTGATACTCCGAGATGTGTTCGTAAGTCGGATGCGGAAACTCCAGATGCTTGTAAACATTGCACGCATCCGGATCTTCCGGATTCGGACAAATGGGGAATTCCTGGCGCGCATTCCACTCGATGATGCGGTCGCGGCGGGGTGGATTATAGTTGCGGTCCACCACTTGTTGAATCATGCCGCGCGCCTTGACGTCGTCGCAGTCCGGCGCCTGGATCAGCAGATTCACCATCTCTTCTTCAGTCAGAAAATGCCGCGCAATCATGATGAAAGTCAGGCGGCCATAGTGGCCGATGTCCTTCTTCTCCGCTAAGGCGTCCAGCAGATGGACCATCATGGGTTCTTTTTTCAAATCTTCGAGAGCCATGCCACTCTCAGAGCAATTTGTTCGCCTTTTATTCTCCTAGGTGACGGGCTGGTTCCACCGCGAGATCACCCGCTGCTCCCGCTCATAACCGAGAGTGCTCACGGACCCGGTACCAAGAGCAAACAGCTTTCCCCCCGTAGGCGTCAGGTCCAGCCAGCAGGCTGTAAGAATCCGCAGAATATGGCCATGCGCGAAAAGCGCGACATCCCCCTGCGCTGCTTGCACGCGCGCGATCACCTTCTCCGCGCGTGCGTAAACCTCTTCCACACGTTCCCCGTTCAACGGCCCATCCCGCCAGATTTCCCATCCCGGCCTGGTTTTCCTGATGTCCGCGGTCGATAGCCCTTCATAATCGCCGTAATCCCACTCGCACAGGTTTGCGTCGACCTCGGCCTGCCCCGCGTATCCGGCGATGCGGCACGTCTCGCGGGCGCGCTGCATAGGGCTCGTGAGCACCACTGCAAACTTGCGGCAGTTCAACCAGCGCCCTAAATCAGCCGCGTCCTTTTCGCCCTTTTCGGTCAGCGGAAGATCGGTGCGACCGGTATGCGCTCCGGAAAGGCTCCAGGCAGTTTCACCATGCCGCATTAACCAGACTTGGACGCCGGTCATTCCGCTAAACCGAGGTTTCGGCGTTATCCTTCATGGCAGCCTGCAGCTCCGTCGAAGGATAACGGAAAACGGCGCAGACCGGAACGCCGTGCGGCATCTCATCGGAGCGCAACAGGTTCGCCTCCCCACCGTGCCGCAAAGTTTGCACGATCGCGTCGTTCAGCAGATCGCGCAACGGGCTAATCCCGTCCTCATGATGCTTCACCCGATTGCGCACATCGTCGAACGTGCCCCGGTACTCGGCACTCTCCTGCAGAAAGAGGTGCGACACGCGGCCCTCGTAAGCCGCCTTGACGATCTCCTGCGCGTGTGAGGAAGCGTGGCCGGTACCCGCGAGCTTTTCAAACTGTTCAAGAGGCTTGCGCACCCCCGCCGGCCGGTACTGTGCCACCAGTTCAAGAGCGCGCCGATGCATCTCGCCGCCTTTCAGCCCGTCGGGCGCGCCATGCACGCCCGGCTCGACAAACAGGGGATAGGTGTTCAGCGAACGGTAAAGCGCCAGTTCGTGCTCGACTGCAACCACCACCATGGGCGCGTTGCTTCCGTTCAGCATGTTGCTCACGCCGCGGTCGATGGCCCGGTAATAGTCGTGATGATACTCGTCCTTGTTGTCACGATCGCTGGATGTCCCGAACAGAACGCCTTTCATGGATCCGACGGACGGCCCACCGGCGGAGCGCCCGTCCAGCGTATGATCGGGTTGCCGCGTTTCCCGAAATTCCAGGTAGTTCTTAGGAACTGCGGGCGGTAATCCTACTTCCCCGGACGTTGATTCGGTGCAGTGCAGCAGGCGCGGGTGATTCTGGCTTAAGGCCAGGATGTAAAAATCCGCCTTCTGATCGAGCAGCGAGAGCACCGGCCTTAAGTTGAACGTGTCTCCGGCCTCCACCAGCTGCGAAACCGGCCGCGCCGACGTGAACTTGTAATGGAAATCCGGGCAGCTCAGCACAACTGTGCCGCCCGTCGCGTCCAACTCCTCCACGGAGGCAAGCGCTTCGCGAAACCCCGCGAAAGCATCCGGCGGAAGAGACGCGTCTTTGGCGCGCACCGCGGCCTCGATCTCGCGCATGGCATCCTGCCAGCGGGCGCGCGCATTCGCGCCTCCCGGAATCACCGCCGTAATGCACGGTGGCCGGGCCGCCGCCAGCTTTTTCAGAACGTCATGGTCGAGGCCAGTGTTGATTGAATTCTGCATGACACTGCACAAATGCAATTCAATTGCAGATATGATAAGCAGCACGTTCTCATCACCTCATGCGGGCCGTGCCGATTTTGCGCTTGAGAGGAAACTATGACACCGCAGGAACGACAACTTCTGGATTCACTGACTGGACGCATCGCCGGCACTTCGGTCGGGCAGAAGGACCCCGAAGCCGATGCCTTGATCCATCAAAAATTAGGCGCCATGCCGGACGCGCTTTATGTTCTGACGCAAACCGTGCTGATTCAGGAGATGGCGCTGAATCAGGCCAATTCCCGCTTGCATGAGCTGCAGCAGGAAATCGATTCGCATCGCGGCGAACAGAACGCCCAGCCGACCAGCTTCCTGGGCCGTCTTTTCGGAACGGGCTCCTCCTCCCGTCCGTCCGCGCCTCCGCCAAGCGCGCCACCCCCGGTTTACAACCAACCGCCGGCCTATAGCCAGCAGTACGAGCCGCCGCCATATCAAGCCGCGGGCCAGGGCTCCAGTTTCCTGCGCAATGCCGCGATGACGGCCACCGGCGTGGCCGCGGGAGCGCTGGCCTTCGAAGGCATTGAGTCCCTCTTGGGGCACCACGGCGGCTTTGGCGGAAATGCTTTCGGAGGTGGAGAATTTTTAGGCGGCGGCGCTCCCGAAACCGTCATCAATAACTACTACGATGAGCCCCGTGGCGGCGATGCAGACCGGTTCGCGGACACCGCCCGCGACGACTCGGGAACTGACTTTGGCCCGGACACCACCGATTCCAGCTTTACCGACTCCGGAGATGACAACTCCGGATCTGACGACTCCGGGAATGACTTCTCCTCCACGGACGTTTAAAATCTCCGGTATCTGAGTGCCATGCCCGGGTTCCGGATCCCGGGCACAAAGTGAAAAAACGCAGTTGCCGCGTCGCATCGGCATTTTGAACTCTGAAAACCAAATGAAAACGGTCCTAGTGGTTGACGACGAGCCAGGAATTACCAAATACGTGGAAGCCGCGCTGAGCGAGGGCGGCTATCGGGTCCTCACGGCGGAGTCCGCGGAGCAAGGCCTCGAAATCCTCCGTCAGCAGGGCGACCACATTGATCTGGTCCTCTCCGACATCATCATGCCGGGCGATATGGACGGCATGATGATGATCCGCGCTATGCGCGAACTCAACCCGACGGTCAAACTGCTTTTTATGACAGGACGCGTACGCGGACTTCCCGAGGATCTGACGAACACCTGCGGGCAGGTACCGAAACCCTTTAGTCCTACCCAGATCGTCAAGGCCGTGCATCAATGCATCGACCTTGACCCCGAGATTCCCTGACGCTTACTGCACGACGACCGAATTGGGCGCGACTGCTTCCTGCGCCCCGGTCTGCACGTAGACCGCTTCCGGCTGAGCCGGCGCTCCTGGCGTGGCCGTCAGCGTCACGGTCAACTGCGTCGGGCTGATCACCGTAACATTCGAGCCCGTCAGAGAAGTCGTGGGCTGCCCCGCTGCGCCGACTCCCCCGCCGCCCACCGGCAGAACCGTCGTCACGCCCTGCACGAAGTTCGTGTTCAGGCCGGTGACGGTGAACGTTCCCGATCCGCCCACCGGCAGTGTCGCAGGCGAAACCGAAGTGATGATCGGCTCGGTAGCGGGAAGCAGCTGATTGAAGCCTCCCCGCATCACGAATACCGCCATGTCGCCGCGGGTCACCGGAGAATTCGGGCAGTACGCGCCCACTCCGCAACCCGAAGTCACGTTGTCCTGCTTCATGCGCTGCACCCACTTGAAGGCAAAGTCGTTCGCCGGCACGTCCACGAAATAGGGCGTCGTGTTGTACGTGAAGTTGGTGTTCGCGCCATAACGCGCGCGCACGATGAAGACCGCCATCTGATCGCGAGTCACCTGTCCGGTCGGGCAGAAGTTTCCGCCGCCGCAACCAGTGGTGATCCCCAGCTCATACATCTTTTCGATCCAGTTATACCCGAATGTGCTCGGAGTCACGTCCGCAAAATACTGCGTGGGAGCGATGGTGAAGCTGTCACTGCCATAGACGGCGCGAACGATGAAAATGGCCATCTGCGCGCGCGTAATTACCTGCGTCGGACAGTAACCGGTGGAAGAGCAACCCGCTGTTACGTTCTTGGTCTTAAGAAGATTCACCGCATCGAAATAATAATTGGCCGGCGTCACGTCCGAGAACTGCGCCACCGTGAAATCCTGCTGTACGTTGATGCTCGAACCCGCGATGGTAAGCGCGGCGGTCCGGTCGGCGGGATTCACCGGCGGCGGCGCGTACGGCTGAATGGTCGCCGTCACTGAGGCGTTACCCGAACCGGCACCCGTCGACAGGGTGATCCACGGAGCGGAGCTGCTGGCGGTCCAACTACACGAGGGAGCCGCGGTAATCGTGAAAGTCTGCGTGCCGCCGTTCGCATCATAGGGGCCCGCCGTGTTCGGTGATACCGCCGCGCACCCGCTCAGCAAAATGCTCAACCCGCCGGGCGTGCCTCCGAAAACTCCTAAATTCGCCACTGCGAGATCGGGCTGGCCGTCCCCGTTGAAATCGGCCAAAGCCATTCGATCCGGACCCGCACCGGCATTGAAATACTGGGCCGGTTGGAAAGTTCCGTTGCCATTTCCAAAAAGAAGACTCACGGAGCCTTGCGCGCCGCTTTGATAGTTCGACGCAACGATGTCCAATTTACCGTCTCCGTTGAAGTCTGAAATCAGCACGGAGCTCGGACCGCTCTGGGTCGCGTAAAAGGCCGGCGGGAGAAAGGTTCCATTCCCGTTTCCAAGCAGAACGCCAACCGCGGCGCTGCCAAAATCGGCTACTACCAGGTCCAGCTTGCCGTCGCCGTTTAAGTCCGCAGATTGCACATCGTTGGGTGTATTTCCGGCGGGAAAGGCAGAACCGATGGTGAACGCGCCGGTTCCGTTGCCCAGCAGGACGACCAGATTGGTGTTGAAATTCGGAGGCACGACGCCCTCGGTGACAACGATATCGGTATTCCCGTCACCGTTGAAATCCCCGACCGTGAGCGAGACCGCGCCGCTGGTGCTCCCCGTGGTGTAAACATTACCGGGCGTGAGCCCTCCCACCCCGTTCCCGAGATAGATGCTCACATCGCTATATGACTCGTTCGCTACCGCGACGTCCGGGAACCCGTCATTGTTGAAGTCGCCCACGGCCACCGCGATCGGCGACTCGATCGAGTTGTAGGCCACCGGCGCCTGGAAGCTGCCGTCTCCGTTTCCGATCAGGATGTCAACCCCGGCGCTGGTGCCCGGTTGCGTGTTGCCAAAGTAGGCATTCGCCACCACCAGGTCCGGCTTGCCATCGCCGTTAAAGTCACCGACCCCGACCGATACCGGGCTGGCCCCGGCTGAATAGGCCGCACGCCCTGAAAAGTCCCGTTCCCGTTGCCCAGGTAAACATATACGGCTTGCGATGGCCCTGAAATCACGGCTGTGTCCAGCTTGCCGTCAGCATTGAAGTCTGCGGTGACCACGCAACACGGGTTGCTGCCCGCGCTGTAAGGCGTAGCCTGTGGAAAGCCCGCGCCCGGTGGCGTATTGACGGTGGCCACAAAGGGTGCCGAGAGGGCCTGGGTATTACCGCCGCCGCCATCGTAACGCGCCGTAAGAGCGGTGTGCCCCGCCGAGACCTGCCGCGAGACCAGGGTGGCAACGCCTCCTGTCACGGGGGCCAGGCCCAGGACTTGCGCGCCCTGGTAAAAAGTGACCTTTCCCGTCGCGTTACTGGGGGCGACCGACGCGGTCAGCGTCAATGGCTGTCCGAACGTCGACGGGTTCGGCGAAGCAGTCAAAGCTACAGTACTCGCTTGCGCCGCTCCGCAAAGGCACATGGCGGGGATCACGAGGAAAAAGGTAGAAAGGATGGATTTCATGAATGCGTAAGCTCTCTACATTAGAGCCTATATTAGATTTGGGTTACGCGCACCGACCCGAAGCGAACCTTAATCTTAGATTTCCTACCCGGGAACCAAGATTTAAGGGTTTTTAACGTGGTCTCCGTATCTCTTCGGTAGTATAGTGTACGGAGTAGCCCAGAACATGACCACCGGTGATTTGACTGAGTGCCTGAATATTAGTAGCTTTAACTTAGCGCTCTGGCATATTGTATGACGGTGTGTTACGAACGACTGAACCGGAGGAGAGTATTTATGTCTACAAAATTTTTCACCACTTTCATGGTGGCCACAGCCTTGGCCACCGGCGTACCGGCGTTTGCCGACATTCTCAGCACCACTGGGAGCGTTGAAATTACAAGCCGGCAGCATTGCGTTCTATCCCCTTGGCTCGACAACTGGGGACTTTACGGTAGGTCCGCCGGATACGGGGATCTTTTCGGGACTCGATTGGTACCAGTGGTACCATCATGGACCTCAACAACTCCATGGAGCCCATTAATGTCATGGTCAACATCCCTGACTTCATGACGTTTGCCGGTGCTCCGAACCTGAGCTTTACTTTGACCGAGCTGCTTGGTGGATACCCAGGGCGCTTGCCCCGGCCCGCCGCCGATGGCCGGTCAGAGCTGCACGCCCGACCGGTACGCCTGTACAACCTGAATAACCAGACCGCCATGAGCTCCACGGCCGGTTTCACCGTCAATGGTTATGTGGTTGATACCAACAACCCCGGTGTGCAAACCCCGTTCTCCGGCATTTTCACCACCCAGTTCGCGAACGAGAGCCTGCAGCAGGTTGTGCAGACCATCGTTACCGGTGGGACGCTGGATGCAACCTACTCTGCTGAGTTCATCACCACCCCTGTTACCGGCACGCCGGAACCGGGAACCATGTTCACCCTCTTGGCCGGTGGTCTGCTCATGCTCGGTATCGGTACGTTCGGGAAGCGCATCCAGGCCTCCCGCCGCGCCTAATTGTCTCAACCCTCTAAACGCAAAATGGGGCTTGGAAGCGGAAACGCTTCCAAGCCCCATTTGCTTTTTGTCGGCTGCTTTGCAGCCTTCTTACTGCCTGTACAGCCTCTCTAGCTCGCCCACGATAAGGCTGCGGCTTCAGACTGGCAGATGATCGGGGTCCACAACAGCGAGGATCGAATTCCCTTCAGGAGCGAGTGGTATTTGGGATTCGGCTGCCGCGAATCAAACCGCAACATCTCCATCTCGCAGTTATATTCCGGGTCGAAGTAGCGCGGGATTGTCTCCCCATTCCCTTCCAGCGATCGTCCGCCGATTCGCCGCAGAATCGAAGACGAGCCGTGCTGCACGGTAGCGGTCGTCAGCCCGAAGCAGCCTCCTGCAATTTGGCAGAACGCGTACGAAGCCAGCGCCATTCTCGCGGCTTCCGAAGTGCCTCGCAGCTCTCTCGCGAGCGCCCACCCGCCAAACTCCACCAAAGAGAACGCATGCCGCCGGGCAATGCCTAATTCCCGCTGCAATGCCGAACTCACCCGCTGCGCCCAGTTCTCGCAGCCGAAGTTCGCGGTCCGCTTGACCACCAAGTCGGAAAGCATGACGTTGCTTGGATGCACCAGGTACCGCGCGCAACCCGAAACGCGTCCGTCTCTCAGTGATCAGCAGATGCCAGCTATCCGAGTCGACCTCCGACTTATGCCGGCCCGATTCATCGAGGTGCTCCTCGGCAATCACCGCCTCCTCCACCATAATGCGGCCCCTAAGAGTCTGCAACTGGCTGAGAAGATCGTTATAGAGTTCGTCGTTTTGCTCTATGCAGCGATAGGGTCCAGGAATCCGTGCACCGAGCGGCGCGAGTAAGACAAGCTTGCGGTCCGTTTCCAGATCTTTCATCGGCGAATAGTTAACTCCAACTGGTTGTTCCCGAAATTCGGGTTATCTCTCACGATTTGGTATTCGGTTTTCAACTCGACAATCTATCACTACCAAATTGCGTATTCAATGTTTTCCAAAAGAAAAGTGAAAAGAAATGCAGAAAGCAGCCTCAACTTACCTTTCGCTCCAAACCCATTAGCTCGAGCGATTGGGGCGATCCTCCGCATTGAAACTAAAGATGATAGCAAATACAAAGAGATTCAGAACTTTCGTCAGCCCGCAGAACTCAACTAAAATTCTTAGGTCTGCCCTCAGCAATCGATTGTTCCCGAAAATGAAATTTCTACAAAACGTTTCATACCGGGGCCTTTCCCTCGGTGATTAAAAGCACCTGATTCGCAGGAACCCCGTTCCGCTTGTCCACCTGTCCACTGGGCCAGTGAACTTCGATTCTTGCGGCATTGCTTTTCTTTAACCCGAAGTGCAGCCGGAAGTCGCTCTGCGAGAAATAACTTCCCCCGCTTCTTACTTCATCCATTTGCTGGTGCTCCCCTTCTGGCGTACAGAAAACCCTGCGCGCCGATGCCCGAACGGTTCGATTTCATACCCACCAGCTTTACCTTCAGCCAGTTATTTCTAACATTCGAATCGCAACGGAGCAGTTGAGGAAAGTCGTTCACGCAATTCACAACCACGTCGAGATCGCCGTCGTTATCGTAGTCGCCGATCGCGCAACCCCGGCCCGGTACCGCCTCGAGAATCCCCGGCCCGGCTTGCTGGGACACGTCTTCAAATTTTCCGTTCTGAAGATTCCGATACAAAACCTTGCGTTCCCGATACCCGGATTCGATGGCCGTCTCGCTCACTTCCGGGTAAACGTGCCCGTTGCAGGTCAGAATATCGGGCCAGCCATCATTATCAAAATCCAGAAATGACGCGCCCCAGCCGAGGAAGCGCGTATTCCGGCCCAGGCCCGCCTGGAACGTCATGTCCTCGAAATTTCCGCCTCCCATATTCCGGTAAAGAGTGGAAGTATCGCCCGCAAAATTGGTTTTGAAAATAGAAAGTTTCCCGTCCCCGTAGGCATCCGCCGCGGAAACGCCCATGCCGGCCTGCGTCTTCCCGTCCGGCCCGAACGCCACCCCCGCTTCCACTCCAATGTCGGTGAAGGTCCCGTCCCGGTTGTTTTTCCACAATGCGGAAGCGCTCGAATCGTCCGCTACATAGATGTCCGGCCAACCGTCGTTGTCGAAATCGCCCACTAGCACGCCCAGGCCGTAAGTCCCGCGTTTCTTCAGGATCCCCGCAGCGGCCGAAACGTCTGTGAACTTCCCCTTCCCATCGTTATGGAAAAGAATGTCTTTGCCGCCGTCGAGACCCGGCGGCCCGCACGCAACTATAATCCCCTTGTACAGACAAGGTCCGCTCTCCGGCAGCGGCGCGGTTTTGGGATCGAAGTCGATATAGTTCGCCACGTAGAGGTCCAGATGTCCGTCGCGGTCGTAATCCACGAACGCGCAGCCCGTGTTCCAGCGTTTCAATTTGGAACTCGTGCGCGTGGTCACGCCGGCCTGTTCCGCGACATCGGTGAAGGTTCCGTTGCCGTTGTTGCGCCACAGGGAGCAGTCTCCCCAATAGGTGACGAAAAGATCTTCGTTCCCATCATTGTTGTAATCGCCCGCGCAGACGCCCTGGCCCCAACCCGTTTTGGCAACTCCGGCTTTCACCGTGACATCGGTGAACGTCCCGTCCCGATTGTTCTTATACAAGCGGCTGATCGGCTCCGTCCCGGGAGCATACTTCGTCTCAAAGCGGGTCCCGTTGACGAAGAAAAGGTCCAGCCAGCCGTCATTGTCATAGTCGAAGAAGGCCACCCCGCAGCCGGTCGTCTCCAGAAGAAATTTGTTCTTCTTCTCCGCTCCGAAAGTGGTCTTGGAATTCAAACCCGCCGCGCGGCCGACGCTCACAAATTCCACCCCCAGCGGCAGCCCGAACATCAGTTGGTCGAAGGTAAAAACCGGAACCGTCGCGCACAGCGACTTGAAGAGAACACGGCGGGAGATGTTCACAGGCGGAACCTCTATTATCCTCTGGCACTACCCCCGATGTACTACGATGCGAGTGTTGAAGGCGCAGTTCCCATTGGTATTTTTATTTGCGCTGACCGCCGGAGCCCGTGCGCAAGCTGCGGAATGCGTCACCTGCCATCCCGCTGAAGCCCGTTCCCAAGCGCAAACGGCTCACGCTTCGGCGCTCCTGCCCGTC
This sequence comes from Bryobacterales bacterium, assembly GCA_963814235.1. Classification (GTDB taxonomy): domain Bacteria; phylum Acidobacteriota; class Terriglobia; order Bryobacterales; family Bryobacteraceae; genus Bog-113. Next base: position 382,191 of record CAWFCA010000001.1, on the reverse strand, counting down.
CCGCGCAGTACTTTCGCGGGGAACCTACTGCAAGGCCCGCGCGCCGGAACGCCCCTGCTGGAGGCTCCCGGCGGATTCGCGCTCACCTACCGCAGCTCCCCCCACGGACTCATCGCCACTTCTCAGAAAGGCGCCGATCGCGCCGAGGGTCTTATCCAGTGGGTGTTTGGCTCCGGACGCCGCGGGCAGACCCCGCTGATCGCCGCCGCCGGCCAGTTCCTGGAACACCGCGTCAGCTACTATGCTGAAACCGGTCAGTACGGCATCACCACGGGCCAGGAAAACGGGGTGTCGCCCGATGCCCTCCACGCGCTGGGAATTGTCCAATCGGAAAAGGATTTGAAATCGTGCTTGAACTGCCACGCTTCCGGGAGCCTGACGGACCTTGCCACGTTCCAACCCGGCATCCAGTGCGCCCGCTGCCACGCCGGTGCCGAAGCCCACGCGCAAGGCCATGGCGTCCCTGTCAACCCGGGTAAGCTCGACCCGCTCGCGCAGGTGCAGCTCTGCGGAACCTGCCACCGCGTCGCTCCGCAGCCCGGCCATGACAACGAAACGTCGAACGTCCGCTTCCAGCCGCTGCGATTGATGAAAAGCCGCTGCTTCCTCCAAGGCAAAATCAACTGCGTGACTTGCCACGTCGCGCACCACGATGCCCGCCGGGATGATCCCGCGTTCTACAACGGCAAGTGCCAAAGCTGCCACCCCAACCAGCAGCGCCACATCGCCGCCCAGAAAAGCAACAATTGCACGGGCTGCCATATGCCCCGCCGCCGGCCACACCCGCTCCTCGAGTTCACGGACCACTTCATCCGCGTTGTCGCTGCTCCGTAGCGCCTTATGATAGGGAAGGAGTGAGACTTCTCCTTTTCCTGGCTATGGCCGCTCTCTTGCCGGGCGCGGAGCCGCTTTCCCGTTTACTCGCTCGCGCTGACGCTCTGAAATCTCACGGAGATGCCGCTGGAGCTCTCGGCCTGTACCAGCAGGCCGGAACCCTCGATCCCAAATCCGCGCGCATCCAGGACCAGATCGGCTTCCTGCTCGCAGTCCTGAACCGGCGCGCCGAAGCCGCCGCCTATTTTGAAAAGGCTATTGCGCTCGATCCCGCTTTCGCGCCCGCCCACTTCCACCGGGGCGTCGCCTACTGGCTCGACCAGGATCCCACCCGGTCCATCCCGGAGCTGCAGTTCGCCGTAAACCTCGACTCCAGCAAGTTCGAATACCGCTCTCAACTGGGCGAAGCGTTTGTGGAGACCGGTCACTTCGAAGAAGCGCTGCCGCAGTGGAAGGCGGCTACCCAATTGAACCCGAGGAGCGCGAACGCCTGGAATCAACTCGGAATTGCTTTGCAAAAAACCCGTGACCTGGCCGCCGCGGTTGACGCTTACCAGCACGCCGTCGACCTCGAGCCGGCCAATATGAACTTCCGGAATAATCTCGGCACGAACCTCGTCAACACCCGCCGCCCGGACGAAGGCATCGCTCAATTCCGCAAAATTCTGGAGACCAACCCCGGCGACGATATGGCGCGCGTGAATATCGGGTTCGCCTTTATCGCGAAAGGCGAGCTCGATTCCGCCATCCAGGAGCTGCGGCGGGCCATCGAGCACGACCCCAAACTCGCCGTCGCCCACTACGACCTGGGCGTGGCTCTCAAGAATAAGGACGATATCGAAGGCGCCAAGAGCGAGCTCCAGCGCGCGGTCGATCTGGAGCCCTCCCTCGCCGAAGCCCACTACACGCTGGGGATTGCCGACTGGCAAACCGGCGATGCCGATCAGGCCGCGAAGCAGATGCAAGCCGCCATCGATCTGCGGCCGGATTATTTCGAAGCCTGGTTCATGCTCGGAACCGCGCTGAAGCAGAAAGGCGATCTCGCGGCTGCCGAAACCGCCCTGCGCTCATCCATCCGGCTCCACGCCGAAAATCCGGGTGCCCTCAACCTACTCGGCCAGATCCTCCGTCAGAAAGGAGACGCGGAAGGCAGTAAGCGGGCCTTCGCCGATGCCGAGCGCATCAAGAGCGAAAAAGAATCCGAGCTCGGCAAGATGCTCCAAAAACAGCGCTGATCATCGCCCCGCGCTCTGGCGCTTCACAAACTCCGGATTGATTGCCGACGCCAGTCCCAGCGCGCGCTTCGCTTCGTCCTGTTTCCCCTGTTGCGTCAGCACGGCCGCCAGATTGAAATAGAGCTCGGCAGAAAGCGGATTCACGTTGATGCCGTTCCGATACGCCTCAATCGCCCCGTCCATCTGCCCGGACGCGAAGAGAGCGCTACCTAGATTTAAATAGGCTGGCAGCAAGTCGGGCTCGAGTGCGATGGCGCGGCGATAGGCCTCGATCCCTTCGTTCGCACGGCCCATCGCCTCTAACGCGATGCCGAGGTTATACTGCGCTGCCGGGTCTTCCGGATATGTCCTTTGCGCCAGCGTGAGAATGCCGAAAGCCTGTTGCGCTTTCCCCAACTGCCCTTCCGTGACACCCAGCAGGATGATTGCGCGCAGCAGATTGGGATACTCTCGCAGCGCCTCCAGATACTTTGCGCTGGCTTCGTTCAGCTTCCCGGCCGCTCGCAGCGCCGACGCCTGCTCCGCGATCGCGCCCGCCTTCCATCGGAAATCTCTCGGCATTCGCCCGACAATCAGATACCGTTCGCGTTGCGCCACCACGGCGGACACTTCGCCGGGCCTGAGTTGCACGGCCGCGTTGCGCAGGGCCGGTTCCATCTCCGCGACGCGTACCTCCCCGATATAGCCGCCGTTCGATGCCGAAGGATCGCTCGAATACTTCACCGCAAGATCGAAAAAGGAAGCGCCCCCGGAAAGTTGGCGGCGAATCTCCTCGGCCGCGGACGCATCCTTCACGGCAATCACTCGCAGAAACAGACGCACCGGCGTTACCTGACTGCGCAGATCTTCGGAGGGAACCCGGGTCTCGCTGTTCTGTTCGCTAACCACGCGAATCCAGTGATCCGCCATCTGAAACGGACCGCGCTTTCGCACCGGCATATGACAGCCAATGCAGCCCTCCTTCTGATTCACCGGGCACAGCGCCGCATGCCGCGCCCCACCCGGCGTATGACAGCCCAGGCACGTCTGGGTGTATGCGGCCTCATTGGCTTTGGCGTTTTGATGCGGATTGTGGCATCCGGTGCAGGAGAAACCGGCGCCGCTCTGGATAAAACATTCGGTGTTCCGAATCGCGGTTACCTGGCTCGAAATCAGGAGATCGTCCGGCAGCGGGTCCGTAACTGGTGTAAATCCGGAGTGGCAGCGCGCACAGACCCCGATACTCGCTTCGTTTCCCAAGCGCCCCGGGTTGAGAATGCCCTGCTGAGGTTTGCCGCGCCCTATGGCTACTAGGTGTTCCCGGCCCGGGCCGTGGCACGTTTCGCAATGCACGCCGGGTTCATTCACCGCGGACGCATCGGGCGCGCCGTGGCAGGAGAGACACTTGCCCTCGAACTTGGGACTCAAGACCCGCCCGATTCCGGTCTCGAGCGACAAAGGCGTTTTCGGCGAAAAGCCCGGCGAGAGCACCAGCCGCTGCTCCGTCGAACTGTGAAGATAACGGGCCTCGATGAGCGGGGCTCGGTCCAGTTGCAAACCTCGAACGGAGCGGAGTCTCGCGAGGAAGCTGAGTCCGTGCCGGTCACCCCCTACCAACGAATCCACGGGAATCGCGAGTGCTCCGAATCCGGGCATGACCACACGCCAATCGAATCCCGCCGGCTCACGCGTGGCTTGGTAGTGAACGGGGTGTTCTGAAACGCTCTCGTTGTAACCCCGAGGCAGCACTTCGGTCCCGATGGCTCGGTACGTGAGCCCCATTCGGCTGCTACCTTGCGCAGCCGCGATCTGACTATGGCAGGTTGCACACGATGCGGAACCGATGTACCCAGTGGTCCCTGCGGCAGCCCGTACCGTCCGCAAACCGGGCCACCCCATTACCGCTATCAGAATGCAAACGTGCGCGCTTCGCAGGGCTTGTCCCCTCGTCGACTCTTGCCTAAGATTCCCACAAGCGGATCCAGAACTGATGCGAAGCGGCCAAAGTCGCGTTGCGTCGCACGGCTTAACGTGCTGTAACAATCTCTCTAAGTGCAACAATCTCTTGCTTGTTCAGAAGTTAACAGTATCAAACCCGATTAAAACTTGTTCTTTGCATAATAGAGACTGATTATGTAATAGCAAGGGGTTTGTTCACAGTCCAAAGAGAACCAAGTACGGTAAGCGCCTTGGTGCGTCTTGCAAAGGAGAAAAACTTGTTAAGAACTACAAGAACGGCGGGAGATAGATTACAACTTCTCTCGGCCGTGTTGTTAGCGGTATGCTTTACGATAATCTTCGCTTCGAGCAGTTTCGCTCAAAACGTTTACGGGAGCATTTTCGGTACCGTAACCGATCCGTCCGGAAGTGGTGTGCCGAACGCAAAGGTGACCATCGTAGACCAAAATAAAGGTACTACATTTGAAACACAAACCAATGAGACCGGCAACTATACAAAAGGTCAACTGATCCCGGGAAGCTACACGGTCACGGTTGAGGGTGCCGGCTTCGCCAAGGGCGTATCGAAAGACGTCGTCGTCAACGTCGATGCCGCGCCTCGCGTGGATATCGCTCTCACTGTTGGAGACGTGACCCAGACGGTCGAAGTTACGAGCGCGGCCCCAGTGCTGCAGGCCGATCGCGCAGACGTGGCCACCACGTTCTCGACGACGCAACTCGAGACCATTCCGAACGTCAATCGCAATTTCCAATCCTTCCAACTGCTCACGCCGGGTGTCTCTGAACTCGGTTGGCAGCACGCCTCTAGTGAAAACCCTCAGGGCAGCGTGCAATTAAACGTCAATGGCCAGAACTTCAGCGCGACTGGGTACCTGCTGGATGGAACCGAAGACCAGTCCCCCATTCTCGGAATCATTGCCATTAACCCTAACCTGGACTCGCTCAGCGAAGCCAAGTACGCCAAACAGGACTACGATGCCGAGTTTGGCTACGTCGGTGCCGGTATGGCGATCGCGTCCACCAAGTCCGGAACCAACGCTTTCCATGGAAGCGCATTCGACTACCTGCGGCTGAACTCGCCCGGGTTTGCCGACTACGCTCGCAATCCGTTTGTCTCCTCCGAAAACAACGGGGCTCCGCATGAGACCCGCAACACCTTCGGCGGTTCCATCGGCGGCAAAATTATTAAGGATAAGCTCTTCTTCTTCGCCGATGCGGAGTTGATCCGTGAGCGCCTCGGTTCCACCGGTCTGAGCACGGTACCCACCGTGGGAGCTCGCACCGGGGATTTCAGCGCCTACCTTGGAGCGGTTGTCGCCGGACAGACCGTCCAGACCACCCAGGGCAACACCGTCCCGGTGCAGCAGAACATGATTTTCGATCCGACGACAGGAGACCCCCTGACGGGCGCCGGCCGGCAAGCATTCCAGAGCCCCTCCGGTCAACTCAACGTCATTCCGGCTTCCCGCCTCAGCCCGCAGGCTCTGGCGCTGCTGTCGTACTACCCGCTCCCAAATGCTCCCGGTAACCTTGGGCAGACCTATGCCAATAACTACGCCGGCTCCGGCACCTATGCTCTCGACAAAAACCAGTGGGATACCCGCATCGACTACTTCCAGAGCGATAAAGGTTCGTTCTTCGGCCGCTATTCTTATGCCAAGTTCAACGTGAGCGCTCCTGGCGTTTTCGGACTTCTGGCTGGCGGAACGGCTCTCGACAACACTAACTTCGCCGGCGTCTCCGACGTTCTGGATCAGAGCATCTCGGCCGGCTATACCCGCACCTTCAGCCCCACCCTCGTGGGCGACTTCCGCTTCGGTTATCTGCGGATCGCGCAAAAGGTCGGCAACCCCGACGTGGGCCAAGCGCTCGCGACCAAGGCCGGCATTCCCGGTCTGAACCTGGATAACTTCTATACGTCCGGTCTTCCGGAAATTGACATCCAGGGCGGAACCAATGAGAGCTCGATCGGGTATGCCCTTACCAACAATACGCATTGCAACTGCCCCCTTACGGAGCAGGAACAGCAGTATCAGTTAGTCGGCAACCTGACCAAGACCAACGGTAATCACACCTTTAAGGTAGGTACCGACCTTCGTTATGCGCTGAACCTGCGCGTACCGAGCGACAGTCACCGTGCCGGTGAACTTGGCTTCAACGGGAACTACACCGGATTTACTCCTAGCGGGTCTACCGGGTCGAGCGCTCAACAGGGCCTCGGCTTCGCTACCTTCCTCCTCGGCGATGTGACCAGCTTCGGCCGTTACGTTAGCTCCAGCGTGGATGCCCGCGAGCGCCAGAAGCGCAACTTCTTCTACGGTCAGGATGAATGGCGCATCACGCCTAAGCTACTTATGACTGTCGGCTTGCGCTGGGAACTCGTCTGGCCGGAAACGGTCAATAAGGCCGGGAACGGCGCACAGCTCAATGCCGCAACCGGCAACATCGAGGTGTTCGGCGTTGGCTACAACAATCTGCACGGGATTCAGCGCGTGGAACTTGGCAACTTCGCTCCTCGCTTCGGAATCACCTATCAGCTTTCGCCCAAGACGGTCGTACGCGCCGGTTACGGCTGGTCGTATGAATTGGGGACGTTCGGCTCGACCTTCGGCCACAACGTGACCCAGAACATCCCGGTCCTCGCGAATCAGAGTATTTCCCAGGGTAGCGGCGTCAACGGCTTCGGAAACTCTGGCGGCAACACCAGCTTCAACTCCGTCTTCAACCTGGCGCAAGGCCCTCCGGGTCCCGCCCCCTTCACCATCAACCAGACGACCGGTACCATTCCGCTTCCCGATGGCATCAACGGCAAGGTCCGTCCTTCGACCACCGTACTGGGCCGCGTGATGGCGTATAACGTCACCGTTCAGCACCAGCTCACCAAGGACTTCACCGTTTCCGCTGCTTATGTCGGTAACGATGGACGCCATGTGTTCTTCGGGAACGGTCCGAACTACAACCTGAACCAGGCCGGATTTATCGCTGGCGCTCCGTATTGCGGCAACGGGGTTACCGGAACCTGCAACCCCACCAACCAGAACCTGCGAAAGCCGTTTTATGCGAAGTACGGCTGGACGCAGAACATCGACGCCTACCTCAACTACGGCAACGATAATTATCGTTCCCTGCAGGTCACGGCCGAGCAGCGGTTCGCGCATGGATATACCCTCCAGGCGAACTACACCTACCAGGTGGTCCTCGGTTATCACGGCGACTCTTACGGGGTCTTGTACAATCGTTCGCTGGATTATGGGAACCAGGACTTCTTCCCGCATAATCAGCTTGTGATTGCGCAGAATTACGAGATTCCCTTCGGCAAAGGCCGTCAATTCGGCGGCGATGTGAACCGCGCCTTCGATATTCTTCTCGGCGGCTGGAATCTCAACGGCACGACCGTGTTTTATAGCGGTCGCCCATTCACTCCCAGCTTCGGCAGCGCTGCCGTTTCCGCACGTCCCGATGTCGGTCCCAACGGCCGGCCGAACGTCGGTTCCGGAAACCCTTACGCCTCGAACCAGAGCCGTAATGGATGGCTCAACGTGCAAACGAGCCTTTCCAGCGGACCGTTCATCGATCCCGGCGCCTATAACTTCGGCAACTATCCAGTGGATAGCCTCTACGGTCCCATCTTCATCAACCAGGACATGAGTTTGGCCAAGAAGTTCCAAATCACGGAAAACCGCAACATCGAATTCCGTGGCGAGGCCTATAACATCTTTAACCACACCAACCTGGGTGATCCGAATAGCAACGTCACCGGTAACGGCGCGGGCGTCATCAGCAGCCTCGCCCCGAACTACCTGATGCGTCGCCTGCAGTTCGCTCTCCGTTTGAACTTCTAAAGCGGTCGACGCGTGCGTTAATCTGAGGGGGTAGGCAACTACCCCCTTTTTCTATTGGGAATTCATGCGCATCTGGCTTTTCCTCGCCTGCGGACTCCCTCTCTTCTCCGCCCCTGCCCCGCCCACCTTCTATAAAGACATTGCTCCGCTAACCAACCGCTTCTGCGCTCCTTGCCATCGTCCCGGGGAGGCCGGACCATTTTCACTCTTAACCTACAACGATGTCCGAAAGCGCGCTCCACAGATCCTCGCGGTCACTAAGAGCCGTTACATGCCCCCGTGGCTGCCCGATCCCGCTTACGCCCATTTCGCTGACGAGAGACGCCTCACCGACGCCCAAATACGCACCATCGAACAATGGGTGGAAGGAGGGCTCCAGGAAGGCGCACTGAGCGATGCTCCCCCGCCGCCCCAGTTCACTCCCGGGTGGCAGCTTGGCCCGCCTGACCTTGTTCTCACAGCGGCCAAGCCCTTCACTCTGGTGCCCGGAGATCGCGATGTGTTCTGGAATTTCGTCCTTCGCAGTCCGCTCGACCAGACCCGCTACATCCGTGCCGTTCAGATCCGTCCGGGAAACGCCCGCATCGTCCACCACGCGAACCTCCTGATCGACCGCGCCCGTACCGCCCGTCTCCGCGAAACCGCCCCCGGCGCGGGTTTCGCCGGTATGGACCTCGAGATCGAATCGAACGCCTTCGAGCCCGACAGCCACTTCTTATTCTGGAAGCCGGGAAGCGCTCCCTACGTCGAGCCGCCTGGCATGGCGTGGCGTCTGGATCAAGGCAACGACCTCGTCCTGAACGTGCATTTGCAGACCACCGGCAAGCCCGAACAGATTCAGCCGGAAATCGGCCTCTACTTTACCGATCAGCCCACTACGTTCGCCCCCATGCTGCTCCAGCTGGAGCATGACGGCAACCTGGATATCCCGCCCGGCGACAGCCACTTCCTGATCACTGACGACTTCCGCTTACCCATCAGCGTGGACGTCCTCGCCGTTTACCCGCATGCCCACTACCTCGGCCATGTGCTCGAAGCCTGGGCCACTCTTCCGGACGGAACCCGAAAGCCGCTGATCCGTATCCCGCAATGGGATTTGAACTGGCAGGCGGTGTTTCGTTATGAGAAGCCGGTTTCGCTCCCCAAGGGCGCCGTGATCTCCATGCGGTATTCTTACGATAATTCCGCGGCCAATCCGCGCAATCCCAACCATCCGCCCAAGCGCGTCGTGGGCGGGAATCAGGCCACCGATGAGATGGGCCACCTGTGGCTGCAGGTGCTTCCAAAGGGTGGGGAAGCCGACCCGCGCGCCGTGCTGCAGGAAGCGCTCATGCGCCACCGGCTCGACAAGTACCCGGCCGATTTTTCCGCGCATTTCAACCTGGGCGCCCTGCTGCTCGCCCGCGATCAGCCCCAGAACGCCATCCCGCCTCTCCGCGACGCCCTGCGCGTCCAACCGGATCAGCCCGCCGCGCTCACCGCCCTCGGCGCGGCCCTCGTCGCCGCGAACCATTCGGCTGAAGCTGAAGAGCAGTTCCAGCACGCGCTCCGCGTTCAGCCCGCTTACTCCAACGCCCGCTACAACCTCGCCGGTCTCCAGGCGAGCGAAGATCAACTGCCCGCCGCGATTGACAACTACCGCCAGGTGGTCCGCGAAAATCCCGACGACGCCACCGCCCGCGAGCGGCTCTTCTCCACGCTTGCCGCCCTCGTGAAGCAGCAGGCCGCCCAGGGCCAGATTCCGGCAGCCATCGCCAACCTGCGTGAAGCAATCACCCTCGAACCCAACAGCGCCGACGCGCATAACAATCTCGGTGTCTTCCTCGCCCGCCAGGGAGACCGCGCCGCCGCAATGAAAGAATTCGAAGCCGCCTTACGAGCCGACCCCGCGCACCAGGAAGCCCGCCGCAATCTCGATTTCGCGCGGCGTCAAACCCCATGATCCCGATCGCCTTCGCTCTGCTTGCGCTCGCGGCCGACGCGCACCAAGCCGCCCTCGATTTGTACAAAAAGCATGCTTACGCCGAGGCCGCGCCCGCGTTCCAGAAGGCCATGCAGGAAGAAAGGCCGGGAACCGCGCCCTACCAGGAATCCGTGCTCCTCCTCGCCCAAAGCCTCTTCCTCACCAACCACGCTCCGGAAGCCATCCCCTATCTCGAAAAAGCGCAGCGGTCCGGCGAGGTGCTCTACATGCTCGGCAGCGCGTACCTGATCGCGCGCGATCTCAAAAAGGCCGAAGCGGTCTTCGCCGGGATGTACGGAGTTTCCCCCAACACCGCCGCCGCCCACCTGATTACCGCCCAGATGATGATGCGCCAGGAGCTGATCGACGACGCCGAAAAGGAACTCCAGACCGCCTTAGAACTGGACCCGAAGCTTCCCCAGGTCCACTACATCCTGGGCGAGATCCGCATGTTCCGCGGCAATCCCGATCAGGCCGTCGTCGACCTTAAACAGGAACTCGCCCTCAACCCCGATTCGTCCATGGCCTACTACAAACTCGGGGACGCCTATTCCCGGCGCTCCGAGTGGCCCGCCGCCATTGCGTCCCTGCAGAAATCGGTCTGGCTGAATCCCGATTTCAGCGGGCCGTACATCCTCTTAGGCAAGGCTTACCTCAAAACCGATCAGGCGGCCAACGCGGAAGGCGTCCTCCGCCACGCCGTGCAGGTCGATCCCCAAAATTATTCCGCCCATTACCTGCTCGGCCAGGCCCTCCTGCAGCAGGGACGCGCCGAAGAAGGGCGTCAAGTTTTGGAAGAATCCCAAAAGCTCAAGCACTAACCGCGCCCTCACTGCGGGACGGAGATCGTGATGTTCCGGTACTTCATCCCGCCCGTATGATCGCCCTGGATGTACAGAGGGCCCGGCTGGCCCTCATGGCTATCGAGAGCCCCGCCGGTAATCCCCGGAATCTCCTGCCCGTCGATCGTGGTTACGCCATCCCGAACCACCGTCACCCTGCGCCCCACCAGCGTAATGTCAAAGCTCTCCCACTGCCCCGGCTTCTTCGGCAGGTCTTGCGAAGGCGGCACAAACCCGTAGATCGCGCCCATTCCGTGCAGTTTGTCGTTCGCATCCACCGGCTCGTATTCGACCTGCGTCTCATACCTTCCGCGCAGATAGACGCCGCTGTTGCCATCCTGCGGACAGTTATATTCCACGTGCAGTTTGAAATCTTGAAATAGTCGCGTCGTCCGGATATTCGCGCCGGCCGCCTGGTTCACCAGTTCGCCGTTCACCGCGGCCCAGTTGTTCTTCGGCGACTTGCCCGGCTCGCCCGTCACGATCGGCTCCCACCCGCTCAGGTCTTTGCCGTTAAACAGCGGCTCGGGCTTCGACCATTTCGCCGGCATCGCATGGTCCAGCTTCGGCGCGCGCACTCCCATAATCTCCCCGGTCGTGCCATCCGCGCGCTTCTGCATGCCCGTGAGCTTCCCGCCCGCCGCGTGAATCTCCCAATCGACATGCACCGGTTTGCCCAGATACTCGTCGGTGTCGAACATCAAACCGTTCCCGGACGGCTTCACATTTTTGCCCGGATGCACGCTCGACACGCGGCCCACAATTCGCACCTCCCCCTGATTGTTCACCTCCAGCCACGAGGGGTAGCTGTCGACCGCCGTCTTCACCGTCAGATCCCACCGGCCCACCAGCGCCTGCGGAGCCGTAGCGCCCCAGGCCGCCGCCGCGCTTAATACCAACAGAAGGGTTGTTTTCATGGTTCGTAGTCTACTCGACTCCCGGCACGCGCAGCGACACCGCCGGAAAGTACGCGCCCTTCTCCTCGCGCTGCCACCAGTCCCGCGCCTTCCCCCTCGTGAAGTGATACTCGTACACCCGCGCACGGATATACCGCGGCGGCTTCCCCGCAAATGGGTCTCGCTCCAGCAGCCGCAGCACCGCCGGCGAGCCGTCCAGCAGACGCAGGACGAACTGCCCGAACCATGGACTCTGCTCGTAACTGCCCAATGACGCAAACCACATCTGCCAATCCAGGCGGGGTTGATACGGCGCCACCCACGCGGGAGCCCGGTCGAGCCGCCCCGCCTTAAACCGGAACTCGTAGGGTAGCCACGCCGTCCCGTTGTTCGATCCTTCCACGACAATCTCCGGACGGCTGGTCGTCATGGACGCAAACAGCCCGTACTGGTTGATCAATCCATATGGCGCTAGCATCGCCTCCGCCTTCCGCACGATTAGCGGAGGCGCGTCCCCGCACATCTCGGCGATCTGGCTGCACCCGAACACCAACACAAACAACAGCAGCGCCGCCGATGCGAACCGGTTCACTCGCGGGTCGAATCCCGGGCGCAGAGCCGCCGCCCGTCCGAAAAAATGGTCGTCGAAAAGCAAAATACAAAGGGCAATGGTCAGCCAATTGAAGAAGGTGTAATTCCCGGTCAGCAGGATCAACACCTGCAACAGGATCGTCCCGATCGCCGAAGCCTGCTTCACCCGCCGTGGGCCGAAGATCAGGAGAGGGAGCACCAACTCCACCGCAAATACGAATCCGGCTGACAGTTTCTGGAACCATAACGGAAGTTGCGCCGCGTACCAGGCCAGCGGCGTGGGCAGCGGCTGCGTTTCGTAGTGGAAGGTCAACGCCGTTAAGCCGCTCCAGGTCGCATCGTGGCTCTGCATTTTGACCAGCCCGGATTCGAACATCAACCGGAACAGCAGCCAGTGAAACAGCCACACCCGCGGCCATGCCGGCGTCAGAAAGATGGCCAGAAACCCCGCCTCCAACAGCAGAAAATCCCACTGGTAACCCATGAAAATCTGCCCCGCCGTTACCAGTGATAGGTACAGGACGAACATCAGTCCGAAGGCGAGCCGCTGCCAACCCGTGTGCGCTTTCACGAGCGCCGCCGCCATCGCGAGCGCCGCGCCCGCCCAGCAAGCCCCGCGCAGAGCCGCATCGCTCGATGCCCACCAGAAAATGGACGGGAATTGCCAGCCTCCAACCCCACGAAAATACACAACGGCGGGCAAAATCCCGTGGGAACCGATCAGCCCGTCCACCTGCAGTCCGAACGATACGAATGCCGTCAGATAGACCAGCGCCAGTGCTTGCGCAAACAGCTCCGATGCCCGGCGATAGCTTGCCACCTCGACGTGGCTGCCCCAAAGCGCGCGCGTGATCCGGTAAGCAGCGTTGCGATGCGCGGCAACCACCTTGTAAATGCCTTCCGACAACCCCGCGAAGCCCGGCACGCGCCGGTAACACCACAGCATCCAGCCGTATCCCGGAACGCTTCCCAGCAATTGAAAAATGGCGTGCGCCGCGCGGAAATCACCAGACCCGTCGGTGTATTCCACCGCCTCGCGCGCCCGGTCCCCGTCGGCCACATAGGCCACGCGATCCCCGGTTAACCTCCGCCAGAATTCCACCCACATGCCGCAAAAGGCGCAGGCGCCCTCATAACGGAAGACCGGCTGCGAAGAAGGGCTGCTCACGTCCCCACCACTAACACAGCAAACCGCACCCTCGACGTTGATAACATGCAACGGTAGCTCGCCAGGAGTCTCCGATGATACAGCCCGCTGGTCCGCGCACGTCCGGCATTGCGCCCACCGAAAATTACCGCCCCGCTCTCGCGATCCTCACCACGCTTTTTTTCATGTGGGGCTTCGTTACCGTGCTGAACGACATCCTCGTTCCGCATCTGAAAGGCATTTTCGAGTTGAGCTACACGCAGATCATGCTGATCCAGTTCACGTTCTTCTCGGCGTACTTCATCATGTCGCTGCCCTCATCCCGCATCATCTCCTGGCTGGGATACCAGCGATCGATCGTCACCGGGCTCACCGTGATGGGAGTCGGCGCGCTGCTGTTCCTTCCCGCCGCCAGCATGGCCTCCTATCCTCTTTTCCTTTTCGCGCTCTACGTGCTGGCTTCTGGCGTCACCCTGCTGCAGGTCGCCGCTAACCCCTATGTCGCCGAACTCGGCGCGCCGGATAAAGCTTCCAGCCGCCTGACGCTCGCACAGGCCTTGAACTCGCTCGGAACCACCATCGGCCCCTACCTGGGCGGAATGTTCATTCTCTCGGCGGCCACCATGACCACCGCCCAACTGCACCAGTTATCACCTGCGGAGCGCCAGGCCCATCAGGCGCTCGAAGCTTCCTCCGTGCGGCTGCCGTACCTCGGCATCGCGATCCTCCTCTTTCTCCTGGCGATTATGTTCTGGAGGATTCACCTTCCTGTTCTCACCTCCATCGACGAAGCGGCCACGGGTGAAAAGGCCGCGCCGCAGCGCAGTGTGTGGAGCTATCGCCATCTCGTCCTCGGCGCCGTGGGCATCTTCGTCTATGTGGGCGCCGAAGTCTCCATCGGCAGTTTCCTGGTGAATTACTTCACGCAGCCCAACATCGGCGGCCTGAACGAAAGGCAAGCCGCCGGTTATGTCTCGTTCTATTGGGGCGGCGCCATGATCGGCCGCTTCATCGGCTCCGCGCTCATGCAGAAACTCCAGCCCGGCCTGGTGCTCGGGGCCGCGGCGATCGCCTCCTGCTCGCTGGTCGCCATCTCGATTCTGACTACCGGGCCGGTCGCCATGTGGAGCATCATCCTCGTCGGCTTCTTCAACTCGGTCATGTTCCCGACCATCTTCACCCTGGGCATTGACGGTCTCGGCAAGCTCACCGGCAAAGGCTCCGGCCTCCTGGTCATGGCCATCGTCGGCGGCGCTATCCTTCCGGTGATCCAGGGCGCGCTCGCCGATAAGTACGGCGTGCAACTCGCCTTCATTCTCCCGGCCCTGCTCTACCTCTACATCGTGTTCTATGGATTCGTTGGCTCCAGGCATGGTGACCTGGCGGAAGCGTAAACCCGTCGCAACTTGCTTTTGCGTTTGCTCGTTCAGTAGCATGGACCCGTGATCAAAACCTGCGCCCTCTTTTGCCTTGTGTCTCTGCTGCCCCTCAGCGCCGCGGAGCCCGGCTTTACTTCCCTGTTCGACGGTTCCACAATGAACGGCTGGAAACCCAGCGAAACTCCGCAGACCTGGTCCGTCCACGACGGCGCCATCGTTGCCCACGGAACCCGCAGTCACCTCTTCTACCAGGGCGACGTCATGAACCACCAGTTCACGAACTTTGAGCTCAAGGTCGATGTCCTCACCAAGCCGGGCGCGAACGGCGGGATCTACATCGAAACCGAATATCAGGAAGGAGGCTGGCCCGGCAAAGGTTTTGAAATCCAGGTCAACAACAGCTACAAATCGGACCCTCGCAAGACGTTCAGTATTTATGAAGTGAAGGACGTCCATGAACAGATCGTGCCCGACAACCAGTGGTTCACCGAAGACATCATCGCCAAAGGCGACCGGATCACGGTGAAATACAACGGAAGAGTCGTTGCTGACTGGACCCAGCCCTCCGATTGGAAGGGCACCAGCGATTTCACCGGACGGCGCGTCGGGCCCGGCACCATCGCGCTCCAGGCCCACGATCCGGGCAGTGAAGTGTGGTACAAAAACATCCGCATCAAACCGCTCGATTAACCGCGCGGCTACATCCGGCGGCCCCCTTCCGGTCGTCACCGGATCGCATGATACGCTCGGATCGAATGCCTGCGCGCACTGTTTTCGAGATCTTCCAGAACACCGTAGCTGCTCACGGAAGCAAGCTTGCGCTCTCCCAGCCCACGACATCCGGCGGCGGTCGCCATCACCGGACCTGGACGTGGAATGAGCACCTGAGAACGGTTCAGGAAATCGCCATGGGCCTCGTCGCCATCGGCATCCAGAAAGGCGATGTCGTCGCGCTCTGTTCCGAAACCCGCGCCGAGTTCTACCTGGCCGACATGGCCATCATGTCCATCGGCGCCATCGCCGCCGCGCTCTACCAGTCTTATCCGCCCAAGGACCTGCTCAAAACCGTCGCCGCTTCCAACGCGCGGATTCTCTTCGTCGAAAATCCGAAAACACTGGAACCCCTTAAGAGCGCGCCCGTCGAGCATTTCATCCTGATGACCGGCGCCGCCGATGACGCGCTCTCTCTCGAGGATCTGCAGGAGCTTGGACGCGCCCAAATCGAGGCCGATCCCGCGCGCTTCGCCGCACTCACCGCAGCGGTCACCCCCCAGGACTACGCGATCCTTTATCTCACTTCCGGAGCCACCGGGGAACCGAAGATGGTGCTCACCACCCATGAAGCCGTCGTCGCCAACGTGGAGATGGGTCCCGCCGCGCTGCCTCTGACCACCGACGATGTGACTATCGCGTTCCTGCCCTCGGCACATATCACGCAACGCATTGCCGTCGAACTGGTCCCGATGTACTTCGGTACGCCGGTCATTTTCTCGGAAAGCCTCCTCAAGCTGCCGTCCGAAATCAAATCCGTGCGTCCGACCCTGTTCGTCGCGCCGCCCCGCATGTGGGAGCGCGTCTACGCCTCCGTCTGCACGGAGATCCGCAAAAAGCCCGCCCCCGTTCGCAAATTGTTCTACGCCGCAGTCGGACTCGGGATCGCCGCCAGCCGCTATCGCCGCGACGGCAAGCCCGTGCCGCTCTATTTGCGCATCCCGCTCAAGGCGGCCGACAAAGCGATCTTCGCCCCCATCCGCGCCCGTCTGGGTGGCCGCATGCGCATCCCCGCGTCCGGCGGCGCGCCCCTCGGTCAGGAGCTCGCCGACTTCTATGCCGCGATCGGGATGCCTCTCGTCGAAGGCTATGGCCTAACCGAAGGCGGCATCGTTTGCTTCAATCCCATCGACTCGCCCCGCGGCGGCAGCATCGGGAAACTCCTCCCCGGCGTTCAGCTCTCTTTCGCGTCCGATGGTGAACTGCTCCTGAAAACACCCTGCATGTTCGCGGAATATTACAATGACGCCGCCGCCACCGCTCAGGTCGTTGACAACGGCTGGCTGCGCACCGGCGATATCGGCTACATGGATTCCGACGGCTATGTCTACATCACCAGCCGCAAGAAAGAGCTCATCGTCTCGTCCACCGGGAAAAAGATCTTCCCCTCGCGCGTCGAAGGCCTGTTCAAGTCGGAGCCGCTGATCAGCCAGGTGGTCCTCATCGGCGATCGCCTGCCCTACCTCACCGCGCTCTTCACTATCAATCCATCGCTCGCCGAGAGCCTATCCGGCGTCGAAGCCGTCCGCAATCAGCCCGAAGCTCTCATCACTTCGCAACCGGTCTCCCTCGAAGTGCAGAAAATCGTGAACCGCATCAACAAGCACCTGGGCGACTTCGAAAAGATCCGCAAGTTCCGCATCCTCCCTCGCGACTTCACCATCGAAACCGGCGAACTCACCGCTACCATGAAAGTGCGCCGCGCCAAAGTGCTCGAAAATTTCCGCAATGAAATCGATTCCCTCTACGCCGAAAAAACCGTCGAAGGCCTGGCGGCAAGCGCTTCGGGATTTCATCACTAACGAGGCTTTGCCGGTCGATAAGTTCGGCCACCAGCCGCGCCTGTTCTCGCTCACCTGCGCGATTGGCGCGGATCTCGTATACGACAGCGACATCGTGTATGCCGCCGCGTGGCTGCACGATCTCGGTGTCTTCCTCGGTCATCGCCCTTCCGATCCCGAAGCGCTGGCGCAGTGGGACAACGTCCGGTACGCGATCGCCGAGTCGCCCGCCATCCTCGATTCGATAGGATTTCCGCACGACAAAATCCCGGCCGTGCTCGAAGCCATCCGCACCCATCAGGCCGCGGCCGAGCCTCTTTCCATCGAGGCCACGATCCTGCGCGATGCCGACATCCTGGAGCAGCTGGGCGCGGTAGGCATTCTCCGCGCCGTATGCAAGGTCGGCCGCGACACGCGCTACTCCACCTTTACCGACGTGCTCCCGGTCCTTCGTAACGCGCTCGCCACGCTGCCCGCGAAACTAAAACTCGCAACGTCGCGGGAACTTGCCAGCGAACGCCTAACTGTGCTCGAAGCCTTTCTTCACGGCGTAGAGCGCGAAGCCGGCGAAGTGCTGTACTGATCGCGACTACCGCACCACGAAATTTACCAGGCGATCCACCACCACGATCACCTTCACGATCTCTTTCCCCTGCAGCAGCCCGGTAATCTTCACGTCCCGCATCGCCAGCGCCTTCAGCTCCTCTTGACCGGTTCCGAAAGGCGCCGTCATGCGCGAGCGTACCTTGCCATTCACCTGCAGCACGATCTCCGCTCCCGCTTCCCGCGCGCGTTCCGCATCGAAAGCCGGCCACGGCTGCTGAAACACGGCGCCCGCAAAGCCCTGTTCCACCCACAGCTCCTGCGCCAGGTACGGCGCGAACGGTCCCATCATCAACGTCAGCGTGCGCAGCACTTCGCGCATCGCGGCCGCCGATGTCCCCGCCTCTTCCGCGTGCAGTTCATTCATCAACTCCATCACCGCCGCAATGGACGTGTTGAAGTGCCAGCGCGCTACGAAGTCCTCGGTGATCTTCTGCAGCGTCTGGTGCAACTTGCGCAGCACACGCTCGTCGCTCGCGCCATCGCCCCCCGCCGCTCCGATATTGCGCGTCACAAACCGGTACACGCGCCCCAGGAACCGCACGATTCCCTCGATCCCGGACTTCGTCCAGTCCATCTCCTTCTCCGGCGGCGCCGCGAACAAAACGAACATCCGTGAGGCATCCGTGCCGTACTCTTCCGCCACCTCGTCGGCCCCGATCACGTTGCCCCGGCTTTTGGACATCTTCGCCCCTTCGCGGATCACCATGCCCTGCGTGTACAGCTTGCGGATCGGTTCGTCGTTGGCCGTCATGCCCAGATCGCGCATCACCTTGGTCCAGAAGCGCGAGTAAATCAGGTGCAGAATGGCGTGCTCCACCCCGCCGATGTATTGATCGATCGGAAACCAGTACGCGATCTTGCCCGAGTCATAAGGCGCCGTGCTGTTATGCGGATCGCAGTAGCGATAGAAGTACCACGAAGAATCGACGAACGTGTCCATCGTGTCCGTCTCCCGCCGCGCCGGTCCGCCGCACTTCGGGCACACCACATTCACGAACTCGGGCACGCTATCGAGCGGCGATCTTCCTTCGCCCGTGATCTTCACCTGCCGCGGAAGAACCACCGGCAGATCCGCCTCCGGCACCGCGACCACGCCGTCCACCGGACAGTGCACCACCGGAATCGGCGTTCCCCAATAGCGCTGCCTCGAAATGCCCCAATCTTTGATCCGGAACGTGATGGCCGCATCCCCGAAGCCGTCCTGCTTTGCTTTGGCGATCATCTGCCGGCGCGCCTCCGCGGTCGGCAGCCCCGAGTACGCGCCCGAGTTTTCGACGACGCCTTCAATCTCCAGGGCCCCCGTTAAAGGAGCATCCGTCACATCCGCTTCCGCCGCGCGCACCACCGGCCGGATCGGAATCCCATACTTCGTGCAAAATTCGAAATCGCGCTGATCGTGCGCCGGCACCGCCATAATCGCGCCCGTTCCATAGCCCGCTAACACGAAGTTGCCGACCCACACTCCCAGCGTCTCGCCGCTGAATGGGTTCCGCGCCTCCAGGCCCGTCGCAAATCCTTCCTTCTCGAAATCGCCGGGACCCTGGCCCGCGCGCGCGTCGATCATCGCCTTGGCCTGCGCCTGCATCAACCCGCTCAGCCGCTCTTTCACCAGTGGATGCTCGGGCCCGATGATCAGGCACGTCGCGCCGAAAATGGTGTCGATCCGCGTCGTAAACACGCGCAGCTTGTCTCCCGAAGAAACTTCGAAATCCACCTCCGCGCCTTCCGAACGCCCGATCCAGTTGCGCTGCATCGTGAGGACGCGGTCCGGCCAGTTGCCTTCCAACTGCTTGATGTCGTCCAGCAGCTGGTCCGCATACCGCGTCGTCCGCAGGAACCACTGCTCGAGCGCGCGCTGCTCCACTGCCGTCGTTTCATGCCGCCAGCAGCAGCCATCCACCACCTGTTCGTTTGCCAGTACCGTGGCGCATTTCGGGCACCAGTTCACCAGCGCTTTCTTGCGATAGGCGATGCCGCGCTCCAGCATCTTTAGAAAAAACCACTGGTTCCAGCGATAGTAATCCGGCTCGCACGTCGTCAGTTCGCGCGTCCAGTCGTAGGAAAACGCGAAGCGGCGATGCGTCCGCTTCATTTTCTCGATGTTGGCGAGCGTCCACTCCCGCGGCGGCCGTCCGTTCGCGATCGCTGCATTCTCCGCGGGCAATCCGAACGCGTCCCAGCCCATCGGATGCAGCACGTTGTAGCCGCGCATCCACATGTGGCGCGCCAGCGCGTCCCCGATCGCATAGTTCCGGACGTGCCCGATGTGCAGCGCGCCGCTCGGGTACGGCAGCATTTCCAATACGTAGTATTTGGGCTTTGCCGAGTTCTCTTCAGCCCCGTAAAGCGGCGTTTTTTCCCATTCCGCCGCCCACTTCGTTTCAATTTCCTGAAAGTTGTACGGCTTTTCCGGCATTTTCTTTCTTCTTTTTCCGCTTTTTCGCGCTCGCTCCCGCTGCCAGGCGCTTCAGCGTTGCGACGTCGCGATGCTGGTCGCCCTCTTCGTCCTCGGGAGTCTCCAGAATGAACGTCTTGGACTGCAACCCGGGATGTCTGAGGATGCGTCCAAACCCGTCGAGGCCGATGCTGCCTCTCCCAATATTGGCATGCCGGTCGCGGCGTGAGCCGAGCGCGCCCTTCGAATCATTGGCGTGGATCAGATGTACGTTCTCCATTCCCAGAACGCGCTCTACCGCCGCTACCGCATCCTCCAGGCCGCGGCTCGCCGCTATATCGAAACCCGCGGCATACAAATGGCACGTGTCCAGGCAATACCCCACCCCCACGTCGCAAAGCTGGCGCGCGAGATCGCGCATGTTCCTCAGTTCTGCCAGTGTTCCGCCCAGCTGCGCACCCGCGCCAACCGTGTTTTCGAGCAGCACCATCAACTTCCCGAGATCCAGACCCTGGGCCGCGTCCCGCAGCCCCAGCACAAATGCTGCCATGCCTTCTTCGCTCGATCCCGACGTGTAGTTCCCGGGATGCGTCACCAGGTAGTCCGCCCCGATCGCTACCGCCCGCTGCAGTTCTCCCCGAAATGCCGCAATCGATTTGGGCCGGATAATCGGATCGAGAGACGCCAGATTGATCAGGTAGCTTCCATGGATCGCCAGCGGCTGCAAGTCGAATCGTTCCCGGGCTTTTCGAAACCCGTCGACCGCCTCTTTGTCCGGATCCGCCGCCCTCCAGATGCGCGGGCTGCTGGAGAAGATCTGCAGTGAGTTAGCGCCGCGTTCGTATGCGCGAATCGCCGCTTTTTCGAGTGACCCCGAGCGCGACGTGTGAATTCCAATACGCAGACCCGCCATCCTAACAGGTAAGTAGTTTTTAAAGTGTGCGTTTGTATATAGTTCTAGAGAAACGTTCTGCTAAACTAAACTTCTAAAAGGGGCTTAGCTGCACTGTCGCAACGCGAATCATGGGATTAAGACTCACGACGGTCGTACTTATTGGAATCGCCTGCTGTTCCACGTTAGTACGGTTACGTGCGGAAACCAGTTCCTGGATTTCGGCCGGTCCCTTCGGCGGTAACGCCGAATCGATTGCCGTTAGCGCGTCCAATCCCCAGATATTGCTGGTCGGCACGAAGAACGCCAATCTTTTTCTGTCCACGAACGCCGGCGATTCGTGGGAACCCCTCTCCTTTCCCCGTCAATATTCGTCGATGCTCCACACCCTGGTCATCGATCCCCAAAATCCCGCCGTCGTTTACGCGGCCATTGCCGATGAGCCGCGCTCCGGCCTCTATCGCAGCAACGATTTTGGGCATACCTGGAAACCGGTTACCGCCCTTGGGTCCGATGAGGTTTATTCGCTCACTATCTGGAACCGCGATCCGAAAATCATGGTTGCCGGGCTTCGTCAAAGCGTGAAGTTGAGCCGGGATGGCGGGGAAACCTGGAAAGCCATCTCGCCCCCCGACAATATCGACCTGCAGCCCGCAGTCTCGGTCGCAATCGATCCGCAGGACTCAAACATCATCTACGCTGGCACTCCGCGCTTACCCTGGAAGACAACGGACGGCGGCAAGACCTGGAATCTGACTGCGGAAGGCATGAGCACGGATTCCGACATCATTACCGTTCGCGTCGATAGCACCCGGCCTTCGCGCGTGTTCATCGGCGCTTGTAGCGGTTTCTGGCACAGCAACAACGGCGGTGAGTTGTGGTCCAAGATGGCGGGAATTCCGTTTACCTCGCGCCGCACTTACGCCTTCGTTCAGAATCCCGATCATCCCGACACCATCTTCGCCGGTACCAGCCGCGGTCTCTACCGCACCACCGACGGTGGCACGAATTGGCGCGATATCTCCGGCCACGAAATTAAGTCCCTCGCCTTTTCCAACGGAATGCTCTACGTGGCAACCGCCGATGCTGGGCTGTTTAAGAGTGCCGACAACGGCGCTACGCTCAAGCCCATCAATACCGGCTTCACCAGTCGGAATTTTTCGCGCGTCGCCGCCGCCGGCGATCAGCTCTACACCGGTACCGGGTTTGAACTTGACGCCGGCGCGGTCTTCGCCAGTTCCGATGGCGGTTCGCACTGGAACCGCATCACCGATCCGTCGCAGTTCGGCAGCGAAAACGTCCTCGCCATTACCCGAACCCCCGCCGGTACATTAGTAGCCGCCACGGCCAGTTCGGTTCTGCGTTCCGTGGACGCGGGCAAGACGTGGAATCGCCTGAAGGTCTCACCCGCGCACGTCACCTCTTTAACGCCTCTCGATCGCGGACTGCTCGCGGGTGCTGAGTCCGGCTTGTTCCGGAGCCTCGATGACGGGCTGACCTGGCAGGCAATCGCTCCCACCAACGGCGGGGTCAAGGAAGCGGTTCATTCGCTGCTCCGCGCCGAATCCGTGGTCGCCGTTCTCGCCCACTCCCTGCTGATTTCGAATGACGACGGAATTACCTGGACCCGGCGTCATCTTCCTTTCTTTTGCGAAGTGTACGATGTCGCCGCAGTCGACGGGCTGTTGCTTGCCGGCACCTCCCGCGGCGTTTTCCGCAGTGATGATGGGGCAGCCACTTGGCAGGCCTCCCGCTCCGGGCTCCCCCCCGCCAGCATCACGTCCGTGGCAATCGATCCCGTCTCGAAGACCCGCGCCTTTGCCTTCGAATACGGAAACATCTACGAATCTCGCGACGCCGGTATCACTTGGCATCGCGATCCCGAGGCTGGCCTTGGAGGAGCGTTCGTCCGCAATTTCGCGATCCCTTCTCAGGGCCCTCACAACCTCATCGCCGTAACCGCTACCCGGGGAATTTACGTTCGACCCCTCGACGAGAGTAAACCGACTCCAACCAGTTTTTCGAACATAGATACTAGAAAGGACCTATATGCTCCAAACCAGCAGAACGACAAAACGCCTGCTCTGTAGTTGCGTCGGCGTACTCCTGGCAGCCGCCGGGGCCGCGCACGCGCAGAATGTATCGCCGGATTTCGAAGTCGGGATCTTAGCCGGCGGAAGTTTCTTCAAACAGAAAAAGGATCCTCTCCGCACCGAGTTGCTGCCTAGCGGTCTGGTGCAGGGTATTCTCACCGAGAACTTCGCCAACTACCTCGGCACCGAACAGAGCTTCACCTACATGCAGAACGATCTGCGCTTCCACCAGAACTTCGGCGGACTAAACCAGTCGCTGACTCTCTCGCAGCATCTCTGGCAGGGTCAGGAAAGCATCCTCGTCTACACCGCCTCCCGGGAGCACTTCGTTCGCCCCTATTTCTCGGCTGGTTTTGGCCTCCTTTCGTACCGGCCCACGGACAAAGCCAAGTCGTTGCTGGCTGAGCCGCTCACCGCCGCTCTCGGCGGTCAGAACTTCCGTACCGATACCAAGCTCGCCTTCACCTACGGCGGCGGTATCAAGGTTCGCCTGAGTAACCACTTTGGTGTCCGCGCCGGCGTTTCCGGCCTGCTCTCCCGCGAGCCGCACTACGGCCTCGCTCAGTATGGGGTCGCGCCGCAGCTTACACTCCCCTCCGGCGGAATCTTCAACGGACTTGAAGTCAGCACCGGTCTGATGATGATCTTCGGCCACACGCCGATCGCGCCGGTGATCGCCGTTGCCGCCCCGGGCTTCACGGGTGTTTCCATCCAACCGTCCGCTCCGGCCGCCATCTGCGCCAATACTCCGGTGAGCTTCACGGCTACCGTGGAAGCTGTGGCGCCGAACCATACGCCGTCCTATCGCTGGACCGTCGATGGGCAGAACGCGGCCACCAATAGCTCGAGCTTCAGCTATACCCCCACCGGCGCCGGGTCGCACACCATCGGCCTCGTCGTTCTCGACAACATCACCCAACTCACCAAGACCGCGACCGCCGTCACCGTCACGGTGAACGAGCACTCCGCTCCCACCATCACCGCCAACGCCGATAAGACGGACTTGCAGTTCGGCGATAAGGCCATGCTGTATCCGCATCCGCAGGCCGGCAACTGCCCCGGCACTCTCTCGGTCGCCTGGGCTGCTTCGGACGGTTCCGTGAGCGGTACCGATCCCGCCACCTACGATTCTTCGGGCGTCCAGTTCGATTCCAACAACCCCGCCGCCCAGACCAAGCAGGTCACGGTCACGGCGACAGTCACCGACAGCGCCGGCGGTTCCGCTTCCGCTCCGGTCACGCTCAACATCACCAAGCAGCCGACCTCGATCCGTCAGGATGACATCATCTTCCCGACCAGCAATTCCCGCGTGAACAATTGCGGTAAGCGCCTGCTGATCGACGTCGTCTATCCCGCGCTCACCTCCGGCCAGTACCAGAACTTCGACGTTATCGTCGTCGGCCACTCCGGCAATGAGCCGCCCGCTCCGCAGCCCCGCGCTCGCCGCCGCCGTGGCGCCGCCGCCGAGGCCCCCGTTGATCTCGCCATGGAACGCGCGCTGCATGCCGCTCAGATCCTGGCTTCCGGCGCCGGCATCTGTCCGAAGCCCGGAATCGACCCCAGCCGCATCCGCATCGCCACCGTCGGTCCCAACCAGGGCGCCGAGTTCCGCAAGCCGGTCTGCGCCGCCTCCATCAAGGAACGCCG
Organism: Bryobacterales bacterium; assembly: GCA_963814235.1. GTDB lineage: Bacteria > Acidobacteriota > Terriglobia > Bryobacterales > Bryobacteraceae > Bog-113. The sequence continues at coordinate 357,339 of CAWFCA010000001.1, read as the reverse complement.
CGCTTCTCAGATCACCGCCTCCGACGATCTGCTGAAAGACCAGCGCGTGGAAGTCTGGTTCGTTCCGAAGGGCGCCCCCGCGCCGCCTTCGGCCACCAACGCCCAGCCCGCGCCCGCCACCATCACCGCGACCTGCCCGAAATAAGGCAGTCGTTCACCAACGCGTAGTGCCTGCCCGCCGGGTCGCAAACCCGGCGGGCTTTTCTTTGCCTTTTTTTTTGGCACGTAAACTGCTTTACCCGATACCGAGAACGGCTTGCCTACATAAAAGGAGACTCAAGATGCTTTGGACAATTTTCGTGATTCTTTTAGTGCTCTGGTTGCTCGGGATGGTCAGCTCCTACACGCTGGGCGGCTTCATCCATGTGCTCCTCGTCATCGCCATCGCTGTGGCCGTGATTCAACTGATCTCGGGCCGGCGCGCAGTTTGATCGCGCGGAACGATGTATCTACGATCCCGAACGTGATCGGACAATAAAAAAGGCTGCCATCCGAGGGCAGCCTTTCTGTTTATTGCAAAGCTCGATGTGACTCTTGTTGACTTAGTACTTCGGTAGCTTCGGGTCGACCTTATCACTCCACGCAAGAATGCCGCCGCGCATGTTCGCGACGTGCTGGAATCCTTGCTGCTTCAAGAACTCCACAGCCTTGGCGCTACGTCCCCCAGACTTGCAGTGGACGACAATATTCATGGAGGGATCTAACTCGCCAACCCTCTTTCCCAGATCGCCGAGCGGAATGAGTTTCGCTTGCGGAATACTCGCAATCTGATGCTCGTAAGGCTCCCGCACATCCAGCAGAAGAAAAGCATCGCCGTCATCCAGTTTCTTCTTCACTTCCATTACATCGAGTTCGCTCTTCAGCGGTTCTGTCTGGGCCACGTGTTGAGGAATACCACAGAACTCCTGGTAATCGATCAACTCTTTGATCGTTGGGTGATCTCCGCACACCGGACATTCCGGATCGCGGCGAACCTTGTACTCCCGGAACCGCATCTCCAGCGCGTCGTAACGCAGAAGCCTCCCTATCAGCGGCTCGCCAATACCGATGATCAGCTTCACCGCTTCCGTGGCCTGGATCAAGCCGATAATGCCTGGCAGAATTCCCAGCACTCCGCCCTCGGCGCAACTGGGCACCAGCCCCGGTGGCGGCGGCTCCGGATACGAGCAGCGATAGCACGGGCCGCCCGGATATCCGAACACCGTAGCCTGTCCCTCGAACCGGAAGATCGACCCATACACATTCGGCTTCTTCAACAGCACGCAGGCGTCATTTACCAGGTAACGTGTCGGAAAATTATCCGTGCCGTCGATGACCAGGTCATACTTGCCGAGCAACTCCAAAGCATTCTCGCTGGTTAGTGCCACATCGTGAAGTTCCAGTTTTACGTTCGGATTGATATCGCGCATCCGGTCTGCGGCCGAGTCGAGCTTCTTGCGGCCCACGTCTTTAGTCCCGTGAATCACCTGCCGGTGAAGGTTCGTATGGTCGACCACGTCGAAATCGACGAGCCCGATACGCCCAATGCCCGCAGCCGCCAGATACAGTCCAAGCGGTGCCCCTAATCCGCCCGCGCCCACCAGCAGAACGCTGGCGTTCTTCAGCTTGAGCTGCCCTTCCATCCCCACTTCGGGCATGATCAGGTGTCGGCTGTAGCGCAGAACTTCCTCGTTAGTCAGAGCCGTCGCGTTTGCTGGAAGCGCCCCCGGTGTCGCTTCCGCCAGCGCGCTCCCGCCTGCAATGCTAGGAACAATCGTCAAGGTATCCCCGTCGCCGACCGCTGTCGCGCTTTTCTCCAGGTAACGGATATCCTCGTCATTCACGTACACATTCACGTAGCTGCGCAGCGCTCCGGTATCGCTATAAAGCTGCTTTCGTAGGTCGGCAAAACGCGTCGTGAGCCCGTCCAGCACTTCTCCAACCGTCGTCCCCGGCACCTCCACTTCGCTCTGCTTGTCGGTGTACTGGCGCAACGGCGTCGGAATCAGAATTTTGGGCATGTCATCTCTTCCTTCTCTGCATGAGTCTGTTCGGCATTGGGGAGAAAACTGTTGGCGTGGTCGAACCGTCCCTCGCGCACCGACAAAACCACAAACGAGTACCACGGGCACGAGTTCTTCAGATCGGTCGCCGAAAAGTAAGCGTCGCAGTCCGGATGCGAGTGATAGATCCCGATAAGATCGAGACCCCGCGCGCGCGCCTCGCGATCCGCGCGAATCAGATCCTCCGGAGCCAGTTCATATCGCGCACGATGCGATTCCTGCGCCACATTCGCCAAAGCTGCGGCTTCCTTCACGACCTTCGCCGCGTCTGCGCTCCCCAGCATCACGCCGCAGCATTCGTTGGGATAGGTTGCTTCCGCATGCGCCAGCATCGCGCGCCAGGGCTGTTCTTCAATCTCGATCATGTCCGCCGAAGTTTCTTAATGAGCCTCGTTAGTTTGATTGGGGCTCATCCCAGAAGGATTCGCTCAGATACTTATCCGCGCCATCGCAAAGCACCGTCACAATCACGGCCGGCTGTCCCTGCGCGGCCAGTTCCCGGCCGATCTGCAACGCCCCGCACACGTTGGCGCCTGCGGAAACCCCGACCAGCAGCCCTTCTTCGCGCGCCAGGCGTCTCACCATCGCGTGCGCATCCTCGGTCTCCAGCCACAGATTGCGATCCGCCAGCGTCGCATCGTAAATCCCCGGCACAATCGCCGTCGGCATATGCTTCAGCCCTTCCAGGCCGTGAAAGCTCGCCGCCGGTTGCGCCGAAATGCACTGCACCGACCGCTTCTCCTGCCGCAAGTACCGCGCCGTTCCCATGAACGTGCCGCTGGTTCCGAGCAGCCGCCACAAAATGCGTAAGGCGCCCGCCGGTTTGTTCCAAAATCTCGGGCCCCTGTCGTATCGAAGTGCGCTCGCCAATTGGCCGGGTTGTTGTATTGGTCCGGATAGAAATACAGGCCGGGATCGCTCTGGTAAATCTCGCGGCACTTGCGAATGGCTCCGTCCGAGCCCTCCCCCGGATCCGTAAACACAATGTCCGCGCCATACGCTTGCAGAATGCGCTTGCGCTCCGGGGACGCGTTACTCGGCAGGCAGAGCCGCACCGGAATCCCTTTCGCGGCGGCGATCATGGCGTACGCAATCCCCGTATTGCCGCTGGTCGCGTCAATCAGAATCTTTCCCGGCGTCAGCGTTCCCGCTTTTTCGCCTTCCGCGATCATCCGCGCCGCCGGCCGGTCCTTAACGGAGCCCCCCGGATTGAAATACTCCGCCTTCCCATAAATCTCAATTCCGGGCAGATCCGCCGTCACCTTCGCCAGCCGGATCAGCGGCGTGTCCCCGATGTTGTCCAGGAGCGTACTGGTGCTTAAGGCCGACCGTCCGGCACGCGGCGCAGCAATCATGGCTTCTGCTAATCATTGTAAGTGACCCAAAACGGGGGCGATCCGCGGAAGCGCCTCCTCATTCGCCCCGGAGCCATCGGCGACTTCATTCTTTCCCTACCTGCTCTCGAATTCCTGAAATCCGACTACACCGAAGTCTGGTGCGCAGAATCCAACGTCCCGCTCGCCGGTTTCGCGGACCGGGCGCAATCCATCGGATCCTCCGGACTTGATCGCGTCGGAGTTCTCCCGGCAGACGACGTGCTCGAACGACTGGCCGCGTTTGATGATATCCAGTCGTGGTACGGCTCCGCCCGCCCGGAGTTTCGGGAAGCGCTGGGCCGCTTGCCTGTCACCTTCCACGCCTCCTTACCGCCCGCCGAAGGCCCGCATGCAACCGAATTTTACTGTCGCCAGGTAGGCGCGCCGCTGACCCTACCCTGCTTTCCAATCCCTCGGGCCCCCGGCGAATTCATCGCGCTCCACCCTTTTGCCTCAAACGAAGCCAAGCGCTGGCCGTTGGCTTTTTTCCGTCATTTAGCCCAGCAGTTAGGCGCCGTCCAATGGTGCGCCGGTCCCCAAGAGCCTTTAGAATCAGCAGTGCGTTTTGAAAACCTGCACAATCTTGCACAATGGCTCGCCACCGCCCGCGCGTTCGTCGGCAACGATTCGGGCATTTCCCACCTTGCCGCCGCCGTCGGCACCCCCGTCGTCGTTCTTTTCGGCCCGACCGATCCCGCGGTCTGGGCTCCCCGCGGCCCCCACGTTCGCGTCCTTCGTTCTGCACCGATCGAATCCATCCAACCCGGCCAGGTCGTCGCCGCCCTCCAAACTCTGCTATAAACGAAACGAAGATGGCAGCCGTTCTCCAGCCCGGCTTGGATCTCTGCGATTTGCGGCGGCTGCACGCCTCCGATTTCGATCCTCTGCTCGAAGAGGAAATCCGGTTCTGGCGAGACACGCTTGATTGGGAATTCGAGCGCTCCGCCGACCTCGTCCGCAAATTCATCGACGTCCAGGCCTTGAGCGGAGTCGCTCTGATCGCGCCGTCCGGCGTCGTCGGCTACGCCTATTCCGTCCTCGAAGAACACAAAGGCATCATCGGCGATCTCTATGTCCGGCATGCCTATCGCTCGCCCCAGAACGAATTCCGGCTTCTTTCCCAGGTTCTCGAAGAGCTGATCGCGACCCCGTTCGTCCGCCGCGTCGAGAGCCAGCTCATTCTGTTCGGCACCCGCGAGAGAATCATGCCCCGGACGCACCAGCTTCAGACTTTCGATCGCGACTTCCTCGAGATTGAGCTCGACACGCTGGATCGCTTTCCGCCAGCCGAACTGCCGGGCGTTTCCATTGAGCCGTGGGCCCAGCACCACCAGGATGCCGCCGCTCATCTCATCGCCAGCGCTTATTCCGGGCATGTCGATTCCCTGATCAACGACCAGTACCGGTCGGTGGCCGGCGCCCGGCGCTTTCTGTTCAACATCGTGCAATACCCGGGCTGCGGAAACTTCCTGCAAGCTGCGTCCCTTGCGGCCTTCGAGCGCGAGACCGGTTGGATGGCCGGACTCTGCCTGACCAGCATCGTGAGCCCGGACGTGGGCCACATTACCCAGGTATGCCTGGCGCGTGATGTGCGCGGCCGCAAGTTAGGTTACGAGCTGATGCGTCAAAGCCTCGGCCTGCTCCGGAAGAATGGCTGCCGCCGCGTCAGCCTCACCGTCACTACCGCCAATCGATCCGCCATGCACCTCTATCTGCGGCTCGGCTTCCGCTCGCTGCGGCGCTTCCCCGCTTTCGTTTGGGAAGGCTTCTAAGGGCCGCCGAGCGCGCTATATAATCAGGGTCTTACTACTGTGAGGCCCTCTGGAACTCCAGCCCTTCAACGCGGAGTATGTCGACCGGTTAGTCGCGCGCGACCCCGAAACGGAGCGGCACTTCTCGTCCTATTTCGGGCCGCTCTTAACCGCTAAACTGCGTTCCCGTCTGCGCTCCCGGGAGGCCGCCGAAGATGCCCGCCAGGAGGTGCTGCTGCGCGTGGTCACCAACATCCGGAAACAAGCCGGACTCGATCACCCCGAAAGGCTCGGCGCCTACGTCAATGGCATTTGCAACAACGTTCTGCTCGAGACCTACCGCTCCCAGAAACGGCATGGGCAACCCGATGAAGATCCGCCCGACCAGCCCGACTGGCGGCCCGATCCGGAAAGCGAGTTCGTCAACACCGAACGCCGCCGGATGGTTCGCTCCATCCTCGATGAACTGCAGCCCAAGGATCGCAATCTACTGCAGGCCGTATTCATCGAAGAGCGCGATAAGGCGGCCGTCTGCAGAGACTTCGGCGTCGACGGCGATTACCTGCGCGTCCTGCTGCACCGCGCTCGCGGCCGCTTCCGGTCCACCCTGCTGAAACGGCAGTCCGCCGCCGGGTAACCGCGCATGCGTAACGTTTTGGGCATTCCGATCAGAGAGGATTAGGGGCATTTGCATGGATCATCTGGAAGCGGTTCGATCTCAGATCACCGAGAAGTATCTGCTCGGCGAGTTGCGCGGTGAGGCGCGCGAAGAATTCGAAGACCACTTTTTTGAATGTGAAGTTTGTAGCGAGGCCGTCCGTACGGGCGTTCTCTTCCTGGACAATGCTGCGGCTGAGATGCAGCCCGCACCCGCCCGCCAGGCTGCCAAAGCTCCCCAAAAATCCTGGAAAGACTGGTTCTCGTTCGACTGGCGGCAACCCGCCTTTGCGCTTCCCGTGTTGGCCCTCGCCGCGGTTTCGGCTCTCTGGCTCAATGACCATTCCCGCCTGCGCCAGGCGCTCGACAGCGCCTCCGTCCCCCAGTCGTTTGCCGATGTGCAACTGGATGTCGCGCGCGGAAACAAGTCCGCTTCCGTGAGCCGGCAGGAACACTTCTTCGCCGTCTCCTTCTACATCGACCCCGATACCCTGCCGGATTACACGATCGGCATCTCGGGGTCCGGCGCGGGTCCCGCCACCGTCCTGGTTCCCCATCGCCAGAACCAGCGCTATCACATTCTTTTGCCGTCCAGCCGCTACCAACCGGGCTCTTACGTGTTCACCGTGAGAGGCGGCCCCGGTACCGATGGCCGCTTAATCCAGCAGTTTGCGCTTTCTCTAGAGTGAGGAGGGGAAACCAACCATGAAGCACGAGTTCGTTTATCACGCGTTCGCCACAGGCGTCGCCGGCCGCGTCACGCACCCCTTCGAGCATCTGATCGAAGCCCAGGCGCCCAGTGCCCTCCCACCCATGGGCGGCTATAGCAGCAACCGCGTCGAGCACTTTCGCTTCAAAGAGATCCTCTCGTTCCGCGCCGCTTACACCCAGGTCGCCGGCGCATTCGTCGACAAACACGGGCGCCAATCGTGGGACACCGTTATGACGTCCACCGTCGAAGGGCTGAACATCATGGGCATCGTCACGGCGGACCGGATCGTCGCCCGTCTCGCGTCACGCCACGACGTTCACGAGCCTGAGCCGCGCATCCTCCCGCTCGGCAGCTACATCGAAGGGTTGCGGATCGCCGGCATTCCTGTCGGGATCGAGTGGGACGTCGACCGCTACTGCCAGCTCGACACGCATACCAAGGTCGTCGCGGATACCCGGCCTGCTGATGGCAACGGAGCCGTTCCGGAAAGAGCGGGATGCATCCCCGCGTCGCTGGTGCGCAAGCTGACGGCGTCGGCCGGGTGCCTCGAAACTCGCGGCGATGCCATCTACGTGCCCCTCTTCGGCAAAGTCGTGATTGGCCAAATACTGATTGAAGGTAACGCCCGCCAGTTGACGATGCTTCAGGTTTATCCTGAATGCGCCGTCGCGCTCGCCTGTACCGCGGGGAGCGGACAAACCAATGGACAACCGGTCCCGCCGATCCCGAAACAGCCTTAGCTGGGCGCCCTCCGCTATCGCTGTTGCCGCGCTGTCTCTGTGGACCGGTTATGCGCACAACCCAGCGTCCAATTGCGACGCGTTCATCCGCAAGGCGCAAGGGTTTCGCGAAGCCGGGAATCCGGCAGCCACCATCCGCTGGACCGGCCTCGGAGAACGGCAGTGCCGCGCCGAAGGCCTCAAGCAGTCCTGGCGCCTCAGGATCCTCAAGGCGGAATCGTTGAAGGATTCGGGCGCGTATCCGGCCGCGCTCGAAACCCTGGCTCCGGAGCCGCCTGCTTCCCCCGAGTTCGCCAATCTGCGCTCCCGCCGCCTCGGCGATCAGGCCTGGATTGCTTTCTTCCTTGCCCGCTATGACTCGGCCGCCCATCTCTGGGATGCGTCGGAGACAGCCGCGCGTGAAGCCCAACCCGTAGACCCGGACACTCTCGCACAGGTCTTCTTGGCCCGGCTTTACCTCTATGGACAGATTGGCGACCTCGAAGCCGCCCGCCGCGCCATGGATTGGCTGGAACGCGCCGGACCCGTCGCCGACCGCCCCCATCTGCTTGGCACTTACGGCTGGGTGCTCGACCGTTCCGGGCGCTTCGAAGAGGCCGCGCAATACTACGAAGCGGCTCTGACCGACCGCGCCCTCCGCACCAGTCCGCTCGAGGCCGGCAAGTTCTATAACAACCTCGCCGGTATTTACTACCACCTCGGCGATCTCGATCAGGCCCTCGGCGCCGCGCTCCAGGCCGAACCCGCGCTCCGCAACGGCTCCAATCTTTCCGGTCTGCGCGTCTGCCTGAATACCATCGGTCTGATCTACAGCGACCGCGGCGAACTCACCAAAGCACAGGACTATCTGGAGCGCGCGCGTGCGATCGCGGTCCAATTGAACGAGCAAAGCTCCATCGCCGAGGTCGACAACAATCTGGCGACCGTCGCCATCGAAGGCCGTGCGTGGGAAAAAGCTGCCGCCTGGAACGCCGGCGCTTTCGCCATCGAAAAAGAGCAGCGGGATACGGAGTCGCAGCAGTATTCCATCATCGCGAGCGCGCGCATCCTGGCCGGGCAAAAGGATTTCCGCGCGGCGCTAACGGCCCTCGAAGCCTTGACTGCCCAGCGTTTCCGCAATCCCAATCCGCGCATCGATGCGGAGGTGGAATCGATCGCTATCTACCGCCAGCTTCGCAATGAGGCTAAGGCGCGCGAGCATTACCGCGCCGCACGCGCGCTGATCACCAATGTCGAGTCGTCGATGCGTAAGGACGAAAACAAACTCGCCTGGTATGCCAGCCAGAACCAGTTGAATCAGGAGTGGGTGCGCTTTCTGGTCGAGATGAACCATCCCGAGGAAGCATTAGAATCGGCGGAATCGAGCCGGGCCCTCCTGATGCAGCAGCGCCTGGGCAGGGAAGGGCGCCCCGCCGGTCGCGTGCGGGACTACCAGGCGGTCGCGCGGTCGCAAAACGCCGCGCTCGTCTCCTATTGGCTGATGCCCGACGTCTCCTATGCCTGGGTCGTAACGCCCGACAAGGTCCAGATTCGCAGCCTGCCCGGCGAATACGCCATCGCCTCCCTGGTCGCGCGCTACCGGTCGTTTCTTGAGGAGGTCGACGATCCGCTGGCTTCCAACAATCCCGCCGGCGAACAACTCCGCCAGGCCGTTCTCGATCCCATTCTTCCCCTGCTTGCCGGGACTCGGCGCATCATCCTGGTGCCCGACGCGCAGCTCCACGCCTTGAACCTGGAGACGCTTCCCCTCCATGGACATTACTGGATCGAGGACGTCACACTCACCCTTACCCCGTCTCTCAACATGCTCGAAGCACGCGAGCCATCCGCGTCCCGGTCGTCCATTCTTGCAATCGGAGACCCCACCCCGACCCCCGAATTCCAAAAGCTGCCAAATGCCTCGCGCGAGATCGACGCCGTGACGCGCGGCTTCACGAATCGGACCATTCTGCGCGGCGCCGAGGCCACCCCCGCCGCTTACCTACAGACTCCGGACGCGCATAGCTATATCCACTTTGCCGCCCACGCTTCGGCTGTTGCGGAGCGGCCGCTCGATTCGGCCATCGTTCTCTCCTCGGGCAGCCTCACTGCGCGTGATCTCCTCCGCAAGCCCATCCATGCCGACCTCGTCACCCTGTCGGCCTGCCGCAGCGCCGGCGTGCGCTCCTATCACGGCGAAGGTCTGGTCGGTCTCGCCTGGGTCTTTCTCCAGACCGGTGCCCACGGCGTCATCGCGGGGCTCTGGGACGCCAACGATGACGCTACCGCCGACCTCATGACCGATCTCTATACCCGCATATCGAAAGGCGAACTGCCCGCGCCCGCCCTGCGCGAAGCCAAGCTCGCCATGATCCATAGCCATTCGCATTTCGACCGCCCATACTACTGGGGCCCTTTCCAGTACTACCGCGGACCTGCCGCCTCCACGCCCTCTTCCCGTGTGATGTAATTAGGGTTCCTGCTGCCGTAACGCAGCTCGCATCCACGCCTTTGTCATCCTCGTGTAAACGCATCGCGATCTTTTTTTGGGATGGACACCTGGCCGTCGCGCCCAGCCTCGTGAGCGCTCTGCAACTGCTTTCGGACGCGGGCTACGAGGTGGACGTTTTCATCCGCGGACTCGGCGAAGCCATCGGACCGATGGGAACGATCCCGCCCGGCGTGCGCATTCTCGACCACCATGCCGCGCGCCGCCTCTCATCGGGACCCCTGCGCCGCCTGATTCCGGGCCGCGCCGGCGTGGGCGCCGCCGTTCTCCTGTTCCTACTGTTCGCCCGCCGTCAAGCTCGCGAACGTCACTACGCGGCGATCTTCGGCATCGACGCAATCGGCGGCTACTGCGGCCAGCGCATCGCCTCCTGGTTCCACCTGCCGTTCTTCTATTGGTCGCTCGAATTGATTTTTGCGAAAGACGCGCATCGCCTGTACGAGCGCGTCCTGATTCATCTCAGCCGTGCCGCCACTTGCCGCGCCGATTGGATCATCGTTCAGGATGCCGCCCGGGAAAAGGCGCTTCTCGCCGAAAATCAGCCCGGTCATGCCCGCGTGCTTCTGGTACCCAACGGACCGTCCGGCCCGCCGAACCTCGGCCGCTCGCAATTCCTGCATCGCAAGTTCAACATCGCTCCCGAAACCCGGATCGTGCTCCACGCGGGCATGATCGGCGATTGGGTGCTGTCGTTCGCGATCGCCTCCTCCGTGCGCTCCTGGCCCCCGGGTTACTGCCTCGTCCTGCACTCCAACGAACCGCGGCGCGCCGATGAACCCGATATCCAGCAGCTCAGCGACCTGCGCGAGCCGCGCCTCATCCTGTCGCTCGATCCCGTTGCCGCCAGCGATGTCGATGAGCTCATCTCCTCCGCGTCCATCGGTATCGCCGCGTATGGCAAAGGACTCGGCCCGAACTGGGATCTCATCGTTTACGCCTCCGGGAAGCTTGGCCACTATTTGCGCAATGGGCTGCCGGTCATCTGCTCGGATCAGCCGGGAATGCGGGAATTGCTCGCCGAATACGGGTGCGGCCTCGTGGTCAGCGACATGCATGAAATGCCTGCCGCGCTCGAGGAAATCTCCCGCAATTACGCCGCTTACCGCGCCGGCGCTTTGGAATGCTATCGCCGCCGCTACGAATTCTCCGCGCATTTCGGCCAGGTGCTCGATGCCCTCGCGCGCGCTTGCGGCCAGCCCCAAATCCAAGCCGATAAGGTTCTCGCGTGGAAGTGATCGCATCGGCCTCGGGCACCATCCTGGCTTACCTCATCAAGCGGGAGGCCGAGTTTTCCGAGACGGCATTCGTCAGTCCGGCGGAGGCCCCGCTGCAACTCGGCTTCATCGTGTACGGGGCGGGGAAGTCGATCGCGCGCCATGTTCACTTGCCCGTGGAGCGGCGCATCTCCGGCACCAGCGAGTTCCTGTGGGTACGCAAAGGCCATTGCGAAGTGGACCTCTATGATGAAACCCGCGTGCTGGTGGCCACACGCGAGCTGCGCGCCGGCGATGCCATCCTGCTACTGGTCGGTGGCCACGCGTTCCGCATGCGGGAAGACACCGTGCTCGCGGAGGTCAAGCAGGGGCCCTATTTCGGCAACGACGAAAAGGAGCGCTTCTAGTGATCTCCGTCAGCGAGCCCTGGTTCCTGGAAGAAGATGCGGAGCGCGTTGCGGAATGCGTCCGTACCGGCTGGGTCTCCTCCGCCGGGCCCGCCGTACGGGATTTCGAAACAGCCTGGGCTGCTTACTGCGGCCGCGGCTTCGGTATCGCGGTCAGCAGTGGGACGACGGCTCTGCAACTCGCGGTCGCCGCGCTCCATCTGCAGCCCGGCGACGAAGTAATCGTCCCCACGTTCACCATCGTCTCCTGCGTGCTGGCGATCCTCTACGGCGGCGGAACGCCCGTGCTGGTGGATTGCGACCCGGCAACGTGGTGCATGGACGTCCGCGCCGTCGAAGCCAAAATCACCGGGCGAACCCGCGCCATTATGCCCGTCCATATCTACGGACACCCCGTTGACATGGACCCTTTGCTCGCGCTCGCCCAGCGTCATGGCCTGGCTGTGATCGAAGATGCGGCCGAAGCCCACGGCGCGGAATATCTCAGCGCGGGCCAATGGCGCCGGTGCGGCAGCTTCGGGACGATGAGTTGCTTCAGCTTCTATGCTAATAAGCTGATTGCCACCGGCGAGGGCGGCATGATCGTCATCGACGACGAACAGCTCGCGGAGCGCCTGCGTGCGTCGCGCGACCTTTGCTTCCAGCCCGGGCGCCGTTTCTTCCACACCGAAATGGGCTTCAACTATCGCCTGACCAACCTGCAGGCCGCGCTGGGACTGGCCCAGGTCGAACGCATGCCGGAACTGCTTTGCCGCAAGCGCCGCCTCGCCCGGAACTACCGCAGCTTACTTGCCGATCTTCCGGGGCTGGAACACCCGCCCGAACAAGCCTGGGCGAAAAGCATGTACTGGATGTATGGGATCGTACTCGCTCCCAATCGACAGATGGATGCCGCCGATCTCGCTACGCGGTTGCGCCGAGAAGGCGTCGACACGCGGCCGTTCTTCATCGGCATGCATCGGCAGCCCGTGTTTCTCGCACGTGGACTCTTCGCCGATTCGTCGTTTCCGGTCAGCGACCGCCTCACCCTCTTCGGACTCTATCTGCCTTCCGGGCTGGGCACCACCGAAGCGCAGCAGGAACAAGTCTCCGCAGCGCTGCACCGGACTCTCGCGTGAACGCGGTATTCGGGCCGGCCTATGCGGAAGCCTATGACGCGCTCTACCGCGACAAGGATTACGAGGCCGAGTGCGCGGCAATCCAGCGCGTGTTTGCGCAGTATGCCCGCGAACCTGTAGCCCGGATCCTTGATCTGGGCTGCGGTTCCGGCAACCACGTACTGCCTCTCGTCCAAGCTGGCTTTATCGTGACCGGCGTGGATCGATCCGCCGACATGCTGGCTCATGCACGTCGAAAGACAGCCGCCATTCCCGCAGCGGAAAGAGCCATCTTTGTTCACAGCGACATCCGCACCGTACAGCTCAACCGCCAGTTTGACGCGGCTCTGATGATGTTCGCCGTCCTCGGTTATCAAGTGGAGAACCCGGACGCGCTCGCCGCACTCGCCACCGCCCGCGCGCATCTTCATCCCGGAGGCCTGCTGCTCTTCGATTGCTGGTACGGCCCCGCCGTACTCACCGAACGCCCTTCGGATCGCGTCAAGACCATCGGCGGCATCACCCGCCATACGTCCGCAACACTCGACGTCCGTAGCCAAACGTGCCGCGTCGACTTCCGGGTGGAGGGCGCCCGCGGACTCTGCGAAGAGAGCCATACCGTGCGCTTCTTCTTCCCGCGCGAGTTGGAACTGCTTCTCGATCGCGCCGGCTTCGCCCTGGAGCGGCTCGGTTGTTTCCCCCGCTTTGAGATCGAGCCTGATGAGACTGCCTGGAACGTTCTCGCCGTCGCCCGCGCCGTCCCGGAGTGAAAGCCGAATGCGGCAGTTCGGTACATTGTAGGTTGCGGTCTTGAGTTTGCGGACGCTAGAATCAAAACTTTGCGATTCAAATTCCCGTGTTTTTTTTCCCCCAGGAGGAAAGATGGCTTCTGCGATTGAAACGAAGGTAAAGCAGATCATTGTCGAGCAGCTCGGCGTAGATGAAAACCAGGTCGACAATAATGCGTCGTTCGTCGACGACCTTGGGGCGGATTCGCTCGACATTGTCGAGTTGGTGATGGCGTTCGAGGAAGCATTCGATCTCGAAATCCCCGACGAAGATGCCGAGAAAATCCATACGGTCAAAGACGCGGTGGACTACATCGAAGCTAAATCCGCGAAGAAGTAATCTAGTCCTTAGGACGTTTTCTTAAGGAGATCCCAGTATTCCTCGCAGAGTTGTCGTTACAGGGGTTGGCCTGGTATCCGCCCTCGGAGTCGGTACCGAACCTACTTGGCAAGCCATTCTGCAAGCCAAAAACGGTGTTTGCCCGATCACCCAGTTTGACTCCACAGGCTTTGCTTGCCGGATCGCCGGTGAGGTCAAAGACTTCGACCCGTTCCGATACATCGAACGCAAGGAAGTCAAGAAAATGGGGCGGTTCATTCATTTCGCGATTGCCGCCAGTGAGTTTGCCACTCAGCACGCGGGTCTGCGGGTGACTCCGGAGATTGCCGAATCGGTGGGCGTTTACATCGGCAGCGGCATCGGCGGATTCGAGGTGATTGAGCGGGAGCACAAGAATCTGCTCGAACATGGTCCGCGGCGCATCTCCCCGTTTTTCATCCCGGCGACGATCGTCAATCTCGCGTCCGGCCATGTTTCCATCCGCACGGGAGCCAAAGGACCGAACTCCGCCACGGCCACGGCTTGCACCACCAGCGCGCACTCCATCGGCGATTCCTATCGGATCATCGAGCGCGGGGACGCCGACGCTATGATCTGCGGCGGCTCGGAAGCCTGCATTTCGCCCATGGGTATCGGCGGGTTCGCCGCCATGCGCGCGCTCTCCACCCGCAACGACGATCCGGAACACGCCAGCCGCCCTTTCGATAAGGAGCGCGACGGCTTCATCGTGGGCGAAGGCGCGGGTATCCTGGTTCTCGAGGAGCTGGAATTTGCGCGCCGCCGAGGGGCGCCCATTCTCGCCGAGATCGTGGGCTATGGCATGAGCAGCGATGCCTACCACCTGACTTCGCCCGCCGAACATGGCGAGGGCGCCACGCGCGTCATGAACAATGCGCTGCGCGACGCCAAGCTCCAGCCCTCGCAAATTCAATACATCAACGCCCACGGCACTTCCACAGAGATCGGCGATCAGCGCGAAACCGAAGCGATCAAAGGAACGTTCGGCGAACATGCCTACAAGCTCGCCGTGAGCTCCACAAAATCAATGACCGGTCACCTGCTCGGCGGCGCCGGCGGATTGGAAGCCGGAATTACGGTGCTGGCCCTGCGCGACCAGATCGCACCGCCCACCCGCAATCTGGAGTTCCCCGATCCCGCGTGTGATCTGGACTACGTCCCGAATCAGGCCCGGCCCATGCCGATCCAGCACGCGCTGACCAATTCGTTCGGCTTCGGCGGCACCAACGGAGCGTTAATCTTCAAGCGCTACGACCCGCAAGCCGCTTAGTCACAACACCGTAAAAGCTTATGAAAATTGTAGTCGCGATCAAACAGGTTCCTGCGCGCGATTCGCTCCTGCGCGTGGACGCCTCTGGCAAATGGATTCAGGATTCCGATCTCAACTACGAGATCAACGAACCCGACGCTTATGCCCTGGAAGCGGGCCTGCAGTTGAAGGAGCAGTACGGCGGTGAAGTGGTGGTACTGAGCGCGGGACCGGCGCGCGTCGCGCAGACTATTCGCGAAGCCCTGGCCAAAGGCGCCGATCGTGCCATTCACATCGAAGTGGATGATTCGGGCGATGGCGATCCGCTGGTGGGCGCCAAGCTCATGGCCGCGGCGCTTCGGCCCGAAACCCCGGATCTGGTGCTCACCGGCCTGCAGTCGGACGACCTTGGAATGGGCCAGACCGGCGTAATCCTAGCCGAATTGCTGGGCATTCCGCATGCCACCATCATCATGCATATTGAAGTGAACGGCGGAACCCTCAAGGTGAAGCGCGAGCTGGAAGACGGCTGGTTCCAGCATGTTGAGATGCCGCTACCGGCTTTGATGACCATGCAGTCCGGGAGCAATAAACTCCGCTACGCAACGCTCATGGGCATTAAGAAAGCCAAGACGAAAGAGCTGAAGCGTGTCACTGGGGCGGAGTTGGGCGGCCTGACTCAACCCTCCACGCACGTGGAACGTATCTACTTCCCGGAGCGCAGCAAGCAGTCGCAACTCTTCGATGGCCCGGCGAAAGAATCGGCGGCGAAGCTCATTGAGAAGCTCCGGTTTGAGGCGCGCGTACTATGAGCATCCTGGTCATTGCTGAACAGCGCGACGGCACGCTGAATAAAATGTCGCTCGAAACGGTTGCGGCGGCGCAACAGCTCGCTGGCGAATTGTCCCTGCGGGTGTATGCGGCGCTATTCGGAAGAGGCGCTCCGGAAGCCGCCCAGGATCTCGCCTCCAGCCAAATGGAGCGCGTCCATGTCATCGAGCATGATCTGCTCCTCGATTACTCCGCGGATGGCGCTTCCCTCGCGGTGCGCCAACTTATCGAGAAGCATGCACCGCGTATCGTGCTCTTCCCGCATACGTACCAGGTGCGCGATTACGCGCCCAAGCTCGCGACATCGATGTCTCGCGTGCTGATCAGCGATGTGGTCGCCCATAAAGTGGAGAACGGCGGCATCACGCTGGTCCGCCAGTTATTCCAGGGCAAAGTGAATGCTGACGTGACGTTCGCGGGCGAGCCGCCCTTCTTTGCGTCGATGCAGGCCGGCGCCTACCGCGCGGACGCGCGTGTGGCCGGGACCGCGTCCATCGAAACCTTCCAGCCGCAGATCGCAGCCGAACAGCTTCGATCGAAGCCTCTGGAGCTCTTCCGCGAATCCGCGCGTGCCGTGGATCTGGGCGCGGCCGAAATTATCGTGTCCGTCGGGCGGGGCATTAAAGATCCCGAAAACCTACCCATGATCGAGCAGTTGGCGAAGGCTCTCAACGCGGAGATCGCGGCATCCCGGCCCATCTGCGACAACGGCTGGCTTCCCATGGAACGGCAGGTCGGGAGCTCCGGCCAGACCGTCGCGCCCAAGATGTACCTGGCGGTCGGCATCTCCGGCGCTATTCAACATCTCGTGGGCATGAAAGGCTCGCGCGTCGTGGTGGCGATTAACAAAGATCCTGAGGCTCCGATTTTCGAAATCGCGGACTACGGGATCGTGGGCGATTTGTTTCAGGTGGTCCCGGCGCTGATTGAGGAATTGAAAAAGAAGTAGCGGTCGCTGTTAACGCTCCGGCTTTCGCTGCGTCTTAACATCGGAAAACAAGCCGGTGTGAATAGTGCGCGAATGCAGGCTGCGTTGATTCCGTTCGAACCGGGCGCTTTCGTTGAGGCGGCAAAGGCGGGTGACACGTCCGCATTTGAGGCTCTGCATGCCCGCTTTTCGCGAATGGTGCATGCTATCCTTCTGGCGCGGGTTCCGATCGTCGAAGTCGACGATCTGGTTCAGGACACCTTCCTGCAGGCGTGGAAACGTTTAAACACTCTTCGCGACCCGCAGGCCTTCGGACCTTGGCTGGCAATGATGGCGCGAAATCTGGCGAACGATTTTCATCGACGCGCGCCACGCAATCTCCCCTTATCCGAACACCACGGCATTCGTAAGCCAATCGACCCGGAGGCATTCCGCGTTATGGAGGCGATACGGGCAATGCCCGAAACGTACCGGGAAGCGCTGCTGTTGCGGTTGGTAGAGGGATTGACCGGGCCCGAAATCGCCGAGCAGACCGGCCTTACGCCGGATTCGGTCCGGGTCAATCTTCACCGCGGGATGAAAATGCTGCGCGAGCGCATGGAGGGAACACATCGATGAACGAGGGCTATCTTTGGGATAAAACCGGAGAGCCCGATCCGGACATCGCAAGGCTGGAGGCGCTGCTCGGACCTTTGCGGGAAACTGACAAACTTCAGGAACCGCGACGCCGCCGAACGCTCTGGATTCCGCTCGCGATGGCCGCCAGTATCGTCATCGCCAGTCTGATCGCCTGGCAGGTCCGCGGTGCCCGGCAGATTCACTGGGAGGTGAAACAAATCTCGGGACAGGTGGACCGATCGCAATTGCACGCGGGCGAATGGCTCGACACCGATGGATCATCCCGCGCGCAGCTCATTCTTCCGTCCACCGGCAAGCTGGAACTGGAACCGAACAGCCGGATGGGCCTTTTGATCAGCGGGAACGATAAACAAAGCCTTTCTCTATCGCATGGAACTCTCAAAGCCACCATTTGGGCCCCAGCTGGTGAGTTCTCGGTCGCAGCCCCTTCCGCGACCGCCGTCGATCTTGGCTGCATCTACACCGTGCAAACCGATGACCGCGGTGATGGCTTGGTCCGTGTGGAAGCCGGATGGGTAGCGCTTGAAGATCACGGGCGGGAATCTTTTATTCCTGGCGGATCTGTATGCCGCATGATACACGGACGCGGCCCGGGTATTCCTTATCTCGAAACCAGCGCCGAGCCTCTAAAGCAGATGATCCAGGATTTCGATGTTTCCGGCGTCATCGAGCGGCTCCAACCCGGCCTGGCGCGTGCGACGCGCGCCGACGACGTCACCCTCTGGCACTTATTGCGCCGCGTGCCGCCGGCTCAACGCGGACTGGTCTATGACCGTTTGCAATCTCTGGTTTCGTTCCCCGTCTCCCTGACGCACGCCGACGCGGTTCGGGGTGATCCTCGCGTTCTCGATGACATCTGGACCGCTCTCGGTTACGGTGACGCGGATTGGTGGCGCAAATGGAAGGCTGGAACAATATCGCGTTAACACTTCGCGACTACTTCCGTCTGATCTGGCGCAGTTACTAACTGCTAAGGATTCGACTATGTTGAAACAAGCCACTCGTTGGTTGTCATTGATCGCGCTTGCCGCGCCTTTGTTTGCGGGAGGGTTCTGGCTGCAGTTCGGGGATGTTACCAATAACCCGGATGACAAAGCCCGAAACGCGGTCTTCTTGGTAAAGCCGGCCGGTTGTCACCATCCGGAACTTGCCAAAGTAATAGGTTCCGCCGAAGGTATTATCAATGGCAAACGCACTTCGATTCCTTTGACTCTCGTTCCTTTATCGGAGCCTGGTACCTACGCGGTAACCCGCACTTGGCCCGCCGTGGGTAAGTGGGTGGTTTCTTTATCGGCAGTCGCCGACGGCCGTCAGACTGGAGCCATCGCGCCGGTTGAAAACGGCGGGCCAACGAAAGACCGGACCAAATCGATGGCTCACGCCCCAACTCAAGTCGAGATTGAGGATAGTCTCCGAAGGCTCTAGCGATCGGGTTCCGTATCAGGCGATAAAGTGCATCGGCTGATACGGAACACCTTAGAAGCGAATGTGCAGGGCCAGCTGAATGATGCGCGGATCGGCGGTAGTGGAAATCTGGCCGAATGTCGAATCGTTGATGCTCGTATCCGGGTTCAAAAATTCCGCGTGGTTAAACAGGTTGAAGGCATCGGCCCGCAGTTCGGCATCCAGCTTCTCGCCAATCAGAAAATGCTTGGCGATTGAAAGATTGACGTTAGTCTGTCCCGGTCCGCGAAACGCGTTGCGCGGTAATGAACCGTACGTGTACTGCCCGTTAAGCTGAGACGCGTCCGTCCTAGCGGTGGCATTCAGCGCGTTGATGTTCGTGTTGGAGAAGCTGTTTGGATTGAAGTAAAAATTGCCCGAATTGCCCGCTATGGTTTGCGTGTTTTTCGGGTTGTAAGTCGGGATCGAACTGGTGACCAGGTCTGCCCGAACATTACCCGCGTCGCCTTCCCCAGATGGTCCCGGATTGGTCCGCGACGTACTCAGCCCGGCAAAGATATCGAGGGGAAAGCCCGTGCGATAGCTGATGATCGGATAGAGACTCCATCCCTTGGTCAGCAGTTTCGGACCGCTCGCCCATGCTTTGTCGAAGGGCAGGTCCCATCCACCCGAAAGCGAGGCGAAATGCCGGACGTCGGTGTCCCCGGATGCTCGAAACGCATTGTGACTATAGTAGGGCACGCCGGAGTTGCGTTCGCGGAAACCGGACGAGTTGTCGATCTCATGAGACCAGGTCCACGCCAGTGTGAAGAAAGCTCCCGACAACCACGGGTTGCTAGTGCCTCCGAACCGCTTGGTCAGGGTTGTCTGAAGAGCGTTGTAATTGGCCTTGCCGACGTTCTCGAACGTGTCCGCGTAGCTGAACTGCGGGCTGCTTTGGCCCAGGTTTAAAAGCCGTGTGTTAGTGCCGAGAATGAAAGGATTGTTATCGACCAGCCCCGTCAGTTTATGCGCATCGTAACCCACATAGCCAACCTCCAAAACCACATTGGAAGCTAGCTGCTGCTGAATCGAAGTGTTGTATTGGAACACATAGGGCGTCCGCAAGTGGGGATCTACGAAGTAGACTCCGCCGCCGCCGAACGGAAGAAACCCGAACGCGTTGAAATCGATGTTGCTGGCCGGCGGTCGCGAGGGGAAGGTGTTTACCGCTCCCGCCGCAATGAACGGAGTGGATAAATTGTTCGTGTTACCCGGCGAGAAGAAAATGTCGTCGAACCCGAAGAACGGAGCCTGCCCGTTGAACTGAAGGTTATCTTCGCCCTTGAGGATGTCGTAGAACACTCCGGCACCGCCGCGTATGCTGGTCTTGCCGTTACCAAAAACATCATAGGCAAACCCGAAGCGGGGGGCCCAGTCGTTCTTGTCAGGGAAGTTCGAACCTCTCGGGGCTCCCGCATCACCCGGAAATACCAGCCCCGGAGGCGCATTCGGGAAGCGCTTCGATTGCAGGCCTGGGATCAGCGAGAACGACCGGCCCTGGGTATCGTATTTCGGCTGCGAGTACTCGTAACGCAAGCCAATAGTGAGGGTCAAACGCTTCGTCGCATGCCACTCATCCTGTCCGTATCCCGAGATCTGGTACGTGCGGATATTCGATGGCGCTTTGCCGAACTGCAGATACTCGTCCGGTTGACCCAATAGAAAGTCCGCGAAATCGGTGCCGGAACCAACGGAGGTACTGGGGCCATAGAAGAAGAAATTTCCATTCACATAAAAGTCGTAAACGGTATTGTTCTGGTAAGGCGAGAAGTAGAAACCATACTTCATGCTGTGCTTGCCTTTGGTCCAGGCGACATTGTCGTAGAAAGAGTACGTGTTATCGATCAGGTTCGTCGGACCGTTCACGCTGTACCCAACCGACAGATTACTTCCCAAAAATGAGATATTCACCGGACCCGTGGGCTGATCGGGTGTGGTCCCGATTCCCAGTGTAGAGTTCGTCACCTTCGTGAACTGTCCGGCTGGCACGGCGTTCAGATTGTTGTTTCTCTGCGCGGTTACACGGAACTCATTGATCAGAGCGGGCGTGAAGGTGTGGGTGTAAGTCACGTTGCCCAGGTAAGACGTTACATCGCGGGAGATCGGATACCCGACAACGTTCGCAAAGGTGAAGGGACTTGTCCGGGGGTTGTCATTGGCGCTGAATGTTGCACTGATGATGTCGCGCGAACCTAGATTGAAGTCCATCCGTCCCAGAAACTCTTCACGATTATCGATTGCCGCAGCCTGAGGAAACAGATATCCGGTCGGGGACGTCGGAATCAGGCCTCCTGTGAAATATGACTTCGCTATCGGATTAATCTGTGCGGGGTCGATAATGCCTTGCGCGGCCAGCGCCGGATTCGACTGAAAGCTGGGGTTGTTCTGCAGGAAGGTGACAACGTTGGGATCCGGACCGCCGTTGACGGCTTGCGAAAAATCGCCTTGCGCTTCCGCTGGCGTAAACGTGTTCACCTTGCCGATCTGCTGGACTTGCGTCTGCTTCTGTCCTTGATAGGAGAAGAAGAAGAATACTTTATTGCGGCCGTCAAAGACTTTGGGGACGAACAGCGGTCCCCCAATCGTGCCGCCGTACTGATTTCGTTTTAGAATTCCGCGCGAAATACCCTGCTGGTTGTTGAAGAAGGTGTTGGCGTTGAAGTCTTCATTGCGCACATAGTCGTATAAGGTTCCGTGCAGCGAGTTGGTCCCACTCTTGGTCACAATGCTGACAATGCCGCCGGCGTTGCGCCCATACTCCGCGCCGTAGTTGCTCTCAAGTACCCGGAACTCCGCCACAGCATCCGGATTCGGATTGACCACCGCGGCATTGCTCAACAGGTTGTTGTTATTGCCGCCATCCAGAAGGTAAGTGACTGAATCGGTACGCCCGCCTCCGATGCTATAAGCTCCGGCGGCGCCCGAATCAGGATTGGTTGGCGTCACGCCCGGCTGCGTGGCCAGTAGATCGAGAGTATTGCGCCCATTCAGTGGCAGCTCAAAGATCGCGTTCCCGGTTACCGTTCCACCTACCGTGGCGTTTTGCGTTTCCACGATACTGGCCTGGCTCTCCACCGTGACTACGCTGGCCGCGCTGCCGACCTGCAGCGTGACGTCCACCTTTAAAGTCTGATTGATTTCCAAAGCGGTGGTCGGGCGGGCAATCGCCTGCTGGAAGCCGGTCGATTCCACCGCAACCTCGTAACGCCCGATCGGCAGCTGCGTGACCTCGTAGTAGCCTTGCGCGTTCGTGATGACGGACTTGCTGATGGATGTCTCAACGTTGGTGACTCGGACATGCGCGCCCGTTACCAAAGCGCCGCTGGGGTCGGTCACGTTCCCGGCGATTTTCCCGGTCGTGTCCTGGGCGAGAGCAGCGTAGGCGGAGAGCAGTAGGAAAGAAATTAAAACGGTGGCCCGAAGGCGATTCAGGTTCATTCGATCTCCTCTAAATTCGACAAGGTCCGAACTTCGGCTCTCGACGCGGATTGCCGGACGAACCTATCCCCTGACGCTGTGGTGAAGCGGGCGCGATACACCCGTCACTAGTTGATTTCAACGAGGGTAGCATAATGTCTGTTCATGGGGCCGAAACAAGCCAGCCGCATCACCCGTCGCGACTATCTGAATGCCACGCTGCTCGGCGCCGGGGCTGCCCTGCTCGGCCAACCCAGCCCCGCGCAGACCCCCGGCGAACTCGATTGGGACGGCTACGGGGGCGTCGGCGACTATAGCCATTCCAACGGAAACACCTATGCCGTAATGGCGGAAGGCCACCGCATGCGCGACGGCGGCTTCCGGCTCGATCCTAAGACGATCGCACCCACCGGCGAGCACTACAATTGCGTCGTCGCGGGAGGCGGTATCAGCGGGTTGGCCGCGGCCCTGTTCCATCAAAGGCAAGCCGGGCCGAAGCGCACCTGCCTGGTTCTCGACGACCACGCCATCTTCGGCGGCCTCGCCAAACGGAATGAATTTCTGGTTGATGGCCAGCGCGTCATCGCCAACCAGGCCTCCGCGATGTTCTTCCCGCAGTTTGCCGGATCGTTCCTGGACGGCTTCTACAAATCCATCGGCATCGACGATAGCCAGTTCAT
This sequence comes from Bryobacterales bacterium, assembly GCA_963814235.1. Classification (GTDB taxonomy): domain Bacteria; phylum Acidobacteriota; class Terriglobia; order Bryobacterales; family Bryobacteraceae; genus Bog-113. Next base: position 334,519 of record CAWFCA010000001.1, on the reverse strand, counting down.
CTACCAGACATGGTCCGGGCGTCAGGCGGAGATGCCGGTCGGCAACACGCCTTACTTCGAGGGCGACCGGAACTCGGGATTCTTCTTCGGCAGAAAGTTCGGCCGGACACCGGGCGTTTGGGTCATCGATCCCTGGGGACAGAATCTCAAGGACGCACCCATCTCCAGCGAGGCTCGCAGTGAGTTGCTGCGCACCCGGAATTCACCTCCCGGGCCGGAGCCCAAAGAGCACGGCGATGCGATTTCCCGCCGCCTGGACAGCATCACCCTCGAACAGGATCTGATGGAGCGGCACGGCATCTCCCGCGAGACCGTCCGCACGTTCCTTTCTCCAGTCGCGGGCGGTGGATCGGGAATCGGGGCCGACGCGCTCTCCGCGTACGCCGATTATGCCGCCGACGTCCTGTTCCCCTACGACAAGAAGAAAGGAGCGCAGATGTTCCCGGGCGGAAACACCGGAGTCGCGCGCCACATTCTGAAAGCGCTCCTTCCCGCAAGCATCCCGGGCGCGGCCGCCATGCAGCCCATCTGCCGCAACCCGGTGCGCTTTGCCGCTCTCGACGCTCCCGGACAGCGCACGCGCATTCGCCTTCGTTCCACGATCATCTCCATTGAACAGCACCCCGGGAAAATCCGGATCGTCTACGCCGAAGGCGGAAAGCTGGCGAGTGTTACCGCCGATAGCGTCGTGGTCGCCAGCGGCAGTTGGACCGCGAAACACATCCTTCGCGATCTCCCTTCGGCTCACCAGGAGGCTTACTCCCGCTTCTATCGCGCGCCCGCGCTGGTCGCGAATGTCGCCGTTCGCAACTGGCGATTCCTTTACAAGCTGGGCATCACGCAGGCGCAGTGGTTCGAAGGCATCGGCAACTATACGGCGCTTCGCAAGCTGGCCACATTCGGCGACGTGCCGCCCACGCTCTCGCCCGATTCGCCCGTCGCGCTCACGATGAAGATTCTGTTCTCCTACCCCGGACTCCCACTCGCCGAACAGGTAAAGAAGGGAAGAGCCGAACTGCTCTCCACCTCTTACTCGAACTACGAACGCCAGATCAAAGACCTATTCACCAATCTCTTCGCCGGTTCCGGTTTCCAAGCCGATCGCGATATCGCCGGCATCATCCTGAACCGCTGGGGACACGCGTATCTCAGCGCGCAGCCCGGCTTTTTCTTTGGCTCCGAAGGCCAGCCGGCGCCCGGAGAAATCCTTCGCAAGCACCCCGTCGGTCGCATCGCGTTTGCCAATTCCGACCTCACCGGAATCATGGACCACCGCGCCTCCATCCAGGAAGCCGATCGTGCCGTAAAGCAGTGCCTGGAGGCGTGACGGGGCGCGTTCCGGAACTGGACGGCATCCGCGGCATCGCCATCCTGCTGATCGTCATTGTTCACTTCGGCGACTATGCGCCGGTTCAGCAGACCACGGCGGAACAGGCTATACGCGCGGTGATCGCCTTCGGCTGGACCGGCGTGGATCTGTTCTTCGTCCTGTCCGGCTGCCTGATCACCGGCATTCTCCTCACCGCAAAAGGATCTCCTCACTACTTCCGGTCCTTCTATGCGAGGCGCGCCCTGCGGATTCTCCCGCTCTATTACCTCAGCGTTGCGGGCTTTTTCTGGCTCGTGCTTCCGGCCGCGCACGCGCAGCACCGCGGTCTGCAACTGCATGCCTCCGAACAGGTCTGGTATTGGCTTTATCTCTCGAACTGGCGCATCGCCTTCGATGAATACGCGGTGGAGCCCTTAAGCCATTTCTGGTCGCTGGCCATCGAAGAACAGTTCTACCTGATCTGGCCTCTCATCGTGTTCCTTGTCAGCGAGTCTAAATTGCTGTGGGTCTGTCTGGCGGTTATCTTAGGCGCGCTTGGGTTACGCTGCCTTCCATCCATGCAGGCCGTCCACGCCGAGTACTCCGAATTCCTGTATGCCCTGACGCCTTTCCGCATGGACACGCTCGCGTTCGGCGCGCTGCTCGCGCTCACCCTCCGCTCCGCCAAACTCACCCGCCTGGCGCAGCGGTGGCTCGGCTCGGCGTTCGGCCTAAGCTTGTTCGGTATCGGGGCCGCGATGTTTTTCGCAAAGAGCGTTCGCCCGTTCTCCGCGCCTATGGGTGCGTTCGGTTATAGCGCCGTGGGCCTGCTCTATGCGTCCATTGTGATGTTCGCGCTTTTACGGAGGGGATCTTCGTCGCTCATTCCGCGTCTGCTCCGCCATCCCCTGCTGCGCTCGCTGGGAAAATACAGCTACGCGATGTACGTCATTCACTGGCCGATCAGCCTGTACCTGACCGAGTACTTTCAGAGCAACCTGCCGTGGACTCGCGGACTACCCGCGGCACTCCTCTGCATCGCCACAGGACTCGCGCTGTCTTATGGCCTTGCCGTGCTCTCGTGGAATCTCGTCGAAAAGCACTTCCTGCGATTGCGCGACCGCTTCCCTTACAGCGCTACTTCGATAGAACCAGGATTTTGAAAGAGTCCGGAACAATACTCGGATAGGGATGGGGACGCTCCGCGGTGGGCGCCGGCGCCGGGCCCATAGTGGCAGCCGCCAGGTAGATCTTGTGGGTCTTGGTATCGAGAGCCATCGTGCGCGCGCCTTTCGCGGTGGGCACGGTCTCGGCAACGGAATACTGATCTTTCCCCGTCTCCCGAATCACCGTTAACGAACCTTCGCCATTCGAAGAGAAAGCCATGTGCGTAGCGGGATCGTAACCGGCGGCATCAGGACCGTCGCCGATCGCAGGTGTCGCCACCATCTTTCCCGATTGCGAATCCACCACCGCCATCTTCTTGCCGTCACAGACGGCGAACAGCCGGTGATGCGCGGTATCGATCGCGAGTCCCGACGGCGATTCGCACGGAGCAATCGACCAGTGCGCGGTAACCGTCATGGCCTTCGGATCGATCCGGATAATCTCGTTCTTTTCTTCCATGTTCACGAAGACGCCGCCCGCTTCGTCGCTGACGGGAAACTCCGGCTTGCTGCCCAGAGCGATGGTCCCGAGCACCTTACCCGTCTTCGCGTCCACCGCGGTCGCGTCGCCGCTTCCGCCGTTGAACGAGAAGACGCGCTTGGTATAGGGGTCGTAAAGGATGCCGTCCGGGTTTTTCCCGCTGTTGATCTTGTCCTTCACCGCCATCGTTTTCAGATCGAAAGAAACGATCTGATTCGCGCGGCCATCGCTGATGAATCCCATGCCCAGGTCGTCGGCCACGGCGATCCCGTGCACACCCTTTAATCCTGAAATCTTGCCGACTGCCTTCTGCGTGTCCAGATCCAGCACTTCCACCGCCGGCCCATGCGACACGTAGAGGCGGCGATTCTGCGAATCCGCGGTCAGGTAATCCCATCCGCCCGTCCCGCCAATCGGAATCGAGCCGGTGATCTTATAACCCTGCCCAAAGCTTGCGGTCGAAACGGCGAATAGTGGAAGTATCAAAGCCAGCGTGCGCGACAGTCTCATAGTCTTCTCGTTGTAACTCCTAAACTATAGCGGTAACCTGAAGCCTACCTGAACCCGGCGCACACGCTACCGGCCAACGTAGCTCTAATCCAGCTTCTTTTTGAACCTCGAAGCGCTCAGCAGCAGCACGGTTACTCCATACAACGCCAGCACCGTCATCTGCGGCCACAGGATTCCCACGCCCACGCCTTTCAGAAAGATCCCGCGCACGATCTCTATGAAATACCGCAGCGGGTTCAAATACGTGAGGTACTGAATGCCGATCGGCATGTTGCGGATCGGGAACGAAAACCCGCTCAACATGAACGCTGGTGTCGCGAAAAAGAAGCTCGACATCATCGCCTGCTGCTGGGTACGCGAAATGGTCGAGATGAACAGGCCGGCGCCCAGACTGGTCATCAAAAACAGCAAGCCGCAAAACAGCAGCAGGAAAAAGCTCCCGCGAAACGGAACCCGGAAAATCAACAGCGCCAGCGACGTTACCAGAATGATGTCCACTAGGCCCACCATGGCGAAGGGCACCGTCTTGCCGATCATCAGTTCGATCGGGCGAATGGGCGTCACCATCAACTGCTCCAGCGTTCCGATCTCTTTCTCGCGCACGATCGCCATCGCCGTCAGCATCACCGTCACCACCATGATGATGTTCGCCATCACGCCCGGAACGTAGTAGTTGCGGCTGCGCAGATCGGGATTGAACCACACGCGGCTGCGCGCCTCGATCTTCGCGCTACGCAGACTGACCGGTCCCGGAGTCGTACCCATCAGCTTCATCTGCGTGGCGCGCTGCACCAGTTTCTGGTCGTAGTTGGCCACGATCTCATTCGAGTAGTTGGAGATTAGGGACGCCGTGTTCGAATTGGTGCCGTCGATGATCACCTGCACCTCGCCGGCATTGCCGCGCTGGATGTTTTTCGCAAATCCAGGCAGCACCCGAACCACCGCCAGCACTTCTCCGCTGTCCATCAGCTTCTGGATTTCGGTATCGGTGTCGATCACACGGGTAATGTTGAAGCGGCCGGAACCGCGAAACCCGTCCAGCAGCTCACGGCTTTGCGGCGTGTGATCCTGGTCCATCCAGGCCGTACGCGCGTGATCCACGTCCAGGTTGACGGCATAGCCGAACACCATCAGCTGCACCATCGGGCGGCACGAATAGCACCGTCCGCATTCGCCGGTCGCCGCAACACCTGCAGGAATTCCTTGCGAATAATCTGAGAGATCCGTTCCCACATAATCAGGCCAGCTTCTGCCGCATTTTGACGTGGCGGCGGCGAACACAATCGCGGCTAGACGCGATCAGGAAGAGAAGTCGACCCATAGCACTTCCAGTCCCACGCCGCTTCAGGAAAATGCCTTTGAGGATCGTCACGAAGTAACGCGCCGGGACAAAATGCGTGATCGAACTGAATCACGGGCGGCATGTTCTCGATGGCGTACAGAAATCCGGAAAGCAGGAACGACGGCAGAAAGAACGTCACGATCCCCATCTGATAGGCCAGCAGCTGCTGCTTGGTCACCGCCGAGAGCAAGATGCCCCAACACAGCGCCCCGAACAGGAACACGCAGGACGTGACAGCCAGCAGCAGGATGCTTCCGCGGAAGCGGCACCCGGAACACGAACACCCCAACCACTACGGCAATCACCGTATCGAGCGCGCCGACGATGAAGTAAGCGCCCATCTTGCCGAGGACGATCTCGGCCGGACGCAGCGGCGTCGACATCAGCTGTTCCATCGTCCCCATTCTCCCACTCGCGGGCGATGGTCAGCGACGTAAGCAGCGCGCGAAATCAGCATCAGCATCACGGCAATCAACCCCGGCACGACATAGTTCTTGGATTCGAGTGTGCTGTTGTACCAGACCCGCATGCGCGGATCCACCGGCACGGGCACGGCGAAGCCCGCATGCTGATTCTGCGATTGCCGCCGCAAGGCCAGGGAATAATTGCGCACCACGCGCCGAGCAGTAACCGAGCGCGATCGACGCCGTGTTCGCGTCGCTGCCGTCCAGCAGAATCTGCACGTCGGCTTCCTGATCTCCGGCTTCTCGCGCCCCGTAGTTACGCGGGATCACGATGCCCATCAAAATCCGCTTGCGATCGATGCCGCGCTCGATGGCCGCGTAGCCGGTCACAAAACCTTGTTACGTCGAAAAATCGCGTGCCTCGGAACTTTTCAATGAGCGCCCGGCTCTCCGCCGAATGATCCTGATCGTAAATCAGCGTCGGGATCTTATCCACGTCCAGTGTGAGCGCGTAGCCGAACAGCATCAGCATCAGCATGGGCATCGAAGAGCGCCATCAGCAGGCTGCGCGGGTCCCGCAATATGTGCTTGATTTCTTTGCGGATCATCGCCCGCAGGCGGCGAAAACTCATGCTGCCTTCCGTTCTTCGGACTCGATCAGCGACACGAACACGTCTTCCATGGAGGGGTGAATCGGTTCCACTTATGGATGACGATTCCGTTGGCGCCAAGTTTTGCCCGAATGCGCTTCACGGTCTCCGCAATCCCGCTGACCGTGACGTGCAGCCCGCCCCAAATACCGCCACTTCCGAGATGCCGGGTTCCCCTTCCAGCAATTTCATCGCTCGGAATCAGTGCGGAGATATCCATCTCGAGCAAGACTGTGGCTGTACATGGTGCGCTTCAACTCCGCCGGCTGCCCATGGCGATCACCTTCCCGCATACATCAGCGCGAGGCGATGGCAATATTCGGCCTCGTCCATGTAGTGCGTGCTGACGAAGACCGTCTGCCCGGCCGCGGAGAGCTGGTAGATCAGGTCCCAGAAATTGCGCCGCGCGATGGGATCCACGCCGGAGGTGGGCTCGTCCAGAAACAGAATCGCGCGGCTCATGCAAGATCGCGCACCCGAGCGCCAGCCGCTGTTTCCAGCCGCCGGGCAGCAGGCGCGTCATGGAGTTGCGCGCGCTCTTCGAGACCCGCCATCCGCAGCACATAGGCTTTGCGCTCCGCGCCGTTCTCTTTCGGCACGCCATAAATGCCGCTGAAGAAGTCGATGTTCTCTTCCGACCGTCAGATCGTCGTACAGGGAGAACTTCTGCGACATGTAGCCGATGGTTTTTGCGAATCGCCTCCGGGTCGCGCCGCCACGTCGATCCCATCCACGCTGGCTCTGCCCGAAGTCGGATCGAGCAGCCCGCAGAGAATGCGGATCGCGGTCGACTTGCCCGCGCCGTTCGGCCCCAGGAACCCGAAAATCTCGCCCTTGCTTCACTTGAAACGAGACGTGATCGACCGCGATGAACGTCGCCGAAGCGTCTTGACCAGATTCTCGACCTCTACCGCCCATTTGCTGTTCATGCCTGGTGTACCGGTTCTTTGTCGCGTTCGCTCTTCCGCACCATGGCGATGAAAACGTCCTCGAGCGAAGGCGTGATCGCTTGATAAGTGCTCGCATCAAGCTCTTCGTTGGCAAGAAAATTCGGCGCCGGATGGCCGGGCTCCAGGAATACATGCAGCGTCAGCGCCGAACGGCTCCACGCTCAAGATCCCGGGGCTGCTTTGCAGCAGCTCGCGCATGCCGCGCGCGATCGTCCGCGATCCACTGCGTAACAGATCCTCGGGCATGTCGTGGCGCAGCGATCGTCGGCGAATCGCACTGAATCAACTGCCCGCGATGCATCAGGCCCACGCGGTTGCAGCGCTCCGCTTCGTCGAGATACGCGGTGGTCACGAACACCGTCACGCCCTCTCTGCACCAACTGATAAAGGATGGCCCAGAATTCGCGCCGGGATACCGGGTCCACGCCGTTGGTCGGTTCATCGAGAAACAGAATTTCCGGCCGGTGCAGCAGCGTACACATGAGCGCCAGCTTCTGCTTCATGCCGCCCGAAAGCCGCCCTGCCTGACGTCTGCGGAACTTGCTCCATTCGCGTCATCTGCAGCAAGCCGGGCGTCAATTCGTCGCGCACCGCCTGCGAAACACCGAACAGATCCGCGTAGAACGTCATGTTTTCGTCCACGGTCAGATCCCGATAAAGCCCGAAACGCTGCGCCATGTACCCGATGCGGTCCTTGACCGCATTCGATCTGCTTCACCACGTCGTGGCCCGCCACCAGGCGCTCCCGCTCGTCGGGTCCATCAGGCCGCACAGCAGCCGCAGCGTCGTGGTCTTTCCCGCTCCGTCCGGGCCCACCAGGCCGAAAATCTCGCCGCGCGTGATCCGAGAGCGTCAGCCGATCCACCGCAACCAGCTGATCGAACCGCCGCGTCAGCTCACGCGTTTCTATGATGGCTTCCATCGGAGGCCGCTACTGGTTCACCAGAATCTCGGCATCGGCCGGCATGTTGGACTTCAACTCGCCGTTCGGATTCTCGACATCGATCTTGATGCGGTACACCAGCTTCACGCGCTCTTCCGTGGTCTGGATCTGCTTGGGAGTGAACTCCGCTTCCGAAGAGATGAACGCGACTCTGCCGTTGTAGACTTTCCCGGAATCGGTCTTGACCCGCACCGGCGTTCCCATCTTCACGCGATCCGAGATCGGTCTCCTTGATGTACGCGCGCAGCCACGGATGCTCGATATCGCCCATGGTCACCACCGTCGTCCCGGGCGCAATCACTTCCCCCACATCCACCGATTTCACCAGCACCACGCCGGCGATGGGAGACACCGCCGTCGTGTCGTTCAACTGCGAGTCGATCAGCGCAATCTGCGCCTTTTCCCGGCTGATGTCCGCTAGCTTGGCTGCCACGTCCTGCTGCCGCCGCTTGATGTCCAGGGCGCCCGCCTGACTCCCTTTGATCCCCGCGTTGGCCTTGAGCACCTGCGCGCTCGCCATCTCCACATCTTCTTTTCGCGATCCTTCCTTCACCAGCCCTTCGCGCTGCTTGGCCTGCTGCAGATTCGCTTCGGTACTCTCGAAACGGCTGCGCGCCTGGTCGTATTGCGATGTGGAGATATCGTCGTCCTTGTGCAGCGTCTGGGCGCGATCCCAGTCCTTCTTGGCGCGGTCGTAATCCGATTGCGCCGCGGCCACCGCCGCCGTGCCTCCGCAATTTCCTGCGGCCGCGCGCCGCTCTTCAACTCCGCCAGATGCGATTGCGACGTGGTCAGGTCCGCCTGCCGCGCTTCCATATCCGCTGCCGACGTCTGCGTCTGCATTTCAAGCCCGGTTTGCGCCGCGCTATAGGCCGCCTGCGCCTCCAGCAACGCGGCCTGTTCCCGCGCGCGCTGCTGGATCAGCTGATCCTTATCGAGCCGCGCGATCACCTGGCCCTTGGTCACCTTATCCCCTTCGTCCACCGTCCGCTCGACGACGCGGCCCGCCGTCTTGAAGGCGATATTCACCTGCTCCAGCTCAATGTTTCCCGACACCACGATGCGGTCCGTCGGAGCGTTGTGATATTTCCCGTACAGGAGATAGCCGCCCACGCCCAACGCGATAATCACCAGCAGAAGAACCAGTCGTTTCATGTGTTTTGCCTCGATCCTCTTTCTTCTCTAATCGATCATCGAGAGCGTCTTACCCATCGCCCATCCGAGATCGATCCGCGCCAGATTGTGGTTGAAGACCGCCTGAATCGCGTTGGAGCGCGCCCGCTGCACGCGATCCGACGAGTCGGAAACTTCCAGACTCCCCGCCACTCCCGCGTCATACCGCCGGCGAGCCTGCGCCAGTTCGTTTTCCGCCAGTTTGAAGCCTTCGTTGGCCACTTCCACCTGCTCGGCCGCGGACGTCAGACTGTCGAGCGCCGTCCGCACATCCAGCTCGATCTGATCGCGCAGGTCGGCTGTCCGGATCGCTTCCTGCTTCTGCTGCGAGGACGCTTCTTCCCGCCGCGCATCGCGCCGGCCGCCATCAAAAATCGGAATGCGCACGGCCCCATAGAAATCGCGCGTTGGAACCAAATGAATATCCTGCGGTCCGATCACCCCATAGTTAAACTGCGTCACCACCGAAGGCAGGCGCTCATATTTCACGCCGCGCGCGTTGAGCCGCGCCGCATCCTCCCGGTTCAACTGCGCTTTCAAGTCCGGCCGGTTCGCCAGGGCTTGCGCCACCGCATCCTGCGCCGTGATCGCGTCCGCCGGTTTATAAACCAGCTTGTCGGTCAATTCGGCCACCGTATCCATCCGGAGGTTCATCGCCCGCAGCAGCTGCAGATGGGCTTTCGTCCGATTATTGCGGGCTACCAGCAGCCGCTGCTTATCGTTGGCGAGCAGCACGCTCGACCGCGTGACATCGATGCCGGTTCCGGCGCCGGCTTCCTTCTGATGGTTCGACTGCTTCACCACCGCCTCGGAGAGATCCACGTCCGCCTGCGCCGCTTCCACCTCGGCATCCGAGCGCAGCGCGTTCAGATAGGCCCGCGCCACCTGCGCCGTCACCTGATCGTCGGTCGAATCCATATCGTCCTTGGCCGCGCGCACCCCCGCATGCGCCGCCCGCAGCCTCTGCCAGATGCTGTAGTCGAAGGCCACCAGGTTCCCCGTCGCGCGAATATCCAGGGTGTGGAAAGGACCCACGCGGCTGGGAATCCCCCCGGGAAACAGGTTACTCAGAATCTGCTGATAGATCGGGTTCGAGATTCCCGCGGGGCTCACCAGGTTGCTCAACCCGAGTGCCGAAAGGCTGCGCACCGACGAGCCGATTCCGACGTAGCTCTCCACATCCGGGAGTAGTAATGCCCGCACCTCTGCCGAGCGATCTCTCGACTGCTTGAGCGCCTCCTGTTGCAGCAGCACGCGCGTGCTGCCTTCTTTCGAAGTGGCAAGCTGAATCGCCCGCCGCATACTCAGTTGCAGCGGCGCTCGCGATGCGATCTCATCGCTCGCCTCGGCCCCACGCATGGAAGCCGCCGGTAGCAGCGCGACCCCTATCATCAAACAAGCCAATCGTTGTTTCATTTCTCCTCCTTCAGGCAACCCGCGGTTTCGGCCTGCGGCTGTTCGAGCGGCGCATGAAAGCCCGCGCTCAGAAACGGGATCAGCCGCCCTAACATTGAATTCCAGTCCGGTCCATCGCCGGTCATCAGACTCTTGATCGGTGCATCCCGCAGAATTTGGGAAGTCGCCCCCATGGCCAAGCGCGCGCGCCAGAACAGTTCGCGCGGCGGCAAGTCCGGCAGAGCTCGCGCCAGCGCACCGGCGAAGCGCAACAGCACCGGCCCGAATCGCGCCACCACCAGCTGCGGCAGCAAGTCGCTTTCAGCCTGCAGCCGCCCAAGCAGCCTTACAAATGTATACCCGCCTTGGTGCGGGTCGGCGGCCATGCGGAAGGTGGGAGAAAGAAACGCTTCCAGAATGCACCTCACCTCCAGGTTGCCGTCGCCTGCATGCCGCTCGTATTGCTCGAGCGCCTGCAGCCGCTGTTCGTTCGCCGGCTCCGCGCGGCGCATTAACACGGCCTCGAGCAGGCTTTCTTTGGATCGAAAATAGTAGTGAACTGCGGCCACATTTACGCCCGCTTCGGCCATAATGCTCCGCAGACTTGTAGCAGCATAACCGCCCTCGGCGAATAGGCGCTCCGCGGAATCTAAAATTCTATCTCTTGTTTCAATCATCTGATTGAATCGTTCGATTATCCGCATACACACGCAAACAAGTCAAGCCGTGATTTGTCTATACTGCGGGTGTGTGTTTTCGGGCAGGACTTCTTCTGTTGATTTGCGTTCTCTTAACCGCATGCGCCGGCGTCGCGGTCCAGAAAACCACGACCTATCCGATGCATGGCGTGGTTCAGTCTTTGGACCCCAACTCCAGGAGCGCGACCATCAAACATGACGATATAGCGGGTTTTATGAGCGCCATGACTATGGAGTACCCGGTCAAAGACCCGGCGGAATTCACGAAACTGCGCGTCGGCGAGACCATCGACGCCACGGTGTTCGTTCAGGACTCCGATTTCTGGTTGGGGAAAATCAGGGAAGGGAAATAGGGAATGACGTGCAGACAGGCGCACCCGCCTGCACGGAACTACTTCTTCTTCAGATCGCGCAGAACCTGGTCAATCCCGAGCTTGTCGATCGTCTTCATCGCGCGCGCGGACACCCGGAGACGAATAAACCGGCCCTCGGACGGCACCCAGAAACGCTTCTCGTGCAGGTTCGGCAGGAATTTGCGGTTGGTCTTATTGTTAGCGTGGGAAACCTTGTGGCCGCTCATCGGCTTCTTCCCGGTAATTTCACAAACTCTGGCCATAACCTAACTAGGATAGCGAACTGCAATCTCCCCTGTCTATGCCGCAGCCCGACCGGGCGTTGCTCAATTAACCGAATACCTGCCGAAATGTTCGCGCCCGCCCTTCTCAATCGTGACATTCTTATGGCCGAAAGTCCGCACGCTGAACGTCACATCTTCGTGATACGTGTTGATGGTCTCCTGGAGCAGGTAAAGCGCGATCCGCTCGCCCAGGATCAGCGATTCCGTGTAATCGGTGCGCCAGTGGACCCCGGCGATGTTGCGCGCCAGCCCGATGTTGCTGGCCAGCTTATTGAGTTCGCCCAGCACCGTCAACTCGCCCGCGTCGGCCCCCGTGTAAGGAACCCTCGTCCCATCGGCCGCGATGGTCATGGGATTCGCCCCCAGTTCGCTCAGCTTGGAATCTTCGTAGAAAAGCGCCTTCAGGATCGTGATGCAGGCCCCGGCAACTGTCGCGTGCCCGGCCCCATAGGCCGGATGCACTGGACACCCTTCCGGAAATGCCTGCGGGAGCAGCCAGTTGCCGTTCCTGGCCAAAACCACGTCCAGCGCCGGCTTCAGTTGCGTCAGGTGCGCGTTCGAGATCATCCCGGAAACCGCTCCCCGCCGCTGCGCTTCGATCCGCCCGCCGAACGCCTCCGGCCGAAGTCTCCGGTGCACCATCCACTTCTGATGCCACACCTGCTTCAGAGCCCGCGTGGACACCTCCGCCACCATCGTCTTGAAGTTGGGTTCGCCCAGCGTTCCGAAGCCGGTCTGGTTCGAATGCCGCGCGCTCGGCGCTCCGCCCGTGGAAACAGCCCCGGTATACGGATTCCCCTGATCCGTCAAGCCGCCGAAGCCGCCCCGCTTGCCCGGCGCGATGAGAATCAGGCAGGCGTTCAGATACGCCTGGAACAGCTCGTCGATATGCACATACTGCGCAACATCGCGGCCATTCGCCATATACCGCGGCGGGACCGGCGCCACCGGAGGGTTCGGCTGCGTCACGCCGCTCTGAACGGCCACCCATGTCGCCCAGTCGGTCATATAATCCGTACCCTCCGGCAGGCTGTACGCGATCTTTGACGGAGTCATCTGCGCCCCGTACGGCACATCCCAAATCAGAAACTGCGAGAGATACGGACCTTTTTCCTCGCCTTCAAGCGGCCCGCGGAAGAGCGTTCCCGGAGTCACCGACGCGTACCTGCTGAACGTCTTCAGATGACTCACCGCCTGCGTTACCAGCGGATCCGCCGAGCTTCCGGTGTAATTGGCGAACGGCACATCGCGCAGCAGCGCCATCCAATAGTTCTCCGCGATTTCCCCCATCTCGAAATCGCTGTCGAATGCGGGCGGCGCGGGCAGCGCCAACTGATGGCAATCCGGGCCCTCCATATCGAAGGCCAGACCCGCCTGAGGATCCACAAAGGAATTGAAGGCCGCGGGAGCAGGGGCGATGTCGTCCAGATTCGCAAAGAATGTCTGGAAGGCAACCGGGTCCGCCAGCCCCGTTACCGGATCGTGCGGCAATCCCTTGGTGAACGTGCCCCGCAAATCGGAGTACTTCTTCTCATCGCCGTTGGGGTGTTGGCTCTCGATGGCGAGGTCCCGGTAAAATGCCGCGGCGGACTCGCGCAGTTCATACATCTTCTTCAATCTGGACATGTGTCGCTCCCTTCGGCTTCGCTTCTATGCGCGCCTATCTGGTATCTGAGAAAACATGCCGTTCCGTTTCTTTATTTTCCAGAACCCGGCATCACCGCGGCCCGCGTCTTGGTTCGAATCCGGCAAAGGTAATGATCGGCGGCCATGTATAGCGTCGACCCGTCGTCGCCCCACGCGCAATTCGCCGTTCTCTGCTTTGTGTCGATCCGCCCGAGCACCACTCCATCCGGCGCGATCACATAGATGCCGCCCGGCCCGCCCGCGAAAAGATGCCCCTGGGCGTCCACCTTCATCCCGTCCGGCAGTCCCGGCATGCCCCGCTTAAACTCCGCCGTGACGTCCAGCAGCACCGCCCCCGCTCCCAGCGTCCCGTCATCTTTCACCGGGTACTTCATCCAAACGGCGTGATCCGGATCCGAATTGGCCACATACAGCGTCTTCTCATCCGGCGAGAAGGCGATCCCGTTCGGACGCGTCAACTCCCGGGTCAGCAGAGTGAGATCCCCGTTTTTCGACAGGCGGTACACCCCGCAGAAGTCCAGCTCCCGCCGCGAATCGTCGAAGTTCTTAGGTAGCCCGTACGGCGGATCCGTGAAGTACAGGTCGCCGTTCGATTTGAATACCAGATCGTTCGGGCTGTTCAGCCGCTTGCCCTGGTAGTTGTCCACCAGCGTGCGCTTGCCGCCGTCCTTGTACAGGCGCGAAATCCGGCGGTCGCCATGCTCGCACGCCACCAGACGGCCTTCCGCGTCCAGCGTCATCCCGTTGCTGCCCGGCTCCCGGCCATAATCCACCGTGCCCGTGAATCCGGCGGGCTTCAGGAATAAGCTCAGGCCGTCCGTCTCGCTCCACTTCATGATCGAGTTGCGCGGGATATCCGAAAACAGCAGATAGCCGCCGTCTTTGACCCAGACCGGTCCTTCCGCCCATTCGAAACCCGATGCTAAAACCTCGATCTTTGCGTCACGATCGAGGAGCTGGTCGATCCGCTTGTCGGTGCGAACCACTTCCCCCATACTTGGGCGTTCGATTTTGGGCGCCATCTGTGCAACTCCTTGAAAACCTGCAATCAACAGGAAGGCAACGCAGGAAAATAGCCTGATCATGGCACGTCATGCTATCAAACGTCCGGATCTCCCCTTGGTTGCATTGACACCATGGCCCGGAACGGATCAGACTTGCCGGAGATGTGTTTTTTTCTGACCCGCGCGTGGCCGTTGCTGTTCCTGGCCCTCACGTTGAACGCGCAGAAGCCCAACCCTCCGCAGCCGCAGCCGCAACCGGCGCCACCGCCCGCCGCGGAGTCGCCGCAAGTCCCCCCAGCTACGCCCCAGCCGAGCGTCATTCCCCTTGATGGGCCGCCGCCCCAGAATCCGGACGCGCCCTCTCCCTCGACTCCCGCGTCGCCTCCGCCCCTGCCCCGAGCGCCCGATGTGATCCCGACCGAACCCCCGCTCACGCCCACCCCGGAAAGCGCCGGCCCCGGTATCCTTAGCCGGCCTTTTACCGTGACTCCGCTGGAAAACCAGAACCTCCGGTTTCGCCCGTTCTTAACGATTTCCGGCCTTACCGATAGCGGCCTCACGCAAATCGTTCCCTTAGGCAGCCGCATCACCAGTGCCCAGAGTTACGGCATCCAGGGCGGCTTCGGCATCTCCGGCCGCCAGGTGCGCAAGAAGGACACGCTCGAACTCGAATTTCGCGGCGACCTCTACCACTACACGCCGAACAGCACGTTCGATGGCGGGAACTATGTCCTGAACCTGACCTACCAGCACTACTTCACCAAGCACGTGTCGCTGGCGCTAACCGAGAATGCCAGCCTTTATTCCAACAACTACGCGCTTTTGAACTCGGCCTCGGATCTGAGCGTCGGCGGTGCGCAAACCGCCGTCACTCCGAATATCCAGCTTTTCGACAACCGCACCATTTCGCTGAGCACCGGCGCTGACGTGGTCATCCAGAAAACCAGCCGCCTGTCCTTCGACCTGGGTGGCACCGGATTCCTCGTGCGTCGGCAATCCAGTTCGCTTTACGGAACCATCGGTTCCCAGGCGCGCGCCGACACCACGTACCGGTTCACCCGCCGCTTTACCCTTGGCGGCTATTACGCTTACTCGCACTATAGTTTCAATCGGGCTTTCGGCGGCTCCGACGTCCAAACCGGCGGCATGATCGTCTCCTATGTCCTTTCGCGCGGCCTGGAGTTGCGCTTGCGGGGGGGCGGATCCAATGTAAAAACCTCCGGAATCCAGACTATAACTCTCGATCCGGTCATCGCCGCGATTCTCGGCGTCACCCAGGGCACCACCGTCATCCGGCGCACCAACATCATTCCCGATATCAGCGCTCAACTCTTCAAAACCATGAAGAACGGGACCGCTTCTCTCCAGTACGTCGAAAGCGTGACCCCCGGCAACGGACTCTACCTGACCAGCCGCCACACCTCCATCTCGGGCTATTACGACTACACCGGAATCCGCCGTTGGACCTTTTCCGCGGGAGCCGGTCAGGATACATTGAGCACTCTCGGAATCCTGCTCGGCCGCTTCACCAGTACGACCGCGCGGTTGGGCGTGGACCGCTTGCTGGGCGGCGGCTTCCAGGCCACCGCGTACTCCGAATACCGGCACTTCGATGTCAGCGAAGTCGCGTTTCTCCGGAATGCCTACCGCATTAATCTCGGGTTAGCCTGGTCGCCCAGCGAACGCCCGTTGAAACTTTGGTAGAGCAGCCCTAGCTGCCGGCGCCCGTTAGCAAGAGAACGGCGGCCGCCGCCGGCTGAAAAGTCGTCTCGCCGGGCCCCAGCTCCCAGACCGTTCCAGGCCGAAAGGGCTGACCGTCGATCGTCCCCGATCCTTCCAGCACAATCGCAAATTGCCCCCCGGGCATCGTTGTCTCCCCACGCGCGTCCACGCGCACGGTTGAGAAATGGCCGCAGCGCACCAGTTCCCGCACCCCCGGAGCGATCTCCCGGGTTTCCGCCGCCCCCGAGTGGCACGTCCACTCCGAAACGTCCAGCGCCCGGTCCATATGCAGCTCGCGCGGCCGGCCATAATCGAAAATCCGGTACGTCACATCCGAATTCTGTTGGATTTCACAAAGCGCGAGACCCTTCCCGATCGCATGCACCGTGCCCGCCGGCGTAAAGAACGTGTCTCCGGCCTGCGCCTTGTGCCACGCGAGGTGCGCCATGATTTCCCCGCTCCGCGACAGCTCCGCGGCTTGTTCCCGCTCCAGTGGATTCCGGAATCCCAACGCCACCTGCGCCCCCGCATCGGCTCGCAGGATGTACCACATCTCCGTCTTCCCGCGCGAGTTTTCGTGCCGCGCGGCATATTCGTCGTCGGGATGTACCTGCACCGAGAGGTCTTCGGTGGTGAACAGAAATTTAATCAGAAGCTCCCCTGCCGGAAACCAGACCTCGCCAATCTTCTCCCGCTGATTCGGGAACCACGGCTCCAGCTCGTTTGCCCCCCAGATCTTAGGGACGAAGCGCGGGGCAATCGCCGTCGCGCTCATAGACTCTGCACAAATTGCTCGATCCGGTCGAGTCCCCGCTCCAACTCGGCCATCGAGGTGGCGTAAGAGATTCGGACATGTTCGTCCGTCCCGAATGCCTCGCCCGGCACCACCGCCACATGCGCTTCCGCGAGCAGCCGCTCGGCAAACACCAGCGCCGACCCGACCCCCTTCTCCCGCAACACCCGCCCGATATTCGGATAAGCGTAAAAGGCGCCCGCCGGCGTCGTGCAATGAATCCCCGCAATCCGGTTCAAACGGGGGATCACGAAATCCCGCCGCCTGCGGTATTCCTCTAACATCGAAGCCACCGATTCCTGCGGACCGCTGAACGCCTCCACCGCCGCTTTTTGCGAGATCGACGCCGGGTTCGAGGTCGAATGGCTCTGCAACTTCAAAACCGCGCCCGCTATCGCCTCCGGAACCAGGCCGTAGCCGATCCGCCATCCTGTCATCGAATAGGTCTTCGACGCCGTCCCCGCTACCAGCACGGTTTCCTTCGCGCCCGCCACGCTCGCGATCGAAAACGGCTTGCCTTCATATAGGAAGTGCGAGTAGCACTCGTCGGTCATCAGATAAACCCCGCGCGCAATGCAGAGCTGCAGGATCTTTTCGAATTCGCTGTCCGGTATCACCGCCCCCGATGGATTCGACGGCGAATTCACCAGCAGCATCTTCGTCTTCCCGGTAATCAGAGGCTCCAGCGCCGCCGCCGTGAGCGCGAAACCCTGATTCTCATCCGTCGGCACAAAGACGCAGACGCCGCCCGCGTAATTCACTACGTCTTTATACGTCACCCAGTACGGAGTCGGAATCAGCACCTCGTCGCCGGGGTTGATCAGCGCCTGCGTGAGGTTGAAGATCACGTGCTTGCCGCCCACGCAGATCACGCACTCGGAAATCTTGTAGTCGGTCCCGAATTCCGCCTTGTGCCGCTCCACCACGGCCTTCTTCAGCTCCGCCGTGCCTCCCGCCGCAGTGTACTTGGTGAAGTTCTGGTCGATGGCCCGCACGGCCGCCTGCTTCACGTTGTCCGGGGTTGGGAAGTCCGGCTCGCCCGCGCCGAAATCCACCACGTCAATTCCCTGCTGCCGCAACCGATCGGCATCCGCCATCACCTTCATCGTGGAGGAGACGCTGATTGCCGCAATGCGGCTCGCAATTCCGGGTTTTCTCATCGTCGTCGTACTCATCATGATCTCTTTTGCCGCAGTCTTTCCTCTACAAATTCCGGTACCAGGCCCCGTACATCGCCGCCCAGCTGATTCACTTCCTTTACCAGCCGGGAACTGATGAACGAATGCGCTTCCCGCGTCATCAGGAACACCGTTTCCAGGCGGGGCGCGAGCCGGTGATTCATGTGCGCCATCTGCAGTTCATATTCATAATCCGAAATGGCCCGTATCCCCCGCAAGATTGCTGTCGCATTCTTCCCCTCCGCATAGTGCACCAGCAGTCCCTGAAAGCTGTCGACTTCCACGTTCGGCAGTTGCCGGACCGCTTCCCGCAACATCTCCATTCGCTCCGCTACTGAGAACAGCGGCTCCTTCGCCGCGTTCTGCAGCACCGCCACAATCAGGCGCGGAAAGAGAACCGCGCCGCGCTCGATTAGGTCCAGATGTCCGCTGGTAATCGGATCGAAGGAGCCTGGGTAAATGGCCGAGAGCATCGGGAATCACCCAGTCTAGCGATACGCTCCGGCGTGAGCACAATCCTGCGCGAAAAGGCATTGCTACTTTCGTTCCGAACGTGCTCTAAAGCCCGCAAAAACTAAATCCAATTCCCGTGTCAACGGCGTAATTTGGCACCCATCGTGCTCAATTACAGGCGGAGAGACTATGAACTTTAACCACCGCGTGATCAAAGGATTCGTCCTTACGGCAGCGTTCAGCTTGGGGTCGTTACTTGCGTTTCAGGACACCACGATGGCGCCTCCTGATAACACCAAAGTAAACAAGAGAGACCGTAGCCCCTCGCAGCCGACTGCTGATCAGGGCAAGAACAATCAATCCGACGTTCACATCATGGCGCAGATCCGTCGTTCGGTCGTCAAAGATAAATCCCTGTCTACTTACGCCCACAACGTGAAGATCATTTCCAAGGGCGGCAAAGTGACGCTGAAAGGGACTGTCCACACCGAAGACGAGAAGAAATCGATCGAGTCGAAAGCAACCGCGGTGGCCGGTGACGGAAACGTGACCAACCAGATTGATGTAAAAGGCGATTCCAAGTAGTTTTTATTAATTCACCAAAGGAAAAGAGGATAGATATCATGGCAGGCAAAAATACAGCAGTTTTCGGAATTTTCTCCAATCGCACCGCGGCTGAGCGCGCGGTCGACACGTTGATTTCCGCCGGATTTCGGAGTGATGACATCTCCGTGCTGGCTCCCGACCATAATGTGACTCACCAGCTCGCGACCGAGAAGAACACCAAGGCTCCCGAAGGCACCACGACCGGCGCGACCACTGGTGGCGCGCTCGGCGGCACGCTGGGTCTGCTGGCCGGTATCGGCGCTCTCGCCATCCCGGGTGTCGGTCCGTTCATCGCGGCCGGTCCGATCATGGGAGCCCTTGCGGGTCTCGGCGTTGGCGCGGCGGCTGGCGGGCTGATCGGAGCGCTCGTAGGCATGGGTATCCCCGAGTACGAAGCCAAGCGCTACGAAGGCCGCGTGAAAGATGGCGGCATCCTGGTTTCCATCCACTGCGATGATTCGGACTGGGTCTCCAAGGCCAAAGACATTCTGAAGAATGTCGGCGCCGAGGACATCTCCTCCGCCGGGGAAAAAGGCGCTAGCACTCATGGCGTTGATTCGAGCGGGGCGCCGGGCACTTCCCACACCCGTTCAGTAGGCGATGCTGCCTACGGTGCCGCCCACAGCGTCGGCAATGCCGCCCACCGCACGGGCGACGCGGTTCGCGACACCACCAAGGGAACCGTTCACGACGTCGAAGACGTCACCTCCCCCGGTTACCGCAAGGTCTAAGCAGCCAAGTCTGAAGCAAAGGGGCTCCTCGCGAGCCCCTTTTCTTTCCACCTCAGTCACAATGTTCCAAATCGGACATGCGCGCCACGTTTACATGCACTTGCGCCAGCCTCGATTTGCGTATCACGGCGTTCCTTTGGTACCATCACGTTGGCAGAGATCGGATCCCTCCCTTTTTGACGCCAAACCCCAACCTCACGGAGTAAACACGAAAAACTGAATGAGCTTTACTGTATTCCTTGGCAATCTGCCTCCCTGGGTCACTGCGGATGACATTAAACAATGGCTTACCGCGGAAGATCTCGTCGCAGACTCCGTTAAAGTAATTCGCAATCACGAAACGCAGGAATCGAAAGGTTTTGCTTTCGTTGAAGCGCCCACCGCTGACGAGATGCAGGCAATTATCCGCCGCTTTGACCGGGCACCGCTTGAAGATAAGCTGCTCCGCGCAAATCCCGCACAGCCTTCCAAGGGCAAAGGACAACCCACAACTCAAACATCGGCTTCCGCTCTCCCGGTTCGCGACGCGCGTTCAGGTGCAGCGGCACTCCGAAAACCGAAGAAGACTCGTGAGCGCAGTTCGGAACCGCAAAGCGCTTTTGCCACCGAACTGGCGAAGGTTCTCTAACACATCGCACTGGTTCCACCAACACCTGTGATTCACCGGCACACCGTAATTGGCGCCGAACCGCCGTCTTTCTAATGACTTAACCGCTGGCACCTGGATTGCCCGCCAGACACACCATGAGATTTCTGCTGCTAAGCTCTCTCGTCGTCGGGGGAGCTTTCGTCTTTCCGGGCCTCGCGCGCGGAAACCAGCAGCCCCCCACTCGTTTCGCCCCAGAAGATAACGTCAATTCCCGTTACACCGTGGAAAGCGTCGAGGTGGGCGGGGACGCGCAGCCCAAGCTCCCTCAATCCCTGCGCTCCCGCCTGGAAAGTCTGGTCGGGTCCCGCTTCGATGCGGCCCAATTCGACGACCTCGCCCGCGAGATCCGAGACCAGCTTCACCTGCGTTCGGTTCAACCGCACATCCTGCGCGGCACAGCTCCCAACACCGTTCGCGTGTTTCTCGATATGCGGCGCCGCACGGTTGAGTTCGATGTCTCTGTCCCGAAATTTCTTTACCACTCGAAACAGGGCTGGAGCGCCGAAGCGCAGGCGAGCACCACCGTCGCCCGCACCAACGTCATCCGGTTCGGCGTCCTCAGCGATGGCGACGAGCTCACCGAGCGTTTTGCCGGTTTCAATGCCGATTATGAGAACCTGAACGCCGGATCCAGCCGTCTGCATTTCGAATTTCTGGTTCAGGGGCTCCACGATCAGTGGAACCGGGCCTCTATTCGCGCGGATGGGGCCGCCGCACCCGATCTCTACCGCGCGCGCCGGAATCTGCAACCGCAACTGGTCATCGTGGTGTCCCGTGCGCTGGCTGTCACCATCGGTGCCAGCCTGGAACAGTTGCAGATGGAGAACGCCGGCCGCCCTTCCGAAGCAGCTGACGCTCTCTTGGCGGGCCTTCAGTACGCCCGTACCTTTGAATCCGCGGGATCCCAGGAAAAGGACCTCTCCGCCACCTATAGCCTGCGCGCCGCCTCCCGCGCGATCGCCGGCGATTTCGGTTATATCCGTCATCGCGCGACCGTCCGCTACGCCTTCAAAACGGGCCGCAATACCCTCTCCGATGAAATCCTTGCGGGAACCATCTCCGGAAAGGCCCCGCTCTTCGAACGCTTCGTGCTCGGTACGAGCTCGCTGCTGCGCGGCTGGGACCGCTACCAGATCGACCCTTTAGGAGGAAACCGGGTCGTCCACAATTCCGTCGACTATAGCTACCGGATCGATCCTGGCTCCGTCCAGGTATTCTATGATGCAGGCATTCTCTGGAACCAGGGCCAGTCCGCCCCCCTGCGCCACTCCCTCGGCGTCGGATATCGCCAGAGCGTTTTCTCGCTTGCCCTCGCTTTTCCGCTCTGTAATGGCCGGATCGATCCCGTGTTTATGGTTGGAATGAACTACTGATGGTTGGAACGAAGGATTGATGCCGCTGCTCTCCCGGCGGCAGTTGATCATCGCGCTGATTGTGTCGCCTATCGCTTTAGGCCTTAGCGGGCAGGGTCTGCTCGTCCGCCTGGATGGTGACTACCTGCACGTCAGCGCGCCGCAGTTGCAATTCCTTTCCGGGAAAACGCTCGACCGCTTGCACGATGGCGCGTCCGTCGCCTTTGTAGGCCAACTTACCCTTTCGCTCGACAACAACGCCACCGTTCAGGCCCGCTCCGTCGCCCGCTTCGCTTTGAGTTACGACATCTGGGAGGAGAAGTTTTCGGTCACCCGTGTCCAGCAGACCCGCCGCACCGTTTCGCACCTCTCGCTCGACGCCGCCCAAAACTGGGTCGTCGATGACCTCGTGCTCAGCGCGGGCGATGTCCCCCGCGATCGCCCGTTTTGGCTTCGTTTCGAACTTCGGGCCGAAGATCCCCACGACGGGCTCGGCGTCATCGGCGGCTCCGGAATCAGCCTCACCCGCCTGATTGAGGTCTTCAGTCGGCCCGCCGGCGTCGCGCAACCGCGTTGGGCCGTGGATGCGGGACCCTTCAACCTGGCTGATCTGCGTTCCCGGCCGCCCCGAGGCGCATGAGAACTTTAAGGTCACGCCTCACCGCCATCTTCATTGTTGCCACGGCTTTACCCTTGGCCGGGACGCTCTGGATGGCCTCCACGCTTCTCAACCGCAGCCTCTCCTATTCATCGTCAGCCCAGCTCGATTCCATTTCGAAGTCTCTCGAAACGGCCGGCCGTGAGTACTACCTGAGTGCACGCCAGGCGCTCACGGCCGAAGCCGCCTCGGGTCGGGCGCCATTTGGGTTCGTTTCGCAAAAAGACCTCAATCCCGAGCTCGCCGACTTCTGGACCAGCCACGACAACGAGCGTTTCGTGCGTTCCGGCCAGACGCTCAACCTGCTCCAACGCCGCCCTCACGGAGTCGCGGTTTACACGCGCCCCCTGCGTCTGGACATGGCGCGGCTCTCCGAGGAATACCGCGCCGCCCGCGCCCTGGTCCTCGATTTCCACTCCCGCGATCTGCGCCGCGGCTTCACGACTACCCTCTTCCTTCTGGCAACGCTCATCTGGATCGCGTCCCTTTTGGTGCTCGTCTATGTCGCCCGCCGCGTAAGCGGTCCCATCCGCGATCTGACCGGCGGTCTTAGCGAGCTCGCCGGCGGCAATTTCGCCGTGCGCCTCCAACCCGCGCAGGATGACGAGATCGGCCGCGCCACCCAGGCCTTCAACAACACTGCCAGCCGCCTGGAACAGAACCGCGATCGTCTCGTGCATCTCACCCAACTCGCGAGCTGGCAGGTGCTGGCCCGCAAAACGGCGCACGAGATCAAAAACTCCCTGACCCCGATCCGCCTGACCGTCGAGGAAATGGTGGCGCGCCACGCCGATGGCCCTACCGAATCCCAACGGGCTTTCCTCGAACAGGCCGCCCAGATCGTCGTCGACGAGATCGAGAGTCTGGAGCGGCGCGTCCGCGCGTTTTCGGATTTCTCGGCGGAGCCGCCGGTCGTCCCCGAGCAGCTCGATATCAACTCCGTCGTTGAAGAGCGCATCGCGTTTCTCCGTACCAGCCATCCCGAGATCGAATATGCGGTGCGTCTCGCCGAACGCACGCCCCAGGCCATCGCCGATCAGGACCTGGTCCGTAGCATCCTGGTCAACCTGCTCGAAAATGCGGCCGAAGCAGCCGGCGCCGGGGGGCGCGTGCTGGCGCGCACCGAAGCGTCCGGCGATCATGTGGCGATCGAAGTCCACGATTCCGGCCCGGGCCTAAGCGAGTTCGCCCGGAACTCGCTCTTCCAGCCAACCATCTCGTTTAAGAAGCGCGGCATGGGACTCGGGCTTTCCATCGCCCGCAAGTGCGCCCTTCTCGCCGGTGGCGATATCCGCCTGGTGCCCGGCGAACTCGGCGGCGCCGCCTTTCGCGTGATCCTTCCATCCGCGGTCCACCCCTCCCTATGAACCAGAAACGTGTTCTGATTGTCGACGACGAAGAGAATATCGGCCGCTCCCTCCGGATGATCCTGGAGCGCGAAGGGTACGTCGTGAACGTCTTTCGCGGCGTGAAGGAATTCCAGAGCTTCCCCGATCTCGGGCGCGCCGACGTTTTCCTGTTCGACGTCCGCCTTCCCGACGGCAGCGGCATCGACCTGTTGAAGCACGTGCAGTCGCGCGACGTGCCCGCCCCGGTCGTCATGATCTCCGGGCATGCCACCATTGCCGACGCTATCGAAGCCACGCGCGGCGGCGCCTTCGACTTTCTCGAGAAGCCTCTCAGCCGCGATAAAGTGCTGCTCGCGCTGAAGAATGCGTTAGCCCACTCCACGCTGCGCGCCGAAAATCAGAAGCTTCGCGAGATCGTCGGTCCCGGGCCCAAAATGATCGGGAGCAGCCCGGCCTTCCTGCGCGCCGTTGACCAGGCCTCCATGGCGGCGCAGTCGGATGCCCGCGTGCTGCTCATCGGCGAATCCGGCACGGGTAAGGAGTTGTTGGCCGAACACATCCACACCACCAGTCCGTTCTCGAATGGTGCTTTCGTTAAGGTTAATTGCGCCGCCATCCCCACCGAGCTCATCGAAAGCGAGTTGTTCGGCCACGAGAAAGGATCGTTTACCGGAGCCACCTCCGCGCGGCGCGGCAAGTTCGAACTGGCCGATGGCGGAACCCTCTTTCTGGACGAGGTGGCCGACCTGCACCCCGGCTCGCAGGCCAAGCTGCTGCGTGTCCTGCAGGAAGGCGAGTTCCACCGCGTGGGTGGCGAGCATCAGATTCGGGTGAACGTCCGCGTGGTCTCCGCGACCAATCGCGATCTCTCCCTAATGGTTCTGCAGGGTAAGTTCCGCGAGGACCTCTTCTACCGCGTCAGCGTTGTCCCCGTCCGCGTTCCCGCTCTGCGCGAGCGCCCGCAGGACATCCGGCCCATGGCGGAATACTTCCTCGAAGATTTCACCCGGCGCAACAACTTCCACCTGAAGGTCATTGAGCCCGAAGTCTTCGAAGCCCTCGAACACTATCACTGGCCGGGCAATGCCCGCGAGCTCCGCAATATGGTGGAGCGGATGGCCATCCTCACCACCGGCGATCGCCTCGGCCGCGCCTCCATCCCCGTGGAACTGCGCCTCTCCCGGGAGTCCGGCCCCAAATCGAGCGTCCACGAAGCGCGCGAGAGCGCCGAGCGCGATCACCTGCTCCGCGCTCTCGAGGAATCGCAGTGGAACGTCTCCGGGGCCGCCCGCGCCTTAGGCATGGAACGCACTAATCTGCACAAGCGGATCCGCGCCCTGGGACTTTCGCGAGAACGCTAAACTGAAAAGTTCGTGTTTGCTGTTCAGTTCGATTCCGTTTCGAAGAGCTATCCCGTCTACGATTCCCCCGGCGATCGCCTCAAAGAGCTGATTTCCTTCGGGCGCCTGACCCGGCATCGCGACTTCTGGGCGCTGCGCAATATTAGTTTCGACGTGAAGAAGGGCGAAACCTTTTGCGTCATCGGTGAGAATGGCTCCGGCAAAAGCACGCTTCTTCAGATCGTCGCGGGCATCCTTCGTCCGAGTTCCGGCCGCACCGCGATTGCCGGCCGCGTCTCCGCGCTTCTCGAACTGGGCGCCGGATTCAGCCCGGAATTCAGCGGCCGCGATAACGTTTATCTCAATGGCTCGATCCTCGGTCTTAGCCGTAAAGAGATTGACCGCCGCTACTCCGCCATCGCCGAATTTGCCGAGATCGGCGACTTCCTCAATCAACCGGTAAAGACCTATTCGAGCGGGATGCTGGTCCGGTTGGCTTTCGCGGTGGCCATTCATGTGGATCCGGAGGTCCTTCTCGTTGATGAGGCGCTGGCCGTCGGCGACATCTACTTCCGTCACCGCTGCATGCGCAAGGTGCATGAACTGCGCAGCCGCGGTGTCACCATTCTCTTTGTGTCGCACGCCGTGGCGGATGTGAAAGCGGTGGGAGACCGCGCCCTCTGGCTCGATGCCGGCAAGCTGATCGACATCGGCCCCACCGATCGCGTCGTCTCCCGGTACCTGGCGGCGATGACGGAAAAAGACTCGCGCTATCTCACCCATAAACATGCGAGCGGCTCCCTTGGCCGCGAAGCCGTTCATGCCGCGGAGATCGTCGAAAGCATTCCGAATGTGGATCATCGCCATGGCGACAGGCGCGCCGAGATCATCGGGATCGCCGTGCTCGATGAAGACGGGCGGGCGTTGCACCTGATCGAGCCGTCTACGACCATCGTGGTCCGCATCAGCGCCCGCGCCCATGCCGATCTGGCTTCCCCCAACATCGGTTTCATGATGCGAAATCAATTAGGCCTGGACTTCGCCGGCACCAACACGACGCGCGAAGATACCGAGCTTCCGCCGATGCAAGCGGGAGACACCTACACCGTCGATTTTCATCTGGAGATTCCCGAGCTCTATCCGGGTTCGTTCTCCTTCTCGCCGGCCATCGCTGATGGTCCGCTGAGCGGCTATCGCGTGGCGGATTGGATCGACAACGCCATCACCCTGCAGATGGGACACGCCGGAGCCGAAGTCTACGGCTATATTCATCTGCCGTGTCGTGTCGAAGTCAACGCCCGGCTGTGGGAGAAAGCGGTTGTCTGAACAGTTTACGGGCGAACGGCTGGTTCCGGGTGAAGTCGACGCCGATCTGTGGAACGAACACATCTCGCGCTATGCGTTTGCCTCATCGCTGTGCAACGGCTCCACCCACGTCCTCGACGCGGGCTGTGGCACCGGTTACGGCAGCCGGTTCTTGAGCCAGACGGCCGGCTCCGTTTTGGGAGTCGATGCGTCCACGCAAGCCATTAAATACGCCATCGGCCATTACGCGAATCCACAGACCCGCTTCGCGGCCGGTCTCTGCGAAGCGCTGCCCGTGGCCTCCGCTTCCGCGGGCATGATCGTGGCCTTTGAGGTGATTGAGCATCTGACCGGATGGCGACTGTTCCTGGACGAATGTAAGCGCGTCCTGAACCCGGATGGAATGCTGATCGTCTCCACCCCGAATAAGAGCGACTATACCGAGGCCCGCGGTGATGCCGGTCCTAACCCTTTCCACGTTCATGAGTTCGAATTGGCCGAGTTTTCCGAAGAGCTGGAGCGCCTCTTTCCGAATGTCCGCATCTTCGGGCAAAACCATTCCGGCAGCATCGTGTTCTCGGCCGCCGGCGCGCGCGAGGTGCATGCGCAGATCGCATCCCTGCATGCTGATACCGGGCAGGCGGGATTTTTCGTGGCCGTCTGCTCGCAACGTCCGATTGACGCGCTCCCTGACTTCGTCTACGTACCGGAAGCCGCCAACGTGCTGCGGGAGCGTGGGCGGCACATCCAGCTCCTGACCGATGAGCTGTTCCACACAAACCGCAAGTTCGAGGATGAACTGCTGCAGAGCCATGCGTGGGCCGCCTCGCTCGAGGAAGAGCTGCGGGAGCGCCGCGCCCGCGTGATCGCTCTGCAGGAGGAACTGGAGCATGCCCACCACTGGGCGGCGTCACTCGATCGCGAGGTGAAGGCCAGAGACCAGCGCATTGTCGAGCTCCAGGACGAAGTGGAGAGTCGAACGGCCTGGGCCATGGCGCGTGATGCAGACCTGGCGCGCTGCGTCGATCTGCTACACGCGGCCGAGCAGACCATCGAAGAACGGACCGCGTGGGCGCAGCGCACGCAGGCCGAAGCCGATGCGCTATCCGCGACCGTCGCCGCCTATAGCGCTTCGCGCTGGGTCAAGCTTGGGCAGGCCATTCACCTCGGCCCGCTCCCGCGATGAAGCGGTTTCTGCGTGCCTTCGCAGAACTGATTGCCGCCCTGCTGCTCGCGCCCGCCCTACTCGTCATCGTTGCCATCGCACTCCTCGCCGCCGATCTGTGGGCGCGGGTGGCAGGCCGGCCGCGCACTCGGCAGGACCGCATGCCCGCTACCCGCTCCGCGTCCATCGTGATCCCCAACTGGAACGGCCGCGACCTTCTTGAAAAGTATCTGCCTTCGGTCATTCAGGCAGCCTCACACAACTCCGGTAACGAAGTCCTGGTGGTGGATAACGGATCTTCCGATGGAAGCGCCGCGTTCGTGAGGGAACGCTTTCCGGCCGTCACTCTGCTTTGTCTTCCAGAGAATCTGGGCTTCGGCGGAGGCTCCAACGCCGGCTTCCGCGCCGCTAAAAATGACGTCGTCGTGCTGCTCAACAGCGACATGCGGGTTCACGAAAATTTCCTGGCCCCGCTCCTCGCCGGTTTCACCGATGAGAGCGTCTTCGCGGTCTCCTGCCAGATCTATCTCAGCGATCCTCAAAAACGGCGCGAAGAGACCGGTCTTACCGAGGGTTGGTGGGAAGACGGCCGATTGCGCGTTAGTCATCGCGAAGACTCCGCGATCGGCGTCCCTTTCCCGTGTTTTTACGCCGGCGGCGGTTCCTCCGCTTTCGACCGCGCGAAGTTTCTGGAGTTGGGCGGCTTCGACGAACTGCTCGCTCCCTTTTATCTCGAAGACACCGACCTCGGCTTCCTGGCATGGAAGCGCGGGTGGAAAGTCTTATACCAACCGGAGAGCGTGGTTTTTCACGAGCACCGCGGCACCATCGGACGCAAATTCCCGCCGCGTTATATCGATTCCATCCTGAAGAAGAATTACCTGCTCTTCACGTGGAAGAACATCCACGCCTGGCCCTCGTTGCTCGCGAGTTTCGGAGCCGCATGGTCAGGAGCGGTGGCTTCATCCCTCGCCGGAGCTCGCCCGCTACGCACCAACTTCGCCGGCCTCAGGGCGCGCCTTTCGGCAGCTCCCGCAGGCCGTACGTTCACGCTCGCGCGCTCTCGCGTTAAGCACAATGGGTGATGCCGAGGCGTTCGCCCGTTCGCGCGGCTCGCATTTCCGCGATCGTTTCTTTGCCGTAGCAGCCCCGTCCGAAAAGCTGCGTGTACTTTTCGTTTCTCCCTATCCGATTCTGCCTCCGCTGCATGGCGGCGCCGTGTTCATGCTCCAGACCGTGCGGGAACTCGCCAAACGATGTGAGCTCCACGCCATCGTCCTGATCGACGAACCTTCGCAGGCTGCAGCCAATCGCGAATTGGAACAAATCTGCTCCTCGGTAGAGGTGATGGTGCGGCCCAGGAATTCCACGCCGTTATCGGCTCAGCCGCATGCCGTGGAGGAGTTCGCCAGCCGCGACGTGCGCTGGCTCATCGACCGCGCCGTCTTCCTGCACCGCATCGATATCGTGCAGGTGGAGTACACCGCGATGGGTCAGTACATCGAGAGCTACGGGCGCATCGTTACCGCGTTGTTCGAACACGATGTGTACTTCCAGTCGATCGCGCGCACCGCGCAATTCTTCCAAAGTCCCGCGGCGCGGTGGAAGGCGCGCTTCGAATATCTGCGGGCGCTCCGCTATGAGCTGCGGTTACTGCCACGCTGCGACCAGGTCCAGGTCTGCACGGAAGAGAACCGCCGGTTTCTGATCAGCTTCGAACCGCGGCTGGCTTCGCGCGTGCAGGCGGGATTGCGCGCGGCCATCGATACGGCAGCCTACGCGTTCCCGGGCGGTCCTCGCGAACCCGGCTCCATTTTGTTCGTGGGAAGCTCCCGGCATAAGCCCAACCTGTTCGCCATCGAGTGGTTCGTGGCAAAGGTCTTTCCGCACGTGCTTGCCGTCTGCCCGGAGGCCCGGCTTTACCTCGCTGGTTTCGACGCGCTCGTCCATCCCGCCCTGGCATCGCAAGCTCAAATTGAGATGCTGGGTTTCGTCGAAGACGTTCAGCATTGGCTGCGGCGATGCGCGGTATTTGTATGCCCGGTTCTCAGCGGTTCGGGCGTGCGTGTGAAGCTTCTGGAAGCTTTCGCCAGCGGCATTCCGGTCGTGTCCACCAGGATTGGATCCGAAGGCTTAGCCCGCGAGGACGGTCGGATTTGCGCTCTGGCCGACGATCCCCTTGAGTTCGCGCGGCGTGTTCTCGATTTTCTAAACCCGACCACGCCCGCATCCGACATGACGGCCCGCGCGCGCGATGAGGTAGAGCGCAACTGGGACAGCGCAATCGTTACGGAACGCCTGGAGCGCAGCTACCGCGCGAGCCTTGCTGCGAAAAACGCGTGAATGCTAAGAACGGGTGGACTTCGGAAACAAATCTTTCTTCAGACGCGCCACGGAGCGCCGCGCCGTTCGTTCCATCTGTTTGCGCGAGGAATCTTTGGAATCGTCGGGCGTGGACCAGACCACCTGTTTGCTCTTGTTCACCAGAAACAATGCGCCTTTCCGGCCCATCGAGGTGTGCGGACGATCCTCGCCGCCCTTCAGCTTTTCCCCCAGCACGCGCTGGTCGAACGTCTGCTCGAAGGACGGTCCCACACGATCCGTGAATACGGCATCGGCGGCTTTGGGGTCGGACACAACCTCGAAAATATGCTGCTGCGTCAACTCGCTCGCAAGGTATTGATCCAGCGCATTGCTCATCGGGAAAATGTAGACGGTCCGGACATCGTGAAGAGTGGCAGCCGGCAACCAGCCGCAGCCTAATACGAGCATGACCAATAACTTCTTCATTACAATCATCATGCTACGACATGTATAAGGGGCTCACGATCACGGTAATCATTCCGTGTCTCAATGAGGAGGAAGCGATCGAGCAGGTGCTCCACGGAATCCCCGATT
This sequence comes from Bryobacterales bacterium, assembly GCA_963814235.1. Lineage (GTDB taxonomy): Bacteria > Acidobacteriota > Terriglobia > Bryobacterales > Bryobacteraceae > Bog-113. The sequence goes on along the minus strand of CAWFCA010000001.1, from coordinate 304,011 downwards.
TTGTCGACGAAGTCATCGTCGTGGATAACGACTCGACCGATCGCACCGCCGAAGTCGCCGCCCGCCTGGGCGCGAAGGTGGTCGGCGAGAAGATACGCGGCTACGGAAGAGCGTATAAGCGCGGTTTCGGAGAGGCGACGGGCGATGTCATCATCACCCTGGACGGGGATCACAGCTACCCGGTAAGCGGGATTTCCTACCTGTTGGAAGCGTTTCTGCACCTCGGCGTCGACTTTCTGAACGCGTCCCGGTTCCCGGTGAGCGATCAACGCTCGATGAGCGCGAAACACAAATTCGGCAACCTGGTTTTGTCACTCGCGATGTCGATTCTGTTCTTGCGCTGGGTACGCGATTCGCAATCGGGCATGTGGATCTTCAAGCGCAGTATCCTCGCCGACATGAAGCTGGTCTCGGACGGGATGGCGTTCTCGGAAGAGATTAAAATCGAGGCGCTGCTGCATCCACGCGCCACGTTCGGCGAAATTTCCATTCTCTACACGTCCCGCAAAGGGGAAACTAAACTGAGCCCCTGGCGCGACGGCATGCGCAATCTGCTGTTCCTTTTCAAGAAGCGGTTTGCCCGTTGACGGCCCCCGTGACGGTAGTCATACCGGTATGGAATCGAGCCGATCTTCTGCAAAAGCTGCTCGACACGATCGCTTCCCAGACCACTCGTCCCGAGAACGTGATTGTGGTCGACAACGGATCGACGGATGACGCGCCCGCGCTCGCCGAACGCTGGGGGGCGCGCGTGATCCGCCTCGGGAGCAACCGCGGTTTCGCCGCTGCGGTGAACCGCGGGATCGAAGAGAGTACGACCGAGTGGGTGGCGGTCATCAACAGCGATGTGGAACTGAAGCCCGACTGGGTGCGGCACCTGCTGCGGGCGGCGCTGGAAACAGACGCCTGGTTCGCTTGCGGGAAAACCTTATCGGCACGAAATCCCGCTCTGCTCGATGGGACCTGGGACCTTTTGGCCAAGAGCGGATGCGCCTGGCGGGCGGGAAACGGGCGTCCGGATTCGCCTCTCTTCTCTGCGCGACGCGCCATTCGCATGAGTTCCGCCACCGCCACCCTTTACCGCAGAGATCTTTTCCGGCAAGCCGGCGGCTTCGCGGAGATTTACGGGTCCTACCTGGAAGATGTCGACTTCGCGCTGCGATGCTGCGCGGGTGATTGGCGGGGCGTCTATGAGCCGGCCGCAGGGTGTATGCACCACGGCAGTGCATCCGCCGGGCGATGGAGCGCCGAGGTCATTTACCGGATCGCGCGAAATCAGGCGCTGCTGATCGATCGGCAGTACTCCCGGAATCTGCGGCGCGAGTGGCGGTGGAAAATCCTGGCCGGCCAACTCCTGTGGGGTCTGATCGCGCTGCGCCACGGTCAGCCGGGAGCGTGGCTGCGCGGCAGGAGCGCTGCCCATCGACTCCCGCGACCGGAGCCTCCCGATTCGGCCCGGCTTCGTTCCGCCATCGAAGAATCCGAGCGCGAGATACTCCAATTGCAGCGCCTATGCGGGTTCGATTGGTATTGGACACTGTATTTTTTCATCACGGGCACTGGGTCACAATGACCCAATCCGCGGTCTGCATCGTCATCGTCACCTTCAATTCGGAAGCGGAGATCGCCGCGTGTCTCGAGCCGGCCAGGACTACAGGGGCCGAGGTATTGGTGATCGATAACGCCTCTTCGGACTGCACGGTTCCCATCGCCGAAGCGCACGGGGTTCGGGTGATCGCCAATCCCGTGAACATCGGCTTCGCGGCAGCGGTCAATCAGGGCGTTGGCGCCACAACGGCCCCTTTTATCCTGCTTTTAAACCCCGATGCCATCTTGCAGACCGGCATCGACGCTTTGGTGGATAGCTGCGCAAGCGGGGATATTGGGATAGCCGGGCGGGCTTCTCGTTGGCGCCGGCGGATTGCCACAGCGGGGCTTTACGGTGCGCAATTTTCCGACGCCACTCGCGTTGTGTTTCGAAGCTCTGCTGATCAACCGGCTCTGGCCGGGCAATCCCGTGAACTGGCGATACCGTTGCTTAGGTGTCGACTTGACTCAGCCCGCGGATGTACAACAACCGGCCGGTGCTTTCCTTTTATTCCGGCGCGATGCCTGGCTGAAGGTGGGCGGCTTCGATGAAGGGTTTTGCCCTCTCTGGTTTGAGGACGTTGATTTCTGTAAACGCGTCGCGGGCGCGGGCTTCCGCGTGGTCTACCGTCCGGCTGCCGTGGCCATGCACGCGGGCGCGCATTCCGTGTCGCAAGTGGAGCTTGGGAAGCGAACCGAGTATTGGTATCGTAGTCTACTGCGGTATTCGATAGTGCAATTCCGTCCGGGGGGCAGGATTCTGACCGGTCTTGGAGTGGCGTTTGGCGCTCTACTTCGGGCTCTTTTCGGAGGGCGGAAACATTGGAGTCCGCGGATGGTTCGCAGTTATATTACAGTTATGGGGCTGGCATTCCGTTCGATGTGGACGCGGGGACTGGCGCACGGCGAGCCGTTCGTATAACGAACATGAATTGGATGATAGTGAAGCCTGAAAACGCGAAACGAGTCAGTCAGGTTCGAATGCATGTCCGTTAACGGACTGGTCTCCGTAACTATAGTCACTTTCAACAGCGGCCGCTTCATCAAGCGCTGCTTGGAATCGGTACTCGATCAACGCTACTCCCTGCGGGAAGTGATCGTGATCGATAACTGCTCCGAGGACGGAACCATCGACATCCTGGAACAATTCGAGAGCCGCGTCCGCATTATCTACAACGAGGAAAATGTCGGGTTCGCGGCGGCCCAGAATCAGGCTATCGCCCTCTCGCGGGGCGAGTGGATCCTGACTCTCAATCCGGATGTGCTGCTGCTGCCGGATTTCATCGAGGCGTTAGTTCACGCGGGCGGCCTTGATCCGCGCGTGGGGACGGTGTGCGGCAAGCTCCTCACAATGTCGGATGGCTTCGACTTTCCGGAAAAACCGGTGGTCGATTCCACCGGCATCTATTTCACTCCGAACCTCCGCCACCTGGATCGCGGGAGCCTCGAGATGGATAACGGTCACTACCTGCAATACGAGTACGTGTTCGGCGCCACCGCCGCGGCCGCCCTCTACCGGCGCAAGATGATCGACGACATCTCGCTCGATCACGAGTTTTTCGACGACGATTTTTTCGTGTACCGGGAAGATGCCGATGTGGCCTGGCGCGCGCAACTGATGGGCTGGCGCTGCCTGTACGCGCCATACGCGCGCGGGTACCACGTGCGCAAGGTGCTTCCGGGAAACCGTCGCGCGCTGCCTGCGGAAATCAATATGCACTCGGTGAAGAACCGCTTTCTTCTCCGGATCAAGAATATTACCTGGGACGTTTACCGCAAGCACTGGTTTTCCATCACTTCTCGCGATTTGGTGGTCTTGAGCTGCTGCCTGCTGCGCGAGCAGAGTTCGCTGAAGGCCTTCTGGTTTGTCGCCCGCAACTGGAAGCGGATTGTCGCCAAGCGGCAATTGATTATGCAGCGGCAGCGCGTGGATGATGACTATATGTCGAGCTGGTTCAACTTCGAGCCGGTGGCCAAGCCCGCGCCCAAGAAGTTCACGCCCTCGAGTGCCAGAACACACGCGGCCCGCCGCTAGTGCTGCGGATCGCCCTTCTCGGCACGCGTGGAATCCCAGCAAATTACGGCGGCTTTGAGACATTTGCCGAAGAACTCTCGACGCGTTTAGCGTCGCGCGGCCACGAAGTCACCGTTTACAGCCGAGAGCGCTATCCGGAGCCCACCTATCGCGGCGTGCATCTCCGCACGCTGCCCACGATCCGGCATAAATACTTCGACACCCTTGCGCATACCTTGCTTTCCACGGTCTGGTTGATGGGGCAGCGCTGCGACGTGGCTCTGTATTGCAACGCCGCTAACGCCGTGTTCACGATCGCTCCGCGTTTGCGCGGGATTCCGGTGGCCTTGAACGTCGACGGCATCGAACGCAAGCGGCGCAAGTGGAACTATCTTGCTAAGACCTGGTATCTGGCATCCGAGTACCTGGCGACTCTGTTTCCCAGCCGCATCATCGCGGACGCGAAGGTGATCCAGGATTACTACCTGGAACGCTACGGGAAGCCGTCGACTTTCATCGCCTACGGTGCCGACACTCGCTGCGAGGAGACGATCGACACCCTGATCGCGCTTGGGCTGGACAGGCGGCGGTACTTCCTGTACGTCAGCCGGTTTGAGCCCGAAAACCATCCGCTGGAAGTACGAAGGGCCTTCGAGAGCCTGGACACCGATATGAAACTGGCGCTGGTCGGGAACGCGCCGCACGCCCACGACTACATCCGGGAAGTGCGGCACACGCAGGATTCGCGCATCGTGATTCCCGGGGCTCTCTATGGCCGGGCGTATCGCGAATTGGGTTCGCACTGCTTTGCTTACATACAAGCAACCGAGGTGGGAGGGACGCATCCGGCGCTGATCGAACAGATGGGCCGGGGCGCGTTGATCCTCTATCGCAACACGCCGGAGAACGCCGAAGTGTGCGGCGACTGCGGCATCCCGTTTGAAGACGAGACGGGCCTCCTCGAAGCCATGGAACGGTCGCTTCGCATGCCGGAGCCGGAGCGCGCGGAGTATCGTGCGCGTGCCCGCCAGCGCGTTCAGGAGCGTTATGATTGGGAAATTGTGACCACGCAGTACGAGCAACTGTTCGAGTCACTGCACTCCCCAAAATCGTGACGAGCCCCGCGCGTTGCTACGTTGAAATCTCCCGCAGCCGGATTGCATCCAACTACCGCGCGATACAGGAGACAGTGGGCCCCGCCGTTCAGGTGATGGGCGTCGTTAAAGCGGACGCCTACGGGCATGGCATGATCGCAGTGTCCCGGATACTGGTGGATTGTGGCGCGCCGTGGCTGGCCGTCAGCACCGTGGCGGAGGGCGTGGCGCTGCGGCGCGCCGGTTTCCAGGTTCGCATCCTGGTCATGGCCGGCTTGCTGGCGCCGGATTGGGAGCAGGCCGTGGCTTTCGACCTGACCCCGGTGGCGCACTCGATCGCCGATATGCAAAGCTTCGACGCGGCGGCGGCCGGGGCAGGGAAATGCCCGTCCTTTCACCTGAAGCTCGACACCGGGATGGCGCGGCTGGGTACGCGCGAGCATCCCTCGGATATCGCCGAGGCGATGCGCCAGTTGCGATCGTGCCGCTGCGAGGGAATGCTCTCCCACTTCGCATCCGCCAGCGATTTCACCACGCCTCAAACGAATGCGCAGATCGAGCTTTTCGAAAATCTGATTCAGGACTTGCGCCAGCGTGGCGTTTCGCCGGAGTATTTCCATATTTCCAGCACTAACGCAATCGCCTATGCACGGCCGGATGCGTGGCGCGCGATCGTCCGGCCGGGGCACGCGCTCTACGGGTACGTGTCGCCGGCGAGAGGTCCCGCGCCGCGGCAGGCGGTCGCGGTCGCGCCCGCGCTGACCTGGAAGATCAAGATTGTGGCGGTGAAGGACTTGCCCGCGAATGCACCCGTAGGTTACGGCGGGACCGCCCGCACGAAGCATGCTACCCGAATCGCCATTCTGGGCGCGGGCTATGCGGATGGAATTCCGCACCGGTTATCGAACCGGGGTCACGTTATTGCGGGCGGTAAGTTCGCTCCCATGTTGGGCACCGTGTCCATGGATCTCACTACCATCGACATTACGGAAACACCGTTTCTCAAGCCGGGCGATGAGGTAATCCTGATCGGCGCGGATGGAGACTTCTCTCAGAACGCGCAGGAAATCGCTCGCGTCGCGGGAACCATCTCCTACAACGTGCTCTGCGGGATTAACTCGCGCGTCGAGCGCGTGTACGTGGACTGAACTCGTATAAGAACACCCCGCTCTACCCTCTGACTAGTCCTTTAGTTCGTGGTACGCAGCGGCAGCGCAAACACTTCCAAACTATTGCGGGACAGTGTGTACGGCTGCAACTATGGCTTAGTAACAGCAGCCGCAAGGAACTGATAACTTCCTAACCGCGGCCCCCCAACAAAGGAAGGACTCAGCCGCATGCACAAGATCGTAGGTATCCTCATTTTAGCTTCTCTCGCCATTAGTAACATGGCTGCGAACACCATTAACGCCAAGTTCATCGGCGCCAACGGACAGACAGATGCCTCCGGTGAACTCATTAGTCCGTACACAGCTACCTTAGATGGAGTAAGTACAACCATTTACTGTGACGACTTTGCTAACTCCGTGAGTTATAACCAGACCTGGACCGCCAACCTGACCAACCTCGCCACCGGGAACCTGAGCAATCTCCGTTACGAGAACATTTCGAACACGCTGAGCACGTCCGCGACGACCAGCGCCACTTACAACGGAACTCAACTCTACGAAATGGCGGCCTGGCTGACACGGCAGTTTGCGGCAAATGGAACAGCCGGCTATTCGGCCAACGGCGATATCCAGGACACGTTGTGGGATCTGTTCAACCCGAATTCGCACAACACCGGCGTGAACCCTCCGACGCCCAGTTCCAACAAATGGCTCTACGCCGCCGAAAAGAACTATGGAAGCATCGACGCCGCCAGCGTGAACATCCTGACCAATACCTCGGTTGCGTATTCTGGCAGCGGCCAGACGCAGGAATTCATCGTGGCCACTCCTGAACCGGCCTCGATCCTGCTGTTAGGCGTCGGCCTGATCGCCATCGGTGTCGTCGGCAAGCGGCGTATGCGCCCCGCGAGAATCGGCGCGGTCTAGTTCTTCAGCCCGTCACAGAGTCTTCAGGAAGTCCAGATCCACATTGCCGCCGGAGATCAGCACACCCACTGTGCGGATCTCCGGCGGAAGTTTCCCGAACAGCACTGCCGCCACGCCTACCGCCCCGCTCGGCTCCACCAGGATCTTCATCCGCAACAGCAGAAAGCGCACGGCCTCCCGAATCTCGTCTTCGGTCACCAGGAGAATCTTCTCCACCTGCCGCTGAATGATGGGAAACGTCAGCTTACCCGGGTGAGGGCGAGCGCAGGCCATCGGCGATGGTGTCGGGCGGCGGAATCTCGACGCGCTTCCCCTTGCGAACGACTGGCATGTGTCGTTGGCGCAGCTCCGGCTCCACGCCGAATATCGCGGATGGCCGGGTTGATCGCCTTCGCGATGGTGGCGCAGCCGGAGATCAGACCGCCGCCGCCGACACAGACGACCAGCGCGTCCAGATCCGGGGCGTCCTCCAGCAGTTCCAGTGCCGCGGTGCCCTGCCCCGCGATGATCAGCGGATGATCGTAAGGGGGCACCAGCGTGGCGCCGGTCTCCTCAGCATCACGCAGCGGCGATCGCTTCGCGGTCGTCGTGAAGCGGTCGTAAGTGACGATGTGCGCGCCGCATCGCGCGCGTGGCCTCCATCTTGGAGCGGCGGCGCGTCCTGCGGCATCACGATGGTGGCCGGCGCGCCCACGTGCTCGCGCCGCGATGGCCGTCGCCTGCGCATGATTGCCGGAGGAGAACGCGACCACGCCGCGCGGCAGATCGCCTCGGGCGAAATCGAGAGGATCAGATTCGAAGCGCCGCGAATCTTGAAAGCGCCGCCGCGCTGGAAGTTCTCGCACTTGAAAAACACTTGCGCGCCCGCGCGATGGTCGAGGCTCCGCGCGAAGTCATCATCGGGCGTGCGCCTGCGCGAGCGGACGGATGCGGTGCGCAGCCTCGCGAACCATCTCGGGCGTAACTCGGCGAATTGGTTCTACCGGGCAGTTTCGAATTCCAGCCTGCGCTGGCGCATCCAGCGCATGCGGTCCTGATGCTCCTGATAGCAGCGTGCGAAGCCCGCCCAGTAGTATCCGCCGACAAACAGCGATCAGGAACGGAACGGAGAGGTAAGTTGTAGCTCTCGATGGCGAACATCACCATGGCCAGGAAGTAAGTGCCGAAGGCCAGTTTCGATGTAAGGCAGCCAGCCGCTGCGGCGGCGATACTTCTTCTGCTCGACCCGGCGCTTCGGCTGCGTCCCTTCGATGGCGTACTTCGGAGTCCGGACGAAGCCGGTCTGCACGCCGAACAGCGCTTCGAGCACCGCGCGCGTGTTGATGATCGTCAGCGCCACGCCGACCGCCATCAGCATCGGCAGCAGCAAGAACGCGCGCTTCCACGTCTTCGGATGCAGTTCGCGCTGCGCGATCACGTAAAACGCCGAGATCGACCAGAACGACGCGACGATCAGCGGCAGATCGAGCAACACCATCTGCCACACGCCCATGTAGAAGCGCACGATCATCACCGGCAGCATCAGCGCCGAAACCACGATCATCAGCGGATAGGAGATGTTGGGCGTCAGGTGCAGGAACGCTTCCGCCTTGACGCGGAACGGAAGCTCGGCTTCGCAAGATCGTCGGCAGCAGCTTCTTCGCGCACCTGCGTCAGGCCTTTGGCCCAGCGCGACTGCTGCACCTGGAAGCCGTGCATCTCCACCGGCAGTTCCGACGGGCAATCGAGCCCCGGCAGGTAGACGAAGCGCCAGCCCTTGAGCTGCGCGCGATAGCTGAGGTCGGAATCTTCCGTCAGCGTGTCGTGCTGCCAGCCGCCGGCATCGTCGATCATCGTGCGCCGCAGGATGCCCGCCGTGCCGTTGAAGTTGAAGAAATAGCCCGCGCCGCGAGCGCGCGCCATGCTCCAGAATGAAGTGCCCGTCGAGCAGCATCGCCTCCACTTCGGTCAGGAAATTGTAGTCGCGGTTCAGATAGCTCCAGCGCGTCTGCACCACGCCGACCTTGCGGATCGGCGAAGTGATGGATCGTGCGCGTGAGGAAGTCGGTCGGCGGAATGAAATCGGCGTCGAAGATCGCGACGAACTCGCCGGTCGCAGTCTCCAGACCTTCCTGCAGCGCGCCGGCCTTATAGCCATGCCGGTTGGTGCGGTGCTGGTATTCGATCGGGTACCCGAGCTGCGATAGCGTTCGCACAGCGCTTCGGCGAAAGCGATGCGTCTCGTCGGTCGAATCGTCGAGCACCTGAATCTGCAGCAGCTCGCGCGGATACTCCATCTTGGCTGACTTCTTCGATCAGCCGCTCGACGACGTAGCGTTCGTTGTAGAGCGGAAGCTGAATGGTGACGCGCGGCAACTTCTCGAAGGAGCTAGGCGGCGTGGGCGGCTGACTTCTTGCGATGCTTGAAGTAAGTGTGGATGATTTCGTATCGGTGCAAGCCGTAAACGGAAAGAACGGCCAGGATCGCGAAGTACGGAACCAGCAACGCCCAGTCAAACCACGCCAACCGATGGATGCCGGCGAAGGTATCGTCAAAGCTGAGGGATTGAGCCCAGTTCGTGGCGAGAATAGCTAGAGGAATCGGCGACGCCATAGCTCAAGGGAGCGATCCAGATACCCTTGATTCTAACTTGCGCCCGCCTCGGGGTAAGCGGCCGGCTACTCCACCTGCCGGACCCGACGGCCATCCGGGTCCGGAATGGAATCGGGATTACCCGAGACCGTGCAACCATTTCCAAATCGGAGACGTTCCCCACACGACCGAACCCGGCTGAACGGCGGGCCTTTCCGCTGACTCGGACGAGTCTGCGAGTGTCGTCCGCGTTTGGCCAGATCCGGCTAGCTCGGGTGCGGCCAGCACGCGATCGATCGAGCGATAAGCGGTGCCCCAGACGAGCGACGACGCGCAAGTCCCGGCGGTCTCCTGGCACGAGTCGTTCCATCCGATTGCCTGCGTGTAAGCCGCAGATGCGGGTAGGGTACTTCTGCCGGGCGTGCTGCCGAATAAAGTGCTGCCGGCAGTGAGGAAGAGAAGAATCGAAAGTTTGTACATGCCAACTAGTTCGACGGAAAGTGGTAGATCAGTAGGGTTGCCGGGCCCGCTATAGTACTAAATCACGATATGAATCGCTTGGGGATTCTCCTTAACCTTGCAGCGCTCGCGGCAGTGACCGCCCGCGCTCAAACCCTTCAGACACTCCAGAAAATCGCCGACGCGCCCGGCCCGTCCGGCTTCGAAGAGCCGATCCGCAAAGTGATGGTCGATTATATGAACCCGCTCGCCGCGTCGCTGAGGTACGACGGGATGGGCTCCATCATTGCGGTCCAGGGCGCGTCCGGACCGCGCATCATGGTGGACGCTCACATGGACGAGCTCGGCGGCATGATCCGCCGTGTGACTCCGAACGGCCTTCTCACGATGCAAATGCTCGGGGGCTGGCTCGATCAGGCACTGGTCGACCAGCGCTGGACCATCATCGGCTCTAAAGGCGCTATCCACGCGGTGACGGGGATCCGTGACATCCACGTGGTTCCCACCGAGGAGCGGAATCGCGTCTTCCCGCGCGAGCAGATCTTTCTCGACGTGGGCGCGGCGAACGCTGCCGAGGTTCGCGACATGGGCATTTCGCCGGGTGATCCGGTGGTCCCCGATTCGCCCTTCACGGTCCTGAATAACACCAGCAATTACCTGGCAAAGGCGTGGGATGATCGCGTCGGCTGTGCCGTTATCGTGGAGGCCATGCGCCGGCTCCAGAAGCAACCTCATCCCAATCAGATTTACTGGACCATCACCACCCAGGAGGAGATCGGGCTACGTGGCGCGCATACCGCCGCGGATGTTGTGAAGCCCGAACTCGGCATCGCATTGGAGGGTGGCATCACCGGCGATGTGTTTCCAGGCCATCCGGAAGAAACGCAGGTGCGCCTGGGCGACGGTCCGGGTATCTTCCTTTATGATTCGTCAGCACTTCCCAATCGCAAGCTCGCGGCGTTCACCAAACAAATTGCTTTGGCCGGGAACATCCCGCTACAGACCGACCTCGTGCAGGGTTACGGAGACGATTCGGCGGAACTGCAGAAAGCGGTAGGTGGCGTGCCCACCGTGAACCTGGTCGTGCCGGTCCGCTACACGCATGCGCACAACGGAATCATCAACCGCGGCGACTTTGATCGTATGGTCGACCTGCTGGTCACGATGTTGCAAAAGCTCGACGCGGCTACGGTGGCAAACTTGCGCAATTTCGCTCCGCCGGCCAATTAGGGCTAGTGGAAAGGCATCGGTTATGAAGCTAAAGAACGGCAACGACCATCCCTGGCCGGAACTGGATTGGGCCGGCTGGAGCAAGACCGCCGATACCCTGCACATGTGGACGCAGATCGTCGGCAAAACGCGGCTTGCGTTGAGTCCGTTGCAGGCGCACTGGTGGAATGTTCCCCTCTATGTGAGCGCCCGCGGGTTAAGCACGTCAGCAATGCCGTATGGCTCGGAGTTGCTCGAAGTGGAGTTCGATTTTGTGAGTCATGACCTCCGTGTACGGCTGAGCACGGGGGCCAGCCTCTCCCTACCGCTCCGGCCGCAGTCCGTCTCCGAGTTCTACGCGGAGTACCAGCGGGCTCTCGGCGCCCTCGGCGTGTCCGTCAGGATCCATCCGGTCCCGGTCGAACTGAAGAGCCCGATTCCTTTCGCTGAGGACAGCCAACACGCTTCTTACGATACCGAAGCCGCGCACCGCTTCTGGCGGGTTCTGGTTCGAGCGGATCAGATTTTTCAGCAGTTCGCGTCGCGGTTCATCGGCAAGATAAGCCCGGTCCATTTTTTTTGGGGCAGCTTCGATCTGGCGGTAACCCGCTTCTCCGGGCGTCTGGCCCCGCCGCGCGAGGGAGCGGATCTCATCACGCGCGAAGCTTACTCGCATGAGGTTATCAGCGCGGGGTTCTGGCCGGGAAATGGAGGGTTTGGGGAGGCGGCCTTTTACTGTTACGCCGCGCCTTCGCCACCGGGTCTCGATGCGGTGGCGATCCAGCCTGCGGCTGCAAGCTTCAACGCGGGTCTTGGCGAGTTCATTCTGAAATACGCGGATTTGCGTGCCGAGGCTTCACCGGATGAAGCGCTCCTGGACTTTCTGCAGAGCTCTTACGAAGCTGCGGCGAAGCTGGCGCAATGGGACCGGACCGCACTCGAACGGCAAAAATGACCACCGTTCCCATCGACTGAAGACGTTCCCTGGTCAAAATCGCCGGGAGCGGGTGATCGATGGCTACGACCTGATGATCCTGATCCCTGAAGTCACGCCGTCTTCGGAGATCCGTCAATTTAAGCGAACGCTCGGTTCACCAGGTCGGCCTGTTCGGCGTCGTGCAGTTTCTTGGAACCGGTAGCCGGGCTGGGGTTCTCGTCGCGGCCGACGTAGCGGAACGTCCGCTCTTCGACGAGCGGAGCGAAGCATTCTTCGATCAAGCGCCAGGCGCCCATATTGTGGGGCTCTTCCTGAGCCCAGACGATGTCGTGCGCGTTGGGATACTGCTTCAGCACGCGGGTCACCTGGTCCGCCGCGAAAGGATACAGTTGCTCCATACGGAACAGCGCGATGTGGGCGGGCTGCAGCGAATCATACTTCGCGAGCAGGTCGTAATAGACCTTGCCCGTGCAGAAAACGAGGCGCTGTACCGCTTGCGCGTTCTCCGGAGCCGGACCCGGAAGCACCTCGTGGAAATGACCTTCGGCCAATTCCTGGAAGGTGGAAACCGCTTTCGGATGGCGCAGCAGGCTCTTGGGTGTGAAGATGATGAGCGGCTTGCGCTTGCCCCGGCGGTCGGCGCCCTCCCGCATCTGCCGGCGCAGCAGATGGAAATATTGCGCGGGCGTGGTGCAGTCGCACACCTGCATGTTGTCGCGGGCGCAGAGGATCAGGAAGCGCTCCAGGCGGGCGCTCGAATGCTCGGGCCCTTGCCCTTCCTGGCCGTGGGGCAGCAGCATCACAAGGCCGGTGCTCTGCTTCCACTTCTCTTCCGCCGTGCTGATGAACTGGTCGATCATGATCTGGGCGCCGTTGGCAAAATCGCCGAACTGGGCTTCCCACAAGGTGAGCGTCAGCGGGTCGGCCACGCTGTAACCGAACTCGAAACCGAGCACCGCATACTCGCTCAGACTGCTATCGAAGACATCGAAGACGGCCTGATCGGACCGCATGTGTTTCAGCGGGATGTATTTCTCGCCGGTCTCGTTGTCGTAGAAGGCGAGATGCCGCTGGGAGAAAGTGCCGCGGCCGGAATCCTGCCCGCTGAGCCGGACCGGGGTACCTTCGAGGACCAGGCTTCCGAAGGCCAGCGCCTCGGCATAGGCCCAATCGACAGGCCCGCCGCGGGTGAGCGCCTCTCTGCGTTTTTCGACGAAGTTCTTCAGCTTGGGATGGACGGTGAACGTTTCGGGAAACGTGGTGATCCCGGTGACCACCTCGGCCAGCACGCTCAGGGGAACGGCTGTTTGGGGCGTGTCCGTGAAGGCCACGTTTTGATCGCCTCCAAATTCCTGTTCCAGCTCGGGCGTGTGCGCTTTGCCTTTGGCGGAATCGAACTGCGCCGCCAGTAGATCGGCCTGCTCTTTCCGCAGCGACTCGACATCGCCCTTCGCAAGCACCTTCTCTCGGACCAGGCGGTTGCCGTAGATCACCGCCACCGAGGGTTGATCCTTGATCTTGCGATAGAGAATCGGCTGGGTGTAGCCGGGGTCATCACCCTCGTTGTGACCATGGCGGCGATAGCACACCATATCGATGACAACGTCCTTCTTAAACTGCTGACGGAAGCCGAACGCCAGGCGGGCGACGCGCGTGGCCGCTTCGGGGTCATCGCTATTGACGTGGAAGATGGGCGCCTGCACCATGCGCGCGACGTCCGTCGAATATACCGTCGAGCGAGCGCCGGAAGGCATGGTGGTGAACCCGATCTGGTTATTGATGATGAGGTGGACGGTACCGCCCGTTGCGTAACCTTCCAGCTGCGAAAGGTTCAGCGTTTCCGCCACCACGCCCTGTCCGGCAAAGGCGGCGTCGCCGTGGATAAGCACAGGAATCACGCGGGCGCGCTCGGTATCGCCCAGACGGTCCTGCTTAGGACGAACGATGCCCTCCACCACCGGGTCAACCGCTTCAAGGTGACTGGGATTGGGCGCAACCGAGACGGTGAGGACAGCGCCCGAGCGCGTCTCCCGCACGTTGGTCGCCCCCAGGTGATATTTCACGTCACCCGACCCGTGAATGCTATCGGGATCCGAGAAGCCTTCGAACTCGGAAAAGATCTCCGCGAGCGGCTTGCCCACGCAAGTCGCCAGAACAGTCAGACGGCCGCGGTGCGCCATGCCCATCACGATTTCGGAGGCGTTGGCCTGGCCCGCAAGGTCCAGGATTTCTTCGAGGATGGGAACTGCCGTTTCCGCGCCCTCGAGCGAGAAGCGCTTCTGACCGACAAAACGCGCATGCAGGAAATGCTCGAACTCTTCGGCGCGAAGCAGATCGTGAAGCACTTCCTTTTTCTCGGCCGCGGTCAGGTCCGAGGCATTGGCCGTAGGCTCCATCTGGTGCTGCAGCCAGGCCTTCTCGTCGAGCGACATGATGTGCATGTACTCGCAGCCGATCTTGCCGCAGTACGTCTGCCGGAGCTGATCGAGAATGTCGCGCAAGGTCCCATGACGCGGAGGCTCGCTCGACGTTTCCATGCCCAGCGTTCCCATGTAAAAAGAGCGGTCCAGATCCCAGACGGTGAGCCCGTAATTGAGCGGGTCGAGCTCGGGATGATAACTCTCCCCGTTGGTAATCGCCTCACCGCCCAGCGGATCGAGATCGGCGAGCAGGTGGCCGCGGACGCGATAGGCATGGATCAGCTGCATCACCGCCGCCTGCTTGGCCATGTCGCTGACCGGAACCATCCCGGCTGCAACGGACGACGGTTTATCGGATTCCCACTTGACCGCGCGATAAGGCACGCGCAGATCCGCGAACACGTCGTCGTAAAAGTTTTCGTCGCCGTTGAGAAGCGCTTCCAGCTTGCCGAGGAACGAGCCCGATTCGGCGCCCTGAATGATGCGGTGGTCGTACGTGCAGGTCACGCTCATGACCTTGCTGACGCCGAGTTGCGCCAGGCTATCGGGGGAAAGGCCTTTGACTCCGGCCGGATAGTCCATCGCGCCGGTGGCGATGATCGCGCCTTGACCGACCATCAGACGCGGAATCGAAGAGAGAGTGCCAACCGTTCCGGGGTTGGTGAGCGAGATGGTGGTGCCGGCGAAATCGGCCGTGGTGAGTTTGTTCGCGCGGCCCCGCGCCACCAGGTCATCGAACGCTTTCAAATACTCCGGGAAGGTCAGCGTGTTGGCTTTCTTGATGTTGGGGACGACGAGGCTGCGGCCGCCGCTCTTCGAAGCAATGTCGATGGCCAGACCGAGATTCACATTGGCGTGGTTCACGCGGAACGGTTGCCCCTGCTCATCGGCGAAGGCGGCGTTGAGGGCGGGCACCATGCGAATAGCCTTCACGATGGCCCATCCGATCAGGTGCGTAAACGAGATTTTGGATTTAGAAAGCAGCGCCCGGTGGTGGTTCAACAGGCGGCGGTTTTCGTCGATCACTTTGACGGGAAGAATGCGCTGCGAGGTGGCGATGGGAACCGATAAGCTGGCCGCCATGTTGGAGGCGATCAGCGCGGCAGCGCCCCGCAGCGGAACCAGTTCATCGTCCGGCGTGATTACCGAACGGGGGGCTGGCATTGCGGACCCGGCGCTCATGGGTGCTGTATCGGCGCGGGCCGCGGAGCCGTTCTTGTTGCCGAAGCTATTCTTATCGAGGAGTGCTTTCCAGCTTTCATCGACGGAGTTGCGGTCGTTGTGATACTGGCCGCGTAACTCCTCTTCGAACCAGCTGTTGATGCCGAGCCGGCTTTCCGATGCGGAGTCCATTGTGAGGAAATCTGCCTTCTTTCCTCTTTATGGTAACGCGGTTAGCGGGTTGCTTGTCCTGAAGGGATAATTAGCAGAGCTCTTGCATTTCCCCTTTTCTTCGCCTATGCTCCTAGCATGGCTCTCACCCGCCGGCAGAAAGAGGTCGTGGACTTTATCGCTACTTTTGTTGACGATAACGGTTATAGCCCGAGCTACGAGGAGATCGCGCACGCGCTGCAGCTGGCTTCCCTGGCCACGGTGCATAAACACATCTCCGCTTTGCAAGCCAAAAACTATCTGAAGCGGGCTCACAACCGGAGCCGCTCCGTGGACTTGGCGCCGCTTTACCTTGTGGAACGGCAGCGGGTACGGAAGGAGCAATCGCTGGAGGTGCCGTTGCTGGGGCGCATCGCGGCCGGCGTTCCAGTGGAATCCTTGTCGGAGCGGGCTACGCTCAGCTTTGCGGATTTTCTGGGCCACTCCGATACGTATGCGCTCGAAGTGCGCGGCGACTCCATGATTGAAGATCACATCTGCGACGGCGATATGATTCTGGTCGAGCGCACTGCCGAGGCCAGGGACGGCGATATCGTTGTCGCGCTGGTCGGGGGATCGGAGACAACCTTGAAGCGCTTGTACCGCGAAGCCGGAGGCATGCTGCGTCTGCAGCCCGCCAACTGTACGATGAAACCGATTTATGTGCGCGCCAACAACGTCGAAATTCAGGGCCGCTTGTTGGCCGTTCTGCGCAAATACTAGCGGCTTTTAAGAGCCTGTTCCGCGCGGTGCCAGTCGTCGGCCTGCGTTCCGTCCTCGGGGCGGCGATCGAGGTAGTAGCAATAGGCGAGGACCGCAATCTCTTCGTGCGTCACCGGCTTGGGGTTGCTTACCGTCTCGGAAGCGCTGGCAGGGGTCGCAGCCGGAACTGCGGGCGTTGCAACTTCGGGTACCGTCACAGGCGCTGCTGCAGCGGCCGGTGCTGCGACAGGGGTTGCCGCGACCGGAGGCGCCGCCACCGGCGCATGTGCTTCCGAAGGCGTATTGGTGATCGCGCTGACGAACCCTTCCACCGCGGCGACCACGCCGCTGGCCTGAGCCTTCAGGTGTTTCTGCGTGCGTGAAGCCGCTGCCTTCTTAGGAGCAGACGACGCGCCGACACTCGACGCCTCGGTAGAAAATGAACTTGTTTTCGCCGCTTTTTTGGCCATATTGATAAATCTCCCTCGTGAATCAAAAACTGTGATTTCCATTTTATCGCGAGATGGTACTTAAATCTCCAAAAAGGTTTTGATCCGACCAATAATGACACACTGTAACTAGCCGGAAGGTAACTATGAATGCCTTTGCACTTTTCGCAGTAGTAACAGGCGACGGTGGGCTGCGCGACCGTGTTCTCGAGGCCCTGCGGGATCCTAATGTCGCTCTAATCGTAGTGGCGCTTGGCCTCGCGGGAATGATCTTCGAACTCACCGCGCCCGGTCTGATCGTTCCAGGGGTCCTGGGCGGCTTGTTGACGGCGTTGGGGGTAGCTGCTCTGACCGCGCTGCCGTTGAACGGTATGGGCGTAGCTCTTTTGCTGCTGGCCGTCCTGTTGTTTGTTTTGGAATGGAAGCTTTTTACGCATGGATTGCTGAGCGCGGGCGGCGCGCTCGCGATGCTGGCAGGGTCGGCGATGCTGGTCGATAGCCCGGAGCCGGAGATGCGCATCCGACTCGCGACCGCGCTGGCGGTCACGCTGCCGCTCGCCGCCATCTCCGCGCTGCTGGTCACTCTCGCCGTGCGCGCGCGGCGTAACAAAGTGGTCACCGGCGCGGAGGGAATGATCGGGCAATGGGCAGTGGCGATCGAAGACCTCGCGCCCCTGGGGCGAGTTTCGGTGCGCGGTGAAAACTGGCAGGCGCGGTCCCGCGGCACCGTTCCTCGCGGAGCGCGCGTTCGCATTGAGGGAATTACCAATCTGCTGCTCGAAGTGGAACCGCTACAAATGCAAGAGGAGCTTAAACGATGATGTTGCTGATCTTGTTGGCGGCGCTGGTCGCCGCGTTATATCTGCTGTCCTCCATCCGGATACTAGCCGAGTATGAGCGCGGGGTCATCTTCCGTTTGGGAAGGCTCCTCGATCAGCCGAAAGGACCCGGATTGATCATGGTGTTCGCGCCCCTCGATCGCATGGAGCGGGTGTCGCTCCGGGTCGAGCCTTTCGAGGTGCCGCCCCAGGACGTCGTGTCGCGCGACAACGTGACCGTAAAAGTGAACGCGGTTATTTACTTTCGCGTGGTCGAGCCGCGCCTGGCCATCGTCGAGGTGAATAACTTCCGCTATGCGACTTCGCAGCTGGCGCAGACCACGCTGCGGAGCGTGCTCGGCGAGGTCGAACTGGACGAACTCTTAAGCAAGCGCGAGAAGCTGAACAACCGCCTGCAGGAAATCCTGGACTTTCACACCTCCGCCTGGGGAGTGAAGGTTACGATGGTAGAAGTTAAACAGGTTGATCTTCCCGAGCAGATGATTCGAGCGTTGGCCAAGCAGGCGGAAGCCGAGCGCGAGCGGCGTGCCAAGGTGATTCATGCCGAGGGCGAGTATTCCGCCTCCGAAAAGCTCGGGATGGCGGCGCAGGTTCTGCAGCGCGAGCCGGCGGCGCTGCAATTGCGGTATCTACAGACGCTGGTCGAGATCGGCGCGGAAAAGAATACGACAATCATCTTCCCGTTCCCCATAGACATGATCACGGCGCTCAAAGGCGCGCTCGAGCGCGTGTCGCCGGGAACGGCAGGTTAACAGGTGGCGATGGACGGCGACGAGCACAAAGAAATCTTACTGGGAAACAAGCAGCTGCTGGGCATCTTCTTTGTCGTGGTGGTGCTGCTGGGTATTTCGTTCAGCATCGGTTACATCATCGGCAAGAACACCACGGCGCTACACGCCAGCGAGCCCCGCAAGACGATGGCGACTGAGGAGGATCCCCAGGTTCGCCGGGATCCCCCGCGACAGGAACCACCGCCGCGGTCAGAGGAGCCTCCTGTAGATGCTGTTCCGGCCCCTGCGGCCCCCGCTGGCCCTGCTGCCAAAGCCCCGGACCCCGCGCCGGCAACCGGCGGGATCTATCTGCAGGTGAGCGCTCTGAAGCGTGAGGACGCCGATAACATGGCCAAGGTTCTGCGCAACCGGGGGTACCCGACGGTGCTGGGCGAGAGCTCCAAAGAAGGCCTCTTTCGTGTGCTGGTGGGCCCGTTCAAAAGCATGCCCGACCTGGCCGAATCCAAGCAGAGGCTGAAGGCGTCCGGATTCGAATCGATTGTGGTGCGATGAACGACGCTTTGGTACAGATCGGATCGCCTCCCGCGCGTCTGCCGGAGTGGGCGCGTAAGAGCGCAACGCACTTCGAGTCGCTGCATACGTTGAAACGGGGGCTGCGCGAGAAGAACCTGCATACGGTGTGCGAGTCGGCGCGCTGCCCGAACATTCACGAATGTTTCCATCGGGGCGCGGCCACCTTCATGATCCTGGGAAACCTGTGCACGCGCGGGTGTGGGTTTTGTTCCGTGCCCAAGGGCAGTCCGCGCAAGGTCGACATGACTCTGGACCCGCTGGAGCCCGCGAACGTGGCGCGAATGGCGCAGCAGATGGCTCTCAAGTACGTCGTGATCACGAGTGTGAATCGCGACGATCTGGAAGACGGCGGCTCTCGCCATTTCGCGGAAACCGTGCGCGCCGTTCGCGCGGCCTTGCCGGAGTCTCGCGTGGAAGTGCTGACGCCGGATTTCTGCGGTGACCGGCAAGCCGTGGCACGCGTGCTCGATGCCGGCCCTGACGTGTTCAACCACAACATGGAAACGGTTCCGCGCCTGTACCGGAAAGTGCGGCCGCAGGCGGATTATCTTCAATCTCTTGAGGTTCTCCAGTTCGCGCGCCGTTACCGGCCTGACGTTTTGACTAAGTCCGGGTTTATGGTCGGGCTGGGCGAGGCGACCGATGAGGTGCATCAGTTAATGCGAGATCTGCATGCGGCTGGAACGGACGTGGCAACCATCGGGCAATACCTGCGACCCACGCGCCGCAACTTGCCGGTCGCGCGGTACGTGGAGCCCGTGGAGTTCGACGGCTACCGGGACTTCGGTCTCGCCATCGGTTTCAAAAAGGTGTTCAGCGGTCCGCTGGTGCGGTCGTCGTATATGGCGGACCTGGTGAGCGCCGAAGCGCGCGCGGCAGAACCGTTCGCGTGAACGCGCTGCTCGCGTGTGTATCGGCAGCGCTGCTCATTTTCCTTTTTCCTGGCTACAACGTAGCGTGGCTCGCTTTCGTGGCACTGACTCCGCTGCTGATCGCCGCCGCTCGCGAACAGCATACCTGGCGCCGGTTCGGGATCGGGTACGCCGCCGGATTGTTGTACTGGTTCTTCACCTGCAACTGGATCCAGTGGACCATTCGCACACACGGCGGGATGAGCGAAGCCACCGCGTGGTTCGTCTTCGCGCTGTTTTGTCTCGCAAAGGCGCTGCAGACGGGCGCATTTACTTTGCTTGCCGGTTGGACCATGCGCACGCCGCTCGCTGTTCCGGCGACGGCGGCATTGTGGGTTCTGATCGAGTACACGCACGCGCCGCTCGGGTTCGCCTGGCTGCATCTGGGCAATGCGGCGATCGACATGCCGCTGCCCATGCGGATCGCGCCTGTTGCCGGCGTGTGGGGCCTTTCCTTTCTCTTTGCCTTAACGGCCGCCGAGATCGCCAACCTCGTGCTGAAGCGGCCGGGCATTCCCGGATTCGCCGCGTTGGCCCTTATTGTTCTATTCCTGCTTCCGGCCATCCCGGAAGCGCGCCCCGCCAGCCAGCAGGCAGTGCTGGTACAGCCGAACATCGATGAGGAGGCGGCATGGACTCCGCAGTCCTTCGATAGCCTGCTGAAGCGCATGCGGCGAGCTATCGTCGATTCCCTCAGCAAAAGGGAGCTTGCTGGTCTGGCCCGAGGCCCCCGCTCCGTTCTATGACAATGACCCGGCATTCATGGAGACCATAGCGGGAATCGCGCGCGATCGCGGATCTTATTTCCTGGCCGGCCTGGTGGCGCATACGCCTGCCGGAGCCAATCTGAATTCCGCATTGATGATTGCTCCGGATGGCAGGACCGTGACGCGCTACGACAAGGTCAATCTGGTCCCGTTCGGTGAGTTCGTTCCGTGGCCTCTCGGCCCGATTGCGTTCCAGATCTCGAATGAAGCGGGCGGCTTTCAACCAGGGTCGGAGGAAGTGGTGACGACAGTGGGCGCACACCGCGTCTCCACCTTCATCTGCTATGAGTCCGTGTTCCCGAACTTCATCCGCGGCTTTGTCGACCGCGGCGCGGAGGTCCTGTTCAATCCTTCGAATGACGGGTGGTTCGGCAAGACTCCGGCGCGCTTCCAACACCTGCAGATCGTACGGATGCGCGCCGCCGAGAACCGGCGATGGATTTTGCGCGATACAAACGACGGCATTACGGCGGCCATCGATCCGGCGGGCCGCGTGCGGCAGACACTTCCGCTCTATCAGAATGCCTCGGCTGCGATGGGTTTCGAGTTCGACCGGCGGACGACGTTCTACACGCGGCACGGAGACTGGTTCCCGCTGGTCTGCCTGGCGCTCGCGGGCGCGGGCCTTTACAGCGGCACTTCGAGGTGGGTGAGAATTTCCTCGAGGATGCGATCCCCGGCTTCGGCACGGCGGGAACCGAGCGCGCTTCGCGGTTGAACCACCACGCGGTGCCCAAAAACCGGAATCACCAGGCGCTTCACATCATCCGGGATCATGTACGAGCGGCCGTGCAGAAGCGCGCGCGCTTGGGCTGCGCGATAGAGTGCCTGCGAACCACGCGGACTGACGCCCAGCAGCAGCGCTTCGTGTGTCCGGGTCCGCTCCACGATGGCGAGCATGTAATCGAGAATCGAATCGTCGCAGCGGACATTTTCCACTTCTTGTTGGATTGCCAGAATCTCCTCGCCCGTGCAGACCGGAGGCACCGCGTTGCCGGCCTGATTCGGATTTCGAAGGATGTCGCGCTCTGCCGCTGCGTCGGGATAGCCGATCCGGAGCCGCAGCAGGAAGCGGTCCAGTTGTGATTCCGGCAGCGGATAAGCACCATGATGCTCAGCCGGATTCTGAGTCGCGACGACGAAAAAGGGAGCGGGCAAGGGCAGCGATCGGGCATCGATCGTCACCTGGCCCTCATTCATGCATTCGAGAAGAGCGGACTGCGTTTTGGGCGTGGTCCGGTTGATCTCATCCGCCAGCAGAATGTTAGTAAAGACCGGACCTGGTTTGAATTCGAAAGACTCGGTGTGGACGTTATAGATCGTGACCCCGAGAACATCGCTCGGCAGCAGATCGCTGGTGAACTGGATGCGATGGAACTGGCAGTCGATGGCCCGCGCGATGGCATGCGCGAGAGTGGTTTTGCCAACACCCGGCACGTCTTCGATGAGTAAGTGCCCGCGCGCAAGCAGGCACACAATGGACAGCCGGATCACTTCCGGCTTACCGCGGATGGCCGAAGCCAGTGCCGCTTCCAGCGCGAGCAGCGCCGGCGGCGGGCTCAACGTGGTCTCCCGCGGCATCAACTCACAGGATACGACGGAGGGTCACCAGACGCGGCAGGCCTGTTTCGAGACCATCGGATCAGTGGCTTTACAACTGAACGCTGACTGGAACTCCGGAAGGTTCTGCACGGTTCCGTTGACGCGGAACTGGCCGGGCGAATGCGGATCCACAATGGCGCGAGCCCGGGAACTCGCGTCCGTGCTGTTTTCGCACCAGACCTGCGCAAAGCCCAGGAAGAAGAGCTGCTCCTGCGTGAATCCGTCGAGTTTGGGAAGGATCTTTCCGGCCAAATGATCCATCAAAGCGAGGTATGCGAGGTGAATGCCGCCATTGTCGGCAGCGTTCTCGCCCAGCGTGAGTTTGCCGTTCAGGTTCACGCCGTCGACGGGGCTGAACCCCGCGTATTCGTTCACCACGCATTCGGCGCGCCCGGTGAAGTTCTTGGCATCCTCGGGCGTCCACCAGTCCCGCAGATTGCCTTCTCCGTCATAGCGCCGCCCCTGGTCGTCGAATCCATGCGTGAGTTCGTGCCCCACCACGACCCCGATTGCCCCGTAATTGACCGCGTCATCGGCCTTGGAATTGTAAAAAGGCGGCTGCAGGATTCCGGCCGGGAAGTTGATGTTGTTTTGAGCCGAGTTGTAATAGGCATTGACGGTGGGCGGCGTCATGCCCCACTCGCTTTTATCGACCGGCGTCCCAATCTTGTTCAGATTGCGGTGCAATTCAAATTGAGCCGCGCGTTCGCGGTCGCCCAGAAAATCGTCGCGCGTGATGACCACGCTCGAGTAGTCACGCCACTTCTCGGGGTACCCGATCTTATTCGCCACGTCGGTCAACTTGACCAGTGCTTCTTTCTTGGTGGCGTCCGTCATCCAGGTAGCCGTACGGATATCCTGCTCCATCGATTTCTCGATTTCATGCACCATCTGCAGAGCGCGGGATTTGGATGGACCGCTGAAGGCAACTTCGACAAACTTCTGACCCAGTGCCTCACCCAACCCACGATCCACTTCGGTCACGCAGCGCTTCCAACGAGGCTGCAACTCCCGCACGCCCGCGAGTGTCTTGTCATAGAAGTCGAAATTCTCATTGACGAAGGCTTGGGGTAGTGCCGGGGCAGCCGCATGAAGGATGTGCCAGTCCAGATAGCTCTTCAGATCGGCAAGATCGGTCTGGCTGATCAGGCCGGCGAGCCCCTTCAGGAAATCCGGCTGCGAGACATTGATCTTCTCGACTGCCGGAGTGTGCAGCGCCGTAAGGTAAGTCTTCCAGTCGAAGTCCGGAGTCAGGCCGGGAAGATCGTTCACCATCATGGGGTGATAGGTGTTGTCCGGATTGCGCATGGAAACGCGGTCCATCGAGATTTTCGCCAGCGCGGTTTCCAATTTGAGAACCGTGGCAGCCCGCGCCGCGGAATCCCCTGCGCTGTGCGTCGCCTTATCCAGCAGATCGAACATATTCGCAATGTGCTGCTGGTATTGCTTACGAATTTGAACGGAACGCTCGTCCGTTTTCAAATAATAGTCGCGGTCGGGCAGACCGAGACCACCCTGACCAAAGCCCGCGATGTTGACGCTGGCATGTTTAGGGTCGGGCTGCGCGCTGAAACGAAACAGGCCGGGCACGCCGCTGTTTTGGAGGCGGACCATCTCGCTCGCCAGTTGCTCTTTGGAGTTCAGGGCGGCTACGGAATCGAGTTGCGGCTGGATCGGTTCAATGCCTTTATGCGCGACAGCCAACTCATCCATGCACGCGGCGTAATAGTCGCCGATCTTCTGATCGATGGGGGAACGCGCCGGCGACGGCTGGGCGGACTTCTCGAGAATCTCGCGCGCGATCTTCTGATTGCGTTCGCTGAGTTCGTTGAAACGGCCCCACCGGGACTGGTCCGACGGGATAGGGTGATTGGTGCGCCAGGTCCCGCACGCGTACTGATAGAAGTTGGTGCAAGGGCTAACCGCCGGGTCCATGGAATCCAACTCGATTCCGGAACGCGATGCATTTTGGGCGAAGGCGGCCAGGGCTGAAAGCGCGGCAACAGCGAGAAGACGGGAGACCATTTCGCCCTATTATGACGGACCGGTGTCTACTTCAGGTCGGTGAGGCGCTCGGGCATGTCGGCGAGAACGAATGCCATCACCGCCATGCTGGCGATGCTTTCCCGAAACTCCTGCGGATTGATTTTGTCGAAGGTGTCGGCCTCAGTGTGGTGCCAGTCGAAATAGTGCGCGCCCGAACTGATCTCTCCCAAGCCGGGTACGCCGGCTTCCATGAGCGGCTCGATATCCGATCCGCCGCCATTGCGGGTGATTTGATTGGCGCCAATGGACGTCAGCAGCGCACCGATCGCCTGCAGCCGATCGACGGCTTTTTGCGGCATCGGCTCTCCCGCGGGAGCGCTCGAACCGGGCATCCTGCTCTGGCCTAGAGATGCGCCGAAACCCATCGGCTTTTCGGCGCCCCCATCCATCTCGATCGCGGCCACGTGCCTGGAGATGTCTGCCCCAATCATCTCGCGGTAAGCTTTCCCGCCGGCGCCGCCGTTCTCTTCATTCACCCAGAACACCAGGCGGATGGTGCGG
Source organism: Bryobacterales bacterium (assembly GCA_963814235.1). GTDB lineage: Bacteria > Acidobacteriota > Terriglobia > Bryobacterales > Bryobacteraceae > Bog-113. Next base: position 279,191 of record CAWFCA010000001.1, on the reverse strand, counting down.
CGCGGCTTCAGGCCCAACCGTTGGATCAGGCTGACCGCTTCGAGCGACGCCATAATCCCCGACCCATCGTCCTGAGCGCCCTGGCCAACGTCCCAGGAATCGATATGTCCGCCGAGTACCACCACTTCATCGGGCTTCTCGCTGCCCGGAATTTCGCCGATGACATTCGCGGACACAGCGTCCGGTTCGAAATGCGCGGCCATCTTCAAATGCACGCGCACGGGACTTCCCCGAATGATGAGACGATGGATGGCTTCGGCATCCTCAACAGTTACCGCGGCGGCCGGAATCTTCGGTGCCTTTTCGTCGTAGACCAGTGTTCCGGTGTGGGGAAGGCGCAAATTCAACGGAGTCACCGAGCGAACCAGAACGGCCACCGCGCCCAACGCGGCCGCTCGCGACGCTCCCCCAACGCGGTAGGAAACGGTTCGTCCATAACCTTGATAAGGTGCGTCAAAAAGGATGATCTTTCCAAGCACCTGTTCAGGCTTTAAACTCTTTAACTCGTCAAAGCTGGAGACGGCTACGACGTCCGCGTCCAGGCCATTGGCCGCGGTCCCAATGCTATTACCCAGACCGAGGATGGGCAAAGGACGCGCGAGCGGCGTGAGCAATACGGCCGACTCTTCACCGCGGACCCAATGCGGAACAGTGACCGGAGAAGTTCGGACATTCTGCAATCCGGCGGCTTTCATCTGGGCCGCCGCCCAGATGATCGCGGACTCGAGAGAAGCGGAGCCGCTCAGACGGTTCCCAATCCGGTCGCAAAGATACTCCAGCCGGTCCAGGTTATGCGGGTCGGCCAGCGCGGCGTCGATGAGGCTCTTCGCGGGGCGGGCGTACTGCCCGGCAACATCGAATTCGCCAGCTTGCGCAAGTACGCTCGACAGAGCGAGCGCCACGACCCAACGAGACATGAGGATCAATGTACCGCATCAGGCGCACTTGTCCGCACAGACGCAGAGTTCCGCGTTAAGTTGGGCGGTGGCGAACTCTAATCGCCGCCTGCTCCGTTGGCGCGGGAGAGCCGCAGGAAATCGACAGGACCGGACGTTCCCGCTCCGATCGCCATCTCCAGCAATGGCTGATCGAAGAGTTCACCGGGCACACCGAGGCGGAGAGCTCCGTCCTTGGTGCAGATCCAGAACTCCGGACGCCACTTTTCTTCGCGGTCATAAGGTGCGCGATAAACAAAAAATTGATCCGAACGCCGCTTTACCCGCGGTTCGGGACGAGTTTCATTTCCGAGCGCGCACGCTTCCGCGAGCGCCGCTTCGAAGCTGTCGAAAGGCCCGTCGATATAGTCTTTATGATTGATGATGTGCCAGTCCATGTACTGCCAGCCCTTGGATGTGGGGATCTGTCGTAGAGCAGACTCCTTGCAGTTGTCTTGACGACCGGCTCGTTCAGTGTTCACCAGGTAGTCTGCCTCTCTTTGTTAAAATCGCCCTTGAAGCTATTCAGCTTGGTGGCGGTCCGCGCAGCGCAATTCGGTCGTGCTACGCAAGCGCAGGCACGCACACCGAACTGCTATCCGCCTACAACCTAAGAATAGTCCCAGGAGTGGCTTTGCGTCAAATCGGTAACGATTGCGTTGGGCTTTGTGCCGCGTGATTTCCGGTCCTTAGCCGCAGAGTAGTGATTTGCCGTACAAGGGTGCTTAGAAACATCTACAACTTCTCCGGAAATTCAAATACCCCGGCTGCATTTATTCATCTATTGCAAGATCGGGAAGAGTTGATATTTTGGCGGGACGAAGAGGCTGCCCTGCGTCGTTCCTGGAGGAAAAAGCATTTTCAGCCTGCGATTTAGTGCCGCCGGAGCGAGGTTGCCGGCCAGAGCTTCCGAAACCGCCTCGGTAATTCGGGAAAGTTGCTCGCCGGATTCATGCACGAATTCCAGCCGAAAATGGCCTATTCCCGATCGCAGCCAGCCGGATATATAAGCGCTACTCTCCTGGGCTTCGGCGCCAAAAACCGTATTACGACATCCTACATCCGCGATCACGGGGTGAGCGCGGCCGGCCTCGTCCTGAAGAGCCACTTGATGCGACTCACAGGGGCGTCCGCAATCGTGATAGCTCGTGCCCTTGGAGAGAAACCGGCAGAACACGCAATGTTCGGTATGGAACACAGGTAAGTGCTGGTAGACGAGAGCCTCGATGCGGTCCGCGCCGGCGTCGCGAGCAAGGGCGCTGATCTGGGCCGCGTTGAGGTCGTGACCCGGCGTCAAACGGGCGAGGCCGAACTCAAACAGGGACGCCGCAGTCAGAGAGTTGGCCGCGTTGAGACTGAAATCCCCAATCAGGTCCGGATGTTCTCGTTCTCGTAAAACCTGCAGCATGCCGCTGGCACGCACCAGAATCGGGCAATCCAGACTGAGCAGAAAATTGACGATGCGTGCTTCGCCCGGTTTGAGAATGCGGGGGCTGGCAACACGAACGATCAGTCCGGCGTGCTTAACCTGCTGGACCGAGGGACGAAGACCGAAGAGGTCCAGATAATCAAGGGTGATGCTCGCGGGGCGCATCGCGATGGCGGCCTCGAGCTGCTCCCTGGTGCGCACCAGGAGGTGAACTTGCGGGGTGAGGCGCGCAGGTTCGTCCGGTTGCGACCGAGGCATGTGCAACACCGCAGCCATCGGGTCGCGCACCTGAATGGCGGGAACCTCGCCCTGCAGGCGCTGAAGCCGATCCATTGCCTCGCGGCGCACCTGATTCAGGATGGATGCCGGAGCGAATGGCGAGCCCGCGATTTCGAGATCCACGGCTGCCAGTTCGTAAGGAGAATTGCCCAAACGGCCGAGTTGCGCGCGCAGCGTGTCCAAAGACAACGTCCGGTTCTGGGCGGCGTCCAGCGGCTCGGCGGAGCGCACCGCCACCGAGAGTTCCGGACGATTAGCCAGCGACCACTCTGTGAACAGCGTCTCTCCTTGCCGCGCAATCACACGCACGTTCACGGGCTGGCGCTGAACCGGTCCGTTGGCCTGCGTGAACGGACGCGCGGCGCGGGCGGTTTCGGGAGTATCCGTGCGCCAGACCAGATCGCCGGTGCGGATGCGGGAGAACCGGACAGCGCCGTTCCCGAACACGAGGCTGAGAACACCGTTCGGGTGGGAGATCACTTCATAGAGCCTGCCGCCTTCTTCGGCCTCGCCGGGGCTGCGCCAGTCGGCCGCATCGAAAACAACGCCGTCCCCGGCTTTTAAGGCGCTGATCCGGTGCGCGGGAGAAGGTTCGATCGTGACCCGATCGGCTTCAACGCTCCGTACGCGGCCCATCCACACTCCGCGATGCCGCGGTGCTCGTCCATTCACCACGGTCTGGTGGTTCGTGCCGGTGACGAAGAAGGGCCCGAGTCCGCGCGAATAGGCCTGTTCCAGTTGCAGACGTTCCCCGGGGCTGGTGGAAGGCGCCCGGCCCGCCCACGCGTCGTCAACCGCTTTCCGGTACGCGCGGGTGGTCAGCGCCACGTAATCGGCATCCTTGTAGCGGCCTTCGATCTTCAGCGCGGATACGCCCAACGCGACGATCTCCGGGACGTGATCGAGCGTGCATAAGTCGCCGGGAGACAGCAGGTAGCGCGCGTCCCCAAGCGGCTCGATCGCACCGTCCACCAGCATCTGATAGGGCAGGCGGCACGCTTGCGCGCACTGTCCGCGATTGGCGCTACGGCCGCCCCAGGCTTCGGACGAAAAACACTGCCCGGAGTACGCCACGCAGAGCGCGCCGTGGACGAACATCTCCAGGCCGCAATCCGTCGCCGCGCGAATCGCCCGGATTTCAGCAAAGGAGAGCTCGCGGGCCAAGGTAACCCGATCCACGCCAAAGTCGCGCGCAAATGCGACGCCCTCGGCATTGGTGATGCTCATCTGGGTGCTGGCGTGCAGCTCGATGCCGGGCGCGATTTCGCGCGCCAGCCGGGTGATGCCGAGATCCTGAACGATTAGCGCATCCGCTCCGGAAGCGGCAATCGCGGCAATCGTCCTGGCCGCTTCCTGGATCTCATGTTCGAAGACCAGAGTGTTGAAGGTGACGAAACCCTTGACGCCGCGCTGGTGGAGGGTGCGGATCACGGCGGGCAGTTCCGAAAGGTCGAAGCCGACTTTCGCGCGCGCGGAGAAGTGCTTCAGCCCGAAGTACACCGAGTCGGCGCCGGCTTCGATGGCGGCCTGCAACTGCGGCCAATAGCCCGCCGGACTCATGATTTCAGGCTTACGAAAGGTGGGGGTTTTGGACATCTACTGCTGTATTCAGCGTAGCGCGTTCGCTTAGGACGCAAGGCAGAAGGCGACGATAGTTTGCCCTTTGAATCCGCGCGCGCGTTCGCGTTCTTCGATCAAATACTCTTCCAGCGCGCTCCAGCCGGCAGTCACCTCGCAGGCGCTGATCTGCTCGTCGGTGGCGCCTTCATAGCAGAGTTCGCACACAGCCACAGCGTCGGAACCGGTCCGCATGGGCGGGCCGAAGGTGCGGCAGGCGCCGGGGCGTGACGCGTACAGATCGCAGGTTCCTGTGGCCGGATCAAGCGCCGGACACGGTTCGTCATTCGCGAAGTCTTCGAATCGCGCTTCGGCCTCCTCGGTTTCATCCAGGACGCCGGTGGCAATGTCACCCGGGAAATCGGGCGAAAGCTTCTGGACGGAGGCGCGAGCGCGGTTGCGGACCCGCGCGGCGCGATCGGCGTCAGTGCCGTCCAGAGCGGCTAACCCTTGTTGCAGGCGATAGACGTCAAGGGCACTGATGGGAAAAGGTCCGTGACAGCACTGCGAACAACCAGGCCGGCAGACGAGCCATTCCCCGCTCTTGCGGGCCGCCTCCGCCCAGGATGCGTCCATAATCTGAATCAGCGCGCTTTCCCGGTCTTCGATGGCGGCTCCTGTCTCTTTGAGGATAAACGTAAAACCGCGCGCGTCTGCGCTGCTGGGGCACCGCCGCTATACTTGCCCTAGACCCACATGAAAGCGATCTGCCTGCTGAGCGGGGGCCTCGATTCCTCCACCTGTCTGGCTTTTGCCAGGCGGGAAGGGTACGAACTGTACGCGCTTTCTTTCGATTACGGGCAGCGCCATTCCGTGGAATTACTTGCAGCCAGCCGGGTTGCCAATCGCATCGGAGTCGCGGCGCATCAAACCGCCAGGCTGGATTTGCGGATGTTCGGCGGGTCTGCGTTGACCGGTGACATCGACGTACCCAAGGGGCGCTCGGCGACGGATATGGCCCACGGCATCCCCGTCACCTATGTACCGGCGCGGAACACGATTTTCCTCTCCTTCGCGCTGGCCTGGGCGGAAGTGGTGGGAGCCGCGGACATCTTCATCGGAGTCAACGCGCTCGACTATTCCGGATATCCCGATTGCCGACCGGAGTACCTCGAAGCGTTTGAGCGGATGGCGAATCTGGCAACCAAAGCGGGAGTGGAAGGCGATCAGCGGCTGAAAATCCACGCCCCTCTGATGAAGATGTCGAAAGCGGAGATCGTGCTTCTGGCGCAAGAGTTAGGCCTGGACGTCGGATTAACCCATAGCTGCTACGACCCGGACGAAGCGGGCCACGCTTGCGGCGCCTGCGACTCCTGTCAACTACGCGCCAAAGGATTCGCGGAAGCCGGCATTCGCGATCCGGTTTATCTGGCCGGATGAAGATCGCAGAGATCTTCTATTCGATCCAGGGCGAAGGCTCGCTGGTGGGTGCGCCCTCGGTCTTCGTACGCACCAGCGGCTGCAACCTGCGTTGCGCATGGTGCGACACGCCGTACACCTCCTGGAAGCCCGAAGGCGTGGAGATGGCAGTGGATGAAATCGTGGCACAGGTAGCCGCTTTCCAGGCGCCCTATGCGGTGATCACCGGCGGCGAACCGATGATCGCGCCCGGGGTTAGGGAATTGACGGAACAGCTGCGCGCGCTTGGCATGCACATCACGATCGAGACGGCGGGAACCGTCTGGCAAGCGCTGGAATGCGATCTGATGTCGATCAGCCCGAAGCTCGCCAACTCGACGCCGGAAGGTCCGTTCCGCGCGCAGCATGAGCGCTTGCGGCTGCAGGTGGACGTGCTGGCGCGTCTCATTGCGCAGTATGACTATCAGTTGAAGTTTGTGATCGCCCAGCCCGGCGATCTGGAAGAGGTGCGAAATCTGCTGGCGGCATTGCCGGCCGACCCGCGGAAGGTGATTCTGATGCCGGAAGGAATCGACGCTGGCGAATTGCGCGATCGCGGCTTATGGCTCGCGGAACTCTGTAAGCAGACGGGGTTTCGCTACAGTCCACGCCTACATGTGGATCTGTGGGGCAATCGCCGCGGGATCTGAAAGCTACCGCTTGCCGCCCGCGAGAGGCAGCGCCTCGGGAGTGTCGTTCCTGAACTTCTCGGGGTTCATCATCTTGCCCAGTAGATAGTTCTTGTTGGTCTGCGCGATCACCTCGATCTTGATCTCCTTCGGACAAACGGCTTCGCACAGGCCGATATTGGTGCACTGGCCGAAGCCTTCCGCAGTTCATCTGGTTGACCATGTTCTTGGCGCGCGAGTAACGCTCCGGCGCGCCCTGCGGGAGCAGATTCAAATGGGTGACTTTGGCGCCGGTGAAAAGCGCGGCCGAAGCGTTGGGGCAAGCGGCCACGCAGGCTCCGCAACCGATGCAGGCGGCGGCGTCCATGGACTTGTCGGCGGCTCGCTTCGGGATGGGGATCGCATTTCCGTCGGGGGCGTTTCCGGTACCGACCGAGATATAACCGCCCGCCGCGATGATGCGGTCGAAGGCTCTCCGGTCGACCGCGAGGTCTTTCAGCACGGGAAACGCGGCCGCCCGCCAGGGTTCCAGAAACAGCGTTTCGCCGTCCTTGAAGTGCCGCATGTGCAACTGGCAGACGGTGGTGCCGCGCTCCGGACCGTGCGCCACGCCGTTGATCATGAAACCGCAGCTGCCGCAGATCCCCTCGCGGCAGTCGTGCTCGAACGCGATGGGCTCTTCATTCCTCGCGATCAGCCCCTCATTGACCACATCGAGCATTTCGAGAAACGACATATCGGGACTCACATCGGGCGCGTCGTAGCGCACCATTTTCCCCTTCGTGGAAGCATTCTTCTGTCGCCAAACGTGCAAGGTCAGGTTCATCGCGGGTTCCTATTTGTAACTACGCTGGCTCGGGTGGACATAGTTGAAATCGAGGTGCTCTTTAGTGAGCGACGGCGCCGAGCCCGCGCCGTTCCAACCCCAGGCGGCGACGTAGGAGAACCGATCGTCATCGCGCAACGCCTCGCCATCCGGCGTCTGGTATTCCTCCCGGAAGTGGCCGCCGCAGCTCTCCTGGCGATCGAGAGCGTCGATGCACATGAGCTCGGCAAGTTCCATGAAGTCGGCCACGCGGCCGGCGCCCTCGAGTTGCTGATTGAAATCTTCGCCCGATCCGGGGACGTTCACGTTGTGCCAGAACTCGTCCCGCAGTTCGCGGATTTTGCCGATCGCGAACTCGAGTCCGGAGGCGGTGCGAGACATGCCGCAGTAGTCCCACACGAGCTTCCCCAGTTCGCGGTGGAAATTCGCGACGGTGCGCTTGCCCCTCACACTCAGGAGGCGATTAGCGATGGCATTCACGTTGTGCTCAGCTTCGAGCACTTCGGGGCGCGCGGCTTCGACCTTCTCCAGTTTGTTGGTGGCGAGGTAGTCGCCGATGGTGTACGGAATGACGAAGTACCCGTCCGACAGACCCTGCATCAGCGCGCTGGCTCCCAGGCGATTGGCACCATGGTCGGAGAAGTTGGCTTCGCCCAGCACGAACAGACCGGGGATGGTGCTCATGAGGTGGTAATCGACCCAGAGCCCGCCCATGGTGTAGTGGATTGCCGGGTAGATGCGCATCGGGACCTGGTACGGATTTTCGCCCGTGATGCGATCGTACATCTCGAAGAGATTGCCGTAACGCTCTTCAATGGTATTGCGGCCGAGCCGCTGGATGGAATTAGCGAAATCGAGGTAAACGCCGAGCCCGGACTCGCCCACGCCGCGGCCTTCATCGCAGACCGTCTTGGCGTTGCGAGAGGCGACATCGCGGGGAACCAGGTTGCCGAAGCTGGGATAGCGGCGCTCCAGGTAGTAGTCGCGCTCGGCTTCGGGAATCTGATCGGGAGAGCGCTTGTCGCCCTTGGTTTTAGGCACCCAGATCCGGCCGTCATTGCGCAGCGACTCGCTCATCAGCGTGAGCTTGGATTGGTAGTCGCCGGACACAGGGATGCACGTGGGATGGATCTGCGTAAAGCAGGGATTCGCCATGAGCGCGCCGCGTTTGTGCGCGCGCCAGATAGCCGTGGCGTTGGAACCCTTGGCGTTGGTCGACAGATAGTAAACGTTGCCGTAGCCGCCGGTGGCCAGGATCACCGCATCCGCAATGTGCGATTCCAGGGCGCCCGTTACCAGATTCCGCGTGACAATGCCGCGCGCTTTGCCATCGACCACGATGAGGTCCAGCATCTCCGAGCGCGGGAACATGGTGACCGTTCCGGCGTGGACCTGGCGCTCCAAAGCCTGATAAGCGCCGAGAAGAAGCTGCTGCCCGGTCTGTCCGCGGGCGTAAAAAGTGCGTGACACTTGCGCGCCGCCGAAAGACCGGTTGGAGAGCATCCCGCCATATTCGCGGGCGAAGGGGACCCCTTGAGCCACGCACTGGTCGATGATGTGGACGCTCATCTGCGCGAGCCGATAGACGTTGCCTTCCCGCGCGCGGAAATCACCGCCTTTGACGGTGTCGTAAAACAGCCGGTAAATGCTGTCGCCGTCATTCTGGTAATTCTTGGCGGCGTTGATCCCGCCCTGGGCCGCGATGGAGTGAGCGCGGCGCGGGCTGTCCTGAAAGCAGAAGCACTTTACGTTGTAGCCCAGCTCTCCGAGCGATGCGGCGGCGGCTCCGCCCGCAAGGCCCGAGCCTACGACAAGAAGGTTGTACTTGCGCTTATTGGCCGGGTTCACCAGCTTCATGTCGAAACGCGCTTTGTCCCAAGCTTGTTCAATAGGACCGGAAGGAATTCTGGAATCGAGAACCATGGTGACCTTTCTAAAGATGGATGACGCCGCCGAGTACGCCTATAGGGATGGAGATGAACCCGACCGTGATAACGACCGCCAGAGCCTGCGCCAAGCGCTTGACGTACACCGAGTAGGCGGGAGAGACGATCCCGAGCGACTGGAACATGCTCCAGAAGCCATGGCTGAGGTGGATCCCCAAGAGAACCATCGCAATAATGTAAAACGCGGAAATGTACCACTGCTGAAATGTGATTACCAGGTTGTCGTAGATGTGGCCTTCGATGAAGCGGGTGTCGGTGACGCGATAGGTAAATTGCGCCAGATGATAAACCACAAAAGCGGCGATGATGGGGCCGCTCCAGTACATGGTCCGGGAGGCGTAGCTGGCCGCCGCGTTGTTCTTCTTCACGTAGGCGACGGGACGCGCGGTTTGTTTTAAGCGCGCGAGCTGAATCGTAGTGATGATATGCAGCGTGACTGCAAGCAGAATGACAAAGCGGGCGGCGTAGAGGGCGGCCGGGAGCGAGCGCAGGAACACTCCGTAAGCATCCATCTTTTCGCGGCCTTCGAAAGCCTGCAGATTACCGGCGAGATGGCCCATCACGAAGCCGAACAGGATGAGACCGGAGACGGCCATGATCGCCTTCTTGCCGACGGTCGTCTGGTAGAAACGGTAGACGCGGTTGAGAGGGGCGGGAATCGCTAGCGAACTCATTTGTTTTCCAATTCGATCGTATTCCAAAAGCGAAACATTACCAAAACGGAAATTTCGGGTGTTGGAGATCCGAAACTACTTTCACATATCTGGATGCAGCATTTGGCAGCTTCGGTTTCGGGAAACAATGGTGAGCGAGTTGCGAGGCGGATGCGCATGAGTGAAATTCCAGATTCGGGCTTGAAGAGGCGGGACTTTCTAGGGACGGCATTGGCGGGGGCTGCGGCATTGGGGGCCGCGCAGACAGCGCAAGGTCAGAGTCAGAGCAGCCACGGGTTCGGTCCCATGCCGGAAGAGACGCGGAAGGGCGACATGATCTACCGGGCGCTCGGCAAGACCGGGGAAAAAGTTTCGCTTCTTGGGCTGGGCGGCTCGCACATCGGACAGGCGGAGACCGACGACCTGGCAATCCGGATTGTCCGTACCGCGATCGATCGGGGCGTCAATTTTATGGACAACTCCTGGGACTACAACAATGGGAACGGCGCCGGTGAAAACAAGATGGGCAAGGGGCTGCGGGACGGCTACCGCCAGAAGGTTTTCCTGATGACCAAGGTGGATGGCCGGACGAAGAAGGAAGCGGCCAGGCAGATCGAAGAATCCCTGCGGCGGCTACAAACGGACCACGTCGACCTTATGCAGTTTCACGAAATCATCCGGATGGAGGATCCGGACCGGATTTTCGCTCCGGGCGGGGCGCACGAGGCCTTCATGGATGCGAAGAAAGCAGGCAAGCTGCGCTACATCGGATTTACGGGTCATAAGGACCCGGCGGTTCACCTGCGGATGATGGAGGTCGCCGAGCAGCACGGCTTTCACTTCGACGCAGTGCTGCATCCGTCCAATGTGATGGACTACCACTTTCGCAGCTTTGCGCATCAGGTCATGCCCGTGGCGCTGGCCAAAGGCATCGGCGTACAGACCATGAAGCCGCTGGGCGGCAAGGTGATTCTGGAAAGCAAGACGCTTTCGCCGACGGAGTGCCTGCATTACGCGATGAGCTTGCCGACCTCGGTGGTCATCAACGGATGCGACAAGATGGAGTACCTCGAACAGGGGCTGGCGGCCGTGAGATCGTTCAAGCCGATGGATCCACAGCAGATCAGCGCGTTGGTTGCGAAAACCAAAACAGCGGCGTTGGAAGGCAAATTCGAACTCTTCAAGACCACGGCGCACTTCGATTCCACGGCCAAGAACCCGTCCTGGCTCGGGTAGCTTAAACGGTGAAAATATCGACCGCCTGCTTGAGCGACGTGATGGGATCGCGAACCGGCGAGTACTCGTGGGCGATGAAACCCTGAAAGCCGAGATCGGCAATGGCCTGGGCGACGAAGTGGTAGTTCAGCTCCTGGGAGTCGTTGTCGATCTCATGCCGGCCGGGAACGCCGCCGGTGTGGAAATGAGCGATCCACTGGATGTTGTCGCGCACGCGCCTTACAACGTCCCCGTCCATGATCTGCATGTGATAGATGTCGAAGAGCAACTTGACGCGCGGTGAGTTGACGCGGCTGCACACCTCGACGCCCCAATCGACGTGATCGTTCTGGTAATCCTTGTGATCGACCCGGCTGTTGAGCAGTTCCATGCAGATGTTGACGTTCTTGTCTTCGGCCTGGGACTTCACCTTGTTCAGAAATTCCACGCAGTTGTCCATGCCTTCCTGGCTGCTGATGCCGCGCGTGTTGCCGGAGAAAGTAATCAGGTTGGGGGATCCCGCGGCGGCGCACTGATCGAGCATGGCGCGCATGGAGGTCTCGATGGCAGCGTGGTTTTCTTTGTGGTTCAGCGCATTGGTGAGCTGACCTCCTCCGCCGGTGGACATCGAGGAGACCAGCCCATACTTCTTCAGAATGGGCCAGCGCTCGGGACCTTGCAGATCGAATCCCTGAAAGCCGAGATCGGCGGCCGTCCGGCACTGCTCTTCGAAGGCCATGCCTTTGCCGAAAACACTGCCGCACACGGATTGCTTGATGCGCCCGTGCTTCGGTTTGAGGAGAAAAGCGGCGGGTGGCTTGGGGTCGGGCGCCGGAGTGGATTGCGCGAAAGCGAATGATGCGGAAAGCCCGGCGACGGGGAGGAAGTCTCTGCGGGTCACCGGCGCATTCTATCGCATTGGCCCGCCCTAGCGCGAATAGGCTCGTCCCAGCAGGAGGCCGCACCAGCAGGCCAGGAAGCCAAGGCCCACGCTGGCGGCGACGTAGAGAAGCGCGATCTCACGCGGGGCGAGCAGCGTCTCGAGCTCGAAGGCGGAGAACGTGGTGTATCCGCCGAGCACCCCGGTGATCAACAACGGCCGGAGCAGCGATGCGCCCTGCGTGGGGAGAAGCGGATAGGCAACCCCGATGAGAAAGGAGCCGGTGACATTGATCAGGAACGTGGCGAGAGGAAATCGGCCGGGATAGCGGCCCGCGATGGCGAGGTTGATGGCGTAGCGGAAGGCCGACCCGACCGCGCCTCCCAACATCACCGCAAAGTAGCGATTCATCCGTCTTTCCTTGTCTTGGGGACATCATAGCGTTCGCCGAATTGGTAAACTTTCGGCGTGCTTGCGAATGCGCCACGTCCGGAAGCGGTAGCGCAAACGGCGGGCGAGTACTCGCGACGGGACGTGCGGCGGCTGCTGAACGTCTCGGAGAAGCGGCTGCAAAGTTGGGAGCGGCAAGGTCTCATCACGGCGGGCGAAACGTTCAGCTTCCGCGATCTGATCGCCCTGCGCGCGTTGCAGAAACTCAGCGAGAACAAGATCGCGCCGCGGCAGATCGGGCTCGCGATGGAGTCGTTGAAGCGCAAGCTGACCGGGATTGCCGAGCCGTTGAATGAACTGCGCATCGTGTCCGACGGAAAAACGATCGCGGTGCAACTCGCCGGGCAGCGCATGGAAGCGATCAGCGGGCAACTGCTTTTCGATTTCGAAGCTTCCGAAATTCCATCGGTGCGAATCATGGCGGCAAACGCTGAAGTGACGCCGGTTCCGGAAGACGACGCTGAGGAGTGGTTCCAGAAAGGATTAGCGCTCGAAGAGACGGGCGCGCCGGTGGAGCAGGCGCTCGATGCGTACCGGAGAGCCATCGAGTTGAACCCCAATGCGGCGGGAGCACTGGTCAATCTGGGAACCATCGCGTTCCGCGCGCGCCGGTTACGGGAAGCCGCCGGCTACTACCAGCGCGCGATTGAAGCCGATCCACGATACCCGCTGGCGCACTTCAATCTGGGCAACGTGTTCGATGAGATGGGCAAGACGGAGACGGCGCGCGTGCATTACGAAAACGCGGTCCTGTTGAACCCGGATTACGCCGACGCGCACTTCAATCTGGCGCTCATCGCGGAACGCGGCAACGACAACTTGCGCGCTCTCAAGCACTGGAAAGCCTATCTTAAGCTGGACAGCGTCAGCGCCTGGGCCGCACAGGCCCGCAAGCAGGTGGAGCGCCTGCGCAAGCTGACGGTGGTCCGGTAAGCACTCACGTTATTCTAAAGTTTGTGGAGTCTTACACTTGAACCGCATTGCACTGGCGTTTCGCGCCTTTTTCGACCTGCTTTTTTCGGGCCAGCTTCCGCAAGATTTGACGGGGGAACTGGGCCTGGTTCCGAAACCGGCGGCGCCTGCCAAGCCCGCGGCCGCGCCTCCGCCGCCTAAGGTCAACGCGACTGATGGCGCGCTGCAGATTCTGGGAATTCTGCAGCGGGACGCACGGATGCTGGACTTTTTCTTCGAGGACATCGGGCCGTATTCCGATGAGCAGGTGGGAAGCGCGGCGCGCGGCGTCCACACGCAGGTGCGCGAAGCGTTGAATCGCTACTTTGAGTTTGCGCCGGTGATCGACGGCGTGGAAGGTTCGTTTCTCCAGGCACCGTCGAAAGACCAGACGCAGGTGAAATTCATCGGGAACGTCCCGGCTGCGCCCCCTCCCGGAGGCGTGCTGCGCCATCGCGGATGGCAGGCGATCAAGGCGGATTTTCCGGCTCTGCCCGCCGGGCAGAACGTGAAGGTTCTGGCTCCGGCGGAATTGGAAGTCGAGTAGCGCAGCGTTCGCCGTTATGAACATCATCGGGATCGACTTAGGAACCACGAACTCCGCGCTCGCGTATACGCCGGACGCGGAGGCCAGCGCGCGGCTGTTGCCGGTTCCGCAGCTGGCGGCGCCGGGCGAGGAACGCGAACACAACCTGCTGCCGTCGTTCCTGTATATTCCGGGGCCAAATGAGTTTGCCGACGGGATCTCTGGCGCTGCCCTGGGATCGCGCAGCCGCGGTACGTCGTGGGCGCGCTTGCGCAGCGGCGCGGGGCGGAGAATGCCGGCCGCCTGGTGTCGTCGGCCAAGAGCTGGCTGTCGCATCCGGGCGTCGGACCGCACGGCCGCGATCCTGCCCTTGGCAGCGCGCCGGAAGGCGTGGAGCAGATTTCGCCCGTCGACGCCTCGGCGGAGTACCTGGAGCATCTGCGCGAGGCCTGGGACCACGCGCACCCGGATGCGCCCTTCGCCGAGCAGGATGTTCTGGTCACGGTGCCGGCGTCGTTCGACGCGGTCGCGCGGGAGCTGACGCAGCAAGCGGCCGAAGCAGGCGGGTTCGGGAATGTGACGCTGCTCGAAGAGCCGCAGGCCGCGTTCTACGCGTGGATCGAGCGGCATCCCGACTGGCGCGAACGGGTCGCGAGCGGGCGACCTGATTCTGGTGGTCGATATCGGCGGCGGCACCACGGATTTCACGCTGATCTCGGTGACGGAACCAGGAAGGCGAACTGGCGCTGGAGCGCGTCGCGGTGGGCGAACATATCCTGCTGGGCGGCGACAATATCGATCTGGCGCTGGCGCATGCGGTGGCGGCGCGGCTGGCGGAGAAGGGCACGCAGATCGACAGCGCTGCAGTTGCAGGCGCTGTGGAACAACTGCCGGGTGGCGAAAGAGAAGCTGCTGGAGCCAGGCTCGAAGGCCGAGGAAGTGCCCGGTCACGATTCTGGGCAAGGGCACCGGCCTGATCGGCGGCATCGATCAAGGCGGAGCTGCGCGCGAGCGGATATCGAGCAGGTGCTGGAGGGCTTTTTCCCGCGTGGTCGAGCCGGACGATATGCCGCAGCGGCGGCGCGGCGGGCCTGCAGGAATGGGGCTGCCGTATGCTGCCGACGCGGCGGTCACCCGGCACCTGGCGCGCTTTCTGCGCAGCAGTCGCGGTAATGGCGCGGCACGGGTCTAGCGGCTGCGCCCCACGCACGTGCTGTTCAATGGCGGCGTGTTGCATGCGCCCTTCGTGCGGGAGCGCTGCTGGAAGCTGGATGCTGGCTGGCAGTGGAAGGGTTCGCGCCGGTAGTCAGCGCTGACCGGCGAAGATCTGATGCATGCGGTGGCGCGCGGAGCGGCTTACTACGGGGCGGCGCGGCACGGCAAAGGCGTGCGCATCCGCGGCGGCGTTCCGCGGTCCTATTACGTGGGCATCGAGAGCGCCATGCCCGCTGTGCCGGGATTGCCGGCGCCGATGAAAGCGCTGACGGTGGCGCAGTTCGGGATGGAAGAAGGCACCGCGCTGCGCATTCCCGATCGCGACATTTGGACTGATTGTGGGGAGCCGGCGGAGTTTCGTTTCTTCTCTTCGGCCACGCGGAAAAACGATCCGCCCGGCGACATGATCGAAGACTTCGGCGAGCGATCTGGAAGAGATGTCGCCGCATGGAAGTGCAGTTGCCCGGCGAGAAGCGCGGCGGACGTGGTGCCGGTGTCGCTTCGAAACGGTGATTACCGAGACCGGGCATGCTGCAGCTTTGGTGCGTGGCGCGCGACGGCCGGCGCTGGAAGCTGGAATTCAACGTGCGGGAACAAGCGCCGGTGATGCCGACGATGAATGTCGGCATCGATCTCGGCACCACCAATTCGGCGCTGGCCTGGATCGATCCCGCGCGAGGCGGAAGACACCAGTTTCCCTCCGATTCACGTTTTCGACATTCCGCAGCTGGTGGCGCCGGACGCGTGGAAGCCGCGGCGCACGCTGCCCTCGTTCCTGTTTCTGGACGAAGGGCAGCCGGTGGGCACGTACGCGCGCGAACAGGGCGCGATTGTGCCGACGCAGCTGGTGCATTCCGCGAAGATCTGGCTGTCGAATCCGGATGTCGATCGCACCGCGAAGATCCTGCCGTGGGATGCGCAGGAGAGCGGGCGCGTGCTGTCGCCGGTGGAAGTTTCGGCGCGGTTTCTGGCCAAATTCCGCGAGGCGTGGGACGCAGATCGGGCGATGCCGCTGGCGGAACAGGACATCGTGCTGACCGTGCCGGCGTCGTTCGACGAAGAGGCGCGCGAACTGACGGTGCAGGCGGCCGCGCGAGGCGGGGCTCGAAAGCTGACGCTGCTCGAAGAGCCGGCGGCGGCGTTCTATTCGTGGATCGCGAACAATCTGGCGCGATCGCGGAAGATGCTGTTCGATGGGCAGATGGTGCTGGTCTGCGACGTCGGCGGCGGCACCAGCGATTTCACCCTGATCCGGGTCGTCGCGCGAGGGCGACCAGATCGATTTCACGCGCACCGCGGTGGGCAAGCATCTGCTGCTGGGCGGCGACAATCTGGATCTCACGCTGGCGTGGCTGGTGGAGACGAAGCTGGGCGAAGCAGCTCTCCATCCGGCAGCGCAGCGGACTGCGGCGGCAATGTTCGGCGGCGAAAGAGAGGCTGCTGGGCGATCCGAATCTGGCAGAGCGTGGAGATTACGGTGCTGGGCAGCGGGCTCGTCGCTGATCGGCGGCACGCTGAAGACGGAGATCACTGCGCGAGGAAGTGCTGGAGCTGGCGCTCGACGGATTCCTGCCGATCAGCGAGCGCGGCGAGACGCCGCAAGGAAGAGAAGCGGAGCCTGTTCCGCGAACTGGGTCTGCCGTATGTGTCCGATCCCGGCGATCACGCGGCATCTGGCGGCGTTTCTGGAATCGGCCGGGCAGGCGCCGGACGCCATTCTGTTCAACGGCGGGTTCTTCATTCCGGAGATTCTGCGCGAGCGCGTGGCGGACGTGCTGGAGCACTGGTACGGCAAGCGGCCGGAGATTTTCGAGAATCGCGATCTGGATCTGGCGGTGGCGCGCGGCGCGGCGTATTACTCGTACGTGCGCTCGACCGGCGGCGGGCGTGCTGGTGCGCGGCGGCCTGCCGCGCGCTTACTTCATGTGGGATCGGGCGAACGAGAGTTCGGCGGTGTGCCTGGTGCCGCGCGGCGCGGAGGAAGGCTCGACGCTCGAGGTCGACCGCGAGGATCTGCAACTGGTCGCGAATAAGCCGGTGTCGTTCCGGCTGTACAGTTCGCTGACGCGCACCGACGATCAGCCGGGCGAGGTGGTGCGAATTCGCGCGGCGACGAGCTTGCATCTGCACGCGCCGCTGAAGGCGGTGATCCGCTTCGGCAAGCAGGGCGAGCGGCTGGTGCCGGTGAAGCTGGGCGCGCGGCTGACGGAAATCGGGACGCTCGAGACCTGGTGCGAATCGAAGATCAGCGAACATCGCTGGCGGCTGCAATTCGAACTGCGCAAGGCGCGGCGCAGGACGCGAACGCGGCACGCGGCCCGCGGCGGTGGTCAGCGAGGAGCCTGGTCAAGCAGGCCATGCGAGCTGGTGGCGCGAGGTTTTCTCTCCGGCCGGCGAGGTCCGTCGCGACCCGGAAGAACTGCCGGCGCGCCTGGAACAGCCGCTGGGGCTGGGCCGCAACTCCTGGCCGGTGAGGCGACCCGGGAGCTGGCCGACGCGTTTCTGGCTGACGCCGATGGCCGCAAGAAGAGTCGCGGCTTATGAGGTGCGCTGGCTGAATTTGTGCGGCTTCTGTCTGCGGCCGGGATTCGGATTTCCCGGGCGACGATTTCCGGATCGAGCAGGCGCGGCGCATCTATGCGGCGGGGCTGCAATTCGGCAATCAGATGCAGAACGAAATCGACTGGTGGATCTTTTGGGGCCGCGTGGCGGGCGGGCTGAACCGCAACCAGCAGGCAGATATCTTCCAGCGGCTGTCGCCGGTTCTGCTGCCGCGCGGCGAACAAGAAACCGCAGCGCGTGAACGCGAGCCTGCTGCGCGAGATGTGGCGCACGGCGGCGAGCCTGGAACTGCTGCCGACCGGCACGCGAACCGACCTCGGGGACGCGATTATCCGGAACGCGAAACCCGCGGGGTTCAGCAGCAACGACTTCTGGTGCCTGGCACGATTGGGCGCGCGGCGTCTCTTTTACGGTCCGGCCAACCAAGTACTGCCTGCGACGACGGCGGCGCGCTGGATTGAAGCTCTCTTGAAGGTGCCCGGCGCGGAAGAAGCGCTGGCTTCGCTCGCCCGGCATTGCGGCGATCCGGTTCGGGATGTGCCTCCGGCAACGTCGAAGGCGGTGCGCAGCCGCCTGAGCAATGAGCGGCATGTGGCCATTCTTGAAGGCGAAGAGGGCCAGGATGATCTCGCGCTGAAGCGCATTTTCGGCGAGTCTTTACCGAGCGGGCTGAAGCTGAGTCCAGGTAATGTCACACAAATGTGATTGTGCAACTTGTGCATGATTTTCGAAGAATGCACAATGCATAACGAACCCGGGCATCACTGCCGAGACTCTACGGCGAGGTGCCAGCCGAGCTTTTGCGAATCAAACCATTGCAGGTCGCGGCCGAACCAGCGGGTCTTGAGAAGTCCCGCCGCTAAGGATTTCTTAGAGCTCAGGACATAGGCGCAGGGACCTTCGCCGAACCGGTTGAGGCGTTCCGCGATCCAGGAGCCCGAGCCCAGGGGCGCGGCGAAGATCACGGGCGAGTCGGGAATCCAGGCCAGCTCGGCGCCGAAGGGCACATCGAGTTGTTTCAGAGGTTTGCCGGCATCCGGGTAAGCGGTGCGAAAGCGATCGAAGGCGTCGGAGATTTTGCGGACAGCGATCACCACCCGGAGCACGCCGGACAGATCGCGATTGGCGGCTTTGCCGCTGGGATAGGCACGCTGTTCGCGGGGAGTGACGTCGCGAATCAGAAAGGGAAGGAAGGTATCGCCGCGGCTATCGTCGATGATGGCGGTTTCCCATCGCAGGGCGACGCCGTCGGGCCGCGTCCGCCCTCCCGCAGAGGTCTTCACCGGGAGACCGCCGGAGCGCAGGGATGCGACTGCGGACGCGAAGTCCCGGGGACGGATCGCCCAGGCGCAGGGTCCGGCATCGCCGTCGATAAACTGCGCCCAGGGATGCTGGGCCAGCATGGCGGGGTCGAAGTCCTTCTGGCGGGCGATGAGCTCGATGTAGGAACCGTCCGGGAGACTGGCGATCGCCATTTCGGTGGCATGGTTGGTATGGGCGCCGCCGTATTCGACCTTGATTCCCACGCTTTCAAGCTGGGTCTGGAGGACGCTTAAGCTGCGTCCGGCGACGGTGACGTGGTCGATGCGCAGGTCGGCGGCTAACGAGAGCAGGGGCAAGAGGCCGAGCACCAGCGCTCTCATTCGCTTTCCTGGTGGAGAACCGAGGAGCGGCTCACACGTTCGCCTTTGATCCACACCGCGGAGATGGCTGACAGCGCTTTGACGTCCTGCAGCGGGTTGCCATCCACCATGAGCAGTGAGGCGTCCCGGCCTTTCTGGATGGTGCCGATGCGGCCCGCGGCCCCGAGCAGCTTCGCGGCATTGGCGGTCGCGGCCTGGAGGGCGATGGTGGAGGGAATTCCGGCGGCTACCCAGAGCTCGATTTCGTGTTGGACGGTGGGACCGTGGAGGACGAGGAAATTGCCGGCGTCGGTTCCGGTGACCAGCATCACGCCCGCGTGCCAGGCGTTGAGCAGATTCTGATTTCCCTGCTCGAGAGACATGGGGTATTTGGCGATGTTCTCGCGGAGGCTGGCCATCTTGGGGCTCTTGGCGGCGTGCTCGGTCCCGGTGATGAGATCGCGTGGAGCGGCCTGCTGGACGAGGGGGCGATTCAACAAGCCGGTGTTCCCGGCAGCCATATCGCGGAAGCCTTCTACCACACTCAGGGTGGGATCGAAGGCGATCCCCTGCGCCTCCATGTGCGCGAGCGTCGCATCGGAGATCCGATCGACGTAGGAGCCGTGCTCGATCGAACTGGCACCCATGGCGACGGCATCATCGACATCGATGGCATGGCCGGTGTGGATGGACGCGGGGAGACTCTTGGCACGGGCTTCTTCGACCACGGCACGGAGAATGTTGAGATCCATGCGTTGGAAACGATGGACCTCTTCGCCGGCGTCGAGGATGCCTTTGATGGCGTTCACGTGTTGAGCGGCTAAGGCGTCCACCATGGAACGGGCTTCGGCAGGTGATTTCGGGAGGCGGAGGAACTGGGCGTTGAACGGAGCGCGGTAACTCTCGGGAACATAGGACGCGTACTCGGTGCCATGACCGTTCTGCGCGGTGAAAAGCGGACCGCAGATGAAGAGTTCCGTACCTAGTTTTTCACCGCTGTTGAAGATCTCGCGGTAGCGCAGAGACTCGTCCAACTGATCGCCAGCGCTGCGGACGGCCGTGATGCCGCTGTAGAGGTAAGCTTCCAGTTCCTGTTCGCCCTGTTTGCGCAAATCGACCTTGGACGGGTCATCATAGAAGCCGCCGCTGGCGCCGAGGTGCACATGCATGTCGATGAGACCCGGGAGCACGGTCTTGCCGGCGCCATCGACGGCCTGCGCGTGCAAAGCCTTTTCGTCCGGATTGGGGGTGTCGAAGACGGCTTCGACTTTGCCCTTCTTCACGTACACCGATCCGGATTCGATGACGCGGCCATCGCCAATAAAGACGCGCGTGTTCTTGATGACGAAGCTTTCGCCGCGCTCCAGATCGCGCGAGAGCATTTTGGCTTTCCGCAGGTCCTGCTTGCTCCAGGCTTCATAACTGCCGAGCAGGAAAAACGGCAGGAGTACGACCAGCACCCAGAGCTTGGCCGACGCTTTGAGTTTTTCCTCTTTTTCCCAGCGGAAGAGCTTAGTGGAAATGAAGAGGCCGACGAATGCGGTTAGCAATAAGGCGAGCACCGCGAGCCAGTTTTGCGCCAGCGACTCGCCCCGCTGGAAAATGCCCGCGACCCCGGTCATCAGATAGGTGGCCGGAACAAACTGCGTTACCAATTGCAGCCAGTAAGGAAAGACCGTGATCGGAATGGTGGCCCCGCTCAGAAACAGCATGGCGAAGTAGATCGGCTGAATAATGATCATGCTTTCCTGCGAGGAGTTCACGACCGAGGCGGCGATGAGACCGATGGAACGGAAGGCCACGCTCGCGATGCAGACGAAGACGAAGAAGGAGAGGAGGCCGCCAGGCATAGTCATGCCGTACATCACCTTGGCAAGAATCAGCGTGATGATGACGGTGGGCAGATACAACAGCAGCCCCGTCGACATGGAGGCGACCAGTAATGGAACCGGGGTGATGGGAGTCACCTTATAGCGGCGAAGGACATTGGACTCCCGTTCCTGTACGGCGCGGATGCCGGCGCCCATCAAGCCATTGCCCATGATTCCGATGGCGGTGACCATGGTGACTACCTGGAGGACCACCGTTCCCTGGGAAGCATGGAAAAGCTGGCCGAACATGAAAAAGAAAAAGAGCGGGAAGAAGTAATTGAAGAAGAGAACGGATTTATTCCGAAGAGCCAGGCGGAAGTCGATCTTGACGAGAGCGAGGTAGGCGCGCATGTTATTCCCGCAGTTTCTTGCCGGTCAGCTCGATAAAAACATCTTCGAGGGTAGGCCGGTTCAGACGGACATCGTCGAGTTCGAGGCCTTGCGCGTCAATCCACTTGATCATCTCGACCAGCGTGCGGGCGGGCCGCGAGGAGGTCACGGCGATGCGCGTACGGTCTTCACTGAGGGAAGAGCGGATGGCGTCGGGCCACGCCGGGAGCGAACCATCTTGCCAGGGTTGACTGAGCGCGATCTCAATGGCGGACTGGCTGGCGCTCTTTTCCTGCAGTTCGCGGGGCGATCCGAGGGCGACGATTTTTCCCGAATCGACGATGGCTACGCGATCGCAGAGTTTCTCGGCTTCCTCGATGTAGTGGGTGGTCATGAGAATCGTTTTTTTCTCGGCCTTGAGTTCGAGGAGCAGATCGCGGATTTCCAGGCGTACCTGGGGATCGAGGCCGGAAGTGGGTTCGTCGAGAAAGATCAGTTGCGGGTCGTTGATCAGGGCCAGAGCGATGGCGAGGCGCTGTTTCTGACCGCCGGAAAGAGTCTGATAGGCCGCGTCCTTCTTCTCCCACAGCTCCAGGCGCTTGATCAACGCGTTGGCGTCCACGGTCTGGTTGTAGAAGGCGGCGAACAGTTGCAGGGATTCGCGCACGGTGATTTTATCGGGCAGGTTGGTGGCCTGCAGGCAGACGCCGATGCGCTGCTTGAGATCTTGCTTCTGGCGGTCGGGATCAAAGCCGAGCACCTTGACGTCGCCGGAGGTGCGGGGTCGCAGACCTTCGAGGATTTCGACGGTGGTGGTTTTGCCGGCGCCGTTGGGGCCAAGGAGTCCGAAGACCTCTCCCGAGCGCACTTCGAAATCGATCCCTTTTACGGCTTCGAAAGCATCGTAGGATTTGTGGAGATCGCGGACATAGATGGCGAACTCGCTACCCATTGGTGAAGGTCCCGGCGGCCGTGAGGGCGCTGTTCCTGCTGCCGAACACCAGGTAGACCAAGAGGCCGATCAGGAGCCAGACGACGAAGCGGATCCAGGTCATCAGGGGCAGGCCCATCATGAGGAGCAGGCAGCAGCCGATGGCGAGAAGAGGAATGAGCGGCACGAAGGGTACGCGGAAACTGCGCGGGCGATCGGGTTGTTTCCTGCGGAGGACGATCACACCCGCTGATACGACGATGAAGGCGAACAAAGTTCCAATATTCGAGAGCTCGGCGAAGGTATCGATATCCCAGAGCCCGGCGGGGAAGCCGACGACGAGGCCGGCGATCCAGGTACTGACGTGCGGCGTGCGGAAGCGCGGGTGCACGCGGCTGAAGATGCCGGGCAGCAGGCGATCGCGAGACATGGCAAACCAGACGCGCGCCTGGCCGTATTGATAAACCAGCAGCGACGAGATCATGCCGATGAGCGCGCCGAAGGTGACGACGAGACGCAGACGGTTATAGCCGAGGGCGCGGAGGGCGTCAGCCACGGGCGAATCGGTATTGAGGGTCTGGTATTTGGCGATGCCGGTTAACACGAGAGCGACGGAACCATAGAGAATCGTGCAGACGACGAGAGTGGCGATGATGCCGAACGGCAAATCGCGCTGCGGATATTTGCACTCTTCGGCGGCGGTCGAGACGGAATCGAAGCCGATGTAGGTGAAGAAGACGATCGAGGCGCCGGTGAGCACGCCGGAAAAGCCGTTGGGCGCGAAAGGCTTCCAGTTTTGTACATGGATGGCGTTGGCGGCGCCGAAGCAGAAGATCAAAATGGCGAGGATCTTGACGCCGACCATCATGGTGTTGGTCTGCGCGCCTTCCTTGACGCCGCGAACGAGCACCCAGGTCACGGCCATGGTAATGAGCAGGGCGGGGATGTTGAAGACGCCGCTGGGCTGGCCGGGAGCGGCGAAGGCGGGGTAAGCGATGGCGGTGGGGAGATGGATGCCGAATAGGTTATCGCCGAGGTCTTGCAGATAAGCGGAGAAGCCCACGGCGACCGACATGTTGGAGACGGCGTATTCAAGGATGAGGTCCCAGCCGATGATCCAGGCGAAGATTTCGCCGAGGATTGCGTAGGCGTAGGTGTAGGCGCTGCCGGCGATGGGAATCATCGAGGCCAGTTCGGCATAGCAGAGGCCGGCGAAGAGGCAGGCAATAGCGACGAGAACGAAGGAGAGGGAGATCGCGGGTCCTGCGCCGGGGCGGCCGAGCATAGAGACGCCGTGAGTGCCGTGGAGAAGCAGGTCGAGGATGGTGGCATGGAAGATCGATTCGATCTTCGTGACCTTGCCTGCCGCGGCGGTGCCGGTGAGGGTGAAAATTCCGGAGCCGATCACCGCACCGATACCAAGGGCGGTGAGGCTCCAAGGGCCAAGGGTTTTCTGAAGCCGCTTCCCTGGCTCCTCGGAAGCGGCTATGAGTGCATCAATACTCTTGGTGCGGAGGAGCCGCGACATTCACCGGAGTTTACCGCTTTCGCTGTCCCTGCGCCATCCGTTTGATTTTCTTCTTCATGGAGCCGCGGGCTACGCCGGAAGCGCGCTTGGCCTTGGGGGCGGCCTTCTTGCGGGCGGTGCGCTTGAGCTGTTTACGCTCGGACTTATCTGCAACGTTTTTCGTGTTCGCCATTATTTTCTTCAATCCCTGCGTATTTTTCGATCAGTTTCTTGAGGCCGAAGCGCGGAAACATCACGGTGATTTTGGCATCATCGCCGTCGCCTTCCCGGCGCACGACGGTGCCCACCCCGTATTTCGGGTGCTCTACCACTGTACCTGTTCGGGCCGGCCCGCGTGGGGCGGCGGGTTTGGCTAAAGGCGCGGAGGCGGGCGCGCGAGGCGGGAACTGGGGAGCGCGCGGTGGGGCGGCCGGCGGACGCGGCGGTGCGGAGGGCGTGGTGACCCACGGGGGCGCGTCGTGGCCGGAGTCGCTGTTGGTCGATGACGCCGCGGGCCGCGGGGGAACGCGGGCGGGAGCCGGCGGCGTTACGGGCGTCTGGACAGGGAGCGCGATGCCGCGCTCGGAGAAGAACTGCGAGATGTTCTCGATCGAGTTGTAGGTTTTGCCGGTGAAGGAATTGCGTTTGGCGCCCTGCCGCACGTCGTAACGTTCGGCGGTGAGATCGATCTGGGGGATGTGGTCGCCTTCTTCGGGACCGACATTGACGATCAAATTGGCCGGAATCTCTTTAAGGAAGCGGGAGGGGATGCAGCGTTCCTGATCGCCGCCGCCGAAACGGCGCCGGTATTTCGCCCAGGTCACATAGAGGCGCTTTTCGGCGCGCGTCATGCCGACGTAGCAGAGGCGCCGTTCCTCTTCCATGGCCCCTTCGGAGAGTAGGGAACGGCTGTGGGGAAACAGGCCTTCTTCGACGCCCGCGAGGAAGACGACCGGAAATTCAAGGCCTTTGGCGTTATGCAGGGTGAGCAGCATGACCTGGGCCTGCTCATCCACCTGATCGGCCTGGGCAACGAGGGCGGCGTGGTCGAGGAAGTCGGCCGCGGTCTCGCCGCGCTCCCAGGCTTCCGCGGCGGCATTCGCGATTTCGTCGAGGTTCTCGCGGCGCGCTTCGGACTCGGGCGTATTTTCCTGTTCGAGCATGCGGCGGTAGCCAGTGCGTTCCTCGATGAACTTGAGGGCCTCATGCAGAGGCAGCTTTTCCACGGCGGCGTGCAACTCTTCAATGATGTCGCGAAAGGACGCAAGCGCGGCGTGGGCGCGCGTGCCGAACGCATTTTCATCAAGCATGCGGACGAGAGCTTCCCAGAGGCTGAGGCTGTGCTCGGCCGCAAAGGCGTCGAGCTGATCGACGGTGCTCTTGCCGATGCCGCGCGCGGGGGTGTTGATCACGCGCAGGAGACTGATGCGATCGGTACGGGAGACGGCGACCTTGAGGTAGGCCACGATGTCTTTGACTTCGGCGCGCTGGTAGAAGCTGAAGCCGCCGACGACGAGGTACTGGCGGCCATAACGGCGAAGCGCTTCCTCAATCTGGCGGGACTGGAAGTTGGTGCGGTAGAGGACGGCGACGCGCCAATCGGGATGCTGGCCGAGCAGGCGTTCGATGGTATCGGCGATGAAGAGCGCTTCGTTTTCGGCGTCGTGGCCGACGAAGAGGCCGATAGAGTCGCCGGGCCCCGAGTCCGTCCAGAGCCACTTGCCTTTGCGCTCTTTGTTGTTGGCGACGACGGCGGAGGCGGCCTCGAGAATGTTCTTGGTAGAGCGGTAATTCTGCTCGAGGCGGATGGTTTTGGCGTTGGGGTAATCGCGCTCGAAATCGAGGATATTGCGGATATCGGCGCCGCGCCAGCTGTAGATGGACTGGTCTTCGTCGCCGACGACGCAGACGTTATCGTGTTCGCGCGTGAGCAGGCGCATGAGCTGGTACTGCGTGCGGTTGGTGTCCTGGTATTCGTCGATCATCAGATAGCTGATGCGGCGGTTCTAGGCTTCGCGGGTGGGCGCGTCGTGTTCAAGGAGGCGCACGGTTTCGAGCAGGAGATCGTCGAAATCAAGAGCGTTGGAGGTGCGGAGACCCTTCTCGTATTCCTCGAAGACGGCGGCGACGCGCGTCATTTTGGGGTCCTTGGCTTCATCGAAAAGGTCCTGCGGGCCTTTGCGGGAGTTCTTGGATTGGCCGATGACGGACATGACGGAACGGTACGGCATGGCTTTCTCGTCAAGGCCGAGTTTCTTGTAAGCGCCCTTGATGATGGCGAGCTGATCCTCGTCGTCGTAGATGGCGAAACGGCGGGTGAAACCGGGGCGAATCTGGGCGAGGGCGTCGCCGTCTTTGCGGAGGACGCGGACGCAGAAGGAGTGAAAGGTGGACAGGTTGGGGGAGCCGTGGACGCCGGCGCCGGCGATGAGCGACTCCACGCGCGAGCGCATTTCGGCCGCGGCTTTATTGGTGAAGGTGACCGCGAGGATGGCCGAGGGCGGGACGTGATTGGCGGTGATGAGATGGGCGATGCGGTGGGTGATGACGCGTGTTTTGCCGCTGCCCGCGCCGGCGAGGATCAGTAGCGGGCCTTCCGTGCAGGCGACCGCCTCACGCTGTTGCGGATTCAGACCTTTCAGGAAATCCATTGAGGAGGGAACACCGATTTTAACATTTCCGGGCATGACGGCGACGGTTCGGAGGAACACCCGCGAGGGCTTGAGCGTATGATTCGACAGGACGTGAAATATGAAGACGTTGGGGAAGGTGATTCTCGGGATTGTGATCGTCGGGGTGGCGGCGATCATTTTGCTGGCAATTGCGGCGCGCGGTCTGATGAAGAACGTACGGGTCCAGGAAAGCGGAGTAGACGGGCAGAAAACCGTGAACGTGGACACGCCGTTCGGGCATGTGCAGGTGCATGAGAACGACCAGTTGGATCCGGAACGCGTGGGAATTCCGGTTTACCCGGGCGCGGTACGGTCGAAGGACAAGGGCGGCGCTGAGTTCAGGTTCGACGCGGGTGACCTGCACAAGGATTTCACCGCCACGGGTGCGGCTTACTATGCGGACGATTCCCTGGACAAAGTCCGCGATTTCTACCGGCAACGGTTCCCGTCGTGGAAGGAGAGCTGGGTGAATGGTGAGTACCGATTGGAGAGCAAGGAAGACGGTCAGTTACGGTCGCTGGCTTTGAAGAGCGAGGGTGGGCGCACGCGCATCGGGCTTGCTTCAGTCGGACCGCCTGCGGCAAACTGAAGTTGCGCAGTTCCCTGACTCCATGCCATCTGTTTGTTCGTGCGGCGCAACCCTTCCCGAGGACGCCCGTTTTTGCCACCGCTGCGGGAAACCGCAGCGCGAGGAATTCACAGATGTCGAGCCGGTGAGAGCGCCGGAGCCGGTGGTAACGAGTGCGAGGAACGCGCCGCGCGAGCAAAGCGCAACGTTCGGCAACCCGCTGGCGCTGCGGACCTCACTGCTGGTGGCCAGCATCGCGACGATCCTCGAAATCACGCCATTCGCGGCGATACTGGCGCCGGTGATGGGCGGGTTCGCGGCGGCCCTTCTCTACAAGGTGCGTTCGGGTCAGGCTTTGACGCCGCGGATGGGCGCGAAACTCGGGTGGATGACAGCGGTCCTGAACGCGGTTCTACTTACGGTGTACGTGAGCTTTCGATTCGCGGTCGCGGGGGCGAGTCTTTTCGATCCGTTGCGGGAGAGCTTCCGGCTACAGGCCAAGAGTGCGGCGCAGATGCAGGCGCTCGAGATGATGAACGATCCGCGCTTTCTGGCGTTCCTCGTGCTGATGATGTGGATTATGATGTTCGGGCTGGCGAGCTTGCTGTACATGGCAGGCGGGGCGCTGGCGGCGCGGGTGTATCGCGAGAAGACGTCTTAGCGGGGAGTGAGGGAGAGCAAGTCGCCGGCGGTGCCGGTGCGCGGATCCGGCCTGGGCTGGTAGGTGACGGAGACGCGCTGATCGGGTTGGGAGCCGCAGTCGAAAGTGAGTCCGCCGGTTTCGGCGGTGACGCTGAGCTTCATGATTTTCGATGGAGCGGTGCGCAGGACAATGCGCCTGGCGGATCCGGAACATTCGACACGCAGCAGGCGGGCGTCGATGCGCAGAGTTTGCCGGGATCCATCCAGCTGGTCCCAGGGAACGGCATTGGCAGTGTCAACCGGCGAGCTATTTTGATTCAGCTTGGCTTCGGCGGCGCGCAACTCCGCGATGGCTTCCTGTTTTAGCCGGCGTATCTCGCTTTCGCGGGCTTCTGTCTCGCGCAGTTTATCGGCTTCGGCGGACGCGAGGCGCTGGTCTTCGATGGCGGCGCGGGCGGCGCTCATCTTTTCTCGCGCTTCCGGAGTGGCGGCGGCTTGTTCGGCTTTTTGCCAGGCCTGGGCGGCCTGGGTCCATTGCTTCTGGCTGACGAGTGCTGCGGCGAGCGCGGCCCAATACTCCGAGTCGCGGGGCGCTAACTGCGCGGCGAGGGCGAATTGTTTGGATTGCTCGGCGGGATCACTCAACAGCTTCCCGAGTGCGAAGTGAGCCTCGGCGCAATCGGGATCGGCGGTGAGAGCGGCGGCGAGGGCGGCTTTAGCTTTCACGGGATCCGGCTGGATGCGCGCATACGCGGTGAGCGCGGCAGGATTGCGGCTACCGTTGGCGACCGCTTGCCGGAGCAGATCGTAGGCTGCAGTTGTGTCGTTGCGCCGCAACGCGAGCATCGCGAGGCCTTCCTCCGCCTCCACCTGATGGTGGCCCGCCGCGAGGAGCGCCCGGTAGCGTGTTTCGGACTCGCTATCGAGAAGATCGGCGAGGTGTAACGGGACGTCCTCCGCGGCGATAGAACGCACGGCCAGATCCCGCTCCGGGTTTAAGGGCCGGCTTGGTCCGTCAATGGTGGGGAAGCGGCCCGCCTGCAAGTAGGCGGCGACTTCCCGTTCCAGTTCCTGTCGAGACTTATGGAGGGCATTGCGGTACGCCACATCGTCGGCCACGTGGTTTTCCAGGTTGGCGAATAACACGCGCGTGTTGCTGTAGGTATCGGGGTTCGTCACGAGCGAGTGCACCAGAGCCCAATCGGCATCGCGCAGATCCGCAGCCGGCGGTACGCCCCAGACAACGCGGGCGCCGTGGACTTCCGTGGTGGAGAGAAACACTTCGAGACCGTGCTCGATCGAGGCGGGCATGCGGCCAACGTTCCGATCGAGAAGCACGTGAGCCAGTTGCGTGCGGGTCGCTGCGTTCAACGGGCCGGTTTGCTGGAGCAGGGCGATGGCACCGGTGCGGGTGACTAGCGGCCCGGCAGGCTCCGTGACGCTGGAGAGGAAGAAGACCTGGAGCGGAGGATGGATGGAGAGATCGTGCCTGCCAAGAAGTTCACCCAGGGAGAAACGGAATTGCTCGATTTCAGCTGCGCGCTCACGGGTTTCTTTCGGGGTTCCGTCGGAGAAGACCACAAATGGCCCGCTCTTGACGGAGATCCAGGCGGCGTGGGCGGTTGGGCTTGCGATGGCCAGGACGAAAAGAACCAGACAAGCCTGCAGCATGCCGAGTTGATTATCGCAAGCGGGGCGTCGGCGACCTATTGACGCATAGGAACGGTGATTACGATGGCCTTGCTGTTCGACTTTGTGAGGCCCCGATAGCTATGGGGCTCCGAGGAGTCGAAGTAGACGCTGTCCCCTTCGCGCAGAACGTAGTCCTGATCCTGATAGCGGATGGCGATCTGACCCTTCGAGAATGAACAGGAGTTCGGAGCCTTCGTGGAAGTGCTCGATGGACCTCTTCGAGGTTCGCGCTTGGGAAACGTCAGCAATATAGGCCTGCAGCCACTTGCCCTGGGCGGAGAAGGCCAGGCATTCGAAGAAGTAGGCCGGTTTGGGAGAGTCGGAGCGTTCCGGAAACGGAATGCGGTCCCTTGCGCGCGGACGACGGTGAAGACCTTCCGGCGGCGACGGTCATCGAAGAAGAAATCAAGTCCGACGTCGAAAACCATGGCGATGCGGGCCAGCGTGGGCAGCGTGGGAACCATCTTCCCGGTTTCCAATTGGGACAGCATGGAAGCGGAAAGGCCGGTGTGTTTGCCGAGATCGACCAGAGCAATCTTCTTGCGGAGCCGGAGTTGACGGAGCTTTTGGCGAGCTCATAGAAGAGAGTAGCCCGTTGTATGGTTTCCTCCCCCAGTTTCCATGTCATACTGAAACCGATATTAGCACCAGTTAAACCATTCAGCGTTTTTGGAAGTGCCGCGTTGAAACCACTTTTACTCTCCGTCAACTATATCGCTCAGGTTTCGGCGCTATCCTCAAGGTTCAGCACCTTTAGGACGGTCGTGACTGAGACGAGCGATGCAAAAGTATTCTTGTCGAACTCCCCGAAGTAGCTGAAGGACGAGCTGGTGCGAATGTAGCCCAGGACGGTAGATCAGGCCGCATTTTCCGAGTTGACGCGGCGCAACTATTCCTCCTCCTTTTAAGCTGGCGGTCTCGATCTTGAGGGACTGGCAGGAAGCGGAGGACGAAGTGCAAAACGCTTACTGGAAGGCGTATCAGCACATCGGTCAATTCCAACAGGACTCCAAATTTTCCACGTGGATGACGCGCATCGTAGTGAACCAGTGTTTGATGCGGCTACGGCAGGTACGTCGGGCGAACTTCCTGTTTTTGGACGACACGCTGATCGGGGAAGAGCGGGGAACGCTGGAGCTCAGTGGATCGCGGCGATTCGCCGGAGCAGCAACTGGGTACCAAGGAGTTGAGGCGCGCTGTTGAAGCAGGAAATCCGCCGGATTCCGCCGTTGCTGCGGAGCGTTTTTCTGCTGCGGGATGTGAATGAACTGCCGATGGCGGAGGTTGCGGAGCGGCTCGGGATTTCGGTGGCGGCGGCGAAGAGCCGGCTGCTGCGGGCGCGGATCGGAGCTGCGCAATCGGCTGCAAAAGTATCAACGGGAGCACGGGCCGCAGCGATTGCATGGCGTAGAGAGTCGGGGCCGCGGTGGTAGCATGGGTGCTGCGGCGCTATCGTCTAAGGGTTAGGACGAAGCCCTCTCAAGGCTTAAATAGGGGTTCGAATCCCCTTAGCGCTACCATGTTTTCAATGTCCGGACCGGACATAGATATTCAACCCCATCGTTCACAACGCTCATTGCATCGAGGTAATCCGAACCTATTGCGGCGGGAAGTCAGTGCCGGGTCCGGCCTGATCTAGTGAACCCGCACTTCGGGTGCCGGGGGAATGTTCAGCGTTGCGAGTCCTTTGTCATCGAACCAAGCCTCGCCACTACCGATCATCGCCATACCGTTATGAACGAACATGTCGTGGGGCAGGGCTCTCTGAAGTTTGGCCATCAGGACCGGCGTGAAAACATCATTCCACGCCGCTAGTAGCCCTGCGGGAGTCCGGAACTTTCTGGTTGCCTGGTTTGGGAAATTGACGAGCATGGGATAGCTGATGAACCGGACGGCATTCTTCTTGTCGCCATGCAGAACGGCGCGGAGGAGTGACTGAACACGCCTCTCGAAGGCGACATCGTCCTGCTTGGTAACGTCGCGGTAGCGATGCCTGTCCCAGCTCCCTTCATGAATCGTTGTCCCTCGGAGGGAGACGGGATAGGTCCGAGTCCCGTCGGACTTCACCCACGTTCCTTCCATTCCGATACTATTTTCGAAGTCCAGTGGCCGCGGGCCCTCACCGCCGTTTCCAACAAAATGCAGGTGGAAGATGCCTCCGCTCGGCTCGGTGAGCACTATTAAGGAGCGTTTGGCCGATCCGCTGATCGGAATATCTTTCAAAAACTTCTGGCAAAAATAGTGGCCATCGGTAATTCTGTTTCCGTCGCGGACCACCGTCATCCCTATCCTGCCGTCACCGAGGTTGCCTTCGTACTGGTGTTCGATCAATGGGCCGGAGGCGCGCGCGGGGATCGGAAGAATACCGAATATCTTCGTGATCAAAGACCAGAGCGCTAGAAGCGGCACGCCTTTCACAATGAGATCTTACGATGGCATTTTCCTTGATTGGTGCCGTTTCTGGCGATTATGCTCTTTTCTTTACTTTAGGTCTATAATAGTAGACGCAAAGGCCGCTTTTGGGTCATCACCGGTTAACGGGGTTTCAGCCATTTTTGAATAGATCACTGGCCAAAAGTGAGCGCCTCACAGTTTCGCTTTCGTCGACGGCACATCAGCCGGATGGGTCGCCCGAAGACTGTCGAACCGCTTGAAGTCTCGCACGCTGATTGTGAGAAGTTGACCGACGCCGTAAACGTCATGCTG
The DNA here is from genome assembly GCA_963814235.1 of Bryobacterales bacterium. GTDB lineage: Bacteria > Acidobacteriota > Terriglobia > Bryobacterales > Bryobacteraceae > Bog-113. The sequence goes on along the minus strand of CAWFCA010000001.1, from coordinate 247,139 downwards.
GCCGCAATACGCGCGTCGTGGACTTGCACGCCCTGAACGTTGTGTTGAACTATCAGCACCCGCCAGCGTTCGTGCGCCTCGCGGCTATCCGGCAGCAATTCGAAATCCCGCTCGATCACACGCGCCAGACGGTCCGTGTCCGCGATGCTCAGGGCGAAACCGTTTTTGTCTAGCAGCCGCGTCGAGGCATTCCAGAATTCGGCGAGGGTTTGCGATGTATAGCAGAGGCGCACACCCTGGCCCGACGAGCGTCTTCAGCGCCTGGGCGATGACGGGGTGATGCGGATCAACACTTTTGCTGCTGCGCAGCAGAATATTGCTGTCGAGAAGACAGGCATCGCCATCGGCCATCAGTCTTGATCCTGGTAAAGACCTTCTCGGGTGAATGCTTCTTCCGGCAGCAGCGGGATCTTGTGCGAGAATTGAGTAAGCTCCTGCAGCGTGCGGTCGATCTCGTCAGAAGTGAGTTTTTTCGCCGCTCCGTTCTGGACGGCTTCCTCAAGCAACGTTGCTGTGTAGGCTTCCGGCCGGACGCCATGCACTTTTGCTTTGCGCGTGAATTCCGCCTCGGCTTCCGGCTTGATTTTTATGATGATCGACATAGCCAGCCTCTCTGGCCCCTGCTCTATCTGTTTCCAGGCTTTAAGTAGAGTAATTCACTCATTTGCGTCAGAGGGGTCGGACGAGTCCGCGGCTTGATAACCGCTCCGGCGGTGGACCGGCTTTCATGCGGTGTCGCCCCAGTCTGTAGTGCCGCCATTCGGTTGCAATACCTCCCACGGCAACACGGGCACGGTGGTCAAGGTCTTGCACTTCACCCGATTCCGTATGGCACCTTTTTTTGAAGAACAACCTGTTCGGCTTCCTCCCCCTGACTTTTTACGTCTATTATAGTAGACTTTAGATTGGCTCTTGTTATTTATTATTGACCTAAAACGATGCAACCTCTTCCTGTGATGCGCACTCTTCGCAAGCTGGCGCGTAATATAGCCGACGCTCGGAAGCGTCGCCGTATTCCAGCGAGCATTCTGGCGGAACGCGCGTCAATCAGCCGCATGACGCTCCACAAGATCGAGCGAGGCGACGCGGGAGTGGCCATGGGAAGCTACGCGACTGTGCTGTTCGCGCTCGGGCTCATCGATCGGCTGGCCGACGTCGCGGACCCTCGCCATGATTCTCTCGGTCTTGAGTTGGATGCGGAGCGCCTGCCCAAACGCGTTCGCCTGCCGAAAACGAAAGAACCGGACAAAGCGGGGGCGGGGTGATGGACCGGGCTGTTCTGGTCTATGTCGATCTCGAAGGAGTCCCGCGCCTGGTCGGGAAGCTCTGGGCGCGGCTGCGCAACGGCCGGGAAAGCGCGACTTTCGAATACGACCAGGGATGGCTTGGAAGCCCGGAGCGATTCTCGTTAGAGCCCGCGCTCAAGCTGGGTCCCGGTCCTTTCCATACCGCGCCGGATAAACTGCTCTTTGGCGCAATCGGCGATTCCGCGCCCGATCGGTGGGGACGCGTATTGATGCGCAGGGCGGAGCGGAGGCGTACCGAGCATACCGGCGAGACGCCGCGCACGCTTCGTGAGATCGATTATTTGCTGATGGTGGACGACGATGCACGGCAGGGCGCATTGCGCTTCGCCGACCGGGCTGGCGGACCATTTCTCGCGCCGTTTGGACCCGCGAAGATCCCGCCCCTGATCGAACTGCCGCGCCTTCTCTCGGCAACCGAACACGTCCTCGACGACTCCGACACGGATGAGGACTTGCGGCTTCTGCTCGCCCCCGGTTCGTCTCTCGGCGGGGCGCGGCCGAAGGCATCGGTGCGGGACCGTCACGGTCACCTGACGATTGCCAAATTCCCCAGCAAGGGGGACGAGATCAACGCGGTTCTCTGGGAGGCTGTGGCTTTGACCCTGGCTAAGAAAGCCGCTATTCGGGTTCCGGAATGGCGGGTCCAAACGATCGCCGCGAAACCTGTGTTGCTGCTGCGACGCTTCGATCGCGAAGGCGCGACGCGTGTGCCGTTTCTGTCCGCGATGAGCATGCTGGACGCGAAGGACAACGAACCCCGCAGCTATCTGGAATTCGTCGATGTTCTGCGGCAATATGGCGCGACCCCGAAGCAGGAAATGCAGGAGCTCTGGCGACGCATCGTGTTCAGCATCCTGATTTCGAACACGGACGATCATTTACGCAATCACGGGTTTCTCTATGCCGGACAGGCGGGATGGAATCTCTCTCCCGCTTATGACATGAATCCCGTGCCCACGGATATCAAGCCGCGCATCCTCACGACCGCGATCGATCTCGACGACGGCACGGCGTCTCTGAAACTGGCGTTCGAGGTCGCCCCTTACTTTGAGTTGAAGAGCGCGCAGGCGCGGGAAATTGCCGCCGAAGTCGCTCGCGCAACTAAGACGTGGCGCGCCGAAGCCAAGGGACTTGGTTTAAGCTCCGCCGAAATCGAGCGCATGGCCTCGGCTTTCGAGCATGAGGACTCGCGTCAGGGTGTTCGCAAGAAGCCTGGCGCGACAGCTCTGATTTGATCAGTAATGACGTCGCGGGCCGCTCAACGTGTTGATATGGACCTTATGGAGCGGCTTGATCTTATCCGGCGACTTGTCTTGGATTCGATTTCTGACGACTTTGAGAATGTGGACCAGATTATTCTGCGGGATGTAACCCGCGACGGCGCTAGGTTTGGGTTGGCGATTGAGCGCTCCGATATCGTGGATGCTCTGGATAGGTTGATAAAGGACGGATTAGCTAAGGCGTATATTTTGTCCGGCAAGATGCGCGACCCGTTCGCGGGAGAACTTCCGGGCATGCCGTCGCTCGACATCTTGGAGCATGACTTCCAAACGTATTTCTACATAACCAAAAAGGGAAAGGATTTCCATCTTGCCGACGACTCGTGGTGGCCTTTCGAGGATGACGAAGGCAAGACGCTTTGGTAAACAGTCCCTCGACTCACGCGGCAGCGAGCCTGTCGGGTTTGCGCTCCAAAACAGAACAGCCACCGATGGCATCTCGATTTTAGTATTCGGTTAGAGCACTACTCGAGAGTCGCCGTTCCTTAGGGTGACGTGTTCGCGGTCCAGGAATTCAAGCAGCGGCACGGCGTATTTGCGGGAGATGCCGGTCCATTCTTTGAAAACGGAAACGGTGAAGGGTTGATTGCGGCGGGTGGCGAGTTGGCGTTTCAAATCGCTGAGGGCCGCTTCGTGAAACACCAAGTCGGCGCTGACGCGGATCAGGATGCGCTCTTTGAGCAGCTGGCGCATGAGGGTCTGACTGCGGTTGCTATCGAGGCCGGTTTGGGCGAGCACCTGGGCGACATCCGGAACGGTGAGACCGGCGGAGCGAAAGGCGCCGGCGATGGTCTGACGCGCGGCCTCTTCATCGCCGCTGAGAGTGACGCGGTGGGAACGGTGGCGGACGACCTCGCCTTCCACGGTCAACTCGGCGATGCCGGAGAGCGCCGCATCGAAGAGAAAGGCCGGGACCTGCGGGAGGACGCGGGCTTTCAGATCGTGTTTGGACAGACCGGGGGACAAGGGCGCTTCGGCGTGGTGCGCGCGTACGGCGCTCACGAGGCGGTCGCGTTCGGTGTCGAGCCAGTTACGGGTGACAATCCAGTGGGGCCCATCGATGACGATGGCGTGGGCGGCACGGGCGAGCGCGAGGGACTCCTTGGATCGAAGGCCGAGCCGGCGGGCCAGATCTTCGGCGCTGATTCCGTGCGCGCTTTCCGCAATCAGCAAGGCCGCTTTGGCGACCTCATCGGCTCCGGCGAGGATTTGCAGACGCGCTTCGATGCGGGACGTGCGCCGTTCCGCCGGGGGGTGGATGTCGAGAACGGATCCGCCGCCGATGGTGACGACCGGGGAAAACTGGCGCAGGATGAAGCGGTCGCCGGGCGCGAGCACCGCGGGCTCGGCGAACGAGAGCCGGGCCATGGAGGAACAGCCGGGCTCCAGATCCGCGTTGTGGAAGAATCGCACGCGCGCCTGGATGGCGGCCGATCCGGAATGGAAGTGGACCGGGGCTCGGTTCTTGAGCGGGCGCGCGGAGGGGAGCAATTCGACCAAACAGTCTACAGAGCGGGTGCTGTCGAAGCCGCCCTTTTCGGCGAGGACCATGCCGCGTTGGATGGCCTGGACGTCGATATCGGGAAGATTGACGGCGGTGCGGGTACCAGCCTCGGCGCGGGCGGCGGGGCTTCCGTAGACCTGCAGGGAGCGCACGCGGAGCAGCCGTTGCAGCGGGAGGATTTCGAGTTCCTGGTCGCGTTGCAGGGTTCCGGTGAGGAGGGTGCCGGTGACCACCGTCCCGAACCCGCGCATGGAAAAGGCGCGGTCGATGGGGAGCCGCGCGGGGCTGAGCGGGTTGCGCGGAGGGACGCGCGCGGCAGCTCCTTTCAGGGCGGAACGGAGCGCTTCGAGACCAGCGCCGGTGGACGCGCTTACGGGGACGATGGGCGCGCCTTGCAGGAAGGAGCCTTCCACGAACTCTTCAATTTCCAATTGCACGAGGTCGACGAGGTCGTGAGGAACGAGGTCGCACTTGGTGATGACCACGATGCCTTGCCGGATGCCCAGCAGGCGGCAGATATCGAAATGCTCGCGGGTTTGGGGTTTGATGGATTCCTCGGCGCTGACGACGAGGAGAACCAGGTCGATACCGCCGGCGCCGGCGAGCATGTTGCGGACGAAGCGTTCGTGGCCGGGGACGTCGACGAAGCCGAGGCGCGTATCGGGGGTTAAAGGAAGGTGCGCGAAGCCGAGGTCGATGGTGATTCCGCGCCGTTTCTCTTCCTGGAGGCGATCGGCGTCGATGCCGGTGAGCGCTTTGACCAGAGTCGTTTTCCCGTGGTCGATGTGTCCGGCGGTGCCTACGATAATGTTCTTCATGACGCCGAATTTTCTGGAGCTATTTGCGGCGTTGGGACCGGTTCATCTAGGTCTGACCCTTTTCTTTGGGGCACTGGTAGCGGGTTCGATGGTGTACAGTCTGCTGGTGATCCGCGCGGTGGCGGTGTACCGGCGGCAGCGCACCGGCCCATCGCCCACGATGCCCTTTATAACAATAATGAAGCCGCTGGCGGGCGCGGATGCAGGGTTACGCGCAAATTTGCGGAGTTTCTTCGAGCAGGACTACCCGGAGTACGAGGTGCTTTTTGCTGTGGAGCGGCCCGATGATCCGGCGGTGTCGATTGCGCGCGAGGTGATGGCGGAGTTCCCGCAGACGCATTCGCGGCTCATCATCAGCGGCGAGCCGGCGATTCCGAACCGGAAGGTTCACAACCTGAGCGCGATGTACGCCGTGGCGCGCTACGACATTCTGCTGATGGCCGATAGCGACGTGCGGGTGGGCACGGATCTGCTGCGGGTGGTGGCGGCGGAGATGGAACAGCCGCGGGTGTGCCTGGTGACGTGTCCGTACCGGGCGAGCGCGGGAGCTTCCATCTGGACTGCGACCGAAGCCATCGGGCTGAATACCGAATTCCTGGGTCAGGTGCTGGTGGCGCGGATGCTGGGCGGGATGGATTTCGCGCTGGGGCCGACGCTGGCGATCCGGCGGGAGGCGCTGGATGCGATCGGCGGGTTCGCGGAGCTGGGGAACTACCTTGCCGAGGATTTTGTAATGGGGAACCGCGTGGCCGCGCTGGGGGGAAAGGTGGTTTTCTCGTCCTTCATTGTGGAACACCGGCTGGGGATGCAGATGTACAGCGACAACCTGGCGCACCGTCTGCGATGGGCGCGGAGCACGCGCCGATCGCGGCCGTGGGGCTACCTGGGCCTGGCATTTGTGAACCCGGTTCCGCTGGTGCTGTTGTGGGTAGCGGTTTTCCCGCCAGCCTGGCCGGTGGCGGTGGTGGTCTTACTGCTGAGGGCCTGGACGGCCTGGGCGACCTCGCAGCGGGTTTTGCGGGATCCCTTGACGCGCGATTACTGGTACCTGGTGCCGTTTCAGGATGTCGCCAGCTTTCTGGTTTGGATCGCGGGATTTTGGGGAGCGGGGATTGAGTGGCGCGGCGCACGGCTGCAGGTGGAGAGCAACGGGCGATTTGAGATGGCCAAGCGGGTCCCGAAGCAGCGCAATGCCAATTCATGAAAGGGGTTAACCGGCAGGCGATATCATACTCGTGCCACATCGCCATGGCCGCGTGGGCGGTTTCATGCTGGCTTAAAGCGCTCGTAACCCGTCTGTAACTTTCGGATGCAAGCCTGATAAGGGAACAAACATGAAATCAACACTCCTACTAAGTTTTGCCCTTCTCGCCGGTTTGTCCGGTCTGAATGCGAGCGCCGAGACGCGCATCAATGCGGCGGGCGCGACCTTCCCGTTCCCGATTTATTCGAAGTGGTTCTCCGAGTTCAAGACGGTTAAGGGAGTGGAGATCAACTATCAGTCGATCGGTTCGGGGGGCGGGATCAGTCAGCTGACGCAGGGGACGGTGGATATCGGAGCGTCCGACAAGCCGCTTTCAAACGAACAGGCGGCGAAGATGAAGGTGAAGCCGCTGCACTTTCCGACGGTGCTAGGGGCCGTGGTCCCGACCTACAATCTTCCGGGTGTGACCAAGGACCTGAACTTTACCGGTGAGGCGTTGGCCGGGATCTTCATGGGCACGATCAAGAAATGGAACGAGGCGCCGATAAAGAGCGCGAATCCGGGCGTGAATCTGCCGGATGCGGAAATCGTCGTGGTACACCGTTCGGATGGCAGCGGGACCAGCTTTGTGTTCACGGATTTCCTTTCGAAGGTAAGCCCCGAATGGAAGAGCAAGGTGGGCGCGGATACATCGGTAAACTGGCCGCTAGGTCTAGCCCAAAAGGGAAATGAAGGCGTGAGCGGGTTAGTGAAGCAGACCCCGAACTCGATCGGTTACGTGGAGTTGATCTACGCGATCCAGAACAAGATGGGATACGGGTCGGTGAAGAACGCGTCGGGCAAGTTTGTGAAAGCAAACCTGGCGAGCGTGACCGAGGCGGCGGCTGGGGCTGCGGCTAACATGCCGGCGGATTTCCGGGTTTCCATTACGAATGCGCCGGGCGCGGGAGCGTACCCGATTTCCACCTTCACCTGGTTGTTGATTCCGAGCCAGATTCCGGATGCGGCCAAGCGGACGGCGATTGTCGATCTGCTGCACTGGATGTTGACCAAGGGGCAGACCTACAACGAGGCGCTCGGTTATGCCAAGCTGCCGGCGGCGGTGGTTGCGCAGGAAGAGAAGCAGATCGCGCTGATCAAGTAATGGCGAGTTCCGTCGCGCTCTCTCCCCATTTACCGGGATCCCCGGCAACGTTCTGGTCGCGGCTGCGAGGCGGCGACCAGGCCGCGCACCTGATCACGATGGTGTTCGCGTCGGTCGTGTTGCTGATCGCGGTCTTGCTGGTGGGCGTACTGTGGAATGCGTCCACGATGGCGCGTCATGCGTTCGGGTTCGGCTTTTTCACTTCCCAGACGTGGGACCATTCGAAAGATATCTACGGCGCGCTGCCGTTTATCTACGGGACGTTGCTGACGTCCGCGATTGCGTTGCTCATCTCGGTGCCGCTGGGTTTGGGCGCAGCCATTTTTCTGGCGGAACTGGCTCCGCCGCGCATCTCGGACGGGCTTACCTTTCTAGTGGAGTTGCTGGCCGCGGTTCCCAGCGTCATTTACGGACTGCTTGCAATTTTTACGCTGGTGCCGCTGCTGCGTGATTACGTGGAACCGGGGCTGAAGCGCGCCTTCGGGTTTCTGCCGATTTTTAGCGGGCCGATTTACGGATTCGATTACCTGGCGGCCGGATGCACGCTTGCGATCATGACTTTCCCGTTTATTATTTCGGTATCGCGGGAAGCTCTGCTGGACGTGCCGGTGGATCAGCGGGAGGCGTCGCTGGCACTGGGTGCCACCCGGTGGGAAGCGACGTGGCAGGCCGTGGTTCCGTTCGCGCGGCTGGGCATTTTCGGATCGATCTTTCTGGGATTGGCGAGAGCGCTCGGCGAAACGATGGCGGTGACGATGGTGATCGGGAACTCGCCGAAGATCAGCGCGTCGCTGTTCTCGGCGGGCTATACCATCGCGTCGGTGATCGCCAACGAATTTGCGGAAGCGAGCAACGAGATGTTCCGGCAATCGCTGGTGTATCTCGGTCTCGTGCTATTCCTGCTGACAATCGCCATCAACGGAGCGGCGCGTTTACTCATTATCGCGACCAGCCGGAAAGGTTCCGCTTAGCGCATGCGACTGGCCTGGCGACACTTCCTCAACAAGTTCATGCTTTCGTTGACGGCGGTGTGTACGTTCATCACGGTTGCCGTCTTATTTCTGATTCTGGGGTACCTGCTTTGGAATGGCGGGAGGTCGCTGAATTGGGCCTTCTTCACGCAGCTCCCGAAGTCCCCGGGGGAAGTGGGCGGGGGCATGGCGAATGCCATTGTCGGCAGTGCGGAGCTGGTCCTGCTGGCGTCGCTGATCGGGGTGCCGATCGGGGTGGTTGCCGGGATTTACCTGTCGGAGTTCGGCGGCACCACTTTTCCTTTCATCATTCGGTACTTGTCGGATCTGCTGAACGGCGTTCCATCGATTGTGGTGGGCATTTTCGCCTACGCGATTATCGTCGTTCCGCTGAAGCAATTTTCCACGTGGGCGGGCTCGGTGGCGCTGGCGGTGATGCTGATTCCGATCGTGGTGCGCAACACCGAGCAATTCCTGCAGGGGGTTCCGGTGAGTTTGCGGGAGGGCGCGCTTTCGCTGGGCGCGAGCAAATGGCGGACCATCGCGACCGTGGTGGTGCCGGCCTCGCTCAGCGGAATTTTGACGGGTATTATTCTGGGAGTAGCGCGCATTGCGGGTGAGACGGCGCCGCTCATCTTCACCGCTTTTGGAAACCATTTCTGGAACCGGAGTTTGAACGAGCCCACATCGTCGCTGCCGGTAATGATCTACAATTACGCGATTTCACCTTATGACGACTGGCATCGGCAGGCGTGGGCCGCGGGCCTGGTGCTTCTGGCTCTGGTGCTCGTCAGCAACATTGCGGCGCGCGCGATTCTTTCGCGGGGCGCATCCGCCCAAAGAGGATAATTGAATGGCTAGTCCTTCGGAGTCCAGAGTCAGCGTGCAATCGAAGCCGGTCAGAACGACCGAACCGTTGAGCCCGGCGGCGGCAACCGCCAAGATCGAAGCGCGCAATTTGAATTTCTTCTATGGCGCTTTCCAGGCGCTGCACGGGATCTCACTCACCGTCGAGAAGAATGCGGTGACGGCGCTGATCGGTCCTTCGGGCTGCGGCAAGAGCACGTTCCTGCGGACCTTGAACCGCATCAACGAGACCCTGAAAAATACACGCGTGGAAGGGGAGATTCTCCTCGACAACAAAAGCATTTTCGACGTCGACGTTACGGCCCTGCGCCGCAATGTCGGCATGGTCTTCCAGCGGCCCAACCCGTTTCCGAAATCGATCTACGACAACATCGCTTACGGTCCGCGGATCAACGGGATCAAGGGAAAGATGGACGAGCTAGTGGAAAAAGCACTGCGGCGGGCCGCCCTTTGGGACGAAGTGAAGGACAAGCTGAACAAGTCCGCTTACGCGATTTCGGGCGGCCAGCAGCAGCGCCTCTGCATTGCGCGGGCGATGGCGGTGGAGCCCGAGGTCCTACTGATGGACGAGCCGTGTTCGGCGCTGGATCCGATTGCGACGGCGAAGATCGAAGAGCTCATTTTCTCCATTAAGAATCAGACGACGATCGTGATCGTGACGCACAACATGCAGCAGGCCGCCCGCGTTGCGAACCGGACCGGATTTTTTCTGCTGGGCAAGCTTATCGAGTTCGACAATACCGATACGATCTTCAAGAACCCCGCCAAGAAAGAGACGGAAGATTACATCACGGGACGCTTCGGATAAATGTCAACACAACCCACGACCGCGCGGCACTTCGACACCGAGCTTGACGAACTGAAGAACCAGCTTCTGGAGATGGGAGCGCTGGTTGCATCGTCCGTGCATCGCAGTATTCTGGCGCTCACCGAAAAGAGCGAAGACCTGGCGCACCAGGTTTTACGTGACGAGTCGCGAGTGGATCAGATGGAGATCCAGATCGACGACTTTGCGACGCGCCTGATTGCAACGCAGCAGCCGGTGGCGCGCGATATGCGCCTGATCGTGGTGGCGATCAAGATCAACACCGAACTGGAGCGCATGGGCGACCTGGCCGCGAACATCACCGAACGGTCGCTGGCGACCATGCACTTGCCGCGAATTGCGGGGATCGCCTTCGACGATATTAAGGAGTTGGCGTCCATTGTGGAGCACATGGTGCTCAGCGTTCTGGACGCCTTCGTCAAGCAGGACGAGCAGGCCGCGCGGAACATCATGGCGTCGGACGATTCGGTGGATCGTTTGCGGACGAAGATCGGGGACCAGTTAATCACGGCCATGCAGCGCGATACGGAAGTGATTCCGCGCGCGTTGAACCTGATGTTCAATGCACGCAGCCTGGAGCGCATTTCCGACCACGCGACCAACATCGCGGAAGAAGTCATTTTCCTGGTGAAGGGCGTGGACGTGCGGCACGGCGCGAACAACGGTTCGGAGACCGCAGCCTAAATCGATTTCTGGTAAGCGCGGAAGGCTTGAGTTGCGAGCCATCCGCTCACGATGGCAAACAGCAGAAGCGCGCCCATGCGGATGCCTACGGCGTGCCAGTCCGCCTGCCCGCTGATGGCGGCGCGTCCGGCTTCCACACTCCAACTGACCGGGTTCAGCGTGGAGACGGTCTGCATCCATTGCGGCATGAGCGATTTGGCCATATAGATGGGGGAGATGAAAGTGAGCGGCAAGAGCAGCATGTTGCTGGCGCCGATGACCGATTCTTCTTTGCGGGCGATCAGGGCGAGGCCGTTGGAGAGCGCTCCAAAGGCGGACGCGAGGAGCATGCTGCTCACAAACAACACCAGGATGCCGAGCAATCCGCCGGCGAAGCGCGCTCCCAGCAGCAGTCCGAGCAGGATGAGAATAATGGACTGGACGGTGGCGGCGACGCAGAGCGAGAGGATACGTCCGGCGATGATGGCGGCGCGGCTGACGGGCGAGAGGAGAAAGCGATCGATCACGCCGCGGTTCAGGTCGGCAATGATTCCCATGCCGTTCCATCCTCCGGCAAAGAGGGCGGTCGTGATGACGATGCCCGGGGTGAGGAAGCTGATATAGGAATTGGATTGAAAGCCGGGGAGCTCGACTACGCGCTTGAAGAGCTGTCCATAGAGGAGCAGCCAGATGACGGGCTGGGTGAGCGTGAACACCACCCAGAAGGGCTGCCGCAACAAATTGCGCAGGTGTCTCTGCAGCAGGTAAATGGATTGTTGGATGACGTTCATCGGGGTGGGCCTTTGACGGGAGTGTCGGCTTCGCTGAAGCTCCTGCCGGTGTGCCTGAGGTAGACGTCGTCGAGGGAAGGGCGCGCGACGCGGACCTCGGCGGCGCGGACACCGGCCGATTCGAGGGCGGCCATGATAGGGGGCACGGCGGCCGCTCCGCGATCGGCACGCGCGCGCATTCCGTTTCCTTCCACGACGACGCCGCGCACGCCTTCGACGGTGGCTAGCGCCGCGAGGACGCGATCCGCGGGTTCGGCTTCGAGCGAATTCCACATGCACGGAGTCGCCCTGCAATTCGCTTTTCAACTGTTCGGGCGAGCCTTCGATGACCATGCGGCCGCGATCCACGATGCCGATGCGCTGGGCCAGGCGGTCGGCTTCATCGAGGTAGTGGGTGGTAAGAAGGATCGTGATTCCGGCTTCGCGCGCGAGGCGGGAGATTTCCTCCCAAAGGTCGGCGCGGGCTTCGGGATCGAGTCCGGTGGTCGGCTCATCGAGGAAAAGGACGCGCGGCTTGTGGATCAGGCCGAGGGCGATATCGAGCTTGCGCTGCATGCCTCCCGACCAGGTGCGCGTGATGAGGTTGGCGGCTTTGGCCAGGCGCATGGTATCGAGGAGTTCGGTGACGCGCCGATCGAGGGCGGGCCCGGACATTCCATGAAGCCGGCCCTGCAAGGTGAGGTTCTCGCGGCCGGTGGCTTCCCAATCGACTCCGGATTTTTGCGCGACGCAGCCGATGGCCCGGCGAACCTGGGCCTGGGCGGTGATGATGTTGAACCCGGCGACGGTGGCAGAGCCGGAGTCCGGCGTGGAGAGCGTGGTCAGGATACGGACGGTGGTGGATTTGCCTGCGCCATTGGGCCCGAGGAGCGCGAAGACGGTTCCGGCATTGACGGAAAAGCTCAGGCTATCGAGAGCCTTGATGCCACCGCGGTAGGTCTTTGAGAGGGAATCGGCGGCGATCGCTGGATCGGGCGGCTGGATCGGGCACGCGGAGTTAGTTGCCGAGCGCCTGCGCGATGGCCTTTTCGGCGAGCGGGGCCATGATGGCGTAACCGGCCTTCGTGGGGTGGACGCCGTCGCTCGCGAGCGGGCCTTTCATGCCCTGCGTCTCCGGGTCAACCATGGCCGAGAAGTAATCGAGGTAGACGTAGCCATTTTTCGCGGCGTAGTCTTTCAGCCAGGCGTTGAGGGCGGCGATCTTGGGAACGGGCTGCAGGCCGGGTTTCCAGGGATAGTCGAAAACGGGAGTGACGGACGCGAGCACGACCTTGATGCCGTTGGCTTTGGCAATATCGCACATGGCCATGAAGTTTTCTTCAATGGATTCGAGGGTAGCGGGGCCGGTGTTTCCGGCGATGTCATTGGTGCCGGCAAGGATGACGACGACCTTGGGCTTCAGGGCGACCACATCGGGGTGGAAGCGGATGAGCATTTGCGGCGTGGTCTGGCCGCTGATGCCGCGATTGATGTAGGGTTTATCGGGGAAGAAGGGGCCGTTGGCCGCGTTCCAGCCCTCCGTGATGGAGTCGCCCATGAAGACGACTCGGGATTCGGCGGGCGCGGGTGGGCCGATTCGAGCGTTATCGGCGGCGTACTTTGCCAGATTGGGCCAATCCTGCGCGGTGGCAAGGGAGGTGAACAGAAGGGCGGACAAGAGGATTTTCATGTCAGAGATTACGCTTTCCCATCTCATCGGCCAGATGTTCGGAGGCGCGCATGGATAGGGACAGGATGGTGATGGTCGGGTTCTGCCAGCCGCAGGTCACGAAGCTGGCGCCATCGACGACGAGCAGATTTTTCATGTCGTGCGCCTGGCACCACTTGTTGAGGACGCTCTTTTTGGGATCGTCACCCATGCGGCACGTGCCGACCTCGTGGATGCTGTAGCCGGGGGGATTGACGCGATCGGTTTTGCAGATGATCTCCCAGCCGGCTTCGTGGAAGATTTCCTCCATGGTGTCGGCGGCGTCACGCGTCATGTTGCGTTCGTTATCGGTGTCGCGGGCTTCGATGTGAAGCACGGGAATGCCCCAGCGGTCTTTCACGGCCGGGTCGATGCGAACGTGATTCTCGAAGCGCGCGATGCGCTCGCCGAAGATGCCGCCCGACATGCAGGAGTTGGCGTAGCTATCGAGCTTGGCCTGCAGTTCCTCACCGTAAAGCGGGAAGAAGTTAGGGCTGGCGCCGCCGCCGCTGTTGATGGTCATGCAGTAGCCCTTGATGAAGTCGCGCTTGTCACTCCTGGTGAGATTGCGGAAGCGCGGGATGAAGGAACTGCCGCCCATCATTCCGGGAGTCGCTTTGCCGTCGCGGGCTTCGGGAACGGACGCGACCACGGAGACGCCGTACATCTGATCGGACAGGTAGTGCCCGAGAACGCCGCTCGAGTTGCAGATTTTGGAGTTGAGCAGGAGGCGGGTGCTTTCGAGGCAGCCGGCGGCCAGGACGACGAATTTGGCCTTGACGTGCATTTCACGGCCGGAGTGCCGATCGATAAAGTGCGCGCCGCTCGCGAGGCCGGTATTTTTGTCCACGCTGATTTCGCGGACGATGGCGTTCTCGACGATATCGAGCTTCCCGGTTTCGAGAGCGTCGGGAAGCAGCAGGTTGATGGAGCTGGCCAGGCCATCGCGCCCGAGCGCGGAGCGGTTCTTGGAACAGGGAATGTTGCGCTTTTTCGCGAGATCGATAAAGCGCTGCATGCTGGTGGTTTCGGCCGGATATTCGGTGGGAACGAAGTTGCCGTCGGGAAATTGAGGCAGGCCCTCCTTGCGGCCGGAGACGCGGAAGATGCCTTCGACGCGCGAGTAAAACGGGGCGAGATCGGCCAGGCTGATGGGCCAGTTTTCACCGGAGCCATCGATTTCGGCGGCTTTGAATTCGAGGTCGCTCAGGCGGAAAGACTGGCGGGCCCAAAACAAAGAGCGGCCGCCCAGGAGGCGCACGCGCACCCAGTTATAAGGAGCATCGGAGGGGTAGGTGTAGGGGATCTCCTTTTCATCGACCCACTGGTTGGCGTTAAATTCGTCGGCCTGGAAGACGTGGGGCAGGCGGCCGGGCTTATTGAAGCCGCGGTAGGGGAGCTCGTAGGCGGCCTTGGTGACGCGATCCTTTTCGAGGTCGGCTTCGGGGCCCGCGTTGAGCATGATACAGGTGGCGCCGCGCTGAGTGAGGATATTTGCGGCCATACCGCCGGAGTGTCCGGAGCCGACGATCAGGACATCGTAGTCTTTGATGGGCATTTAAATTAACCTTGGCCGATGGGGTCGACCGGCTTCCAATACATCCCGCTGCCGCGGCCTCCGCGTGAGAAACGGCGCGCGGTTTTGCCGGCGGCCGCGGCCCATTCGCGAGAGTTGAAGGTGGCGGTCCGCAGATCCTCATGCACCTGGGCGACGAAGCTTTGAACGGGGTCGGAGGGCAGATCTTCGGGCCAGGGGCGAACGACGAGAAGAGGTTTCAGAATGACACCGGCCTGCGCGGCGTCGATCTCGGCGAAGGATTTATGGAATCGCTGTTTGGCTTGCGCGTTGAGGGCGTCGAGACCGTTCCGATAGATCGTCTGGCGGTCGGCAGGCGAGGCGCCGATCAGGAAATCGAGGAACTCCGGCGCATGCGCATCGATAGCTCCCGGGTTCCCTTTCATCGGGGGCATGAGGACGCTTCCAAGTTTTTCGAGAGTGGCGAACTGATCGGCGGTGAAGAAGCGGGCGTCGGTTTCGGCGGCGAGATCGGGCTGCGTGGTCTTGAGGAACGGAATTTCCTGCGGCTGCTTAGGCACCTGGCGGGCAGGCGTGTTGGGCTGGGGCGTGGGCTGCTGGGGAGTGGTCTGTGGAGTTGCGGTTGAGGATGCGGCTTGCTGGGCGGCCAGTCCGGCGGGAAGGGCGGGAGCGATCAGCAGGCTTCGAACGAAGCTCCGGCGCTGGATAGACATTTCCCCGCAATTATAATGAAAGCCAGAAAACGATGCTACTTGTCAGAAAACTCGTGCTTTGTTTTACCGGATGTCTGCTGATGGGGAGCCCGATGCGGGTCGCCGCCGCGGATGATATTTTGCCGGATGGGCCGGGGAAGGTTCCGCTGCAGCGGATTTGCAGCGCGTGCCATGGGCCTGAAATCGTGGTGGGCAAGCGCGAGACGAAGGACCGGTGGGACGAGATCGTGAGCAGCATGGTGGAGAAGGGGGCGGTGGGAACCGACGAGGAACTGAGCCAGATCGTCGATTACCTGGCTGCGAATTTCGGGAAGACGCCGCGCGCGGAGAAGAAGAGCGAGACGGCAAAGCCCGACACTAAGGACGCGGAACCGAAGCAGTAAGTTCATTCCGCGGCGCGTCCAGATTAGTCCCGTCGTCAGCGATGTTATCGGTGCGAGCAAGTTAAAGGTACAGTGCTGTCCTGCAATGCGTAACTGGGACCGCCGGCCCGGTGTGGGACTGATACTCCAGCGAACTTCATCCCATCCGCTTGACGGCCGAATTTACCAATTCTTTACAGAACGACAACACACTTCTGAGCGATAGGCGCTGCAATACAGTCTGACCGAATCTCCGATGTGCGTGCGTCAAGAAACCGTTGATGCCGCCCATTGGGAATACTTACGGAAAGTTTGGAGACCTATCATGAGCAAAGAAGCCTATCAACAGAACTTACCGGCCGACGAAGAGATCCGCTCGCGCTGGAATGGCGTCCTAAGACGGCGCTCTCTATTAAGAAACCTCGGGGTACTTAGTGCAGCGATACCCGTGAGCGGGATCCTAGGGGGGCAAGCCAAAGCAGGCTCGAGTGCGCTCAAGAAGGGCGATGTGGCAATCCTAAGATTCCTGGCGGCAGCCGAGCTGATTGAAACCGATATCTGGCAACAGTACAACGAACTGGGTGGAGTAAACGGCGGCAACCCGGCGTACATGTTAGCTCTGCAAAATCTCGACGGGGACATGCCCCAGTACATATCCGACAACACGGACGACGAACGATCGCATGCGGCCTTTCTCAACGCTTACCTGGCCTTTCATGGCGCCGAGCCGGTCAATTTAGACGCGTTTCGGACGCTGCCCAGCAGCAAGGCGACAGGAGCGAAGCAAATAGGGCGGCTTACCAACCTGCTCAATCTGAATGTCGATACCAGCTGGTATACCCGATACCGCAGCACCGAGAATCCCGATTTCGGCGCGAGCTTCCCTCAGGCAGTCTCGATTGCCAATGAGCCGGCGATCCCGTTGAATGATGTCGACACGCCACCGGGGCAACCCCAGCCGGTTCCTCCCGCAACTCCCCAAGAGCAGCGCATGCAGGCCATCGCAAACACGGCCGGGTTTCATTTTGCTTTTATCGAGCAGGGCGGCTCCAGCCTTTACGCATCCATGAGTTTAAAGGCCAGTAATCTCGAGGTTTTGCGGATCGTGGTTAGTATCGGGGGCGTCGAGGTAAACCACTTCGCGGTTTGGCATGATAAGGCGGGGAATGCGGTGAATCAGCCTCTCGCCGGTGTGACCGACCCACAGAGCGGAGTGCACTTCCCGGACCTGAACGCGACGAAAAGCGAGCTTGTTCAGACGAACTTAATCTTTCCTGAACCGGCGGACTTTATTGGCATAGAAGGCTTACCTGCCTGCTCCGTAATCCGGCCGACGTTGCCGAAGAATGCGGGGGCGGTGGCGGCCGTCAAGGCCTTCACGGATGATCTGCTGTTCGCAGGGCAATCGCAAATGTTTCTGGACACGGTGATGGCCATGGCTATTGCGGCTGATTCCGCGCAGAGGGAGTTCTAATACTAAGGCGAGCCGGAGGTTTTGCGCCAAGCAACGACTCCGAGGGGAGCATGCAGGAGATTCATGCTCTCCTCCATAAACGGCAAAGGACTTCGGCGCGTTAGCCGATTTTCTCCGCGAGCTCGATAATGATTCCCTCCGGACCGCGGACGTAGCAGAGCCGGTAACTGTTCTCATAGCGCTCCAACTCGCCCACGAGTTCAGTGCCGCGCGCTCGCAGGCCGGCGACAACGGTGTCGATGTCGTCGACAGCGAACGCGACGTGGCGGATACCCGGGGTATTCGCCGGCGCGAGCTGGCCGGCTCCTGGGTGTGACGGCGAGTGAAACTTCGTCAGCTCGAGCCGTCCGTGGCCGTCCGGAGTTTGCAGGATCGCAATGTCGGCCCGGACGCCTTCGAGCCCGACGATGCGGTCCACCCAGCGACCTTCAACGGGCCCTTCGCCCAGCAGGACGAGTCCGAGGCTCACGAAGAACGCAGTGGCGGCGGCGAGGTCGTCAACGACGATGCCGACGTGCTCCATCCGTTGGATTGACATCGGCTCGCCGCCGGATCTCTAGTAGCGGTAGCTTTCGGCCTTATACGGGCCTTCCACCGGGACGCCGATGTAATCCGCCTGGCGCTGGGACAGCGTGGTGAGTTTCACGCCGATTTTTTCCAGATGAAGCCGGGCTACCTCTTCATCCAGGCGCTTGGGCAGGGTGTAGACGCCGACTTTGTACGTGTTGCGGTTTTCCCAAAGATCGAGCTGCGCGAGCGTCTGGTTGGCGAAACTGGCGGACATCACGAAGCTCGGATGACCGGTGGCGCAACCCAGGTTGACCAGGCGTCCTTCGGCCAGCATGAAGATGCTGTGACCGCCGGGGAACGTGTACTTATCCACCTGCGGCTTGATGTTGATTTTCTTTACGCCGGGAGCTCTGTTGAGAGGCTCGACCTGGATTTCATTGTCGAAGTGGCCGATGTTGCAGACGATGGCCTGATCCTTCATGTGCTCCATGTGTTGCAGCGTGATGATGTCGACGTTGCCGGTGCAGGTGACGTAGATATCGCCGAGGCCGAGGGTGTCTTCGATGGGGGCCACCTGATAGCCTTCCATGGCGGCCTGCAGCGCGTTGATGGGGTCGATCTCGGTGACGATCACGCGGGCGCCCATGCCGCGCAGGGATTGTGCCGAACCCTTGCCGACGTCTCCGTAGCCGCAAACGACGGCGACTTTGCCGGCCAGCATGACGTCCGTGGCGCGCTTGATGCCGTCGGCGAGCGACTCGCGGCAACCGTACAGGTTGTCGAATTTGGACTTGGTTACGGAGTCGTTCACGTTGATCGCGGGGACCAGCAGCGTGCCTTCGCTCTGCATTTTGTAGAGGCGGTGAACGCCGGTGGTGGTCTCTTCGGAGACGCCCTTCCAGGCACTGACAATGGTGTGCCAGCGCTTGGGATCTTCGGCGTAGACCTTCTTCAGCAGGTCTTTGATGACCTGCTCTTCGTGACTGGCCGATTCGGTGTGGACCCACTTACTGCCCTTTTCGAGCTCATAGCCTTTGTGAAGGAGGAGGGTGACATCGCCACCGTCATCGACCACGAGTTGGGGGCCCTGCCCGTCGGGATGGCTGACGGCCTGGTAGGTACACCACCAATATTCCTCGAGGGATTCGCCTTTCCAGGCGAAGACCGGGACGCCGGTAGCGGCGATGGCGGCCGCGGCGTGGTCCTGCGTGGAGAAGATGTTGCAGCTAGCCCAGCGGACGATGGCGCCGAGGTCGGCCAGAGTCTCGATGAGGACGGCTGTCTGGATCGTCATGTGCAGACTGCCGGTGATCCGGACGCCGGCGAGCGGCTTGGCCTGCGCGTGTTTGCGGCGGATGGCCATCAGGCCGGGCATTTCCTGTTCGGCAATGACGATTTCTTTGCGGCCCCAATCGGCGAGGGAAAGGTCGGCGACCTGGAAGGGGATGGTGGATTCGAGGAGTGCGGTGATTCATCGAGTATCAATATATCATGATGCGTTGATAGAATGTAAAGACAATGGCGGAATTTTTGAAGGCCATGCGCATTCTCGGCGACGAAGGCCGCGTGCGCCTGCTGCGACTGCTGCAGCGCGAAGAGCTGAGCGTGGCGGAGTTGCAGGAGATTCTCGGGATGGGGCAGAGCCGGATCTCGATGCAACTTTCGCAGCTTAAGCAGGCGCGTCTGGTAGATGCTCGACGGGCGGGGACGAAGAGCCTGTACCGCTATACCGCGCCGGCAACCGGGCAGGAGTTGATCGCGGAAATTTTGCGGCAGAGTGCGGAGGAGATCGGCGAGGCGCGCGCGGACGATGAAGCGCTGCGGCTGATCCTGCTGCGGCGCCAAGACAAGCTACGCGCGTATTTCGACGAAATGGCGGGCCGGTTCGGGAAGAACTACGTCCCGGGGCGGAGTTGGGAGGCGCTGAGCGAGATGCTGCTGCGGCTGCTGCCTCCGCTGGTGATTGCGGATCTGGGGGCGGGTGAGGGGACGCTGTCGCTCCTGCTGGCGCAGCGGGCGCAGCGGGTGATTGCCGTGGATAGCTCGCGCAAGATGGTGGAGTACGGGTCGGAGGTGGCGCGGCGGAATGGCGTGGAGAACCTGGAATATCGACTGGGGGACCTGGAAGAGCTCCCGCTCGGGGCGGGCGAGGCGGACCTGACGCTGCTCCACCAGAGTCTGCATCATGCGCTGCATCCACAGAAGGCGATGGACGAGGCCTGGCGGGTCCTGAAGCCGGGCGGGCGGATCGTGATCATGGATCTGTTGAAGCACGGGTTTGAAGAGGCACGGGAACTTTACGCGGATGTGTGGCTGGGATTTTCACAGGTGGAGTTACTGGGGATGCTGGGAGCCGCAGGGTTCAGTGACCCGCAGATTGCGATTGTGCATCGGGAGGCCCAATCGCCGCACTTTGAGACGGTGATGGCGATTGCGGTGAAGGGTTAGAAGGCGCTAGTTGACGCCGCCAGTGAGGGCGCGCGGGTGAGCCTGGGCGATATAGTGCAGGCTGGGCGGCCCGATGTGGATGTGGGCGCCGGTGGCTTTGTGCGCAACTGCGGACCGGAACGCGAAGAAAGGGATATTGTGGGCGGCGAGGTAATTGCGGAGCCACAGGCCTTCGGGCAACTCGGGCTGCAGGGCGACATCAATCCGGTTGCGATGGTCGAAGCCGAGAGACCGGTGCACTTCGGTTTCGCCCATGGCGCTGACGGGCAGGGGATGCGCGAAGCGGCTCTTAAAGGCGCGCTCGATGGAGGGGAACTGGGTGATATCGAAGCGATTGCTGCCGACGAAATGCTGGATCATGCCGCCGCCCGGCATGAGATGGCCGGAGGCGGACTGCTCGATCTGGCGCATGATTTCCTGTTCATTCTTGGCCAGGTCGACCATTTCACGGGCGAAGTGCGCACGGCTTTCGGCGAAGGTATGTTCGCGCTGGGCGGTATTGAGTTGATCGACGGCGTTGCCGAGTTCCGATTGCGCGATGATGCCCTGGGCGAGCAGCTTATAGCGCTCTTCGATGACGTGCTGGCGGCGGGCGACGCGCTTGGCGGTGAGGTCGACTAAGGCGTCGGCCTGCTCCACCGTGATGTCCTTCTGGTAGAGGGAATTCCGGATGATGGCGTCGTCTTCCATATCAAGCAGATGGGCTTTGGCGTCCTCGAGGCGGGCACGCGGAAGAACGCCGGAATCGACCAGGCCCTGGACCTTGTCGACCTCCTCTTGAGCACGGCGCAGCACAGGATCGACACTGGCCGAAGCGGGCGCTTGAGCCCGAAGCGGCAGGAGCCCACAAGACGTAATCACAAGCAGGAAGAAACAGGATCGCATCAGTTCAAGGGTTCTCTTTATAGTACGATGAAAACAGAGGGAAAGTTCTGCCTCAAAGTCCTACACCTACAGACGCTCCCGGCGAAACAACGGCTTCAACGGAATCCTCAGAACCGGTATGGCTGACCGCTGTTCGTGCCGCAGAGTCCAAACAGGCGCAAAATATTGTCGTGCTGGACTTGACGGAGCTCACATCCTTCACCGATTTCTTTGTCATTGCGACGGGTGCGAACTCGCCGCAGGTGAAAGCGATCAGTGACGAAGTCGGTTTCCAGCTGAAAAAGCGCGGGGAACTGCCGGTCAGCATGGAAGGGCACGACCAGGCGGAGTGGATTTTGTCCGATTACGGGGACTTCCTGGTGCATATTTTCTCCCCCAAGGCGCGCGAGTACTATGACCTCGAGCGGCTGTGGCGGGGAGCGAAGACGGTCGTTATTCCGGCTGCGTGAAAATCCGGGTTTACTACATTGGCAAGCCGCGCGACGCGCATGCCAATGCCTTGGCGGCCGACTATCTGGCCCGGGCGGCTCACTTCGTGCCCACCGAGGCGGTCGAGATCCGTCCGGCGAAGTTCGATCTGTTCGGCAAGCATGCGCAGGCGCGAAAGATTTTTCTGGATCCGGCCGGCAGCGCGCTGACTTCGGACGGGTTTGCCCAGCTAATCGGAAAAAGCGAATTGCTGGCGCAGGATCTGGTCTTTCTGGTAGGTGGAACGGACGGCCTGCCCGCGGAGTGGCGCGGGCGCGCGGACCTGCTGCTTTCGTTATCCCCCATGACTTTCCCGCACGAGCTCGCGCGCGCCATGCTGGCGGAGCAGATTTACCGCGGATTCGCAATCTTGCGAGGCCTTCCGTACCCGCGTTAGTGTGAGACAGTTATAGATCGTCCTCAATCCCTATGTCCTGGTTCTCACGCAGCGAAAACGACGAGGAAAAGAAGCTTAAAACCGACGAATCGCCAAAGACGGTCAAGACGGAGGGACTTTGGGAAAAGTGCCACCAGTGCCGGGAGATCATCTGGAAAAAGGATCTCGAGACCAGTCATAACGTTTGCACGAGTTGCGGCGCGCATTTCCGGATTGGCGCGGTTGCCCGTTTGGAGATGCTGTTCGACGACGGCGCTTACGAGGAGATGGACGGTGAGCTGCGATCGAGCGACCCGCTCTCGTTTGTGGACTCGAAGCCGTACAACGAGCGTTTAGCGGCCACGCACGCGGCGACGGGCTTAAACGACGCGTTGGTTTCGGGGACGGGGAAGCTGATGGCGCGCAAGGTGAATATCTGCGCCATGGAGCCGAAATTTATCGGCGGCAGCATGGGTTCGGTGATGGGCGAAAAGATTACGCGCGCGATCGAACGGTCAATCGCGGACCGCGACCCGGTAGTGGTGGTTTCGGCTTCGGGCGGGGCGCGGATGCAGGAAGGCGCCATCAGTCTGATGCAGATGGCGAAGATCTCGGCGGCGCTCATGCGGCTGGATCAGGCGGGGATCCCTTACATCAGCGTGTTGACGGATCCGACGACGGGCGGAGTCACGGCCAGTTTCGCGATGCTGGGAGATCTGAACATCGCTGAACCCGGCGCGCTGATCGGTTTTGCGGGCCCGCGCGTGATCGAGCAGACGATCCGGCAGAAGCTGCCCGAGGGTTTCCAACGCAGCGAATTTCTGCTGAAGCACGGGATGCTGGATGCGGTGGTGGCACGCGGCGAGATGAAGATGTATATCGCCGAAGCGTTGCGGTTTTTCTGCGGTCCCGTCGCGATTTGAAGCGGTGGAGTACCCGGATTCGGTTCGGTTTCTCTACGCTCTTGGCAATGAATTAAAGACCGCGAAATTCGGGCTGGAGCGCATGGAACGGCTAATGCCGGCATTGGGCGGCCCGAACCGGCGGCCGGCGCGGTTCGTGCACGTGGCCGGAACCAACGGGAAGGGGTCGACGTGCGCGATGATCGAGTCCGGTCTGCGGGCGGCGGGATTGCGGACGGGCTTATTCACGTCGCCGCATCTGCTGGAGCCCACGGAACGGATCCGCATCGATGGCGAGCCGGTTACGCCGGATGCGTTCGCGTCGGCCTTCGCGCAGGTACACGCCACGGCGGAAGAGCTGATGCGCGCGGGCGAGATCGACACCCACCCGAGCTATTTCGAGACCGTGACGGCGATGGGGTTTGTTCTTTTTCGCGAGAAGCGGGTGGACATCACGGTTCTCGAAGTCGGCCTGGGCGGGCGGCTGGACGCGACAAATGTGGTGGAGCCGGAACTGTGCGTGATCACGCCGGTCGATTTCGATCACGAACAGTTTCTGGGAACGTCGATTGAATCCATCGCGGCGGAGAAAGCCGGCATTTTGAAAAGCGGAGTACCGGTGGTGCTGGCGCGGCAGCGGCCGCAGGCGGATGCGGTGATTTGCCGGCGCGCACAGGAGTTGGGAATTGAGATTTGGGAGGCGGGCAGCGCGGAAATGGGGGACATTCCGCTTCGCGGGCGCCACCAGGAGGAGAACGCGCGCACCGCGGCCGTCGCGCTCCGGAAACTCGGGATTGCGGAGGATGCGATCGTCGTCGGGATCCGGAATACGCGCTGGCGGGGGCGCCTGGAGACGCTGCAATCCGACCCGGAGATCATTGTGGATGGGGCGCACAACCCGTCCGGCGCGCGGGCTCTGGCGGCGTACGTGGCGGAGTTTTATCGCGATCCGAAGCCGGTACTGATCTTCGGCGTCATGCGGGACAAGGCGGTTCCGGAGATGGCCGAGGTGTTGTTCCCGTTGTTCCGCGAAGTGATTGTGACGGAGCCCGATCAGCCGCGGGCGCTGAGTCCGGAGGCGTTTCGGGAGCTGGCGGATCATCCGTCACTGCAGATCGAACCCAATCTGGCGGCGGCGATCGAGCGGGCGGAGCGAACGGGAGGGCCGATCTTCATCTCGGGATCGCTCTTTCTGGTCGCGGAGGCGATGCGCCTGCTGGGGGCCGGCTAGAGGGTTTCGCCGCGGACCAGGTCTGCATACGTTTCGCGCTCGCGGATGATGCGCCAGCGGCCATTTTCGACCAGAACTTCGGCGGCGCGGGGGCGCGAATTGTAGTTGGACGATTGGGCGAAGCCGTAGGCTCCGGCCGAGGCGATGGCGACGTAATCGCCGGGATGGGCGCCGGCGAGGGTACGGTCGCGCGCGAAGAAATCGCCCGTCTCGCAGACCGGTCCCACGACATCGACAATGGACACTTCGTCGCTGTGATCGAGGGGCAGGATCTGGTGGTGCGACTGGTACAGGGCGGGACGAATCAGGTCATTCATGGCGGCATCCACGATCACGAATTCCCTGGCTCCGTTTTTCTTGCGCGATAAGACCTGCGTGAGCAGCATGCCGGCAGGGCCGACGATGGAGCGTCCGGGCTCCACAAAGATCTCGAGCCCGCTCGCAAGCAGTGGGGCGTTGAGTGTGTCGAAGAACGCGTGGATATCGGGCGCGGTCTCGCTCTCGCGGTAGGAGATGCCGATCCCGCCGCCGAGATCGAGATGTTGCAGCGCGTGCCCGGCATTGCGGAGCCGGTCCGCGAGCGCAAGCACTTTTCCCGCGGCTTCGGTCAGGGGCGCGGGGTCCAGCATCTGGGAGCCGATGTGGCAGCTCACGCCGACGGCGACAAGGTTTTGGAAATGCAGCGACCGCGCGTAGACGCTTTCGGCATGCTGGATCGCGATGCCGAACTTGTGCTCGTTGAGGCCGGTGGAGATGTAGGGGTGGGTACCGGCGTCGACATCGGGATTGATGCGCAGGGAGAAGCGCGCGATGGTTCCACGCTGGCCGGCGATTTCATTGAGCAGGGCGAGCTCGCTTTCCGACTCGCAGTTGAAGCTGTGGATGCCGGCGGTGAGCGCGTCCTGCATTTCGAGCGCGGTTTTTCCCACGCCGGAGAAGACGATTTTTTCGGGGTCCCCGCCGGCCCGCAGCACGCGATAGAGTTCACCGCCGGAGACGATGTCGAAACCAGCGTTGAGGTCTGCCAGAAGCTTCAAGACGGCGAGCGTCGAGTTGGCTTTTACGGCATAGCAGATGCGGTGCGGCAAGAGGCGGAGCGCGCAGGCGTACTCGCGATAGGCATCCTGAATGGACGTGGCCGAATAGACATAGCAGGGGGTGCCGGCCTCGCGAGCGATGGCGGCGAGCGCGACACCCTCGCAAAATAGCTTCCGGTCCACGTAGCGAAACACTTCTGCCAGTATCGTTCAGACTGGAACGAAGGCAGACCAGAATGAAGGAGTGGCGCGGCCTCTTAATCCCGTAATTCTGATCCACGGTATCGGTGACACAGGTGCCCTTTTTGGCCGGATGCGGCCCTTCCTGCGCCGCAATGGGTGGGAAGTCCATTCCCTGGACCTGATTCCGAACGATGGCAGCGCCGGACTGGAGATGCTGGCGGAACAGATCGCGGCCTACGCCGATAGCAGGTTCAGCGGTGAACAAAGCCTGGACCTGGTCGCGTTCAGCATGGGCGGGTTGGCGGCGCGCTACTATGTGCAGCGGCTGGCGGGCGCTCATCGCGTGGATAAGCTGATCACGATCTCCACCCCGCACCGGGGAACCTGGACGGCTTTTTTGCGGGGCAACGCGGGGGTGCGGCAGATGCGGCCGGGGAGCGCATTCCTGCGTAGTCTCAACGCGGATATGCACGTGTTTGCGCGGGTGAAGTTCGTCTCCATCTGGACTCCGCTGGACCTGATGATCATCCCGGCTTCGAGCTCGGTGATGCGGGAAGCGCGCTCCATGCGATGCACGGTGGCGGCGCATCCGCTGATGGTGCGCGATGGCCGCGTGCTGCGCCTGGTGCGGGAGGCTTTACTTCAGCACGATTTGCGCTGACGGCGGCTCTTGACCTGCATGACGATGACGGTCTGATCATCGAACCGGACCGGATTGTAGCGATCGAGGTCGGCGAAGATTGCATTGATCAAATCCTGCGGGGAACCGGAGCAGTGCCGGCGCACGACGTGGGCGAGACGGGTCCTACCGTATTCCTGGTTGGCGGGGCTCTGATGATCGGAGACGCCATCGGAGTAGAGGACGACGGTGTCTCCGGGCTGGGCCTGAAAGACGGTTTCGTCGTATTCGCGATCGGGCAGAAGACCCAGCGGCACGCCTTCGATATGCATTTTGATGATCTCGCCGTTGCGGCAGATCATAGGGACAGTATTGCCGGCGTTGGCGAGCGTGAACTGGAGGGTTTGCGGGGACCACAACATGAGGAGCAGCGTCACGTAGCGGGCTTCGACGGGGCGCTCGACGAGTTTGTCGTTCAAGGCCTTCATGAGGAGCGCGGGATTGCGCCAGCGGGGCGCGAGCGTCCGCAAGAGGCCTGCGAGCACCGCGCCGTAGAGCGCCGCGGCGGCTCCCTTGCCGCTGGAATCACCGAAGGCCGCGACCCAGTTGGAATCGGAATGCTGGAAGAAGTCGTAGACATCGCCGCTGATCTCGCGGGCGGGGCGCAGACCGACAGCGGAGTCCAGACCGCGCATGGGCGGAGTGGTCGCGGGAAGCAGGACGATCTGCAGCTCGCGCGCGGCCCGGAGGTCGTCCTGCATGCTGCGCTCGCGGACGGCAATCTCCTGGTAGAGCCGGGCATTCTCAACGGAGCTCGCGATTTGCGGGGCCAGGAGCGACAGGGTGCGTGCGTGCTCATCGGTAAACGCACTGAGTTGGTTGCTTTCGAGATCCATGACGCCGACCACACGATCGTGAACGATGAGCGGGATCGCGATTTCGGAAAGAATATCTGGGTGCGAGGCGATGTAGCGGGGGTCGTTGCCGACATCGTCGACACGGACCAGCTTGCGGGACTGCGCGGCGGCGCCCACGATGCCGCTGCCGAAGGGAATCTCGTCGACCTTCACGCGTTCGTCGTAGCGGATGCTGACGCGATGGCGGAGCACCATCTTCACCTCGTCGACCAGCAGGATGCTGAACGCGTCGTAATCGATCAGATCCTTGACACGGGTGGCGATCTTGTTCAGCAGTTCGTCGAGTTCCAGGATGGACGTGAATTCCTGGGAGATGCGCGAAAGGGTGCGGAGGGTGCGATTCTGGCGGTCGGCGCGGCGATAGAGGCGGGCGTTGTCGATGGCGGTGGCGACGCGGGAAGCGATGAGGCGCAGCATGCTGCGGTCGTACTCGGCGTAGGCGCCCTCGCGCGTGGATTGGACGTCGATCACGCCGACAAGCTTGTGGCGGGCGATCATGGGGACCGCCAGTTCGGTGCGCACCGCGTCGACCGAGTTCAGATAGCGGGGATCTCGGCGGACATCGGTAACGAGCACGGGCTCACGCTGACCGGCGGCGGCGCCGACGATGCCTTCACCCAGGCCAATCTTGAGATTGCGCACCAGCTCTTCGCGGTGTCCGACGGCGTAGCGGATGGTGAGGTGCTTTTCCTTTTCGCTGTAGAGGAGGATGGCGAAGAGATCAGTGTGGAGCACCTTGCGGACGATGTCGCCGACGTTGGCGAGGAGTTCGTCGAGGTCGAGCGTTTGCGAGGTAAGCGCGGAGACTTCCAGCAGGAAGTCAAGGAGGTCGGAGCGTTCGCTGAACTTAGCTTTGCGGACGGCGGGCTGGCGCGCGGATCGTTCGATGAGGGTTCGTTCAGGCAGCGGCGGCCTCGACAATCTGAACGCCGGCGCTGGCTCCGATGCGCGAAGCGCCGGCGGCCACCATCTTCTCGAAATCGGCGAGTGTCCGTATGCCCCCGGAAGCTTTCACACCCAGGCGGGGGCCTACGACGCGGCGCAGCAGGGCGACGTCATGCACGGTGGCGCCGCCGACGTGGAACCCGGTGGAGGTCTTCACAAATTCCGCGCCGGAATCCTTCACGATCTGGCACGCGGCCTCTTTCTGAGCGTCGGTGAGGAGCGACGTTTCGAGGATGACCTTGACGATGGCGCCGCCGCGATGGCATTCCTCGACGACGGCTTCGATATCGCGCAGGACGCCTTTGGGATCGTCTGAAACGAGCGCGCCGATATTCATGACCATGTCGACCTCCCGGGCGCCGTTATCGACGGCTTCGCCGGCTTCGACGACTTTGGCGGCGGTGCTGGCTGCGCCGAGGGGGAAGCCGGCCACGCTGCAGATGGCGACGCCGTCGGCGCCCATTTCGCGGAACGCCACCGGAACCCAGTAGGAATTCACACAGACGCTGGCGAAACCGTAGCGGCGCGCCTCCGCGCACAGCTTCACAATCTGCTCGCGGGTTGCGTCGGGCCGCAGCAGGGTGTGGTCGATGAGGCTTGCGATCTCAGTAAGGGACGGCATCTGTGAACCGGAAACTTTCGTAATATCTATTGTAATGAACCGCCGGAGAATGCCGTCTGCTAATTTTCTGATTTTGCCCATGATTCTGCTCGCGGGGGCGGCCGCTATGCACGCGCATCCGATGGGCAATTTCAGCATTAATCACTACGCTTTGCTAATGCCGGGAGCGCATGAGGTCGAGGTTTTGTATGTTCTCGACCTGGCGGAGCTGCCGACATTGCAGATGTTGCAGCAGTGGGATCTGACGAAGGACAGCCCGAACGCCGCGCTGGAGGCACGGGCGCGATCGCAGGCGGCGGAGTGGGCGAAGAAGCTGGTGTTTACCGCGGATGGGAAGAGCGTGCGCGCGGTGCTGGGCCGGACGGATTTCGCGATGGCGGCCGGGGCCGGGGGACTTCCCGTGATCCGGATCAACGCGCATTTGAAGGTGCCGGGGAAGCCGGGATCGTTCACTTATGAAGATCGCAACTTCCCGGATCGCGCGGGCTGGAAAGAAGTGGTGGTGGAGGCGCGCGCCGGCGCGGTGCTGAAGGACCCCACGCCATCGGGGCCGGACCGCAGCCGCGCGTTGACCGCGTACCCGCAGGATCCAACGCTAGCGCCGCCCCAGGATGTCGCGGCGAAGTTCAACTATACGGTTCCCGGATTACTGGTTACGGAGGCGGCGAAGCCCCCGGTGGAGCGGGAGAGCGCCCCGGTTCCGCCCGCGGCGCCTTTGGCGGTACCCGCAAATCCGCCTGCAACGGGGCAGCCGCAGGTAGCTACCGGCGCCACTCCGGCGGAACGGGATGCGCTCGGAACGGTGAAGCGCGATGATTTTCTGTCTCGCACTTTGAAAAACAGCAAGGGGCCGTTGCCCTTCGGGTTGGCTCTGCTATGCCTGGCGGCCGCGTTCGGGGTCGGGGCGCTGCATGCGGTGGAGCCGGGACATGGGAAGACGATGGTGGCGGCGTATCTGGTGGGGTCGCGAGGGACGTACAAGCAGGCTATTTTTCTAGGCGGTATGGTGACGTTCACGCACACGATCAGCGTGTTTGGATTGGGGCTGGTTACGTTATTTCTGGCGCAGTATCTGTTGCCGGAAACGCTGATCCGGCTGATGGGCGTGATCTCGGGAGTGTCGATTATCTGGATCGGAGGACTGCTGCTGTGGCGGCGCGGCCGCAAGCTTCTGAAGCCGGCGCATACGCATGATCACGGCCACGCGCATCCGCATAAGCACGACCATCCGCACGAGCATCCACACGAGCATCCGCATACGCATGACCATCCCCATGCGCACGACCATCCGCACACGCATCGCCGAGCATCCTCATCCCCACACGCACGACCATCAGGGGCACGGTCACAACCATGCGGCGGCTCTGACGCACACGCACGATGGGCACACGCACAGCCACGTCCCGGAGGGAGACGTGAGCATCGGGAGCCTGATCGCGTTAGGCGTCAGCGGAGGGCTCGTACCCTGTCCGGCCGCTCTGGTGCTCCTATTAAGCTGCATTTCGATCGGGCGTCCGGGTCTGGGGCTTCTGCTGCTGCTGTCGTTCAGCCTGGGGCTGGCGCTGGTGCTGATGGCTATCGGGATGATGGTGCTTGTGGTGAAGAAGTCGGTACCGGCCAGCAGCAAGCCCTCGCACGTGCAGGCGTGGGCGCGCTACGCTCCGGTTTTCTCGGCGGCGCTGATTTTCGTGATTGGAATTTATATGACGGGAGTTGCGGTGGGCGCGTTCCCGGTTGTCAGACTGATCGGGTAAGCGCTTTAGCGGCGCGCGGCCGTTTTCGCCTCGTCCTGCAGGACGTACACCGTTTCACCGGGCTTGACCATGTGCAGGCGTTTTCGAATTTCCTGTTCCTGAGCCGCGGGATCGTGCTGCAGTTTGTCTACGCGCTTATCGAGCTTGTCGATCTCCGCGCGCAGCTTGGCATTTTCCTGCTCCAGGGTGTGTACCTGTTCGCGTTTCTGTAGCAGGCCCAGGTAGCCGTTCGGACCGCGAAACTCGGCGAACCCGTAAAGCATGGTGATGAAGGCGAGAGCGGCGGCGGCGATCTTTCCGGGAGACCACTTCATGGCTAAGGGGAGTCTGCCAGATAATAACATTTCCACACGCAATTATGAACCGCAATATTGTGATTTTGAGTGCTTGCGCTGATGCGGAGGAAGCGGAACGGATCGCGCGGGCGTTAGTAGAGGAGCGGCTGGCGGCCTGTGTACAGATTTTGCCCAAGGTGCGCAGCATTTATCATTGGCAGGAGAAGGTAGAAAGCGCGGAGGAGTATCTGCTGTTGATCAAGACGTCCCAAGCGAGGTTCCAGGCTGTGCAGGATCGGATTACCGCGATGCATTCGTACGAGGTGCCGGAAATCATTGCGCTTCCAATTACGGAGGGATGGGGCAAGTATCTGGCGTGGCTGGGGGCCGCGGTCCATGAATGAAGTCCGGCTCGCTCTGATCTTCGACATGGACGGGGTGATCGTCGATTCCAACCCGGTCCATCGCGAGGCGTGGGAGCGGTTCAATCGCTCGCATGGTCTCGAAACGACCGAGGCCATGCAGCAGAGCATGTACGGGAAACGCAACGATGAGATTGTGCGCCATTTCTTCGGCGTTCAACTCTCCGACGCGGAGGCCTTCGAGTTCGGGGCGTCGAAGGAGGTCATGTTCCGGGAGCTGATCGGGCCGTTGTTGCCGGGCGCGGTGGTGCCGGGGCTGCGCGCCTTTCTCGAGCGGCATCAGGATCTTCCGATCGGTTGCGCGACGAATGCCGAGAAGGCGAATGTGGATTTCGTTCTGCAGGCCGCGGGGATTGAAAGTCTGTTTCGCGTGGTGGTGGACGGACATCAGGTGAAGCGTCCCAAGCCGTTCCCGGATATCTATCTGAAAGCGGCCGAACTGTTGCACGCGGATCCGGAAAACTGCCTCGTGTTTGAGGATTCGTTCGCGGGAGTAGAGGCGGCGCGGGCCGCGGGGATGCGGGTGGTGGGAGTTCGCACGACGCACGCCGCGCTGGACGATGTGATTTTCGAAATCGATAATTTTCTGGATCCGATGCTCGAAACCTTTCTCGCAAGCATCGTCGAAGCGTACAACTGGAAGTAGAATGGCGGGGATGCGGCGGGCGGTAACGATGGTCGGTCTTCTCGCGCTTTGTCTGCGCGCCGATACCCCGAGTGCGCCGGAGCCGCCCAAGACCGATATTCCGTACCTGCTGATGGCACAGGATCTGGTTGCGACCGATGCGCTCGAAGCCAAGCAGGATGTGCGCAACGCGGGGAAAAGGAACGAAGAGACGACGTACTGGGTGCCGGGGGAGCACGCAACGGCGCGGACTCCGCTCGCCAGTCCCATTTTCATGATGAAGGAGGACACGCTTGCGGCGGAACGCCTGGCGGTCTACCCGTTCGAGCTTCGCAATGGCCGGCGTGAAATCACGTTCAACAAGAAAAAGCCGCCGAAAGCGTTCACGCTGACGTTGAAGAAGGTGGCCGACGCCCTGTATCGCATGGAGGTCAACGAGAGCCTGCCGGCAGGCGAGTACGCGGTGACGCCGAGCGGTTCGAATTCCGTGTTCTGTTTCGCGGTTTATTGATTTACGATTCGATGCCCATTTGCGACAGGCGATAGCGCAGGGCGTTCCTGGTCAAACCTAACAGCCGGGCTGCCTGGCTCTTATTTCCGTCTGCCGTCTTCAGGGCCTGCTTGAGGATCTCCTGCTCGTATTGATCGAGGGTCATGCCGGCCGGTAAGGAAAAGTCGCCGGTGGCCGCGCGGGTCTGACGGCCCATGTCCAGACGAATATCGGCGGCGTCGAGGCGCGTTCCGCTGGCCATGACCAGGCTGCGCTCGATGACGTTCTCGAGCTCGCGCACATTTCCGGGCCAGCCGTAGGCGGTGAGCTTCTCGATGGCCGCCTCGGTGAGACCTTCGGCCTGCGAGCCGGAGTCGGCTGCCAGCTTGGTTACGAAATGTTCGGCGAGCCACGGGATGTCCTCCCGGCGCTCCCGCAGCGGGGGAATGTCGATGGGGACGACGTTCAGGCGATAGTAGAGATCCTCGCGGAATGTGCCCTGCTCGAGGGCGGCGCGCAGGTCCTGATTGGTCGCGGCGACTACGCGCACGTCGATATGGAGGGTTTTGTTGCTGCCCAGGCGCTCGAATTCGCGTTCCTGGAGCACGCGCAACAGCTTGACCTGTATATGGGCGGGGACGTCGCCGATCTCATCCAGGAAAACGGTGCCGTGATTGGCCTGCTCGAACTTCCCCGGTTTGCTGGTATTGGCTCCGGTAAAGGCGCCGCGCTCATAGCCGAACAGCTCGCTTTCCATGAGGTTCTCCGGGAGGGCGGTACAGTTGATCTTCACGAGGGGCTTATCGGCGCGGGGCGAATAGTGGTGGATGGCGCGCGCGATCAGATCCTTGCCGACGCCGCTTTCCCCGGCCAGCAGGACGGTGGAGCGGGTGGGCGCGACGTGCATGACCGTCGCGAAAATTTCCTGCATGGCGCGGCTGCGTCCGACGATGTTGTCGATTTCGTAGCGGCGTCCGAGCTCTTCTTTTAGTTTGCGATTTTCGTCGCGCAGCGTGCGGACTTCGATGGCTTTCTGCACGATGGCGCTGAGGTGGTCGAGGCCGAACGGCTTTTCGAGGAAATCGGCGGCGCCCGCTTTCATGGCTTCAACGGCGGCGCCCACGGAGCCGTGCGCGGTCATCAGAATGACGGGGGCCATGGCGTTTTGCCGCCGCAGCAGCGCCAGCAATTCGAGTCCGTTCATCTGGGGAAGCCGCAAGTCGCTGAGGATGAGATCGGCGCGCGGGGCCAGCGGGAGCGCTTCTTCGGCGGATGCGGCCTGCGTCACGTCGTAACCCGCGCCGGTGAGGTGCAGCTGGATCACCCGCCGGAGCTTCTCTTCGTCTTCCACGATCAGGATATTGGGCTTCATCTAGGTTGCCGTTAAAGACTGCTCGGACAGGGGCAGCGTCACCGTGAATACGGTTTCTTTTTGGGGAATGCTCTCGACGTGAATCTTACCGCCATGCTCATCCACGATCTTGGCGACGATGGCAAGGCCGAGCCCGGTCCCATTCGATTTCGTCGTGAAGAACGGGTTGAAGATAGCTTCGGTGCCGCCGGGCACGATCCCGGCGCCATGATCGATCACCCGCACGATGGCTGCTCCGTTCTGAACGCCGGTCACCACGTCAATCGAGGCGTGCGGGGGAGACGCCTGGATGGCATTCATCAGAAGGTTGACGAAGACGCGCTCCATCAACTCGGCGTCGAGCGGAAAGCGGATTGGTTCGGGTGCGGGTTGCAACTCCACGGTGATTCGATGCTCTTCGGCATCCCTGCGGGTCTGGCGAACGGCTGCGGCGATGACGTCTTCCAGATCGGCCGGGGCGCGCCGGAGTTCCAGAGGACGCGCGAAGTCCAGAAAACGGGAAACGAGGGAGTTGGTGCGATCGACTTCGCTCGAGATGTAGCCCGAGAGCTCGCGCGCGATCGCATCCTCCGGGGGAAGGTTGCGTTCCAGCATATCGGCGGAGGCTTTGATGGTGCCGAGCGGGTTACGCAGCTCATGGGCGAGTCCCGCGGTGAGTTGACCCAAGGCGGCCAGACGCTCCGCGCGCAGAACCTGACTTTCGGCTTCGCGGAGACTCTGATTGGTGGCGGCCAGCTGATCGGCGAGGGCTTTATAACGCACGGACTGGGCACGAATGGCTTCGGCTAATGTATTTACCAGAAAACCTGAGATCGCCAGGAAAAGCAGGCGGCGTATGAGCTCATCGATCTGATCCTGGTGGATGTCGAACTGGTTCCAATCGACATACATCAGGAAAGAGACGTAAGCCCCGCATGCGAGGCCGGTGAACGCCAGCGTGCTGATGACGCCCAGAGTGGCGGCGGCGCTAATCACGGGAAACAGGAGCACCAGGTAGTACGTGCTCTGGAGCCCGCCGGTGTACCCGATGAGCAGGTAACCGGCGATGAGTTTAGCGACGTTCCATATGATTTTCCCGCGCGCTGTGCCGAG
This sequence comes from Bryobacterales bacterium, assembly GCA_963814235.1. Lineage (GTDB taxonomy): Bacteria > Acidobacteriota > Terriglobia > Bryobacterales > Bryobacteraceae > Bog-113. The sequence goes on along the minus strand of CAWFCA010000001.1, from coordinate 212,818 downwards.
CGGGACCAACCTCGATTCGGCGATTTGCAGGGCGGCCAGCAACAGGATCAGGAGGATCTCGGAGACGTCGCGATCCGGGGTGATGGCGGCCATGGCCACGAACAAAGCGGCGAGCAGGAAATCCTGCAGGCGGAGCTGGCGGGCATGCGCGTTCACGTGGTTATGGTAATCCCCGGTATGCAAAAATAAAGTTGTACCCCAAATGGTCAATCAAACCGAGTTGGATAGCGAATTGGAAGCCCCAACTACGCCTGTCTCTTCAGCTTCTCAGCCAGAATCCGCAACCTCGACACCGGCTCCTCGCGAGCGGCAGGATACGGAGCCGGATGCTTCCTTCGGAGACCTTTTAAAAGAATTCGAGCAGTCGCATCGTGAGAAGCCGGCGCCGGGGGCCGAAGGGCGGGAAGCGACGATCGTCAGCTTCTCGGGGGATTCCGTTTTCCTGGATGTCGGCATGAAGATCGAGGGGCTTCTGCCGGTGGCCGCGATCCGGGACCGCAACGGCGAGCTTCGCTTGAAGCCCGGCGATAAGATGCGCGTCACGATCAACGGCCGCGACGAGGAAGGGTATTACAAGCTTTCGCTGATCCATGTGGAGCAGCCGAAAGACTGGTCGTCGCTCGAGAGCGCGATGGCGGAAAAGAAGACCATCCAGGGGACGGTTACCGGGCTCATCAAGGGCGGAGTGACCGTAGACGTCGGAGTGCGCGCTTTTATGCCCGCTTCGCGTTCCGGCGCGCGCGATGCCGCCGAATTGCAAAAGCTGATCGGGCAGGAGATTTCCTGTAAGGTCATCAAAGTCGATTCCGCCGACAACGATGTGGTGGTGGACCGGCGCGCGGTTATCGAGGAAGAGGAAGCGCGATCGAAAGAGCAGCGCTTCACGGAACTGCACGAGGGGATGGTGGTGAAGGGGACAGTCCGCAACCTGCTCGACTACGGCGCTTTCGTGGATGTGGGCGGTATTGACGGGATGCTGCACGTAGCCGAGATCTCCTATGGGCGCGTGAACAAGCCCGCGGACGTGCTGAGTGTCGGGCAGGAGATCGATGTCCAGATCCTCAAGGTCGATGCGCGCAAGAAGCGCATTTCGCTGGGGATGAAGCAGCTTCTGGTGGACCCCTGGACCACGGCGGCTGAAAAATATCACGTGGGCGATCGGGTGAAGGGCACCGTCAGCCGTCTGGCGGATTTCGGCGCGTTTGTCGAACTGGAGCCCGGGCTGGACGGGCTGATTCATCTGTCGGAGATGTCCTGGTCGAAGAAGGTGCGTAAGCCGGCGGATCTGGTAAAGCCCGGGGACGTGGTGGAAGTGGTCGTTCTGGGCGTACATCCGGGTGACAAGCGTATCTCGCTGGGCCTGAAGCAGGCGCTGGGGGATCCGTGGGAGAGTGCGGAGAAGCGATTCACGCCGGGCGTGATCGTGGAAGCGCCGGTTACGAGCCTGACCAAGTTCGGGGCTTTTGTGCAGCTGGACGAGTTCGTGGAGGGAATGATCCACGTGGGCGATATCAGCGCGGACAAGCGCTTGAATCATCCGCAGGACGAGCTGAAAACGAATCAGGTGGTCCGCGCTGTGGTGCTGGAGGTGGACGCGCCGCGGCGGCGGATCCGGCTGGGGATGAAACAACTGGTCCCGACCTCGGCCGACGAATACATCGCGGAGCACAAAGAGGGCGAGACGGTCACCGGACGCGTGAAGGACGTGAAAGGCAACCGGGCAAACGTCGAACTGGGCGAAGGCGTCAACGGGGTTTGTATGCTTCCGGAGCGCAATGAGCCGAAGGAAACCAGGGAGCGGGAAGAGAAAAGCGCGGCGACGCAACCCGCCGTCGATCTCTCGACCTTAAGTTCGATGCTCACCAGTAAGTGGAAAGGGGGCGGCGACGCTCCCGTGGCGAGTGCGGGAGCGAAGACGGAAGCACCCAAGCCGGTCGGCGTGAAGGCCGGTCAGGTGCGGAGTTTCCGCATCATCAAGCTGGACCCGGAGAAGAAGCGCATCGATCTGGAACTGGCGGATTAGCCGGGCCAGCGCACGTCAATAATCTGGCGCGCATAGACGGGGGAAACCCAGTGCGCAAAGGACGCTCCGGAACCCGCGATGGCCGTTTCGACCAGGGCGTGCAATTCCTCGCCGCGAAAGGAACGGCGGATCGATTGTCTGCCGTCGGCGGCGCCCACGCGGCTGAGAAACGGGCAGAGGAAGACGGTATACAGCAGAAGGGGCAGTGAGTGCCGCACCGGATCGAGACCGATGAATCGTTTGACCGACCGGCCCGCATTACGGATGAGCGCGACGACCTGAGCGTCCTCCAGGTGATGGAGCATCATGACGCAGACCGCGGCATCGGCGCGCGGTAACAGATCGCGCGTTGCATCCGCCTGAACGATAGGTATTCCGGAAATCATGCAATCAGGCGGTTTGAGATCAACGCCAGTCACGCTGACGTTGGCGATCTGTTTGCGAATCTGACGAAGCAGTTCGCCATCGCCACAGCCGATATCGATCACACTGCGCAGGTGGGGATCGGACTTGAGGCGCTCGATCACGGCGTTGCCGTTGCCCATGACGCGATGGATCAGCGCGAGGTCGCTATGGAATTTGCGCGTGATCTCGGCCGAGGGATGCGGCCGGTCCATAATCTCGGGTTCTAACGAGCGCACTTTCATGAAGCGATATAATTCTGGCATTCTTTAAGCCCATGAATGAATTCACTCGCAGAAGTTTGTTTGCCGGAATGGCCGTGGCCGGTTCCAGCGCAGTGCTCGCGGGCGCGCGCCCGGCGTGGCGTCCGAAGTTGGGCATCCTCGGAGAGTTCACGCCGGGGAACGTCGATTTCGCCAAGGCGGAAGGCTTCACCAGCATGGGCATCTGGGCGCACGAGAACGGCGGGCTTGACGCCAATCACTCGACCGATGAACGGTTGGAGCAGGTGCGCGCCAAGTTTCAGCAGACCGGCGTGTATCTTTCGGTGGTGGGCGCGACCATCAACCACATCGCGGCCGACCCGGCGGAGCGAAAGCGCGAAAACGACTACTTCGTGAATGTGATCAGAATGGCGGGCAAGGTGGGCGCTCCGTATGTCGGGACGGCCTCCGGCATCATGCGCGGCCGCCCGTTGAAAGAGCAGGTTGCCGAGATCGTGCGGGTATACGAGACCGTCTACTTCCCGGTCTGCCAGAAGAGCAAGGTGCGGATTCTCTGGGAGCCGTGGCCCGACGGACCCAACCTGGCAACGGGTCCGCAGGGCTATGACGCGCTGTTCGGGGCGTTCGGGAACTCGCCGTATGTGGGGCTGCAATACGATCCTTCGCATCTGGTGCGGCTGTTCATGGACCCCATCCAGACCGCGCGCGATTATGGCGACAGGATTTACGATGTCCATCTGAAAGATACCGAGATCCAGTGGCACATTCTGCGGAAGATCGGAATCAGTCCGTTCGATGACAAAGACTGGTGGCGGTACCGCATACCTGGGAACGGGTCGATCGACTGGCCGGCTTTTTTCACCGTGCTCGAAGAGCGCGGGTACACGGGCGCCATGAACATCGAGCATGAGGACGATCTTTATGGGGCGATGCCGCCCACGCCGGACTTCACCGAGGACTATAAGAGCGGGTTCCGCGTGGGGCTGCGTTATCTGCGCAATTACGTGCCGGCGTTCGCTTAGAGATTGCGCTTGATGAACGAGCAGATGTGATAGCCGTCGATGAACTTGAACGGCGATTCGCCCATGGTGTAATGCCCGCACGGTAGCACGACGACGCGATGATCGAGGCCGCGCTGCCGGATGTGCTCGACGGCGACTTCGGAGAATTCCGGAAGAAACGTAGTGTCGTAGCGGGTGTAGATGAACAAGCTCTTCTTGCGCGGTTGGGCCGCGTACTTGTCCATGTAATGCGAGGGGTTCAGCGCGTCCCAGACGCGGCGCAGACGCTCCAGGGTGATGTTGCTTTCCAGGCTCTGCTTGATGTGCATGGTGGAGAGCCCGGTCCAGACAACATCGGCGAAATAGGCTGAACAGTGATTGAAGACGTTGACGCGCACGCGTGCATCGTGCGCGCTCGCCATGAACGCATAAGCGCTGCCGAGGCTGGTCCCGACGATGCCGAAGCGATCGTAGCCGCGGCTTTCGAGCCAATCGATAGAGGCGCGGACGTCGGCAATGGCCTGCCGCGAAGCATCCAGGGTGCGTCCAATGTTGGACGAGACGGCGTAATCGGCGCGGCTTAGCTCCGGAGGCATGCGCCGGTCGTGATACGGAAGGCTCAGGCGGACCGAAGAAATGCCCAGCTTCTGGAGTCCCCGGCAGAGCGCGACGTGCTGTTCGGGCGAGGAGTTCCAGTGAGGCAGGACGACGACCGCTTTGCGCACGGGCCCGCGCTTGGATGTCGCCGGAAAATAGCGGAGATGCACCGTGTTGTTCTCGGGATAGGGGGTCTGGATGGCCGACGGGAAGGAAACATGGTCGCCATGAAAGTGGAACACATGAGGCTTGCGGTAGCGGAAGAACGCGTCGCTATCCCGCAGGATCAGTTTATTCAGTTCAACGAGATAGGTCTCCGGGTCATGCCCGTTACGCGGAAGCGCCAGGGCTTCCGGCCAGCGATCCACCCAATCCAGGCCCCACTCGAAGGGCCGGACGACGCGATTCGTCGCACGGCTGCAGAGATCGCTCTCCCAGGCCTCCATGCGGCGGGCGTACCAGTTGCGAATCATTGAGGGACTGCTTTCAGGTTAACAACGAGGGGCTACAACTCGGTTAAGGTGAACTTCTTTTGTCCGGCGATGGGCTGGTCAAGAAGCTGTACAAATTTGGAGATGGCTTTGAAGCGGCTGGTGACTTCTTTCTCGAACTGCGGCTCGAGCATCGTTTCCGGCGGCAGGTCCGCGTAGAAGAAAAGGCTGCGGCATTTTAACAGGTCCGCGGCAGGGTGCTCGGGGCTGTAGCTTTTGGGGACGCGCGTGAGCGGCTGGCCTTCGAAGGCGCCCGCGATTTTCCTGGCGTTGACCTCGCGGATGGCTTTTTGGTATTGGGCGTAATGCTCAGCCACATGGTCCCGAATGCGGCGCAGCAGGTCGGGCGGAGGCGCGTAAATGCCTCCGCCGATCCCGACTTTGTCAGCGGCCACCTGGAAGTAGAAACCCGCGCCCTGGTTGCGTGGCAGCGCGCGGTGGCTGAACACGGCGGCCAGGTGCGTCTTATAGGGGGTTTTGTCTTTGCTGAAGCGGGTATCGCGATAGATGCGGAAGATGGCTTTGGAAGGTTCCGTCACGTAATCGGGCGCAAACTTCATCAGGCTGTCATTGATGCGTCCGAGCAGGTGGAGCATGGGGTCGCGCAGCACCGTTTCGAATTGTTCCTTGTGTGCCTGGAACCATTCGCGGTCATTGTTCTTCTTGAGCGTGCGTAAGAACTTGAGTGCTTCGGGAGGAAAACCCGGGAAAGAATCGGTCATAGAGGCGCATTCCTATAATGGAGCAACATGGTCAAGGCCGATGAATATCGGTTAGAGGGTTTGGTGGATGCATTGCGGAGCCGGGTTCCGGATGGCCTCGAACTGCGTGCCGAAGAACCTCTTTCGCGTCATACTCGCTTTGGGATCGGAGGGCCGGCCGACCTCCTGATAACCGCGAGAGATCCGATCCGTTTTACGGAAGCGCTGACGCAGACGCGAGCGAGCGCCCTGCCGTGGGTGGTGATCGGCGGCGGGACCAATCTCATTGTGGCGGACGCGGGTTTCCGGGGCGTGGTTCTGAAGTTCGCGGGTGACGCGATCTCGATCGACCCCGACGGAGCAGCCCTGGTGGAAGCCGGAGCCGTTCTGCAGGACCTGGTCGACCAAGCCGTTGCGGGTGGATGGAAGGGTCTGGAGACGATGACCGGAATTCCCGGTTGGGTGGGTGCCGCGGTGTATGGCAATGCCGGCGCTTATGGACATTCCATTTCGGAGCGTGCCGGCGAGGTCAGCTTCTTCGATGGCGAGCGGGTGCGGCGCTTCACAAATACGCAGTGCGAGTTCCGGTACCGCGAGAGCATCTTTAAGCGCGAGAAAGACTGGATTATTCTGAACTGCACCTTGCGGTTTGACAAGGCGGACGGCGCGCTGCTCAAAAGCACGGCGGATGAGATTCTGCGCGTTCGCAATGAAAAGTATCCGCCCACGATGAAGTGCGCCGGCAGTATCTTCAAGAACTTTCTTTTTGCCGAACTGCCGCCGGTGGTGCAGGCGCTGCTTCCGGGAAACGTGATTCGCGAGGGCAAAGTGCCATCCGCCTGGTTTTTGGAGCAGGCCGGAGCCAAAGGCATGCGCGTGGGCGACATTCGCGTGGCGGATTATCATGCCAACCTGATCTATAACGAAGGCGCGGGCACGGCCCGAGACCTGGTTCATTTGATTCGCGAGCTGAAACAGCGCGTTGCCGATCGGTTTGGGATCCCGCTTGAGGAAGAGGTCCAGTACGTGGGTGCATTTCCGGAGGGCTGATTGGCGGGCGGCGGCGGCGATCCTGTGTTGTCTGCCGAGGCTGCTGGCCGGGGTGACCGACGACTTTCGCGATGCGGTCCGAAGCGGCGACGTGGAAACCTCGGAGCGTCTGCTAAGCGCGGGCGTTGACGTGAACAGCCGCGACTTTCTGGGCTCCGCGGCGTTGCACGATGCCGTGTGGGCGGGCCGGATTGAGGTGGTCCGCGTGCTGCTGGACCATGGCGCGGATGTCAATATCGCTCACCTGGAAGCGCAGTCGCGGCCCTTGTATTTTGCGGCGGTCAAGAACCAGGTTGAGATTGCGCGGCTGCTGCTGGTTCATGGCGCGGAGATTGGGGCTGCCAACAGCGAGGGGTCCACGGCTCTGCATGCGGCTTGCGGGCGGGGGTATACCGCGCTCGCGGGTTTGTTACTGCAACACGGGGCGGAGATGGAAGGCCGGGATGGATCGGGTTCCACGCCGCTGCAGATTGCGGCGTTACGCGGTTTCGCGGACACGGTGGCCTGGCTGCTGGATCACGGGGCGCGGGTGAACGCGGCAAATCCGCAATCCGGGGCGACCGCGCTGCATGAAGCGGCGAGCGGGGGACATGCGGATGTGATTAAGCTTCTGCTGGCCCATGGCGCCGATCCGGCATTGCGCGACGCGGCAGGGGCGACTCCGCTCGAAAATGCGGCGCGCCTCAACCACGAGGACGCGATGGCGGAATTGCTGGGGAACGCACCCGGCCAGACATTGCTGGACGAAGCGGTAATGAAAGGCGAGGCGGGCATTGCGGCGCTGCTCATCGCGCGCGGCGCCGATGTGAATGCGCCGGGGAAGTCGGGTTCCACTCCGCTGCACGAGGCGGCGCTCAAAGGCCGCGTGGAGCTGGCGCGATCGCTACTGGAGCATGACGCCGACGTCCACGCCCGGAACCGTTACGGGGGAACTCCCTTGCACGATGCGGCGCTCAGCGGGAACGTACCGATCGCAACGATGCTGCTGGCGCATGGGGCGGATGTGAACGCAACCGATCGCGATGCGGGCGCGACACCGCTGTACAACGCCGCGGCGCTGGGTCATGGGGAGGTGGTCGCGTTGCTGCTGGCGCATGGCGCGGATGTCGATGCGAGTACGCGCAGCGGCTCAACCGCGCTGCGTGCGGCGATCGAGAATGGTTTCCCGGACGTTGCGGCGCTGCTGCGGTCGGCGCAGGCGAGCAGCCGGAATGTTCATGCGCACTAAAGTTTCCGGGTGATTCCGACGACGGACTAGCAGGAGCTATTCAAACCATGGGTATCCGGGTCCTGCTTGTACATTCGCTTCCGCTGTTTCGGGAGTCACTGAAATTGCTGCTCGAGGAGCAAGCCGATATCGCCGTCGCGGGGGGAAGCGGCAGTGCGCGGGAAGCGGTCCGTCTGGTCTCCGAAATGAATCCGGACGTGATGCTGATTGAGGCGGGTATGCCGGGACCGAGCTCTCTGGAAGCAGCCCGCGAGATCACCCGCGAGCGGCCTCACACGAAAATTCTGTTTCTCTCGCACACGGAAGATGAAGACGCTCTTTTCGACTGCATGCACGCGGGAGCGGCCGGGTTTCTCTCGCGCGATACGACGGGATCTGAACTTCTGCATGCCGTTCGTCAGATCGTGCGGGGCGCCAAGTACCTGCCGGAGCCGGCGCTGTCGCGATTCGTCGATGGCTGGCGCGTCCGCAAGCAGGTGAATCGCGAGACTCCTTCCGTTCTGACGGCACGGGAGAAAGAGGTCCTGAAGCTTCTCGCTGAAGGGAACTCGGTCAAGGAATGCGCGGAGACCCTTGGCGTGAGCGCGAAAACGGTGGAAGCGCACAAGTTCAATCTGATGCGCAAACTGGGGATCCATAACAAAGCACAACTGGTGCGATACGCGTTTCAGAAGAAGATCGTACTGCTCCCAGCCATGGCTTCTTAGTTGGAGGCGTGCGGGGGCATCACGACGGCGGGGTGGTAAAGGTTGGGGAGCACGGCTTCGGCAATGGCGAGCAACTCGCCATTTTCCGTTACTGCTTTGACGACGGGAGCTCCGGACGAGACACGAAAGGGCGAGGTGTGGAAGTTGCGGCCCATCCGGATATGAACGCTGGTGGTCTCATCGACCACGACGGCGGGAAACTGCGGGAGTAGCTCGCGGGCTGGGAGGATGGCTTCCTCGAGGCGGCCATCGCTCTTCAAATTTTCGAGTTGTTGCGGGGTATAGGCGTTCTCGATATGGAAGTCGCCGGACCGCATTCGCCGCAATGCGACCACATGGCCCCCACACCCTAGCGCCGCTCCCAGGTCGTGAGCGAGGGAGCGAATGTAGGTCCCACTGCCGCAATGGACTCGCAGGAGAGCCTCGCCGGTGCTCGTTTCGAGAAGATCGAGAGCGAAAATTTCTACGCGAACGGAAGCGAGCGCTACCTTTTCCTTGCTGCGCGCGAACTTGTAGGCGGGAACGCCGCCAATCTTCTTGGCCGAGAACTGGGGGGGAATCTGCTCGATGACGCCGCGGAATGACATGAGCGCGTGTTCCAGTTGCTCGCGATCGAAAAGCACGGGCGCAGGCACCGTAGCTGGCTCGCCTTCCGCGTCGTAAGTGTCGGTGGCGAAGCCGAAACGAATGCGCGCTTCGTAGACCTTGTCGGCCTGTCCGTAGAACCTGGCGAGCCGGGTGGTGGGACCGATCAGGAGAGGCAGTACGCCGGTGGCGAGAGGATCGAGAGTGCCCAGGTGCCCGATGGAGCGTTCGCCCAGAATGCGGCGTACCTTGTTCACAACATCGTGCGACGTCCAGCCCTGCGGCTTGTCGATGACCAGAGCCCCGCGGATCAGGGCGTCTCCTCGAGGCGGCGGATCGCCTCCAGGACCACGGTCCCGACCACATCGAAGCTGTTGGCGCTGAGCTTGTCCATGGTGTCCTGAGCGTTGTGCCAGAAGGCGTTATTGGGCCCGTAGGTGAAGTCGATCAGATCGAGAGATGGGACGCCCGCTTTGCGAAACGGGAGGTGGTCGTCGTCGATTCCGGAGGGCGCGCGCGGGAAATGGGCGGCATAGCCAAGCTTTTCTCCCAGGGACCAGACCAGATCGCGCAAGTCCGGGCTCGAGTTCGCGTCGTACAGCAGATCGAGGTCCCGATCGCCGATCATATCCACGTTGATCAGTGCCTTAATCCGGCTGAGCGTGCCGTCTTTGGACCAGAGTGCGGCGAGGTGCCGGCTTCCGTAAACGCTGTCCTGATCGGTCCACTGACCGACGGCTTCTTCGCCGTCGAAAAACACGAGCGTGACGTCGTCCAAACGGGGAGCGCGGCTGAGCGCGTCGGCCATGGCCATCAGAAAGCCGGTGGAAGATCCGCCATCGTTCGCGCCCACAAAGTGCGCGAGCCGTTTCGTGTCGTAGTGGCCGGTGATGACGATCCGCTTGCCGGATTTGCCGGGAAACTGGCACAGAATATTGCGCATGCGGATCTGTCCGGCGGGTGTCGCGGCGGTGAAGTCGTCAAACGAGAGCTGACAGCCCGCGCGCTTCAACACGGCTCCGATCTGTTCCCGCAGATGGTGGATGGCAGGCGAGCCGGAGGGCCGCGGCCCGTTCGCGACGGCCTCGCGCGTATAGGCGAGGGCTTTTTGGCCACTGAAGGCGCCCGTCGCCGCGGCGTTGATCGCGGTCGACAGGCACAACAGAATCAGGGCAGTTTGCGAGCGGTACATAGGTATCCAAGGGTAAAGTTTCGATGAGTATCGAGCGGTTCGAAAGCTGGCATGAGAAGCGAGAGAGGTACCAGCACCAGGGCCGCGGGCGCGAACAGGATCCAGCCCGGTCCCTTCATGAAGAATTGTAGACCGTTCAAGAGACGCCGCGAGAGCAAGCGGAAAAATCCACCGGCGGGCGCCAGTTGCACAATAGCGAAACCGGCGCGCTCGAGAAGCAGTTGCAGGCCAAAACGGGTATAGCGGAAGAAGTCATGGGGCTGCTGGTGCTCCTCCCATTCCAGGGGGGCGACGAGCAGCAAACGGCCGCCGGGCTTCAACACGCGGGCGATTTCAGAGAGCGCGCGCTGAGGGTCTTTCAGGTGTTCCAGGGTGACGATATTCAGAGCGGCATCGAAGGTCGCGCTACCAAAAGGGAGGGCATTCAAGTCGGCCACGGCATCCAGCCGCGAGTAATTCCATTCCGGATCGCCGACGGCGAGGTCGACGCCGACGTAGCGATGCTCGCGGAAGTGTCTCTTGTAGGGCAGCTCACCGGCGCCCGCGTCAAGGACCGAGGAAGCGGGGGGAAGGCCGGACGCGAAAGCCGCGAGCTGGTCTTCGATGGCGCACTCGAAGTGCAGGGCCCATTTTCGGACGAAGCGCGGCGCGCGCGAGAGAACACGAGTGGGCGTCATTGTTTGCGCGCTTCCACCATGATGGTGGAGCCGTGTTTGAAGACAGCCTCCACAAGAGCGAATGGCAAAGCCGCCGCGGCGAGGGCAAAGTGCGCGGCGAAGGCCAGCAGGCCCGTTCGTTTTCCGCGGACGCGCCGCGACATGGGATCGAGCCCGGGAGCCAGGCTGGTAGCGAGTCCGGCAGGGTTATCGCGCAGAGAAAAATGTTTGACCCGGACCACCTGGAAACCGCAGCGGTTCAGGAGCGCGGTCAAATCGGCAGGCCGGAAATGGTTGAGATGACGCGGAAAATCCAGGCCGTTCCACCGGCCTCGCAGCCATCGGAATTGCCAGCAGGCGGCGTTGGGAACCTGGACGACGAGGCGGCCTTCCGCCCGGAGCAGCTCGCCGGCGGCAATCAGGAATGCGGACGGGGAAGGAACGTGCTCGAGCACGTGAAACATGCTGACGAGTGAGAAGGATGCAGGGAGAAAGGGAGCGCGAGTTAAATCGCCTTTCAGGGTGGGGACGCGATGGCGGTGCCAGGCAATGCGGCAGGCGGCGCTCGATGTATCGAGACCGATCACTCCGAGGCCGCGTTGACGCAGCATGCCGTCGAGCAACCCACCGCCGCAGCCGACGTCGAGCATCGGTACGGTTGCAGTTCCGCAGGCGGCCGCCGCGCGCGCGACGAAGCGCACATGGTCGCGTAACACGAGCCGCCGATACCGTTCTGCCCAGCGCGCGGCTTGGCTCTCATCGGGATCGAACCAGTATTCGGGCGGGTAGAACCGGGGGAGCAAAGCGTCGGCCGGCCGCGGGGACAGGCGCATCATGCCGCAGCGGATGCAGCGCACGGCGCGGAAGGTGTCGGCCGTCGTGCGGTAGAGGCGATCGGTGCCCTGGGCCACCACGGTGTGCGCGGTGTGTCCGCAGCGTAAACAGCTTTGGTCAGCCATCAGTCGACAGCCGCTTGAGTAGTGAGTTCCCGTAGAGAAATTCCGTGGGCCAGAATCAGCTCCCGGGTTTGGCGGGGAGAGAGCTTGCGTATATGGTTCAGCTCGCGTCGTTTGCGCAGGATGGCAGGCAGCGCGCGAAGGGCGGCGAGGTCCCCGGAGATCATGGCCCGGATCAGGCGCCATTTGCCGCGCCAGCCCGGGTAAAGAGCGGTTTCGCCGCGGCCGGCCAGCGCGGCGGCGATGCCGGCGAACAGACGTCTGGCATAGTAAAAGCCGTTGAGCCAAAGCAGGCTCCACGGAAAAAGCTTAGCGGCGAGCAGAACCCGATTCCGCTCGATCAGCATCAGGCGGCGCACGCTGCCGGTGCCCAGCGTAGCACCGCGATGATGCAGCACGACGGCGCGCGGGCTATAGAGGCAGTTCCAGCCGGCGATGCGCGCGCGCAACCCCAGTTCCGCATCGTCCGCGTAGGCAAAGAAGTCCTCGTCAAAACCGCCGATTTCGCGCAGCATCTTCGCGCGGTAGAGAGCGGCACAGCCATCCGGGCAGAGAACTTCCTCCACGCGATCGAACTGCCCGTGATCCCACGCGCCCGTTCCGCGCCCGCGGTTCTGCCCATCGGGCCAGATAACGTGACCCACTTTGTCGATCCGGCGCGGGTCCGCAAAGACGAGGATCTTACTCGCCACCATGCCCACATCCGGACGATGTTCACAGACACGCAGCAGTTCCGCGAGCCAGTGCGCGTCGGCTTCCGCGTCGTTGTTCAGCAGCGCGATCCAATCTCCGTTGGCGATGGCGATGCCCTGATTGTTGGCGGCGCAGAACCCGCGATTCACCGCATTTTGGATTAGGGTTACCTGCGGGAATTCGGAGGTGACGAGATCGACGGAACCGTCCGTGGATCCGTTATCGACGACGATGATTTGAGGAGCGATGCCCAGCTGCCCGAGAAGCGAGCGCAGGCAGGCGCGCAGCAGGTCGCGCCGATTCCAATTGACTACGATAACCGAACACGTATGATCTGTAACTGGTTCTCCCACTGGGTGTTGGCGCGTTCTGTCGTATTATAGGCGCAAGGCAACCGCCGCATTCGCCATGCCCACTGTAGGCAGCACTCTTTCCGCGGAGCGTGTCCGTCAAGGCCTCGAAATCCAGGCGATTGCCCACATCACCAAGTTATCGCAGCGCGCGCTTCTGGCGATTGAGGCGGATGATTTCGATCAGCTCCCGGGGGTCGTCTTCGCGCGGAGCTTCGTTCGTCAATACGCGGAGGCGCTGCATCTGGACCCGGCGGCGATGGTCCACCAGTTCGACCGGGAGCAGCCGGACTCGGTTCCGCGATTTTCCGTCGCGAAGCGGCCCTCTCCGGCGTTTTCTCAGCCCGCGACGGGACCGGTTTTCGGAGGGTTGTTCCCTAATAACGCGGCATCGGCATTTACGACGTTTTTCTTGACGCTGATCGTATGCGGAGCGGCTTATTACGGGTTTCAGTACTGGCGAGATTGGCAAATGCAAAAGACCGCGACAAACACGCCGGTGACGGCGCCCGCAACCCCGCCGATGAAGCCGCCAGTTCCCGCGCCTCTGGTTTCGCCCGTAGCAGCTGCTAACTCGACCCCGGCAAACCCGGTTCCGGGGGCCCCGAATGTTCACGTGGAGCTCACGGCCAACGATAGCTGCTGGGCGCGCATCACCGTAGACGGCAAAATGTTGTTCGCGGGAACGCTGGCGGCCGGCGATACGAAAACCCTGGACGCTTCCTCAGAGGTCACGATCCGGGCGGGCAATGCCGGCGCGATCGGTTTGAAATTAAACGGGAATGCCGTTCCGGCGCTGGGGCCGGCGGGACAGATTCGTTCGGTGACCCTGACGAAAGCCGGTGCTCAGGTGCGAATGCCGAGCCCGGAGGTGGTCGCGGATTTTTGACGGCGGCTGGCCAGCCGTTCGCGTTTGGCCTGCCGCAATAACTCGCGGCGGCGCCGGAGCTTGACGCGCTCGTCGATATGTTTCCAGAAGCGGCTGAAATACTGGACGGCGGAAGCCAGCGCAAAGACCACCACGGCCCACATTCCGATCACTCCTAATCGCTGGAAAAGCGGGTGATGCAGACCGAGCATGACGCAGGAAATGGCGATGACCTGGCAGATCATTTTGGTTTTGCCGAGATCGCTGGCGGCGATCGTATAGCCTTCGGCGGCCGCGATGCTTCGCAGACCGGAGACGGCAAACTCGCGGCCAATAATCAGGATCACGAGGTAGGCGGGGACGGCCCGGACCTGAACCAGGGCGATGAGGGCGGCCGAAATCAGGAGCTTGTCCGCGATGGGATCGAGCAAGGTTCCGATGGTGGTGATCTGTCCCCAGCGGCGGGCGAGGTAGCCGTCAAAGAGGTCGGTGGCGGCAGCGGAGAGGAAGATGGTGAGAGCCAGAATGTCGTTCGAGAGGAAAGTCGGGCCCAGGTGAAAGGCGAAGCTTTCCTGAACCATGGCGGCGGTGAGCAGGGGCACAAAGAAGATCCGCAGCAGGGTCAGGAAATTAGGAACGTTCATGCCGGAATCGCCCTGGTTTTGTGGAAATCGATAAGAATGGGAATAACTGCGCGCCAGGCCCCCCTTTCGGGTTTGTCTAATCTAAGAAGTGTTTTGTTTCTAGTGCTTTGCAAAGGTGCGCGAGGGAAAGCGGGAAAGCATATTGCGCGGAGACGTGTCATGGTTCCAACTCTGCGTTCCCCACAGTTTTTTCCACAGCTAACGACGGCTCCGCTAGATATTGGAGTAGCCGAGTCCGCAGACGGGTAGGAACTGCCGCTTCAATCTCGCAGACACCGTCATGATACTCCAGATCGAACACTTTTCCCATCTCATGCAAGAGGGAAATTTCGGCGCCGTTGCCGGCGGGTATCCGGAAGCGGTCAACGGTCATCATTTCGGACGGCAGCGATCCGGAGATCAGTTGTAAGAGCTCCGGCATTCCCGCGCCGGTGAGACCGCTGGCGAGAGTGGCGGGAATCTGCGCGGATGTGGACGATTCCGCAAGAATTCGCTGGCGCAAGACGCCGATCTCGGCTTCGCCAGCCGGCAGGCGGTCGGCCTTATTCAACACCAGGATTTGAGGCGTTTCCGCGATTCCAATCTCCGCCAGGACTTTGAATACCTGCGCGGTTTGAGACGCAGCCTGGTCGGAGGAGGCATCCACGACGTGCAGAACGAGAGCGGCGTCGGCGACTTCTTCGAGCGTGGCGCGGAACGCATGGACCAGCGTGGTGGGCAGGTTGCGGATGAAGCCGACGGTGTCGCTCAACAGGACTTTCCGATGGGAGGCCAGGTCGAGCGCGCGCACGGTAGGGTCGAGCGTCGCAAACATTTTCTTGTCGGCAAGCACTTCCGAGTGAGTGAGCCGGTTGAAAAGGGTGCTTTTCCCCGCGTTGGTGTAGCCCACGAGCGCAACGGTCGCAAGCGGGACGGCCTGACGCTGGCTGCGGTGAAGGGCGCGGCCGAGGCGCACCTTCTCGATGGCCTCTTCGATCTTTTTGATGCGCCGGTGGATGCGGCGGCGATCGGTTTCGAGCTTGGTTTCACCCGGACCGCGCGTTCCGATTCCGCCGCCCTGGCGCGAGAGCGAGACGCCTTGTCCGCTGAGCCGCGGCAGGAGATAGTTCAATTGCGCAAGCTCCACCTGAAGCCGGCCTTCTTTGGTGCGGGCGCGCAGGGCGAAGATGTCAAGGATCAGCTGCGTCCGGTCGATGACTTTAAGATCCAGCGCTTTTTCGAGGTTCCGCTGCTGGGTGGGGCTGAGGTCAAAATCGATGAGGATGAGGTCGGCGTTGACTGAAAGTGACAGGGCCTTGAGCTCGTCGACCTTTCCACGCCCGAGAAGAGTCGCCGAGTCGGCCGTCTGGCGGGACTGCAACATTTCCGCGGCGACGGATGCGCCCGCACTGGCGGCGAGCTCGCGCAGTTCGTCGAGGGACGCTTCGCCTAGCGGCGCCCGCGAAGGGGACTTGATCTCGAATGCAACAAGGATGGCTCGTTCCGCGGGACTACTCCTCGCTGCTTTCCCGCGATTCCGCGGGGCTGTCGGGCGGAGCGGCGCCGCCTGCGTTCGCACTGGAGAGCGCTACCGCGGAGTGCGCCTGACGGGCGGTTACTACTGTGGAGATCGCGTGTTTGAAGACTAAGTGCTCCTGGTTATTGGCTTCCAGAATCAGGGAATACTTATCGAAACTCTTGATGCGGCCGTTCAGCCGCACCCCGCCCACGAGGAAGATGGTAATGACCATCTTTTCTTTGCGCGCGTTGTTCAGAAAACTATCCTGAATGTTCTGAGAAGATTTCTCCATACCCGCCTGGATGTGGGGCAGTGGCTCATTTGTATTCTCCCACAGCCGCGAACTTACAATTTAGATTCAGCCGGATAATCAGGAGGATTTAAATCATTGACCAGGCGTTATGTGCGGTTTCAGTACGGCGATTTGCCGGCTTATGGAGAGGTCGACGGCGATCGGGTGATGGAGATCAAAGGCGATCTCTTTAGCGGCCTCGGCCACCTTCACCGGACCGGGCAGCAGTTAGCGCTCAGCGAGCTCCGCTTGCTCGCCCCATGCACGCCGACGAAGATTCTGGGAGTCGGTCTGAACTACCGGAGTCACCTGGGCGGGCGTAAGCTGCCCGAATCTCCGGAGCTTTTCTATAAACCGCCATCCGCGTTGATTGCTACGGAGGAGCCCATTGTGATTCCGCGGGACGCGACGGATGTCCACTTTGAAGGGGAGCTGGTTATTGTGATCGGGAAGAAGGCGCGTGCGGTGTCGCCGGAGGATGCGGGGGCGGCGATCTTCGGCGTCACGGCCGGAAACGATGTGAGCGACCGCGGCTGGCAGCGCGGGGAGCAGAAGGATCTGCAATGGTGGCGGGCCAAGGGTTGCGACACGTTCGCACCGCTGGGGCCGGTGATTGCCACAGGTCTGAACTACGGGGCCCTAGCGCTCGAAACACGCGTGAATGGCAAGACGGCGCAGTCCGGTTCGACGTCGGACCTTGTGCACGACTGCGCGCACATTGTCAGTTGGGCCAGCCAGTGGGTGACGCTGGAACCGGGCGATCTGATCTATACGGGAACTCCCGGGAACACGTTCGCGCTGCACGCGGGCGATGTGGTGGAGGTGGAGATCGAGGGGGTTGGAGTGTTGCGGAATCCCGTGGCTTAAGAGATTCCCAACGAGCGCAGGGCCAATGTGGCCGCATGAAAACCGCACATGCCGTGAACGCCTCCGCCGGGCGGGGTGGAAGCGGAGCAGAGATACACGCCGGGGAGCGGAGTGCGGTAGAGGCTTCGGTTCGGCCTAATAAACAGTTGGGAGAAACCCTGTGCGCCGCCGTTGATATCGCCGCCGACAAGATTGGCGTTATTCGCTTCCATGGCTAGGGTGTCCAATCCACTGCGGGCCAGGATGCGTTTCTGAAAGCCGGGAGCGAACCGTTCGACCTGGGCTTCAATCCGGGCCGTCATATCGGCGCGGGAGCCGTTGGGGACGTGGCAATAGGCCCAGGCGGTGTGCTTGCCCTGGGGCGCGCGCGTGGGATCGAAGAGGCTGGGCTGGGACAACAGGACGAACGGGCTTTCGGATTCTATCTGGCGATGCGGGGCGCGCTCGGAGGCGGCAATTTCCTCGATC
Source organism: Bryobacterales bacterium (assembly GCA_963814235.1). Taxonomy (GTDB): domain Bacteria; phylum Acidobacteriota; class Terriglobia; order Bryobacterales; family Bryobacteraceae; genus Bog-113. Next base: position 195,325 of record CAWFCA010000001.1, on the reverse strand, counting down.
GTGCCGCCGACGTGAACGGTACCGGCCCTGGTACACGCTTCCGCAGCCCAGGGGATGGGTCCGTCGAGCGCCCAATCGAGCTTGAACACACCGGGGCCGTAACGATAATGTTCCAGGCTCGCGCGATACGACGCAGGCAGACGCGGTCCCGCGATGGCCAGAAACTGGCGCGGGGTGATGTCGCAAAGGACCAGAGAGCCTGGTTCAAACGCGTCCAGGGAAGTGACGGGGGTATTGGGGATAATGCGTCCGCCGAGCGAACGGAAATAGGACGCGAGAGCATCGGCCACCTGCTTGGAGCCACCGCGCGCAATGGGCCAGCCGACGCCATGGCCCGCGAGCGCTAACACCCAACCGAAGGCTGCGGAGAAGAGACTCTCGAGAGGCAGGAAGGAATGCGCGGCCATGCCGGCAAAGAGCGCTCTGGCTTCCGGTGTGCGGAACAACGTGTTGGCCAGCAGCGTGGCGGGCCACGGCGCCCCGATTCCGAAGCGGGCAAGGACAAGCGGGGATGCGGGCCAGTGAAGGGGCCCGAGAATCTCGGGAACGAGGTCGTGCCAGCGAACGGCCAGATTGCCGATTGCGAACTCGTATGCGGCGCGGTCGCGGCCGAGTCCGGCAGCGGTTTCAGCCACGGAGATATGAAGACAGGCTGCGCGGCCGCCATCGAGCGGGTGGGCGAGAGGGATCGGCGGCTGGACCCATTCCAGACCGTGTTCGGCAAGCGGGAAGGTGGCGAACGCCGGCGAGCTGAGCGCGAGCGGGTGAACCGCGGAACCAACGTCGTGAATGAAACCGGGAAGCGTCAGAGCCGCCGATCGCATCCCGCCGCCGATGGTGGGCTGCGCTTCGAACACGGTGGTTTCGAAACCGTGTCGAGCCAGAACGATCGCGGCGGTCAGACCGTTAGGTCCGGAGCCGACGATATACGCTCGCCCCGAACTCTGGGTCAGCGACGCCCCAAAAGGAAGTAGAGCAGAGCGAGGATGAGAAGCAAACCTAACCCGCCCGGCCAGAGGAACCATCCTCCGCGACTGGTGTAGCCGCCGACGACGACACACGCGGATTGGCTGATCGCCAGAAGAAGCGCCAGAAGCGGTAAACGTTTGGCCATAGCTTATTATCGTTCTGTGTTTTGGTGGGCCCGCGTTGCAATCGCGGATAGAGGGAACGGGATTGTGAGGTTTGTGATGAGTCGCTCAGGAAAGGCTTTGGCGCTGAGTTTAATGACGGCGGGAATGATCGCCGCTCAGACCGGCGAACGGCCCGCGCAGCTGCCCGATGCACCGGGCCGGGAAACGGTGAAGAAGGTTTGCGGCGCTTGCCATCCCGCGGAACTGGTGCTGGGGAAAGGAATGGCGCGGGAGCAATGGGGCGACATCGTTTCCAACATGATCAGCAAGGGGGCGAAGGGCACGGACGCGGAGTTCGGGCAAATCGTGGATTATCTGGCGAAGAACCTTCCGGCGAAAGCGACGGTGCCGCAGGGCGCGGGCAAGAAACCGGCTGGGGGCGGTCTGCTGGCGCAGGCGGGGGCGAGCGACAAGCACATCGTGGACGACGAAGCGGCGGACCGCGGCAAGACCATCTATATCGCGCAGTGCATTACCTGTCACGGGCCGAAGGCCAGAGGCACGGAACGTGGTTCCGACGTGGTTCGCTCGCTGGTGCTGCTGCGCGACCGCTACGGCGACACGATTGGGCCTTTTCTGAAGCGCGGGCATCCGATGCAAGGTGGAATCGCGAGCGCCAGTCTGGATGCCAAACAGATCGACGACCTCTCGCACTTCCTGCATCAGAAACTCGGGGACACTCTGCGAACAGGGCCGTACAACAAGGTCCTGAATGTTTTGACGGGGGATCCCAAAGCGGGCGCCGCGTACTTCAACGGAGCAGGGAAGTGCGGCACCTGCCATTCTCCCAAGGGCGACCTGGCGGGGATCGCGAAGAAATACGATCCGCCGGTGTTGCAGCTGAAATTTGTTTTCCCGCAAACCGTGGCTTTCGGCAAGCGCGCGACCACAGGGAAGCGCATGCCGGTGCAAGTGACCGTGACGCTGCCCGGCGGCGAGCGGGTCAGCGGGGAGCTGTTGCGCATGGATGATTTCGATGTGGCGTTGCGCGACGGGTCCGGCCAGTACCGATCCTTCGAGAGGACCCCCGAGGTTCACGTCGAAAAGAAGGATCCGTATGCGGCGCATGTGGCGCTGCTGGATCAATACACCGATAAAGACATACACAACGTCGTGGCTTATCTGGAGACCTTGAAATGAAACGAACTCCGCTCCTGATCCTAAGCGCGCTCGCGCTGGGGCCTGTCTTTTCGGCTAACGCGGCCGAGGGGTTGGACCCCGATAAGTTGATGCACGCACCGATCGACACTTGGCCTACCTATAACGGCGACTATTCGGGCCGTCGTTACAGCACGCTCGACAAGATCAACGAGGCGAACGTGAAAGCGATGAGCCTGGCGTGGGTATACCGGATCAACGGCGGAGACGATCCGTTCGGCGGGGTGATTAAAGCGACCCCGCTGGTGGTGAACGGGATCATGTATTTCACGGTGCCGGATAAGGTTTGGGCGATCGATGCGCGTTCGGGCCGCGAACTCTGGCACTACACGTGGGCATCGAAGGGCGGCATTCACCTGGGAAACCGGGGCGTGGGTATTTCCGGGAACTGGCTGTACTTCGAGACTCCGGACTGCCACCTCGTTTCACTCAATCTGAAAGACGGCAAGGAGCGTTGGAGCCAGTCGATCTGCTCGCTGGACGAGTTGTACTATGCGTCGGTGGCGCCCATCGTGATCAAGAACCATGTGATCACGGGAGTGAGCGGAGATGATTTGGACCGTCCGGGCTACCTCGAAGCGCGCGATCCGGAAACGGGCGAGGTGCAGTGGCGTTGGTCGACAGTGCCGAAGCCGGGCGAACCGGGTTCGGAAACCTGGCCGAGCGCGGAAGCGATGGAGCACGGGGGCGGAATGACGTGGGTGCCGTGCACCTACGATCCCGAACTCAACATGCTTTTCGTGGGTACCGGAAACCCGCAGCCGGTGATTGCCGGGAAAGGCCGCAAGGGGGACAACCTTTTCACGGAGTCGATCGTCGCGCTGAACGCCGACACGGGGAAACTGGTGTGGCATTTCCAGCCGTCGCCGCACGATACGCATGATTGGGACGCGGTGCAAACGCCGGTTCTGATTGACGGGGAGATCAATGGCCAGCCGCGCAAACTGGTGGCGCAGGCGAGCCGCAACGGATGGTTCTTTGTGCTGGACCGGAAGACGGGGAAGAACTATGCGTCGTCCGAATTCGTGAAAACCAATTGGGCGAAGGGCGTGGACGCAAAAGGGCAGCCCATTCCCAACGAAGCCAAAGAGCCGCACACGGACGGGGCTCTGGTTTCGCCGAACCAGGGAGGAGCCGCGAATTGGCCGCCGCCCAGTTTCAGTCCGCAGACCGGGCTTTTCTACATCAACGCCACGCGGGCCTTCAGCATCTATTACATTTTCGACGACGACGAGAAGCCGGAAGGCTGGGGCGGCAACGACCAGGGCGGCTGGGGTGAATCGATGCTGCAGGCGCTCGATTACCAGACCGGCAAGATCCGATGGAGCCACAAGTGGGAAGGGGAAGGCATCCGGTCGGGAGTGCTGAGCACGGCCGGGGGACCTGGTGTTTGCGGGCGACCCTTCGAACAACATCGTTGCGCTGAAAGCGAGCACGGGCCAACCGCTGTGGCACGCCAATCTGGGCGCAGCGATGACCAATGGCCCGATTACCTATGAACTCGACGGGCGGCAATACCTGGTGGCGGGCGCGGGCGATACGCTGTTCGCTTTCGTGATGAACACGAACTGAGCGCGCGCGCTACCGCGATGTGGTCGCGTGATCTTTGCCGCGGATTTTGAGGGCGATGCGTTCCGTCACGAAGGACGACTGCTGCATGCCGGCGCGGGTTTCGATGTCTCCGGATACGTAGATGTATTGGTCGATGGGCGTGGCGCCGGGCAGCGCTTCCAGGGTGAAGGTGCGCCGGGTTTCGCTCTCGTTGACAAGCACGCCATTCAGGCCGACATCGATGACCCGCACGGAGGGGGGCAGGTTGCGGACGTTGAGCGGGACGCGGCCGCCAAACCCATTGTTGCGGTGGACGGAGACTTCGAGCGTCGCGCGGCTGCCGGGGTCCAGGACGATCTCGCGGGTTTCGGCGGCGACATCGACGTCGGCGCGCGGCATCAGGGCGACCAGCTTCAGGCGGTCTTCACTATCGGCTTCGCGTCCATTGGCGCCCACCACATGCAGCGGCAGCGCGCGCTCCAGAGCGGCCGAGGCGTCGGCGGTCAGGATCACGGTGGTCGACTTCTGTCCCGGTTGGATCACGCCGCCGGAAGCATGGAGCCCCGGCGGGAGATCCTTGACGGTGACGGGGATCGCGCCATCGAAGTCGTCCAGCCGCAGCGCAGTTACGGTGAGAGGGATGCGGCCGCCCGCGGGTACGTTGGGGTTGCGCGGGGTTACGGAGAGCCGGTAATCGGGCTTCGGCTCGCGAACGGTCAGGCGATACGCATAGGCCGGTCCGTTCAGTCCGCGGACGTCGCTGAGCCGGACGAGGTAATCGCCATCGGCAGGGGCCGTGAAGTGCAGGCGCGAATCTTTACCGTACCCCGGGCCGCCGTCATCGTTGCGGTACATCAGGTGGACCACGGGCAGGCCGTTGGGAGCGAATTTGGTTCCAGCCGGGTGAATCTGGATTTTGTAGGCGGGCGAGTCCATCGCATGCGCTTCAGAAGTGGTGTCGAAGAAAGACACGCGCTGGCCGTTGAAGCTGAGCATGGAAAAGTCATCATCGGGACCGCGCGGCATAGCGGCGATCTGGACGATTTCCGTGCCGACCATCAGATAGTCGCCGACCTGCAATCCACTTTGGGAGTCCAGCCGGATGCCGGAATCGGTGGAAGCGTGGTCGCGCAGGACGAGACTGGTCTGCTGGATGGAGCGGATGGTGGCGCGCTCGATAGGCTTGCCCTGCGTGTCGAGAATTTCCAATTGCGAATCAAGAGGGGAGCCAAGCCGCGCGGCGTTCACGTCGAGAACCAACTTCTGACCCTGGCGGGCATGGAAGCGAAAATCCTGATGCGCGCGGGTCATCCGGCCGTTGATGGTGACCGGCACGGGAATCGCTTGCGGAGACGCGGCGGCGTTCGCCAGCAACTCCGGCTGCTCCCCGACGGCGAGGCGGAGGCGGTTCAACACGGGGCCTGAGATTCCATCGGGACGCAGCCATTCGGAATCATACGAACCCTCGTTCGCATGGCCCTGCACGCTGAAGGTGCCCTTCGACAGGTTGAAACCGGTAAGGGAGATGGCAGCGGTTTTGCCCTGTTCCACGCCCAGCGGAAAAGCGGAAAGGACAACCGGCAGGCGCCCCGTCATGATGCGGTAGAAGTGCCGCGAACTGCCGGACTCTTCATAGTCCGAGACGCGGATGAAATAAACTCCGGCCTTCGCAAAGGTATGGGCGAAGGCGTTGGTGCGGAGCGCGCCATCTTCGGTAAACGTTTCTAAGGGATTCTGTTGCTCGTCGTAGATCGTGATGACGGGCTGTAAGGCCGAGCCGAGCATGCGCCCGTTGTTCTCGAAGACGATCTGGTCTCCGGCGCGCGTGTGAATTTTGTAGTAGTCGACGTCGCCGGGTTTGGAGATGGTTCCGACGAGGATGGCGGGCAGGAGGGTCTCGACGGCGGTGTCGAACGTGTCGTTGGGTTCGGTGTCGGCGGTTTCGCCATAAAACGGCTCGATCGACAGCATGCCTTCCGGGCTCAAGCCGAGTGGCGTGAGGACGCGGAAGCTGGCGGGCCCGATCGGGGCGTCGAAACCCGTTTGGATTTCGGCGGTGATTTCATAGCGCGCAGGCAAGGGACCGAGGTCGATGGTGAGCGGGGTTCCGTTGCCGCCCAGGCGCACATCGTCCTGATCGGAGAGCTCTCGAATACGGGTAATCTTTGCCTGGATACCGGTCTCGCTGAAATAGATGGCGCTGGCATGCGCCAGGTTGTAGCCGACGATCGCGACCTCGAACGCGCCGCCACGGGGGATGCCTCGCGGCGAGATCTCGCGCAGCGTGGGCGGGGTGATGCGTGTCCCGGATGGCGAGTCGTTCGCCGCCGCGTGGATCGCAAGCGCGCCGAAAAGAAGAATCGAGATCAGTCGCATTTAGTGGCTCCGCAGAAGTGCAAGGGAAGAGTTGAGATCGATCAGAGACAGGCTGCCATCGAAACGGCCGGCGGCGATCTGCCTGCCGTCGGGCGAGATGGCGAGAGCGAGGATCCAATCGGGTGAGGGGATGACGCGCTGTTCGGTGAGGGTGGCCGTGTCGAAAATCTTGAGTGTGCGGTCGGCCGCCGAAGAGATGAGGGTCTTGCCATCCGGCGAAAATGCCAATTGCAGGATGGCGTCTTCGTGGGCGATCAGCGTGTGTTCGAGCTTCGGCTCTTTGCCCTCCAGCGACCAGATGCGAATGGTCTTGTCATAGCCGCCGGCGGCGACGTATTTGCTGTCGGCCGAGATGGCCAGGGCGTTGAGGCCATCGAGCGAGTCGCTCAGGGTGAAGAGGCGTTCGCCGGTTTCCGGATTCCAGATCTTGACGCCGCGATCGGCGGAGGCGGATACCAGAAATTTTCCATCGGGAGTGAAGCGGATGGCATAGATGGCGTCGATATGGTCTTTCAGTTTGCGAAGCTGCTTGCCATCGGCAGCGTTCCACAGATAGATCAGTTTGTCGTAACTCGCGGTGGCCAGGGTCTTGCCGTCCGGGGAGAAAGCCACCGAGTAGATGCAATCGCTATGACCTTTGATGGTGTAGAGCTCTTTGCGCGAGTCGACGTCCCAGACTTTGACCTCGCCGGAGCGCGCGGGGAGACCCCCGGCGGCGGCCAGCAGTTTACCGTCGGGTGAAAATGCGACGCTGCGAACCTGTTCGGCGTGGCCCTTCAGGACAGCCCCGGTTTGCTGGTTGGCGGGATTGATCAGCCGGACTTCCTGATAGCTGGCGAGCGCGAGCGTCTTGCCGTCCGGGCTCCAGGCAATGGAGTTGATCTGGGCCTGGACGGGGCGGGTGGGCCGCACATCGGGAATGGGAACGGCGGCGCCGGCGGCGAACGCGCAGACAGCGAACACAGCGAGAAGTTTCACAAGCGTCCCTTAATAGTTGAAGAGAAATTCCTTGCTCGACAGCATGGCCCACAGCATGTCTTCAATAGCTTTGCGGCGGGTATCGAGCTGTAACGCGTTGGACCCGGTGGTCACGCGCGCCTTGCGCAGCAGTTCGAGCATGGTCTGCTTCTCAGCTTCCGCCGGATAGCGGCTATAGGCCGAGAGGAATACGGTATCGAGAAGACGGGCGTCCGAAAGCCCCAATTTGACGGCCAGCGCGGGAAAGCCCTCGGGGGCGCTCAGCTTCTGGTTGAGCGTGTCGCCGTTGATGACATGCAGGGCCTGGGCGACGCTGGGGGCCGGGGATCGTTCGGCGGCATCGCAGAGGATGCGCGGCGGGACGGCCGAAGGCGGTGAGGAAGTCCGACTTGACGCGTACGTCCGGAAGTTGCTGGGCGCGCGTCCCTACCGCGTATCCGTCGAAGCGCGAAGGAACGTTGGTGACTTCCGACATGGAGTCGAGCAGCACCTCCGCGGGTAAGCGCTTGACGATGTACTTGGAGTAGTACTTGTTGTCGTTCTGATTGGTGGCGTTGGCTCTCGGAAGAAAGCTGATAGGCGCCGGAGTTCATGATGGTGCGGATCAGATGCTTGATGTCGTACCCGCTCGCGACGAAATCTTTGGTGGCGGCGGCAAAGAGTTCCTCGTTGGAAGCGGGGTTGGTGGCGCGCACGTCATCCACCGGATCGACGAGTCCGCGGCCCATGAAGTTGCGCCCAGACGCGATTGACGATGGCGCGGGCGAACATTTCATTGTGCGGGCTGCGTGAGCCACCTGGCAAAGGGAACGCGGCGGTCTTCGGGGGAATCGAGGGCCATCGGCTTGCCATCGAGCGGCGTTGGGGCGAGAGGCTTGAGCAGGCGCGGGTGATTGATATCGCCCGAGACTTTCGCGAAGACGACCATGTCGCCGTTCTTCGGCGCCGTTCTTGAGGCCGACGCGCGAGAAGATATTGGCCATCTGGAAATACTGCTTCTGGGTCCACTTCTTCGAGCGGATGGTTGTGGCAGCGGGCGCAGGTGAGGCGCTGGCCCATGAAGGCGAGAGTGGCGTTTTCGGTGAGGTCGATGGGGTCTTTGTGGAGACGAAGTAGTTCAACGCGCCGTTCTGCAGCGTATCTGCCGGAGCCGGTGAAAATTTCGCGCACCATCGTGTCCCAGGGCTTGTTCTTCCTGGACGCTGGCGCGAATCCAGTTATAGAAAGACCACATGGCTTTGGGCGCGAGTTTCCGGCTGGAGACGAGCAGAAGGTCCGACCACTTATAGGACCAGTAGTCGACGATATTCATCGCGCGCGAGCAGAGCGTCGATCATCTTCGCGCGCTTGTCCGGAGCGGTGTCGGCAAGGAACGTTTCCACCTCCTCGAGGACGGAAGAATGCCGGCGGCGTCGAGGTAGGCGCGGCGGAGGAAGGTGGCATCATCGGCCGGCTTCGAAGGGGCGATGTTCAGAGCCTTCAGCTTTTCGATGACGAAGTCGTCGATGTAATTGCGGCGTTGGAACCTGGTGTAGAGGGAGGGATCGATTTTGTTGTCGAAGGGGACGGCCAGGCGCGCGTAAGAAACGCGGCTCTGGTACCAGAGAGTGATGGCGGCTTCTCCGGGGCCGTTCATCTTGACGTGACCGAGATCGTCGACGGTGGCCACGCCTTCATCGCTTGAGGAGAACTTGACCCAGCGCGTTACATCACGAACATTGCCATCCGCGTACCTGGCGCGGACGACGAGTTGTTGTCCCGCATTGATCTGAAGAGTGGCTTTGGCGGGGAACACTTCGAGGCCGATTACGGCGGGGTCGGAATCCTGAGGGGCGGGGGCGCCCGCCGCGATCCACTGGCTGATGATGCGATATTCGAGAGAGTCCGGCTTGAATCGCTGGCCGCCGCCGTGACCGATGGCCATCGTCGGTTTCAGCAGCATGAGGCTGTGGGAGGGGTCGGAGAGCAAAACGCGGCGGCCGAGGGATTGGCGGGTGAGGGTGTCGTAATCGGCATCGGGGTCATAGCCGCGGAGGGTGAGTTTGAAGCCGCCCTTGCCGGCGAGCGCGCCGTGACAAGCTCCCTGGTTGCAACCCACTTTGGTCATAACGGGGAGGACGTCGTTCTTAAACGTCCATTGGAAAGGTTCTTTCGCGGCGGTGACGTGGATGCGAGCGGCGCTCGACTGCCCGGCGACTTCGGCCGTGATGGTGACGTCTCCATCGGAAACCGGGGTCACAAGGCCGGCGGCGGTCACGGTCGCGACCGAAGGATTGGACGACTTCCAGGTCGCGGAAGCGGTCGCATCTTCCTGGCGGCCGCTATCGGTGGTCTCCGCGATGAACTGGTGGCGCGCTTCCGGTCCGCGCAGGGTGGCGGCGTCGGGCAGCACGGCTAAAGTCGCCGGCGAGCGCAGGCAGGGCTGCAAGGAAAAGAATCAGGTTTCTTCGCATGGGACGTCAGATGAAAAGCTCGTGAATGGGCTGGTGCCGCGCTCGACCAGCGGAATCGGGCGGCCCTGCGCGCCGGGCAGTTCCAGTTCCAGGGGAATCCCGAGGCCGTGATAGATGGTTGCCGCGACTTCGCCGGGTGAGGTAGGCCGGTCTTTAGGCGCGCCGCCGATGTCGTCCGACGCTCCGATCACCTGGCCGCCCTTGACGCCGCCGCCGGCCATCATGCATGGTCCAGCACTGCGGCCAATGGTCGCGGCCGCCGGCGGGATTGATCTTTGGGAGTGCGGCCGAATTCGCCGGTGGAGACCACCATCGTGTTCGGTTAGCAGGCCCCGCTCGATCGAGGTCTTCAAGCAGGGCGCTGTAGGCCATGTCGAACATGGGACCGACCAGGTCGCGATAACAACTGAATGGGGCTGAAGGGCTTCGAGCCGTGGATGTCCCAGGTGATCTCGTCGAATACCGTCTCGAACATATTGACGGTGACGAAGCGGACGCCGGCCTCGATCATGCGGCGCGCGAGCAGACAGCTTTGGCCGAAGCGATTCATAGCCGTACTTCTGCGCGTGACGCTCTCGGGCTCCTTGGAGAGCTCGAAAGCCTCGCGGGCCTTTTGCGAAGACATCAGCGTGTAGGCCGGAGTGGAAAGTGGAGTCGAGCAGCCGCGCATCCTGCGAGGTTTCGAATTTGCTAACGGAGTTGTCCACCATTTCGCGCCAGTTGCGTGCGGCGATCCACGCGAAGCGCGGTGAGGTAGTCGGGCGGCAGCAGGTCCGGGACCTTGAAGTTGGGGTCGGAAGGATCGGCGTTGAGGACGAACGGATCGTACATTTTGCCGAGGAATCCGGCAGTCTGGCCGTGCGGCATATTGCCGCCGGTGTTGCCGATGGGGCGCGGCAGCAGGACGTGCGCGGGAACATCGCCCTTGGGTCCTTTGAGTTTGCCAGAGCACGCAGCCGATGTGCGGGATACTCGATGCCGCCCTGGAACAGGCGGCCGGTCTGCATCATCTGGTGGCCCGTGTCATGCACCGCGGCAGCGGTGTGATAGCAGCAGCGGATGAGCGCATATTTATCCGCGTGCTTCGCCATGCGCGGAAAATTTTCGGAGATCTCGATGCCGGGAACATTGGTCTTGATGGGCTTGTAGGGTCCGCGGATTTCGGCGGGAGCATCGGGCTTCATGTCCCAGGTGTCGAGCTGCGAGGGCCCGCCGACCAGGAACAGCATGATGCAATTCTTATCGGCCTTGGCGGGGTCGGTAGCTCCCATGGCCTTCATGGCAAGCAGGTCCGAGAGTCCCAGTCCCAGGAAAGACAGCGCGCCGGCGTGCAGGAAATCACGGCGACGGAGGCCGTCACAAAACTCTACGGGGTGGTCGGCATCGAGGCGAAACATTCGCGATGCTCCTTATTCGGTTTACTTTGGGTCGGTTACATACAGAAGTTTATAAGAGTGTCATTGGCGAAGCAAATAGCGCCGGGGCTCCGCCGGTCAGCAATGCGTGCAGGTGCCATTGTGGCTGGCGTGTGATTTGGGAGCCGACGGAGGAACATCGTTAGCGGGATTGCGGTCGAAGAACCCGGCAGGCTTGAGTAGGAAGCCGATGTAAGCGGCGGGCATCACGGGATAGTCTTCGGGCCGCGGGATATGCGTGTGGCCGAAGGTATACCAGAGGACGACGTCCGTATTTTCGATTGGCCGATCGGCTTCGATCCACGTTGCCAGGCCATGGTCGGCCAGACTCTGGTTGGGGAAGTCACCCGCGGCAAAGTTTTCATTCTCCTGGACGGGCGTGACCCAGACGTGATGGTCGACGAAGCGGGCCCGCTTGCGCCACCAGGCATTCGGAGAAGCGAACGGGATGGAGTTGTCGCCGGGGATGAACTTATAAGCCACCGGCTCACCGAGTCTGTTTTTGCCGGGACGGGTTAGTGATTTTCCAGGTGCGCGCGGCGGCCGGATTCAAGTGAGCGCACGCCTGTTTCTCGGTCAGGAGCGGCGTGGCTTGCGCGCGGAATGCGTTTTCGTACGGATTAAGTTCATCGATAGGATCGGAGACGACATCGACCTGTTGAATGGTGTTGCGTTCGCCATCGATGTCGAAGTCCAGGCGCATGTTGAAGAAGTGCTGGTGATTGGGGGCATAGAGCTGCGGCGCGATCATGGCTCCGTGCGGGAGTTGCTCGCCGGGATGCGCGGCCCCGAGGGAAAGAATGCCGGTTAACTTGAGTTGGAATTCGATGTTGCCGTCCTGGTAAAAATACCAGTAAAAGCCGTACTCGTAATTCTCGACGGTGGAGATGGACGAGACAACCAGGCGGCGCGAGCGGCGCACTTCGGGATGATCGGGCAGCCGGCGGTCGGTATGTTTCCAGAGGATGCCGTAATCTTCCTCGTGAATGCAGATGGCGTTGGGGATGGTCAGGGCGCGGCCGCGGCTATCGCAAAAATGCGCGTCCAGATATGTGATCTCGCCGAGGCAGTCGCAGCCGAGTTGCAGGCTGTTGGCGCACATCCCCATGCCATATTCGCCGACGTCGAAAGCATTCTTGCGCGCCTGCGTGGGCCGGGGATCGCCATAGGGGACGACCATCTCGGTGAGCGAGCCGCGATAGAGGATGCTGCGCTCGCGGCCGGCGTCAGTGTAACGGACATGGTGGATGGTGAGACCTTCGCGGGCGTTGAATCCGATCAGAAAGTTCCAATTCTGCCAGGTCATGCGATGGTCTTGCAGCGTGAAGCTGACGCCTTCTGGCTGAGTGACCTGGAGGGGCTTGATGCCGGGACGCAGCGGGCCCACCCGGTCGGCTGAGTAGTTGCCGGACTCAGGCGGGAGCGGCCATTGGCCGTACTCCTCCACGCGAAGCACGCGCATGGTGTTGAGATCGACGACGGGGCGAATCCCCTCGATAGGTCGCGCATACCCGTTATCGGACGGATCGGACCGGAGGAAACAGAGCGGGCGGGTCAGGCGCAGGCCGGTGTCCGCATCGTCCCCGTCATAATGGCCGGCGCTCCAAATGTCGACCATGAGGAGCGCGGGGTCAACGGGTCCGTAGTGCTTCTCGAGTGCGGAGAGAAACTCCTGGCTCGCGAGCACGGCTTGTTCGCATTCGATCTGTTCGTCCATCGAAATTGTCGGTTGCGCTCCGGGGGGCGCCAACTGGACGTTCTCGATACGATCGGCCGCAAGGTCCAGGATGACCGTCGAAGCTTGGTTGCGCCCGTTGTCCATGAGCACGGCTGTCGCGCGGCGCTCAACGACAGGAACCGCCGGCCAGGCGTAAACGGTCGCTTTGGGGGGCTCCTTCAACGCAATGCTGATGATGCGTGTCTCGGGCGTCCAGTCCGGGAGGTTGCGGAGCAGGGCCACGGACTGCTGAACTTCGGTTTGGGTTAACGGTTCCAGAGGATGGCGAGCCAGCTGGCTCGCGGAAGAGGCGCTAGAGGTGAGAAGTTCTTGGACCTGGCTCATAGGGGGACCGGAATTAGAATTCATCAATCATAGCTAAGAGTCGCTGGTTATGGTCCCTCCCGTGCAACTGCTAAATTGTCATACGCCTCAGGCCAGCGGGCAAGCCATGTTGACTCGAGAAGCACTGAAAACACCGTCGCGGTTCCTGAAGCCGCTGAGATTCGTACTTATTTTTGTAGTCGCGGTAATAGTGCTTGCGGGCATGCTTTTGGCTTCGAAGTGGCCATGGACGGAGTCCAAGGTGAAGAGCGCTTTGGAGAAAGCCACGGGCACTAGCCTGAGGATCGAGAGCTTCCGGACCACTTACTTTCCGCCCGGCTGTGTGATTGGCAAGATCACGGCGGCTAACCCGATGAGTCCGAGGTACCCGCCGGTGTTTGCCGCAACTTCGGCAGTCATTCGAACCAGCTACGCGGAGATGCTGTCGGGGCGCAAGAGCATTACTCTCTTGGCGGTGACGGGGATGCACGTCAGCATTCCTCCCCGGGGCATGCCGCGCAATCTGCATCCTCGGAACGCCAACCAAAATTCGGCCTTTGTGATCGATCGGGTGGTTGCCGACGATGGGATCGTGGAGTTCCTCAGCGGTACCCCTGGCAAGGGCGGCACTCGTCTGGATGTGCGCCGCCTGGAACTGGACAATGCCGCGAAGAACGAGTCGATGGCCTTTCACGCGGCTATCCGGAATATGGCGTTCCCCGGGGAAGTCCATTCGGCCGGACACATCGGGCCCTGGCGAAGCGGCGAATTGAGCGCGACTCCAGTGTCCGGAACGTTCACTTTGCAAAACGCCAACCTCGATTTCCTGAAGGGCGTTTCAGGGAAGTTGAACACGCAGGGGAAATTCTCCGGAGATCTAGGGGAGATTCATGTGGAAGGCACCGCCAATGTGCCCGATTTCCAGGTCATCCACAGCTCACATCACGTGAATCTGTCTTCGAATTACCGCGTGGTGACCAATGCGACGACAGGCGATTCCACGATCGAAGACATGAAGGCGCACTGGAACCAAACGACTGTAGACGCCTCGGGCCGTTTTGAGGAAACCGGTGGCCGGAAAGGCCGGACGCTGTTTCTGAACACTGAGATCGGCCGCGGGCGCCTGGAAGATCTGCTGCTCCTATTCACCAGCCGGCCTGAGCCTTCGATGCGGGGCGGGTTTCAATGTAAGGCGCGCATTGAGCTGCCACCGAATCCGCCCAAGTTTCTGGAGCGCGTGATGATTGTCGGGGATTTTCGGGTAGAAGGCAGCCGTTTCACTAACCCGCACACGCAGGACCTGATCGACAAGCTGGATCGAAGCGCTGCGGGCGAGAAGAAATCCGACGCGCCCGCGCCGGTATATCTGTCGGCGCTTTCCGGGCATGTTGCCGCACACGGGGGTACTGCGACGCTTTCGCGCATCTCGATGGTGAGTGCCGGTTCCAGGATTTCCGCGGACGGCAGTTTCGGTCTGGTTGGAAAGACGATTAACCTGAACGGCTTGCTGCAAACGCAGGGAAAGCTATCGGATACCACCGGCGGGTTGAAGTCTTTGATGTTGAAAGTGATCAGCCCCCTGTGGCGGCACCGGAACTCGACCATGATCGTCCCGTTCCGGATTACCGGCACGGCGGGAGCGCCGCATTTCGCCGTTGAGATGAAGAGAGCCAGCCACCACTAGCGGGGGAGCTAAACCGCACAGCCGATTGGCTTCTGAAGTGCGCGGAACCCCGATAATAAGGGCTTATTCCTCATGGGGCTCGTCGATCTCATCTTCGGTAAACCTATCGCTTCGGACGATGAAGCGGAGCAGCGAATCGGGACCGCGTCGGGTATTCCGATCTTCGGTCTGGATGCGTTAGGGTCCGCGGCATATGGGCCGGAAGCGGCGCTCACGATCCTGATTCCGTTAGGGGCTCTGGGCCTGGCTTATGCGCTGCCGATCACGGTGAGCATCGTCGTTCTGCTCGCGATCGTGTACTTTTCGTATCGTCAGACCATCGCCGCTTATCCCACCGGCGGCGGCTCGTATACGGTTGCACGATTCAATTTGGGCGCGAAGGCCGGCCTCCTGGCGGCTGCGGCCCTGATGATCGATTACCTGTTGAACGTAGCCGTAGGGGTCTCCACCGGAGTGGGCGCGCTGATCTCCGCGGTGCCTTCATTGGAGCCTTACACCCTCCCGCTTTGCCTGGCAATCCTGGCCCTGATCACGTTTGTGAACCTGCGCGGCGTGCGCGAAGCCGGCCTGGTGTTTATGGTCCCTACCTATTTATTTCTCGTCTGTATGTTGGGCGCTATCGGATGGGGTTTGTGGAAGACCGTTCTGAGCGGGGGGCATCCGATGCCGGTGGTGGCTCCACGAAAGCTCCACGCCGTGGTGACGGGGGTGAGCGCGTGGCTGATCGTCAAAGCTTTTTCGAGCGGATGCACCGCGATGACCGGAGTGGAGGCCGTGAGCAATGGCGTACAAGCCTTTCGCGAACCGGTGGTGAAGGGCGCGCAACGCACCTTAACCGTGATCATCGCGCTGTTGATCGTCATGCTGTTGGGAATCGGGTATCTCGCGGGCGTTTACCACATTGGCGCGACCGAACCCGGGCAGACGGGCTACGAAAGTATCCTGTCGCAGCTGCTCGGCGCGGTTGGCGGGAAGGGCTTGTTCTATTACGTTTCGATCGGATCCATTCTCACGGTACTCGCCTTATCGGCCAATACCTCGTTTGCGGATTTCCCGCGGCTCTGCCGTGCAGTCGCCCAGAACGGTTACCTGCCTTACGGCTTCGCGGCGCGCGGAAGACGCCTGGTTTACTCCTACGGCGTGTATTCGCTCGCCGCTCTTTCCGCGCTGCTGCTGATCGTCTTTCGCGGCGTAACGGATCGGCTCATCCCGCTATTTGCCATCGGGGCGTTTCTCTCCTTCACGCTGTCGCAGGCGGGGATGGTGGTCCACTGGAAGAAGAACAAGGGCCCGCACTCGCAAAAGAGCATGGTTGTGAACGGGCTGGGCGCCCTCGTGACGGGCGTGACCGTCGTGGTGGTTCTGGTCGCCAAGTTTACGGAGGGGGCGTGGATCACGATTGTGATGATCCCTCTGCTGCTCCTGCTTATGGGAGCGGTTCGCCGGCATTACCACCAGGTCGCGCTGCAGATCGCCAGCCCCTCTGCGCTCGAAATGGAGGACCTCGAAGAGCCGATCGTCGTCGTTCCCATTGAGGATTGGAACCGCGTGTCGAAGAAAGCGATGCGGTTCGCCATTACGATGTCGGATCGGGTCGAGGCGCTCCATATCGATTCCGGGGAAGAATCGGATGCGCTCACCAGGGAGTGGAACGATTGGATGGCGGGGCGGAAAGTGAGCGGTCCGGAACCGCGGCTCGTAATCCTGAAGTCACCGTATCGGGTGGTGGTGAATCCGATCGTGAACTACGTCTTCAATCTGGAAAGAGAAAATCCCGGCAAGCAGGTTGCAGTGGTGATCTCCGAGCTGGTCGAGCGGCACTGGTATGAAGAGCTGCTTCACAACCAGCGCGCTCGTGTGCTCACGTCACTGCTCACCCGGAACGGCGACCAGCGCATTGTGGTCGTGAACGTTCCCTGGTACTTCGACCCGAGTGTAAAGTCCCCGCCGCGGCGCGCTTAGTTCGTGCCGCCAGGCGGGCATGCCTTGGCGTCACCCTTGAAGGAATTCAAGAGCGTATACCAGCCGTTGACCGAAGTGGAGGGGACTTCGCGCGTAAACCACCCGTGGAAAACCAGGTCTTCCGGATGGTAGGTAAATCCATTGAGCGTGACCGCCGTGGTTGTCCCGGTTACCGGGTCTCCGACCTCAAGGTTGCTCTGGCACGCGGTGACCTGGCCGACGAATCCCCAGGCCTTGACGGAGTTGACGCCCGTCGGATCGTCCATCGCCTCGCCAATTTCGTGAGTGATCACTTCGATATCTTCGATGCCGGAAAAGTCACCGCTGTCGACGTAAGAGGACACCGAGTAGGTGAGGTTTCCATCCTGAGAATGGAAGCCGATGATGCAGCATTGTCCTTCCGTGAACACGATGTCATAAGAAACGAAGATCACGAACTGGCTGGAGTTGACTCCGATGCTGTTGGTGGCGAGGATGCTGTTGATCTGCTTCTGGAACCACAGCAGATTCACTTTTCCCAGATAGCTTTGAGAAGTCTTGCTCACGGTGCCGTCCGCCAGAGGCACTTTCAAAGTGATCGGGCTTTTCTGGATCGGCTGGCCCAGCATCAAATGATAGCCGTTGGATCCGGCGCCAGTCTGTGTCCAGAAATTCGCGCGTGAGAAGTTGTCGATATATTGATTGGCGCCGAGATCGGTCGGGCCGGCCAGCAGATCCACGGGCTGAAACACGGGAGAATTTTCGAGAATTTGAATTTCACTCAGCGAGCTTCCAACGACCGGCTTCGTAGGATCGAAAGTGTGCTTGCCGATTTGAAACACGAGCGGCACAAATACGACGGGCAGAGTGGTGGAAACGCCCGTCGCGGGGTTCGCGCCGACCATCGTATACGTCACGCCGTTGGAAGTTCCCTGCCAGGTGGGAAGGCCGGGCCCACTAACTCCCTGGGGCTGATCGGCCCCAAAACGAATGAAGCCGTTGGGAACGTGATGTTTGAAATAGGGGTGATCCTGTCCAAAAGACAGTGCGCTTAGAGAAAGCCCAGCCAGAGCAAGGCGGAAAAGAGAGCGGAGAACCAGGTTCGGCATTATCTTCCTTTCGGTAGGAATCGGGTATTTGCTTAGGGCAAGGGTCCGATTCCGGATGTGAATCTAATCCCGAATATTACCAAACCTCTACGGCGAGGTAATCTGCACTTCCGGCGTTGCATTCTGCCAGTCGGGCAGCTCGTAAAACTTGAGTTTCGTGTTGAGCGGGGCGGTGAATTCTTTAGAGCCATACGGAGGGATGGAGGGGACCTTGAAGGTGAAAGTTCCGATCGAATCCTCCTCCGAGCGGGACGTACTCGCCCACAACGTCACGGTTGCTGAAAGCTCGTCAAGAGCATTGGGCGAATGATTCACGACCACGAAGCGGGCCTGCGGCTTGTGCTTGGTGTCCTGCACCAGCCGGATCCCGACCACTTCCACGAACTTCTGCAGCGGGCTCGTCAGCTTGGTGCGAGCGACGTTAGCGGCGGGATCGAGGCCGGTCGAAGTGGCTTGTTTCTTGCTGCTGAGGTAGAGATAGGAAAAGTAGATTGCCGAGCCGATGCCGATGATCGCGAATGCAAAAAGAACGCTGAGCAGCCAGGTCGGGAGCCCGGTTTGGGTGATCCGCGCAGGGGCCGCGGAATGGCCGGCTGGCGGCCGGGTTGGAAGTTCCCGCGGTGCGCGGCCGGCGGGTGGCGCAAACGTTGGCTGCGGATCGGATGGGAGAGGCTGCTCCTGGGTTGAGACACGCGGTGCGGCTTCCCGCTCGGGTTCGGGCTCCGCATCGAAGCGCGCACCGCAGGAGAGACAAGCTCCGGCAGACGGCGGATTATCGCGGCCGCAACGTTTGCATATCCAGGAGAACATGCCCCTAATCTAGCGCAGCGACGCGGACGGAGTTCCTTCGGTATAAACGCTGTAAAGATGCTCGATGCCCGCGGTCTGGGCGTCTCCGGAGTGGATAACGACGCGATATCGAAAGCGTAGGCTGCCGCCCGCTTCGAGAGTCAGCGAGCCGTTCGCGCCCGGGTCCTTCGAGAATGCCTTGACGCCGAAGATATTGGCGGCCAGAAGACCGTACCCGCGCGCGTGCCAGTACGTCGGGTGTCGAGGATTTTGCGGGTGATCGAGGATCGAGATGCCCAGCATCCGGTCGCCGATTTTCCCGGAAACGTCGATCCAGTTGGCGCGCTTGCCCCAGCATTCGGCCTCCTGGTGGCACCCGTTCGACGACGTCATAACTCCGGTCCGGACCGGTTCGCGCGGCGCGTCTTTGGCGGGTTCTTCCAACTCCGGCGCGAGCCGCATTCCGAAGACGCCGTCTTTGTCGTCGCCGAAAACCGCGCGCTGGCGGGCGGTTAACGTGATGTCGAAGTCGATCAGGCGGGGGTCGCCGGAAAAGAACGTCATGGTGCGATGCTCCCGCAACAGGACTTCGCCGGAGGGCGTCTTCCAGTCCAGATCGGCGTCCATCACTCCGTTCTGCGGCCCGCTGGCAATCCGGTTGATCTTAGAAACCTCGATGCGGCCCATGTGCGGGTCGTGATAGCTGGGGTCGGAATTCCAAAAGTCGAAGCCGTTCACCGACGAATGGGCAAACCAGACGCCGCGGTGATGGATGTGATCGTGACGCTCTCCGGTGCGCGCGTCCATGGGCCACTGGCGCGTCACCATGTCTCCCGAAGGAGCCCGAAGGGGATACAGATAGGGCTTGGTCACGTCCGGGCCGTAGAGGAACGCGATCTCCGGCTGATGATCGATGGCGATCGAAATCTTGGTTGGATGCTGCGTGATGAGGACCTGCGCGGACGCGGTCCAACCGATCAGGAGCAAGGGGATCAGGCGCATGTTCGTTATGACCTCAGGGCTGTAGTCTCCGGATGAGGGAATCGCGGGCAGCGAGTGCATCCGCCTCCGCGGCGGAGGGCGAGTCGGCCACCACCGTGATGTGTCCCATCTTGCGGCCGGCTCGCGGCTCCACTTTTCCGTATAGGTGCAGCTTCGCGTTGGGATGGGCACAGGCAGCCGGCCAATTCGGTATGCCTGCCGCCCAAAGCTCCCCCAGGAGGTTCGCCATCGCGGCGGGACGCAGCATCTCCGTATCGCCCAGCGGCAGCCCGCAGACGGCACGTAACTGCTGTTCGAACTGGCTGGTGACGCACGCGTCGATGGTGAAATGGCCCGAGTTATGCGGACGTGGCGCCAGTTCGTTGATCAGCAGCTTTCCCTCGCGGGTGACGAAGAACTCGACGCAGAGAACGCCGACGACGCCGAGTTGCTCCAGGACGCAGCGCGCAATCTCCACCGCTTCTCCGGCGAGGGCGGGGGGACATCCGCCGGCGCGGTGCTGATATCGAGGATGCCCCGAGCGTGGTGATTGCGCACCGGGACATAGTGGGCGAAAGCTCCATCCTGGCCGCGGACCGCGACCACGGAGATCTCGCACTCGAAGTCCACGCGTTTTCGAGCACGCCTTCCTGCCCGAGCTGACTCCATGCGCCGGCCGCATCTTCCGGAGTCGAAATGGCGAATTGGCCCTTGCCGTCGTAACCGAAGCCGGCCGATTTGAGGATGGAGGGCACGCCGATGCCGCCCATGGCGCGGTCGAGATCGGCGCGCGAGGTGATGGAGGCGAAGGGAACCACCGGAAAACCGTGCTGCGACAGATAGCGCTTCTCGCGCAGGCGGTGTTGGCTGATGTGCAGCACTTCGCCCGCGGGCCGGACTGGCGCGCACGTTTCCGCAGCCTCGGCGGTGGCTGCCGGAACGTTTTCGAACTCGAAAGTCACCACGTCGACGCTCGCCGCGAACTGACGGACCGCATCCAGATCGTCGTAGGATGCCGTCACTTCCAGGTCTGCGATCTGCCCGGTGGGCGTATCTTCATCGGGTGAAAAGGTGTGCACCCGATAGCCCATGCGGCGCGCGGCGATCGCGAACATGCGCCCTAACTGTCCGCTGCCGAGGACCCCGATCGTCGCCCCTGGCAGTATGGGTTTCAAAACAGGTGCTCGCCCTTGATCCGGTTGGCGGTGTCGCTCCGGAACCGCTTCAGTTGGTCGCGCAACTCCGGGCGCGTGCAGGCGAGAATCTGGACGGCGAGGAGCCCGGCATTCTTAGCGCCGGCCGGCCCGATCGACAGTGTGCCGACCGGGACGCCGGTCGGCATCTGGACAATCGAAAGCAGGGAATCGACGCCGTGCAGGATGCGGCTCTCGACCGGCACGCCCAACACGGGCAGGAGCGTCAGCGAGGCGATCATGCCCGGTAAGTGCGCCGCGCCGCCCGCGCCCGCGATGATCACCTGCAATCCCCGCTCTTCCGCGCTCCTGGCGTATTCGAACATCAGATCCGGGGTGCGGTGGGCGGACACCACCTTAGACTCATGGGGAATGGAGAATTCGTTCAGGATCTGACTGGCGAACTGCATCGTTTCCCAGTCCGACTTCCCGCCCATCAGCACGCCTACCAGCGGCTTAAATGCCTCGCTCATGCGTCGTTGCCTGGCGCTATTGTCCCTGGGTGACGGTGAAGCCCGGCTTTCCGTCGAAGGTTCGCAGCGTCTCCATCTTCACGATGTCGTAACCGGCGGCCGCCACTTTTTCCGCTAACGCAAACACCTGTTGGTGGGTCACGGTGGCCTGGGCGTTCGCATTGGTGTAACGGCAGCGGAAACTATCGGTCAGAAATGTTTCGGACATAAACTCCGGCCAGACGGCGACGCCGCGGTTGTCCACCATGGACAGTTGGAGCCCATCGGACTGGATGGCGTGAAGAGAATCGCCAAAGACCTTGCCGTTCTTTTCCTGGGAGCCGATGAAGAGATCGACGCCAACCAGTTCGATTTTCGGAGCGGCTTGCGTGCTTGGGACCCACTCTTTGCGGTGGGCGGCATCCTTCGAGTACGAAACGGATTTCAGAGTCTTCGGTTTTTGACCCAGATTTTTCACGACGGCCTGCGCAAATTCCTTCGTGCCGACCTTCTCCTTGCTGACTCCTTCCTTGTAGATGTCGTAGGTGTGGATGCCATTCTCGACGGTGGTCAGCCAGGCATTGTGCACGCGATCGGCTGCTTCGATTTGACCGATGTGCACCAGCATCATCATGCCGCCCAGCAGCAATCCCGAAGGGTTGGCCATATTCTGGCCCGCGCGGCGCGGAGCCGAGCCGTGGATCGCTTCGAACATGGAACACTGCAGCCCGACGTTGGCGGAACCCGCGAGCCCTACGGACCCGGCAATCTGCGCGGCGACATCGGAAAGAATATCGCCATACAGGTTCGGCATGACGATGACATCGAAGGCTTCCGGCGTGTCGGCGAGCTTGGCGGCGCCGATGTCGACAATCCAATGCTCATTCGCGATGTCGGGATACTCCGCCGCGATTTCATCGAACACCTTGTGAAAGAGACCGTCGGTCACCTTCATGATGTTGTCTTTGGTGAAGCAGGTGACCTTCCGCCGGTTATTGCCCTTGGCGTATTCGAAGGCAAAGCGAACTATTTTTTCACAACCGGGTCTCGAAATCAGCTTGATGCATTGCGTGACTTCGGGACTGAGCTGATACTCGATACCGGCATACAGATCTTCTTCGTTCTCGCGCACGATCACCACGTCCATGTTGGGATGTTTGGTGTCGACGAAGGGCGCGTAGGCGACGCAGGGGCGCACGTTGGCATAGAGGCCGAGCTTCTTGCGCGTGGTCACGTTCAGGCTCTTGAACCCGCCGCCCTGCGGGGTGGTGATGGGGGCTTTCAGAAAGACTTTGGTGCGGCGCAGCGATTCCCACGCGCTCGGCTCGATCCCGCCGGCGTTGCCGCGCAGATATACCTTCTCGCCGATCTCAATGGTCTCAATGTTCAGCTGGGCGCCACCTTCGGTAAGAATGTGCAGCGTGGCCTCCATAATTTCGGGGCCGATTCCGTCGCCATGCGCGACTGTGATGGGAGTTCGATGGCTCATGAGGTGAAGGGACAGGATATCAGTACGCTTCGGAGGGGCCACCGAACCCGAAAATGCTGAGAACCCCTTGTAATTGACCGCACTTCCGAGTTGTCCCCCACGGAGGAAGTGAATGGAATTACGCGAGCGCCAGAAGACGATCGATCAAACTCTGGTTGCGTTGGAAAAGCAGTTTGGAAAGGGCGCGATCCTGCGGCTTGGCTCCGATACGGTCAGCGCGGTCTCGGTCATCTCGACGGGATCGATATCCATCGATGCGGCCTTGGGCGTGGGTGGGTTGCCGCGCGGGCGCGTGGTCGAGATCTACGGCCCGGAATCCTCGGGAAAAACCACGTTGACGCTGCAGATTATCGCCCAAGCGCAGAAGAACGGCGGGGTTGCCGCCTTTATCGACGCCGAGCACGCGCTCGATCCCGGATATGCGCGAAAGCTGGGCGTCGATACCGACAATCTGCTGGTCTCGCAGCCGGACCATGGCGAGCAGGCTCTGGAGATCGCCAACGCGTTGATCAGTTCCGGAGCCGTTGACGTGGTGGTGGTGGATTCGGTGGCGGCGCTGGTGCCCAAGGCCGAGCTCGAAGGCGAGATGGGCGACAGCCATATGGGGCTGCACGCGCGGCTGATGTCGCAGGCGCTGCGGAAACTGACGGCGACGGTCAGCCGGACCAATACCTGCCTGATTTTCATCAACCAGGTCCGCGAAAAGATCGGAGTGATGTTCGGCAATCCGGAAACAACGACGGGCGGCCGCGCGTTGAAATTCTACTGTTCGGTGCGCATGGAAGTACGGCGCACGGGCGCCCTCAAGGACGGCGAAGTGGCGGTGGGCAATCGCACGAAGGTAAAGGTCGTGAAAAACAAAGTCGCGTCCCCCTTCCGCGAGGCGGAGTTCGACATCTTTACGGCGAGGGTATTTCGCGCGAAGGCGACCTGCTCGATATGGGCGTGCAGCAGAATTGCGTGGAAAAATCGGGCTCGTGGTTCAGCTACAAGGGGGAGCGGATCGGTCAGGGGCGCGAGAATGCCCGGCAGTACCTGCGCGATCACGCGGAACTGGCCCTGAAGCTGGATGGCGAACTGCGCGGCGTGTTGAAGCTGACAGCGAGCGCTCCCAGGCCCGCCGCCGAAGTGCAACGCCCGATGTAACACGCCGATCGGACAAGGGTAGCCCGGTGCTATCTTCGAGCTTAGGGCTCCCATGCTGCTCCGGCGGGTTTTCCTCGTCACTTTCGGTCTAGCGGCAGTCCTCTCCACCCTCTACGCGTTTCAGCGTCCCTTTCGGCAGTTTCCCGGCGTCGAGTATGAGGATTTTGAGCTCACCCCGGACTGGCAGACGCCGGGCGAGTGGACGTTCGCGAGGCTGATGTTTCCTCCGGGAGCCAACGATGGCTACCGCGGCCGGTTCGACGGGGATTGGCGGAAGGGGTTGTCGCTCTGGACGCAGGACTATCCCCGCGCCGACCGTCATTTCTCCGAGGCTCTTCGCCGGCTCACCCGCATCCAGACCCGCTCAGTAGAACAGCCTGTGAATCTCGATGAAGGCGATGCTTATGACTGGCCGTGGCTTTACGCGGTACAGGTGGGCGAGTGGGGATTGAGCGACGTGCAGGCCAAGGAATTACGGGAGTATTTACTGCGCGGCGGGTTTTTCGTCGCCGACGACTTCCATGGCTCTCTCGAATGGGAAGTGTTTCAGGAATCCATGAAGCGGGTCTTCCCGGATCGGCCGATTACGGAGATCGAAGACAGCGACGCCATTTTTCATACGGTCTACGATATCGGCGATCGCGCGCAGATTCCGGGCGCCGCACACTTGCGGCTCGGCTATAAAAACAACGGCATTGGCGCTCACTGGCGCGGCATTTATGACGACAAAGGCCGCGTGATGATCGCGATTTCCTACAACTCAGACCTGGGCGACGCGTGGGAGTGGGCCGACGATGCCAAGTACCCGGAGCAATTTTCCGACCTTGCCATCCGGCTCGGGGTGAATTACGTTGTCTACGCGATGAGCCACTAGCGGCGGCTACTCCACCGGAATCTCGAGATCGATCACGGCCTCGGTCCGGCTGTCGAACTTGCTCAACACCTTGGATTTCGAGAACCAACTCTTGTACTTGGCGGTCAGCGTGAAATCGAGGTCGGGACTCAGCTGGTGGAAGGAATACTGCCCATCATTCCGGGTGTTGAAGGAGATCACGGCGAGGGTCATCGGGTTCTCGAGTTGAACCGCGGCCCCCTTCAGAGGATTTCCGCGCTTATCGACAACCGTTCCGTGCACCGAACGCGTATGCACGGGCGGGGCGCCGGTCGCACAGGCGGCAAGTACTAGAGCCAGGCAAACGGCCGCCCGCAGTCTTCCCAAACTCATCGTAGTTTCCCTGGTCCATGATAAAGCTGTCCGGCTGCGGCGGGGTTGTATGCTCAACGGAACCGGTAAAGAAGGAACAATATGCGCCATCTATTCACTCTCCTGATCCTCAGCGGATCGCTGCTTGCTCAAGACGCCGCGCCCCGAAACCCTCACCACCATTTGATGCTGGTGGTCAGCAAAGGGCTCCCGGGGATCACGATTTACGATGCCGATACGGAAGAGCCGATCTGCCGCGCCCTGTTGGGAGTGAGCCCGCACGAGGCCGTTTTCTCACAGGATGGGCAATATGCTTACGTCCCGGTCTATGGGTCGACATCGGTCGGGCTCCCGGGCACCGACGAGCACGAACTTCACTTTATCCGCACCACGGACTGCAAAGACGCGTTCACGATGGATACGGGTGAGTACAAGCGGCCGCACGGCATCCTCGTCGGCAAGAGCGGACGCATCTACCTGACCTCGGAAGTGAAACAGTCCATGCTGATCATTGACCCCGGCCAGCATCGGATCATCGGTACCATACCGACCGGTTCGAGCTACTCGCACACCTTCGCCATCTCGGATGACGAGAAGACCATTTACGTCAGCAACGTGCAATCGAAAACGATATCGGTGCTCAATGTTGCGGATCGCAAACTCGCACAGGTGATCCCCACCGCTTCGGAGAATCAGCGCATGGCGATCAGCCCCGATGGCAAATGGTTCGCCACCAGCCTGGGACCTGAGCATGCCGTGGCCTTTTACCGGACCGCTGATAATCATCTCGATTTCACGATCCCGATCGAGGGCGCGCCGTTCGTCGGTAAATTCAGCGCCGATGGCAAATACCTTTACGACGCCGGAATCCAGGACGGAAACATTCACGCCTGGAAGATCGACATCGCGGAACGTAAGGTGGTGGCCACGTCGGAACCGCTGGGGACTGCTACCGGCACTCTCACCGTCAGCCCTTTCAATCGCGAGATCTATGTGAGCGATGCGAAAGCCAGCAAGGTTAGCCAACTGGACGCGGATAGCTGGAAGCTGGTGAAGGTGTTGCCGGCCGACAAAACGCCGGACGCGATCCTCTTCGCGTCGGCCCCCTGATCAGAACCTGCTAGACTAGACTCACCGCAGCCGAACTTCCAGCGTCTGAGTTCCACACCGCTAAATTAAACTGTCGAGCGCCATCCGCTCGAAGTCGAGGATGGAGAAATGACAGGCAGAATCAAGAGCTACAATGCGTCCACCGCGAACGGCTGCATCGAATCCGACAGTGGAACAGACATTCATTTCGACGCTTCGGTCGTAGTGGCTTACGACGTAGGATGGCTGGGTGTGGGACAGGCCGTGACCTTCCAGCAGGGCAACGCCACGGGCGCTCGCGCTTCTTACGTCAGTGTGGAAACTCCCCGGGCCTCGGCCGGCGAGCCGCGTAAGGAACAGCCACTTTTCCTGCGCTATCTGGGATTCGATCAGCAAAACAGCATCCGTGCTTATCGTTTTGAACGCGTGGTCCCCGGTGATGAGAACGTCACCTTCACGGTTACCACCGATCTGACCCTCTTTGCGCGCCACCACGTCGGCATTCAGGAGGGCCCGGGCCTTTGCCGGACGCTTCTGGTCAACGGCATTTCGTTGGGAAGGTCGAAGGATCTGGAATTAACGGAGCCGGATCTGCAAGCGTTTCTTGCCGCCCGCGTTATTCCCGCAAAGAAGACCTTCAAGAAGCGTGCTGCCGTGGCAGCTGTGGCCGCCGGCGCGGTCGAGTAGTCTTAGCCTAAGCGAGACAGCCGCGCGATGGAGATTCGTCCCTTTCTTCCGGACGACACCGCGGGCTGTCTTGCCATTTTCGATTCCAACTTAGCCTTTCTGACGCTCTCCGATCGCACGGGCTTGGAGGCGTTCCTTCGACAACCTGCTCACTCATTTGTCGTGATGGAACACGAGCGGGAGTTGGTGGGCTGTGGCGGCTTCACAGCGGCAGCCGATGCAACTGAATCTCATTTACTCTGGGGCATGATCCGCGGCGACTGCCAGCGCCAGGGGCTCGGGCGCTTTCTGCTGATGTTCCGCTTGCGCGAAATCGGGAAGCTCGGAAAGGTGGAGTTGGTGATCGCGGACATTCCCCCACTCGCCATTCACTTCTTCGAGAGAGAAGGTTTCCGCAACGCGGGCGCCAGGGAAAACGGCCGCATCCGGCTGGTCAAGCGGCTCAGCGTATGCTCCTGATCTCTGCCATATACTCGAACGCATGAATAACGCTTTGCGCCTCGCGGTAGCCGCCGCATTTCTCACGCTCTATGGCGCCGCTTCCGCATTCGCTCTCGATAACGGCCTGGCTAAGACTCCGCCGATGGGCTGGAACAGTTGGAACAAGTTCGGCTGTAAGGTTTCCGAGAGTCTGATTCGCGAGATGGCGGACTCCTTGGTGACCTCCGGCATGCGCGACGCCGGCTACCAGTACCTGGTCATCGACGACTGTTGGCAAACCTCCCGTGACGCTTCCGGTAACATCGTCCCGGATGCGGCGAATTTCCCCGGCGGGATCAAAGCGCTTGCCGATTACGTTCACTCCAAAGGCCTCAAGTTCGGCATGTATTCCGATGCGGGTACCGGAACCTGCCAGAACCGGCCCGGTGGCCGCGGTTACGAGTATCAGGATGCGCGTCAGTATGCGGCCTGGGGAGTGGATTATCTGAAGTACGATTGGTGCAATCACAGCACGCAGGATTCGCAATCGTCCTATGCTCTGATGAGCGACGCGCTCCAGAAAAGCGGCCGGCCCATTGTGTTCAGCCTTTGCGAGTGGGGCAGCACGAAGCCCTGGTTGTGGGCCCGCGATGTCGGAAATTTGTGGCGCACCACTGGCGACATTGTCGACAAGTGGGAAGGCCAGGAAAAATGGGGCGGCCTTGGCGCGATCCAGATCATTGAGCTGCAGGATGGTCTCCAGTCTTATGCCGGACCCGGGCATTGGAACGATCCGGACATGCTGGAGGTGGGTAACGGGGGCATGACCGATACCGAGTACCGCGCGCACTTCGCCATGTGGTGCCTGTTCGCCGCTCCTCTGATGTCCGGGAACGATATACGGACGATGAGCGCGGCCACCAAAGAGATCCTCATGAACAAGGAGTTGATCGCGGTGGATCAGGACCCGCTGGGGATTCAGGGGCACAAGATCCGCGTTTCCGGCACGAACGAGGTTTGGGCCCGCCCGCTGGCCGATGGCTCGCGCGCAGTCGCGCTTCTGAATCGCGGCGCAGCCACTGCAGGGATCAGCGTTTCGTGGACGGATCTGGGGTATCCCGAGCACCTGGAGGCTTCGGTCCGCGATCTCTCGGCGCATCAGGATAAAGGCAAGGCGCATGGCTCCTTCTCCGCGGAAGTCCCCAGCCACGGCGTGGTGATGCTGAAAATCAAGCCGTAGCCTACGGCGTCTCGGCCATCTGCGGATCGCGTACAGCCGAGCCGCTGATCTTCTGCTCGTAGTCGTCCCGCACCTTTTGACGAAGCGCGGAGGCCGCCGCAAACTCGCGCTTGGCTTCTTCGGTCTGCTTGAGCTTTTGCAGAATCTGCGCGCGCAGATAATGCAGGCTGGCGCTGTTGGCATCCTGAGCACCCGCGAGGTTCGCTTCCGTCAAGGCCTCCGGGAGCCGGCCTGCATTGCGATAGAGCTTGGCGAGGGCATAATGCGCGGTTCCCAGGCGCGGTTCCAGCTTCAGGGCCTGCCGGTAGTAGGTCTCGGCCTCGCGATTCTGCTGCAGCGCGACGCAGATGTTTCCCAGCTCCTCCTGATCGAACGCGACCTCCGGCTCAATAGCCGCATCGGCCAGGAACTCGGACCGGGCTTTCTCGAAATCCTGATTCCGGCGGGCCATCATGCCCAGGTAGTAGTGCACGAACGGAAGCCTGGGGTTGGCGGCGGCGGCTTTTTGGAATTCCGCCACCGCCTCCTCATTCTGTTCCTGAGCCAGATGCGCTTTTCCGAAGAGGAGATGAACTTCCGGAGAATCGTTGCCGACCGTCATGAGACGCGACAGCGCCAGCTTCTCCGTTTCCGCATCGCCGTTCTTGCCGGCGGAGATTCCGAGAACGTAGAGAAACTGTAGATTTCCCGATTGTTGTTCATACAAGGGCTGCAGGTAGGTCTGCGATTCCTTATACCTCTCCGTCAGAAAATAGGAGAGCCCCAGCCAGTAGCGGGCCTGCACCGAGTTCGGATTTTCCTGGAGCACGGACAGGAACACCGGGATGGCATCCTGGTACGTTCCGCGCCGGAACAGGACGAGACCGATATTCAACCGGATGCCCGAAACACTTGGGGCCAGCCGCTCCGCCGCGCGCAGCTCCTTGAGTGCCGGGTCCCATTGCTTGCGCCGCAGAAGGACCACGCCGAGATTGGCATGGGCGCCGGCAGATGCCGGATAGGCCGCTACCACTTTCCGAAAGGCGCGCTCCGCCTCATCCAGATTGCCCGCCCGCAGCGCCGCTTCTCCCGCCGCGTAAATTTCTCCGGCGTTTTGCGCGCGCAGGATCGCCGGCGCGAGAGCCAGAAAAACCAGGAAGAGTACTCTATTGCTCATTGACGCGCGAAGGATTATGATTCCATAAACGCTCGTGAATAACGACAGCCGGGGTTTTGCAAAAAGGGGTCATATGAGAACCAGAAGTCTTTACATCGCCATTTTCCTTGCGGTCACCGCTGCTCTCCAGCTCGCAGCCCAGGATACCGGGTCCATCAGCGGCACGGTTCGCGACAACACGGGTGCCGCGATTCCCAACGCGGACGTCCTGGTCACCAACCCGTCGGAAGGGATCAACCGCAAGCTCACCACCAACAACGACGGGGATTACCTGGCGGCCGGTCTCCCCGCGGGAAGGTACAACCTGATCGTCACCGCGGGCGGCTTCAAGCGCTCGGAAACCACAGGAATCGTTTTAAGAATTGCTGAAAAGGCCCGCGCGGACGCGTCTTTGAGCATCGGAGACGTCACGACCACGATTGAGGTCGCGGGCGCGAACGTTTCGCAGGTAGAGACGGAATCCTCCGAATTAGCGGGCACCGTAACCCAGAAGCAGATCAACCAACTGGTTCTGAACGGCCGGAACTTTACGCAGCTCGTGACCCTGGTTCCAGGCGTCAGCAACCAGACCGGGCAGGACGAAGGCACGGTGGGCGTCAACGGCAACGTGAACATGAGCATCAACGGCGGCCGCGTCGAATACAACAATTGGGAGCTCGATGGCGGCGACAACATGGACAACGGGAGCAACTCAACGCTCAACGTTTATCCGAACGCGGATGCCATTGCTGAGGTGAAGGTGCTGACTTCGAGCTACGGCGCCCAGTATGGACGCAGCGGCTCCGGCACCATCGAAACCATTACCAAGTCGGGCACCAAGGCGTTCCATGGGGATGCTTTCGAGTTCGTCCGCAACGATGTTTTCAACGCCCGCAACTTCTTCCAGAGCACGCGGCCCTCGTATAAAAAGAACGATTTCGGCTATACCATCGGCGGCCCGGTCTTCATCCCTAAGCTGTACAACACGAATAAAGAGAAAACCTTCTTCTTCTTCAGTGAAGAATGGCGCCGGGAGCGGGTTCCTGGTCAGGTGTTCAATCAACGCGTTCCCTCGGCGGCGGAGCGCACCGGCAATTTCTCGGACGTCTGCCCTGGAAGCGACTGCCCGCATGACGCAAACGGTAATCCGTTCCCCGGCAACCAGGTCCCCATCGATTCGAACGCGGCGGCCATCCAAAATGCCCTGATTCCGGCCCCGAATACCGGCAGCGGCGCTTCTTCGTTCTTCAATCTTTCTCCGGTGACACCGACCAATTGGCGCGAAGAACTGGTGCGCGTCGATCAGAACTTTAACGACAACAATCGTTTCTTCTTCCGCTATATCCACGATTCGTGGGCCACCATTTCCCCGAACACGCTCTGGTCCGTGGCCAGCGCGAACTTTCCCACGGTGAAGACCAACTTCGTTGGTCCCGGAGTGAGTCTGGTTGCGCATCTGACCGACAGTCTCTCGCCCACGCTGCTGAACGAATTCATCTTCAGCTACACTACCGATCACATCTTTTTAAACGCCATCGGCAACACCGCCCGTCCGGCTGGGATGACCATGACCGGCATCTTCAATAATGGCTTCGGGGGTAAGCTTCCGGCCGTGCAGATCTGCTGCAACTCCACCTACAACGGCGGTTTCGGTGAAGATCCCGGTTACTTTCCGTGGGTGAACTCCAACCCCACCTATACGTACCGCGACACTATTTCCAAGGTATGGGGCAACCACAATATTTACGCTGGGTTTTATTTTGCGGCCCGCCAGAAGAATGAATCCAACAGCGTGGATCTCCAGGGAATTCTCAATTTCAACAGCAACTCTAAACTCAGCACCGGCAATGGCTATGCGGACTTCTTAACGGGCCGCATTGCCGCTTACCAGCAATATTCGAATCAGATCAAGTTCTACAACCGCGAGAAAGCGATGGAGCCTTTCGTGCAGGATGACTGGCGCATTACGAAGCGGCTGACTGTGAACCTCGGCGTGCGGATCAGCATGTTCGGTACTTACTACGAGAAGTACCACCAGGCGTTCAACTTCGATCCGGCGCATTTCAGTTCCAGCGCACTGCCCTTGATCGATTCATCCGGATCCGTCACGGGGACGGCGGGAAATCTGATCCCCGGCATTGGGAACGCGTTTAACGGGTATGTGCAGTGCGGAGTCACTCCGGGAGTGCCGCGCGGGTGCATGACCGGCCATCTGTTCAACCCGGCGCCGCGCATCGGCTTCGCCCTGGATGTTTTTGGCGATGGGAAGACCGCATTGCGGGGCGGCTACGGCTTGTTTTATGAAATCACCAACGGCAATGAGAGCAACACGGAATCGCTCGAAAGCCCGGCTTCGCCGCGCAACCTCGTTGCGACGCAGTACAACATCAACGGGTACACCAGCATCGGATCGGGCGCGGGCGCTGCAGTGAGTTACCCGCCGGTGAGCGGCTATGCCATTCCCACCAAGGCGGTTTGGCCCTACATGCAGCAGTGGCATTTCGATTTGCAGCAGGAGTTCTTTCACGGGACGGTGGCAAGCGTGTCTTATGTGGGTTCCAAAGGAACGCACTTGCCTCTCAACCGCGATATCAACCAGATTCCCATCTTGTCGTCCTCTGCGAATCCTTATGGGTCAGGCCAGGTCATGA
This sequence comes from Bryobacterales bacterium, assembly GCA_963814235.1. GTDB lineage: Bacteria > Acidobacteriota > Terriglobia > Bryobacterales > Bryobacteraceae > Bog-113. Next base: position 163,010 of record CAWFCA010000001.1, on the reverse strand, counting down.
CGAGTGCTGATTGCAGTAGCGGCACGGTCAACGGGGTTGCGCCCACCGGTCAGGCTGCCATCAACTTCGGCGTGGCCTGCGGAGGCGATCCCAACCCCAGCCGTCCCCGCTACGGATACGGCAGCATCATCTCGATCGAGAACCAGGCCAACTCGAACTACAACTCGTTGCAAGTGTCCATGCGACGCACCATTGGGCGGCTCAACTTCAGTCTTGCTTATACCTTGAGCCACTCGCTTGACGACTCTTCCGATAAGGGCGACGGCAATTTCCTCGACTCCTACAATCTTCGGAGGACGTACGCCAGTTCCAACTTCGATCAGCGTCATTTGCTCAACATCAGCTCGGTTTACGACCTGCCGTTCTTCACCGGCAGAGGCTTGATGCACACGCTGTTCGGAGGCTGGCAGGTTTCCGGGCTGATGACGTTCCAGACGGGGACGCCATTCAGCGTGGTGAGCGGAAACTACGGGCCGGGAACCGGGAACGGCTCCGGGACGGCTTCCTTCGTGGACGTTATCGGGGATCCTTTCTCCAGTCCGCCGGTGACGAACACGGCCGGAGTCATCGGTCCGCTGCTCTATAACCCGGGAGCCTTCGCACAGGAGCGCGGACTGACCAATGGGAACGCCGGGCAGAAATATCCTGCGCAATCCCAGCCGCACGAATTTCGATATGGGTCTGTTCAAGAATTTCCAGATTCGTGAGCGCGCCACATTCGAGTTCCGAGCCGAAGGCTACAACGTTTTCAACCACACGCAATTCAGCGGAATCAACAATGGCGCGTCCTGTGTCGCCGGGTCCAACAACTCGGCTGGGGACCCAAGCTGCGTCAGCACATCGAGCTTCCTGCACCCCAATGGCGCGCACAATCCCCGCATTCTGCAGTTAGGCGCGAAGTTCCTGTTCTGATCCTCCCGGGAAGGCGGCCACTCTTAGCCGCCTTCCCTCCTCCCAGAATGAATGCCCCTCAGGAGCGGCTCGGCGCGAAGGGCCGCATCGGGCTGCTGCAAGCTGTTTCCGCAAACGTTCTCAACATGGTGGGGATCGGTCCATTTATTACGATCCCGCTGATTCTGACCGCGATGGGCGGCCCGCAGGCGATGCTTGGCTGGGGCTTGGGCGCGATTATCGCGTTATGCGATGGCCTGGTCTGGGCGGAATTGGGCGCCGCGATGCCCGGCTCCGGTGGATCCTATCAGTATTTGCGGGAGGCGTTCGGCCCACAGCGGCTGGGCCGGCTTATGAGCTTCCTGTTTCTGTTTCAAAGTGTGGTGGCCACGCCCCTGCTAACAGCATCCGGAGCGGTCGGCTTTGCGGCTTACGCGAAGTTTCTGTTCCCGGCAATGACGGACTTGCAGACGAAGATAGTGGCCATCCTGGTTTGTCTGCTTGCCACGTTTCTGCTTTACCGCAATATCAAGTCGATCGGCAAAGTGTCGACGATTATGTTCCTGGCCGTGTTAGGAACGATGGCCTGGATCATCTCCGCGGGCGCAATGCATTTCATTCCGGCTCTGGCGTTCTCTTTCCCGCCGGGGGCCTTTCATTTGTCGAGCGGGTTCTTTACCGGGCTTGGCGCGGCGGCTCTTCTGGCCATGTACGACTACCAGGGTTACTTCACCGTTTGTCTGATTGGGGATGAAGTGGAGCAGCCGGCCCGCAACATCCCACGCGCAATCCTGTTCGCGATCGTTCTTCTCGCCGTCTGCTATATGGCCATGAGTTTCTCAGTGATTGGAGTGGTCCCCTGGAAACAAGCGATGAATTCGAAGGCGATCGTTTCGGACTTCATCGGCCGCGTGCAAGGACAAACGGCGGCACAGGTCAGCGCGGTCCTGATCATGCTCGCCGCTTTCGGATCTGTGTTCACGGTATTGTTGGGATTCACGCGCGTGCCTTACGCGGCCGCTACCGAAGGCGAGTTTTTCTCGGTCTTCGCGCGCGTCCATCCCAAAGGATTTCCTTCTTTCTCGGTGGTGAGCCTCGGCCTGGCTTCGGCTGCGGCCTGTTTCCTGAAGCTGGAGGATCTGATCAGCGCGCTGCTGATCATCCAAATCCTCACGCAATTTCTGTCGCAATGCTTCTGCGTGATTCTGATCCGGAAGTACCGCCGGGATATCCGTCGCCCCTTCTCGATGCATCTCTATCCGGTGCCTGTGATCCTCGCGATCGCCGGGTGGGTCTTTATCCTTCTCGCCAGTGAAAGAAGATTCCTGGTCAGCGGGTTTGTGGTGGTTCTGGTAGCAATCGGCGCGTATCTGCTGCGCGCGCGCAGCCGCAAAGAATGGCCGTTCGCGGTGCTAAATACGCCAGAACCAATTGCGCCGGTATAGCGCATAGGCAACACCGTACATCGCCACAACAAAGCCCGTCGCATAAAGGAGCGACGCAATTTTGGGGGAAGCGATCGGCGCCAGGGCATGCTGGAAAATCCAGTCATGGATGTCCAGCCAGTCCAGAGTGGAGGCAAGCAGTTCGGCCGCCATGTAGACCGCGATCGCGTTCATGCCGAAGATCACGAGGGGCCTGACGGGAAGCTGCATCCCGGCTCCGTCCACGATCCACGCAAAGCACGCGAACACGATAGAGTCCAGGCCCGCATTGAACAGGCTGAAAGAACCCGTCCATAACTTTTTGTTGATCGGCATCCAGAAGTTCCAGATCAGCCCGGCAATAACGAGCGCGGCTCCGATGATCATCATCGCTACCAGCTTTTTGGAAAGCTTCTCGTCCCAGCGCAGAAGGTGTCCCGCCATGATGCCGAAGAGCGTGGTGGCGACGGCCGGCAGCGTACTTATGGAACCTTCCGGGTCCCAGTCTCCCGCATGATAGTTATGCACGCCGAAGAGAATGCGGTCCACGAAATGCGCGAAGTTCCCTTCCAGGTCATAGCGCCCCGCGCCATAGGCGGGAACGGGAAAAAACGTCATCAACGTCCAGTAGACGAACAGCAGCCCGGCAATCCAGAACAGCTGCCCCCGCAGCCCGGACGTGAGATAGATGCACGAGGCCGCAAAGTAACAGATGCCAATGCGTTGCAGAACGCCAGGGAAGCGCATGGTGGCAAACCGGAACTCGGGAAACAGATAGACCAGCAGCCCCAGTGCGATCAGGATCAGCGCACGCCGCAGGATCTGACGAAGCAACACTGCCTTGGGGATACCAGCGCGCATCCGCTTGCCGAGCGACAAGGTGATGGAGATACCGACCATCCACAAGAAAGAAGGAAAAACGAAATCGGTAATTGTCCAACCGTGCCACTTTGAGTGTTGCAGCTGCGCGAACGATTCCGGGCCGCCGCCGTTGTTCACCAGAACCATGAGGGCGATCACCGCTCCACGAAAGGCATCGAGCGAGACCAGCCGCGTTGTTTCCGTCGAGGGAGTTATCGCCATAAAGAAAGGCCGGAACCATGTGGCCCGGCCTAAGTCAACTCAGTTCCTGAAACGAAGTAGCTAGTTATGAACCATCGCCAACTGAACCGATGGCGAGATCAGCCGCATTGCAGACCTCACACGAACCCGATACATGGGATCTTTGTTGTAGGTGAGCAGCATGTTATCGACCGACTTGTTTCTGTAGAAGCGGGAGTTCGAGAGATGCCAGGCAACTTGCCGAATGCCATCGGTAAAGGATTCGAACGAAGCTTTCCCATTCATCCAGCCAAAAAGGTTGAATCTTTGGCAATGTTTACCACCGCCGCTTTCGACCAGGGCCAGTCCCGGCATCAGACGCCAGTCTAGTCCGTTGTTGTCGGCTTCACGAATAAATACGTCTGAGAGGTGTTGCGCGGGACTGTTGTTCCTTTGAAAAAATCTACGGAGCGACAGAACTCGGGGATCTTCATCGGCCCGAATTTGCGCCTTCTCCGCGGGCTGCATGTTCATCTGTGCTACCGCAAGCGCCGATACTCCGGTGACGCCCGCAAACATGACAAGCCCTTTGGACAGAAGGTTTCTCATTCAGTAATATTGACCTCGTAAGAAAATTTGTGGCCCGAAGGGTCCTATGGAGGAGATAGCGGCATAAGTACCGTAACGCTGCTATTTCCGTGGGTATTCCCGGCCCAAGCTTTGTCCTTTGGGCATACGGAATCTTATCACGGTGTGGGTAGTCTTTCCCACAAACCAAGGTGTTTTTGTTCTACAAACGACATCAACAAACACCCGAGTTACGAGTGGCCTTCTTGCGGTCCGGTAGGTTCTACACTGGTGTCGCCCTGCGCGCGGTACTCTTTGGACGCTTCGCCATGACGGCCGAGTAATTCCAAAGCAGCCGATGTGACGCGCTCCGACGTAAAGCCGAAGCGCTTCATCACCTCATCACCGGGAGCCGACGCGCCAAAGTGATTGATGCCAATGCAAATGCCATCGGAGCCGGCCCAGCGTTCCCAACCGAAAGTAGTTCCGGCTTCAACGGTCACGCGCTTGGTGATGCTCTTAGGGAGAACACGCTCCCGATAAGACGAATCCTGCCGCTCGAATAGCTCCCAACTCGGCATGCTTACCACGCGCGCCTGAACGCCGTAGGTCTTCAACTTCTCGGAAGCCTTCACACACAAGGACACTTCCGATCCGGTACCGATCAGGATCACTTCCGGCTTCTGATTGTCCGCGTCGGACAAGATATAGGCGCCTTGCGCCACACCTGCTTCGGAACCGGGCATACGCTCCAGAATCGGCAGGTTCTGACGGGAAAGCGCAAAGAGCGTCGGATGATTCTGCGTAACGGCGACCTTCCAGGCCTCAGCCGATTCGTTGGCATCGGCCGGGCGGATCAGGGTGAGTCCCGGAATCGCGCGCAGCCCCGCAATCTGCTCCACCGGCTGGTGCGTCGGGCCATCCTCGCCCAAACCCACCGAATCATGCGTGAACACGTACACGGCTTGGAGACCCATCAGAGCGCCCAGGCGGATGGACGGCTTCATGTAATCGGAGAAGGTGAGGAAGGTGGCCGAATAGGGAATGACGCCCCCGTGAGCGGCAAGGCCGTTCACCGCCGCGCCCATGGCATGTTCGCGCACGCCGAAGTGCAGATTGCGTCCGGCGAAGCCCCATGGGCCGCCCGCCGTTCCCGGTGACTTGCCGCCATACGCACCGGCCGGCTCGAAGTCGCCCATATCTTTCAGTGCCGTATTGGTGGAAGGATCCAGATCGGCCGAGCCCCCGATCAAGTTCGGAATCCGCTTGGCAAGCGCGCTCAAAGCCTGACCGGCCGAAACCCGCGTGGCCATTGGCTTGTCCGACGGCTTCCACTTGGGAACATCGGCGTCCCAATCATCGGGAAGCTTTCCCGCAATCATCATCTGCCACTTCTTGCCGTCTTCCGGCAAAGCGGAAAGGTAAGCGTCCTTGGCATCGTTCCATTGCTTCTGTGCCGCCTCGCCTTTCTTTACCTGCTCGCGGAAGTGCTCCACTGCTTCGGGAGGAAGAAAGAAGTTATCGAGAGTCGGCCAACCCAGGTTTTTCTTGGTGGCGGCGACCTCATCCTCGCCGAGCGGAGACCCGTGCGCGTGGAAGCTGTCCTGCTTATGCGGGCTGCCAAAGCCGATGTGGGTATGGATCAGCAGCAGCGACGGACGATCCTTCTCCTGCTGTGCCTCCTGGATGGCGGCATCGATCGCCTCCGTGTCGTTGCCGTCCATCACCGTCTTGGTGTGCCAGCCGTATGCTTCGAAACGCATGGCCACGTCTTCGGTATAGGTAAGCTCGGTCGCGCCCGCCAGCGAGATGTGGTTCTGATCGTAAAGGTAGATCAGCTTACCCAGCTTGAGATGCCCGGCGAGCGACGCGGCTTCGGATGCGATGCCTTCCATCAGGTCGCCATCGGAAACGATGCCGTACGTGTAGTGATCCACCAGCGTCTTGCCGTCTTTATTGAAGTGGGCTGCGAGCCACGCTTCCGCCATCGCCATGCCCACGCCCATGGCGAACCCTTGACCCAGCGGCCCCGTGGTGACTTCCACGCCCGCCGTATCGCCGCGCTCCGGGTGGCCCGGTGTGTGGCTGCCCATCTGCCGGAATTGTTTCAGCTGGTCCAGAGGAAGGTCGTACCCGGTCAGATGCAGCAGGCTATAGAGAAGTGCGGAACCATGACCCGCCGATAGTACGAACCGGTCGCGATCCGGCCAGAGCGGATCCTGCGGATTGTGCTTCATGCGCCGCGTCCAAAGCACGTAAGCCATTGCCGCCGCGCCCATGGGGAGCCCCGGATGACCCGAGTTCGCCTTTTGCACGGTATCGATGGACAAAATCCGGATCGTGTTGATGCAGAGCTGATCGAGCGCTTTCGGATCGAGCTTCACGGCTTGCGTTGACATGGTGAAAACATCCTTCACTAACGGGAAATGGGTTGCTCTGGAGATTGTATCGTCTGCCCTTTACTGCTTGTAGACGGTCCCGTTCTTCATGACGAAATGCACGCGTTCGAGCTGCGTGATGTCGGCCAGCGGGTCTCCAGAGACCGCGATGATGTCGGCATACTTGCCTTTCTCAATGGCGCCGAGCTTGTCCTGCTGATCGAGAAGCGCGGCGGCCACCGTGGTTGCGGACTGGATGGCTTGCAGCGGGGTCATCCCATAGCGCGTCATATAGGTGAACTCCTTGGCTTCGTTTTCGGTCCAGGGATACCCGCCCGCATCCGTGCCGAAAGCAATCTTAACGCCGCTCTTGAGCGCCTGGTGGAACGCGGTTTCTTCCAGCTTCAGCATGGTGAGCCAGATGGGCGCCCCCGCGTCCGCGCGCCCCTGCGCGACGTACACCCCGACGTAGAGCGTCGGGCACCAGTAGACGCCTTTCTTGGCCATCACGCCGAGCAGTTCCTCGTCGAGTCCATCGCCGTGCTCGATCGTGTCCACGCCCGCCCGCAATGCGGAAGCGATCCCTTCACGCCCCATTGCATGTGCCGCGACTTTGCGCCCCAGGCGATGCGATTCGTCAACCAGCGCCTTGGCTTCCTCGTCGGTGAAGTTCACCCAGGAGTGCAGGGCGCCGTCTTTCACGTAGTATTTGCGATCGGAGTAATACTTGATCCAGTCGGCGCCGTATTTCACTTCCTCTCGAACCGCGTGGCGGATGTTGTCCGCGCCATCCACGATCTGGACACCTTCCGGCACCTTCAACTCCCAGGAGTAGCCCGCCAGCGGATACATCCCGGTAGGCGCCATCGACCGGGTCGCGCAAAACATCCGCGGACCGGGGATGACGTTCCTTTCGATCGCGTGCTTGACGTCCACATCCGCATACATGGCGCCTTCGGTTTCCAGATCGCGGATCGTCGTGAAGCCGTTCATCAGCGCCGTGCGCGCCGCTACCGTCGCGCGAATCGTGCGATAAGGGATGGACTCTTTGAGCAGTTGCTCGTCATAATCGGCGGCTGTGATATCGCCCTGCAGCAGGACGTGCGTGTGAGCGTCGATCATGCCGGGGAGAACCATGGAACGGCTGAGATCGATGACTTGCGCGTTCATAGGCGCCGCGACGGTCGCGCCGACCTGGGCGATGCGCCCGTCCTGCACCAGAATCTTCTGATTGGTCAGGATTTTTCCGGTGCGGACGTCGAGCAGCCGGCCGGCTTGAATCACGATCGGAGGCTTGGAACTATCTGCCGTTTGAGCATAGAGCGATAGGGAAAAGAGCAAAAACGCAAGGGTCGGCACGGGGCGCATGGCTCATTGTAGGCGCTCCCGCATGCTATCTTTCCCCTGCGGCTCTGCATGGCCATACCCTTGTTGCTTCGCTCCGTTCTGGCTTCCGCGTTCGCCCCTTTACTGATCTTTGCTTTGGTTGCCGGGGCCGTGCGGGTGTTTGGATGGCGCAGCCGCCGCCTGCCCTGGGCAGGGCTTTCGGGACTGGTGACTGCGGCCATGGCTCTGCTTGCGCTCGCCTATCTGTTCCTGCCCGTCCTTTTCGAAGATGCGGAAACCGATATCGCCTGCGTCTCCGCGCTCGCGATGCGCGGCCTCCCGATCTATCCGGCAATGGATGCGATCCCGCGCTACATCCTGCTCTATGGCCCTCTCACCTACCTGGCCCACATTCCGTTCTACGCGATCTTCGGAAAAAATCTGGTCGCTTTTAAACTGCTGGGGGTGCTCGCGTTCGCTGGCACGCTGGCCGGGATTTACCGGCTGTGCCGGCACTACGCCGAAGCGCGGCCGGCGCTGATCGGGCTGGGCTGCGCGGCTCTCGTGTTCCTTCGCTATGCCGGAATCGAGTTCTGGGGAAGAATCGACCCGCTCATTTTAGTGATGACGGTTCTAAGTATCTGGGCGACGGTGGAAGGTCCGCTCTGGGCCGTGATCCTCGTCAACTCTCTCGCCATCGCCGTCATTCCCAATCTGAAAATCAGCGGCTTTGCCTACCTGCTACCGGGAATGGCGTTGCTGATTCCTGGCAGGGGTTGGCGAATCGCGCTGTCCGCTGCTTTCTTGGGGGCCGCGGCGCTCCCCGTCCCTTTCCTGTTGCCGCAGGTTTCGATCACGAACTATGCCGCTGTTTTGAAAGCCGCCGCCGGGCACGGACTGGTGTGGAATTTCCTGCTCCGCAATGTACAGTATTCGATCCTTCTCCTGCTTCCCGCCGCGGCCATCTTCCATTGGCGGCAAAGCACGTTCGGGCAACGGCTGTACCTGGGGGCGATTGCCATGGGCCTCGCAATCACATCCGTGCTTGGGTCGAAAAGCGGCGCGGGTAGCTATCACCTGCTTCCTTACGTGGCGCCCATCGTTCATCTGTACTTCTGGAGACGGAGCGAACTGCCGCCCGAGTTCCGCGATACCGGCTTTTCCAAGCTCGCCATCGCATGGACAGTCACCACGCTCTTCCTGGCCAGCACGCATGTGCAGACGTTAATTCGCGAGTTCCGCACGGCTTCGATTGGACGCCATGCAACCGCCGAAATTTTGGGCGAGGAAGACCTGTTCCGCGGACGCACCCTGGAGGTCGGGCCAGGCAAAGACTTTGAAGATCCGCGAACCCGATACGCGTACCTGCCCGTTTTCCGGGGCCAGCCATATACGATTGCCGGGGCTGCCATCCGCGACCTGCAAATGGGTGGCGCGCCGATTCCTGACGCGACGGTCCATTACCTCGAGAGTTGCGGCACGCAAGTCTGGCTGATCCCCCGCGGCGATGCTCCGTTCAGCGCGCCGAACAGCTATTACGACACGCCGCACCCGGCCTTTGAAGCTTCGTTTCGGCAAGCTTTCACCAGCCGCTATCGCAGAGCGCGGTCCGGCGAGCTGTACGATGTGTGGGTTTGCGGCGAGTAATCGCGGGCCTAGTTCAATCGCTATACTTTGAGTTCCGCCATGATCTCCCAACATGACCTCCCAAACTGCATCCGGATACGCTGACGTTGCGGTCCGGATCGCCGTTTTAGGAACCTTGGCATTCGCTTCGTATCGGGCGGTTCTGGTCGCCTGGGCTGATTTTGTGTTTCGCCAGGCGACTCCCGCCGCCCTAGAAAAAGCGGAGAGGCTGATGCCATCCAACGCGCTGTATCACTACGCGCACGCTTTGGCCCTCGAGCAGAACGAGCCCCGATCGCCTGAAATCGAACACGAATTTGAAACCGCCATAGCCCTGAATCCACGCTATTCGGATGCGCGGCTGGCGTGGAGCGTAGAGCGTGAGATTCGCGGAGACAAGCCCGGGAGCGAGCGGTTACTGCTCAAAGCGCAAGAGCTCGATCGTCTGCTGCGGCCCACGTGGGCTCTTGCCAATTTTTACTACCGGCAGGGCAAGAGTGACGCGATGCTGACGCAAGCGCATGAAGCGTTACGCATCATCGGCGTCTCCGGCGTGTCGGAAGGCCGGTTCGATCTGAGCCCTATCTATGACCTGTGCTGGAAGTCCGGCGCTAATGCCGACTTGATCTTGAGCAAGGCGATTCCCGATATCCCGATCATCCTGGCCGGCTACCTGAGCTTCGTCCTGCACACCGGGCGCGCGGAAGCCGCTCCCGCCATTGTGGCCAGGATGATGCCGAATGCCGAACCGGGCGAGATGATGTTCCTTCGTCCTTACCTCGAAAACCTTTTGGCAGGCAGCAGGTCGGCCTGGCTGCGCAGACCTGGCGTCAGCTCTATTCCAAGAAGATGGTGCCTTACCCGGGCCCCGACGCGGCCAAGGGCGAGTTCATCACCAACGGCGACATTCAGGGAGCCCCGCTCGATTTTGGCTTCGATTGGCGCCGCGCGTTCCCGGAGTCCGTGCAGTTCAGCTATCTGCGGCTGGAGCACGCCTATCGCTTCGATTTCGATGGCGCCGAACCCGAGAAACTCGGCTTGCTGGTTCAGGTGCTTCCTCTTCTGCCGAGTCGCTCTTACGCTTTCCAGGCGCGGTTCGAAAGCGACTTAAATCCCGAGCCGGCCGGATTGCGTTGGAGCGTGCGCGATCACAAGTCCGGGCAAGCGCTCAAGGCGCAGACTTTCGTAAAAGCCAACGCAGATACAAAGACGCTCGTGCTGGACTTCGATACTCCCGCGGGCGTCGATTCCGGTGACCTCACGCTGAGTTATGACCGGGAGCCGGGCACGGCGCGGCTCCATGGCTATTACCAGTTACAGCGCGCTGATTTGCACCTAAGATGACTCGCGTCTTCCTGCCGGGCTTGCACTCTTGTTGATCGATTGGCTGGTCAACGTTGTCTATGCGGGCCTGCTTCTGTCCTGGCAGCCGGCAACCTGGGCGCTGAGCCTTCTTGAAGTTGGCGTCTTCATTGTCGCCGCCGCGATCCTGGTGCGGCAGTTGCGCGAGAAGCGTCCTTTCCGGTTCTCTGCGGACAGCGCCGCCCTGGCGTTCTTATGCTGCATCGGGCCGATCCAGGTATTCGCCGGTTCCACCGTAAGCGCTTACCAGACCTGGAACGCGACCCTCCAATGGCTCGCGCTTGCTTCGGTTTATGTCATGGCGAAGACGCTGCTCGCTTCCCGTCCGGCGCGGGCTCGTTTCTTATCGAATCAGGTATGGGTGGGATCGATTCTCTCGGTTCTCTCCGTCATTCTTCTGCTTGCTACTCCCCAGAAAATCTTCGGGATGTTCCCGTCGCGCTACGTGGCGTACGGTCCGTTCATTTACAAGAATCACTTCGCCGTTTTCATTGAGCTTCTGCTGCCGGTGGCCTTTTACAAGATGGTTTTCGATACACGCCGCAAGCTGGTGTACGCGGGGCTGTTCGCGGCGTTACTCGCCTGTATGGTCGCGAGTCTGTCCCGCGCCGGGGTGATCATTGCGGGCGCTGAAATCGCCGCACTTTTAATGCTCACCGCGACCCGCGGAGCGCTTTCCTGGCGGGCATTGCGGAATCTGGGAATCCCGGTTGTCGCGCTGGTATTCCTGTTTACGCTGATCGTGGGCTGGGAGGGCATCTGGAGCCGCTTCCATGAACAGAACGGCCTCGCCATGCGCAAAGAGCTGGCCATCTCCACAATCCAGATGATCAAGACGCGGCCTGTTGCGGGATTCGGCCTGGGAACCTGGCGGACCGTCTACCCGCAATTCGCCACCTTCGACATCGCCCGCGTCGCCAACGAAGCGCACGACGACTGGCTGCAATGGGCGTCCGAAGGCGGCCTGCCGTTCGCCCTCGCCGTCTTGTTTTTCGCGGTGTATGTCAGCCGGTTCGCCTGGAAGCACCTCTGGGGTCTGGGTGTCCCCGCCGTCTTCCTGCACTGCTTCGTCGACTATCCGACGCGCAACTCGGCCCTTGCCGCGCTACTCTTCCTCTTTGCGGGCGCGCTCGTATCGACCGCCGTCGAGAAACGCGAAGCCGATCCAAGGCGCGATCCCGAATGGCAGGTGCTTTCCGTCCGCACCGCCGAAGACTAGCGCTAGTCACTTTGCGTTATTGTGCGGATGCCGTCCCGCGTTATACGTTAAGCAGCGATGAGCGATATCCCTACCCCGATGAAGCCGATGTTCCTGCCGGGGGTCGAGGAGCATCCGCAACCCGGCCCTTTCGCAAACAATATACGGGCGATGCAGGCGGCCGGTAAGGAATATCCGCAGATCTGGCATATGTTCGCATTTCGCCCCGCGGCGACCGAACACCTGGCGCGTTTCACGCAGGAGATCATGCACGGGGAGGCGCCGATCACCCCGGGGCTGCGGGAGCTGATTGCAGCGTTTACGTCGAAACAGAATCACTGCCCTTTTTGACTGAAGTCTCACGCTGCAGTTGCAGCGGAACTATTGGGAAACGAAGCACTGGTGCTGGGCGTGCTCGCCGATCTTGAAACATCGGATCTGGACGAGAAAGAAAAAGCGCTGCTGCGGTTTGTGTCGAAAGTGAATCGCGATTCGCCCACGATCACCGCCGATGACATGCTGCCGCTCTACGCCGCGGGCTGGCAGGACGACGCCATTTACTACGCCATCACGGTCTGCGCGCTATTCAACTTCTACAACCGCTGGATCGACGCCTCGGGCGTCCATGAGATGAGCCCGGAAGCGCACCGCGAGGGCGGCAAGCGAACCGCGGTTCATGGCTATGTTCGCAAGTAGGACCGCGCCCAAACCGGGGCTACTAGGGAGTGAAGGGCCAGACCGCGGTGGTGGAGTAGCCGCCATCGACGGCGATGATCTGACCGGTGATGTAGTTCGAGCCGGGGCCCGCAAGAAACACCGCGAGCGGCGCAACATCTTCCGGCGTGCCTAAGCGCGGGTTGGCTTGTGAGCCGCTGAGCCAATCCCGCATCTCGGGCGGCTGCCACATGGCGCGATTCAGATCCGTTTCGATGAAACCCGGCGCGATGCAATTGACCTGGATATCGTATTGCCCCCATTCGGCGGCGAGGGCCCGCGTCAGTTGCATGATGCCGCCCTTGGTCATCGCGTAAATCGCCATGTAAGGGAGGCCCCGCATCGACGCGAGGCTACCGATCGAGATGACTTTTCCGCCCTTTCCGCGCGCAATCATTTTCGCGCCCGCCAAACGCGTCAGCTCCGCAAGGCCGTGCAGATTGGTTTGCATAATCCGCCCGTACTCGGCTTCGGTGTATTCCTCGAAGCGCTTGCGGATGTTGGTTCCGGCTACGTTCACGAGGATGTCGATCTCTCCGGCTTCGTCGACGCACTCGCGGATCGACGCGGAGGACTCGATATCGAGTTCGAGCGCCGTGCCGTGCATTTCAGCGGCCAGTGTCTTCAATTTCTCGAGCGATCGCGATGCGAGCAGGGTGTGCGCGCCCGCCTCGGACAGGGCTCGCGCGATCGCCAGACCGATTCCGCGGCTCGCCCCCGCGACCAACGCTGTCTTGCCTTTGAGCATGTTGCCTCCTATTCAAACGAATGCGTTAGCCGCGCAGGTCGCGGAACGCCGCTTCGATTTCCCGGCGCGCCGTTCCGTTCGGCGGGCAGTACGGCAAGCGCGGCGGACCTCCGTAGTATCCGTTCAGCTCCATCGCATACTTTAGCCCGGGCACGCCGTAGAGGTCCGTAACCAGGATGCCGGGATGGCTGATACGGTCCTGCCAGTCGAGCCCCGCCTCCTGCTCGCGCGTTCGAAACGCTTCCCACATCGTAATGCAGGCATACGGGACCGCGCTGGCCAGCGGCAGCATCGCGCCGCTCGCCCCTTGACCCAGGCTCTCCCACAGCGCAACCGAAGATCCCGTTAGAACCGGGAATGCCGGGGTCGCAGCCTCTTTGATTTGGGGAATGCGCCCGGCGGGTGTTCCGGTTTCCACCACCCCTGCGATGTTGGGATGGATCGACAAAGCGGCGCTGGTTTCCGGCAACAGGTCGACTCCCGTATAACCCGGAGCGTTTTGCAGGATCACCGGAAGCGGCGACCGGTCCGCTACCGAGCGGAAGTACAGCATCTGCGTCTCCGGCCCGTACATCAGCGTTTTGTAGTGGTGCGGGACGCCGCAGACAATGGCGTGAAATCCACTGGCGGCGGCGCGCTTTGCCAAAGAGACGCTGATTTCGACACCTTCCGCGCTGGCATCGGCGAGCAGCAATTTCCCGGGTGCGGCATGGCGCGCGGCCATCTCCCAGAGGGCGGCCTTCTCCTCTTCGCGCAGGAGCGGACCTTCGCCGGCCGAACTTGCCAGCCAGTAACCGCTCACCGCGGTACGATTCCACTTCTCGATGTTGTGCTGTACTTTAACTGCGTAGATATCGCCCTTATAGTCGAAGGGCGTCGCCGCAGCCACGAAAATCCCCTGCAGTTTCATGGATCTCTTATGTTCTCTCTTCTAGTCGATTGCTCGAACGACACACGGGATTTACTGATCGCGGAACTGTGGGAAGCGGGCGTTGCCGGCATTGTCGAGACTCCGTCCGGCCTCCAGGCTTTCTTCGATGACGATGCGAACCGTGACGCGCTGGCAGCGCGATTCGGCGCGGCGCCCGTTCAACAGGATGAGGAGCGTGACTGGGTGGCTGAGTCGCACGAGTATTTGCAACCCCAGGTGGTAGGGAAGCGATTCTATCTGGTTCCGGAATGGCGCAACGATCCCGCTCCCGATGATCGCATTTCCATTCGCGTCAATTCGGGGCTGGCCTTTGGCACCGGCGCTCACGAATCGACGCGCCTTTGCCTGGAAGCCTTGGAACAACTGGTCGTGCCGGGCATGACCGTGGTGGATGTCGGCACCGGTTCCGGCATCCTCGCCGAAGCGGCAAAGCGCCTGGGAGCCGGGCGCGTCATCGCTTGCGACATCGACCCTCTCTCGGTGCAGGTGGCTTGTGACAATTTCCAGTTCGCCGGGCTCGCGATTGAGCTGTTTGAAGGATCGATCCAACAGGTCGCATCGGGGGTCGCCGACCTCGCGGTGGGGAATATCAGTCCGGAGTGGCTCGCGTTACTGGCGCCCGATTGGGCCCGCATCCTGAAGCCGGACGGGACACTACTCCTCAGCGGCCTGGAATCTCAGGATGTTACCCGCGTCCGCGAACATTTGGAGAAAGCCGGGCTGGAAACAATAGAGATGCGCGAGGAAAATCAGTGGCGGGCGCTGATTCTCAAGCGGGCCTAGAAAACGTAGCCAAGATGCATCTCGTACGTGCGGGGCTGAACGAAATGCGTGCCGCTGAACGTCGATAGAAAGTTATAGAAGCTGACTTTATTGGTGAGGTTGGCTACCTGGAACTGAAAGGCCACGCGCTGTTTCTCTTTACTGTGTAGCAGGTTGTCTGTTCCGACGGCGGCGTCCAGTAAGTTGCGGGGCGCGATGCGCGGCGGATTGCTATCGTTGTTCTCCGTTCCAACTGCGGGGATTCGCAAAAGAGTGGCGCCGCCTCCGGTTGGGCAACTGAGGATAGGATTGCTCAAAGTGGCGAAGGTCGCGCCGCAATGGAAGCCGATATCCGCCTGCTGCGCTCCGGTGAGGGTAAGCGCCGTCGCCACGTCCGGCACCGCGCCAGCCACCATGCCGCTGTCATAACGCCAGATAAACGAAACAAACAAACCATTGTTAGGCCGCTGATACCGCACGTTCATCGTGGATTGGAAGTTCTGATCGTGATCGATGCGGAACACGTTCGTCGGTAAAACCGACTGGGAGATCAAGCCGCCGTCTTCCGGTCCGAAGTAACGCGCTCGCGTGTGCCCCAGCGTGAGGTACCCCTGGAAGCCATGGACGTTCGTGGTGCTCACCCGGGCGTCGAAGCCGTCCAGTTTGGAGTTATGCCAGGAGATGGGAAACGTTATGGGCGTATTAAACAGCGCATTGAAATCGTACGCGTTGTGGGTGTACTTCCAGAAGTAATCCGCGTCCACGACGATCGCTTTGCCGATTTTCTGTTCGAAGCCGGCATTGAACTGATTACGATTGCCCGGGCGAATGGGCGACGCATTCCCTGCCAGTCCATTCTGCAGGCCACCGGCGCCCGCGGCGCTCGAGAGAATCAGGTTTTCGTTGAAAGGGGTCTCGAACGTTCGCGAGTAAGCCACGCGCAAAACGGTATCGGTCTGCGGGATCAAATAAGAGAGCGCTAAGCGCGGTTGAATGCCGTGGCCGCTCGAAAGGCCGTTGTACTGATCGCCGCGCAGCCCGGCGTTGACGGTCAGATGGCCGAGGGTAATTCGATCCTGAATATAGACCCCGTACTGGTCGATGTTGGTTTTCCCGTGGAAAAGAAAATACTGGCCGCCGCGCGTCAGATCGTAGGGAAGCAGGCTGGGCTGTTGCGCGCCTGCGATGAACAGTGGATCGGTAATCCCCAGCGTGAAACGTTCCACCAGCCTGGTTTGCTGGATCTGGATTCCGGCTTTAAATTCCTGCCGGCCCTGGATGTGAGAGATATCGGCTTTGGCGCCGTAGTTGGTCAGAAACCGGTTCTGGGTGACGGCGATCGGGGTATCCGCGAACGGATCGCGGCTGCCATAGTAGTTCACCTGATCGCGGCGCGCAAACAGATTGACAGTGGCGATGGTATTGGAGTTGAAAGTGTGTTGATAGCCAGGCGCAATGTTCCAGGTCAAAACGCGCTGGCGCTGATCCTGCGCGAGCTGATCGTAACTGTTCGGAACCTGGAACCAGTTTCGCGCGGTGAATAAATTCAAGTGAAACGAATCGGCGCCGGTCGGTTGGAAGTCCAGGCGATCGAAGATGCGCTCGTTGTTCCCGATATCGTGAATCGGAAGGAATTCGGGAGTGTCGAGAAAGCGGCCGGAACGCAGGCCGTCCACCGACAGGAATTCTCCCCACTTGGAAGATCCGAAACCCATGGAAGCATCGCCGCCCCAGGTTCCGAACGAGGACCATGTGGATTCCAGGTTCCCGAACGCTTTGGCCGCGCCCAGTCCGGACCGCGTCATGGCATTCACGACCAGGCTCGATTTGTCCCCGAACTCCGCGCCGGGCGAGCCCGTCACCAGTTCCATACTCTGGATGGCGTTGGTGGGCAACTGTGTAGAGAACGTCTTACTCTGCTGGTCGCTTAAGGGCTGGCCATCGATCACGAAAGTCACTTGCGCGTGATCCCCCTCCGGGTGGAAGCTTCCGTTGGAGTCGGCGGACACGCCCCCGACGCTATACGTGATGGCATCGCTCAAACCCGCCGCCGGGTTCACGGTCGGCAGCTTCAAAAACGCGCTGCGATCGACATCGGTGTGATCGGAAGGTTCGTTTTCCACCAGAGCGCCGGTCGCCTGGACTTCCACCGTCTGCACCTGTTGACCGAGTTGAAGACTGACAGCCACGTTTTGCGGGAGCGATGACCGGATATCCACCTTTTGCGAAAAGGTCATAAACCCATCCGCAACCACCTTCAGCACGTAGGTGTTCGGAGGCACATTACCGATCCGGAAAGCTCCGTTTGGGTCGCTCTTGGCACTGGCGCTGAAGGTCGTGATGGGGCTGCTGATCTCGATAGACGCGCTGGGCACGGAGGCCCCGGACGGATCGCTAACGGTTCCGGTCAGAGTTCCGGCGCTCGAATTGGACTGAGGAGCTCCATACACGAATGACAGGCAGGCGAGCAGGCAAATAAGTAAGCGATACAAAAGGAAGCTCCAGGCGATAGACGGCTGACGACCAATACGGTTATAAAGAAGCCTTAGCTTCAGCCAAACCGGTCACTGGGGACAGGCGGGACAAAGGCCATCAACAGGCCCCATATTGAGTATAGATGCGGTTTCGGCCGTCGCCGTTACCGTGAATATGCCGGGGGCGTCGGGAAGGGGCCGCGGGCTTGTTCCAGCCGTATCCCGATATCGAGAATGGTTTCCTCGTCCCAGGGGCGCCCGACGATCTGTACGCCAATCGGCAGGCCGTCCCCCGTCATGCCGAACGGGATGACAAGGCTGGGCATACCGAGCAGATTCCAGGGCGTGACCGGGGCCATGGCCTCGAGCAACTCGATGGTTCCGCCCGCGACCGTGTAAGAGCGCTGCCGATGACGAAAAGCCGCGGTTCCGGCCACTGGCATGAGGATGGCGGCCAGGCCGGCCTGATCCATCTGCAGGAGCAGCGAAGTACGCATGCGGTCGCGGACGGCCAGCGCGCTCAGCAGTTCCAGAGTGGAGACGGGTGGGTCGGCCAGAGCGCGGTGCATCAGCTCGGTTCCCGACCAGTGCGCATCCTGTTCGCGTCCAGCGATCAACCCTTGCGTCAGAGGCGCGCTCAGCCGCTCAAAGAAGATCCACCAGATTTCCTGCGCGCGTTCCAGTCCGCGCGGGCTGAACGCGTCCCCGCCCATGCCCATCTGGCGGCAGCAGTCCGCCGCGCTCCTGACCGCGACTTCGGTGTCGGCGCTGACCGGAATCCTATAGAATTGCGGCCACACGCCGACCTGGGCTCCGTTCGATTCCACCGGCCGCAATGGTACGGGAGCCGAGAACGGATCTTCGGGATCATGGCCGGCCAGAGCAGCGAATAGCAGACGAACGTCCTGTGCGGAGCGCGCCATCGGTCCTCCCACCCCGAGCAGGCCTCCGGGATGCGAAATCACCGGGAAGTGCCCGGCTGCGGAGACTCGGCCCGGCGTCGGCTTCAGACCCGCAATGCCGCAGAAATGCGCGGGCACGCGAATCGAACCCCCGCCATCGCTTCCGATACCGCCGGCCGAGCAGAAAGCCGCGATGGCCGCCGACTCGCCCCCGCTCGAGCCCCCGGCGGTCCGTTCCAGATTCCACGGGTTGTTGGTGCGCCCCGTAATGAAGTTGTCGCTCTCCCACATGTTCAGGAACTCGGGGGTATTGGTTTTTCCGAGGATGATCGCGCCGGACGCTCGAAAGCGGCGCGTGGCAGTCGAATCCCGCTGCGCGCGGTGATCGGAGCGGAAGCGGCTGCCGCAAAGCGTGGGCAGGCCGGCCATATCGAAGCTGTCTTTCACCGTGACCGGGACGCCGTGCAGCAGACCCAGCGCCTCGCCACGCATCACAGCTCGCTCCGCATCTCGGGCCTCGCCGCGCGCTTCCTCGGCGAGCACGCGGACGAACGCATTCAGCCGCGGGTTTTCTTTTTCAATCTGGCGCAGGTGCGCGTCCACCAGTTCCACCGGGGAAATCTGGCGGTCGCGCACCATCTGGGCCATCAGGAGCAAGGACGTTCTGTTCGGCATCGGGAGACGACACTTAAGAGTAACCAGTTCGCCGAAAGTGCCAGAATGGTCCGGTGCCGTCCTCCGCTCTCTCCTACCGCGACGCGCGCGCCCGGTTGGTGCGCGAACTGGACGCGGCGCATCGGCTGCCCCCGAAAGAGCGCGTGGATCTGGAAGCGGCCGCGGATCGCGTGCTGGCCGAGGATGTTCGGGCCGACCGGGATTACCCAACGCTCGATCGCACGGCGCGTGACGGCTTCGCGGTGCGTAGCGCGGATCTGCCGGGGCGCGTGCGGGTCATCGGGGAAGTGCGGGCCGGCGATCAATTCAACGGCAGCGTGGGGTCCGGAGAAGCCGTCGAGATCATGACCGGCGCGCCGGTTCCCGTCGGCGCCGACACGATCATCATGGTGGAGCACGTGAAGCGCGACGGGAATTGGGTGACTTACGAGGCGACACGCGCCGGCCGGTCAATTCATCAATTACCGGGGTGGCGAAGCACGCGCCGGGGTGTTGCTGCTCGCGGCGGGGACCCGGCTGGGGTATGCCGAAATCGGGCTGCTGGCGTCGGTGGGATGCGCCCGCCCGGCCGTGTTTGCGCGGCCGCGGGTGGCCATCATCGCCACCGGCGATGAGCTGATCGCGCCGGATCAGGTTCCGCAGCCGCACCAGATCCGCAACTCGAACGCCTACACGCTCGCGGCGCAGGTCCGCCGCGCGGGCGGTCTTCCGGAGATTTTAGGAGTAGCGCGCGATGACGAAGCCGAGACGCGTGCGCTGATCGAACGCGGGCTGGGCGCGGATCTGCTGTTGCTGTCCGGGGGCGTGTCGGCCGGGAAGTACGATTTCGTGGAGCTTGCGCTGCAGGCGTTCGACGCGCAGTTTTTCTTTGACCGGGTAGCCATCCAGCCCGGCCAGCCGCTGGTGTTCGGCCGGGCCCGGGATCGCTTTTTCTTCGGGCTTCCTGGCAATCCGGCATCCACCATGGTCACCTTCGAATTGTTTGCGCGGACGGCCGTTGAAGCGCTCGCGGGCCAAACCGCTCGTGATCCGGTATTCCTGCATGCCTCCCTGACGCAGGACTACCGGCATCGGCCCGGCTTGACCCGTTTTCTGCCGGCCACGGTTTCCGCCGATGGCCAACTCACGCCGACAGCCTGGACCGGTTCGAGCGACATTGCGGCCTTGACGCGGTCGAACGCCTTCATGGTGGTGGACGCGGAGCGCAGCGACTGGAAGGCCGGGGATCCCATGCGCGTGCTGCTGCAATGAGCGAGCTCTCCCATTACGACGATCGCGGCGGCGCGCGGATGGTGGACGTCACCGCTAAGCCGGGAACCCGGCGCACCGCGAAAGCCCACGCCTTTGTACGGATGAGCGCGGCCGTGCTCCAAGCCATCCCGGCCAATAGCAAGGGCGATCCGCTGGAAGTGGCGCGCATTGCCGGCATTCTCGCCGCCAAGAAAACCGCCGACCTGATCCCCATGTGCCACCCGCTGGGCCTGACCCACGCCGATGTCGAGATGACGCTCGAGGAGGACGGCGTGCGGGTAATCGCGACCGCGTCCACGTCGGCGCCCACCGGTGTCGAAATGGAGGCGTTGACGGCGGCCGCGGTGGCGGCGCTCACCCTCTACGACATGACCAAGGCGCTCGATAAGCGCATCGAGATCCAGGATCTTTACCTGCTGGAGAAGACCGGCGGCAAGTCGGGCGACTACCGCAGGTAGGTCCCCGGATTGCTATTGTTGGTTCGTATGAAGGCCGCGCTCGTCCCGCTCTCTGTGTGTCTCGTCTCCTCGTTCCTGCGCGCCCAAACGGCGCCTGTTACGCCCTCCATGCCGGACAAGCCTGCGGCGGAAGCGACCGTCCCCGATACCGCCGAGGACGAAGCCACCCTGTTCCGGACCAATGTCCGCAATATAACGGCGCCGGTGATCGTTCTCGACAAGAGCGGCGCGATTGTAGACGGCATTGAGGCGGGCCGGTTTCATCTCTATGACAACAACAAGCCGCAGAACATCAACGTGGATGTTTCGGTGCAGCCGCTTTCGCTGGTGATCGCCGTTCAGCAGAGTGACCGCGTGGAAGCAGTGTTGAGTCAGATCCACAGGATCGGGCCGCTGATTCAGCCACTCGTCACCGGCGACAACGGAGATGCGGCGGTCATCTCTTTCGATTCGCGGATCCAGGACAAGACGAACGGGTTTACCAACGATCCCGACAAGTTGGAAAAGGCGATCCAGAGCATTCACTCGGGAAATACGCCCAGCCGCATGATCGACGCCGTGGAGCGCGGCGTGCAGATGTTGAAAAACAAGCCGCCGAGCCGCAGGCGCATCATTCTGTTGATCAGCGAAACGCGCGATAACTCCAGTGAAGCGCGTCTGCGCGAGACGTTGATCGCCGCGCAGCTGAACAACGTGACCGTGTACACGGTGGACATCTCCCGCATCGTGACCAGCCTGACCGCCAAGCAGCAGCCTCCCCGCATGGACGCCTTACCGCCCGCGGCTTACAACTTGCCCGGTCCGACGCCCAGTACTCCGACATCGGTGGCGCAAGCCACTCAGATCGGCAACCGCGTCGAGTTCATTCCGCTGCTGAAAGAGCTTTACCAGGGCGGCAAGCGAATCTTCGTCGAAAATCCGGCGCAGGTGTTTACCGACGGCACCGGCGGGGCGCAGTTCACCTTCAAAAAAGAACGCGGCCTGGAAGATGCAATCGAGAGTTTCGGGCGGGAAATTCATAGCCAGTACCTGATCACCTACCGGCCCGACGATTCGAATATCGACGGCTTTCACCAGATTCGGGTAGATGTGGACTTGCCGGATCTGATCGTGCGCACGCGGCCGGGATATTACCTGGCGGGACTGGGAGCGAAGTAAGGCTGCTTCGTGAGTGTCACTTTCCCCGGAAAATCAGGCCCAGCTCCACGACCAGAATGATGACCACCATCAGCTCTAGCACGAACGCGCGGCCCTGTTGAAACTGATCCACCATGAACTCATAGAGTTCGCCGGCGGTTCTTAGTTTCTCATCGACAAGGTCGCGATAGTCCGGCACACCCACGCGCGCGGCGGCCAGTTTGTAGAGGCGGGCGTAGAACATGTCGCTCAGGAATTTGATGGAGTTGTCGGTGCGTTCGGCGAGCTCGATGACGTCCAGCCGAATCGTGTTGAGGCGCGCCGCGCGGCGGGCCATGCGCCAGCGCGCCACGAACCCGGTGCCTTCGTCCAATTGCTTATGTACCTGGTCGAGCAGGCCGGTCAGCAACTCGTCGTAGTGGCGGTATTCGAGCAACTGGGTATTGGCGTAATCGAGAAGCTGCATGGTGGGCGCGGCCGCTAACGGCGAGTCGCAAACCAACGCCGCGGACCATCCAATCACGACCAGGTCGTTCGGATAATACGAGATGCGGGACTTCAAAACGTCGTCCCGCTCATCTTCCGAAAGTTCGGCGGTCTCGCCGCGGATGATCTGGGCGACCTGCATTCCATATCGATCGAGAAGTTGTTTGGCTGAGCAGGGGAGCGCGTTCAGCAGGATCACATAGTAGTCCTCGGTGAGCCACTGGGAGTACGGCTTACTGAGGGCCGGCTGGAGGCGGGCGAGCCTGGGCTGGAGCAGGTCGATCGCGGCTTTTTCGGCAGCCGGGTTGGCCACCCACGGTCCGGAACGCTCCACCAACTCGTGCCACGTTCCGCGGAAAGGCAGGTCGGCTTCCACGCTGATGACCCCGTAATCGTAATAGTTGATGCGGCCGCCGGGATAGAGTTCCACCACTGGAGGACGCTCGAAGCGGACGTATTCCGGGGCGGCGCGAGGAAACGCGCGAACGGGTTCCGCGCTGTGCGGGCCGAGCATCGCTTCCACCTCGTGAATGCGGATGGCATCGGCAACATCGAAGAGAACGAGGGAGCGCAAAGTGCCTTCGACGATCATCTTCAGACTGTATAATCCCACCCGGAAAAGCGGGGCGGGCCGGGTAGCGGTTAACGCTCTAAATCCGAGATCCGTTTCTCGTGACTCTCGGCGATGCGTGCGAGGGCCCGGATGTTGCGGCCATCCTCTTCGGCGACTTTCATCAGCTCGCTGATCCGGAGGCGCTGCGCTTCGCCTTCGTCCGCTTCCAGTTCCAGCGCGAGCGTGAGCACTTCCAGCCTTTCGTCAATCGTCATGGCTTTAACCATTCCCGCACATTCGCGCGTTTAGTAAACGGCGCGGCTCTGTTCCGTTCCTTTGGAAGCGAACGAAAAGCGGGGTTCCAGGGCGGGTGAGGCGGCGCCGGTCACCCGCGCCGCCGCATACTCCCCGACCGCCGGACCGTGCTTGAAGCCGTGCCCGGATCCGCCTCCGACCAGCCAGACATTGTCCATGTGCGGGTGGCGATCGATAACAAAGTCGCCGTTCGAGGTGTTTTCGTACGGGCACACGCGCGAGTCGACGATCGGGGCCTCGGCGAGCGCCGGGAACCGATCTTTGGCGTAAGCGCGCACGGCCGCGGTCTTCTCGGCGGAGACGACGTGGTCGCCCTGATCGGGATCGAATGCAGGACCGTGCAGGTCAAAGGCAATCTTGAACCCGCGGGTTTCGATGTCGGGAAAGCCGTACATGCCGCGGTTATCGCTGAAGTCGATCCAGGTGGGCATCTGAGGCATGGAGAACTGCGCGTTGCCGGGGGGAATACCCAGGAAGAAAACCTCCTGGCGCGTGGGGAAGATCCGGCTGCCGAGCGTCTCCGGAAATAGTTTGCCGAGCCAGGCGCCGCCCGCGAAGATATACGCGTCGGCGGTCACCGATTCACCGGTCGAGGTAGTGATCGCGGCGGGTTTGCGGGTGGGGTCGGGCGGGCGCACCGCGGCGTGGCGGTAGATGCCGCCCAGGTCTACGAACTTGCGGACCACCGCCTGGGTCGCCTGGCGCGCCATCAGAGCGCCGCTATCGGGCTCGAAGATGGCGATGGTTCCGGGCTCCAGGCGAATCTGCGGATAGCGGCGCTTCAGATCGTCGCTCGTGAGGTCCTCAAAAGCCACGCCGGCTTTGGCGAGGGTCCGGCGGCTCTGCTGCACATATTCATTCGACTCTTTTGCCATCCAGAGGACGCCGGTGCGGTGCAGCAGCGGGAGCCGGACTTCGGTGAAGAAAGCCTTCCAGAGGGACAGTGAATGCCTGGCCATGCGCGTGTAAACTTCATCGGGACCGTACGAGGCGCGGATGATGCGCGTCTCTCCGCCGGAACTCGCGCGGCTGCTGGCCGGGCCATACTGATCGATGAGCGTCACGTTGTGACCGGCCTGCCTGAGGTGGTAAGCGGTCCAGGCGCCGAACACGCCCGCTCCGATTACGGCGTAAGACGCGGATGGGGTTGCGGCTTTCAAAATGGATTTCTGAATCAAGGTTCCGGCTACTAAGGTACCGGCCAGTTCACGGCGGCTTAGTTCGAGCATGCGTCAGAATATCAATTCCGGCTCAAGTGGTTATGTCTCGGGCGCTGCCGCTTCTTCTCCTCTGCATTTCGACCACCGCGTACGCGCAGCAGACCGGCGCGGTGGAGCGGGCGGTGGAACTTCTGCAGCAAGCGGATTTCGCCGGGGCGGAGGCGGTGCTTCGAGACGAGCTGCGGGCGCGGCCCGGGGATGCCGAAGCGCTGGGTGTTCTCGGGGTCACGCTCGATCAGGAGAAGAAGTACGACGAAGCCGGGCAGGTTTATCAACGGGCCGTGGCGCTGACGCCGCGATCGCCTGCTCTGTTGAACAACTACGGGAACCATCTGATGGCTGCCGGGCGCACACGCGAAGCGCGCGGGGTGTTTCAGAAGGTGCTGGCGTTGAATCCGGCGCATCCGAACGCGAACACGCAGATGGCGCGTCTGGCCTTGCAAGACAAAGATGGCACCGCGGCTTTGCGTTATCTGGCGCATGTGGGCGCGGAAAAGATCCTCCGGATGGAGGCGTTGTACCTGCTTGGCCGCAAGCAGGAGGGGGATGCGCTGCTGCGCGAGATCGGTGAGATTTCGCAGCTCGAACCGCGCGTGAGCTTCTCGGTCGGGACTGCGCTCTCCGGCGCCGGACAGTACGTCAAAGCCGAAGGGTATTTCGCGCGCGCTCTCGAAGGGTCTCCCGCCGGCTTCGATGTGCTTTACGGGTTGGGGCTGGCTGCCGCGCACGCCGGGCACAACGAACGCGCGCGCGAGGTGCTGATGCGGGCGCTCGAACAGCAGCCCGGGAACGTGGACCTGCTTTACGACCTGGCCGCGGTGAACGCCGCCCTGGGGCGCGACGATACGGCGACGGAGTTGCTTGCGACCGCGCTGCGGCTGGCACCGTCGCCGCGCCCGGAAGTCGAGAAGCTGCTGGCGCATACGACGGCGAATCTCGGGTTCTACGCCGACGCCATCCGGTCCTGGGACCGCTATCTGGAGCTGGTTCCGGGCGATGAGGAAGGCCGCCGCGAGCGCGCCTGGACGCGGTTGATGGCAGGCGGCGGGGATGCCGAAATCGGCGAACTGCGGGCTTACGTGCGGGCGCATCCGGACGATGCCGTGGGGCATTACGAACTGGGCGTAGCGGAAGGCGCGAGCGACCCTGCTGACGCGCTGCTTCAGCTCGACCGCTCGCTGGCCCTGAAGCCGGATTTCACAGCGGCCCGGTTCGCGCGGGGGTTTCTGCGCTACCGCCAGGGGAGTACCGCGCAGGCGCTGGGGGATTTCGAATTCGCCGCCGCCCGCGATCCGGAAAACCCGACCTTCCTGGACCGCCTGGGTCAGACATACGCGGCTTTGGGAAAGCGGGCGGAAGCCGTGCGCGTGCTTCGTAAGGCCGCGGAACTGGCGCCTGGAAACACCCGGATTCTGATGCGGTTCAGCCGTGCGCTGAGCGAGGCGGGTGAAGAGGCGGAAGCGAGCACGGTGATGGCGCGCGTGCGCGAATTGGGACCCAATCGGGAGGAACGCGCGCCGGCCGGCGGGCTGGTTGAATTCTTGAGCTTGCCCCGCGGGGAACAGCTGGAGCGCTACCGGGATGGCGTAACCCGCGCTGCCCAACGAGAGCCCGCGAATGCGGAAGCGCAGGTGCGGTATCTCGAGCTGCTTCTCGGGTCCGGGAAGGTGGACCAGGCGGCGGCAGTCGTCCGGCAGATAGCCCGCTTGAGGCCGAAGCCGGAACTTCTGGAAGCGGCGGCGGACGCGCTCCTGGCCGCCGGGCAGTATGCGGCGGCGATGGATCTGTTGGGGCCGGAATCGGGCTGGGGAAGCCCATCCCCGGTGCTGCAACTCGATCTGGCGATCGCTACCTTGCATGCGCGCAACGCCCAGGCCGGGATCGCGGAGTTGGATAAGATCCCCGAAGCGCAGAGGAACGGAGATTACTTCTTCGCGCGCGCCGAGATGCTGCGGGCCATGGGCAGCCGCGCGGAATCGGAGGCGGCTCTCGCACGCGCTCTGAGGCAGGGTTCGCAGCATGCTGAGCTCTATCACCGGGCCGTGGCCGATCTGCTGGCCGGCAACCGTTTCGAGGAAGCCGTGCAAGCGGCCCAATCCGGAACGCGCCGATTTCCCGGCAGCGGAGCAATGGCGCTCACCGAGGCCATCGCTCTGCAACTGGCCGGCAGGACGGCGGATGCAGTGCGGCTTCTGCGCGAGATGGAATCCCGCTGGCCGGAACTCGGCGAGGTCTGGCTTGCGGACGCTATTGTTTCGAACTCCCGGGGCCAGACTACGGAAGCACAAAAGCTGCTGGGCGTTGCGGCCGCATTAAGGGTCCGGATTCCGGCCGGCTTTCAACCGGGTGGGGAGGGGAATCGTTGCGGCCGCGCCGCTGCTGCTGGACATCCTCATGAAACAGCGTGATTGAACACGATTGTGGTCTCGCGCTTTTGTGACCCGCATGATATATTTCAACGAATTCGTAGAGGTTTCGGTCCGAATACAATCGGTCAACCAGGGGGTACCACGTGCGTACGGAGAAGTCTTCGTTCATAGCGCTTTCGCGCCGTTTTCTTGTTCTTTGCAGCTTGTTTGCGGCTTTCGGCCTGCTTTCGAGCGAGTGCCGCGCCCAGTCGTTCACCTCCTCAATCACCGGGATCGTGAGCGATCCGACGGGGGCCGTGATTACCGGCGCAAGGCTCGAGCTGAAGAATATGGGCACCAACGACGTCCATGAGGCGACGTCGCAAAGCAACGGTTCCTACCAGTTCAATAACCTGCAGCCGGGCACCTATCAACTCACCGCCATCTCGCCCAGGATTCAAGACCGCGGTCGAGAGCAATCTGGTGCTGCAGGCGCAAACCGCCAGCACCATCAACCTGGGGCTGGAATTAGGAGGCAGCGAGCAGCGCGTCGAAGTTTCGAGTTCCGCCGTGCTGGTGGATACGCAGACCGCGAACAACTCGACCACGCTCGATTCGCAGCTGATCCAGGCGCTTCCCAATGCCACGCGCAATCCCCTGAACTTTGTGTTCGCGCTGGCGGGGACGACGGAAGCTCCGGGCGGCCAGACACAGCGCAGCGGCACGTTCGACCAGATGTCCAGTAACTTCGGGCTGAACGGCGGGCGCACGGGCAACGAAAGCGTGCTGATCGACGGCGCTCCGTCGCAGGCGGTCGATTGGGGCGGCCTGATGGTTTCGCCGATGCAGGATTCCGTGCAGGAGCAGCAGGTGGTGGTCAACACCTACGACGCCCAGTACGAGCGCGGCGGCGGAGGCATTGTCACGCTGCTGACTCGCAACGGGACCAATCGGTTCCACGGCGAGGTTTACGACTACCTGCAGAATTCGGCTTTGAACGCGAACTACTGGAGCAGCAACAAATACGGAAACGCGCGCGGTCAGTTCAAGCAGAATCAATTCGGAGGCAACTTCGGCGGCCCGATTCTGAAGCGCGCCAATCTGTTTTTCTTTGGCGCCTATGAGGGGCTGCGGCAGCCCAATACGCAGAGCGTGGGTCCTTTAACCGTGCCGACGCAGGCCGAACGCAGCGGTGATTTTTCACATTCGTACAACTCGGACGGATCGTTGCAGGTCATCTACAATCCTTTCACGACGACGCCGCTCGATCCTACTGCCGGGACCTTCACGCGACAGCCGTTTCCGAATAATCAGATCCCGCCGAGCCTGATCAACACCGTGGGGCAGAAGATGGCGAGTCTGTATCCGCTTCCGAACCGCGCGGGCCAAGGTGCGCAGGGAATCAACAACTACTACGCGCAGGGGTCGGGCTTCTACGAGAACGACAAGATGGATGTGCGCGTGGATTGGGAGCAGAGTGCGGCGCACCGGATGTTCGTGCGTGTGTCCGACCGCCTGCGGCAGGATCAGACGGTGCCGTGCTTCCTCTGCAACGGAGGCGATCAAAGCCAAAACCAGACTAACAGCGGCATCCAGGTGGTGGTGAACGACACGATCACGCCGGGACCGAACTGGGTGATCAACTCCTTCGTTAGCTTCAGCCGCTGGCGGGAAGCGCATATTGACGTTGGATATGGAAAGGCCAACGCTTCGGCCGTAGGCCTGAGCCCTTCGCTATTCCAGGCGCCCATCCTACCGACCATCTCTTCGAACGACGGGCCCTACTCCTCGCTCGGAAGCGGCGCCTATCAGATCTACACGCGGTACTCGGATAACGCGCAGGTGAACCTGACCCGGCAGTTTTCGAAGCACACCCTGAAGTTCGGCGGCAACTACGACGTCGGGATGATCAACAGCATTAGCGAGGCCGCCGGCGGTTTCGGATTCGGCAGCGCTCTCACATCTTGTGAGCCGAGTGCGACCGGTCCTTGCCAGGCAACCAACACGGCGGGCACGCTGAGCGGAAACTCGATCGCGTCCATGTTGCTGGGGACGGCAAGCGGCGGCTCCCAGGGAACCAACATCGATCCGGCCATGAGTCTGCACACCTACGGCGTGTATATCCAGGATCAATGGCGGGTGACTCCGCAACTGACGATCAATGCCGGAATCCGGTATGAAAACCAGCGCCCTGCGACGGAGCGTTACAACCGCGTCGAGTATTTCGATCCGAATGTGATTAATCCCATCACCGCAACCGTGCTTCCGTCTTTCGGCCGGATCCTGCACGGTGGCTTCGTTTATGCGAATGCCAAGAATCGCTATGAGTGGGCTCCCGCTAACGCCACCTTCGCGCCTCGGCTGGGCATCGCCTATCGCGCCACCAACAAGCTGGTAATTCGCGCGGGCGCCGGAATCTTCTACCTGCAGCCCTCGGCGCTACTGAGCTTCGACAACCCCGGCCAGACGTTTGGGTTCAGCTCGTCCACGCCCTATAACGCGACCACCAACAATGGCTACACGCCGTTGAACCTGGTGAGCAATCCGTTCCCGAATGGCATCAATCAGCCGACGGGCGGCTCTCTGGGCCTCTATACGCTGGTGGGCGACGGACAGGGCCAGATCTGGCCGTATAACCCTCATCCGATCGGCTACACCAGCCAGTGGAGCTTCGACGTTCAGTATCAGCTGAGTCCGCATTCAATCCTCGAGGCGAGTTATACCGGCAATCGCGGACGCAAGCTGCTGTATGGAAATCCGAACCTGAACGCGAACGCGCTGCCTACCCAATACCTGAGTCTGGGAACGCAAGTTGGACACCTTGGTAAACAATCCGTTCTACGGGAACATTCCCCAGAATCCAAACTCGTACCTGAATACGAACCAGCAGGTTCCGTATAACCAACTGCTGCGTCCGTATCCTCAATTTTCGGATCTAAACTGGACGCGTTCCCTACCAGGAGCTTCGTCGCAGTTCGATGCTCTAAACGTGAAATTCAATTACGCGTTCAATGCGGGGTTGAGCGTGCTAACGACATATCAATGGTCGAAGGCCATGGACAACGGCTCGGAAGATTTCTTCGGGTGGGCGTTCAACAATTCCCAATGGCGCGACCCCTACAACACGCGGCTGGATTACAACATCAGCACCCATGACGTTCCTCAGAGCTTTGCGACGGCGCTGGTGTATGACCTTCCATATGGAAAAGGCAAGAAATTCGGAAGCGATGCACCGGGTTTCGTGAAGCAGATTTTCGGCAACTGGCAAGTCTCGACCGTCACCCGGCTCGCGAGCGGCCTGCCCTTGCAGACGGTTTTCTGGAGCTACAACAACCAACTCAGCAATTACGGGTACCCGAGCCCGCAGATCGCCGATTGGGTATCGCGGAGCGTGGTTCCCGCCAATCGCACTCCCGACCACTGGATTAACGCCGCCGCTTTCGCGCAGCCTTCCAATCCTTACGCTTTCGGCAACGCGCCGGAGCGGATTACACAACTGCGCGAGCGCGCGGCCCGCAACGTAGATGTCTCTTTAGCTAAAGCGTTCGATATTACCGAGAACTTTAAGATTCAGTTCCGGGGAGAGGCGCTGAACCTGCTTAACTACGCCCAGTATAATCTCAGTCCTTTCAATTCCTACCCGTTGTGTGTGAGTTGCGGGGACTTCGGCGACCTTAACAGCACGGCTAACTCACCGCGCACCGTGCAGTTAAGTCTTAAGGTCAGCTTTTGAGCCGAAGCGTGACCGGCCTGCTTCTAGGCGCCAGTCTATGCCTGGGAGCGGGCGCGGACTGGCCCGTAGTTGGCGGGCCGGAGAGCACGCACTATTCCGCTTTGAAGCAGATCGACCGCGGCAATGTGACGCGGCTGCGGGAGATCTGGCGCTTCGACTCACATGACGAGTACGACGGGTCGGAGATGCAGTGCAATCCGCTGATTATCGACGGCGTGATGTATGCGACCACGCCGCGCCTGCGGGTGGTCGCGCTGAATGCGGCAACCGGTAAGCTGATCTGGGATTACGACGCGCACCGCGGCCAGCGCGTGACGGGGAAGCAGCGCAATCGCGGGCTGGTGTTCTGGCGCGAGGGCGATGAGAAGCGCATCTTCGCGGGGATCGACGAGTACATCTACGCGCTGGATGGAAAAACGGGTAAGCCCGTGGAGAGCTTCGGCGAGGGCGGCCGCGTGGACTTGCGGAAAGGCCTCGGAGCCGCGGCGGAAAAGCTGAACGTGCGCGCCACCAGCCCGGGCGTGGTCTACAAGGACCTGCTGATTCAGGGGTCCTTGGTGGCTGAGGATCTGCCGGCGGCGCCGGGCCACATCCGCGCTTACGACGTCCGCACAGGTAAGATCCGGTGGACGTTTCATACCATTCCGCTGCCGGGCGAGTTCGGGTCGGAGACGTGGCCGAAAGATGCGTGGAAGACGATTGGCGGCGCGAACTCCTGGGCCGGGCTTACGCTGGATGCCCAGCGCGGTGTGGTGTACGTGCCCACGGGCTCGGCGTCGTTCGACTTCTACGGGGCCAATCGGTTGGGAGACGATCTCTTCGCCAACTGCCTGCTTGCGCTGAACGCGGAAACGGGTAAGCGCATCTGGCACTTCCAGGCAGTGCACCATGATCTCTGGGATCGGGACTTCCCCGCCGCGCCGACGCTTGTTCGCGTGCGCCACGAAGGCCATGTGGTGGATGCGGTCGCGCAGATCACGAAGTCCGGCTTCATCTGGGTCTTCGACCGCGATACCGGCAAGCCGCTGTTCCCCTATGAGCAAGTGAAGGGGCAAGCCAGCGACGTGGACGGGGAGCGCACCGCCGAAACGCAGCCCCTTCCGTTGAAGCCCGCGCCGTTTGCGCGGCAGCAACTCACCGAGGCCATACTCACGCAACGCACGCCGGAAGCCCACGCGGCGGTTCTGGAACAGTTCCGGAAACTGCGCAGCGGGCCGCAATTCACGCCTCCCAGCCGCGAAGGTACGGTGGTGTTTCCGGGGTTCGATGGCGGTGGCGAATGGGGCGGGTCGACCTGGGATCCGGAAACCGGTCTGTTCTACGTGAATGCCAATGAGATGGCCTGGATCCTGCGCCTGGTTCCGCGCGGCGTGGCGACGGCGGGTATGACCGGCGGCGATCTCTATAAGCAGAATTGCGCGGGCTGTCATCGCGCTGACCTGAAGGGAAGCCCGCCCGAATTTCCCTCGCTCGTCTCCGTGGGCCAGCGCCTCTCCCCCGAACAGGTCACGCAAACGGTGATGCAGGGGCAGGGAAGGATGCCCGGCTTCGCGCACCTGGGAAACGCCAAGGTGGACGCGCTGGTGAAGTTCGTGCGGACCGGCGACAACGTCGCGGTGGGCGGCGCGGAGCTTGCGGTTCCCAGCGGGTTCACGCCGCTCAAATACGGGATTGACGGGTATAACCGCTTTCTCGATCCCGAGGGATATCCGGCGGTAGCGCCTCCCTGGGGTACCTTAAACGCCATCGATCTGAACACGGGCGAGTATGCGTGGAAGATTCCGTTGGGCGAGATCCCGGCTCTGGTCGAGCGCGGGATGAAGAACACGGGATCGGAGAATTACGGCGGTTCGGTGGTCACCGCGGGCGGGCTGCTGTTCATCGGCGCCACCAACTATGACCGGAAGTTTCGCGCTCTCGATAAGGCCACCGGGAAGCTGCTATGGGAAACGACCTTACCCGCGGCGGGGAATGCGACGCCATCGGTGTACGCGGTGGATGGACGGGAGTACGTGGTGATCGGCGCGGGCGGGGGCAAGTGGGGCGCTTCCGGCGGCAGCTATATTGCGTTCGGGCTCGAATAGATAGAATCAATCAATCCACATGGCAATCCTGAATGAGACATTAGACCGGCGCCTCTTCATTGGCGGCGCGCTGGCCACGGCAAGTTCTTATAAGCGGATTCTAGGCGCCAACGACCGCATACGCGTCGGCGCGATCGGTACCGGTGAGCGGTGCCAATATCTCCTGACCCTGTTGAACAAGCTTGGGGCGAACGACATCGTCGCGGTCTGCGACGTTTATGAGCCGCACCGGCTCGCGGCCAAAGAGAAGTCGGCGACGGCGGATGCCAAAGATTGCGTCGATTTCCGCGAAGTGCTGGACCGCAAGGATATCGACGCGGTGGTGATCGGCACGCCCGACCACTGGCACGTGCCGATCACGATCGCGGCGGTGCGCGCGGGCAAGGATGTGTACTGCGAAAAGCCGGTCACGCACACGATCGAAGAAGGTGCGCCGCTGATCGAGGCCGTGCGCGCGTCGAAACAGGTGGTGCAGACCGGGACGCAGCAGCGCAGTTGGGATCACTACCTGCAAGCCAAGAAGCTGATCGGCGCCGGCGAACTCGGCCAGGTGACGCTGATCCGCACGTATTGGTATCAGAACCATATCGCGCACCAGACCAACCTGAACATCGACACCAGCAAACTCGATTGGAAGCAATTTCTGGGGCCTGCCAAGGATCGGCCCTTCGATGCCGACCAGTATGCGCACTGGCGCTGGTACTGGGACTTCGGGGGCGGCGCCATGACCGACCTGTTCATCCATTGGGTCGACGTGGCGCAGTGGTTCATGGGCGAGGACATGCCGACGCGCGCCACGGCTTCCGGCTTCACGGCGCTCCTGAAAGAACGGCAGACGCCCGACACCATGAGCGCGGCTCTGCTCTATCCGAACTTCCTGGTCGAGTTCGACTGCGCGCTTCTGGGCTACATCGAAGGCGGCGGACTGATGTTCCGCGGCACCAAGGCCTCCATGCGGCTGCACCGGCGCGGGTTCGCGATCTATCCGGAAATCAGCCGCTACAGCGAAACGTTCGAGCCGGAGAACGCGACGATGCAGGTGAAGTCGGCGCACGATGGCGCGCTCGATCACATGAAGAACTTCCTGGATTGCATGAAGTCCCGGGGCACCCCGAACGCGTCGGTGGAGATCGGCGTAGCAGCCGCGCGCGCGGGGCACATCGCGAACTACGCGTTACGCGGCGACGGGGTCTGGAAACCGGGGAACGTTTAAGGGCTTAACGGCCCAGCCAGATCCACACGGCGATGCCGACGATAATGCGGTAAATGCCGAAGGAAACGAAGCCGCGTTTCCGCACCCAATTCATAAACCAAGCGACGACTAACAGCGCGACTACGAACGACACGGCTCCGCCGATCAACAGCAGCGTCCAGCCGTGCGGATCGATGTGGACGGCGGTAATGTTATCGGCCGCGGCCTGCCCTTTGCCGGCTTTTAAGGTCTTGTACAGCTCGTAAACCGTGGCCGTGATCATGACCGGGATGGAAACGAAGAACGAAAACTCGAGCGCCGCCGAGCGGGTCATTCCCGCAAGCTGGCCGGGCACGATGGTGGACATGGAGCGCGAGGTGCCGGGAAACACGGCCGAGAGGATCTGAAAGAGACCGATCCACACCGCTTGCCACGGGCGCATTTCCTCCACGGTGGACGTGATCCGGCCGGTGATCAGGCGGATGCCGTTTCCCGAAGCGTAGAGCAGGTCGACAGCAATCATGACAATGCCACCGATGATGAGCGCCGCCGCCATCAACCGGATATCTTCGAGATGCTTACCGATCACCTTGGTCAGGAGATAGCTGGGGCCGGCCGTACACACGAACGCGATGAACACCAGGGTGAGCGGATGCGTCAGGAACGTGCCATCGCGCCGCGATCCGCGCGGGAAGCTGGAGACGAAATCGAGAAGACGCCGCCAGAAATAGATGAACAGCGAAAGGATGGCGCCCAACTGGATGACGATGGAGAACATCTTCCAGTAACCGCTTTGCAGGTCCATTCCCATGAGTGCTTCCGCGATGCGGAGGTGGGCGGTGGAGCTGACCGGAAGGAATTCCGTCAGGCCTTCAATGATTCCGAGAATGACGGAAATGAGGTAGTCGTTCAAATAGCCTCCCAGAAGTAAAGAGAAGTGACGGCTGCAGGATTTCTCACTGTAGCGTACCGGGAACCGCCTTAAATCGAGTTACAGAGGGGCGATTCGCAGCATCACCACGCCATGTTTCGGGACCGTGGCCGACCAGGTTTCGTCATTGCCGGTGGTCTTGATGAACTCATGGCGCCACAGGTCGCGCACGATCAGATGGCGTTGGGTTTTCAGGAAATCCGACCATTTCACGCTCATTTTGGCAGGCTCCGCGCCGCGGTTGAAGAGCGCGACCGCGATCGCGCCTTTGGAGAGCGGTTTGGTCCAGATCTCCTGGTCGCCAGACTTCGAAAACGGCTTGCCTTGCGTGCCGAGCGCGTCCCGATCCACTTCAATCACCTCTTTGTTGGCGAGGAGGTCGAGCGTCTTTTTGGACATGTCCCGGACATCGTTGCCGGCCAGGAGGGGCGCGGCCAGCATCGACCAGAGGCTCATATGGACGCGGTATTCGTCGTCGGTCATGCCTCCGTTGCCGACTTCGAGCATGTCGGGATCGTTCCAATGCCCCGGTCCAGCGTAGGGCGCCAGGTCGCCCTGGCTGAAGCCAATTTTCGACATGGATTCCCAGTTGTCCTGGATATCGCCGGTGGTGCGCCATAAGTTGCCGCCGACTTTCGGCCCCCACTTCCAAACATCGGCGCGGCCATACTGGCAGAGGCTGTAGACAATGGGCCGGGGCTGGGCCTGCAGGAACGCGCCCATCTTCTGATAGACGGCCTGCATTTCGGAATCCTGATAGACGCGTCCGGCGCTGCACCAGTCGTACTTGAGATAATCGAAGCCCCATTCGGCGTAGGTTTCCGCGTCCTGTTGTTCGTGCCCGAAGCTGCCTTCATAACCCGCGCAGGTTTTGGGGCCGGGGGAAGAGTAGATGCCGATCAGGAGATTCTTCTTGTGCACGTAATCGGCAAGGGCCTTCATGTCGGGAAACTTGTTGTTGGGCTGTATGCGTCCCTGGGCATCGCGTTCGCCCTGCCAGGTGTCGTCGATGTTGATGTAGAGATAGCCGGCGTCGCGCAACCCGGTGCGATCGACCGGCATCGGCGATCTCGCGAATGGTTTTGTCATCGACGCGGCCCTGGAATTTATTCCAGCTATTCCAACCCATGGGCGGCAGCTTGGCGAGCTTGTTGGGGGGAAGGTCGCGGAGGGCGGGCAGCGGGAGCTTGGCGGGGGGCTTCGCCAATGCCGGGTCGGCCGGGGTCGCGACCGCTTCCACCACGGGCCGGCCGGGCGGGGACGATTTCACGTGCAGCGTGGTGCCGTCGATGGTTCCTTCTACCGGAACGATGCGCGGATGCGCCGGGTCGCCGAACTGAAGTACGAAGGAGAAATGATCGCCATCCACCTTGCCCTGGCGGATGGTCTGGTCGCCATACGGCATGGCAACGGTTCCGGTGAGCTCCGCTCCATTTTGATGGAGGATGTAATAGGTGGCGGTGGTGTGCCCGTCAGGCGCGGTTACCCGAGCGGCCCATGTGCCTTCGAGCTGGGCGGCATGCGAAGAGACAACGCCGATAAAGATGACGAGAAACGCGCGGAAGATCATGTGGCTAACGGGGCAATTATATCGGCTTCGGGGAGCGCGCAGTTGTGGCTTGAGTGCGGGAAATCCATTGCGGGGATCGGGAGAAAAGCTCTAAGCGACCGAAGCGGAGGCGGCTTCCTGGGCCTTGGCGGCTTCGTGAAGCTCCTCCAAAAGCGTGTGGGTGGCGATCTCGTCCGGCGTCCGCAGCGGGGCGTCCGCGTGAATTTTGCAAAGCAATTCGGTTACGGAGGTAACGGAAACAGCGGGAGTTGCGAGTTCGGATGTGGCGGAGCCGGGGGATTCGCCGAGGGCCCGTTCGGCGGCGCGGAGGTCGGCGAGGCGGTGCGCGTGAAGCGCGAGCATGTGGTCATACCAGATCCAGGCCTTGCATTCGGCCTGGGCAAACGAGTCCATGCCTTTCTGGAGACGGGCGGTTTGGAGGCGTTCGAACTCTTCGCTGATTTTGAAGAGGGAGCGCTGAATGCGGACTTCGTGGCGGCCGAGCTTTTCGAAGGCGTTGGGGCCTTCGCAATCGTTGCTCCAGGTGGCGGCTTTGCCGCACATACCGGCGGTGCGGTCGTCTTTCGAATCGGCCTGGGCGCTGTTCACGGCGAGCGAGGAGTGAAAGAGATTGTTCTCGACGGCGGACATGGTGTTGAGGCGCCAGTTGAGGTCGATGATCTTCTGGGCGAGCTGCGTCTCACGCACGCCGACGGGGCGGAGCTCGGCGATAAAGTCGGCGCCGAGGGTCATGTAGGCGGGGTACTCGTCCTCTTCGAGGAACATATTCTGCCCGGTGACTCCGTTGGTGACGGCGGAGAGGGTGACGCGCTGCTTCCTTTTGGCGGCGGATGCGGCGGCGCGGGCCTGCGTCAGGAGCGCCTCGATTTGTTTGTATAAGCCGGGACTGGTTGCCATGATTGCCTCTTTGAGTCAGTTACTCAGCTACTGAAGTAACAGGCTGGGGAGGCGCGGCGAGGGGTGGGGTGGGGTAAGTGGTGGAGGGGATGGGGAAAAGAAAGGTGGTGGGAGTGTGACTCGCCGAGATTGTAATTAGATAGCCAGGGAAGTCAGGGTCTCGCAACGTCCCTCACGAGAGGGTTGTACCAGCGCAAAGTGGGGAAGCGGGCAAAGTCGCTGTCGAGGGAGGCGAGTTCCGCGGCATACTCGATCGCGAGCGCCGCCAAGTGTGCATCGGAGGTTATATTTCCGCCGGTACCGAGTGGCAGGAGCAAGTCGCGGAGGAGTTGGCCGTGCCGGATTGTGGGGTCCACCGTTACGACGCAAGGCACTTGCAACCAACGGTCGATCAGGTCCAACGCGTCCTCTACGGTAAGGGGAACACGCAAAATGCCGGACTTAGTGGTCAAACGCAGAAATGCCAGAAGAACGCTCCACGGCAAGCCGACTGTTTCCGTACCGGAAAGCAAGTGTTCCAGCCACCGCTTGGCTTTTGCGTGAAGCGGGGCGTCGCGGTTTACGGCATAAATGAGGAGGTTCGCATCGACGACGATCATTTCCGCAGGGACATTTTCCGGCTGAGTTCTTCGTCTTCCATGGCATCGGCGATGGCAAGCGCCTTATCCCAGCGAAAATTCAGATCGTGCCCGAGCGCGAACGTTTTTTGGACGAACGCTTTGCGGGGGCGCTTGGAGCCAAGACCAGCCCGCACGGCTGCATTCAAGACCTGCTTAAATGTCGCTTGGCGCTCTTTCATAGCGGTGGCAATGAGAGCCTCGACGTCGCGATCGAGCGTAACGGTCGTTCTCATGCCTGCATCATAGCATCAATTGTTCTGGATCGTGATGCTACGCGGGGGATCCAACGGCGGCCGGTTTACAACGCTCACGGCATAGAAATGCATGGTGCTTCGATATTAAGAATCGATTGGCGAGGTGCTCGCGCGCGACAACGCCGAGATGGCACATTTGGATCGACGCTTCGCCGAAGAGCACGCGTCAATCAAGACGCTACTCGGTCGCTCCAGGAAGGCAGATTACAAGGTGCGCATCATGCGGCCCCGCCTCGATGGTATCGGCGGAAGGGGGGCAGACGGCTGCTGCCGCCGAGCATTTTCCAACTAAAGGCCGGCCGTGTGAATGGGCCCAGAATGCCAGGCATGCACTACCACCACCCCCTGGTTTGCCGCGCTATGACGGTCATCAAAACATCAACGTCTTATTTCGCGTGGGCCATTCCTGTAACAACGGCGTCAAATTTATCGAGTATCTGGTTCCAACCTTCCAGCTGACCGCTGTTTTTCGCATGCTCCATCGTTTCATTTCCAATGAAGGTGAGTTTTGTCCGGCCGTTTCCAAGGTCCTCGAATGTAATCACATCGTGCGCGCCGTCGATGGCCTCATGTTCGATTCCGTATTGCGCAGCGTCAACCTTGTTTCCCTCCGGGTCGGAAAAGTACATGGAGGAAACGATCTTCTCGTGCAGGACGATCTCGTGGTATTCACCGCCATTCCAGAACTCCTGACCATCCGGCGCTCTCATACAGCAGAGAAATTTTCCGCCCACGCGAAAATCCATTTTGCAAAAAGGAGAAGTGAAACCCTTCGGCCCCCACCACTGCATCACATATTGCGGATCTGTCCACGCCTTCCAAACCAATTCGCGTGGGGCATCAAAAACTCTGGTGACCATCAACTGCTCTGTCTCGTTAACCGCGCTTTTTGTCATCGCTGACCTCCGTTTTTTTCATTTGATTCACAACCACATCCAACTTGTCGAAACTCTCTTCCCAGAACCGGCGGTAATAAGCCGCCCAGTCGCTGACTTTCTTTATGGCCGCCGGTCTCAGCGTGCACACACTCTCTCGACCACGCTTCGTCTTGATAACAATCCGGGCCCGCACCAGGTAGGCAATATGTTTGGAAACCATCTGCTGTGAGAGTGCAAACGGTTCCGTCAACGCATGCACAGAAGCAGGCCCGTGCGAGAGGCGTTCGATCATGGCCCGCCGGTTTGGATCAGACAAAGCCGCAAAGGTTGTTCCCAATTGATCCACAACCATATGGTAGTGGATTCATCGGCAAAGTCAAGCAGAAATTTTCGATTCTTTCATGGCGGTGGCAATGAGAGACTCGACGTCGCGATGGAGCGTAACAGTCATTGTCATGCCCGCATACTGGCGTCACTTGTTCTGGATCGTGATGCTGCGCGGAGGCCGCCAGTGACCGTGTGCGGGATCAGCAGCGCTAGCGATAGGCGTCTTTGCGGTTGAGCACGCGCAAGATTACGAGCGTGCCGCCGACGGCGGAAAAGCGGACGCGGAAATCGCCGACGCGTAACCGAAACTCAGGTGGATCGATGCCCTGCAGCTTCTTGAAGTTGCCCGCACGATGCCCGGCAAAGCGCTCAACGGCCACCTGAATCCGGCGGGCGTTTTGTTCTCGAGCGCGGCCATGTCCTGGAGCGATTCTTCGCTCCACTCAATCCGCTTCACGCTTTAATCGAGACTTAACCGGCGCATGGCTTCGGGATGGGAGATGCCGTTGCCGCCGTTCCTGTCCAAAGAGCAGCGCGCGTTGGCCACGGCCGCGCGTTCCTGTTCGGTCTCTTCCTCGTCATCGAGGGGAGCATTGCTTAAGGCGGCGGTGGCGGGATCGACGATGGTTTCCAAGAAGCCGACCAGAGCGGAAATCTGAGACTCCGGCAAGCTGTCAATTAACCGGTGGGCGTGTTCGCGCGAGCTCATAACCAGCCGTCAATATTAAGCGTAAGAGAGCATTGACAGCGTTCCCCCTTCTTGAGAGGCCGCCATTGTTTTTCCCGGCTTGACCACGAAAATTCAAACTGACCCACTGCCAGCAATTCTAGCGGCTCCGGTTGCACGCAGGCGCATCGAGAGCGGTTACCCTTACCAGATGCGCCTGGGTATCCTCTTTTTGGTTTCTTTGGTTCTGGCGGGAGCCGATACGCCCACGATCGCCGGGAAAACTGCTCCGTGGAGAAAAATGCCCGGCTATTTTCCGCTCTATTACGACGAGCATGCCGGAAAACTTTATCTCGAAATCGCGCAGTTCGACCATGAGTTTCTCTTCCAGGACTCGCTTCCGGCAGGCGTCGGCTCGAACGATATCGGTCTCGACCGCGGCCAGTTGGGCGACACAAGGATCGTCAAGTTTCAACGCAGCGGGCCGAAGGTTTTACTGATTCAACAGAATACGCGTTTCCGCGCGATTTCGCCGAGTGCGCAAGAGCGGGAATCGGTGGAAGAGGCGTTCGCGCAGTCCGTTCTCGCCGGGTTCACGGTGGAAGCCGAGGAAGGCGGCCGCGTGCTGGTGGATGCCACGGGGTTCTTTCTCCAGGACGCGCATCACATTCCCGAAACGCTGCAGGAACAAAAGCAGGGCGCCTATAAGCTGGACGCGAATCGCAGCGCGCTGTATCTGCCGGGAACGCGAAGCTTCCCGAAGAACACCGAGATCGAGAGCATCCTCACTTTTGCGGGCGAGCAGCCGGGCGCGTGGGTGAAGGACGTTGTGCCGAGTCCGGAATCGATCACCGTGCGCGAGCATTACTCATTCGTGGAACTGCCCGGGCCGGGCTTCGAGCCGAGGGAGTTCGATCCGCGCGCGGGTTATTTCCCGGTCGAATACATGGATTACGCCACGCCCATCGATCAACCCATCCGCAAGCGCCTGATCGCCCGCCACCGGCTGATTAAGAAAGATCCCGGGGCTGCCGTGAGTGAGCCGGTCCAGCCCCTCGTTTACTATCTGGATCCGGGCACGCCGGAGCCGATCCGCACAGCGTTGCTCACGGGCGGCAACTGGTGGAAGGATGCCTTTGAAGCGGCGGGGTTTCGCAACGCCTTTCAGCTGGTGATGCTGCCGGCCGGCGCCGACCCGATGGATATCCGCTACAACGTCGTGCAGTGGGTGCACCGGTCGACGCGGGGCTGGTCCTACGGGAGCACCGTCACCGACCCCCGAACGGGCGAGATCATCAAGGGCCAGGTCTCGCTGGGCTCCTTGCGCGTGCGGCAGGATTATCTGATCGCGTCGGGGCTGATTGCCGATTTCGAGAACGGCAAAGCTGATAACCCGGCCATGGTGCAGATGGCGCTGGCACGCCTGCGGCAGCTGGCTGCGCATGAAATCGGGCACACGCTCGGACTGGCGCACAACTACATTGCCAGTGCGCAGGGCCGTGCCTCCGTCATGGACTACCCGCCACCCTACATCAAGCTGGCGGATGACGGACAACCCGACTTGAGCGACGCGTACGCCAACGGCATCGGAGAGTGGGACAAGGTGGCGATTACCTTCGGCTATCGCGAGTTCGCCGGTGGCGAGGACGCGAAGAAATCATTGAATGGCGTGATCGAGGACGCTGCGCGTAAAGGGATTTTCTTCCTCAGTGATGAAGACGCGCGTCCGCCGGGCAGTGCGCATCCCGCCAACCACCTCTGGGATTCCGGCGCCAATGCCGTGACGGAGCTCGACCGCATCCTGAAAGTCCGTGCCACCGCGCTGGCCACGTTCGACGAGCGCAAGATCCGGCCGGGCGATCCGATGAGTTCGCTCGAGGACGTGTTCGTTCCGGTCTATCTGTTGCACCGCTTTCAGACTGAAGCGGCATCGAAGGTTTTGGGCGGGCTCGACTACACGTACGCTTTGCGCGGCGATGGTCAGCGCGTGACGCAGATCGTGGCTCCGGAGGAACAGCGGCGGGCCCTGGATGCGCTTCTGGGCACGCTGGACCCCAAGGCGCTGGCGGTTCCGGAACGCATCCTGAAGTTGATTCCTCCGCCGGCGCATGGCTTCGTACGCTCTCGGGAAAATTTCCATGGGCGCACCAGCGTTACGTTCGATTCGCTCTCACCGGTGGAAACGGCCGCGGACCTGACGGTAAGCCTCATCCTGCAGCCGGAGCGGGCCGCGCGCCTCGTGGAATATCATTCTCGCGACGTCAGGAATCCGGGTCTGGACGAGGTGATCGATCGCTTGCTAGACCGGACCTGGCGAACCGCCCTCCCGACGGGTGCGGTGGCGGAGGTGAACCGGACCATCGCGAACGTGGTGCTTTACCGGATCATGAAACTGGCCGCCAGCGAGAACGCGTCCGAACAAGCACGAGCGGTGGCCTTTGCAAAGCTCGAAGGATTGAGGGGCTGGCTGATGGCCGCCAAAAGCCGGGATCCCCTGCAGAGCGCGCATCATCTCTATGGAGCGCACCAGATCGAATATTTTGCTCGTAATCCGAAAGAAATCCCGATCACCGCGCCGGCCGCGCCGCCGGATGGACCGCCCATTTAAGAAGGAACTATCACCATGACTGGAAACAATTCAGGTAGGATCGCACTCATCACCGGTGCGAATAAAGGCATTGGATTTGAAGTCGCCCGTCAACTCGGCAGCAAAGGCATCGTGATCCTCGCTGCGGCGCGCGATTCCGAACGGGGAGAAGCCGCCGCGGCCAAACTGAAGGCCAACGGGGCGGACGCTCACTTCATCGAGTTGGATGTCACGAGGCCGGACACCATCTCCACCGCCGCGCAGACGATCACCGGGCAATATGGCCGCGTCGACATTCTGATCAACAACGCCGGAATCGTCGATCCGGGCGACGGACCGCCCAGTGTTGCCGATCCAGCAGCCGTCCGGCGCGTGCTTGAGGTCAACTTCTTCGGGGTTCTCGCGGTGACCCAGGCCATGCTGCCTCTGGTGCGCAAGTCCGCATCCGGCCGCATCGTGATGGTGTCGAGCGGTCTCGGCTCGCTGACGTGGAATGCCGATCCGACGTGGATGTTCGCCGGCATTAAACCGCTTGGTTATAACGGTTCGAAGGCGATT
Organism: Bryobacterales bacterium; assembly: GCA_963814235.1. Classification (GTDB taxonomy): domain Bacteria; phylum Acidobacteriota; class Terriglobia; order Bryobacterales; family Bryobacteraceae; genus Bog-113. The sequence goes on along the minus strand of CAWFCA010000001.1, from coordinate 119,925 downwards.
TTGAATATGATGACGGTGCAACTGGCCTGGGAACTGCGCGATACGCCGATCAAAGTGAACACGGTGAATCCGGGATACACGAACACCGATTTGAACAATCACAGCGGGACTCAGACCGTCGAGGAAGGCGCTGCGGAGATCGTGCGGCAGGCGCTGGCCGGTGATGACGCCCCTACCGGCGGATTTTTCGAAACAGGTGGAATTACCCCGTGGTAAATCGCGGGGCCGCCTTTCAATATGCCCAGCGCCAGAGGGCGGCGCCGGCGGTGTAGCCTGCGCCTACCGTTGCAAAGAGAACCAGGTCGCCTTTCTTCAGGCGGCCCTGCTTCAGGGCGTCGTGCGTTGCTAAGGGCAGCGTCGCCGCCGTGGTATTTCCGTATTTATCGATGTTGATGAGCACGCGGTCCGGGCCAAGCCCTAAACGTTCCGTGGTGGCATCGATAATCCGCTTGTTGGCCTGGTGCGGAATCAGGATCGAGACATCCTGGGGAGTTAATCCATTCCTGCTCAGCACCTCCTCGCACATTTCCGACATCTTCCGGACCGCATACCGGAAGACCTGCCCGCCGTCCTGTTTCACATAATGCAGCCGTGCGTCGATGGTATCGGCGGAAGGGGGCAGACGGCTGCCGCCGCCGGGCATCTTAAGAAAATCACCGCCCGAGCCATCGATCTCGCCCAGGAAATCGATGAACCCGAAGCCGGCCTGGTCTTCCTCCGCCGCCTCAACCAGCATGGCCCCTGCTCCGTCGCCGAAAAGGATACAGGTGGAGCGGTCGGTGTAGTCGAGAATCCGGCTCATGGTATCGGCGCCGATCACCAGAACCTTGCGATGCATCCCCGACCGCACCAGGGCCGCGGCGGACGCGAGACCATAGATGTAGCCCGAGCACGCCGCGCTCAGGTCATAGCCCCAGGCCTTGTGCGCTCCCAATTGCGTTTGCACGAGGCAGGCCGTCGAGGGAAAAAACATATCCGGGGTCACCGTGGAAACAATGATGACGTCCAGCGTGTTCGGATCCGTGCCCAATTGATGCAAGGCGCTCCGGGCCGCGAGGACCGCCATATCGGAGGTCGCCATCTCCGGCGGTGCGATATGCCGCTCCGAAATTCCGGTCCGTTCCACGATCCACTGGTTGTTGGTTTTGACCATCTTCTCGAGTTCGAAGTTGGTGAGAACGTGGGGCGGAACATAACACCCGAGGGCGGTGATGATCGGTTGGCAGCAGTTCATTGGTGAAGGAATAGTGTAGTCCGCTCAATATGTTACATTCGAACCGAATGCGAGACCCGGGGCGGGGCGACGACGAGTTTCAGTTGCGGCCGCCGGAGTTGCTTCCCTCGGATCGGGCCTGGCCCAGCGCACTGCTCTTTGAGTCTCCGGAACAAATCTACCAGCGAGTGTACCGCGTCCTGCGCCCCCGCCTGGAAGCTCCTCCGGTGGAGGTGCGATTCGAAAAATTTGCGAATCCCGACAGCCGAATCCGCTTTCAGGACGGGGCTTTACTGGTGCGCGTCACGGATTTGCTTGAAGGCGCGCCCGCTCCATCCAGGAAGCGCTGGCTTTTATCCTGCTCGCAAAGCTTCTCCGCAAGAAAATCCCAAAGCTTTATGAACACCGCTACCGCTTATTTCTAAATGGGCGGGAAATGCGCTCGCGCGCTCAGGCCGTGCGCCAGGAACGCGGGCACAAATTGGTGGCAAATCCAAAAGGAACGGTTTTCGATCTGGTGGAGGTGTTCGAAAGTCTGAACCTGACGCACTTTAACGGACTGATGGCGCGGCCGCGGTTAGGGTGGAGCTTACAGGCTTCGCGGACGCGTCTGGGGCATTTCGACCCCAGTCACAACGTAATCGTGATCAGCCGCATCTTCGATCAACCGGACGTTCGCAGGCTGGCTTTGGAGTATGTGATGTTCCATGAGATGCTGCACCTTCGTTTTCCCGTAGAAACGCGGGGAGCGAGGCGCTGCGTGCACACCAGGGAATTCAAAGCCGCGGAGGAGAAATTTCCGCACTTTGGGGAAGCGCGGAAACTACTGAAGCTATTGTGATCAGGCGGTTAGCGCGGCTTGCGAGGAGACCAGTTTAGCCTGGCTCGTCATGCGTTCCAGAGCTTCCACCAGCGGTGTGGCGGTAACGCTTCTCATCCCGGCCGCGTGGAGCAGCAATTTCACTTCGATCACGCCCATGAGGATCCGGAAACTCAACTCCGAACGGAAGACCGCCGCAGCGAGATCGCCGCGGTCGGCCGCGGATGCTAGCGTCAACTGCCGCACTTTGCTGCAAATGATGGAGTGGTCGCGCCGCAACCCGCGAAGATAACCGCGAAAGATGCTCCTGCGCTCGGAACGAATGCGCCGCATAAGCCGGCGATCGCCTGCTTCGTTCAACAATTCGAAGTCAGGGCCGTCCAAAAGCCGAAGCATAGGACGGTAGCGGGCGGAAAGCTCGAACACATCCGTACCGGACGGCGCGTTGGGCGCAACTGAGCTTTGTGCCCTCATCGTAATTACCGCCACGAGCAGTAGCAACAGGCCGAATCCAAACACAAAGGCAATCACGCAGCTTTCTCCTTACCCAATGAAGGCAAGGATATCCGCGTTTCGCGGAAATAGCAATAGGTTTCCAGAAAAAGACCTTAGGGAATTGTCTTAGGTTCCGTGAATTAATGCCGCGCGGCTTTCACGAGCATGTTGTCGATAAAGCTGAGCTGCGCCAGAAGCCGCCCTTCTTCCTGAGGTTGCAGATTCACTCTTACCTGCACCGGCGAGCGTTTTGCGGAGTCTCTCAGCAAAAAACCCCAGGCTCCGAAACAAAGGAAAGAAAGTACCAAAAGACCCGCCGTCTGGACTTCCAGGGCGTGCCGCGTGGCCCGGCCTCCCAACTCGAGGAAGAGAAAAGAGCCGGCAAAATAAATAGCAAAAATAATGATGCTTGCCGCGACGTTGAAATCCAATTTGATCGGGTAACGCGATAAAAGAAAGATCATAAACAGGATAAACGCGCTCAGCGCGAACGAAACGAACTTCTCCCACTGCTCCACGTACACGAAAATTTTCGAATGCGGCCAGTGCTGGATGGGGGAAAGAATGGCCACGACGACGGCCATGACGAGAGCCACCGCTCCGGAAGCGTACGAAGACCAGCGAGCGAAACTGGAGATACCGGGGTAGTCTGCAAAAGCACGCTGATACATTTCCCGCACGATCAGAAGGTAAAGCACCCAATTGAGCGGTTCGGCAAACTCATAAACCTGCTCATAGAGCTTCGAATCCACCGACTTGCCGAGGAACAGAACACCTGCAACCTGCGCAAGCTGGAAACTCAGAAACGTCACCAGAAAAGGCAATCTCCGCTGCACCCGAAACAAGAGCATCCGGCAAACCGCGAAGAGATTCAGAATAGAAGTTAGAATCAGAGCGTCGTGGTAGGAGATCATGGCCGAACTCGCTCCATGCTGGCGGAAAGTATAGCAAAATAGACCCGGTTTAATTTCTCATTCCAGGGTCGTCCCTGTTGGGACGGACGGCTTAAGTCAGGATATCGGGCCTGATCACCGTCAGCAATTCGAGCGGAAGCACAGGCGAGAGTTCGGCCACGCGTGCCGTGCAGCCTGTATGCGGGCACATCGGCGGGGGAATCATCGCAGCCACGAGCTTCGTGCAGCCCGTTGGCGGGCACATCGGCGGGGGAATCATCGCAGCCATGAGCTTCGTGCAGCCCGTGGGCGGGCACATCGGCGGGGGAATCATCGCAGCCGCGAGCTTCGTGCAGCCCGTTGGCGGGCACATCGGCGGGGGAATCATCGCAGCCGCGAGCTTCGTGCAGCCCGTTGGAGGACACATCGGCGGGGGAATCATCGCAGCCACACGTGCCGTGCAGCCTGTGGGCGGGCACATCGGCGGGGGAATCATCGCAGCCACGAGCTTCGTGCAGCCCGTGGGCGGGCACAACGGCGGAGGGATCTGAGCCGCCTGCTGGTTCACAAAGCCCGAAGGGCAACTAGAGGCATGGCAGCCTGCCGCGCCCGAAATGCCCGGGACAGTGATCGCTGCGAACGAAAGAAAAAATAATGCGGTCGTGAGTGTTCGGCGTATCATTAATATCTCCTCAATTTCCAATCCAAGTTCGTCTGAGTGTATTCCCGTGAACGCTGACGTTGTAGGCTGGCGCCGCTTTTTTTCGCTAATGGAACATGTGTTTTCTTACGCAAGACAGCGAGATCCATATTCAGACGCCAGGCAGGGTACTCTAGAGCATCAGCCCCATAAACCGGGATGCGGATATGGACTACAAGCGCACGGTTGAGGATCTCTGGCGATACACACTTTCGCAGATCGATACTGTATTCGGGCGCCTGGAGTATCTGGCATCGCTGCGCAACCACCATACCGGCAGGTACGAGCACTTCGGGCTGGAGCAGCGCTTTGGGCCGGAGCAGTCCGATGCCACGCTCCGCAAGAGTCATGAGCAAATTTTTGCGGACTGGATCGGGTTCTCCCTGGAGAGGCAAAAGGGTGAGTTGAAGACTTACTTTTCGGGTCGAGACGAGACGGTGGCGGAAATCATGGATAGCTGGCTGCGGGTGAAGCCGTTCGCCACGTGGGTGCCTGCCAGCACGCGAAACGCCGAGCGCGCGCTCTTCCTCAGCGATCTGGACGTCATTCTGGAACTGGTCAGGCGCGAGTACGGTGTCGGCGCTCCGGATCCAGAAGTGTAGCAAGACCGGTCACTTGCCCCACCACTTCGATCTCGGCCGGATAGCGGTACACTTCAGGAGAAGACTTCGACGACGGATGGGGTATCAAAACGAGTTGGGACTCTGTCAGCGTGCACCATGCGCACGCAAAGCCGTTGCGATGTTCGAGAAAGTAAATGGGTCGTTCGAATTCGTTGTTCCACCCGGAGTTTACGATTTTGGTCATGGTTTCATCGATCATAACGAGCGAGCCCGGCGGGATTAATGGGTTCATACTCCAATCGTCGGACCCGATGAAAGCGTACCGGTGATTCTTAATGTCGAGGTTGTTCAGCAGTGCGAGTGGCAGTTTTCCCCACGATTGAATCAAGCGGCTCAAGTAGCTCGTCCGCCGGGGGTCGATTCCGGGGTCCAGGGTTAATGGAAGCTGCACGTCCCCTCCACTATTCGCGTTAAACCCGATCAGGTGCGAGACCTCGATGGCAATCGCGGCGGCATCCTCGGGCTGTTTGGAGATATCCACGCCGTACCAATCCATGACCTCTTCGATTGAAACGCGATAGATCACGCACAATGAATACATCCGGAATATAGAAGGAACTGTGCCTTTATTTTCGATATCGGATAAACGGCTAAGCTGCATGACGAATTCGTCATTCTTATGCCGGTTCGCGATCTGAATGCTCGCCTCCTCTACATCGCGGTACTTCAGCTTCAACCGTTCGCGGAGGCGCTTGAGTTTCTGGCCCGGATCTTCCGATCCGCTGCTGGGCAATCCGGAGGACGGACTGTCAGACCAAGCACGACGCGCTCCTGGGGGTCTCTTGTCGGAATGGAAAACCGGTGGCGTAGACGAAATTATATCGTTTTTCAAGCGTCTTCACCAAACGTTATCCGATTACACTTGTTCCAGTTTCAGAACAGGGTGTCAGAGGAGGGCGTTTTGAGGGTTGTTGTCGGTGTTTCGGGCGCGAGCGGATCCATTTACGGCATCCGCCTGCTCGAAAAGCTTGGCAGACGATCGGATACCGAGATCCATCTCATAATCAGTCGTGCCGGGGAGAAAACCCTGTTTCTGGAAACCGGAAAGTTAGCGGCGGATTTGAAACAGTTGGCCCACTTTTCTTATTCCAATGAAGACATTGCGGCGCGCCTGGCGAGCGGCTCTTTTCCCTGCGAAGGGATGGTGGTTGCCCCGTGTTCCATGAACTCCATGGCCGCGATCGCCTATGGAATGGCGTCCAACCTGATGGCGCGCACGGCGGATGTGTTTTTGAAAGAGCGCCGTAAGCTGATCCTGATGGTGCGTGAAACTCCCTTTCATCTCGGTCACTTACGGGCCATGGTCGCTTTAACGGAGATGGGCGCGATCATCGCTCCGCCGATCCCCGGTTTTTACCATCAGCCCCAAACCATCGACGACCTGGTCGACCACAGCGTGTCCCGCGTGCTCGACCTTCTCGGTCTTCCGGAGGAAGGAGCCAAGCGTTGGGACGGACCCGAAAAACCGGCGCCATGACCGTCGCCTTTCAGGGAGAACACGGCGCCTTCAGCCAGGAGGCTGCTCTGAAACTCGCGGGGACGGACGCAAAGACCATCCCGTGCCCGCGCTTCATCGACGTTTTCGAGATGGTGAAGGAAGGGAGAGCGACAGCCGCCGCGATCCCCATCGAAAACACGCTCCACGGCTCGGTGCACGAGAATTACGATCATCTGCTTGCGCACGACCTTGCGATCGTGGGCGAAACGCAGGTGCGCATCGTTCACAATCTGATGGCCGCGCCAGGCGTCACGCTGCGCCAGGTTCGCCGCGTGTACTCCCACCCGGTGGCTTTAAATCAATGTTTGCAGTTTTTTACGGCTAACCCGGACATAGAGAGAGCCCCTTTCTACGACACCGCCGGAAGCGCTAAGATGCTCATCGAGAATAACGTGCGGGACGCCGCCGCGATTGCCTCGAGTGTCGCCGCCACCTATTACGGCGCGCGCATCCTGAAAAAATCCATTGAAGACGACCGGCAGAACTTCACCCGCTTCTTTCTCCTCATGCGGCAGCCGGGCGCGCTGGCGCGGCGGTCGGCCGCGAAACGATCCAAATCTGGAAAAGAGCAGCGGGAGTGGAAAACCTCGCTCGTCTTTACAACCAAGAACCGGCCCGGCTCCATTTTCCGGGCGCTGGGCGCGTTTGCGCTGCGCGATCTCAGCCTGGCCAAGATCGAATCGCGCCCGCTGCGCGGAAAGCCCTGGGAGTACCTGTTTTACCTTGATTTCCTTGGAAACATGGAAGAGGCCAATGCCCAAAACGCCGTTGCGCATCTCGCCGAGCTGGCCGATTTCCACCGTGTGCTGGGCTGCTACCCGCGCGGGGCATAACCGGCCCGCGCCGCCGCAGGTCTACTCGTACCGCAAAACTTCGGCCGGTGCGATATGCGTCGCGTTATGCGCCGGGTATAAGGTAGCCAACGCGCTGACCAGAAGCCCGGTAAACGCCACCCAGATTCCGTCCCAGACACGCGGCTCAAAGGGCACGAAGCTCAAGGCATAAACGGTTTCATCCAAATGAATCCAACGGTAATGGTCGGCAAGGAAGCTCAAAGAATAGCCTAAGATCAATCCTATCGCCGTTCCGGTCACTCCTATGATCACTCCCTGCAGAAGCAGAATTCTCCGGATCTGCCGGCGCCGGGTTCCTAGCGACATTAAAATAGCAATATCCCGGAACTTTTCCATGACGATCATGGTCAGGGTGATTAGAATGTTGAGAGCGGCGACCAACTCGATTAACCCGATGGTTATGGCGGTGACTACACGCTCCATTTTCAGAGCATCTAATAGTTGCCTGTTCTGTTCCTGCCAATTTGTCGAACTGTAATCCGGACCTGCAGCCTTTTCAGCAGCCCGGGCGATTTCCGGCGCGCGGTCGAGATCGTCGACGCGCAACTCTACCGAGTTCACGACATCGGCCAAAGCGAGCACCCGTTGCACGGCAGGCAGGGTAGCGTACGCCCACGAGTCGTCGATGTCGTAAAAGCCGGTCTCAAAAGTGCCCGCCACCCGAAAGCGCTGGTAGCCGGGGCGTAGTCCCATGGGGGTCAGTTCGCCCTGCGCGGTAATCACGCTGAGCACGCTGCCCGGAACGGCGCCGATGTCCCGGGCCAGTCGCGAACCGAGGATAATGCCCGGATACCGAGCGGAGCCGGTGAGATCCGCCAATCGGCCGGCCTTCAGGTGCCGCAGCGCCCCGCTCACCGCCAGCTCCGAGGGAACATCTACCCCTTTTAAGATCGCTCCCTTGCCATTTAAGGGGCTCGATAGAAAAACGGGCGCGTACAGGACCGGGGCGGTGCCAGTCACATGGGGAAGCTTTTGGAACCGGGCAATGAGCCTCCGCCAATCGTGAATTCCTTCGCCCGGCTCCTTCGCCAGAATGTTGACGTGAGACGTTGCGCCCAGCAAATCGCGCTGCAGCGTGGACCGAAAGCCGTTGTTAATCGCCAGCGAGATAATCAGCGACGCCACCCCCGCCGCCACCCCCGCCACCGAGATCAGGGTGACCACCGAGATCACCGCTTCTTTGCGGCGAACCCGCAGGTACCGCAGAGCTACGAACAGTTCGAAGGAGTTCACCGCAGGGCGGCACTTTCGTCCAGTGCACGCAGGCGCTCCGCAATCCCGATGTCGCCTTCCGGACGCAGCAGGGGAAACAGAATCACGTCTCGAATGGTGCGCGACCCGGTGAGGAGCATTGTGAGCCGATCGATGCCGATCCCCTCTCCGCCCGCGGGCGGCATCCCATAGCAGAGCGCCCGCAGGTAGTCCTCATCCATCTGGTGCGCTTCCTCGTCGCCACCGGCGCGCATGGCGATCTGCGCGTCGAACCGGCGCCGCTGTTCCTGCGGATCGTTCAGTTCGGTGTAGGCGTTGCCGATTTCCATGCCGCCCGCATACACCTCGAAGCGCTCCACGATGCCCGGGTCGCCCGGCTTGATCTTCGAAAGCGGCGACAGTTCCACCGGGTAATCGTAAATGAACGTGGGCTGCACCAGTTTCGGTTCCGCCAGGGTCTCGAAAAGCCGGCCTAAAGCTTCACCGGCCGATTCCAGCCCGGTCTGATGCCGCAGCCAGTCCGGATCGCGCACATTGTCTTCAGTGGGGGCGTTGTTTCCTTCCCAATATTCGATCACGGCTTCGCGCATGGATAGGCGGCGCCATGTGCCGAAATCGAGCGTCTCCTCACCCCAGGTGACCTGCTTACTGCCGGTGGCTTCTTCCGCCGTGCGCGCTAACAGCTCCGCCGTAAGGTCCATCAGCCCGCGATAATCGGTATAAGCCTGATAAAACTCGAGCATGGTGAACTCGGGGTTATACTTCCAGCCCAGGCCTTCATTGCGGAAATTCCGATTGATTTCAAACACGCGGTCCAAACCGCCCACCAGCAGCCGTTTCAGGTACAACTCCGGAGCGATGCGCAGATAAAGATCAAGATCGAGCGTGTTGTGATGCGTCACGAACGGCCTGGCCGCCGCCCCGCCATAGAGCGGCTGCATCATGGGCGTTTCCACTTCCATGAACCCGCGCTCTTCCAACTGCCGCCGCAAGGACCCGATCACCCGGCTGCGCGTCGCAAACGTGCGCCGGACTTCCGGATTCAGCAGGTCGAGATAGCGCTGGCGATAGCGCGTCTCTACATCCTCCAGCCCGTGCCATTTCTCCGGCAGCGCGAGCAGAATCTTCGACAGGAACGTGATCTTCTCGACGTGGACGCTCAATTCGCCGGTCTTCGTCCAGAAGATATAGCCCGCTACGCCGATCAGATCCCCCAGGTCCAGTTTTTCGAAAAGCGCGTAATCGGCGACGCTTACACTATCCCGGCGCACATAAATCTGGATGCGCTCGCCACCTCCGGCAAGGTGCGCGAAACCGGCTTTGCCCATGCGCCGGATGGTCATCAGGCGGCCGCAAACACGGACATGCGCGGTGGGCGTTTGGCCCGGGGGCGTCAGTTCCTCAGCGGGTTTCGAACGGTACTGGAGGATGACGTCCGGAATGAGATGAGTAAAGTCGAAGCGCTCCCCGTAAGGATGCTCGCCCGCGCCCTCCATCTCCCGCGCGCGCGCCTCCCGGCGCTCAAACAAATCATCCTCAATCGACAACGATTTTCCCCTGGTTTCCGGGATTCCCGGAACAGTCGTTATTATAGGCGGCTGATACCATGGACCGTTGATTCGTTCGCTCTCGGTCATCATCCCGGCATACAACGAAGAATCGCGCTTACCGAAGACCCTGGAACTGGTTTCGCGATACTTGGGCGCGCGGCGATTAGACTTCGCCGAAATCGTCGTGGTCGATGACGGATCGAGCGACCGCACGGCGGAACTGGCCCACGCCTTTGCGGGTTCTCAGGCCATGGTTCGGGTGTTGCAAAACCCGGGCAATCGCGGCAAGGGTTACGCGGTCCGGCACGGAATGCTGTCCGCGATCGGCGACTGGCGCCTGTTCAGCGATGCGGATCTTTCCACTCCCATCTCCGAGCTCGACAAGCTTTGGGGCGTGGCTACCGCCACGGAGGCCGACGTCGTGATCGGCTCCCGGGCACTGAATCGGGCCCTGATCGCTGTCCGCCAACCTGCGTTCCGCGAAACCGCCGGAAAGTTTTTCAACCTGGTGACGCGAGCGGCCACTTCTCTCCGCATTCACGATACGCAGTGCGGCTTCAAGTTGTTTTCACGGAGAGCGGCGGACGACTGCTTTCCGCGCCAGAAACTGGATCGCTTCGGGTTCGATGTCGAGATCCTGTTCATTGCAAAATTGCGCGGCTTTCGGATCGAGGAAGTGCCCGTGCGCTGGAGCCACGTGGACGGGACCAAGGTCGGACTCTGGAATGGCGCGCAGTCGTTCTTCGACCTGCTGCGCATCCGTGCCAACCAATTCAAGGGAAGATATCAATAGATCCATGGACTTCGAATCCGCACATGTTTTTCGGCCGGCAGGTGGATCGGCAACGACGCTGCTCCTGCTGCACGAAGCCGGAGGCGACGAGAATGCGCTGGTGCCCGTGGCGCGGGGCCTGGCGCCGCGAGCGGCGGTGTTGAGCCCCCGCGGGCAGGTTACCGAGGGCGGGGAAGCACGATTTTTCGCAAGCGACGGAGAGGGCATTCTCGCGCAGGCGTCCGCTCTCGAAACGTGGGTGCGCGATGCCGCTGACCGCTACGAGTTCGATGTGACGCGCGTCGTCGCGCTCGGCTATTCCGATGGCGCGAGCATGGCCGCCGCGCTTCTGCTTCTTTATCCGCACTTGCTAGCCGGCGCCGTGCTCTTGCGCGGGACTCTGCCGGTGGAACCCGAGGCTCTGCTCCCCATCGCTTCCACTCCCGTGCTGATCCTCGCGGGGCAGCACGATGTCGTGGTCCCGACCCAGGCCACCGAACGGCTGGCGCAGACTCTCAGCTATGCCGGCGCGCAGGTGGAAGTGCGCTGGGGGAATGTGGGGCATGAACTGGCGCCGGAAGATTTCACCGCAGCCAGCGAGTTCCTGAAGAGCCTCGGCTAGATCGTTTTTTGAGTATGCTATACCTAGTTTTTCCCCTAAGATATGGCTTACGTAATCGCAGAACCCTGCATTGGCACCAAGGACTCGGCGTGTGTCGACGCCTGCCCGGTGGATTGTATCCACCCCAAGAAAGACGATCCGAAGTTTCGCTGAAGCGGAGTTGCTGTACATCGATCCGGTGGAGTGTATCGACTGCGGCGCGTGCGTTCCGGTCTGTCCGGTATCCGCGATCTTCGCGCTCGACGACCTGCCGGAGAAGTGGTCCGATTTCACCAAGAACAACGCCGACTATTTCGGCCGCTGAGCGTTCGGTCACGCCGTTTTTCGCGAAGTTTCCGTTTCAGCGTCAAAGAGTTAACCATTTCGCGGTTGGGAGTTCAACGCAAGCACCCGTAACATGCGGTTGAGGAGATCGCATGACCTTTACGGCCTTAGGACGTGTGAATGAACCCGCGCCCGGAACCCCGGTGCCGCTTTCCACCAACCCGCAGCAGCGCGTCACCAAGTTACTTATCCAGGTGATTCCCGGGCTTACCGGCAAAGCGTACCTCGGCAATCGCGCGATGAACAAAGCCACCTTGTCCGGCGTAGCCCGCAGTCTCTGGCCGAACCCGAACGGCGGCATTTCCGATCAGTTCTTCCTGGAAACCGACGCCTCCGACGACGGCATCAACCTCGCTGAATACGCTATCGACATGGATGTAGCCGGCGAGGGCGTGCTGATCAGTTACTGGACCGAATAGCTGCGGGCGGGCGGTAGCTCGCAAACTGAATATCGGTTTCCCAGACTTTCACTTCATGCAGCTCGGCGGCATTCCCGGTAGAGAGTTTGCCGCTGATTTCTTCGTAGAAGTACTTGGCGATGTTCTCCGCGGACGGATTGATCACGGTCGAACGGCGGCGTCTCGTTCAGGTATTGGTGGTCCAGCCGGTCTCGACGCGCCGCGGACCAGTCGCTTCAGTTCCACGAAATCGACCAGCAAGCCGGTGTCGTCCAGCTCCGGCCCGTGCACCGTTACCTGCACCCGATAATTGTGCCCGTGCACGTTCTCGCACTTGCCGTGGTAATTGCGCAGCGCGTGCCCCGCCGGCAAACGTCTGCTCCACCGAAACTTCAAACATCGAAAAACCTCTCCACTTCATCGATCTCCGTCGTAAATCCGTAATCCGGCAGGCTATCGAAAAAAACCTGCCCGTAGCGCTGTCGCCGTGATGCGATTATCCAGCAGGACCAGCACGCCGCGGTCCGAGCGGCTGCGGATCAGCCGCCCGAATCCCTGCTTCAACGCGATCGCGGCCTGCGGAATCTGGTAATCGTAAAACGGATTGCCGCCGGCGTTCCCGACACATTCCGGATGCGCGCCTCCACCACCGGGTCGCTCGGCACGGCGAACGGCAGCCTATCGATGATAACGCAGCTCAACTGCTCCCCCGGCACGTCCACCCCCTGCCAGAACGACGACGTCGCGAACAGGACGCAGTTCGGCGTGCGTCGAAATTCCTCGAGCAGCGCTCCTCGCGGGCCGGTACCCTGCATCAGCGTCGGGTACTCCACCGCCAGCGAGACGCGGTCGTAAACCAGGCGCATCTGCTGATAGCTGGTGAACAGCACAAACGCGCGCGCCCGCGGCTGGCTCGAGAATCCGCACGATCTCTTCCGCCGCCGCTTCGGGAACGCCGCATCGCGCGGATCGGGCAGGTGCTGCGGGACATACAGCAGAGCCTGCTTCTGATAATCGAAATGCCCGGGCACCACCAGAGTGCGCGCATTCGCAAGGCCGAGTCGCTTCTGCACGAACTCGAAGCCGCCGCCCACCGCCAGCGTGGCCGACGTCAGAATCACGCGTCGAACCTTTCGAACAGGCGCGCGGCAAGCACGCTCGAAACGTCGATCGGCGTGGCCTGCAGAAAACAGCCGCGTCCGCGCTCCGCTCGATCCAGTACACGTACGAGCGACTCCTCGCTCTCGATCAGAAAGCGCAGCGTTTCGCGCAGTTCCTGCGTCCGCCGGACCAGCGGGATCACTTCGCTCGGCGCGTCCTGGATCAGCTTCAGATTGCGATGCGAGCAATTCGAGCGCATGCGAGCAGGTCGTTGTAGCGCTCCCGGTGCTCTCCCAGAAACGCGTCGCCGTTCGTGAAACGCGGCGCGGCCCTCCACCGTCGGCAGCCGCGCGAAGAACTCGAGCGCAAGTTCCTCCAGACGTTCCAGAACGCGGTCCAGCTCCGCCGACCCAAATTGCCGCGCGCGCGACATCACGGCGATATCCCGCCGCAGCTCCTGGAACCGGTAGTTGCTCACCTGACACGCCGAAGTACTGGCCCGCGATGTCCTCGATTTCGTGCGCTTCGTCGAAGATCACCGCGTGATATTCGGGCAGGATCCCGGCGAAATCGTCATCCTTGAGCGCCAGGTCGGCGAAGAAAAGGTGGTGGTTCACGATGATGATGTCGCTCTCCGCCGGCGCGCTGGTGCATCCGCGTGATGAAGCAGCGTTCGAATTGCGGACACTTCTGCCCGGAACATAGTTCCCTGCCGCGCGTCGATCCTGGCCCAGGCGGAGCTCTACTCGGGAAGTGTCTTGATCTCCGCGCGGTCGCCGAACGCCGTCGTCTTTTCCCAGTCCTGGATGATCTGGAAATCCGCGACTTCCTCCAACCCGCTCAGCACGGCGCCCTGTTCGGCGTCGTAGATCTTCTGGCGGCAGGCATAGTTGTTGCGCCCCTTCATGTAACGAAACCAGCAGCGGGCGATCGAAATGCTGCTGCAGGAAGGGACGTCTTTAAAGAACAGCTGCTCCTGCAGATTCTTGGTGCCGGTCGAGACGATGACGCGCTTTCCCGAGAGAATGCGCGGGCACCAGATACGCGAGCGTCTTGCCGGTCCCCGTGCCCGCTTCCACCATCAGATGGCGCCTGTCTTTCAGCGCGGCCTCGACCGCCTCGCCATCTCGACCTGGCCGGGACGGAACTCGTAAGCGGGATGCCATTTCGCGAGCGCGCCTGCCGGCCGAAGAACGGCCCGCCTGCGAGGGCGCGTCGGCGGGCTTTCGTCCGGAGCTTAAAGGCACTTCTCCGATGTTACTTTGTCCGATAGCTACTTTGAATGATGCAGCAAGATATGCCAACGGTAGTCATCGTGGGCCGGCCGAACGTTGGCAAGTCCACTCTTTTCAACCGGATCACCGGCGAGCGCCGCTCCATTGTGGGCGACGAGCCCGGAATTACGCGCGACCGCATTCACGGGATCGCCGAGCTACGACGGCAAGCCGGTTCGAACTGATCGATACCGGCGGCATCGTTGTGAACGACGAAGAATATATCCCTAGCCAGATTCTGAAGCAGGCGCGCGTGGCACTGGAGCAGGCCGACCAGATTATTTTCCTGGTGGACGGCCGCAGCGAGATCACCGGCCCGACCGCGATCTGGCGCAGATGCTGCGCCGGCTCGGCAAGCCCGTTTCGCTCGCCGTCAATAAGGCCGACACCAGGCGCAAGGACAGCACCTGGTCCACGAGTTCTACTCGCTCGGCATTCGTGAGATTTTCCCGGTTTCGGCCGAACACGGCATCGGCGTGGACGAGTCTGCTGGACCACGTCACGCGCGACTTTCCGCGGAGCGACGCCGCCGGAGAAAATTCCGGAGCCATCAAGGTGGCCATCATCGGCCGCCCGAATGTCGGCAAATCCACGCTTCTGAACGCGCTCACCGGACGAGGAGCGCGTCGATCGTTTCTCCCATCGCCGGGACCACGCGCGATTCGGTGGATGAGACGCGTCGAGCATGAACGGCGCGGAGTACGTCTTCGTCGATACCGCCGGCATCCGCCGCAAGGGCAAGACCAAGCAGATGGCGGAGAAACTGAGCGTCGTCATGGCGCGCCGGAATATCCGCATGGCCCATGTGGTCGCTGCTCGTGCTGGACGCCACCGAAGGCGTGCTGGGCCTGGATGCCACCATCGCCGGCTACGCGCACGAAGGCGGCCGCGCCGTTCATCCTGGCGTCAATAAGTGGGATCTGATCGACGAGCCGGCAAGAAGCGCGAGTTCGAAGCACGATCTGCGCGACAAGCTGAAGTTCCTGGATTACGCGCCGGTGATCTTCCTGTCCGCCAAGACGGGCGACGGCGTGAAGACGCTTGTTCCGGCTGATCCGCAAAGCTTACGAGTCGGCATCGAAGCGCGTCACCACCGGGGAGCTGAACCGCTTCGTCGAAAGCCCTCGCATTTGAAGAGCGCAAGATTCTCTATATCACCCAAGCTCGGCATCCGGCCGCCGCACGTTCATCCTGTTCACCGACCGGAGCACGCCCCTGCACTTCTCGCACGAGCGCTACATCTCGAATCAAATTCGCAAGCGCTTCGGATTTGAGGGAACGCCGATCGTGGTGAAAACGCGCGCCCGGAATGCTCCGGCTAACAAGCGGGGCGCGCGTTAGAGCTTCGTTCTATTTGGCCGGCGTGGTCACTTGGACGATGTTGCTCGGAGCGGACGAGACTTTCAACGGATTGTAGGATTCGACCGAGTAATAGTAAGTGGTCGAGGGCGGGCAATAGAAGGTAGCCGACGTAGTCGCGGAGCTGAGAAGAATGGTCATCGAGGTAGGCGTGGTGCCGCGCATGACCCAGTAGCCGCCCACGCCCCCGATTCCCGTCGAAGCATTCCATTTCAGGGACACGGAAGTGCTCGTCACTCCCGTGGTGGTCAAGCCGGTTGGCACCGTGGGGGGCGTGGTGTTAATGGTCTGAACACTGAGGGGCGTAGAGCGCGCTGACAGATTGCCGGACGCGTCCTTGGCCGCCAGGGTGTAGGAGTAAGTCTGTCCTGGAACGAGATTCAAGTCGTTATAGGACAGCAGGCTGGTTGTGGCGAGGAGCGCTCCATTCCGATAGAGTTTGTAGGCATTTACGCCCACGTTATCGGCCGCCGCAGACCAGGTTAGCTGAATAACAGTGGGTCCCACTGCCAGGAGAACCGGAGTGGAAGGAACTGAGGGCGGAGTGGTATCCGGCGCGGGGATAACCCGGTTGAGCCAAGCGCGGCCGGTGGGCGTAATTGTACCTACCGCCAGCGCGCTGGCTGTGGCGGTATAAGAGTTCTGCAAAATCGTGGCATCCGGCAGCAGCCCGGCCACGTTGTAATCCAGATACGCTGAAAAATAGTGACTCCAGAACGGCGATAAGAAAACCAGGTGGGCCGAGTTGGCGAAATCCGATAAGGCTTGCAGGAACTGTATGTCTACCGGTTCCCAAAAGCTGAAGGGATCTCTGGCGTAGAGTTGGGTAGTCGAAAGGACACCTAACTCGTTATCCCGGACTTTGTATTCCCAGGCCTCGCTGATGGACGGCCGCTTGCCCGCAGCTTGAATAGTTGCGACAGCCGCTATCACGTTCATCAAATCGCTGTGGTTGACCGGGTAGATGTGCATGTCAACGAAGTTCACGGAAGTGCCTGCAAAACTCTGCATGTATTGCGGGAAGTTGGCTATCCACGTTCCCGCACCCGCGCCGATCTCCAAATTTTTAACGCCGGCAGCGTTCACGGCCGTCAAAATCGTTTGTAGCAGTTGGGTGCTCCCGCTGACGGTGTTGACATTTGGCTGGTAAGCGTAGGTGGATTCCGTGTCCGGTTCGGTGATGACGGTCATGTAATCGGGCTGGACAAGCTGGGCGATATTGACCGTGTTTTGGGCGCGAGCATTCAGATATGCAGTCCACGAAAGGGTTTTGTAGAAGGCGGTAAACGCGCCGGCGAGGTTGCCCGCAAACGGTTGTCCTACGGTAGCCTCCACGACCATTTTCATGCCGCGTGCGTGAATGTCCACCGCAAGTTGACGATAAAAGTTTACAAACTGTTGATACTGCGAGGGGTTGGAGACATAGAAAGGCTGGTAGAGGATCGGAAAGTCGATGTGTACCGTCACACCCTGCGATCCCAGGGCCCGAAGGCCGTCGAGTTCCACCAGCACCAGTTGCGTGTAATAGTAGGGCGCCAGTAAATTGGTGTATTCGTTTGAATTAGCGCTCTGGAGCTGCGGGGTGTAGAGCACTCCGGACGGAGCACCATTCCAGCTCGCTTTCACCGTTGAATCGAACGTTCCGATCTGAGTGGTGAGAAGGTTGTAGAGGTCCTGGTAAAGAGCCGGCACAGGCGGAGCCTGAGCAAAAGCCGCGGAGCTCACAAAAGAAAGGGCTAAAACACGAAACATTCTATAAAGTTTCCCGGACAACTATTCTTAGATTTAGGTTTTCGCAATTCGCTGCGAAAGGCTGCCCTGTGAGGAACCACAGGGCTTTATGGGAGGAATCTGTTTACATTATTGTGAAGATTGTGTCTTCTTGATTCATTAATTCTAACCCGATTTTTAGAAAAAATACTCCGTAGAAATCAAGATTTCTATTATTTAATTGTTAGGTGTAAGACTGTTGTTAGACTTCGACTATCTTACGGTCGTCTTACTTGCGCCGGAGGCGACGTTATTGAGGCATTTCCGGCTGCGTCGAAGGCGGAAATGGAATAGGAGATAGTACCTTGCATTGCACTCGTGTCAGCATAAGACGTGCTGTAGGTACGGCCTATGGCCGTTCCATCGCGGAGCACGTTGTAGCCCGCGACTCCGACGTTGTCGGAATCCGCTTTCCAATTCAGTTGGATGGAGTGCGTGCTCTTGGTTACGGCCGGCGCCGCCGGAGGTTGTGGGGCGGATTTGTCCGGGGAAGGCAACAGCGCATTTTCGTAAGCCAGTCCCGTTGAGGTAAATGCGCCGACCGTGTTGGCTTCCGCGCCTTGCTGCTCCGCATCACTCTCCGTCGTCGAGCTGTACGCAAAATAGTATGTGGTCCAGAACGGGGAGATGAAAGCAAACTGTTTGTAGTTGGCCATCATCACCATGGCCTGCAAGAATTCCGCGTCGAGGGGCGCCCAATATCCGAAACAATTCCGCGAATCGGTGGCCATCACGTTGCCCGATAGCTCGGAGTCGGAAACTTTCTGGAGCCACGCCTCGCTCAGCGTGACGGATTTTCCGGCGTGACGCGCGATGTCGGCAATCGCAAGCGCGTTCGAAAGAAAACTCCGGTTCGTGGGATAAACGTGCATGTCCAGGAATGTGACCGGTAGGGCCGCGTAGGCGCTCATCCAGAGATTGTAGGAGTTCATCCAGGTCCCCACCCCCGCGCCCACGGGCACATTGCTCAGCCCCGCCTGCTTCAGGGCGGCGAGAATTCCAGTCAGCATCTGGACACTGCCGGAAATCGTCCCTACCGGAGCCTGCCGGCTGAAGCTGAGCTCCGTATCGGGTTCGGTGATCACCACCATGTAGTCGGGGTTGAGCAGCCTGGCCACATTGACCGCCGTCTGTGCTCGCCCCGCCTGGTAATTCGTCCAGCTCAGGCCTTGCGCGTACGATAGCTGCGGGCCGCTGAACTTCATGAGTTGCGTCTCGACGATGAGCTTGAGGCCCCGCGCCCGCACCTCTTGCGCTAACTGGACATAGAATTGAGCGTATTGCTCGTATTCCGAAGCATTTGCGTAGTAGGGGGCGTAAAGAAGGGGAAAGTCAATGTGTACCGTCACGGCGTTCACACCCAACGCCTGCAGCGCCTGCAGCTCGGCATCGACGCGCGCCTGGTGCTGGGGCTTCAGAAGGGTGCTGGACTCGTTTGAGGAGGCGGTGCGGAGTTGAGCCGAATACACCACGTTGGAGCGAGCCCCGCTCCACGAGGATTGCATCGACCGGGTGAACGTAGACAGGTTGCTCTGCAACGCGCTCGCAAGATTCTGGTATTCAGCGGGTACCGGAGGCGGCGGTGCCTGGCCGTAAACACGGGCCGAAGCAACAAATAGCGCAAGCGCGCAGGTAATCCCCGACGACCACCGCAGAAGGGCGTCTCGACGGGTAACACTCAGATTATTCGGTTCTAAGTACGGCATGACATCCTCGACACGCGGGTGTTCGACAGATGCGACGCCGGACTTTAGTCAGGCTTCGGAAAACCGGTTAAAAAGGTACGGCAGTGCTACAGCTTCTCGGCCCGGTAGCCACCCCGTGAACGGTCGTAGACCCAGATGGCTCCGAAGACCAACAGCAGAGCAGCGGGGCACAGAGCCACCGTGCGGAAAGACGTCTGCGCCGCGATATTCTGGACATTGTCCAGAGCGGCTCCGGAAAGCGCACGGAACGCCGTCTCTCCTCCGGCCACCCGCAGCTTGGTGGAATCGTAGACACGCCCCAGAATGGGCAAAACAAAGAAGCTCGAAAGGGTTCCGGCCGTTCCCATGAGGCCGATCAACAGGGCTCCCCCGCGCGGAAAACGCTCCGAAGCGGTAGCCAGCATGGTGGGCCACATATAACAAACTCCGGTTCCCCAAACGGTTGCGGCCAGGAGCCCGGTTACGGGCGAGTTCGCAAAGCTGAGCAGCACGAGCCCCGTCGCCGCCAGCAGGCAGGAAATCCAAAGCAGCCCCACCGGCGACAATCGATGCACCAGGGTCCCCGCAAAGTGGCGCATCACGAACATCAGCGCGCTCACATAGGTGAGCAGGAGGATGCCGTGCATCCCGACCGTCTTCGTCAACGCAAATTCCACCCACTGACCGGGCGCTAATTCACTGGCCGCGGTGAGAAACATGGAAAGCCAAAACACGATAAACAACGGGCGCGCCAACTCACGGAACATGGACGAGAAGGGAATCCCGGCCGCCGCGCGTTCCGTGGGCGGAAACTTCACCCCGAGACAAAGCACGAACGTGACGATCGCCGGGATCAAGGTCAATCCGATCTGGTATTGCCAGTTCAGATGCAGTGCTCCCAAGCCTAAACCCGCCAGGCTCCCGATAATCAGCCCGCCCGGCCACCACGCGTGCAGGATGTTCAGCCGCTCCGTCTTCTGCTCCGGATAAAGCGTTGCGGTCAGAGGATTGATCACCGTCTCCGTCAGCCCCCATCCGATTCCCATGAGCAGCGCGGAACTCCAGATTACCCACGCCACCCCCGGCCCATGGCTGATCCGCCCGGCAAAAATCATCTCCAAAGTTCCGGCCATGAAGCAAATACTCGAAAGCGGCAGCAACCGGTGCATCCCCAGGGTGTCCAACAACGGGCTTCCCACCGCGATGGTGATGGCAAAGCCCAGAAAGGCCACGCTCAGGCTTTGACTGACCAGGGTTGCCGAGTTGGCCAGATCGATGGGATCGAAAAAGGCCGTTTTCAGCTCAGGCGTGATGAAACCGCGCAGCGCGGCGCAGATGCCGGCCGTCACCAGGCTCAGAACGCTGACCAGGAAGATGCGGGATTTATCGTAGTCGGCGTGACGCTCGACTTGCGGGACGGCGGGAGCACTCATGTCTAGGGAATGAGTATATATGGTTTATTCAGGGCGGGCTCGCAGCCGCTTCTGCCAGACAAAAGGGCGGCCGTAAAGCCGCCCAATGCTGCCGTCTAGGTTCCTTTTTAAATGCATATTTTTATTCTTGTAGAGTAGTGCTACCAATGCTCTTTCGAGACATTCTCAAGATGATCAAGAAAGATGGGTGGGTCTTGGTGGAGCAGAAAGGCAGTCATCGCCAGTTTAAACACCCGGCCAAAGCTGGTCGTGTGACTATCGCAGGACATCCCTTCCGATGACGTGCCTCCGGGAACGTTAAATAATATCTAAAAACAAGCGGGGTTGAAACGCTCGTGAAATATCTCGTTATCTACGAAAAGTCGGAAACCGGATTTGGAGCTTACGTCCCCGACCTTCCGGGCTGTGCCGCGGTTGGCAGGACGGTAGAGGAAACGAAAACGTTAATCGAGGGTTGCATCGAGATGCACCTCGCCGGGATGCGCGAAGACGGCACCCGTGTTCCTGTTCCTACAACCAAGGTGGGATACTACGAAGTCGCTTGAGCAATTCGGTCAAGGGACCCCGCAAGTCTTCCACCTAATTCCAAGAAGAATTCCGCGACTTAGCCGCTCATCGAACCCAGGAACTCCGCGTTGGACCGCGTCTTTCCCAACTTATCCAACAAGAGCTCCATACTCTCCACCGGCGAGAGCGGATTCAGCACCTTCCGTAGAATCCACACGCGGTTCAGTTCTTCGCGCGGCATCAGCAGCTCTTCTTTGCGCGTGCCGCTCTTATTGATGTCGATCGCGGGAAACACGCGCTTGTCCACCAGCTTGCGGTCCAGATGGATTTCCATGTTGCCGGTGCCTTTGAACTCTTCAAAGATCACATCGTCCATGCGGCTTCCGGTGTCGATCAACGCCGTTGCAATGATGGTCAGCGATCCGCCCTCTTCCACGTTGCGCGCCGCTCCGAAAAAGCGCTTGGGACGCTGGAGCGCGTTCGAATCGACGCCGCCCGAGAGCACCTTGCCCGAAGGCGGAACGATCGTGTTGTAGGCCCGCGCCAAGCGCGTGATCGAATCCAGCAGAATGACCACATCTTTCTTGTGCTCGATCAGGCGCTTGGCTTTCTCGATCACCATCTCGGCCACCTGCACGTGCCGGGTTGCCGGTTCATCGAACGTGGAAGCGATCACTTCGCCGCGCACGGAGCGCTGCATGTCGGTGACTTCTTCCGGCCGCTCATCGATCAGCAGAACAATGAGCGTGACTTCCGGCTGATTGACCGTGACGGAATTCGCGATGTTCTGCAGCAGCATGGTTTTGCCGGTGCGCGGGGGCGCCACAATCAGACCGCGCTGGCCTTTGCCGATGGGTACCAGCAGATCCATCACGCGCCCGGAGAAATTATCGCGCGCCGTCTCCAGCTTCAGCCGCGCATTGGGATACAGCGGGGTCAGGTTGTCGAAGAAAATCTTATTGCGCGACTCCTCCGGCGGTTCGAAATTGATCGCGTCGACTTTGATGAGCGCGAAGTAGCGCTCCCCTTCCTTGGGAGGGCGGATCTGGCCGCTGATGGTATCGCCCGTGCGCAGATCGAAACGGCGAATCTGGGAAGGCGAAACGTAAACATCGTCCGGACCGGGAAGGTAGTTGTACTCAGGCGCGCGCAGGAAGCCGAAGCCGTCCGGCAAACACTCGAGCACACCCTCGGAGAAGATTAAACCGCTCTTTTCGGCCTGCGTCTGCAGGATCTTGAAGATGAGTTCCTGCTTCCGCAGCCCGGCCGCGCCCGGAACCGCCAGGTCCTTGGCCACCAGGTTGAGCTTCTGGATATTCATGTCCTTCAGCTCGACCAGATCCAGAGTGGGCGAGCCGTTCTTAGCGGGCTGCTGCTGCGCTCCCCGGCTTCGCCGCAAACCATGCTGATTGGGTCCCGCGCCCTGCGAGGTGATTGCCATCGGGGCGCCGGAATCTCCGGGCGTGCCCGCGGCCCCTGCGGGAGAGCCGCCACCGTTCGAGGGCGCGCCGCCGTTGGGAGCGGCTTCCGCGTTTCCCTGGCCGCCATTTCCGGGAGCGGTTGGATTCGTCGGCTGCGCGGTATTGCCCGAAGGCGCCCCGTTCATCTTTTCGGCGTTCCGGTCGCCGCCGGGATGCTGGGAGCGGTCCCGGCGTTCATGATGGTGGCGCTCGCGCTCGCCGGCGGCACGGGCGCCGATGGTCTGGCGCGGGCCGTCGCCCTGCTTTTCTCCGGACGACCGCGGCCGCTCTTCTCTGGGCCGGTCGTCTTCGGGCGCTCCTCGCGCGGACGCTCCTCGCGGGGCCGCTCTTCCGGAGTGCGCGGTTCGGCGCTTGCGGCGGGCGGTGCGGACGGGTTCTCCGCGGGAGCGTCCGTCCCGGATGGCTGCTCATTGGCTCCATCCGCTTGCGGCACTGGCGTGATGTCCCGGGCGGGATTGTCCATCTTTTCTTCCTGAAGCGGGAGGTCTACCTGCTGTGTGTCTTCGATATTGCTTGCCAAATTTCCCTCGCTCCCCGGCCGGTTGTGGCCGAGAATGGAATCGGATCTGGGGATACTTGCGCGATCTGCGCGAGCCCTCGTTGCTGTTCGGATTGGTTGAGTTTGTCCATCTTGGTCACGATGACCAGATATGGCTGGTTGCGGTGTTCGAGCCACGCCTTCAGGTCGAGATCTTTCTCCATCCAGCCCCGGCGCGCGTCGATAACGAGGAAAGCCAGTTCGAGTTGGGTTCGCTCGACCAGATAACGCTCGATAAGATTCTTCCAGTCATTGGTGATTGCTTTCGGTACCCGGGCATAACCATAACCGGGCAGATCGACGAACAGGAGCTTGTCCTCGATGCGGTAAAAATTAATGGTCTGGGTTCGCCCCGGCGTGTTACTGGTAAAAGCCAGACCTTTCAACCCAGTGAGGGCGTTGATCAAACTGGACTTGCCGACATTGCTTCTTCCCAGAAAAGCAATCTCGGGAAGCCCGCCAGCGGGGAACTGCTCGGGTGCACTCGCGCTCGCTACGAATTCTGCCCTCAATTATACACGAATTCGCAAATACCGCGCACCTGCCGGACGGATCCGGAGTTGCCCTGAACCTGGCCGCGAGTGTGGGCGCGCGATTGGCATCTCAGTGAGGGTGTGGGGAGAGCAGCCGTCCGCTCTCCCCGGTCCGGACTAATGAGCCCGGTTTTCTTCAATCGGCGGCCGTGCCCCGATGTCCACGGCCGGCGGCTCCACGGCGAGCGAAAGCGCTACAATTTCACGCTCCAGCGCAATCTTCAACACTTCGTCCATCGACTCGACAAAGTGCAGCTTCATGGTCGCCCGGATGTACTCCGGGATGTCCGGAAGGTCCTTCTGATTGTCCTTCGGCATGATGACTTCCGTTGATTCCGTGCCGGTGCGCCGCCAGCAGCTTCTCTTTCAAGCCCGCCGATCGGAAGCACCTTGCCGCGCAGCGTGATCTCGCCGGTCATCGCCACATCGCCGCGCACCGGGATCTTGGTCAGCGCGCTGCAGATGGTCGTTGCCATCGTGATGCCGGCCGACGGTCCGTCCTTCGGGATCGCGCCCTCCGGAATATGCAGGTGGATGTCGAGATTGCGGTAGAAATCGCGCGGCAATCCGAGCTGGTGCGCCCGCGAGCGGATATAGCTGAAGGCCGCCTGCGCGGATTCCTGCATCACCTCGCCCAGCTTGCCGGTCACGGTCAGCTTGCCCTTGCCTTCCATCAGCGTGCATTCGGTGGTCAGAATCTGGCCGCCCACTTCCGTCCACGCCAGGCCAGTCGCCGCCCCGATCTCGTTCTTGCGATCGGTCGTGAGATCCCGGAACTTCGCCGGACCCAACAGATCCACCAGCGCTTCGCCGCGTGATCACACGCTTATCGGGTTTGGCGCTCATCGCCCGTTGCCGACCACCTTGCGCGCAATCTTGCGGCACACGTTGCCCACTTCGCGTTCCAGATTCCGCACGCCCGCTTCCCGCGTATAGTACTGGATCAGCCCGTTGAGACCCTCGTCGGTGAACTCGATGTCGGTTCCGCTGAGACCCGTGCGCTTCCAGTCTGCTTGCGTACCAGGAAGCGCTTGGCAATCTCCAGCTTTTCAAGCTCCGTGTAGCCCGAAAGACGAATCACTTCCATGCGGTCCTGCAACGCCGGCGGAATGGTGTGCAGCACGTTCGCCGTCGCGATGAAGAACACCTGGCTCAAGTCGTACTCCACGTCCAGATAATGATCGACGAACATGTAGTTCTGTTCGGGATCCAGCACTTCGAGCAGCGCCGATGACGGATCGCCGCGGAAATCGGTGGACATCTTATCGATCTCATCCAGCATGAAGACCGGATTCTTGGTCCCGGCCTTCTTCATCATCTGGATAATCTGCCCGGGCAGCGCCCCGATGTAGGTGCGGCGATGGCCGCGAATTTCCGCTTCATCGCGCACTCCGCCGAGCGACATGCGCACGAACTTGCGCCCGGTCGCCTTCGCGATCGACATGCCGAGCGAGGTCTTGCCGACGCCGGGAGGCCCGACGAAGCAGCAGAATCGAACCCTTGGGATTCTTCACCAGCCGCCGCACGGCCAGGAATTCCAGGATTCGCTCCTTGATCTTCTCCAGGCCGTAGTGATCGCTGTTCAGCACTTCCTCCGCGAAGTTCAGCTCGCGAATTTCCTTGGACTTCTTCTTCCATGGCACCGCCAGCAGCCAGTCCAGATAGTTGCGGGAAACGGTCGATTCGGCGGACATCGGCGGCATATTCTCCAGCCGCTTCAACTCCGCCATCGCCTTATCGAGAGCGTCCTTCGTCATGCCGGCGCTCTCGATGCGCTTCTTCAGCTCATCGATCTCGCTCTTCTCGCCGCGGCCGAGCTCCTTCTGAATCGCCTTGATCTTCTCGTTGAGGTAATACTCTTTCTGCGCCTTCTCCATCTGGCGCTTCACGCGGCCCTGGATGGTGCGGTCGACATTCAACTTCTCGATCTCGATGTCGAGCATCTCCGCCACGCGCGTCAGGCGGTCGATGGGATCGAAAATCTCGAGCAGTTCCTGCTTCTCTTCGATGGTGAGCTGCAGATTCGCGCCCACGGTGTCGGCAAGTTTGCCGGGGTCGTCCACGCGGATGGCCGCGACCATCGTCTCGTAATTCAGATTCTGGCTGAGCTTGACGTACTGTTCGAACAGCGTCGTCACCCGGCTGACCAGCGCTTCCAGCTGCGGCCCCTGCTCCACCTTGTAATGGAACGACGCGAACCACGGCGCGGAAGAAACCCTCGTCATCGGTGACCGAAACGACTTTGGCGCGCTCCACCCCTTCCACCAGGACTTTGATGTTGCCGTCCGGCAGCTTCAGGCTCTGAACGATGTTGACGACGCATCCCACCTGAAGATCTCATTGGGGCGCGGCTCGTCGGCCGAGGCGTCATGCTGGGTCGCGAGGAAAATCTTCTTGTCCCCCGCCATCGCCTCTTCAAGAGCGCGCACGCTCGATTCACGGCCCACCACGAACGGCGTCATCATGTAAGGGAAAATGACGACGTCCCGAATCGGCATCATCGGCAAGTCGCCGGGTGTCGGATTTTTCTTTCGATGTAAGCATTATGAAGTACCCGGTTTGGGCGCGAACGGACAGGCTCGCCTCGAATTGCGCTTGCGGTAACCTGACCTACTATTCAGATTACGATGGATCGACGGGCAAAGGACTCTAGCCTGCCTTTTCGAGCAGGGTCAAGCTGATCTTCTGGGATAACACCATCTCGCGGGTGACCTGGAACTCCTTCACCTTCTTGTAAGAAGGCAGGTAGTACATCAGGTCCAGCATCAGTTCTTCAAGGATCATGCGCAGTCCGCGCGCGCCGACCTTGCGTTCTAACGCCAGTGCAGCAATCGCATCCAGGGCGTCGTCGGAGAACTCGCAGGCGGACGTTCTCGTATTCGAACAGCTGCTGGTACTGGCTTGATGATCGCGTTCTTCGGCCGCGTCAGGATTTGCACCAGCGCCGCCTTGTCCAGTTCTTCCAGCGTGGCGATGACCGGCAGGCGGCCGATGAACTCGGGAATAAACCCGTATTTCATCAGATCGTGCGGCTGCAGCTGATGGAAGAGTTCGGGATCCCGATGGCCCGGCATGCCGATGGTCTTGGCCTGGCCGGAGCGGTCCGCTTGCTCCTCGAGGAAGCCCATCGTCTTCTTGCCCGTACGGCGCGAAATGATCTTTTCCAGGCCGACAAACGCGCCGCCGCAGATAAAGAGGATATTGGTCGTGTCGACCGGCGTGAACTCCTGGTGCGGATGTTTGCGGCCGCCCTGCGGAGGAACATTGGCGATGGTCCCTTCGAGAATTTTCAGCAGAGCCTGCTGCACGCCTTCGCCCGAAACGTCGCGCGTGATTGACGGGTTCTCGTCCTTACGGCAGATCTTATCGATCTCATCGATGTAGATGATGCCCTGCTGGCAGCGCTGCACATCGCCGTCGGCCGCCTGCAGCAGCTTCAGGATGATGTTCTCGACATCCTCGCCGACATAGCCCGCTTCGGTCAGCGTGGTGGCATCCACAATCGCGAAACGGAACATCCAGAATCCGCGCCAGCGTCTGCGCAAGCAATGTTTTACCGGTTCCCGTCGGCCCGATCAGCAGGATGTTGGATTTGGCAAGCTCCATCTCCGGAGTTGCGCATCCGGTTCATGTGCATGCGCTTGGAGTGGTTGTAAACCGCCACGGCGAGCTTGCGCTTAGTGGCTTCCTGCCCGATCACGTACTGGTCCAGGAATTCTTTGATTTCGAGGGGCTTGGGGAATTTGTGCGGACCAGTGGCAGCGGGCTGGTCGGTCTTATCGTCTTCCAGAATGGAGTTGCAGACGGCAATGCACTCGTCGCAAATATAAGCGCGGGGGTAATCGCTCGGGGAAGAAATCAGCTTCCCTACCACGTCCTGGCTCTTATGACAGAACGAACAGCGAAGAGTTTCATCGGTACCGGTGCGCTTCAAGCGATGTCCTCCAAAAGACGGTCATTCCAAGAACGGATGCTTTGATCCTATTATCACCCGATCCGGGAACGTAAGCAATCGGCCAGTTCCGGGGGTAGTACGATGCACATGCACTTGGACAGAACTTCTCTACTCGACTGGGCGCCGTCTCCCCTTCCAAAAGGGATTCGCCGGAAAGAAAAACCCTACCCGGCCAATTCGGCGAGTGGCACGATGATCTCAGGATCCTGCGTGCGAAGAAAACCGTCCGTCACTTCGGTCACAGAGGCACGTGTGTAGATGGTGGCTTCGAGCGTGCTGGGGTCGATCAACCAAACGAATCGGACCCCCATCTTAAGGAATTCCCGTATTTTGTCTCGGGTTCGGGTGACGCGATCTTCCGGAGAGAGAATTTCGATACACAGGAAGGGAGCTTTCGTTATGATCTGTTCGGTCACCGGCTCCAGAGTGACCAGGATGTCCGGCACCAGGAAACGGGCCGCGCTCGTTTGTACACGTTGTTCGATCAAAACGTAGATTCCAAAGGCCTTCTCTCTGCTCCAGAGATAACCACTCAAGACCATCTGAAGGCGGCTGTGGTCACGTTCACCCACATTTCGTTCTAACACCTCGCCGTCGATGAAATCGCAATCCGGGCTATAGGCTGTGGTCAGGTAGCTTTCAAGCGTGCTTGGACTGATGCTTGGCATTCCCGTGCTTTCGACAGTTCTCAATGTACCGATCTCAATGTACCGAAATGATCGTCTCGTTTCCGCGGGCAGAACATCCGTAACATTCACGTCGCGATCCGAATTGGCCGCCCTCAATACAACATCTTCGTGTTCTGCGGATCTAAGGAATAGCAGTGATGCCCCGGCGGATGATCCCAAATCACCGGATCATTCCCGTAACTCGGCCCGGCCCCGGTCAGGGAAAATGTTGCGCAAAGCCGGAATTTTCCGTCCACATCGCGCGTGTATTCGTACGGGGCGTTCGTCATGGGGTCGCGGATCAGCCGGTCGCCGTCGCGGTCCAACCCGGCCAGGGTCTCGGGGAGGCTCTTCCCTTTCTCTCGCGCCACGCGTCCCGCTAGAGTCCTGAGATCGGCAACCCGATGCTCGTCGGCAGTGATGTCGCGTTGGTGCCCCGGAGGGCCCAGCATCCGGTATCCGAACGCCAGTCCGGCGGCGACCATGATCAACGCGGCCACCGCGGCGAGAAGGTCCTTATTTATCGCCATCGACGGCAACCTTCAATGTGCGCAGGTAATACGCGAAAATCCCGCCCGCGATGATTAAAACGGTGAGCACCTTCAGCCCGAACCGCGTGGTCAGTTCACCCCGTAAAAAGTAATCGAGAAACGTGATCAGATCCCCGATCACGATTCCCGCCGTTATCAACAGCGCGATATACGTGAGCCACTTGCGAACCCCTGACTCGAGCATCTCCGGGTTCTTCGCGGCCTGCCGGATCGTGAAACGGGTCACCAGCAGAAAGATCGGGAAAGCGACGATGAGGCTGGCCATCCGCGACGAGGTTTGGGCGCGCAAGTCCGGAAACATCTGCCGCATCACCGGATCGGGAAACGTACGGTCGATGAACTCGAAAAACAGCGAACCGAGCGCCGTCGCCCATGTGCCCAGCGTGAAGAACGTCAGTAGGTAGAGAAAAGCATCGCGGGCTCCTGCCGCGCCACCGCCGCGCTCAGGAACCGCAAGCCCCGTCAACGCCGCATAACGTCGGCCCATCGCCGCATAAACGTCACGGGCAGACCATCCGTGCTCGCGTAAGAGATCCACGATGAAAGGGTCGGACGCGCCCTGCTCGCGAGCCGACTCGATGAACTGATCCAGGTTTTCCGTTTTGCTCATGGCGCGCAACTCCGCCTGATTCTAATCGAATTGCCCGCTAATGCGTCATCGAATAAACGATATAGTCCACGCCAATCCGAATGCCCAGTGCCGAAAACTGCGCCGGATACTCGGCATTGTCGGCGTGCTCCCACGAATCGCCCAGGTCCATGTTGTGGCACATCGCCACCATGATCCGGCCCTTATCGTCGTAGATGCCGCGCCAGCGGGGCACCATACCGTTGTGCTCGTACGTCTTCCGCGAATGCACGAACTGCTCGCCCGGCACCTGGTAGCGATCGTCCAGATCGTAGACCGTATGAAAAATGGCGTCCTGGTTGGCGATCTCGACGATCGGCCGGTCGGGAAATACGCGATGCATCCCCGCCGTGAACACTTCCCACTCATGCGTGCCGTGGAAGTCGTCGCACATAAAAAAGCCGCCGCGCAACAGAAACTCGCGCATCTTGGCGGCCTGCGCATCGGTCAGATCCCAGTGCCCGACCTCGACACCATAAAGCCACGGCCAGTCGAAGACGTCCCCATCCTCATCGAGGTTGACGGGCTGTTCCACCGAGCGCGCGGAAATCCGGGTCAGCCGGCGCACCGCTTGCGAGAGATGCCGGTCCGAACGCGGATAATCCATCGTCCAGTTCGCACGTCCTTCGAGCCAGTCCGTGTACGGCCGGTCGCTAATGCGCACCGACGGGTACATCAGCCGCGCGAACACCCACTCCGCCGGCTGCTGCCAGTCCTGCGGCAGTCGCACGTCCTCCGGCCCGTATTCCCAGCCCTGATACTGACGGAACGGGCGCGGCCCGGTCGCGGCGCAAAGCAAAAAGCTCGTAGCCAGAGAAGGGATCAGGAGAAAACACCAGCGCTTCACCGAGGGGTCCTCTACGGACTAGTCTAGCGGTCAGCTCCTCACGCCTGCATTTTGCGTGTGAGCCGACGCTTCCATCGTCTCCACGGGAACTTCATCGGTTACCACGACGAACTTCGAAAGGGGCGCGCTCCCAAAGGAGGTTGTGAGCGCCACGTCCGCCGCATCGCGTCCTACGGCCATCAGCACGCGTCCGATGCGAGGCACGTTATGACGCGCATCGCACGTCCACCAGCGCCCGTCCATGTAGACTTCGAACCAGGCGCTGAAGTCCATGGGCGTCGTGTACGCGACTCCGATGTCGCCCAGATACCCGGTCACATACCGCGCCGGAATATTCAACGCCCGCAGGAACGTGATGGCCAGATGTTGAAAGTCGCGGCAGACACCGACGCGCTCGGTATAGACGTGCAGCGCCGTCTTGGTGGGCCGCGCGAAGTTATACCCGAACTCCACCTTCCACTTCACCCAGGAGCACACCGCCTCCACCCGTCCCCATCCCTGCGGCAGATTCCCGAACAGCTCCGCGGCCACGTTGGTCAACAAATCGACCTCGCAGTAACGGCTTGGCAGCAGGTATTGCAGCACCTCGGAAGGCAGTTCCTGCACGGGCGTTTCGCGGCCGCCCGTGTTCGGAACGTCCGGGATTCCCGAGTCCTCGATCAGCGTGGAGTTGTAGAGCCGAATCCGGCCCGGCGGCGCTGTGAACCGCGAACAGATGTTGCCAAAGGCGTCGGTATATTGCGTGATCTCGATCTCCGGCTCCACCCGCAACTGATCGGGCTCCCGAAGATCGGGAATGCGGGAAGGATGCACATTCAGCAGCGCCACCATCGGGACGGTTGCCCAGGGACTGAATTCGATGTCATAGCCTAAACGGATCAGCATGGCTTTCTTCTCTTTACTCGTTGGATGAAAGGCAATGCGCGGATCGGGCTTGCTGACAGGGCAGCGCCCGCGCGGACGACTCCGGCACGTTCCGCTAGTGTACAGGATCGAAATGGACGCTTCTATCGGCGGGGCGCGACCCAGTTCAGGACATTGGATCCGTACTTTACAAAGACGAGCGTGTTGCCGTCGGCGGCCAGCAATTGGCCATCCAGTGGGCCGGGCGCGCGCCGCCAGGAACCGGTGGATCGATCAAGCCGCGTGAGGTTGCCGGACACACCCGCATAGAGCGCTCCCGCGCTGGTAAAAGCGCCTACGCTTTGGTCTTTGGATATCGGCCAGCGGCCGAGTTCCTTGCCAGCCA
Organism: Bryobacterales bacterium; assembly: GCA_963814235.1. Lineage (GTDB taxonomy): Bacteria > Acidobacteriota > Terriglobia > Bryobacterales > Bryobacteraceae > Bog-113. Next base: position 88,372 of record CAWFCA010000001.1, on the reverse strand, counting down.
GACTGAGCTCGACCCAGACCGAGAGGCCTTGCATGCCATGCAGCAGAGCGCCAATCCGATCGTCGGCTACGCGCAAACTCCACCCTCCGGTGAAGGGCTTATTCGGCTCGATATCCGCCTGGAACGTCGATCGGGGCAGAAACGCTCCTACCTGCTGGCCATCCGGAGAATATTTGTGCAGGATGAAGAACTCCGCGTGTTCGTCTCCGGTCTTCTTCTGATCACCGAGGGTCCAGAGCGAATGATCGTTCCCGAAAGCGACTTGCGTGGGCAGGTAGATATCCGTGTCCACAAACCGAGTCTGCCTGCCGGTGGCGTCGAAGAATGCCAAACCGCCGCCATCGCGCACCAAATGGTCCCCGAGCGGGATCTGGAAGTGAACGGCGGCCACGACTGTGCCATCGCTATCGACGGCCGCATTTTGAATTGCGATGAAGCTGGCGCCTGTGACGTCTCCGTTGGACGTGAACCGCGGCGCTCCGTCCGGCCCATACACGGAAATGCTTCGATCCAGGTTATAGACGATCAGGTAGCCCTTGTCGAAGGTGGGAACGATATTAGCTGGCGTCAACGGGCCCTGATAGTAAACTTCCCGAGCCGCACTGGCGCGAACCAGGGAAGTTACGAATAACGCGGCGTAAAGCAGACGAGTGAGGGTCACTGGGGCAGTCCTTCACCCGTCTATGACGCAGATCGCAGCCGCAGTGTTGACGGGTGTTCTTTAGGTATCATCCGATGGCCGGGTAACCCTTGCTCCCGCTAGCCCTGCGGCGTCCCTCAGCTTTCCGTCGAGAGTCCAAAGCTCACAATTGGTGAGCAGGGCAGACGCGACCAAATGCGCGTCGATCCACCCGATTCCCCGTCCTGAAAGTTTGCGCAATTCCATCAGACGCAGGGTTTCCTGGTGGCTTGCTGTCTTTGCGCCGGGAAGTTCTTCCAGGAAATTCAGAATGACCGCTCGATTCTTCATGGTTCCGCACGCCAATTCCCCGTGTACGAAGGGATGCATCAACACCGATCCTTCGGTCAACAGTTTGACCAGCAGCGGATCGCTATTACGAAGATGCGCGATCCATACCGAGGTATCTACGAGGACCATTTGGCTTGAGAACGCCGTCGCGGAACATCTTCCAGTTCCGGGTCACTCCCCCCCAGAGCAGCCAGGCGACGCCCGGCTTCAAGAGCGATCAAAGCGTGCAAACCAGCTTTGACTAAGGCGGTTTTTTCAGCGATACCGCTCAATTCCCTGGCACGCTCCAGCAACCCATTTTCGATAATCAAAGTAGTTCTCATATGCATCAGTATGGCTGGGGAAGGGTAGGTTTGCAACTCTTTTCAATCGCGGACACCTCCGGTTGTTCCGCTGCGCTCCCGCGCGCTAGAATGAAATACAATCGCAACGAACCGGCGACTCAGTCGAATTGTGTCCTCCGCGCAGCGTCATGGCAGAGCCTCACGGCGGGCCGGATAGCAGTCCCCAAAAACTATGGCCGCTCCTAAGCCGGTACGAGCTATGAATCCGGAACGTATCAAGATCTTTTCAGGCCGGGCCAACCCGGACCTCACCCGCGAGATCTGCGACAACCTCGGCCTGCCACTCAGCGATGCCCGCATCCGGCAGTTCTCCGACGGCGAGATCGGGCTGCAGCTTCAGGAAAACGTGCGTGGCGCCGATGTGTTCATCGTTCAGCCGACTTGCACCCCCGTCGAGCGCAATCTGCTTGAAGTGCTCCTGATGATCGACGCCCTCAAGCGCGCCAGCGCCCAGCGCATCACGGTCGTGCTACCCTATTACGGTTATAGTCGGCAGGATCGGAAAGATAAGCCGCGCGTGCCGATCGCGGCGAAACTGGTAGCCAAGTTACTGGAATCGGCCGGCGCTAATCGGGTGATGGCTCTCGATCTGCACGCCGCTCAAATCCAGGGTTTTTTCGATATCCCGGTCGACCATCTGTATTTCCGGCCGGTGATGATCGAGTATTTTGCCAGCCTGCAGCGTCCCAAGCTCACCGTCGTTTCGCCGGATGCGGGGGGTGTGGAGCGCGCCCGCTCCATGGCCAAGCGCATGAAAACGGGCCTGGCGATCATCGATAAACGCCGCGAGGAAGCGAACGTGGCGGAGATCATGAACGTGATCGGAGACGTTCGGGACGCGCACTGCCTGGTGGTGGACGATCTGATCGACACCGCCGGCACGCTGGTGGGCGTGGTCGGGGCGCTCCTCGAAAAGGGCGCTGCGTCGGTAACGGCGGCGGCTACCCACGCCGTGTTGTCGGGGCCCGCGGTGGAGAGAATTTCGAACTCCGCCCTGCTGGAATTGGTCTGTTCCAATTCCATTCCGCTTTCGGAAGAAGCGCGGAAGTGCGCCAAGATTCGTACCTTGTCGGTCGCCCCGCTGCTGGGGCGGGCGATCCAGTCCATTCACGAAGAGACCAGCGTCAGCGTGCTCTTCGAGCGGTTAGATTAGAAACGGCAATCGTTAGGCGCCGGAACTCAACCCACGGTTAAAACGGACTTGGGTCCGGCGCAGGAGGAAAGAAAAGTTGAGAACAGATACAGTGGTCGCCGCCGACGTGCGTGCGGAACGCGGAAAGAATGCCGCGCATCGCACCCGCGCCGCCGGCAAGATTCCCGGCGTCGTGTATGGCGCCTTCAAAGATCCGGTCGCCCTGGCCTTGAATCCGCGCGACATTCACCAGATTCTACGCAGCAAGACCGGCCACAACACCATATTCGATCTGGATGTGCAAGGCGCCGAACGCACGCCGGTCATGGTCGTTGATGAGCAATACGACCCGGTTCGCGGACATCTGCTGCATGTCGACCTGAAGCGCATCGACCTCACCAAACGCGTCCGCGTCGCGGTCCCGGTCGTCACGCTGGGCGAAGCCAAGGGCATCAAGCTGCAGGGCGGGCTGCTCGAGATCGTCACCCGCCAGGTGGAAATCGAATGCGTGCCGGATCAGATTCCCGCGCAGTTCGCGCTCGACGTTACCGAGATGATGATGGGCCAGTCCAAGCGCGCCGGAGACATTCCGCTGGCCGAAGGCGTCCGTCTCATCAGCCCTGCGGATTCGGTGATCGCGCACATCGTCGGCGTCCGTGCCTCCGAGGAACCGGTCGCCGGCGATGCCGCCGCCACGGCCGAACCGGAAGTCGCCGCCAAGAAGGGCAAGAAGGACGAGGAGGCCCCCGCCGCGCCAGCCGCCGATAAGGGCAAAAAGAAATAGTTGCTGCTGGTGGCAGGGCTGGGGAATCCGGGCGAGCAGTATGCCTTCACTCCTCACAACCTGGGTTTTCTGGTGATCGACCGGCTGGCCGCGCAACATGCCATCCGCGTTACCCGGCCGGATTCCCGGGCGCTCACCGGGGAGGGGCAGATCGCGGACAAGCCGGTCCTGCTCGCCAAGCCGCAGACTTTTATGAATTTGAGCGGAACTTCCCTCCGGCCCCTGATGGAAAAGCACGCGATTCCGCCCGCGAATCTGGTTCTGGTCTATGACGAACTCGATCTTCCGTGGGGGACTCTCAGGATCAAGCCCGGAGGTTCCGCCGCCGGTCACAATGGAGTGATCAGCGTGATTGGAAGTTTAGAAACGCAGGATTTTCCAAGGGTGAGGCTCGGGGTCGATCCCGGCCTCCCGGTCCGCAACGGTGCGGATTATTTGCTGGCGCCCTTCAAGCGCTCGCTCGAAAAGGAATTGGACGAATTGCTGGGCCTCGCGGCCGATGCCGTTCGCTCCATAATTGCTGACGGCGTCGAAAAGTCCATGACGATCTTCAATCGTCGCGCCTGAGGCTGACAGAAGAAGGATGCAATGCGTATTTACGAAGAGTTGTTTATCGCCAAGCCGGACGCCACCGAGGAAGAGCTCGACGCCCTCATCGAACAGATGAAGTCGATCATCACCCACGCGGGCGGTACCGTAAACAAAGTGGATAAGTGGGGCAAACGCCGGTTGGCTTATAAGGTTGGCAAGTACCGCGAAGGCGAGTACGTGCTGATCGAGTTTGTCGCCGATGCCAAAGCCGTAAGCGAATTTGAACGCCGTTTGCGCGTGGCCGACATGGTGATCAAGTTCCTGACCGTGCGTATCGACGAGACGCTGAAGCGGATCGAAAAGCGCAAGAAACAGCGTGAGAAGCGCGCCAGCCGCAAGGCCAGCTTAGCGCCCGCGACGCCGCAACCCTCGGTGGCCCAGCAGATGTTGGGTGAGCCTGCGCCTGCCCCCGCGCCGGGGCTGCCCAATTCGTAATCGGAGACTACCATGGCTGAAAGCAAAGGAAGACCCATCAGCGCCTCTCAGCGCCCCACCGGCGGGGATAAAGCGCTCGCCACCGGCAAGAAACAGTATTTCCGCCGGAAGAAAGTGTGCCGTTTCTGCGTCGAGAAAATCGACGACATCAACTATAAAGATGTGCGTCTGCTCAGCGCCTTCATTGCGGAAAAGGGCAAAATCGTGCCCCGCCGCGTGTCCGGCGTCTGCACCCCGCACCAGCGCCGCCTCAGCGATGCGATCAAGAAGTCGCGCAATATCGCGCTGCTTCCCTTCGCGTCCCCGGTCTAAACGCAGGAGATCCCGTCATGGAAGTCATACTTAGAGAAGACGTCGAGAAATTAGGCGCCCGCGGCGAAGTCGTCAAGGTCAAAGCCGGCTACGCCCGTAATTTCCTGCTGCCCCACCGCTTGGCCGTTGCCGCGACCGAATCGAACCGCAAGATCGTCGATCAGGAAAAGCAGGCCTACCTGAAACGCGAGGCTAAGGCTCAGGGCGAGTCTGAGGATCTGGCCAAGCTTCTGCAAGGTCAGGTTATTGTCATTTCACAGAAGGCCGGCGAGAACGATCATCTGTTCGGCTCCGTCACCTCCAAAGACATCGCCGATGCCTTGGAGCACAAGGGCTTTCAGATCGATCGCCGCAAGATCCAGCTCGATGAACCCATCAAGACCCTCGGAGATTTCGAAATCCCGATCCGCCTGCATCGCGCGGTGGTGACCAACATCAAAGTACAGGTTACCCGCGAGGAGTAGAACCCAACCCGATACACGCACAAAGGGCCGCGATCGTAAGATCGCGGCCCTTTTTCTTTACCCGCTATCGCGCTACTGGAACTGCACCTGCACCGTGTTCGAAACCAGCCCATCTACCGTGAGAATCACATTGACCGTGCCGGTCCCGGCAAGGCTGGGCGGAAGCAGTATGTTTACCTGGTCCAGTCCCGCAAAGCTGCCCTGGGGTCCCGCGAAGCTCACCGGCAGATTCACCCCGTTAACCGACGCCGTGACATTTCCCACCGACGAGCGGCCCTCGATACCCGTCCCATAGAGAATCAGGTAGACGGAGCTCCCCGCGACATTGACGTTGATCGGCGCCGTCGTGAACGGCCCCGAACCGGTAAATACCGGAGTATAGGTTCCTGCCCCGGTGGCGCCTACCGTAAAGATTTGCGCGCTCGCTACACCGGCTGCCGATCCATTTTCCGAAAAGAGCCCCGGCGCGGATGGCACGATATTCAGCGTCCCCGTGTAGGCGGGGCCCGAACCCGGCGTAACTGTAGCCGTTGCCAGACCCGGTGCGAGCCCGGCCGGCAGCAGCGCATTCACTTGCGTGGGCGACACGTAGAAGAGGCTGGCGGCCACGTTCTTACCGGCCGAGTCCACAACGTTGATGGACGTGCCCGACAACGATGTGCCAAGCGAACTCCCCGCACTCGCTGTTCCGGTCGCCAGACCTGTCCCGAAAATGCTCAAAATCGAGTTCGGCGCGACGGCGGTCGTGTTATAGCTTGCGCCATTCACGATGGTGATCGCCGGCGAGGCTTGCACCAGATTCTTGACAAACGATCCGGTCGATGTCAGCTGGTTATTGTCGAGGGCGCTCTTCGCGACCGCGATGGACTGGTTAATCAGAGCTGCGGTTTGCAGGCCAGGCGATTGGCCATAGTCCACGTAGCCCCAGTAGTAGCGGGACCAGAACCCCGAGAAGTAGATCAGCTTCTTCCAGTTCGCGATTCCATAGAAGTCGGCCAGAAACTCCTGATCGAGAGGCGCCCAGAAGCTATAGCTATCGAGTGAGTAGGTGTCCTGGCTCGTCGCCACAGTGGACGTGTTGTATTGGTTTTGCGCAACTTTATAAAGCCAGGCTTCGCTGATTGCCACGCGTTTGCCGGCCTGTTCCGCCTGATCGATGAGACTGATCGTGAAGTTGGGGATGCTCACGGACGAGTTGGGCGGCGTGGTGACGGGATAGATATGCAGGTCGATATAATCGACCACCGGAATCAGGGCCGCGATGAAGTCGGAGCCATTCGAAGTTTCCCACGTACCGACGCCGGCTCCGACCGGAATCGGATGCGGGACCGGGAGCATGGACTGGTAGGCCTGGACTGCAGAAGCCCAGCCGCTCGGGGTTCCGAGCACCTGATAGCCCGTGTTTTGCACTTCGGTGGTCGGCTCGGAGCCAACGTTCAAGAAGTCCGGGCGAATCTGGGTTGAGATCGTGTTGTTGATGGTGGCAACACCGGTCAGATAATCGGTATAGGTGAGCTGTTTGTAATACCCAGCGATGTTCAGCCCGCTTCCGGCCGAAAAAAAGCCCGGGAAAATGGACGCACTTTCCACGACGATTTTCATGTTCGCCGCGTGAACGTCGGCAACCACCTGCTGGTAGAACTGAATGATAGGCCCGTAATCGCCGGGATCGCCATTGAACTGCAGAAACGGCTGATACAGCATCGGGAAACCCATCTTCACGGTTACGGCCTGCACGCCGATGCTCTTAAGAGCATTCAATTCCTGCAGGTATTTCTGACGGGCTCCGCTGGCCAGTAGCCCCAGCCCGATGCTGCCGTTGGCATTCAGCAGTTCGCTCGTATACATGGTCTGGCCTTTTTGACCGTTCCATTGGGAGTTCACAGTCGTCGTGAGCGCTGACAGATCATTCGACAGTTCCGTGTAGAGCCCTTGGTAGGCGGGCGGAACGGGGGCATTCTGCCCAAATACTGGGGCAAGCGCGATCAGGCTTAAGGCTGTAAGTCTTTTCTTCATCTTTCCTCCGGGTGAACCCTAGACCATCGAGAAATCGGCGGTATAGCAATTCTCTTCCTTCTGGAACCCGAAGTGACGTGCGGTTACGGGGTCACTGAGGGGATAGAGGGAGGTTTTTTGTGACTAAAAGTACTTTCGGAGTGCCCGGGGTGGGACTCGAACCCACACTCGCCTTGCGGTGAAAAGGATTTTAAGTCCTTTGTGTCTACCAGTTTCACCACCCGGGCATATTGAAAATAAAGTGTCCGCAGGCTCGACAAACCCCGGCTACCAATCAATTTGACTTTAACCCGGCTTTACGCTATAGCCGGTACCACGCCCTTGAAATACTCAATGGTCGTCTCCAGGCCATCTTCCAGCGCGACCTTCGGCTCCCATCCCAGTAACTTCCGCGCCTTCGTAATGTCCGGCTGGCGCTGCTTCGGATCATCCTCCGGCAGCGGCTCATAAATAATCTTCACCGGCGCGTTCATCTTGCGCAGAATCGCTTCCCCGAACTCCCGGATCGTCATCTCCCGCGGATTCCCCAGATTCACCGGGTAGACCTCGTTCGATAACAGCAGCCGGTAAAGCCCGTCCACCAGATCGCTCACATAACAGAAACTGCGCGTCTGCGAGCCATCGCCGAAAATGGTCAGCGGTTCGCCCCGCAACGCCTGATCGAGAAACGCGGGAACCACGCGGCCGTCCTTCAGCTTCATGCGCGGCCCGTACGTATTGAAGATCCGCGCAATGCTGCGTCCGCACGCCGTACTTCCGGTAGTACGCCATCGTCATGGCTTCCGCAAATCGCTTGCTCTCGTCATAGCAAGACCGCGGCCCCACCGGATTCACGTTACCCCAATAGGTCTCCACCTGCGGATGTACCAGCGGGTCGCCATAGCATTCGGAGGTGGAAGTGAGTAAGAACCGCGCGTCATTATGCAGCGCCAGCTTCCAGCATGTTGCGCGTGCCGATCGATCCCACCTCCAGGGTCTCGATCGGAAATTCCAGATAGTCGCTTGCGGGCTCGCCGGCGACGCCATATGCAGCACGGCATCGAACGGCCCCGCTACCGAGAAAGGACGGCTCACGTCCTGCTCGACAAAAGTAAACCCGGCGTGATCCTCCAGGTGGGAAATATTCAGCGGGCGGCCGGTCAGGAAGTTGTCCATCCCGACGATGGTGTGACCCTCCGCCAAAAGGCGGTCGCACATGTGAGACCCAATAAAACCTGCCGCTCCCGATATAAGAATGCGCAACCGTTATCCTCCAGGGTGAGCTTTGATTTTAGCGTGCCGACGCGCCAGAAACGGCCCATTACCGGGACTTTTCCCACTTCGAGGCGCCTCAATCCACCCGGATGCTACATTCGAATTGACGATGGGCCGCCCGTCTACCCTGGAGATCGTGATTCTCGCCCTCGCCGTCGTCGCCTCGCTGGCGCTCTTTCTTCTGCGCCTGCAGCCCGTCGCCATCGCGTTGCGTAAGGCCAAAGCCGACCCCGATTACTCCATCCACCCGCTCTGGCCCCGCGTCCAAGACTTCGTCTGGGAAGTCATGCTGCAGGGCAACGTCATCAAAGAACGGCCCCTGCCCGGCATCGCGCACGCATTTGTCTTCTGGGGCTTCCTGCGCCTTCGCACTGGTCACCGCTCAACCATATTGCCGAAGGCTTCGGCTTCGCCATCTCCTCGCGACTCCTGGCTCGGCCCGCGCCTACTTCGGTTTTGTCGCTGTCTTCGCCGTGATCGTCGCGATCTCCATCGCGGGCCTCTTCGTTCGGCGCTTCTTCATCCGGCCCCGCTGGCTGGGCGCCAAGTATCGTACGAATCCGGCTTCATCGCGTTCCTCATCTTCCTCCTGATGGTCACCTATCTCGCGGCGACTTCTCCCTGCCGCGGGCGTCCAGCGCCGCTCGCCGCGGCGCGAACGCGTAACTGGTGGCTGCACACCGCGGCGCTGCTGATTTTTCTGCCGTTGATCCCGCACACCAAGCATCTGCACCTGGTGCTCAGCCCCTTCGCCATTTTCACTCAAACGCGAAGGCTTCAGCCATATTCCGCCACTCACGGGCGATGAAGATTTCGGTCTGGATACCGGCAAAGACATCACCCGGCTCGATGCCCTGCAGGCCTTCTCCTGCGTCGAGTGCGGCCGCTGCACCGAACACTGCCCCGCCTTCAACACCGGCAAAGTGCTCAACCCCAAGGAAATCATCCTGGGCCTGCGGCGACTATATGAAGGATCCCGGAGCCGGCGTCGGCAGCGAAGCCCCGCTGCTGGGCACGCACATCTCCGAAAAGGCTGCCTTCCAGTGCACCACCTGCGGCGGCTGCGAATACCAGTGCCCCGTCGGCATCCAGCACCTTCCGGTCATCATCGGCCTGCGCCGCGGCGCCGTCAATACCGGCAAGTGGGAGGACGAGTACGGCACCAAGCTGTTCCTCAACATGGAGCGCACCGGCAACTCCCTCGGCTTTGCTTCGAGCGAACGCCAGAAATTCATCGAGCGCGCGGAGCTGCCCCTCTTCGACGGTTCGCAGGAATATTGCCTGTGGCTGGGCTGCATGGGCGCTTACGATCCGCATGGCCGCGAGATCGTGCAGGCTCTCGCTAAAGTCCTGCGCCACGCCGGCATCACCTTCGGCGTGCTTCGCAAAGAGCGCTGCAATGGCGATCCCGCGCGGCGCCTCGGCAACGATCTCCTATTCACCCAGCTTGCGGAGCAGGGAATCGAAACCCTCGCGGCCGCCGCCCCCAAGAAAATCGTCTCCATCTGCCCGCATTGCGTCCGCACCCTGTCCAACGACTGGCGCGAAGCCGGCCAGACCTTCGCCATCGAGCATCACAGCGAGGTGCTCGCCCGCGTTGAGGATCGCCTGCCGCAGCCCACCGCCGCGCGCGAAAAGATCGCTTATCACGATCCCTGCTATTTAGGCCGCTACCGCAACGTCTATGACGAGCCCCGCGCCATCGTGGACCGCTACGCCGAAGTCGTCGAAGCCCCCGCGCCATCGCGAGCGGTCCTTCTGCTGCGGCGCCGGCGGCGGCCAGATGTTCCTCGGCGAGGAAGAAGGCAAGCGCGTCAATGTCACCCGCGCGCAGGAACTGGTCGATACCGGCGCGGAGGCCATCGCCGTGGCCTGTCCGTTTTGCCAGAGCATGTTTCGCGACGCCCTCGCGCAAGTCACCGATCGACCCGTGAAGCTTCTCGACATCGCGCAGATCGCCGCCGCCGCGATCGATTAAAACGCGTAGCGGTAAGCGTTTGCGGCGATGCTCTGCAACTCCGCGTCGCTAAATCCAAACACCTCGCGCGCGATCGCGAATTCCCGCGTTAGGGTCGTCTCGAAAATTCCCGGGTCATCGGTGTTCAACGTCAGAGGCACGCCCGCATCGAACAGCTTTCTCACCGGATGCGCGTCCAGTGACCGCACCGCCCCGGTGATCACGTTGCTCGTGATGCAGACTTCCAGCGGCACGTGATGCGCTCGCAGATAGCGCAGCAGTTCCGGATCCTCTACCGCGCGAATCCCATGCCCGATGCGTTCGGCGCCGATCGCAATCGCATCCCACACCGATTGCGGACCATCGGTCTCCCCCGCATGCGCCGTTAGCCGCAAGCCCATCCCTCGCGCCCGCGCGAACACTTCCCGAAACAGTTTCGCCGGCCCGCCCGCCTCGTCCCCACCAATGCCGAAGGAAACCACGCCGTCACCCGTCAGTTCACCCGCAATGTCTACCACGCGCATCGCCGCTTCCGCCCCGAACTGCCGCACCGCGTCGAAGCACCACTTCACATGAATCGCCGGAAACTCCAGACACGCGCGCCGCATCGCCTCATAGGTCCGCCGCAGATCCTGCCCCTTCCACAGAATCACGCCCGCCGACAAGGTGACTTCCGCGTAGTCGATGCCTTCCTCCGCCAGCCGCAGCAGCAGTTCCCGCGTGATCCGCGCATAGTCTTCCGGCGTCTCCAGCCGCCGCACCACCGCTTTGAAGACTTCGAGAAAGTCCGCGAAATTTCCGATCGGAACGCGCGCCAGCCCCAGCCTCGCCGGGTCCACGGAACCCTCTAAATGGAGGTGTAGCTCGGCGGCCATATAATGAGGTTCTCATGACGGACGCCGACATCGCCGCGATTGTGCAAGGCCGCCATTCCGATGCATTCCGCATCCTCGGTCCCCACAAGGTGGAACCGCCCCCGCTGCCCCCGCCGGTTGCCACGGCCGTCGAGCCCGCGCCGCCGCGACCTCCAACACCCCCCGCGCCCGACGCCTGGGAAATCCGCGCCTTCCTTCCCGGCGCGGCCAGTGCCGCCGTGCTCCTCAATAACGACCGCCTGCCGATGTCTAACGACGTCGAGCCCGAGTTCTTCACCCTCCGGCTCGCCGCCTCGCCCGGCCCTTACCGCATCACCTTCCGCGCCTCCGCCGGTCCCGCCGAAGAGATCGAAATCGAAGACCCCTATCGCTTTCCGCCCCTGCTTAGCGCCTTCGATCTCTATCTGCACGGCGAAGGAAACAACTTCGAAAGCTGGAACATGCTCGGCGCCCATCCCGCCGAAGTCGAAGGCATCCCCGGCTATCGCTTCGCCGTCTGGGCTCCCAATGCCGAAGTCGTCTCGCTCACCGGCGATTTCAACTTCTGGAATCCCATTCAGTTCCCCATGCGGCTTCGCGATGGCGGCGTCTGGGAGTTCTTCCTGCCCGCACCTGGCCGCCGGACGCGCCTACAAATTCAACGTGCGCTCCCGCGCCACCGGCCACAACCAGCTCAAGGCCGACCCCTTTGCCTTCGCCGCCGAACACCCGCCCGCCAATCGCCTCTATCACCACTGACATTACCGGGTACCAATGGCAGGATGCCGAATGGCTGGAGAAGCGCGCCGCCTTCCGCTGGCAGCACCAAGCCATGTCCGTCTACGAAGTGCATCTCGAAAGCTGGATGCGCAACCCCGAAAACGGACCCCTCACCTATCGCGAGCTGGCCCAACGCCTCGTCGAATATGTCCGGCGCAAGGGCTTCACCCATATCGAACTGCTGCCCATCATGGAGTATCCCTTTCGGCGGCTCCTGGGGCTATCAGGTCACCGGCTATTTCGCGCCGACCTCCCGCTTCGGCAGTCCCCTCGACTTCAAATACTTCGTCGACGTCTGCCACCAGAACGGCATCGGCGTCATTGTCGATTGGGTCCCCGGCCACTTCCCCAAAGATGCGTTCGGCCTGGCCCGCTTCGACGGCACCGCCCTCTACGAGCATGCCGACCCGCGCCTCGGCGAGCACACCGACTGGGGCACGCTCATCTTCAATTACGGGCGCAACGAAGTCCGCGGCTTCCTCATCAGCAACGCGCCTCTTCTGGCTGAAGGAATATCACATCGACGGCCTCCGCGTCGATGCCGTCGCCTCCATGCTCTATCTGGATTATTCGCGCAAGGCCGGCGAATGGATCCCCAACATCTACGGCGGCAACGAGAATCTCGAAGCCATCGACTTCATGCGGCGCTTCAATGAACTGGCTCACGAAGTTCCCGGCGCCATGACCATCGCCGAGGAGTCCACCTCCTTCCCCGGCGTGTCCAAGCCCGTCTACCTCAACGGCCTCGGCTTCACCATGAAATGGAACATGGGCTGGATGCACGACATGCTGCGCTACTTCGAGCAGGACCCCATCCATCGCAAATACCACCACAACGACATCACTTTCAGCCTGCTCTACTCCTTTTCCGAAAACTTCATGCTCCCTATTTCCCACGATGAGGTGGTGCATGGAAAACGCTCCCTGATCGGCAAAATGCCCGGCGATGAATGGCAGCAAGTTCGCCAACGTGCGCGCCTTCCTCGGTTACATGTTTGGCCACCCCGGCAAGAAGCTCCTGTTCATGGGTTGCGAAATCGGCGTCCACGAGGAGTGGGACTACCGCGGCAGCATCCGCTGGGATGTCCTGCAGTATCCCTTTCATAGCGGTCTGCAATCCTTAGTGCGCGAGTTGAATCGGTTCTACCGCGCCGAGCCCGCCCTGCATGAGTTGGATTTCCACCACAGCGGCTTTGAGTGGGTCGACTTTCACGACTCCCAGAACTCCATCGTCTGCTTCCTGCGCAAGGCGAGGGACCCCCAGGACTTCCTTCTGTTCTGTTGCAACTTCACCCCCGTCCCGCGCGACCAGTATGAGGTTGGGGTTCCGGAAGCCGGCTTCTACCAGGAAGTGCTGAACACCGATGGGGTGCAGTACGGCGGCAGCGGCTTTATCAACGAAAAGGGCGCGCATTCGGTTGCGCAGAACCGGCACGGGCGGCCTCACCACGTGAAAGTCCGGGTCCCGCCGCTGGGTGTCGTGGCACTCCGCCGGACGCAGTAGTCGTAGCTAGAGAGGATACCCACCAATAGCCATAGACTAGAGAGACTCACCAAAGGTCGGATTCGGGCTACGCGCGTCGTACCGCCAAAAACCTATTGTCCGCTGCTCCAAGCTGCGAGAATCGCTCGCTGTCGATCAGTAGGGTCGGGCAGCTCTTGAATTTTCACATCGGAATATTCGGTGGCAGCGATCGTCGCCGATGCGCTTTTCACAACGCCATAAGACGTACAGAAGCACAGCTTCGAACGCGTAACTGCAGCAAGCTGTAATAGGTAATCGAGTGCCCCTATTCGTTTCACGCTGACCTGCTACCCAAAAGCCCAAATTTAACTCTGTGATAGGCTGTCGTTTTCCTGCAACCGAAGAATCCGTGACATCCGCCGATCCGTGCACTGAACCTTCGCCCTTTTCGTGGTCCCGCTTTGCTCTATTTACATTTATCTTCCTCCTTTTTCTGCTTGGCGGCGTGGCTATTTTCTTCGTGTCCGCCACCCGATATGGCATTCAAAGCGCATCAATTGTTTCCTATACGGCGGGCGTTATCCTTTATACATTGAGCGGCAACCGGGGAATGCAGCGATACCTGTTCAATTGTCCTTTTGTCCGTTGCAAACTAACAGTTTGGCGTTTCGACACGCCTTCTTCCTGGTTGTGCTTTTGTTGCTTCAAACAGTAGCCCTCCATATTCGCCCGTATCTGTCACTCTTTTGGTTGAATGACAGCGATAGAGGCAAAAGCATGCCTCCCTTGGTAGCGGTTCTGTGGGTTACTTGCGTCGCCCTGCTTCTCACCGAGGTGTTGACCAACCGCCGATCGTTCCGGCTTTACTCTGATTGGCGTCGCTCGAGCGCGCGGCACGGTCGCGACTTAAAGTACGCAAGATCGCCGACAACCGCGGGATATGTCCAGTTTACAACCACAAAGGCGTATGGTTATGGACAAGCACAAGCGAGCCCTATCTGGCTACGATTCCGGTCTTTCCTCTCACAAAACAAGGGATTCGATCAGTCCGCCTTCGCGGACCATCGGGTCACCATCGCTCTCAATACGTCGCTGCCGCCAGGATGCGTGCCGCGGCCATTCACGGAATTGGGTTTCTGGGTTCTGTTCCCGCAAAGCGAAAGTTGAGGGGTTTAGATCGCGATCCCGACGATAAGATCAAAGGGGCCGCGTTGGATCGCAGGCGTCAACTTTGGGGAAGAGATAGCTGATCCAAAGTTACGCGATACTTCCCCCGGCCCTACAGCTTCCGCTGATACTGCACAAACCCGGAGCGCGTCGCCACCCGCTCGTACAATGCGATCGCCCCCGCGTTCGTTTCCTGCGTCAGCCAATAAAGCTGCGTCGCCCCGGCGGTTCGCGCCGCCTCCGCCACCGCCTCGATCAGCATCCGTCCCGCGCCCTGCCCGCGCACCGCCCCATCCACAAACAGATCTTCCAGATAGCAGTACGGCCCGTCCGACCACGTCGACCGGTGAAACAGGTAATGCGCGAAGCCCACCAGCGTGCCGTCCGCAAACGCCCCCAGCGCGAACAGCGGCTCGGCCGGATCGAAGAAGCGCGCCCACGTGAGTTCCGTAATCGCGGCGTCAAGCGACACCCGGTAAAACTCGAGATAGCCCCGCCACAGCGGCTCCCACCCCGCGCGATCGCCCGCCTCCAGCGCCCGTATCACCAGCCCTTTCACCGCTCTTTCAACTCCCGCAGCGCATCCCGCGCGATCCATCGCCCGCTCTTCGTCCCTGTCGCCAGGATCCGTTCCGCGCACGCCATCGCCTCCACGCGCAGCCCCGCATTGCGCTTCCCGATCTCGCGCAACGCCCAGTTCACGGCCTTCCGCACATAGTTGCGCTCATCGCCCGACTCCTTCTCGATCAACGGCAGCAGCCCCCGGAACGCCTCGTCGGGCGCCACACGGTCATGCCGCGCCAGCCCCGCCATCAACGCAAATCCCGCCCGCTTCTCGAACTCCGGCGTTCTCCGGCTCCACTGCGCGGCCTTCTTCCACGCGAATGGCGTCCGGTCGAACAGATTGCCGCAGCACTGGTCGCACAGATCCCACGAATCAAACTCTTTCACCCATGCGTCCATCTGCGCCGCCGTCACCGCCGCAACCTCATCTACCACGCTCGCCAGGATGCGCGCCTCATGAAAGCCCGTCGCCCAGAGTTCCGCCGCCAGACTGTGATCGCGTCCGCAGCGCCTCCCGATTCTCCGGATCTCGGGCACCGAAACACCGAACGCGCGCGCCGTCTCGATCCCGAACCGCGCCATCCCCGCCCGATTCGTCTCGCTCCCCAGCCCGCGCAGCTCCGCAACGATCTCGTCAACCGTCAACGTTCTTCAAGAACCCGCAGGTGGTAATGACCTGCCCCACATGCCGCTGCGTATGCTCCGCCAGGTGAATCGCCAGACCGATCACCGTCGTCGGCAGCTGCCTGCGCCCTACGCTGCGCGCCTGCGTCAGCGTCGCTTCATCCATCGCCCTCACGACCGCCGACGCCGCCTCGATCGCTTCGTCGATCCCATCCAGCAGCGCATGAAGCGAAGCTCCCGCCTGCGCCTCCTCGCGCAAGAACGCCAGCTGGTCCTCCCGCAGCGCACGCCCTTGCAGATATGCCGTCAGCCGATCCAGGCTCCCCGCGATGTGCCGCAAATGGAAGCCCAGCGGCGTCAAATTCCCGGGCCGCATCCAAACCTGCTCATCCCGCAGCCCATCGGTGTGCCGGCGCACGTCTTCCCGCGCCTGCATCAGCGCATGCAGAATGGGCATTACCAGCGGCGGCGCTCCCGCTATCGGCCCCCGCAGCCAGGGTTCCGGAACGTTCTCGTCCATATTCAGAGCGGCGTGATCGACCGCGTCTCCGACCCCACATAGACCGCATGCGTCACACGGTCCCCCGCCGGCAGCGACATCAGGTGCGGCTTCATCGAAACGATGACGTACGTGTTCGCTTTTCTCCCCGTAAAGTGGCTGATGATGTGGCCCAGCAGCGGAATGTTGGAGAAGAACGCCGGCCCGCTTACCGCCCTCGATTTCGACTCGCTCGTCAACCCCGCCACCACCGCCCACTGGTCCGCCCGCAGCCGGATCGTCGACTGCATCTTCCGCCCCGACACGATCGGCAGCCCGTTCACTGACGTGGCGCCCAGAATCTTGTAATCCGTCTCCAGTTCCAGCGTGATCTCGCCATCCCCATGCACATGCGGCGTCACGGTCACCACGATCCCCAGATCCTCGAACGTAAACGTGGGCGTCGGCTGATACACCCGGCCCCCGGTCGAAACCCCGCCTACGAACTGGCTCGAGATGATCGGGTACTTGCTGCCCGCATGGAACGTCGCCTTCTGATTGTCCACCGACACGATCGAGGTTCGCAGCAGATTGCGCGCCCCCGCCCGCGTCATCTCCGCAATCACATCCGCGTTCACCAGGCCCACCCCGAACATCTTCGTGAAACTGAACTTCGAAAGCTGCGCCAACGTCAGCACCGTCGATAGTTTCCCGCTGGTCAGTTGCCCGATGAAGTCCAGCGGAAAACTGGTCTGCAGGTCCACGCCAACCTGCTGCATCTCGGCTTCGCTCAGCTCAATAAACTCCAGGTCGATCGCCACCTGGCTCCGGTACGCAATCAGGTCATGCAGAATCGATTCCGCCGCCAGCACGCGCGACACCCGATCGCGCACCACGATCTGGTTGGCCTGCGCATCCCAGTAGATCTTGTCGATCCCCGCCGCCTGCTTCACCGCCTGGCCCAGCTCCGTGATCTCCTGCGCCGCTAAAACACTCGGCATGGGGATCGACAGCGTCTCCACCTGCTCCAGCTCCTTGCGCTTCAGCTCCGTCTCTTCGGCCACGATGATCGTCTTCGGCCCGATCGGCGCCGCAAAAGAATTGGTCACCGCCTCGAGCGCATGCAGCGCTTCCCGCCCACTCACGCCGTTCAACTGGAAGCGCATCGGACGCCCCGGCTGGTAGTCCGAATCGAACACCGCGCGCAGGCCCAAACGCCCCGCTACCTGCTCGAACAAAGACTTGCGATCGCCGTTCAGATCGTAGTTCTGCAAACCGGGCGCCGCCTGCAGCCGCGCCGCCGGCAGCAACTCCCGCGCCTCGGCCAGCTCCCGCGCGGTGATGCTATCGAACACCGCCTCCGGGCTTAGATCGATCTCGTGCGGCACCGCGGCCTGCTGCGGCTCCGTAGTCTCCTGCGTCGATGGCAGAAAGAAAGCCGGCGCCGCTCCCGCCGCCTGCAGCGCCAGAGCCGGAGCCAGCGCCTGCGCATGTTCGCGATACAGCGCCTTCCGCGGGTCCGCGGCCATCGCCTGCGAGTAGTAAAGGAAAGCCTGCGAAGTCTGCCCGTCCCGCTCCGCCTTACGCCCTTCCCGGTCCAGCCGCGACGCCCGCGACGCCACGATCGGGCTGACCAGAATCGACGCCGCGCCCGCTCCTAAGAGCAGCCACGCACCCGTCCTCTTCAATGGCGCACCTTCATCGATCTCTTGACGATCCGGACCCCCCAAACGTGCACCGGGCCTATGCGATGGTTAGAGGAACCATGCCCGTCCCTTCCCATCGCCTGTGGCGCGACGTCATGATGGATTGGCATACCTGGGTCGTGCCCGTCAGTCTGCTGATCGGCACCGTGCTGCTCGGCTTCCTGGTCCGCAACATTCTCTTCCGCCTGCTGCGCCGCTGGCACGCCCGCTCTTCGAACGTCATTTTCGAAGTCCTGATGCTGTCCCTGCGCGGCCCCATCATCATCTGGTCGCTCATCTTCGGCATCTACTTCGCGCTCGAAAGCGCCCACCTGCCGCCCCGCGTCGAGTACTACCTCGGCAAGAGCCTGTTCGCCCTCTGGATCGTCTCGCTCACCGTGATGGCCACCCATTTCGCGGGCGCCATCGTCCGCTTCTACGGCCGCCGCAACGAAGGCGAGATGCCCGCCACGAGCCTGACCAAAAACCTCGCCCAAATCGCCGTCGCGAGTATCGGGATCGCGATCCTGCTCCGCCATCTCGGCATCTCGATCACCCCGCTCGTCACCGCCCTTGGCGTCGGCGGACTCGCGGTCGCCCTCGCGCTCCAGGACACGCTTGGCAATCTCTTCGGCGGCTTTTACATCACCATTGCCGGTCAGGTGCGCCTCGGCGACTACATCAAACTCAACACCGGCGAGGAAGGCTACATTGCCGATATCAGTTGGCGCAGCACCACCCTCCGCATGCTCACCAACAACATGATCATCGTGCCTAACTCCAAACTCGCCCAGGCCATCGTGACTAACTACAACCTGCCCGAAAAACGCATGTCGATCCCGGTACAGGTCGGCGTCAATTACAATTCCGACGTCGATCGCGTGGAAGCTCTGCTGCTCGAAATCGCTCGCCAGGCCGCGCACGATCTGCCCGCGGTGAACGCCGACACCGAACCCAACGTCCGTCTTATTCCCGGCTTCGGCGATTCCGCCCTGCAGTTCCAGGTCAACGTTTCGATCAGCGAGTTCTCACAGCAATACCTCGTGCAGCATGAGCTCCGCAAACGGATACTGAAGCGCTTTCGTGAGGAAAACATCGACATGCCGTTCCCGACTACGACGGTTTACCTGAAGCAATAGAGCTGGCGGGAAACCGAGTTTAAAAGCTGACCGTGATGAACCTGACTTCCAAAAAATAGTTCCAGCGTTCGCTTGTCTTCTATGTTTCGCTCGTGTAGGCTCTTAAACACCATCCGCTGGAAAGCCGGGTCGTTTCGTGAACGTGAAGCAAGAGGCACCTGTTCCATGACTGGAGCCGAGCAAACGCGGCTTGCTGTCTGCTTTGTGCTGAGTGTTTATTTGGGGTGTTGGGCTCCCACTTCAAGTGGTCACCTTATTGACCAATACCAGAAAGCGGCTTGTTTTCCTGTTTCTCTAAGCAGAGAGGGTAGTCGACATTGGGAAGGGGTGCTCACCCTTAATGACGGACAAAAGGTTGCGGTAATTGGCGCACAGATTCCGGGGGGGCTCATATCAGTAAGAGTTTTGCCAGCGGGCAGACTTGTACCCGGCAGTGGTGCCCGGAGATTATATCTATCCGGATGACGTCCGGCTTCTCCCTGGAGGTGACGTAATGTACGTTAGAGCGTCTGGACTTGCCGGTGGAATGGAGCATCAGACCTGGCTTTTCGAGTACAATCTGCGAAAAAGGAGTCTTATTCAAAAGCAGCGAGTTTCTAGTAGTGAACTTCCCTCTCTATGCCCTGCCCGGTGATGTTACCTCCAAAACCGAATCAATGACAAGGGCGTCTTAACGGGTTACTACCAGGATGCCAAGTCGATGACACGGCGTCATGGCCACTCCAGCGCAACAGTGGAAGAAGAATGGCAATGTAGGCGCGACCAAAGTACGCGAGAGGAGAAGTCATATGTCTAAACAGGGGTTTCGTCTCCTCAAATATGCAGCCATGGTCGCCGTGTTTCTAATAGCCGCTTACCTGCTTCTCATAGGCGCTCTTGTCTGGCTGGGAAACGTCCTTTCGGAAGGTGTTGTTTATGCGGATAGCGGGATGCGTAGTCTTCCGGTGGCACTCAGCAACGAGGTTGATGCCAGAGATGCTTTGCGCCATACGTGCCGGTCGACACTCAATGTTGCCGATCCTATCCTGGCTCCTCTTTTAAAGTCCGGGGCGATCGTTGAGATCCCCACCGGAACCAGAATTCATGTGACCGCCTGGGAAAAAGATCATCAATTGACTGTAGTCACGATGGCAGAAGGACCCTTCACCGGCCAAGACGTGTGGGTATGCCGGAACAACGTTGTATTGACACACCCTCCTTTGTAGGCGGGAAACGAGCGGACTGGGTGAAGCACTGACATGCGCAAACAAAAACTCTTGATTTGCCTGACCATCCTACTCTGCTTTGGAGGTATTCCGCGCCACGCAGAGGCTGCTTTGCGGCTTTCCATAAACCGCGTGGATGAACCAACGAGGGTAGTCATAGATTCGGCTGAGATCACTTCCCTCATTGCGGCGGAAGAAAAGCGAATGGGAGATATGAAGCATAATCGAGAGGACCACCCGCAAACAGGTGATCGGTTTCGCCATGAAATGGAAAATGCGCCCTCGATCACAATCCCAGGTCGCACGCGAGCAGAGGTAATTAGGGTCTCAGGAGCGCGCTGCGGAGAATTGCCGTTTGAAACGATCAGTTTTGTGAAGGTACGGATCATTGACAAGAAGGAGTCACATGCCGGTACCGAAGGGTGGATATGCCGCGAAACAGGCCACCTGCCGTTCGAGCGCCCGTGAGCAACCCCTGCCCTTCTTGAGAAATATCGGCGCTATCGGCGGAAGTGCCGACGCGAGGAACAAGCTTCGACAAAAGCGAACCCGTCGCGCGATCGCTTTTGTCTTCGTTGCCATTTGCATCGCTTGGTACGCTTCGCTCGTTCTAAGCACTGCAAGCAGCGAGGCGGTATTCCGGGCAAATAACATCAATTACCAGGCTGCCGACCGCGCAAGCCTGGCCACTCTGTATACGGCGGCCTACGGGGGTGTTGATATTTCCGAGCTGTTGTTGAAAAAGAAGCTTTTCAGGGTCCAGCCCGGAACAGGCTGCAGGATTTTAGAACGGGACTCATCGATAAAATGTACGAGCGGTGCTGATTACTCGATTCGCGTGAGATTAACAGACGGCCCGAGGGCGGGTCAGAGCGTGTGGGCGTGCTCCGCTGAAGTGTCACTTAAGATGGCCTATCCATAAATGCTTTCCGGCTCCTGCCATCCAGCAAATAGCTGGGTTATCGACAGGCCGAGTTATCCGCGGTAACGCCAGTCGCACGACGGCCCGCAATGCCATAATCAATAACGGAGCAACAATGAAAGCACCGGTGTCCGCTCTCTGCACCCTGACGTGCATGTTATTGCTGTGCGGCTGCTCGGCGCTGGATTCGCAGGAACGGATCGCCTGGGATTTCTCTGAGGGCGGGATATACGTTGCGCAGGATGTCAACTCCATAAAGTCTCTGCCGCACGGACCCGGCGCGAGACCACCATTACAGGGCCTGAGATTCCTTAAGAACGGCACCCATCTGTTATCATTGCAGAGCTCGATTTATAATACGGCGCTATCGTCGATCCGTATCCCTCCAGCGAGGGTTCCCTGCATTCGGAGTTTGTTTTTGCGGTAGAAAGAGTGCGGGGGGAGGATGGTAAATATGCCGGACTTGATGGCTGGGTATTAACCAACGAACTAAAAAGCGCCGGCCCCCCACCCCTTTGAACAGGAGCGGTCCCCAGAGTACTCGGCGAATGCGCTTCAGAATCAACAGTCCTCGCCCTGCATCGTCCGCCGGTGATTCGAAGATCGGACGTCCGGGATTGCTGGTCGCCTTGTTCTTGCTTCTCTCGAGTTGCGGCGGCAACAACGCCGAATGGCCTGAACTAGCGGCGCAGTCGCGCAGTGACAAGATAGCTCTGTTTGCCTCCCGGGGAGAATATCTTCAAGTGTTTCCATTTGGACAAGCCCCGCGCTTTTTTCGGGGCCGTTTCCAAACAAGTGAACCTATTATTCCGGCTGACGGAAGCGCAATCGTCTGGAATGTCGACGATGTAGCATTTAGACAACGATTAGTCCGTGAAGACTTACGAGCGGGCAGGTTCAGCGTAATCCCCGTGCCGCTGCCTCATTTTGGTTTAATTGCGGTCACGTCTGCGGGAAGAATGGTCATTGAGTATTCGCCAGGAGACGTGAAGGGTGCCTGCCAATCGTCATGGGCCGACGCCGGAAAGGATGAGCTGAATCCATTGGGCGCTTGCGAAACCATGTCGAATGTTCAATTGAACCGGAGCGGGTCCGAAGTCCTGTTTGAACAACAAAACCGCGTGGTATCTCTAAATCTACTTACACCCAGCGCCGGGACTATGGCATCGGCGCCGCCCCTGCGCGTTCCCCGGATGGCCGGTACCTGGTATACCGGGTCGAAAATGGTTCGTATTCTCTGAAGCTCCTAGAGACTGGGTCGTCCCGCAATTTGCAGAACCAGGAACAAATCGAAGGTGCTGCCCGATGGTCCCCGGACTCGCAGTATTTCCTGACATTGGAAAGAGTAAAAGAGCCCGTATTTCTGGTCGGAACGTACTATCGCCAGAGAGTCTACCGGGTAAGCGATCTTGCCTCAACCGTCGTCCAGAATTCTGGCATGGGCAAAGCTCCTCCCGCGCGATTCAATTGGATTGCCGCCTGGAAAAATTTTTGCAAGCAGTGCTCCCCTGGCGAGCCTTGGAATTGAATGGACAAGGCGTGGACAGCGCTGCTACCGCTAATGCACGCAATCAGCAGCGGAGGCGGGCTTGACAGGTGCCTAAGGTCCCCCTACGCTCAAGACATATGGAAGTCCGGTTCACTCCCGATCAAAAGGCCTTTGCCCGCGAGGCGGTTGAGAGCGGGCGGTTGCAGCACGAAGAAGATGCGGTGACGGAAGCTCTCCTATTGTGGGAGGAACGCGAGCGCCGCAGGCTGGAAGTCCTGTTCGCAGTCGATAATGCCGAAGCTTCCCTCGCAAGAGGCGAGGGCAGGCGCGTCACGACGCTGGAGGAAGCCAAGCAGCTTGCCGACGGCGTGAAGCGTCGCGGCATGGCGCGCCTTGCTTCGACGCGCCTGATGCCATAGCCCTCGCCTAAGTTAACTCATACGCAGTCAACGCTAAATCCCTGTAACACTTCAAAAACTCCGACTCATCGGACACATTCTTGTAATAGATCCCGATGAACTCGTCATGACTCAGGTATAGGAAGTGCTCTCGGGATTTCGGAATCAAGTACGCATCCCATCCGTACAGCATCGGAAGAACCGCGGCCCCCACACACAAGTGAATCTCGCGCTCGTCAAAAAGGTAGCCGGGAGACGTGTCATTTCCATCCGTCTGCGTAGCGCGATTCAAGATCTCTAGCTGGGGTAATCCAATTTGATCTAAGCGCTCATCCCAAATTCCCGTATCCCGAATCCAGAGGAGCAAGCTGCCGGATGAAGATCGCGTCGTAAGATCCTCGACGAGTTCCAGAAGAATCAAGGGGGCCGCAAACAGCCGCTCCGGAAAGGGGATCTCGATTCGCCGTTTGTTCTTGAAGGAAAGGCCTCGATGTTGGCCGACATCGATGCCCCCTTCCGCGCACCACGCAACGATCTCTTCCGTGCTCATCTTCGTCAATCGTTCACCCTCCAATCGCCGTCCCGGGCCGGTCAACAAGCCCCACCCAATCGCCTCAATGGATTACGCTAACCCGCACAATCCGCTCCAACCTGCAAACGCCTTCCAAACCTGCGCCCGCCCCGATTGATAGAATCCCCTCTCATGCGAAAACTTCTCCCGTCGCTCGCCGCGCTCCTGCTGGCCGCCGCCTGGACCCTCGCGCGCTCCCCCGAACTTGTCTTCGAGAAGCACACCATCGACGTCGGCTTCAGCGAGTCCTGCGCCTTTGCCGATATCGATGGCGATGGCAAGCTCGACCTCGTCTCCGGCGAAAACTGGTACGCAGCGCCCGCCTGGAAGAAACACCGCTTCCGCACCCTGCCCGAGTCCAATATGTACGTCGATAGCTTCAGCCTCCTCCCGCTCGACGTGAATGGCGACGGCAAAATCGACCTGATCGATTGCGCCTGGTTCGCCAAGAAACTCTGGTGGCTCGAAAATCCCGGACGCCCCGATGCCGAATGGAAGGAACACGTCATCGAAGAAGGCCACAACGTCGAGTTCGCCTTCCTCGTCGATCTCGAAAACAGCGGCCGCAAGCGCGACGTGCTGCCCCAGTTCGGCAGTAAAGACGATCCGCTCACCTGGTATGAACCCCGCGGCGGCAGCTTCGTCAAGCACGTCGTCAGCCCCACCAGTTACGGCCATGGCATCGGCGCGGGCGACGTCAACGGCGACGGCCGCACCGACATCATCACCCCCAAAGGCTGGTTCGAAGCGCCCTCCGATCCCCGCTCCGGCACCTGGACCTTCCACCCCAACTTCGACCTCGGAGCCACCGGCTTCATCTACGTTCTCGATGTCAACGGCGACGGCCGCAACGACCTCGTCACCACCATGGCCCACGACTACGGCTTCTTCTGGATGGAGCAGAACGCCGATGGCTCCTGGACCAAACACGTGATCGACGATGGCTGGGCCGGCGGCCACGCCATGACCATGGTCGACCTCAATAGCGACGGCAAAATGGATTTCCTCACCGGCAAGCGCTTCATGGCCCACAACGGTCATGACAACGGCGAGCGTGAGCCGCTCGGGATCTATTGGTATGAGTTCACGCGCGGCGCGGGCGGCCAGGTCGAATGGTCCAAACACATCCTCGACTACGGCGGCCGCACCGGAGCCGGGATGCAGATTCCCGTCGCCAGCCTGCACAACAACGGCTCGCTCGATTTCGCGGTCGCGGGTAAGAGCGGCCTCTACCTCTTCACCCGCTAAGCCGCGGCGGCGGTGCGCCCTACTGCGGCCAGATCGAGTTCAGCTTCGACATCTTTAAACTCTTGATCCGGGCCGTCCCGCCCTTCGTGTAAAACTCCACTTCATCGCTCGCCGCCGCCGGAAACACGCGATCCGAAATCACCGTCTCCCCGTCGTTGACGAACACTTCCACCGACGACCGGTCCAGCAGAATCCGCATCGCCGTGAGCGCGCCCTTGCGGTACGGCGCCGTCTGCGTGCCCCCGAACTGCGGGTTGAAACCGACATTGCCCGATTTACTCCGGTCCACGAACACGTGCCCGTCGCTCTTCATCCCCACCACCGTCCGCTCGTTCGCGCCCTTATGCACCAGCACGCCCCACTCCTGCGCGCTTCCCGGTGTGAAGGCCACTTCGATGTCCAGCTCGTGCCCGTGGAACTTGTCATCGCGAATGTCTTTGTTCACCGACGCGATCTCGCGATCCTGCATGCTCATCTCCGTCCCGTGCAACAGGAGCAGCTCATTGACCGGCGCCTGAATCAACCGCGCCCCGTCCGAGTGCATCCGCAGCAGCAGTTGCCGCGGAATCGCCATCGCCCCGCGCTGCGGACTCGTCGGCTCATCCCGCGCATATTGCCAGTTGCCGAACCACCCCACCAGAATCTTCCGCGGATCGTCCGGAGGCAAACTGAAGAAGCTTACTGCCGCGTAGAAGTCCTTGCCCCAGTCCGCCCAGCTCGTCTTGGCCGCCGGGTTCTCGTTCTTGAAAACCTTTCCGTCGAAGTTCCCCACGAAGTACTGCGTCGCCGAGCCGCCCTGCACTCCGCCCGGATTCACATTCACCACGAACACCCACTTGCGGCTCGGCGGCGTCGTATCCGCCCCCACCGTAAACAGGTCCGGACACTCCCACTGGCCGCCCGTCGCGCCGGCCGGACCGAAGTCGCTCAGCATCGTCCAGTTCAACAGGTTCCGCGACCCGAACAGCCGCACCTTGTGTTCATCCGGCAGCGCCACCGCCATCACCCACTGCTTGGTTGGCGCATGATAGAAGACCTTCGGATCGCGGAAGTTCTTCATGTGCAGATCGATCACCGGGTTCCGCGCGTACTTGGTCCACGTACGCCCGTTGTCGTTGCTGAACGCGATGTTCTGGGTCTGCACCTCCGGCGTGTGCCCCGTATAGATCGCTACCAGGCAGGTGGTGTCCTTGGGGTCCGTGCTCTTGCAGAGCCCGCTCGTGTTGCTGTCCACCACCACGCTTCCCGAGAAGATCATCTGGCCGTGCTCTTCCCGGATTGCGATCGGCAGCTCCTTCCAATGCAGCAGATCGCCGCTCACCGCGTGCCCCCAGCTGATGTGCGCCGGCACGTTGCCCAACGGATTCGTCTGGAAGAACAGATGGAACTCGCCCCGGTAGTACACCAGCCCGTTCGGATCGTTGGTCCACGTCTTCGCCGGGCTGAAATGATACTGCATGCGGTACGGCTCGTGGTAAAGCCGGTCCCCCACCGCGCCCACCGACCCCGCCAACACCGCCAGGGCCCCGGTTACCCACAAGACTTTATTCATTCGGCTGCTTCGGTCACGCTCTTGAGCTCTTCCATCGTCCACTCCGGCACCGCTCCCGTGCGGCTGGCGACCAGCGCGCCGACCCCGTTCGCGAAATGCGCCACGCGCGCCGCCGGCCAGCCTTGCGTGATGCCGTGCAGGAACGCCGCCCCGAACGCATCCCCGGCCCCCACCGTATCCGCCACCTTCACCTGCACTCCCGCGTCTTCCACATAATCGCCCCGGATCCACACGGCGCATCCGTTCTCTCCGCGCGTTACGCCGATCGCCTCCAACCCGAACAGGGTCGCCTGCGTCTCGCAGAACTGCTTCAGCGAGCGCCGCTCCGCCCCGCTCAAAATCTCCGCCTCGCTCTCGTTCAGCTTCACAATCGTCGCACGCGACAGCAGATCTTCCACGCAGCTCAACTCGTACTGCCCTTCGCGCAGATTCACGTCGTAAAAACGGATCGCCTTCGGAAACGTGTTCAGTACCCGGATCGTCGCCCGCCGCGCCGGTTCGAAGGCCTGCAGCAGCGTCCCGAAACAGATCGCGTCAAAGCTGTCCGCCAGCAGTTCGTCCGTCGGCGTCAGAAAGTCGTAAGCCATCGGCCGCGGAATCTGGAAGCGCGGCAGCCCCTGCGCGTCCTCGCCCACCGTCGCAATCCCGGTCTCCGCCTGCATGCTCGTCGTCAGGTACCGCGTACTGACGCCCAGTCGCTCGGCCTGCGCCCGCGCCCGCTCTCCCCGCGCGTCATCGCCCACCGCGCTCAGGATGGCTGCCTCGTGTCCCAGCCGCGTCGCGTGTACCGCCAGGTTGAACGGCGCCCCGCCCAGATGTTCCTCCCCGCCGATCACGTCCCAGAGGATCTCGCCAATACTCAGTATTTTCAAGCGACCTAAATGCTATCAAACGCCGCTCTATTTTTCCTCGAACGTGATGATCGTCGAACTCCCGAACCTCTGGTAGTTGGTGTAGCGGATCGTCAGCTTCACCCGCAGCGGCCCGGTGTGGAAAGGCAGCGTGTCGTCCGCGTACGTGAACGCCGGGAACCAGAAGTCCCCCACCGGCTTCCGGATGGTCGTAAACCGCGGGAACAGATTCTCATGATGCAGGCTGTAGATCTGCGGAACCGCCTGACCCTCCGTCCGAACGATCGCGTAGTCCTTCTTCGACGCCCACAGCAGCCCTTCGAAGAACCGCTGCTCCTGCAGAATCTGCTTCGGCCGGATCTGAACCACCCAGCAGTCCACCCCGTCCATGTTCTCGTCGCCCCGAAACTTGACATCGTAGTTACCCACGGATTCCTCGCGCAGGACAAATGGCTGGATCTCGCGGATGTCGTGAAAGTCCTCTTCGGTCATCACCAGGCTCTTCAGGTTCGCGATGGGAACGCTCACCTGCTTCTCGGTCCGCTCATGCTGCGGCGAGAACACGATGTCGCGGACCTCCGTATACCGCCCCACTTCCGCGCCGCGGTCGTTCATCTCCTGCAGGCGCACCGACTGCCGGTACGCGTAGTTCGCGCGCGCCTGTACCGTCTCGTCTTCATGGTGCGCAATGCGGCGGATCAGGTCCGCGGGCGGCGTCCCCGCGCCCTTCCCCATGGGCACCGCCATAATGACAAGAACCGACATGGCCAGCACCGTGAACAGGGAAATGCTTACGGGCGCGTCCACCCGTGCCTCATCGAAAGCCTTCCTGGTCACTCTCGCAGCGGGTTGCGTGATCCTGGCGATGGCCGCGTGGCAGTTCGCGCTCTTACGCCGCGTCCCGGCCGCCCTCGCTGTCCCCATCGCTCTCGCCTTTGTCACCGAGTACGTATTTTATCTGCTGCTCGGCTTTGAAGCCCTCCGCGACCGCCTTCGCCAGCGTCTCCCGCGGCTGCGCCTCGCCGCATGCCTCGCACTCAGCGGAGCGCTTCCCTACCTGGTCTACAGCGTCCCCGCGCGCGCGTTCCATCCCGCCCCCGCGCTCGCCTGGACCGCCATCCTGCTCCTCGTATCCTTCTGTTTCGTCCCGCATCTTCGCTCCACGCCGCTCACCGCCGTCCGCGATCTCGCCTTTCTCGCGCTGCTCGCCGCCCTCATCCTTTCCGGCATCCTGCGTTGGATCTTCCCCGCGCCGCTGCCCAAGTTGCCTCTCGAAGTGCTCGGCCATGTCACGCTCATCCGCACCGCCATCCTCGCCGTGCTTCTGATTCGCGGCTCGGAACCGGCCGGCATCGGGTTCGTCCCCCGCCTGCGTGATCTAGGCATTGGCGCTCTCTGGTTCGCCGTCTGCGCCGCCATCGCCCTGCCGCTCGGACTGCGCCTCGGCCAGTTCCACCTCACCGCGCGCCATCTCTCCTTATGGCCTTCTCTCGCGCTCGTGCTCGGCGTCTTCTGGGTCCTCGCATTATCCGAAGAGTTTTTCTTCCGCGGCCTGCTTCAACAGTGGATCTCGCGGTGGACGCGCAGTCCCGCCGCCGGGCTCGTCCTCGGCGCTATCCTCTTTGCCGCCTGTCATCTCGGGTTTCGCGGCGCTTTTCCGAACTGGCGTGTCGCCGTGTTATCACTCATCCTCGGGCTCTGCTGCGGCGGCGCTTTTCTCCAGGCCCGCGGCATTCGTGCAAGCATGGTTACACATGCGTTAGCCGTCGGGGCCTGGCGCCTGCTGCTCGGTTGACTCTATGCTGCCCGGTTAACAAAGCTTTACGAAACGCACATTTTGGAACCTTCGTCGGAGTAGCTTGAATGAATCATATGAGCCGTCGGCTTTACCTCCTCTGTATTTCATTTGCTTTGCTTGCTGTTCCTCTTGCAGCCGCTGAGCGGCTCGAAAGATTTGCCCTCATTCTCGAGGACGCGCCCGCCGTAAAGGCCATGCGCAGCGGCGGCCGCCGCGACTCGCTCGAAGTCCAGACCGCGCGCAGCAACATCCGCGCCCGGCAAAGCACGCTGCGCGCTCAGTTGGAATCGAAAGGCTTCCACGTCACCGGCTCCACGGAGTTGTTGCTCAACGCGGTCTACGTGAGCGCCCGCATGAGCGACGTGCCTACCCTGCGGGCCATGCCCGGCGTACGCGCGGTGTTCGCCCTCCGGATTCAGCGCCCCAATTTGAACGCCGCCGTGAATCTGGTTGACGCGCCCGCCGCCTGGAGCGCCCTTGGCGGCATCCCCAACGCCGGCGCTGGCATGCGGATCGGCATCCTCGACACCGGGATCGATCAGAATCACCCCGCCTTTCAGGATTCCTCGTTAACCCCGCCCGCCAACTACCCGCCCGCGGGCACCACCCCCAATGTGCCCGCTTACACGAACAGTAAAGTCATCGTGGCCCGCAGCTACGTCTCGCTCGAATCGGGGCTGCTCGGAAACGGTGCGCAGTTCTCCGTGCCCGACGATCCCACTCCCCGTGATCGCGTCGGCCACGGAACCGCCGTCGCCATGTGCGCGGGCGGCAACACCAATACCGGTCCCCTCGCAACCATCACCGGCCTCGCCCCTAAAGCCTTCCTCGGCAATTACAAAATCTTCGGATCGCCCGGGATCATTGACGGCGCCTACACCGACGCCGTGCTGATGGCGCTCGACGATGCGTTCGCCGACGGCATGAACGTCGTCAATCTTTCCCTCGGCGGTCCGGCTTTTGGCGCGCCCCTCGAGAACGATTCCTTCTGCACCAGCGAACTCGGATCCACCCCGTGCGACCCCGAAGCCATCGCCGTCGAGAATGCGGTCAAGAACAATATGAGTGTCGTCGCCGCTGCCGGCAACGGAGGGCAGGACGGCCACTTCCAGTCCTCATCCACGCTCGATTCCGTCGGCTCGCCCGGCTACGCTCCCGACGCCATTGCCGTCGCCGCTACCGGAAACTCGCACCAGGCCGCCAACGCCGTTCACATCACCGGACCTAACGCTCCCGCCAACTTCGCCACCATCCCCGCTCTTCCCGACGACGCCACTTTCCTCAGCGGTCCCCTGATCGCCCCGCTCGTCGATGCCGGCAAACTCGGCGACGTCTATGGCTGTACCGGCTACCCCGTCAACTCCATGCAGGGCGACATCGCTCTGATCTCACGCGGCGGCACGCCGTCCGCCTGTAACTTCGATGTCAAACTCACCAATGCCCAGAATGCCGGCGCTGTCGCCGTCCTCTTTTACAACAACGGCCAGCTTCCCGATCTGTTCACTCCCGGTGTTGGCAGCAACACCCTGATTCCCGCGTTCTTCATCGGTACCAGCGACGGGAATGCCTTGAAAGCCTACGTCGATGCGAACTCCGGCGTCACCGCCAACCTCGACCCCACCGCTCCCACCTTCACCAGCAGTCCGGACGTCAATCAAGTCCTCGGCTTCTCCTCCCGCGGCCCCTCCCTCGGCTTTCAGCTCAAGCCGGATGTCGCCGCCCCCGGCGAGAATATTTACATGGCCACCCAGACCTACGATCCCCTGGGCGCCCTCTACGATCCCAGCGGCTACACCTCGGCCGCCGGTACCAGCTTCGCCAGCCCCATCGTCGCCGGCATCGCGGCCCTCGTCCGTCAGGCCCACCCATCGTTCACCGCCATCCAGGTCAAATCGGCGATCGTCAACACGGCCACCAACGACACCACCGACCCGTTCTTCCCTGGGGGTAGTGCGACCACCCCGTCCAGCGTGCTCTCCGTGGGCGGCGGTAAAGCCGAAGCCCTTCACGCCGTCCAGACCAATGTCACCGTGGAACCGCCCACCATCTCCTTCGGCTCGCTGACGGGTACCGTCTCCGCGTCCCAGCCACTCACCGTGACTAACTTCAGCGGCGGTACCCTGACTCTCGCCATCGGCGTCACGCGCACCGCAGCCGATTCCGCCACCCAGTTGACCGTCGACAAATCCTCTCTGACCATTGCCGCCGGAGCTACCGGAACCGTCACCGTTACCCTTAGCGGTTCCAAGCCTTCTGCCGGCATCTACGACGGCGTTATTACCATCACCGGCGGCGCGCAGCCGCTTCATGTCCCTTACCTCTACCTGGTTGGCGACGGCGTCCCGTTTGAGTTGATCTCCCTCAGTGGCGACAGCAACATCGGGTCCTTCCCCGGTCTCGTCGGCCAGGGTGTTTCGGATGGCTTCTCCTCCTTCCAGGTCATCGATCGATACGGCGTGCCCGTTGCCAACCTGCCGGTTACCTGGACCGCCCTCAGCGGCAACGGAAGCTCCGTCACGAATGCCGATACCCAGACCAATCAGTACGGCGAGGCGCTCGCCCAACCGATCCTCGGCACCGTTGCCGGCTCCTATACCTTCCGCGCCACCATCACCGGCCTGAATCTGGGGAAGCAGAACTACTACGATTTCGTGGATGACGCCGTGGCCGCGCCCGCGATCAACACGGGCGGCATCGTCAATGCCGCAAGCAACACCCTCGGCGCCGGCATCGCGCCCGGTTCGTATATCTCGATCTACGGCACCGCCCTCGCCAGCAGCACCGCATCCGCCGCCTACGTTCCGCTGCCGATCTCCTCGAATTACACTTCCGTCGCGTTCGATGCCGGTAACGTGAGCGTCCCCGGCGCGCTTTCCTATGTCAGCGCCACCCAGATCAACGTCCAGGTTCCCTGGGAACTGTCCGGCCAGACAGCGGCACAGATCAAGGTCAATATCGAGCCGAACCTCGGCAACCTGATCACGGTCCCTCTTGTTGCGTATTCGCCGGCCCTCTTCGAAGTCAATGGAATCGCGGCTGCCACCAACGTAACGGACGGCTCTGTCGTCACTGCCTCTAACGCCGCGAAGCGCGGTCAATATATCTCGCTCTACTGCAACGGTCTCGGCCCGGTCACGAACCAGCCCGCCACCGGCGACGTCGCCCTGGCCAATCCGCTTTCCACCACTCCGTTCCCGACCGTCACCATCGGCGGACAGCCCGCCACCGTCCAGTTCAGCGGACTCGCGCCCAACTTCGTCGGCTTGTACCAGGTCAACGTGCTCGTGCCTTCGAACATTGCCGCGGGTTCTCAGCCGATCGCGCTCTCCATCGGCGGCGTCGCGGCTCCGGCCGTCAACATCCCCGTCCAGTAGTCTTATGCGGGCTGCCTCTCCCTTCTTCCTGCTTCTCGCGGCGGTGGCCGGCGCGTTACCGGCTCCCGCCCAGATGGACGAGAAGCCGCCCGTCCTAAAGCGCAGCAACCCGATTCCGCGGCCCACGGAAAAGAACACCGAGCCCGAGTCGAAGCAGGGCGACCCCAACCTGGTCATCGCGTCGGGGACCGTCCGCCACGTCGGTGAAAAGGATATCGTCGTCGAAGCCGATGACACCCGCTTCCTCACCTGTAAAGTGACCAGCGCCACTACTCTCACCGGACCCAAGGGCAAGCTCACGCTCGATGATTTCGATCCCGGCATGCGCGTTAAACTGCAGGCGCGGATCTCGCTCGATGGTGAGGAAATGGTCGCCAGCTCCATCACCGCGCTCGCTACCCCGGACAACCCCGCCGTGGCTGCCAAAACGAAAGACGGCAAGCCGGCCGCCGCTGATGACGGACCGCCCGACGAGGAAGGGCGCCCCATCCTGCGCCGCGGCATTCCCGCGAAGCGCAAGCCTACCGCCGATGACGAGGAGGAGCAAACCGTGGCGTCCGTGAAAGCTCCCGCCTCGTCCTCAGTTCCCGAAGCGGTCCCTGAAGCCAGGCCCGAGCCTGTGGCCCCCGAAGCCGCCCAGGCCTCGTTGATCGAGAAAGCGCGCCAGGTCACCGCCGAGTTCGGCGGCAAGCTTCCCAATTTCGTCACCCAGCAGTTCACCACCCGCTATAAACGCGAATCCAAAATCTCCGGCTGGGACGCCGTCGACGTCGTCTCCGCCACCGTGGTCTTCATGGACGGCAAAGAGGATTACCAAAACGTGAAAGTCGGCAATCGCTCCACCTCTAAAGGCATCATGGAGATCAAAGGCCAGCGCTCTCGCGGCGACTTCCATTCCGTCCTGTCCAGCCTCATGGACCCGCGCGTCGGCGCCGAGTTCCACTACGTCAAGGACTCCGAGTTGAAACGCATCAAGACCAAGGTCTACGACTTTTCCGTCAAGCGCGAAAATTCCGAATGGGAGATCATCGAGGGCGGACAATCGCTGCGTCCCGCCATCAGCGGCCGTGTCTGGATCGATCGCGACTCCGGCCGTGTTGTCCGCCTGGAGCAGCAGGCCGATCACATTCCCGAGTCGTTCCCCCTCGATATGGTCGAGGAGAGCGTCGACTACGATTTCGTGCGCCTCGGCGAGCGCAAGGTGCTCCTCCCTACCGAGTCCGAAAACCTGTCGTGCGAGCGCGGCAGTTCCTTCTGTTCCAAAAACGTTATCGAATTCCGTAATTACAAAGAGTTCCGCGGCGAAGCTACCATACAATTCGATAAGTGAGCCGCTTCTCGTGCGCCATCCTGTTGTTCGCCGTGAACGCGCGCGCTCAGGATGTGCCCGCCGCCGCGCTCGATAAGACTCCGCCGGCCCCTTGCCCCACCGACCCCTTTGCGGTCTGGGCCATTCTCCTCGCGGCGGTTTACCTCGCCAGCGTGCTTCTGGTTCGCTGGTACAACATCGCCGTACCCAATCGCAACCTGCTCCGCGCCCGCGCTCAGGATGTTCGGATTCGCGCCACCGCCGCCGGCTTCGATTGCGCTCCTCTCGACAGCATCATCCACCCCTCCCCCACCTTGCTCCGCCGCGTGAGCGACTTCTTCTTCTGGTCCGAGGGCGAGGAGAATGCCAGCTTCGCTACGCTCCACTACTTCGAATTGCGGCTCCTCGATGTGCCCGGCATGCCGCCCGACAAGGTCACCGCGCGCCTCGCCACCGCCCGCCAGCAACTGGCCATCTCCGAGGACACGCTCGGGAAAGCCTTCTCCGCCCGCATCGACGAGTCCTTCAAGTGCTCCCCCAGCAGTTCGCCGGAACAGCTTCGCGAGCTGCTGATCGAAGTCCAGTACTACCTCTACAACCTGCGCGACACCGGATATCTGTCGCTTACCGCGTGGCAGAACAAGGCGGTGTGGCTGACCATCGTTGGCCTTATCCTGATCGTGTTCCTCGGCTTCGCCCTGCTGCCCCAATACATCCTCTTCGTCGTGGGCGCGGCGGGCGGTTTCCTCAGCCGCCTCATGAAGCAGCTCAAGCGTGCCAACGTCCCCACCGACTACGGCGCTTCCTGGACTACCCTCTTCCTCAGCCCCGTGCTCGGCGCGCTCACCGGATGGTTCGGCGTCCTGATGATTTCGTTCGCCAATCAGCCGGGCTTCGATCTGGTCGGCGGTCCCTTCAAACTCGTGCAGTGGGCGCGTCCGTGCGCCCCCGGAACCCTCTTTGGCGCCTTTCTCCTGGGCTTCGCCGAGCGCCTCTTCGACGGCATCATTAAACGGCTGGAAGACCAGATCGACCGGCACGACGAAGACATGAAGAAGGCCCCGCAAGCTCCTGCCGCGCTGCCCGCCTCGAGTTCCGCAGACCCAAAATTATCGAGAGAAACGCCGCCCGGCCCGACTTCTCTAGCGATAGAGCCAACCAGCGGTCCTCCTGGAACGCCGGTCGTTCTCACCCTGAAAACCATTCACGCCGAAGCTGTCGAGCGCGTTGCAATGACTGGCGGCGCGGGAAATGCGGTCGCGGTCGATGCTTTTGAAAAAGCGCAGTCGACTCTTGCGTTCCGCATTCCCGCCGCGCCGTTGGGAATCTACGACCTCCGGCTCACGGTGGCCGGCCGCGATCTTCCGGACACCGCCCGCTTCGAAGTCACCGCTTCGTGATCGGGTTTATTTCGAAACCAGCCGCGCCGTCAGATGAATCTCAACACCGGCCAACGCCTTCGAAACCGGGCATCCCTTCTTCGCGTTCTCGGCCTGCTCCTGGAACGTCTTCTCGTCGATTCCCGGGATCTCCGCCTCGGTCTCGAGATCGATCCGCGGGATCGCGAAGCCGTCCGCTACCTTCTCCAAATGCACCTTGGCCGTGGTATGAATGCGCGACGGTGTAAATCCCGCCCCGCCGAGCTGCGCCGAGAGCGCCATCGAGAAGCACCCGGCATGCGCCGCCCCGATCAGTTCTTCCGGGTTCGTGCCCGCACCATCCTCGAAGCGCGTCTTGAAGCTGTACTTGCCTTCGAACGCTCCACTGCCCAGCTTGATTTTTCCCGCGCCATCCCGCAGCGCGCCATTCCATTCCGCTTCCGCGGATCTCGTCGGCATCCTGTTCTCCTGGTCTTAACTATTCCATCTCTACTTCATCGACATAACACCACATCCAGCTTTCGCCCGGCTCTATCGACCGCACGATCGGGTGCTGCGTGTGATGAAAATGCTTCGTCGCATGCTTGTTCTTCGAGGAATCACAGCACCCTACGTTCCCGCAACTCAGACAGAGGCGCAAATGCACCCAACGATCCCCCATCTTCAGGCATTCCTCGCATCCCCTGGTGTTGGGATGAACGTCATGAACTTGATTCAGATGCGTGCACTGCTTCATCGGTTTGCCTCCCATTTGGCTGGTTCAGCGGCAGCCGGATCTGGAAACGCGTCTCGCCGGGCCTGGAGGTGAACCGGATCTCGCCGTGATGCCGCCCCACAATCCGGTACGCGAAATCAAGGCCCAGGCCCGTTCCTTCGCCCACGCCTTTCGTCGTAAAGAACGGTTCGAAAATCCGGCCCTGGATCGCCGCCGGAATTCCCGGACCATTATCGATGATCTCCACCAGCGCCAGATCGTTCTCTCGCGCTGTCCGGATCTTCAACTCGCCCTTGCCCTTCATGGCGCTGATCGCGTTATCGATCAGATTGGTCCACACCTGGTTCAATTCGCCGCCGTTCGCCACCAGCTTGGGCAGCGTCGTGTCGTATTCGCGCGTCACGCGCACGCCGTCTTTCATGCAGTGTCCCAGCACCGCCAACGTCGTGTCCAGGCCGCGGTGGATGTCGATCTCCTGCTCCTGGATCCGGTCCATATAGGAATATTCCTTGACCGCCTTCACCAGCACCGTCATCCGCTTGGTGCTGTTCTCGATCTCGCGCACCAGCCGCTCCACGTTGAAGGTTGCCGCAACGCGCTCGAGCGCGCTTCCCAGCACCCCGTCGCCCACCACGCCGGCGATGTGATCAAGGCACCCTGTGTCGAAACCCGAATCCGCCAGCGCCGGCGCAATCTCCCATCCCTTGCGGAAGCCCCGCTTCTCCAGCCACTGCGTCAGCTCCCCTTCGCGGTCGCTCAAAGCCAGCGAATCGAGCACCGGCTTCCCATCCATGGCGCCTGCAAGCTCATCCTCCAGCTCCGCCAGGTGAACCCGCTGCTCATCCGTCATCGGACACGCCGCCATCCTGCGATTGCTGTCCGCCAGTTTTTTTAACGCCTCGCGCAGGTTCGAAGCGGCCCTCTGCGCTGCCGACGCCGGATTGTTCAGCTCGTGCGCCAGGCCCGCCGACATCTTGCCCAGTGCCGCCAGCTTCTCGCGGTTCTGGTCCACCTTCGCCGTCTCCCGGATCCGGTCCGAAAGCACGCCCACCAGCCGCTCCCCCATGGTCGGGATCACCGCCAGCATCTCCCCGAACTTTTCTTCCCGCAGCCGTCCGATGCGCGTCATTCCCACGGCGCGCACCGTCGACGGAAACTCGCGCATCCGCGAGAACGGAAGCTTCCCGGTCACCCGCCCCGCGCCCGCCATATAGATCGCGCCTTCCTGGCCCATCTCGCTCCGGCGCGCCTGCAGCTCCCCCTCGAAGATCGCCACCATGTAGTCCGCCGCGGTGCCCGCTTCCACCAGAATTTCACCGGGGCCGTATCGCTCATTGCTGAAGTGCGCCGCCAGCCACTCCAGTTGGGGCGTATCCAGATCCGCAAACGCCGAGATGGCTTTGAGGTCCTCTAAGGAAGGGTGTTCCATGTCAGTTCCGGTTCAGATACTGATGCACGAACTGCACCGCGATCGAACCCTCTCCCACACTCGACGCCACGCGCTTCACCGAGCCCAGCCGCACATCGCCTACCGCGAAGATTCCCGGAACGCTGGTCTCGAGCAGCATGGGCGGCCGATCAAAATTCCGGGTCACCAGGTCCTTCGGCAACTGCGGCCCGGTGAGAATAAACCCGTGATCGTCCCGCGCAAGCGTCTCGCCCAGCCACTCGGTCTTCGGCTCCGCCCCAATGAAGATGAACAGCGACGAAGCCGGTACCCGCTCCGTTGTGCCCGTCGCCTCGCAGAACAGCGACAGCTCTTCCAGGTGCTCCTCGCCATGCGCTTCCTTCACATACGTGCAGTACGCGATGTGGACGTTACCTTGCCGCTTCACCTGGTCGATCAGATACTTCGACATCGTCGCGTCCAGCGTCCTGGCCCGCACCAGCAGGATCACCTGTTGCGCGAAGCGCGCAAAATGCATCGCTGCCTGCCCCGCGGAGTTGGCGCCGCCCACGACGTACACCGTCTCCCCTTTGCATGTCGGCGCCTCGGTCAAACCCCCGCCGTAGTAGACGCCGGCGCCCTGCAGCTTCTCCAGACCGGGCAGTTCCAGCCGCCGCCACTGCACGCCCGCCGCGATCACCAGCGCGTCGCAGGAAAGCTCCGCCCCGTTCGCCAGCGTCACGATCTTGAATGGCGTCTCCACCCGCAGCCTGGTCGCCTCCTGCGGGACCAACAGTTCCGCCTGGAACTTCTTCGCCTGGGTCACCGCCCGCACCGTGAGCTCCTGACCGCTGACGCCGCCCGGGAACCCCAGATAATTTTCAATGCGCGAACTCGATCCCGCCTGTCCGCCCGGAGCCGCGCGCTCTACCACCACCGTCTTCAGACCTTCCGAAGCCCCGTAAACCGCCGCCGCCAAACCCGCCGGACCACCGCCGACGATCACCAGATCGTAGTGCTCCAGCCGCGCGTTCACGTTCAGGTGCAGCCGCTCTGCTAATTCCGCAGTCGTCGGTTCAGCAACGCTTTCCCCGTCCTCGAAAACCGCCACTGGCAAGGTCCGCAGCTTGTCCCCCAGGTTCGCCAGGAATTGTACGGTCGCCTTATCGTGATCGGGCGCCTCGGCATCAATCCACCGGTACGGCATCTGGTTCCGCCCCAGAAATTCGCGCAGCTCATACGACTTGGGCGAGTAGCGCGTGCCCACAATCTGCAGCCCCTGAAACGGTGGCCGGTAGCAAGCCAGCCAGCTCTTCAGCAGGTCGTCGAGCACCGGATAGAGCTTCTCTTCCGGCGGATCCCAGGGCTTCACCAGGTAGTAATCCAGCCGGACTTCGTTGATGGCCTGGATCGCGGCATTGGTATCCGCATACGCTGTCAGCAGCACGCGCCGCGCATCCGGAAAGACCTTAATGGCCTGCTCCAGAAACTCGATGCCGTTCATCTGCGGCATGCGATAGTCCACCAGAAACAGACCGACCGTCTCATTTCGCTCTATCAGGCGTGGAAGCACATCGAGCGCCGCCTGGCCCGAACTTGCCCGCATGATGCGGAAGTGTTCGCTGTAGTAAGCATTGCGGCGCAGGTCCCGTTCCACCCCGCGCAACACTTCGGGATCGTCATCGATCGTTAATATTACCGGTCGTGCCATACGCGTATTAACTCGATGCTGACTGTTTGGCAAAGGTTGCACAAGCTACGCTGGATGCTTGACTGTATCCGAACAGCCCACGTCGCCCGAAACGCTCTACGAGCAGCGGCTGACGGATCGGAAAGAAGCCGCGCGCCTCGCCGCCGCCCGTCACGCCCGCCTCGGCAACATTCGTTTAGCCTTCGCCGCCGGTTCGGTTGCCGCGATCTGGTTCGCCGCCGCCAACGGCTTTGAGGCTTGGCCCCTTCTCGCGCTGGTCGCCTTAGCGGCCCTGATCGCGCTCTTCGCCGCCGGCGACCGCTTCACCCGGCGCTCGCGCTTCGCCGAACGCGGCGTTCAATATTACGAACGGGCGCTCCTGCGTCTGCGTCATCGCCGTGACGATGCCGGCGAGACCGGCGAGCGCTTCATCGATCCCCACCATCCATACGCGGTCGATCTGGATGTCTTCGGAAAGCATTCTCTGTTTCAAATGCTCTCGACCTGCCGCACACGCGCCGGCGAGAACCGCCTCGCCGCATGGCTGCTCGCGCCCGCCGATCCCGCCGAGATTCAGTCCCGCCATCAAGCCGTCGATGAAATGCGTACGCTGCTCGATCTGCGCGAAGACCTCGCCGTTCTCGGTGAGGACTTTCGATCCGGCGTGCACCCCGATGCCCTCGCAGCCTGGGCCGTCGCGCCGCCAGTAGCCATCCCCAGGGTCCTGCGCCTCGTCGCGGCGGTCTTCTCCGCCATCGGTCTCGTCCTCCTGGGCTGGTGGACGCTCACGCTCTTCAGCGACCCGCGTCTGCGCATCGCCATCATCGCCGTCGGAGTCCTCGAAGCGTCCGTCTTCTTCCGCTGGCGGCACACCGTCAGCGCCATCGCGCACGCCACCGGAGAGCCCGGCCACGACCTCGCGCTACTCAGCGCGGTTCTCGCTCGCCTCGAGAAGGAGCGCTTCTCGTCCCCTCGCCTCGCCCGCCACTCCGAGGCTCTCCACCGGCCATCGCCGGCATCCCACGCCATCGCCCGCCTGAACCGCCTGATCGAGCTGCTCGATTCCCGCGATAACTGGGTGGTGCGCATCTTCGGACCGCTGGTTCTCTGGACCACCCAGGTGAGCTTCGCCGTCGAGCTCTGGCGCCAGCGCTACGGTCACGCCATACCTCAATGGCTGGACGCGGTCGCAGAAATCGAAGCCATCGGCTCTCTGGCCGCCTTCCGCTTCGAACATCCCGAGCACGTCTTCCCGCAAGTGGCCGCAGGGCCTCCCGCGTTCGCCGCAGAAGCTCTCGCTCACCCTTTGCTCGCCGCGTGCGTCGCGAACGACGTTTCGCTCGGCGCGCCAGCACAATTGCTCATCGTCAGCGGCTCCAACATGTCCGGCAAAAGCACCCTGCTTCGCACCGTCGGCCTGAACGCCGTCCTTGCGTTAGCAGGCGCGCCCGTCCGGGCCGCTTCCCTGCGCCTCTCCTGGCTCTCCATCGGGGCGTCTATCCGCATTAACGACTCTCTCGACGGCGGTGTCTCCCGCTTTTACGCCGAGATCCTGCGCATCCGCCAGATCCTCGATCTCCCCGCGCCCGCCCTGTTCCTCCTGGATGAACTTCTCGCCGGTACCAACTCCCACGACCGGCGCATCGGCGCCCAGGCGCTCTTCCGCGCTCTTCTGGATCGCACCG
The DNA here is from genome assembly GCA_963814235.1 of Bryobacterales bacterium. Lineage (GTDB taxonomy): Bacteria > Acidobacteriota > Terriglobia > Bryobacterales > Bryobacteraceae > Bog-113. The sequence continues at coordinate 47,784 of CAWFCA010000001.1, read as the reverse complement.
CCATCGGCCTTGCCACCACCCATGACCTCGCGCTCTCCGTCATCGCAACCGAACTTGGCAGCGCCGCCAACGTTCACTTCGAAGACTTCATCGAGGACGGCCGCATTCAGTTCGACTATCGAATGCGCCCCGGTATCGTCACGCGCAGTAACGCCCTCGCGCTGATGCGCTCCGTTGGACTCGACGTCTGAGCCCAATTCCTCGCTGTCCTAAAGAATCTCAAGGCAACTGACGATCAACGCCGCAGCGTGCTCCTGAAGCCGCGGTTGTTCGAATCCCCTGCGATCGAAGAGGTCAAAGTTGCTGAAATTTATCGCGATTGGCGCCATTGCGTTAATCGGACTCACCCGGAGCGGGCTCGCCCAAACCCCGCCCTCCATCCCGTCCCAGTATGCGGACGCTTATAACAATATGAACGCGAGCCTGGCCAGTTTCGATACCACCGTGAAAGCCGCGTGGAATGGATCGCCGTCGCCCGTCTCTTACTCAGCCCAGCTGCTCAGCGCAAATTCCGCTCTCACCTCCAACTTACTGGGCGCTAACTACTACTCGTACACTGTGCTTTCCGAACTCAACGACCTGCAGGCCCTCGGCGTTAAATCGATTACATTCCACCTCGATTTCCCGACTCTCCTGCCGTCGTATTACTCCAACCCGGCGGACTATCAGGGGTACCTGAGCTTCTACACCACGCTCGTCGCGGAGATCCGCTCCCGCGGCCTCAAAGTGATCATTGAGAACACCACAGGCTCCGCCTATCCCGGTACCAACGCCGCCAGTTTCATCCCTTACTTTCAAAGCCTGGATTGGCCCACCTATATGAGCCAGCGCGCTCAGCTCGCCGCTAACATCGCGAAGCTGCTCCAGCCGGATTACATGGTCCTGACCGCGGAACCCGACACCGAAGCCAATGGCACGGGTCAGGTGAACGCGGGTACCGTCAGCGGCAACACGCAAATGGTCCAGGGTATGATCGCGGCCGTTCGCGGCGCGGGTGTGTCGAATGTTCACCTCGGCGCCGGTTGCGGCACGTGGCACCCGTCGTATATCCAGTTCGTCCAGAGCTTCACCACTCTTCCGCTGGATTTCATCGACATGCACGTCTACCCGGTGAACAAGAACAATCTCCCGAACGCGCTTACCGCGGTCGGTATGATTCAAGCCGCCGGAAAGCAGGCGTCTATGAGCGAGATGTGGGCTTACAAAGAAAGCGATGCTGAATATAGCCAGGGGCTCTCCTACACCACCATCTACGCGCGTGACGTCTATAGTTTCTGGGGACCGACTGACATCGCTTTTCTGCAAACCATGTCGGATTTCGCCAACTACGGGAAGTTTGTCTTTATCACGCCGTTCTGGTCCCACTACCTCGCCGCCTACCTGGACTACAACTCGTACGGTGGGCAGCCCGATGCGTCGCTGATCACAACTTCCGCGACCGCGTCCTCGCAAGCCAACTCCATCGGCGCCTTTACGGCTACCGGTCTCGCCTGGGAGAACATGGCGATTGCCGCTCCCGATAAAACGCCGCCGCTGGTGCCGGCCGCTCCCGCTCTGAAGGGCGTTTCGCAAACCGCGGCCACTCTAGTCTGGACGCCCACTACGGACAACGTCGGTGTCGCCGCTTACAATATCTATCGCAACGGCGCGCTGGCCGGCGTCGTGAACACGCCCCTGACATACTACGACCTCGCGCTTTCCCCGGGTACCTCGTACTCCTACACAGTGGCCGCTTTCGACGCCGCTGGCAATCTGTCACCGCAGTCCTCGCCCCTCTCGGTGAACACTGTCGCGCCGCCCGATACGACTCCGCCCTCCGTCCCTGCGGGTTTCAATGCCACTCCGGTTTCGGACCTGCAGATGAACTTGAGCTGGAAGGCTTCGGTCGATAACGTCGCGGTAAAGGGCTATGAGATCTATCGCGGAACCGCCGCTAGTTCGGTGGTACCGTACTCGTCGGGCCCGGCCACCTCGTTTACCGACACGGCGACGATCCCATCGAAGACTTACTACTACCAGGTCGACGCCTACGACGCTGTCGGGAATCACTCCGCCCGAAGCGCGATCGTCACCGCAACCACCTTGCCCGACACCACGCCGCCGACCGTCCCAGGGAGTGTGTCCGTGGCTGCCCAATCCGGACCGCTCGCCACCGTTAGCTGGGGCGCTTCCACGGATGACTATATGGTCGGCAGCTACCAGATCTACAGGGGCACCTCGCCCACCGGCTTGCAGCTCGTTGGCGGAGTCGCCGCTCCCACCGTGACGTTTACGGACCCGCACGTCGTCTCGGGCAAAACCTACTACTACGCCGTGGCCGCGCTCGATGTCGCCAGGAACATCTCGGCCCTGTCGCCGGCTGTCCTCGTCAGCATCCCGTAACTGCCGGCGCGAACCTTGGGATGAGCACCGGCGCTTGTCCCAAGGTCATTTCTTCCGCGAAGTCAGATGATCCAAAGCAGTCGCCATCTCCCGCGATGCCCCAGTCTGGCCCCCGAAGCGAACCGCATAATACGCCGCTGTGAAAGGCTCCAGTGCCTCCTCGCCTTCCACGCTTGCCGCAAACTCCTGCGGCGTGAACCAGAGCGGCTTCTGATAGCCTCGTTGCTTCATCACCTTCAGCATGCGCGCGTAGAGCACCGTCGCTTCTCCGGGTGCCAAGCGGCCCCGCCGGGCGTTGCGCGCGGGAAGCGCCCTGGCCCCCCATCGCACCAACACGTAAAGCAGCACTGCGATTCCGGCCGCCCCCACCACCCACGCCCCCCACATCCAAAGCACGCGCTCTCGCGCCATCCGGCCCAGCCGGTCTCCCCATGAGCGCATCCACGCGAGGCCCGTAACAAGCCCATTCTGCCGCAGATCGCGCGCCCGCGACTGCACGCGCGACGCGAGCGTCAATTGCTGCCCGAGGTCGTAGCTCAGAACCCAATCGCGCCAGAACGTGTCCGCCGCGTCCAGGTAGAGGCTCACCTTGCTCCAAATGGTTTGCACCGGCACGCGGCCCGCAAGCGGCGTCGGGTCGAATACCGTCCACCCGCTTTCCGGCAGATACGCCTCCACCCAGGTGTGCGCGTCCGAAGCGCGGATCACCAGCGTGCCCGAGTACGGATTCGCCACCCCACTCTGAAACCCGTTCACGAGCCGCGCCGGGATTTTCAGCGATCGCAGCATCACCGTCATCGCCGACGCGAAATACTCGCAGTAGCCCACCTTGCGTTCGAACAGAAAGTCGGCGATCGGGTCGCGCGGACGCGTCGCCGGAAGCTCCAGCGAATAGCCGTAGCCGGTCCGGAGGCGCTGCTCGATCTGCCTGGCACGCGCAACATCGTCACCTGCGCCCGCCGCAAACGCACGAGCCAGTTCCCGGATACGCGGATCCAGATGCGGCACCTCGAGATTCTGCATGCGCTCGGCCGCCGTCAGTCCCTCCCGGCGCGGTTCACCGCTGCGCGCTTCCGGCCCGCTTAAACCAGGCCCGCTCGGTCCCAGGAAGCTGTAAACCTCATAACGCACCGTGTCGCCCGGAACGTAGCCGAACCGGAAGGCGCCGCTCGGTGCGCGCGAGATCCGCGTCGACCCGGCATTCAGAAACTCCGGCGTTCCCGCCACGAACAGCGCATCCGCGTCCACGTTCTGGATGTCCACCCGGTAGAGGATGCGCCGGCCCGGGCGCCTCCGCTGCCAATCGTCCACCACTTTCACAAGGCCCGATCGATCCGGCGCGATGCTTCGGAAACTCGCCGGATCGGTCGACCACCGGTAGCCGTCGAAGTGCTCCAGCGCCAGGCCGCGCCACTTCAGATTGAGCGGCAGTACGGCCGGGTTATCTCCGGCCTGCGCGGTCGGCAGACGCCGTACATGCATCACCGGCCGCGAGTCGCTCTTCAACTCCCCGAACTCGCCCAACGTCACGTCGTTCGAAAATCCCGTCAGGTGATAACGGTTGGACGCCAGGAATTGCAGCGCCGCGTTGGCCGTCCGCGGAAGAAGAAAGAACAGCCCCGCGGTCAGCACCAGGATTCCGCACGTCATCACCGCGGCGAGACTTGCCAGGCGCCAGGGTGCGCGCCCGCTCCCCACACCCGCGATCAGGTATTCCGGCTTCCCCAGCCGCCGCACTTCTGACGCCGAGAGCGCCGCCACCGCGCACAGCAGATACGCCGCCAGGCAGAAGAAGAAGCTTCCGCTTGCCGAAAACAGCGCGGCCGCCAACAGCTCGATAAAGGCGATCGCCGCCACGAACAGGTAATCGCGCGCCACTCGCGCCGTCAGCGTCTTGACGCTGGCAACGAAGAAGACCACGTGCACCGTCGCCACAATCCATGTCGCCGACAGGAAGAAGTAATCGATCGGCGCGAACGCCATGTAGAGGATGGTCGCCCCGGTGACCACGCGCTCGGGGACCTCCAGGCCGCGCGCCCCGGACACGATCGCCGCGCGCCAGAGCAGCCCAAGCCCGGCCAGAATCACCGTCGCGGCATCCACATAGCCCGACCCGGCGATCGCCAGATACCCGCTCGCTACCAGGCCCAGCAGCGCGAATTGAAAGAACCGGTCCACCGCCGGGAGAAACCTCGGCTCCACCCTTTCAGTATCCCGCTCTGCCTGCGGCCCCGCGCCCCGACTCAGTACACTGGATCTTTACTCCCCGGCCCGAATCGATTGTCGCTTTCACTCTCCATCCTCAACGACGTTGCGCGCGCGCAAACCGCCGAACTGACTGCGCGCTTCGCCGGCGAGAACGTGCTGGCGCGGCTCCGCTCCGAAACGCGGGATACCGATGAACCGCTGGCCCGACTTGGCGATCCCCTGTGGGGCGTCTTCGACCTGCCGCTCGCCGCCGCCGCGCGCCCGGAATGGCCGGCGCAAATCGACACCGAAATCTCCGCTGTCCGCGCCCGCGTCCTAAGCGCCCATGGCACGTCCATCCGCTTCCTGATCTGGGCCGGCATGGGCGGCTCCATCGAAGACAAACTCGTCTATGACGCCGTCGGCCTGCTCAGAGGCGGCCCGCGCTTTTACGCGCTCGATTCCACCGATCCGCAAAAGCTCAAATCGATCATCGACGACATGCAGGAGCGTTCCGCACCTGCCCATGCCCGCCTTGCTGCACTCCACCCTGGTCGTCGGCATGGCCCTGGGCATGACGTCTTATCGAACCCGTCGTCAACCTGGAGAAGCTGGCCGGTCCTCTTACGAGAAGATCGGCATCGATTCCACCCCGAACCTGCTCTACCTGACCCTGCCGGGCTCCTGCTGGACCAGTTCGCCGAGCCGCGCGGCATTACCCGCGTCCCTCTGCAACTCGACGGTCGCAACACCACGGCCGGCCGCCACAGCGCGCCGCTCACGCGCGGCAGCCTCTATCCGCTGGCGCTCGCGGGTGTCGACCTCACGGAATGGATAGCCGCCGCGCAACTCTCCCCGAGAAGACATCCAGACCGCCTGGAAGCTCTCCGCTTTCCTCCACGCGCAGGGGCTCGCGGGCCGCGACAAGGTCACGCTGCTGCTGCCCCGCACCTGGGCCGGCGCCGCGCTCTGGACCAAGCAGGACTTCGAGGAAAGCCTCGGCAAAAGCGAAGAGCTCGGCATCAAAATCGTGATCGGCGAGGTAAGACACGCGTCTACCAGCAAGCCCGGATCCGCGGCAGGACCGCTGCTTCCTCGCCGTCCAGCTGCGAGGCGAGCCCCACCCCGAGGCGCGAATGCATCACCGCGCTGCGCCACGCGAAACTATCCGCTCGCGATCCTGACGCTTCCCCAGCAATGCGCCGGTCTCGCAAGTACATGCAGTTCATCCACTACGTGGTCTTCGGGCTCGGCCTATCTGCGCAACATGAACTTCGTCACCCAGCCCGGCGTCGAACTCTACAAAGCCATCGCTGCGATTCTTCGCCGATCCCGGCGGACGGATGGCCGAGTCGCTCGTTGCCGAATCAGGAGCCGATGCGACCCCAAAGCCCTCTACGCGGGCGCTCTCAAACGCCTCGGCCATCCGCGCCGGGGCCTCGAATACGCCGAGCTCACCTTCTTCGGCGACATGCGCTACGACGAAGACGGCCGTGCTATCCGCCGCATTCTCGAAACGCGCCGCCGACCGCGTGTTCCGCATGCCGTCTCAAAATGCCGGTCGATGTTTACGAAGGACCCGCCATGAACCACTCCTATCACGAGATGATCATCGGCCACGGCCACTGCTTCACCATCGTGATCGCGTCCGCGCGAAGCAGGCGCGTTTTCCGGTGCGCGGCACTACGAGCCCGATTACCACATGGCCCAATTCCTCGCCACCAAGATAGGCGCTCGAGCGCAGCGCGGCCGCGCCGTCGTCGCGCTCCTGGTCAAAGACCTGGAACCCGGGTCTCTGAAGCGCTCCAACGCTTCTTCGACGAAGTAGCCGCGCAGCTCTTCAAGACCGATTCCTCCGAAAATGGCTAAATATCAGAACCCGCGGCGCCAAGAAGCCGGCCCCCGCGATCCGCGCCGGCCTGCCGTGCCTGATCATCGTGATCTGCCGGCATCGTAGGCTTTGTTTGTGTTCTCTTTTTCTGGTGATGAAATATGCGGGCTGACGGACGAACTCCTTAGCAAATGCGTCCGGTTACCATCGAGACCGGCTACCTGGCGACGGCGGAAGGCTCCGCGCTGATCAGCGTCGGCAACACGCGCGTGCTGTGCGCCGCCACCGTGGAAGATTCGGTGCCCGCCGTTTCTGCGCGGCTCGGGGAAGGGCTGGGTGACGGCGGAATATTCGATGCTGCCGCGCGCCACCGCCACGCGCACCCCGCGCGAAGTCACGAAAGGCAAGCCCTCCGGCCGCACGCACGAAATCCAGCGCCTGATCGGCCGCTCCCTGCGCGCCGTCGTCGATCTGACCGCGCTCGGCGAACGCACCATCATCGCTCGATTGCGACGTGCTCCAGGCCGATGGCGGCACGCGCACCGCCTCCATCACCGGCGCCTTCGTCGCGCTCGCGCTGGCGCTCCGGAAAATGCTCGCCATGCGCGCCATGAAGCGCATGCCGCTGCGCGATTACGTGGCCGCCACCAGCGTCGGCATCCTACACGAAGGAAGCGCTCCTCGATCTCTGCTACGAGGAAGATTCGCGCGCCGAAGTCGATATGAACGTCGTGATGACCGGGAGCGGCCGCTTCGTCGAACTGCAGGCCACCGCCGAGCAGGAGGATTTCGGCGACGACCAGATCGCCGTTCTGATTGCCCTGGCCCGCGCCGGCATCGCGGATCTGATCGAAATCCAGAAGCGGGTCGCGCCCATCTCGTGAAGCTCTGGTGTGCCACCACCAACGCCGGGAAGTTGCGCGAGTTCCGCCTGCTCGATGCCGATCTGGAGCCGCTGCCCAAACTGCGTGAGATCCCGCCCAGTCCGGAAGACGGCGCAACCTTCGAGGCCAATGCGGCGCAGAAGGCCATCTACTACAGCCGGCATACCACCGGACTGCTGTTCGCGGACGATTCCGGGCTTTCCGTCGATGCGCTGAACGGGCAGCCCGGTGTGCATTCCGCCCGCTTCGCCGGTGAACCTTCCTCCGATACCGCCAACAATGCGCTGCTGCTTGCGCGGCTGGAGGGCCAGGCGGATCGGCGCGCCCGCTTCGTTTGCGTGATCGCGCTTGCTCGCGAGGGCGAGCTTCTCGCCACGTTCCGGGGCGAAGTGGAGGGCGAGATCCTGCACGCGCCGCGCGGCCAGGGCGGCTTCGGCTATGACCCGCTATTCTTCTATCCGCCGCTTGGCCGCGGTCTCGCCGAGCTTAATGAAAGCGAGAAATTCGCCATCAGCCATCGCGGACAAGCCATGCGAAAAATGCTGGACCATCTCCGCGCCGGCGACCGGTCTTAGCGCGGGCGGCGCTGCGCGAAAAAGGCTTGCAAGAGCTCCGTGCACTCCGCGCCTAACACCCCTTCCGCGATCTCCACACGATGGTTCAGCAGGTCCGAGTCGGCAATCCGGAACTTGCTGCGAACCCCGCCGAAACGCAGATCGCGCGCGCCGAACACCAGCCTGCGGATGCGCGCCGCCACCAGCGCCCCCGCGCACATCGCGCACGGTTCGATGGTCACGTACAGCGTCGCGTCCTCCAGACGATAGTTGTTGACGCGTGCCCCCGCCGCCCGCAACGCCAGAATTTCGGCATGCGCCGTCGGGTCCGAAAGGCCGATCGGCGCATTGCTTCCGGCGCCGATCAGCCGCTCGCCGCTCGCGACCACGGCACCCACCGGGACCTCGCCGGCCGCCAGCGCCGCTCGCGCCAGAACCAGAGCCTCGCGCATGAAGAATTCGTCGCGTTCCGCCGCCGGCATCCCTTGCGTTACTATGACCTCATTCATGGCAGAGTTGGAAATTCACCACGAGGGTCACGAGGCGGACCCGCTAGGCAAAAAGATCGGCGTAGTTGCAGCCATTATTTCGGTATTCCTGGGCGTTGTCACTATCGCCTCCCACCGCGCCCACACGGAAGGCGTTCTCCTCAAGACAGACGCCAACGACAAGTGGTCTTATTACCAGGCGCAGAGGATGAAATTCCATAACATCGAACTGGGCGAAGATCTTCTGAGCGCGATGTCCAACCCTTCGGCCGGCGCGGAGAAGATTCGGGCGCGCTACGGAACGGACAAGGACAAGTACGAAAAAAGGTCCAAGCAGGCCCAGAGCGAAGCGGAAGAAATTGAGAAAAAGTCGGCTGTGGTGGAACAGAAAGCTTTGAAGTTCGATTTCGGCGAAGGCCTTCTCGAAATCGGACTCGTGATGACGTCGTTGTTCTTTATTTCCAAGAACACAATTTTCCCGGTGCTTGGCGTGATCCTGGCCGTCGGCGGATGCGTGATGGGGATTCTGGGATTCCTGCTCTGAGCGTTACTCGCTCGTGCGGGGGCCGGATTCGCGCGGCGGTCCTTTGCGATGACCTTTCCCGCCGGCGCCGGGCCGCTTACTGCCGCCGGGACGGGAGCCGAACTTAGGCCGATCCCCACCGGGACGCGGTGGCCGTGAACCCGAAAACTTAGGGCGATCTCCGCCGGGTCTGGGGGGACGCGAACCTTGAAATTTAGGGCGGTCCGGGACGCGTGCCGTGAGTCCACTGGGCGATCTCCGCCGGGTCTGGGGGACGCGAACCCTCAAATCCGGTCCCCACCGGGGCGGGGTGGCCGTGAACCTTCAAACCTGGGTCGGTCTCCACCGGGCCTGGGTGGCCGCGCACCTTCAAAACGCGGGCGATCTCCGCCAGGCCGGGGTGGCCGTGAACCTTTAAATCTGGGCTGATCTCCACCCGGCGCGGGTGGCTGCGAACGTTCGAAACGCGGACGGTCCCCACCGGGTCGCGGCGGCCGTGAACCTCCAAATTTGGGGCGATCCCCACCAGGCCTGGGTGGCCGAGAACCTTCGAACCTAGGCCGATCCCCACCGGGTCTGGGCGGCCGCGAACCTCCGAACTTAGGCCGGTCCCCACCGGGTCTGCGGTGGCCGCGAACCTTCAAACCTGGGCCGATCCCCACCCGGTCTCGGCGCACCCGATTCCTGCGACCGAAACGGCGTTCGCGGCGGACGCGCTCCCGCTGTGGGCCGGTTCTCCGCCGGGCGCTCCACCGGACGCGACGGAGGCGGTGCTTCCCCCCGTTCCTCGACCGGATTCACCATCGGCACCTCCGACTCGCGCGGACGCTCCTCGTGCCTGGCAACCGGCGTGAATTTCCGGATCAATGGCGGACGTACCGGAGGACGCACCGCCGTCGCTTCCACCTCGGGTGTCTGCACCGGAGGCCGGCTGCGCCGCGTGGGCGCGTCCACGGCGGGAGCCTCGCGCGCCTCCGCCACCCGGCGGCCCGCGCGCCAGATTTCATCCGCCACCGTCACCACGGCCTTCATCGCTTTCACATCATGCACGCGTACCATCTGCGCGCCCGCCAGAATGCCCGCCGTCACCGCCGCCGCCGTCGCAAACTCGGTGTCGATGGTCTCGGCCTGCGCCAGGAAAGACTTGCGCGACGGCCCCACCAGAATGGGAAGCTCCAGCCGCGCCATCTCGCCCAGCCGCGCCAGGATCTCCGAGTTCTGCTCCCGCCGTTTGCCGAATCCGATGCCGGGGTCTACCACCATGCGCATCCGGTCCACCCCGGCGCGCCGCGCGCGATTTACCGCCGCATCCAGGTCCATGATGATCTGACCCATCACATCCGGCATCGGCCCCAGCGATGCCCACGTCTCCGGCCGCCCCCGCATATGGTTGAGGATCACGCCCGCGTCATATTGCACCAGCGGCTTGGCCAGCAGCGGATCGAAGGTGAACCCGCTCGGATCGTTGATGATCTCCACGCCCAGCTCCAGCGCGCGCTCGGCCACCTCCGCCTTGTAGGTGTCCACCGAAATCGGGATGGAGAGCTTGTCCCGCAGACGCTTGAGCACGGGCACCAGGCGCTGCAGTTCCTCCGAAGCGGTGATCGCCTGCGCGCCCGGCCTGGTGGATTCGGCTCCGATATCGATCAGGTCCGCGCCCTGCTGTTCCATCTCCATGGCATGCGCGTAGGCGCGATCCGGGTCGAGGTAAGCGCCTCCGTCCGAGAACGAATCGGGAGTCACATTCAGGACGCCCATCACGAGCGTGCGTTCGCCCAGCGCGACTTCGCGCGTACGAATCTTCCAGGTAAACAGTCGGCGGGCCATCGGCGGGAGATTCCAGTGTCCCACGCGGGGCCTGCGATGGCGGATGAGCTTTAAATCGTGGCGAGTTTCTGCGGGGTCAGCTTCTTAGCGGGCCGCGAGTTGTCCGTGCGGCCGATGCCCATATAGTCGAATCCCGCATCGCGCGCGAGCTGCGGATCGAAGAGATTGCGGCCGTCCACCAGGATCGCCTGCGTCATCATGCCGGCCAGTTGCTCCAGGTCCAGGCTCTTGAACTCCGGCCATTCCGTGACCAGGATCAGGGCATCCGCATCTTCGGCCACGCTCATGGCGGTATCCGTGTAGCTGATCTTTAGCCCAGGATGGTGCATGCGGCAGGCGTCCATGGCGATCGGGTCGTAGACGCGAACGCGAGCGCCCATCCCGAGAAGCCGCTCGATGATCTGCAAGCTGGGCGCATCGCGCAAGTCGTCCGTATTCGGTTTGAAGGCCAGTCCCAGCACCCCGATCGTCCGGCCCTTCAGAATGAACAGCTTCTCCTGCAGCTTCTGGATCACCAGCTGCCGCTGCAACCGGTTAACGGCCAGCGTCGCTTCCAGAAGCCGCGCCTGGTAGCCATAATCACCGGCAATGTGCATCAGGGACTGCACGTCTTTGCCGAAGCAACTGCCGCCCCATCCCAAACCCGCGTTCAGGAAGGCCACGCCGATGCGCGAATCGAGCCCGATCCCCGTCATCACTTCCGGAGCGTCCGCGCCCACCTTCTCGCAGATGTTGGCCATCTCGTTGGCAAAGCCGATCTTCATCGCCAGAAACGCGTTGGCCGCGTACTTGATCATCTCCGCGCTGGTAAGTGTGGTGGTTACCATGGGAACCGCCGTGCGCGAATTGGGAGGACGCTTGCAGAAAGGAGGCTCCGGGAAGCGCTGTTCCACGAGCGGGTGATACAAGTCTCGCAGCTTGTTGATGGTCCGCTCATCCTGCGCGCCCAGCACGATGCGGTCCGGATACAACGAGTCGCTGATCGCCGAGCCCTCGCGCAGAAACTCCGGATTGCTTGCCACGCCGAAGCCGATCTCGCGCTCCTTCCAGATGCTCTGCTCGCGCACGCCCTCGCGCACCAGCGTCTCCACGAGGTTGCCGCAACCCACCGGCACCGTGCTTTTGTTGACGATCACGCGATAGCGCGAGGCATCCATGGCCGCGCCCATGCTGCGCGCCGCCGCTTCCAGATACATCAGATTGGCTTCTCCGGTGGGCAGCGGCGGGGTGCCAACCGCGATGAAGATCACGTCGCTCTCGCGCACCGCGGGCGCCAGCTCCGTGCTGAATTCAATGCCGCCCGCCTGCTCCGCTAACGGCAGCAGTTCGGCAAGGCCAGGCTCGTAGATCGGCACATCGTGGTTGCGGAGGCGATTGATCTTGGTCTCGTCGGTGTCCACGCACGTGACACTGTGGCCCAGATAGGCCAGACAGACCCCCGTGACCGTTCCCACATACCCTGTGCCGATTACCGTAACCCGCATGCCACCTCTCTGCTCGATCCGGACGATTTCACTCGAACGTGATCCCTGTATTATATCCGGAAACGCGGGGGTTCCGGGGGTCGGGGTACCAGGCGCGCGCCCTCTACTTGACGGCCAGGATGGCATCCAGGGGCTTGCCGGTGCGCACGCCCTCCACGCTCGAAAAGCCCGCTTCCATCAACAGCTCCCGGTACTCGGGCAAGCTGCGCTCGCGCCCTTCGGTCACCACCAGCATGTTGAGCGATTGCAGATGGACGGTCGCCGGACCCAGCCGATCGTCGTCGAGCAGCTTCTCGGCCAGCAGCAGCGCCCCGCCGTCCGGCAACTGCTCGAGAATGCGGGCCAGCAGGCGGCGGATCCGGTCGGGCGCCCAATCGTGCAGAATGCGACCCAGGGCGTAGAGGTCGCTCAGCGGAAGCGAGTCCTCAAAGAAATCGCCAGCGACACACCGTACGCGGCCCCGCACCTCCGAACCCGCCAACATCGTCTCCGCAAACTCGACCACCCGCGGCAGCTCGAAGAGGATCCCGTGCAGGCGCGGATAGCGCGCGCAGGCGGCCGCGACCAGATGCCCGGTGGCTCCGCCCAGATCCACCATGCGCTCGAAGCGCGAAAGATCGAAGGCCCTCACCACCGCCGGCGAGCTCAGCATCCCGAACCCGTGCATGCCCATGAGAAACGTCCGCATCGCGTCGTCCGTGTGGAAGAAGCGGTCGAACAGAGCTCCGGCGGAGAGCTGAAAGGTCTGCTGCCAACGATGCGTGCCCTCGCGCACGGCGTCCTCCAGGTGGCCCCACATCGGGTACAGGAAGTCGTTCGAGTATTGGATGTACCCGGCCAGCGAATCTGGGCTGCCGTGCACCAGGTAGACGGAAGCGGTGGCGCTGTTCCCGAATCCTTCGCCCCGCGGCTCCAGGAAGCCCAGGCTGACGCAGGCTTGCAGGAGGCGTTCCACGGCGGAAGGGTCCGCATGCATTGGACCGGCCAGTTCGGCGGCGGTCCGCGGTCCGTCGGCAAGCCGGTCGAAGATACCGAGTGACAACGCGGCGAACAGGGTCTTCGAACGCCGGAAGCCGTCGAGGCATTCGAGCACGGGAGCGGGGTTGGGCGGGGTCATTGCTTTTTGAAATGCATGGCGAAACGCGTTGCGAAATGATCGTACCCCAACGCCGGGAGCGGCTTTCCGTTGAGCCTGACGGCGCCGGGCGAACCCTTCACGATGGTTCCAATGCGTGTGAGCGCCAGCCCGTCCACTGCCGCCGGAATGCGCGCACGCCGCGGGGCCGTAAACAGCAGCTCATAATCCTCGCCGCCATGCAGCGCCTGCGCGAGTGTGGCGCCGCGGAACACCGGTGGCTCTTCCAGCTCCGCGGCCACGCCCGATTCGCGGCAAAGACGCGCAAGGTCGAGAGAAAGGCCGTCGCTCAGGTCCATCGCGGCCGACGCGCGCGTCCGCAGCCAGCGGCCCAATCGCAGCCGGGGCTCCGGACGCAGATGCTTGCGCCACGCCGCGCCGCGCTGCGACTCGAGACCCAATGCGGAACCGCCCAACGTTCCGGACACCCAGATCCCGTCGCCCACCCGCGCGCTGCTGCGCCTCAATGCCGTCCCGCGCTCCACCGAGCCGCAGCCGACGATGTCGCAGATGACGATCGGCGCGGTCGACAGATCGCCACCCGCGAGCGGGCATCCGGCCGTCTTGCCCAGTTCCAAAACTCCATCGAAAATGCGATCTACAAAGCGGCTCGCCGTATCCGCGGGAACGGCCAGCGAGAGCAGGCAGAACCGCGGGACCGCGCCCATGGCCGCCAGATCGCTCAAGCCGCGCGCCAGCGCCTTGTACCCGATATCGGACGGCCGATGCGTCTCGCGCCGGAAGTGCACGTTCTCGATCAGGAAATCCGTGGTGAAAACCAGGTCCTCATTCACCGCCGGGCGATAGATGGCGCAATCGTCCCCAATGCCGAGCTGCAGACGCCCGCCGCGGTGTGTGTTGCGGCGACGGAGACGTTCCAGAATCTGCCGCTCGGAGTTCATGCGCGCTATTGAAACAGAGGCTCGCGATCGGGCTCGGCGTGGCTGCCCGCGGGGATAGCCACTGCGGACGCGAGTGCGGATACCAACAAGCTCAGCACCGCCGCAATGAGAAGGGCGGCGCGCAAGCCGGTGTGGTCCGCGGTCAGTCCGATAACCGGCGGCCCTACCAGAAACCCAAAGTAGCCGACGGTGGTGACGGCGGCCAGCCCGGCGCCCGCGGAACTGCCATGCCGCCCGGCAGCGCCGAAGACCAGGGGCACGATCACCGAGAACCCAAGCCCGGCCGCGCCGAAGCCCAGGAACGTCGCAGGCACGCTTTTCAGAAGCAGCGCCGCCGCAATACCCGCCGCCGCAAGCAGGCCGCCCGTGCGCACGATGTTCACGCGCCCGAAGCGCTGCGTCATCCAGTCCCCTCCGAAACGGCCGCCCGCCATGGCCAGCGAGAACACGGCATAGCCGGCCGCCGCCGTGCTTTCCGGCGTCTGGAGGACGCGGCGCAGGTAAACCGAGGTCCAATCCGCCATGGCCCCTTCGTTCAGCAGAATGCAGAAGGCCAGGACGGCGAGCGCGAGCAGCGGACGCGTGACGCGGGCGAAGACCGGCTGCCCGGGTTTCCCCTTGTCATCCGCGAGCAGCAGGCGTGCCGCTACGATTCCAGCGACGGCATAGACGAGCGCCGAAACGCAGAAGTGCGCAAGCGGTAGAATCGACCGGGACGCCGCCAGACCGCCGAGCGCCGCTCCCGTCATTCCTCCCAGACTGAACAGCGCGTGAAAGGACGAAAGGATGGGGCGGCCGTACCGCTCTTCGAGGACGACGGCCTGCGCGTTCATCGCCACATCCATAGCGCCCGAAAACATGCCGTAAACCAGAAGCGCGGCCGTGAGGGTCCAGCGCCCGGTTGCGAGCGCCAGCGGCACGAGGGCCGCGCACATCAGCACCGTGCTCACGAGCGTAACCGGCCGGCTGCCGAGCCGCGTGACCAGCGCGCCGGTGAGCGGCATCGCGATCATCGCGCCCCCCGCCGCTCCCAGTAGAGCGAGCCCCAACTGACCGGCGCTCAGGTGCAACTGCGTCTGGATGGCGGGGATCCGCGAGATCCACGAGGAGACGATCAGACCATGCAGGAAGAACGCGAGGCTGGTACCGATCCGGGCCGATCTTAAAGAAGCGGGCATCAAGCTGTTACGCTCAGGGTACAGCCTCCGGGATTCATCCCGCAGGCCTGCCGCCTTCCCAACCCACTCGAGAGGAACCCATCGCTTGCAACGCATCGCCATCGATATGGACGAAACCATCGCCGACGCGCTCGGCAAACATATCAAGCTCTACAACGAGGCGTTCGGAGCGTCCGTCCAGCGCGACGATTTCAATGGGCGGCGCCTGGAGCATGTGATCCCCGCCGAACACATGAGCGCAGTGGAACAGATGGTGCGCGCGACCGAATTCTTCGCCGATCTGGATACGCTGCCGGGGAGCGTCGAGGTCATCCGCGAATTGACGGAGAAGTACGAGACCTACATCACGACTTCCGCCATGGAGGTGCCCACGTCGTTCACCGCGAAATACCTCTGGCTCGAACGCCACTTCCCGTTTATCCGGCCGAGCCATATCGTGTTCTGCGGGGACAAGGGAATCATTGCCGCCGACTACCTGATCGACGACACACCGCGCCACTTCCAGCGTTTCCGCGGGCAGGGCATTCTGTTCACCGCGCCTCACAATCTGCACGTGAGCGGGTACCCGCGCGTGGATTCATGGGAGGATGTGCGGAAGATGCTGCTGTGAGGCTTTAACGGGCAGGGGTCCACTGGCCCACCCCATCGACCTTCCGCCGGGTTTCGGGCTGTACGGAGATTCCTTGCGGGATCCATACACACAATGAGCGATCGCTGATTTCACACCGCGCAGCCGGGTCGGTGTTGATGCGATTTGTGATCGTGTCCAGATCCGCCTTCGATTTCGCGGCGATCAGACTCTGGTTATGATCGGCGTTCACCGATCGAGTGAGGGAGACGAGGCGGAGGTAGCGGTATCCGTGAGGCAGGTGAAACAGATTGGCCCGAGGATGACTCTGCGCAGTTGTGCGGCCGTCGGCAACGGTGCAGGCCGAGACGAAATGCGGGCGTAGTCCGGAACCGCGGCGTCCGCGAATCGCGTAGTACGCGACTTCATAGCCCACGAAGTCGTTTCCCGCGCGCATTGTTAGAGTATTGCCGCTGGTGTCCATTTCCGGGCCGCGCAGCCGGTAGCCGCCGGATCGCAAGATGGGCGTGACGACGCGCAAGCGCCACCCGGGTTCCAGGTCAATGTAGTTGGCGTTAGCGGCAAGAAATGGATCGACTTGCGAAACGGGCCGAGTGGCGCAGCCGGCGCTCAGCAGAAGCGCCAGAGCGCTTATGGGCACATGGGCGCGAATCTTCACAAGCGGATCGACTAAGCCGGGGGCGGCTCGATCTCGTAAGTGAATTCATACGAGTGTTTGCCGGCTTCGATGTGGATATCCAGTCTTCCCGAGAGGCTTGCCAGTTCCCCCGTTCCAGAATCCGGCACCACTGTTATGGAGAGTTGCGGGACGCCGCGCGTCATGGTCGCGCTGTGTTGCAGAATGAACGTGCCGGTGCGGCCATGCAACGCTCCGCTCACGCGCTCGATGGCGACGTAACCCGCCGATCCTTTGACGTCCGTCATTCCGGTCAGCATCTCGCCTTTGCTGGTTGCTTCGAGATCGCCATGGAATTGCTTATCGATCGTCATCCGGCCGAGCGCCCGGTCTTCGGTCACCTGAGGCTTCAGATCCACTTCGAAATTGCCGCTGGCTTTCATGCTCCTGCTATTGAGCGGAGGACGTGTACTCCGCATCCACCTGGATACGCACTTTGTTCGACTCCTGCCCGTCGGCGGTGAGATAGAACTCGGCGGGACCGGCGTTGAGGATGGCCGGCAACTGCACCTCGACCACGTAGTAGCCGACATAGCCTGGGGCGAGCGTGGCTTTGGCGACCTCGAGCGGAACGCCGTCCAGGTACGCCTTGATGTTGGCGGCGACCGCCGGGGGATTTTCGCCGGGCGCGGGAACACCGGTCGGCCAGTCCGGACGCACGCGGCCTAATCCGGTAGCCATGAATTGCAGGCGCGCGCGCGGCGGCGCGGACGAACCCGCATCGAGAGCCAGCCCCGTGTCGGCGTCCACCAGGAAGGGCGAACCGTCGGGATCCACGAAGATGGCCGGCGAGACGGTGCGGATCGCCAAAGGAAGGTTGAAGCTCCCGTGCGAGACTTCCACCGCCAGATCAACGTTGTTGGGTCCCGCTTCGAAGGGAACCTGGAGCTGCGATTCCGTTTCGCCCGCGGCCAAGACGGGGAATTTCATCTCCCCTGACCGGGCCGCGCTCACCTTGCCGCCGATGACGCTGATGACCGAACCGGGAGCCGCAGGGCGCGCCGAGAAATCCGCGGCATTGGTCAGCCGCAGCACGCCGGCACGCGCCGGGGCGGGCGCCGTATACAAGCCGTAGCCCTCAACGGCGACGAAAAGCTGGCGCCCCGATGCATCGAAACCGATATCGACCGCGCGCGCGGAGGGCAGGGAAGCATCCAGCGGCAGCCACGCGGATGGCGGTGTAAACGCGTTCATGTCCAGACGCGCGGTGTAAACGCCACGGTCGGTCGCCGCATAAGCCATTCCGGAAGCGCGATCAGCGACCGCGCCGTGGATGCCCGCCTCGCTCAGGTTTCCCGTCACGTCGTCCCAGACCGCGCCCGCGTTCACCGTGCGCAGCAGGTGCGAGCCGGTTCCGCCGATCACTGCCAGCGCCGTGCGGGGAACTTCCACATCCGTGTAAATCCGCTCCACCGGTCCGTGACTCGCGGCCTGGGAAAGGGTCCAGTTCGCGCCGCGATCCCGGGAAACCCACAACCGCCCGTCCGCCGAACCGGCATACTGCGTGTCTCCCGCGTGCGCGACGGCCGTAATCTCCGCTCCCAGTACCACCCGCAAGCGCTGCCGGTCTCGAATCTCGGTGGCAAGCGCACTGTCCGGAGACGCCGTTAAGTTCCACGGCGCGCGGGCATCCGCCAATTGCAGGGTCCGGCCGTCTTCGAGCGCGATTTTCACCGCCCCGCGCGCGGTCGAAAGAATCCGGGCGACGGGCAAATTCGGCAGATTCTCGTTCAACCCCGACCACGTCAGGCCGCCGTCGTGAGACTGCCAAACGCCTGCGTCATTCGCGACTGCGAAGGCCGACGGTTCGTCCGGCTTGACCGCCACGTCGTGTTGGCCCGTTCCGATTACGCCGTCGCCGGGGCCCGCCAGATTGGTCCAGCTCCGTCCGCCATCTTCCGAGCTGAGCAGATTGCGTCCGAGGGACCAGTAACGCCGCGCATCGCCCGCTACAGAAATGACGCTCGCCTGAGGCTCGGGCTTATGCGCCGGCAAGACGCTCTGGCTGGCCTGCGGCCGCGTGGCCTGGGAACGGCTCCACGTCTCCGAATCGGCGGTCTCGAACACCCGGCCCGAGGCCGTCTGCGCAAAAAGCGTCCCGCCGTCCGCGGAATACCAGACGTTCAAAACGGCGCCGGTAGCAGGGCCCGCGAGGTGGGCGTTCAGGGACGACCGTCCCAGACGCCGCCAGCTGACGTGCCCGCCCGCCGCAGCCGAAGGCAGTTGGGCCCACGCGCTCGCGGCCGCAAGCGTCACGAGGGCCATTACGCGCCGCAATGTGGCTGCCGGACTCATGGATTGTGTCCTAATTCTACCCCAGGATGCCCGAATGGGGACCCGAAAACGTTGAGAGAACGGCAGTTGCACGGATTCGCCCTTCGGGTTGTCCACATTCGTAAGCAGATAGAGTGCTAGACTGTGGTGTCCGCGTGAATCTGAATATTTCACCCAGTCTTCGCTGCGGAATTTTACTCCGGGCAATGCTGTGCGGGCTTCTTTTCGCCTCAGCCTCCGCGACATTCGCACAGACCAGCCGTCCGCATCCCGCTGCCCCGGCTCACAACAACGCCACACCCGATCCCTCGCTCGCACAAGCCGCGCGCGTGCTGGTTTCTACCGGGCAGGTGTCGGTGCTTCGGGACGATGTTCCCTGGGCGTTGGGCGCCGGCGATACCGTGAAGCCGACACAGATTGTCGTTACCGGGCCGGAAGGCTACGCGGAACTCCAGGTCGCCGACGGCAGTCACTTCGAAGTGTTTCCGAATTCGCGCTTCGTCTTTCGCAACAATCCGGGCGATTGGAGAGACCTGCTCGACATTCTGATTGGCAAAGTCAAGATCCAGATCGAGAAACTGGGCGGCCTGCCGAACCCTAATAAGGTGCGAACGCCGACCGCCGTGATCTCCGTTCGCGGCACCGTCTTCGACGTGAATGTGGAAGACGACGACGCCACGACGCTGGTGCTGGTGGAAGAAGGCCAGGTGGAAGTGCGGCATCTGATACGCGGCGGAAGTCCGCGCGTGCTGAACCCCGGAGAGTGGCTGCGGATCTACAAAAATCAGCCCATCGCCATGCAGAGCGTGGATCGGGGCGCGCTGGTGCAACGGGCCATGCATGCCGGATGGGATGCGATCTACCAGGCTATCCTCAACAGTTCCGGCAGCGGCGGAACGCCGGGAACCGGGGGCTCCACAAGCGGTGGCGTGCATGACCAATGTCCGCCGAGTAACCCCAACTGCAAGGCCCCTCCGCCACCCCCGCCAGCGCCGCATCCTTAACCGCTTCGTTCTGTAAGGCTTCAGGCGGCCGAGGAAACGCTTTGCGCGCACAGCCGATTGTGGTACCGTTTGCCTTTGATGCCCGGCCACAACTTCTATGGCAACTGAAGAACGGGGCGCCGTTAAGGTCGAGCGCGCCTTCGATTCCACGCTGGAATGCGTGGATGACGCCGAGGCGCTGATTCTCGAAGCGGCTGCCAAGGCCGGGTTCGACGAGGACGATCAGCACCACATCAGCATGGCCGCCCGCGAGTGCCTGGTCAACGCCGTGGTTCACGGAAACCGCTACAGCTCGCTCAAGAAGGTGTACGTGAACATCGATGCAGCCAACGATCGGCTCCGCATCGTGATTCGCGACGAAGGGGAAGGTTTCGATTTGAGCGATCTGCCGGACCCGCTGGCGGAAGAGAATCTCCTCCGGCATTCGGGCCGGGGCATCTTTTTGATTCGAGCGTTTATGGACGAATTTAACGTGCGGAAACTCAGTCCGCATGGTACAGAAGTTACGTTGGTCAAAGAACGAGGGAGGAACGAAGACAAGTGAGTGTAAAAATCAAGGACCGGCAAGTCGGTGACGTCACCGTCATGGATGTCTCCGGACGAATCACATTAGGCGAAGGATCGAGCACGTTGCGCGACGCTCTCCGCGATCTGGTTGCGAAAGGCCATAAGAAGATTCTGCTCAACCTGGGCGATGTCTCCTACATCGATAGCTCGGGTATCGGCGAGCTAGTTTCCGGTTTTACTTCGGTCTCCAATCTCGGCGGCCATTTGAAGCTGCTGGGGTTGACCAAGCGCGTCAAAGATCTTCTGCAGATCACGAAGCTCTACACCGTTTTCGAAGTGCACGACGACGAAGCGGCCGCCATTCGCAGCTTTACCTAAACGGGCCGCGGGGCCGACCTTCTAGCCGCCGCCCACGAAGTGCACAATCTCGATCTCCGCTCCGTCGCGGATGGGTGTCTCCGGCCATAGCGCCGGCCTGACGATCTTGCGGTCCAGTTCAATCGCCAGCCGGTCCGGTTTTAGTCCCAGACGATCGACCAGAGTCTGCAGGGTTTCGCCCGGCTCCAGTTCGCGCCGCTCTCCATTCACCGTGGCTTGGATCAAGGCCGGGTCCCGCGATCATTTATAGTCATTAAAGCAGGGTATACCGCTCGATCGAACAGATGCCGACTACTGAAGGTCAAGTCTATTTTCCGGTGCTCGTCCAGGTGATTCTCGCCGTGACGATTGCGTGCGCCTTTATCGCGATCTCGTTTCTGCTGGGGCATCGGGTACGGAATAAAGCCAAAGACATGCCCTATGAATCGGGGATGATTCCCACGGGCGACGCGCAGCACCGCTTCAGCGTGAAATTTTACCTGGTCGGCATGCTGTTCATCCTGTTCGATATTGAAGCCATCTTTCTTTATCCCTGGGCCGTGGTGTTCAAAGAGCTGAAGATGTTCGGGTTCCTTGAGATGCTGCTGTTTATTGTTTTGGTCCTCTGCGGCTTTTTCTACATCTGGAAAAAGGGAGTGCTCGATTGGGCTGCGCAGGGCAAAGACGAGAAGCGTATTTGAGGCCGGTGTAAGAATGCTTACTGAAGAACTGCGGAGCGTGGAAGACGCGGTCGAACTCGATGCCGCGCTGCCGGGCGCGATCGTCGCCGGCAAGCACAAGTTTGGGGAAACGACTCTCGAAATCGCGCCCGCGCAGATTCTAGCGGCCTGCCGCTATTTGAAAACGGCGCAGCAGTTCGAGCGTCTCAGCGGCGGTCACCGCGGTAGACTGGTATCCGGTCGAGCCGCGTTTCGAAGTCGTCTACCATCTGCATTCGATCTCCCGCAACGCCGCGGCTGCGCCTGAAATGCCGCGTCGCCGGCGCGAATCCCGAGATCGATTCCGTGAGCGTGGTCTGATCGCTCCGCGAACTGGTATGAGCGCGAGATTTTCGATCTGTTCGGCATCCGTTCCGCAATCATCCGGATCTGCGTGCGCATCATGATGCCGGACGATTGGGAAGGCCATCCGCTGCGCAAGGATTATCCGGTCACCGGACCGCGAGTTTAGAGAACGCGATATGAGATTCAGTCACCGCAGATCTTCTAGAACAGGACGCACGCCGCCGAACGCTCGGGACAGATCCGGCAGCGTCCGCGCCGCATGACGCTGAACATGGGTCCGCAGCATCCTTCGACGCACGGCGTGCTGCGCATCATGCTCGAACTCGAAGGCGAGACCATCATCAAGGCCGAGCCGGACATCGGCTTTCTGCACACCGGCATCGAGAAGGAGTGCGAAGTCAAGAACTGGCAGCAGGCGGTGACGCTGACCGACCGCGTCGATTACCTGGCGAACCTTTCGAACAATCTGGTGTTACTGCGCTGGCGGTCGAGAAGCTGCTGCAGCTTGAAATTCCGCCGAAGGCGCAGTGGATGCGCGTCATGCTGGCCGAGTTCACGCGGCTCAACAGCCACCTGGTCTGGCTGGGCACGCACGCGCTCGATATCGGCGCGATGAGCGTGTTCTTCTACTGCTTCCGCGAGCGCGAAGACATTCTGCGCATCTTCGAAATGTTCTCCGGCCAGCGCATGATGACCAGCTACATCCGCATCGGCGGCCTGGCGCTGGAGCCGCCGCGCGGCTGGCAGCAAGCGCGTGAGCAAGTTCATCGACGGCTTCCCGAGCAAGGTGGACGAATACGAAGACCTGCTGACGAACAATCCGATCTGGATGCGGCCGCACCAAGGGCGTGGGCTTCATTTCGCGTCGAAGACATGCTGGATCTGGGCGTCACCGGGCCGATGCTGCGCGCCGCCGGCATTGAGCTGGGACGTGCGCAAGACGAGCCCGTATTCCAGCTACGAGAAGTTCGATTTCGAGGTTCCGACGCGCACCGAAAACGATGTGTATGCGCGGTACCGGGTGCGCATGGAAGAGATGCGGCAGAGCGCGCGCATCATCAAGCAGGCGCTGGAAGGAATGCCGGCAGGCCCGTGGCAGGCGGACGCGCCGCACGTGGTGCTGCCGGATCGCGAAAAGATGAAGACGCAGATGGAAGCGCTGATCTATCACTTCAAGATCGTGACCGAAGGCTTCCGCGTTCCGGCGGGCGAAGTGTATCAGTGCGTCGAATCGCCGCGCGGCGAGATCGGCTATTACGTCGTGAGCGACGGCACGTCGAAGCCCTATCGCGTGCACATGCGCGACGCCGAGCTTCGGCAACCTGCAGGCGCTGCCGAAGATGGTCGAAGGCACGCTGATCGCCGATTCGATCGCCGTCGATGGGCAGCATGGATTTTGTGTTGGGAGATACGGACCGATAATGACGCTTTCGCCCGCAGCTCGAAGCGAAGTTTCGCGAAGATGCTGACGAGCTATCCGCCAGGGCGGCAGCGCTCGGCCGTGATTCCGATGCTGATGTACGCGCAGGACGAGGTCGGCTCGGTCACGCACGGAACTGATCGAAGAAGTGGCGCGGCGCTGCCGGCGTGACGCCGCTGCAGGTGGACGAAGTGGTCGGCTACTACTCGATGCTGCACCGCAAGCCGCTGGGCAAGTATCACGTCCAGGTC
Source organism: Bryobacterales bacterium (assembly GCA_963814235.1). Taxonomy (GTDB): domain Bacteria; phylum Acidobacteriota; class Terriglobia; order Bryobacterales; family Bryobacteraceae; genus Bog-113. The sequence continues at coordinate 24,306 of CAWFCA010000001.1, read as the reverse complement.
TGCACCAACATCAGTTGCCTGCTGGTCGGCGGCGAGGAACTCTACGAGCACGCCTGCAAGAAGCTGGGCATCGGACACAAAGAAGTCACGCGCGGACGGCCTGTTTTCGCTCGAAGAAGTGGAGTGCATCGGCGCCTGCTCCTGGGCGCCGGCGATCCAGATCAACTACGATTTCCATCATTACGTGACGCCCGAAAAACTGGATCAGCTGATCGACGGCTCTGCAGGAAGGCGCAATAGATAACATGCTGCTATAACGAACCGCAGCCCGCTCGAAGTCCGAGTTCTGACGCAAGCGCTTCGGCCTGCCGAATTCCGCAGTCGATCGACACCTATCTCGCCAACGACGGCTATCAAGGCGTTTCGCAAAGCGCTCGGAGATGACGCCCGAGCAGATCATCGACGAAGTGAAGGCCTCCGGATCTGCGCGGCCGCGGCGGCGCGGGATTTCCCGACCGGCATGAAGTGGAGCTTCGTTCCGCGCACCTCGCCCAAGCCGAAGTACATCATCGTCAACGCGGACGAGAGCGAGCCGGGCACCTGCAAAGACCGCCTGCTGATGGAGTACGATCCGCATCAGTTGATCGAAGGCATGCTGATCGCCGGCGCTGGCGGTCGGATGCGCACGCAGGGCTACATCTATATCCGCGGCGAGTATCGCTACCTGATCGACATCATGGACCGGGCGATCGCGGAAGCTTACGCGCGCGGCTACCTGGGCAAGAACATGCGCGGGCACCGGGTTCGATTTCGATCTGTACACGCACACCGGCGCGGGCGCTTACGAGTGCGGCGAAGAATCGGCGCTGCTCGATTCGCTCGAAGGCAAGCGCGGCGTTCCGCGCATGCAGCCTCCGTTCCCGGCGGTTGCGGGCGCTGTGCCAGTGCCCGACGCTGCTGAATAACGTCGAGACGTTCTGCGCGGTGCCCGCCGATCATTCGCGATGGCGGCGCGGCGTTCGCGGCGCTCGGCACGCCGAAGAACGGCGGCACGCGGCTGTTCTGCCTTTCGGGACACGTCAACAAGCCCGGCGTTTACGAACTGCCGCTGGGCTTCAACCTGATGCGCATGATCAACGAAGTCGGCGGCGGGATGCGCGAGCGGCAAGAAGCTGAAGGCGGTGATTCCCGGCGGCTCGTCGTGCCCGGTGCTGAAGGCCGACGAGTGCGATATCGCCGATGGATTACGATTCGCTGGCGAAGGTCGAGAGCATGCTGGGCTCGGGCGGCATGGTGGTGATGGACGAAGACACCGACATGGTGCAGGTCGCGCTGCGCATCATGCGTTCTACGCGCACGAAAGCTGCGGCTGGTGCATTCCCGTGCCGCGAAGGCACGACCTGGCTGCGCAAGATTCTGACGCGCTTCCATGAGGGCGGGGCCGCACGAGCGACATCGACCTGATCGGCGATCTTTCGAAGAACATGCTGGGCCGCACGTTCTGCGCGCTGGGCGATGCGGCGGCGATGCCGACCATCTCGATCGTCGAGAAGTTCCGCGACGAGTTCGAAGCGTATCTGACGCAAGACTGTGCCCGGCGCGATCCACGGCAATTGGTGACTGGCTTAAACGAATCATGGCTGATTTAGTAAAACTCACGATCGACGGCAAGCCGATCGAAGGCCGCGCCGGGCACGCTGCTGATCGACGCGGCCAAGCAGGCCGGCATCGAGATTCCGGCGTTCTGCTATTACGAGGGCTATACGCTGCAGGCGGCCTGCCGCATGTGCCTGGTCGAAGTCGAAAAGACGCCCAAGCTGCAGGTCGGCTGCACGCTGCCGGTGGCCGAAGGCATGGTGGTGCACACCGATACCGCGCATGGTCACGCAAGGCGCGCAAGATGCACGCTCGAATTTCTGCTGACCAACCATCCGCTCGATTGCCCGGTGTGCGACAAGGGCGGCGAGTGCGAACTGCAGGACATGGTGTTCCGCTACGGCGCGGGCGAAAGCCGCTTCACCGAAACGAAAGTTCACGTGGATGAAAAGCAGTGGTCGCCGGTGGTGTTCTTACGATGCGCCCGCGCTGCATTCTCTGCTACCGCTGCGTGCGCGTCTGCAATGAAGGCATGGGCGTCGGCGCGCTGGGCGTCGTCAATCGCGGCGTCGTTTCCGAGATCGTGCCCAATCGACGGCGATCATCTGGAATGCGACGAGTGCGGCATGTGCATCGACATCTGCCCGGTGGGCGCGCTCACCAGCGGCACCTATCGCTACAAGACGCGGCCGTGGGAGATGGAGCACGTCGGGCACCATCTGCACGCACTGCTCGAACGGCTGCAAGACCACGCTCGGCGTGCGCAACGATCAGATCATGCGCGGCAACAATCGCGACCGCTCCGGCATCAACGGCGAGTTCCTCTGCATCAAGGGCCGCTACGCGTTCGATTTCACGATCATCCGGAGCGCCTGCAATCGCCGATGATGCGCAATGAACGGCAAGCTGGAGCCGGTCTCCTGGTCGAAGGCGCTGCGAACGGTCGCGAAGAAGTTCACGGAGATCAAGGCGCGCGGCGGCAAGTTCGGCGTGATCGGATCGAACCACACCACCAACGAAGAGAATTATCTATCTGCAGAAGTTTGCGCGCGAAGGGCTGGGCACGACGAATATCGATCATCACCGCACGGGCGATGTGGTGACGCTGCTCGATGCGCTGAGCGGGGAGAGAACGCGTCGCTCGCGACCACCGACGATCTCTACGAAGCGCAAAGCCGTCCTGGTGATCGGGGCGGATCTCGCGCAGAGCATCCGTTGCTCGCGTTCCAGATCCGCGCCAACTTCCGGCATCACAAGCGCACGTCTATGTGGTGACGCCCGGGCCGGTTCGCGAAGACAAGACTGCAGTCAAGTCCGTGCGCGCCGAGGGCGAGGAGGTTTGGCAGGCGCTCGACGGCTGCGCGAGACGCTGCAGGCGGAGCCGGAACTGGTGATCCTGTTCGGCGACTCGATCAAGGGCGATCGCGTGCGCCAGCTGGTCGCGTTCGGCGATTCGCTCGGCATCCCGGTGAAGTACGTGTGCTCTGGTCGATTACTCGAACTCGCGCGGCGCGGTCGACATGGGGCTTACGCCGGACTTGCTGCCCGGCTATCACGCCGGCGACCGCGGTCGGCCTGACGATCGCCGAGATGCTGGACGCGCCGGATCTGGATGCGCTCTGGGTGGTCGGCGCGAATCCGTTGCGACGCGAGCTCGCTGCGCTCGACGAACGCCTTCGTCGTGGTGCAGGATCTGTTCCTGACCGAGACCGCGAAGCGCGCCGATGTCGTTCTTCCCGGCCGCCTCGGCCTACGAGAAGAACGGCACCGTCACCAACGTGTGCGGCGAAGTGCAGCGGCTGAAGCAGGCGATCAACGTGATGGGCACCAAGCCGGATCTCGAAATCTTCGGCCTGATCGCGAAAGAGATGGGCCTGGCGTCCTGGCCGGGCCGTGGATCCCCGACAGGTCTTCGACGAGATCCGTTCCAAGCGTGCGTGGCTACAATGTCCCGCTGCCGGTGATCGCCACCGGCGGCGCTGCGCAAACCATGCCGGTGAACGGCCGCATCCCGCTCGAACGCCACGCCGGAGCTGATCCAATCCGCGCACGATACTTGTTCACTTCGGGCACGCTGGGGCGCTATTCCAAGATACTGAATTCGGTGCTTGGAGCAAGGCGGTGATCGAAGCTCCTGACGATCGGGATGCGCTCCGAGCCGGAAGACGTTCAGGCCTAATGGAATTTTTCCTCCTCAGTCTCATTAAGACCGCGGTGGTCGTGCCGGTCTGATGACGACGCTCGCCTACCTGCAATGGGTCGAGCGCAAAGTTATTGCGCACGTGCAGTTGCGCGTGGGGCCGTCGCGCGTAGGCCCGCACGGGCTGCTGCAGCCGCTCGCCGACGTGATCAAGCTGATCACCAAAGAAGATCTGTTCCCTCCCTACGTCAATCGTTCTTCTATCTGCTGGCTCCGTTTCTCGCGGTTTCGTTGTCGCTGATTTCGATCTCGCATCATTCCGTTCGGCCCGCGAAGTCACGGTAGCTCGGCTATCACACGTGGCTGCAGTTGACCGATCTGAATGTCGGCATCCTCTTCATCCTGGCCATCACTTCCCTGGGCGTGTATGGCGTCGCGCTGGCGGGCTGGTCATCGAACAACAAGTACTGTCTGCTCGGCGGACTGCGCAGTTCGGCCCAGATGATCAGCTATGAACTGCCGCTCAGTCTGGCGATTGCCGCGCCGCTGCTGATTGCGAACACGCTCAGCCTGCGCGAGATCGTGCTTGCGCAGGGCGGCTACTATTTCGGATTCCTGCCGCGCTGGACCATCTTCGCGGCGCCGTTCCCGCAGATCTTCAGCTTCATCATCTTCCTGATCGCGGGTTTCGCCGAAACCAACCGCGTTCCGTTCGATCTGCCGGAAGCCGAAAACGAACTGGTCGCCGGCTTTCACACCGAATACAGCAGCATGAAGTTCGCGTCGTTCTTCATGGCCGAGTACGCGAACATGATCACGATCACCTCGATCACCACGATGCTGTTCCTGGGCGGCTGGCAGCCGCTCTTCCCGGTCTCGCTCGGCTCCAATTTCGTTCCCGTGATTCTGTTTTTGCTGGCCGGCGCGTTCGGATGTTCAATGGACTGAGTCCCCGGCGCAAGTGGGATCGTCTCCTTTGCCGGTCGTGGGCGTGGTGTTCTGGGTCATCGCCGTCCTTTTCTGGTTCCGGTCATGCATCAATTCCTGATTCCGGTCTTCTGGTTTGCGGCGAAGGTGGGCTTTCTGCTTTTCACGTTCATCTGGGTTCGCGCCACGCTGCCGCGCTTCCGCTACGACCAACTGATGCGCTTCGCCTGGAAGTTCTTTTTCCCGCGGCTCTATCAACCTGCTGATCACCGGTTTCCTGGTCGCGCTCACGGCGAAATAGCAATGGATATTTTCTTCTTCCTGCTATTCGCTTTGATCGCGGTGGCCTGCGCGATCAACCTCGTGTGCAGACGCATCCGATCTCGAGCGCGCTTTCGCTGATCGGCGTGATGGGCGCTCTGGCGATTCTGTACCTGCTGCTGGGCGCCGAGTTCATCGCCATGGCGCAGATCATCGTTTATGCCGGCGCCATCATGGTGCTGTTTATCTTCGTCATCATGCTGCTGAGCACGGGTGCGGAGGTCAAGCAGGGGCACTCGCTGATCGTCAAGCTGCTGGGGGTCCCGGCCGTGCTCGCCTTCGCGGGCATCCTCGGCTACTTCTTCTCGGTGAATTTCAGCGGCGGGCCGCTCGTTCACTTCGGCGCGTTTACCGCGGGCTCTCCGCGCGGCATCGGCCGCCTGCTGTTCAGCGGCTATCTGCTGCCCTTCGAAGTCACGTCCATTCTGATCCTGATCGCCATTATCGGCGCTGTGGTTCTGGCGCGCAAGGAGCTCGACTAATGCCATGCACGGTGTGCCCGCTCTCGTGGTATCTGATTCTCAGCGCGATTCTGTTTGCCCTTGGCATTGCCGGCTTCCTGTTCCGCAAGAACATCATTACGGTGTTCATGTCGATCGAGCTGATGCTGAATGCCGTCAACCTGATCGTTCATCACGTTCTCTTACGAGCGCAGCCAGCTGGACGGCCACATCTTCACGTTTTTCGTCATGGTTGTGGCGGCGGCCGAAGCCGCGGTTGGTCTCGCGATTATCCTGACGGTCTTCAAGAACCGCAACAGCTCTGAACATCGACGAAGTGAGCGCGATGAACAACTAATGCATGCAACTCCTTGGCTCATTCCAGTTCTCCCGCTCATCGGGTTCCTGCTGAATGGCCTGTTCGGACGCAAGCTTCCGAAGGCCGTCGTTAATGGCATTGCGATCGGCGCAGTCGCTCTCCAGCTTCCTCCTGGGTCCTGTTACGTGTCTGCGCGCGCTGCAACCCCTGGACGTCCGGCATTTCGAGCATTACTTCACCTGGATTCAGAGCGGCGAATTCCGCGTCGGCTTCGATTTCGCGGTCGACCGTCTGACCGCCGTCATGCTGCTGGTGGTCACCGGCGTCGGCCTCCTGATCCACATCTACTCCACCGGCTACATGGAGCACGACGCGGGCTACTACCGCTTCTTCGCATACCTGAATCTGTTCATGTTCTTCATGCTGACGCTGGTGCTGGCGGCGAACTTCCTGCTGCTGTTCGTCGGCTGGGAAGGCGTGGGTCTGTGCAGCTATCTGCTGATCGGCTTCTACTTCGATCGCAAGAGCGCGACGGATGCCGGGAACAAGGCGTTCATCGTGAACCGGATCGGCGACTTCGGCTTCTCGCTCGCGATGTTCCTGATTGTGATCACGTTCGGCACGCTCGATTTCGGGACGGTGTTTCAAGCCGCGCGCCGGCAAGCCAGCAGAACGTCGCTCACCGCGATCTGCCCTGCTGCTGCTGGTGGGCGCCTGCGGCAAGTCCGCGCAGTTTCCTCTCTACGTGTGGCTGCCGGACGCGATGGCAGGTCCCACGCCGGTCTCCGCCCTGATCCACGCGGCGACCATGGTGACCGCCGGCGTCTACATGGTCGCGCGCTCGTCCGCCTTGTTCGTCCACTCCGCCAACCGCGCTCGAACGTGGTCGCCATGGTCGGGACTGCTCACCGCGATTTTCGCCGCCATCATCGGCCTGGCGCAGAACGACATCAAGAAGGTCTTCGCCTACTCCACGGTTTCGCAGCTCGGGTACATGTTCCTGGGCCTGGGCTGTCGGGGCTTTCTCGGCGGGCATTTTCCACGTGATGACGCACGCTTTCTTCAAAGCGCTGCTGTTCCTGGGCGCGGGCAGCGTGATCCACGCGTGCGCCGGCGAACAGGATATGCGCAAGATGGGCGGCTTGCGGACAAGTACGCGCCGATCACTTTCGCGACCTCTGGTCTGCGCGGCGCTGGCCATCTGCCGGCATTCCTCCGTTCGTCCGGCTTCTTCAGCAAGGACGAGATTCTGGTCTGCCGCATACGCATCACGCGCCGTGGATGTTCTGGGTGGGCGTCATTACGGCCGGCATGACGGCGTTTTATGTGTTCCGCGCTCTCTTCCTGACGTTCTTCGGGAACGTATCGGGGCAAGGCGCATCCGCACGAGTCGCCGCTGTCGATGACGGTGCCGCTGATGATTCTCGCGCTCCTCTCGTTCGCCGGAGGATTCCTGTTCAATGTGCCGCGCTATCTCGAAACTCTGTTCCCGGCTCCGGAAGCGACGGCCGGGTCGGCCCTCCCGCTGCAGGCCGTTTCGGTGATCGCGGGTCTGATCGGAATCCTGACCGCGATCGCGTTCTACCTGGTGCGACCCGGTCTACCGGAGTCGCTCGCGCGCTCGCTCGGCGGGGTTTACACCACCGTCTACAACAAGTTCTTCGTCGATGAGATTTACAACGCGGCGATCGTGCGGCCTACCGTGGTGGGTTCGCGAACGGTGCTGTTGCAGGGGGTCGACCACGCGCTGCTCGATGGCATGGTGAACGGCGCCGCCGGCAATATCCGCAATGTGGGATCGGGCTTGAAACAATTGCAGTCCGGCAACATCCGCAGCTACGCGGCGTGGGTGGTTGTCGGCTCATTGGCCATTCTCGTGGTCCTCGGATTGATGACGGGCGGGGCGGTGGCGCGATGAACCTGCTGAACGTCATCCTCCTGCTACCGCTCGTCGGATTCGGCCTCACGCTGCTGATCCCGAAGAGCCAGATTCAATTGATCCGCTGGTTCACTCTGGCGATTTCGCTTTTGACGCTGGTGGGCGGACTGTCGCTCGCCACGCATTATCACCCTGGACCCAGCCCGATGTTCGTGACGGATATCGTCTGGGTGCAGAGTCCCGAGATTCACTATCACGTTCTGGCCGACGGCATCGGGCTCTGGATGATCGTACTCTCGACCTTCCTGACGCCGCTCGCGATCCTGGCTTCCTGGACGGCAATCACCAAACGCTCCAAGGAATATTTCGCCCTGCTGCTGCTTTTGGAGTTCGGCCTCATCGGCGTGTTTGCGGCCTATGACCTGTTCCTCTTCTACGTGTTCTGGGAAGTCAGCATCGTCCCCTTCCTGTTCCTGATTGGGATCTGGGGTGGCGAGCGGCGCGTTTATGCGTCCGTGAAGTTCTTCGTCTACACGATGGCGGGGTCGGTGCTCATGCTGGCCAGCATGATTTTCATCTACACGCGCGCCAGGACGTTTGACGTGTCGGAGATCCTGAACCAGCTCTCCGGCGGCCGCCTGGTGTTTTCGCATACCGAGCAGACGTTTCTGTTCCTCGGGTTCTTTGCTCGCCTTCGCTATTAAGGTACCCGTGTTCCCGCTTCACACCTGGCTGCCGGATTCTCACGTAGAAGCGCCCACGCCGGTATCGATGATGCTCCTCCATCTGAAGATGGGTACCTTCGGCATGGTCCGGTTCTGCCTGCCGCTGTTCCCGGGGGCCGCCCGCGATAACGCTCCGTGGATCATCGCTGCTTGCCATCATCGGAATCCTCTATGGCGCGCTGGTCGCGCTGGTGCAGCCCAATATGAAGCGGCTGATCGCGTACTCCTCGGTCAGCCATGTGGGCTTCATCGTCTTGGGGATCTTTCCTTCACCCAGCTGGGCACTCGATGGCGCCGTTTACCAGATGATCAACCACGGCATCTCCACCGGCGGACTTTTCCTGCTCGTCGGCTTGCTGTATCCAGCGCCGGAAATCGGCGGCGATTGCGGATTTTGGCGGGGTTGCGCATGTGGCCCCGTGGCTTGCGACCGCCTTTCTGATCACCACTCTCGCCGGCATCGGGCTGCCGACGTTGAATAACTTCGTCGGCGAGTATCTGGTTCTGCAGGGCGCCGCACAAGCCAACTTCCGCTACGCTGTTTTCGCCGCGATCGGCGTTATCCTCTCCGCGTGCTACATGCTCTGGCTCTACCAGCGTCGTCTTCTACGGTTCGAACGCCCGAACGTTCGTATCGCCGATCTGGACGTCCACGAGTGGCTGTGCGTGCTGCCGCTTATCGCGATGATGTTCTGGCTCGGCATCGGAACCCAGACGTTCCTCCCCGCGATTACCGGAGCGAACGGCCCACATTCTTGAGGACGGCAAACAGAACATCCCGTTCCGTGTTCAAGCCGCGCCTGCCCTGCCGTTGGAGGCGCATCGTGCCAACTGACTTTCTGCCCGCGCCGGCCGAGTACCTGCGGATTCTTCCCGAGATTATTCTCTGTGTCGCGGGAACGTTGCTGATGGTCCTGAACCCGCTGGTCCGGAAGCCATCGAGCTCCATCTACGGAACCATCTCGATTCTGGCGATGCTCGCCGCGATTGCGGCTTCGGTTTACGCCAACGGCATTCCGGGTGCAGCCTTTTCCAGCATGCTGGTGATCGATGGGTTTGCCACATTTTTTCGCATTCTGGTCATTAGCATCGGGGTGATCGTCGTCCTCGGCTCCTTCCGGTTTCTTGCGCGCGAACAGGCCGAGGCCGGCGAATTTCACGCACTGATGCTCTTCTCGATCGTCGGTCAATGCGTCATGGTCAAGCGCGAACGAACTGATCATGATCTTCATCGGTCTGGAGATTTCGTCCATCGCGACTTATGTTCTTGCCGGCTATCTTCGCGACGATAAACGCGCAACAACGAAGCGGCGCTGAAATACTTCCTGCTGGGATCCTTCGCGACGGCGTTCTCTCTCTACGGCATCGCCATCGTCTACGGCCTCACCGGCTCCACGAACCTGGACGTGATCCATAACGCGTCTGAACCCGGGCAGCCGCATTCCGCCGGTGTTGTCGGCGATCGCCGCGGCGCTGATGTTCGTCGGCCTGGCTTCAAGGTCTCCGGCCGCGCCGTTCCAGATCTGGGCGCCGGATGTTTACCAGGGCGCGCCGGCGCCCGTTTCGGCGTTTCTTTCCGCCGGTCCCAAAGCAGCGGCCTTTGCCATTTTCCTGCGCATCTTTATGACCGCGTTCCCGCACGATCGCCGGCGCGTGGGAGCCGCTCGTCTGGATCTCCGCGCTGCTCTCCATGACCATCGGCAACTTCGCCGCGCTCACGCAATCGAACATCAAGCGCATGCTGGCTTATAGCTCGATCGCGCATGCGGGCTATGTGCTGGTGGCGCTGGCCGCGCACTCGGACATCGGTACCGCGGCGGCCATGTTCTACCTTGCCGCCTACGCGTGCATGAACGTGGGAGCTTTCATCGTGGTCTCGCACATCGCGGGGAAAGGAGAACGCCGGGTCAAGGTCTCCGACTTCGCGGGCCTGGGCGTTCGGCAGCCGATCACCGCCGCGATCCTGACCATTTTTCTGCTTTCGCTGATCGGCGTTCCGCTCACCGGCGGCTTCTTCGGCAAGTTTTATATCTTCGAAGCAGCGCTGCAGTCCAACATGATCTGGCTGACGGTGCTCGGCCTACTGAACAGCGCAGTCGCCGCTTACTACTACCTGCGCATCATCGCCGCCATGTATATGCAGGATGCCGCCGTCGATGCTCCCGAGCTGCAGGCGCTGCCCGGTGCCACTCAATTCGCTTTAATTCTCCCCGCGGCCGGAACTATTTTCCTGGGGGTGTTCCCCTCGCCGGTCCTCAACTTCGCCATTCGCTCCGCCAATTTCGGAAAGTAAATTTTGTGGAGTTTTAGATGAAGCCGATCGCCTTTGCGCTAATCCTGCTACCCGCGCTCCTGCAGGCGCAGGAGATTGTGGTAGACGCCACACCGGGTCATTCCACGAACGCGTTTAATCCGTTGCGCGCGATGGGCGCGGGAGTCGACGGCGTACCTACCGGGACTGTCGACCGGGTCTATACGCCATCCACCATCAGCCAGATGTTATCGGCGGGCTACGGGCCTTTGACCTACCGCCTGTACACCGAACTTAGCGTGCAGGATTGGCACTGGAATCCGGTGGGTTCGTTCAGCGCCACCGCCACGCAGGGATACTGGACAGGCTCGGCGTTGCCAGGCGGATCGATCCAGCACTCGCACGGATACAACCTGCCGCGGCGCGGCTCCACCACCGACCAGGGGAACAACAGCAGTTACTCGCGCATCGACGACGGAGATCCGGCGACATTCTGGAAGAGTCAGCCGTACCTGACCAGTGCTTATACCGGGGAACCCGATGCCGTGCACCCGCAGTGGATTGTGATCGACCTCGGATCGAGCAAGCCCGTGAACGCCGCGCAACTGAATTGGGCGCAGCCGTATGCGACGGACTATCAGGTGCAGTATTGGACGGGCAGCGACGCGATCAACAATCCGGGCAGCGGAAGTTGGGTTACGTTTCCGGCCGGGGCCATCACCGGGGCGAGCGGCGGGAACGTCACCCTTTCACTGGCGTCTACTCCGATCACGGCGGAATACATTCGGGTATGGATGACCGCTTCGTCGGGAACCTGCGTGAATGGTTCCTCCGGCGATCCGAGGGACTGCGTGGGTTACGCGTTGAACGAAGCGGGTGTGGGCACGCTCGTCAATGGCCAGTTTCAGGATCTGGTCACCCATGTTGCCAGCCAGGCGCAGACGCTGGTTTATTGTTCTTCGGTGGACCCGTGGCATACCGCGAAGGACATCGAAGCGGGTGAAGAACAGCCGGGTCTGGATTTGATCTTCACCAGCGGGATCACGCGTGGGATTCCTCCCGTCATTCCCGTCACCATGCTGTATGGCACGCCGGAAGATTCCGCAAACCAGATTGCCTATCTTGAAAAGAGCGGTTACACCATTGGTTATGTGGAGTTGGGAGAAGAACCCGACGGCCAGTACATCCTGCCCGAAGACTACGCCGCTCTTTATGTGCAGTGGTCGAAGGCGCTACATGCGGTGGACCCCGACCTTAAGCTGGGCGGTCCGGTATTGTCCGCCGATGGGGAAGTTCCGGTGTGGCCCGATGCCAGCGGCAACACCTCGTGGCTGAACCGCTTTCTGAATTATCTGAAGGCGCACCAGGCCATGCCGGACCTGACCTTCATGTCGTACGAGCACTACCCTTATAATCCCTGTACCATAAAATGGAGCGATTTGCTGGGAGAGCCTTCCTTTACGCGAGGCAGTCTGGCAACCTGGGCCGCCGACGGACTACCCGCGACTGTTCCGGTGTTCGTTACCGAATCCAATGTGAGTTATGACTACCAGGAGCAACAGGTGGACCTGTTCGGCGCGCTGTGGTTTTCCGATTTTACGGGAGTGTTTCTGACCGCCGGCGGCAAACAGGTGTACTTCTATGAGTACGAACCTTTGCCGCTCTTTTCGAGCTCCAGTTGCAACTCCTGGGGGAACTTCGGCATGTTCCAGGCGAATAACCAAAATCGGATTCTGGGCTATGCCTCGCAGTACTTTGCTGCCAGGATGCTGACGCAGGAATGGGTGGAACCGATCTCCGCCACTCACTATGTGTACCCGGCGGTTAGCGGTGTACGAGCGACGAATGGCGAAGCGCTGGTGACGGCCTATTCGGTACTGCGCCCCGACGGACAGTGGTCGCTCCTGCTGATCAACAAGGATCAGAATCTTTCCCACACCGTGACCGTGCGGTTCGGGAATGCGCATACGGGCGCGCATTACTTTCAGGGAACCGTGACCGAGGCGATGTTTGGAGCGCAGCAGTATGCCTGGCATGCGGCAAACCGGCATGGCTATCCGGCGCCCGACGGACCCATCGTCAGCAGCACGCTGAGCGGTGGTGCGGGAACGGCGTACCAGTTACCCGCGGCGTCTATCGTCGTTCTGCGCGGAGATGTTAAATAGAATTTCGTGATTGATGAAACGCACGACCCCGATCTGACGAGTTGGGTTACGGCGGCGAACGCGCCCGATACCGATTTCCCGATCCAGAACTTACCGTTCGCTACCTTCCAGCGGCAGGGACAAGAGAAGCGTAGGGTCGGCGTGGCGATCGGCGATCAGATCCTCGACCTTTCGTCGTCGTTCGAGGTGGCGAGCCTTCGCGAGGTGATGGCGCTCCCGCGCGCGGAGCGGGTCGATCTGCGCCGCCGCATCAGCCGGTATCTCTCCCAGTACTCGACGGGGGCCAAGCGATTCCTCGTCCCGCAGGATCAAGCAGCGTTGCTGCTGCCTTGTGAGATCCGCAACTACTCGGATTTCTACGCCTCGCTCGACCATGCGACCAACGTTGGGATGATGTTACGCCCGGAGCAGCCGCTTTACCCGAACTATCACTGGGTGCCCATCGCGTATCACGGGCGCGCGTCGTCCATTGTGGTCAGCGGCTCACCGGTGCGGAGACCCATGGGTCAGGTTAAGGACGCGGCGGACGACAAGCCGCATTATGTTGCGTCGCGGCGCCTCGATTATGAGATCGAGATCGGAGCATTCATCGGTCCCGGTAACAGCGCCGGCGCTACCATCCCGATCGACAGCGCCGAGGATCATCTGTTCGGCGTGTGCCTGCTGAATGACTGGTCGGCGAGGGACATACAAGCGTGGGAATACCAACCGCTCGGTCCCTTTCTGGCCAAGAGCTTCGCGACCTCTCTATCGCCGTGGGTCGTGACCGCGGAAGCTTTAGAGCCGTTCCGCTCGGTAGCGCCGCGGCACGCCGAGTTGCTGCCGCATCTGGACCCGGGAATGAAGCCCGGCGCTTTCGAGATTCGCCTGGAAGTCTGGTTGAAGACGTCAGGGATGACGGAAGCGGTCCGGGTCAGTCACAGCAACTTCGCGGGAATGTACTGGACGCTGGAGCAGATGATCACCCATCATGCGTCGAACGGATGCCCGCTGCTTCCCGGCGATCTGATCGGCAGTGGAACCGTCTCCGGCCCGGAGAAGCAGAATCGCGGGTGTCTTCTTGAACTGACGTGGCGCGGGGCGGAACCGCTGGCACTACCTTTCGGAGAGACGCGGACGTTTCTCGAAGACGGCGACGAGGTCACGCTCCGCGGATGGTGCGAAGCGCCCGGCCGGCGACGTATCGGACTGGGAAGCTGTACCGGCAGGGTCGTTCCCACATACTAAAGAAGTGATGAAAGCGTTGGTCAAACGGGAACGCGCCCCGGGCTTGTGGCTGGAGGATGTTGACGTTCCGCAAATCGGCATCAACGACGTGTTGATTCGGGTGGAGAAGACCGGGATCTGCGGGACCGATGTTCATATCTACAACTGGGACGAATGGGCGCAGAAGACCATCCCGGCTCCGATGGTGATCGGGCATGAGTTCGTGGGGCGCGTGGTGGAGACCGGCTCCAACGTTTCCGACTTTTTCCCGGGAGATCTGGTAAGCGGCGAGGGACATGTAGTGTGCGGACATTGCCGCAACTGCCTGGCGGGGCGGCGCCATCTGTGCCCGCATACGAAGGGCGTGGGAGTAAACCGGCCCGGCGCGTTCGCGGAATACGTGGCGCTCCCGATGACCAATCTCTGGCATCACCGCGAAGGCATCGACCATGAGGTGGCGGCGATTTTCGATCCTTTCGGGAATGCGGTCCATACGGCGCTTTCGTTTCCCGTGCTGGGCGAAGACGTGCTGATTACCGGGGCGGGGCCGATCGGCATCATGGCCGTGGCGGTCGCCAAACACGCGGGCGCGCGCTTCGTGGTGATCACGGACGTGAATCCTTACCGGCTGGAGCTCGCCAGGAAAATGGGCGCGACCGTGGCGGTGGATGTCCGCACGGGGAACCTGGAAGACGTGCAGCGGGATCTCGGAATGACGGAAGGTTTCGATGTCGGGCTGGAGATGTCGGGGAACGCTTCGGCCTTTCGAAGCATGATCGATACCCTCTGTCACGGGGGCAAGATTGCGATGCTCGGCATTCCTTCGGAGCCCATCGCCATCGATTGGAACGAGGTGGTGTTTCATAGCCTGACGATCAAGGGCGTGTACGGCCGCGAGATGTACGAGACCTGGTACAAGATGACGGTGATGCTGCAGAGCGGCCTCGATATTTGCCCGGTGATCACGCACCGCTTTCATTACGAAGAGTTCGAGAAGGGCTTTGCGGTCATGCGCCAAGGCAATGCCGGCAAAGTCATCCTAAGTTGGACATAAGTTGCGCACCAGTATCTTTGAGCTTTTCAAAATCGGCATCGGGCCATCGAGTTCCCACACGGTGGGTCCGATGCGGGCGGCGTATGCGTTCGCAGAGGAGTTGGACCGGCAAGGTCTTCTGGAACGGACGGCCGTGCTGCGGACGGAGCTGTTCGGGTCACTGGCGCTGACGGGCGTGGGGCACGGAACCGATACCGCGGTGTTGCTCGGGTTGGGCGGTGAGCGGCCGGAGGTTGTCGACCCGGAAGCGGCGGAAGGTGTCCGGGGAAAGGAAGAGCTCGCCGTGCTGGGCCGTGTAACGGCGCAGTGCCCGATCGTGTTTCATCGTGACAAGGTGATGATGGGGCATCCGAATGCCATGCGCTTCACGGCCCTCGGTGCGGACGGCGGAAGTGCGTTGCTCAGCCAGGTGTACTTCTCGATCGGCGGGGGCTTTATCCAGCGGGAAGGAGCGCCGGCCGCGAACAGCGAGAGGGCGAACGTTCCGTACCCTTTCAAGAGCGCGGCGGAACTGATCGCCACCGCCGATGAGCGCGGCTGGCCGATCTGGAAGCTGGTCTTAGAGAACGAGAAGGCCTGGCGCTCGGAAGCCGACATACGCACGCAGGTGGCTCGCATTTGGGCCGTGATGCGCGACTGCATCGAGCGAGGAATGCGCGCCGAGGGCATTCTTCCGGGAGGGCTCAACGTTCGCAGGCGCGCGCATCGGCTGGCGCAGCGGCTGGGACGGACCGATACCCGGGATCCGTTGGCGCCAATGGACTGGGTGAATGTATTCGCGATCGCGGTGAATGAGGAGAATGCGGCGGGCGGACGGGTAGTCACGGCGCCGACGAACGGGGCGGCGGGCATCATTCCGGCGGTCGCTCGTTATTACGAACTGTTCGTAACGGGAGCCGATGAGGAGGGCCTGTTTCGCTACTTCCTGACAGCCGGAGCGATTGGCATTCTGTATAAGGAGAACGCCTCAATCTCGGGAGCGGAAGTGGGATGTCAGGGGGAAGTGGGTGTGGCTTGTTCCATGGCGGCGGGAGGATTGGTGGCGGCCATGAACGGCAGTAATGATGAGATCGAGAACGCGGCCGAGATCGGCATGGAACACAATCTCGGGATGACCTGCGACCCGATTGGCGGGCTCGTGCAGATCCCTTGCATCGAACGAAATGCCTTCGGCGCGGTGAAGGCGATTAACGCGGCCCGCATCTCCATCGGAGGCCAGGGTGAGCACAAAGTGTCTCTCGATCAGGTCATCCGGACGATGTTCGAGACCGGCCGCGACATGCAATCCAAGTATAAGGAGACGTCGCAGGCGGGACTCGCGGTGAACTTCGTGGAGTGCTGACGGGCTGCTAGATTCTGCCCATCAGGACGAGAATGATCACGATGATTACGATCAGGCCCAGGCCGCCGCTCGGGAAGTAACCCCAACTGGAACTATAACCCCAAGTGGGAAGCGATCCCAGCAGCGCCAGGATAAGAATGATGATGAGAATGGTTCCTAACATTTAAAGCTCCTGGGGCAACTATAGAGCAATCAGGCTACCTAAAGCTATAAAATTTAAACCTTCTGATTGTAATTCTGCATCGCCCGCGCTCCCAGGGATGCCAGAACGCGAATGGCGGGGTTCATGCCGGACCATAACTGCCTACCGGATTTCTTATTGGTGTTCCCTGAGCCCTTCGGGAGAAGCGCGGCAGTAACGGCGCTGAGGATCTCGCTCGAGCCACCGGGGAACGCTTTATGGAATGCGGAAAGCAGATTGGCGGGAAGGGACAGCGTGCGTTCGGTGTTCCCGCGCTTCACCGCTTCGACTATCTGCCGGGCGGCGCGGGCGGCGTTCATGGAGATGCCGGGCGTGGTTGCTCCGAGGGTGAACCAGTTGGCTTCCTCGTGCTGCTGGCCTTTGAACCGGGCCTGGACGAAAGATCCGGTGCGCATCAGCCCGGGGTAGATGGTGGTGACGGCGATGCCTTTGGGACGCAGTTCCGCTGTGAGACCTTGCGAAAATCCGGAGACTGCAAACTTGGCGCTGGCATAAGGCAGCAGGTGAGGGACGCTGACTTTGCCGCCGATGGATGCGATATTGACGATGCGTCCACTCCGTCTGTTCAGGAAGGCTGGAAGGGCAGCCAGGGTGGGGAAGACCGTACCCCAGAAGATGGTCTCCATCGATTCGCGGAAGTCTTCCGGCTTCAGGCTTTCAACTGGCGCAACATCGATGATTCCGGCATTGTTGACGAGGATGTCTATACCGCCGTAATGCTCGGTAACGGCCGCGAACAGGAGCGCCACCTCGTCTTCGCGCCGGACATCGCAGGGCACGGCGAACGCTTGCGCGCCGCGGGATTGCAGATCGGCGACGGTGCGGTCCAGTTCGGCGAGATCGCGCGCGCAGAGGGCGATCCGGCACCCTTCCCTGGCAAACTCACGGGCAAGGGCGAGACCAAGCCCGCGGGATCCACCGGTGATGAGCACGACTTCACCGGCCAGCGACTGCGCGGGAGCAGGCTTGGCAAGCCTGCGGGAGAGCAATACGGCCGTTCCGGCGGCAGCCCCGATGAGGAGGCCGGTCTTCCTGGTCATGGCTTCATCACCACCTTGATGCAGCTCTCCTTGCGAGCGGCGAAGGTGGAGTAGCCGGACGGAGCTTCGTCGAGACCGATGCGATGGGTGATGATGAACGAGGGGTCGATCTCACCGCGCTCTATGCGGTCGAGAAGGGGCCGCATGTAGCGCTGCGTATGGGTCTGGCCCATTTTCAACGTGAGTCCTTTGGCGAAAGCGGCGCCGAGCGGGAACTTATCGAGGAGCCCGCCGTAAACGCCGGGGATGGAAACGGTGCCGCCTTTGCGGCAGGCATGAATGGCCTGGCGCAGCGCATGGGGGCGATCGGTCTCGAGCATCAGCGCCTGCTTGGCGCGGTCATAGATGGCATCGAGACTGGCCCCGTGGGCTTCCATACCGACGGCATCGATGCAGTGATCCGGACCGCGTCCGCCGGTCATCTCGCGCAGCTTGGCCTGTAAATCGGAATCGTTGGAGTTGAGGGTTTCCGCGCCACTTTTCTCGCGGGCCATGGCGAGGCGTTCTGGAACGTCGTCCATCGCGATCACGCGTTCGGCTCCCAGCAGGAAGGCGCAGCGGATGGCGAGTTGGCCAACCGGGCCGCAGCCCCAGATGGCCACGGTGTCGCCGGGCGAAATCCCGCATTGTTCTGCAGCCTGGTACGCGGTGGGAAAGATATCGGACAGGAAGAGCACCTTCTCGTCGGGAATGCTGTCCGGGATGCAGAGAGGGCCGACATCGGCGAACGGGACGCGCGCATACTGCGCCTGCCCGCCCGCATAGCCGCCATACAGGTGCGAGTAGCCGAACAGTCCCGCGCCGCTATAGCCATAGAGCTTGTCGAGGATGGCGGCGTTCGGATTGGAGTTGTCGCATAGGGAGAACAGCTTGCTCTGACAGAAGGTGCACCCGCCGCATGCAATATCGAAGGGGACCACGACGCGATCGCCCTTCTTCAGGTTCCGTATGTCTTTGCCGATCTCGACAATCTCGCCCATGAACTCGTGACCGAGGATGTCGCCCGATTTCATGGCGGGAATCCAGCCGTTATAGAGGTGCAGGTCCGAGCCGCAGATGGCGGTCAGGGTAATCTTCACGATGGCGTCGCGCGAATTCACTATTTTGGGTTCGGGCACGGTCTCGACGCGAACGTCCGTGCTGCCTTTCCAGACAACCGCTTTCATCCGATCTTCTCCTTGGGTGCTGGTTGCAGTTTACGTCCAGGCGGGTGCGTCGCTGGCGGGGAAGGAGCCTTCCGAGGCGCTGTGGACGTCCATCTCTTTCTCGCGCTGCACCTTCTTCTTCTCTTCCGACTTGTGAAATTCGTGCAGGTTCTTCGGGATTTCGCCGGTCTCGAGGATCATCTTAAAGCGGCGAAGATCGCCTTCGATCTGACCGTCGGGATCTTCGCCG
Source organism: Bryobacterales bacterium (assembly GCA_963814235.1). GTDB lineage: Bacteria > Acidobacteriota > Terriglobia > Bryobacterales > Bryobacteraceae > Bog-113. The sequence continues at coordinate 5,364 of CAWFCA010000001.1, read as the reverse complement.
AGGAGTTTCGCGACCCAGGCACCCAGCACGCCGCCCGGTGGGATGTATTGCAGCTCGACTTTGACTTCCGTGCCGCGATCGCCGGCGGTGTCCCGGAAATGAACGGAACCGGCATTATGCACGTCCGCGCCGGGGAGGCTGCGCCAGGCGATGAGTTCGCCCGGAATGTCGTTGATGACCTCGGCATCCCATTCCACCGATCTTCCGAGCGGCGCTTTGGCGATCCAATGCGATTGGGTATCACTGGTCTGCCGAACGCGTTCGAGGTGGTGCATGAAATTGGGAAGGTTTTCGAAATTGCGCCAGAAGGAATAGACTTCGAACCGAGGCTTGTTCACGGTAACGGCACGATCCACGCGAATGCCTTCGCCGTGGGGAACGCTCACGTGGCCGCCGGTTTCAGTATCCGTGGTACGGACTCCCAGCGCCCGGTATGCTTCACAGTGTCCCGTGGCTCCCCGCTTGACCAGAGCCGCGCCCGCTACTGCGAGGCCGAGCCCGCTCCAGCGTCCGCTGCGAAGGCCCGCGTAGACGAGCAGCGAGCCGGCGACGATTGAGGCTCCACGTTCTGTTTTGCCGACGTTCTTCGATAACCCTGTTTCGTTTTCCATGTCGTCCTCACGTTGAAGTGAAATCCCAAAGGAGCATTTCTAGCTCCAATGTCAGTTGGCGGCCGGGAGCGGCGTCACTTCCGCCACGATGGGGTGACGGCGCCTCGCGTAGATGTGCGTAAATTCCGCCCCGAAGAAGAAAATCTGAGCCGAGTAATACACCCAGACGAGCAGGGCAATGAGGGAACCGGCAGCTCCGTAAGCGTTACCCACGCTCATTTTGCCGATGTAGAGAGCGAGCAGAGCTTTCCCGAGAGTGAAGAGCAGAGCGGTCGCGATTGCTCCATGCGCGACGTCGGTCCAAGCGATTTTGGCATTCGGGACGAACTTGTAAATGAGCGCGAACAGAATCGAGATGATCACGAACGAGAGCGAGGCGTTCAGGAGCTTGGCGGCGATGGGAGGCGCGGGAACGAGTCCCGCCAGCCACCGCTCGAAGATCTCCAGGAACGTGCTGAGGAGAAGGCTGATCAAAAGAAGAAAGCCAATGGTAAGGACCATGGCAAAGGAGAATATATAGTAGCGCAGCGTTTGCATGATGCCGCTGGTTTTAGGATCTTTGGGGACTTCCCAGATGATGTTCAGCGAACTGCGCAACTCCACAAAGACGCCGGAAGCGCCGATGAGTAAGGTCGCCAGCCCTAAGATGGTTGCGATAATCCCCGATGAAGGTTGACGGGCATTTTGCAGAACGTTCTGGATGACCTGAGCGCCGGGTTCACCAACCGTAGCGCGCACCTGGTAGACGATCTGCCCTTCGGCGATCTCCCTGCCGAAAGCCAAGCTGGCGATGGCGATGGAGATGATCACGAGAGGGGCCATCGAGAGAACGGCGTAGTAGGCTACCGCGGCCCCCATACGCGGCGCTTCGTGGTCGCTCCAACAGGTAGCCGTTTCCTTCAGCAGTGACCAGAGATTCATTTCCCCTCGACGGTGCAACTAAGCTGCCACGAGGTCCGGCTGAACGAGTTTAATGATCCCAGTAAGGGGCGCTGCCGTAGTGGGCGTGAAGATTGGAAATCCAGGTTTCGTCGGCCATATCGGGCCAGTTGTCTTTGTCAAAACCGGGAGCGTTTTCGAGGGTTTTCTTATCGACATCGAGAATGAACTCGCGCTCCGCGCTATTCAATTCGAGGGCTTTCCAGGGGACCGCGAAAAGCTTATCGCCAATCCCGAGGAAGCCGCCGAAGCTGAGAACCGCGTAGGCGATCTGGCCGGACTCGAGATCGAGCATGATTTCCTCGATGGTGCCGAGGTCTTCAGCGGCCCGGTTCCGGACGCGATCTCCGATAAGAACGCCCGCCGAGAAGACGCGGCGGGCGGGAGTAGTAGAAGGAGGTTGCGGTTGCATCGAAAAGGCCGGCTGTTTACTGATTGAGGTAAACAGGCTGGTCGAGCTGGAAGTTCAGGATGCTTTCCGCCGGGACTCGAACTTCCGAACCTTTGGTCAGCACTTCGGTGCCGGCTCCAGCGGCTGCGCCGGCGAGCGCCCCGATAGCGGCGCCACGCCCGCCACCAGCGATAGCGCCCAGCAGCGTGCCGAGCACTGCGCCGCCGCCAACGTAGGTGCCGGTGCGCTGGTTAGCCCCGATGCCGCGCCGTGTATTCCCGGTTTGTGTAATGTCCTGAGTGTTCAAGGCGTACCGCTGCCCATTCACTGAGACCGATTGCAAGTCGAGGACGATCTGATTGTTCCCCATGTCGCGAACGACCAAGATGGCGTTCGATCCGCGCGGGACAACGACGTTTCCGTTAGCATCGACAACATCCTGATCGATGGTGGCAGCGAAGGTACGACCCGCGCCTCCACCGCTCGTGTGGATCGCCTCGGAGGTTCGCACCGAAATTTGGGTGTTCACCGGAAGGACGGCATAGTTAGAGGGAGCGTTGTAATTACCGTTGGGAGGCGCGTTGTAGTTTCCGGACGGCGGCGGAGCGTCGTTCCTGTAAACAGGCTGCTGCTGTTGCGAATACTGGGGTGGAGGCACATTAGCCGTTCCGCTGGCGCCATCCCGGTATACGCCTGCCGACGGGCCGGCATTCGGGTCAGGCTGCGGCGGTCCCTGGGCAGGCTGGCTGGTGTAGCCAGTATCCGCGGCCGGTCCACTGAAGTACAGGCTTTGGATCTGGTTCACTCCGAAGCGATGCCGGATGCCTTGCTGATCGACGAAGGAGACGAGGTCGGCGGTGCCGCCTGCGAATCGTCCCTGATACTGTGTTCCGTCGTTAAGAGTGATGGTCTGCTGAGCGGCTGCAAACGTGAAAGGGAGCAGGAGCGTCAGCGCCACCTGGTGAATCTTTGCCATAGACGCGGTTTCCTCGTAACCTCAGAAGCAATCCGCTGGCCAACAGCGTGGTATTCGCTGACGGTGCCATTCTCGCGCAAATCGTCGACCAGGCGCTTGACGCGGCGTTCGATTTCGTCGCGGACCTCACGGTGGACGGAGATGTCATCGCCGTAGGGGTCGTGGATCTCCCATTCGATGAGCTCCGGCCCGTGAAAAGCAGGCAGCAAAAAACCGCTGATATTGACAACAACGTCGTATTTGGCGGCCACGCCGGGCTCGAAATCCTTCGGGAACTGGTCGGATAAATCGATGTTTTTCTCCAGCATGGCTTCGCGTGTTTCCCGCGCGATTGAGTGCGTGGCAGCCAGGCCCGCGCTCGCGGCATTCACGACGCCAGCGCCGTAATGGCGGGCAAAGCCCTCCGCCATCTGGCTTCGGCAACTATTGCCGAGGCATACAAACAAGACATTCTTCACAGCTGTCTTAAGAATAACTGGTGAACGCGGGGATCGCCGGACAGTTCAGGGTGAAAAGTAGCACCGAGGTGGCCGTTTTGCTCCACGAGTACCGGTTTCCCGCGATGTTGGGCCAGGACGTTGACGCCCGGTCCGGCTTCCTGAATGATCGGGGCGCGGATGAAGACAGCTTCAAGGTCGCCAGGGCCGGTGCGCTCCTCGAAAGCGGGCGCGGGATGGATGCGGGCGACGGAGCTATCAATCTGGCGCCCGTAGCCGTTGCGTTGGACGGTCAGGTCCATCAGGCCGAGGCTGTCCTGTGCAGGATTATGAACGTTCGTGGATAAGAGGATGACCCCGGCACACGTGCCGAAGATGGGATGGGAGCGCCCGAATTCCCGGAGGGGTTCGTATAGCTCCTGCGATTTCAGAAGCTTGAGCATCGTGCTGCTTTCGCCGCCGGGGAGCACGAGCCCGTCGATTTGGGAGAGCTGTTGGGCGGAGCGTACGAGGACCGGGCGCGCACCGGCGCCGGTCAGGGCTTGCCGGTGTGCGTCGAAATCGCCCTGGATGGCCAGGATTCCCACCGTTTTCATAGGCTTACCAGCCGCGGGTTTGCATCAGCTCCTGCTCGCCGATTTTGGAGATTTCGAGGCCGGCCATACCGATTCCAAGTTCCTCGCTGGCCTGGAGGAGCTTTTCGGGGTCCTGATAATACGTCGCGGCGGCCACGATGGCGCGGGCGCGGGCTTCCGGATCGGAGGATTTGAAGATTCCGGACCCGACGAAGACGGCTTCGGCGCCGAGCTGCATCACCAGCGCGGCGTCGGCGGGAGTGGCGATGCCGCCGGCGGAGAAGTTCGGAACGGGCAGTTTGCCGTGTTGGGCGACGTATTGGATCAGCTCGAGAGGTGCCTGGTGGCGTTTGGCTTCAGCGAAGAGTTCCTCGGGGCCGAGTACCGTCAGCTGTTTCATTTCTTTGACGATGGTGCGGATGTGACGGACGGCTTCGACGATATTGCCGGAACCCGCTTCGCCTTTGGTGCGGATCATGGCGGCGCCTTCGGCGATGCGCCGGAGAGCTTCGCCCAAGTTGCGGGCGCCGCAGACGAAGGGAACTTTGAAGTCGCGTTTATCGACGTGGTGCTCTTCGTCGGCGGGGGTCAGGACTTCACTTTCATCGATATAGTCGACGCCGAGGACCTCGAGGATGCGGGCCTCGGTAAAGTGGCCGATGCGGACCTTGGCCATGACGGGGATGCTGACCGTCTCCATGATCTCGCGGATAATCCGCACGGGAGACATACGGGCGACGCCGCCCTCTTTGCGAATGTCGGAGGGCACGCGTTCGAGGGCCATGACAGCCACGGCCCCGGAATTTTCGGCGATGCGGGCCTGGTCGGCATTAACGACATCCATAATCACGCCGCCTTTTAGCATTTCGGCCAGGCCAGACTTTAATCGAAACTGCTCGTCGAGGAACATACTTGACTCCTTTTTCCTGATTCGGACTTCTAAACCATGGCGGGCGCGGGTTCCTGCTCGGCGGAGCGCCGCGCCTCCCGTTCACTGCGGAAAAGCGAGCCCAGAATGCCGATACCGGTGCGGATCTGGGCGGGCGTACATCCACCGAAACTCAAGCGAAGCGCGTGTAAGGCGGGGCGATTCACCGCGAAGACGCTTCCGGGCAGGTACGCGACGCCTTCGCGCTCGGCGCGATCGAGCAGGGTGTCGGCGTAGAGATCCGGTGGCAAGGTAAGCCAGAGATTGAAGCCGCCTTGCGGACGCGTCCATCGCGAGCCGGGCGGAAGATGGAACTCCAAACTCTGAAGGGTTGCCGTCAAACGGTCGCGGCCCGCCTCAATCATTCGCGCAACATGCGCGGCGAGGCGCCCGGATTCGGCGAAGCGGAGCATAACGGCCTGGGAGAACTGGTCGGAATGGAGGTCGGTGAGCTGCTTCGCCTGCCGCATGGCGGCAATGAGCGGGCGGGGACCGATGACCCAACCT